>CAYRCB010000011.1:0-201753 GCA_964422645.1 uncultured Solirubrobacteraceae bacterium | reverse complement strand
GCCACCGCGACGATCCTGCGGCTGGCGCGGTTCGCGGGTGGGTGAGGGGCCGTTCAGCGCGTGCCCAGCCCGGAACCGACGTGCGAGCCGAGCGCCGACGCGCTACGCCCCCACCACCTCCACATCCCGGAACGGCTCGCCTCGCTGCGCCCGCGCCACCAGCGACGCCGGCGGCTCGAACCGCGGGCCGTACGTCGCCGCCAGCTCCCGTGCCCGCGCCACGAAGCCGGGCAGGCCCCCCTCGTAGCCGTTGACGTACTGCAGGACCCCGCCGGTCCACGCGGGATAGCCGATGCCCATGATCGAGCCGATGTTGGCGTCGGCGACCGACGCGATGACACCCTCGTCGACGCACTTGATCGCCTCGAGCGCCTCGATGAACAGCATCCGCTCCTCGAGGTCGCGCAGGGAGATCGCCGAAGGGTCGGCGACGGGTGGGAACGCGTCGCGCAGCCCGGGCCACAGCCGCACCCGCTTGCCGTCCTCGTACTCGTAGAACCCGCGGCCCTCGAGCTTGCCGGGCCGGTCGAGCTCGTCGAGCATCCGGTCGACGACCTGCTCGGACGGGTGCGCGTCCCAGCCCGAGCCGACCGCGCCCGCCTCCTTGGCGGCATCGCGGATCTTGCGCATCAGCTTGAGGTTCAGCTCGTCGGAGAGCTGCAGGACCGGCGCCGGATAGCCGGCCTGCGCGGAGGCCTGCTCGATCGAGGGCGCGGGGACGCCCTCGGTCAGCATCGCGATCCCCTCGTTGATGAACGTCCCGATCACCCGCGACGTGAAGAAGCCGCGCGCGTCGTGGACGACGATCGGGGTCTTGCGGATCTGCCTGGCCAGGTCGAGCGCGCGATGGACGGTCGGGTCGCTGGTCCGCTCGCCGCGGACGATCTCCAGCAGCGGCATCTTGTCGACCGGGCTGAAGAAGTGCAGCCCGATGAAGTCGGCCGGACGCGATACGCCCTGGGCGAGCTCGGTGATCGGCAGCGTCGACGTGTTGGAGCCCAGCAGCGCGTCGGGCGCCAGATGCGGCTCGATCTCGGCGAACACCTGCGCCTTGACCGCCGGATCCTCGAAGACCGCCTCGATGACGAGGTCGGCCCCCGCCGCTGCGGCCGGGTCGGTCGTCGGCGTGATCCGCTCGAGCAGCGCGTCGCCGTCGGCCTGCGTGGCCTTGCCGCGCGCCACCGCCTGCTCGACGAGCGCGACCGAAGACGCCTTGCCGCGCTCGGCCGCCTCCTGCGAGACGTCCTTGAGCACCACCTCGATCCCGGCCTTGGCGCAGACGTAGGCGATCGCGGCGCCCATCATCCCCGCACCCAGCACCACGACCTTGCGCGCCGCGAACCGCTCGCCGTCCGCCGGCCGCCCGCGGTCGCCGTTGACCTGCTGCAGGTCGAAGAAGAACGCCTGGATCATGTTCTTGGCGACCTGGCCGGTCACCAGATCGACGAAGTAGCGCCCCTCGATCTCGAGCGCCGTGTCGAAGTCGACCTGCGCGCCCTCGACGGCGGCGGCGAGGATGTTGCGCGGCGCCGGGTAGCTCGCGCCCTTGAGCTGCTTGCGCAGGTTGGCCGGGAACGCCGGCAGGTTGGCCGCCAGCTTCGGCGACGAGGGCGTCCCGCCCGGCATCTTGTAGCCCTCGGCGTCCCAGGGCTGGACCGGCGCCGCGTTCGCCGCGATCCACGCGCGCGCCGCCGGCAGCAGCTCGTCGCCCGACGCCACCAGCTCGTCGACGAGCCCCAGCTCGCGCGCCTTCGCGGGCCGGTGGCGCGGGCCCTGCAGCAGCCACTGCAGGAGCGCGTCGACCAGCCCCAGCATCCGCACGGTCCGCACGACGCCGCCGGCTCCGGGCAGCAGCCCGAGCGTCACCTCCGGGAAGCCGAGCTGGATCCTCGGGTCGTCGACCACCACCCGGTGATGACAGGCCAGCGCGATCTCCAGCCCGCCGCCCAGCGCCGACCCGCCGATCGCCGCGACGACCGGCTTGCCCAGCGTCTCCAGCCGCCGCAGCTGCGCCTTGACCGTTCGCACCATCTCGGCGACCTGCTCGGCGTCGTCCTTCGTCACCCGCAGCAGGTCGTGCAGGTCGCCGCCCGCGAAGAACGTCTCCTTGGCCGAGGTGAGGATCACGCCCGTGATCGCGTCGCGCTCGGCCTCCAGCCGGTCGACGGTGGCGCCCATCGACGCGACGTACGCCGCGTTCATCGTGTTGGCCGCCTGGCTCGGATCGTCGAGCGTCAGCACGACGATCCCGTCCTCGCCCTGCTCCCAGCGGATCGTCGTGCTCATCGGATCGCCTCCACGACCGTCGCGATGCCCATCCCGCCGCCGACGCACAGCGTCGCCAGCCCGTAGCGGCCGCCGGTGCGATGCAGCTCGTCGATCAGCGTGCCGAGGAGCATCCCGCCCGTCGCCCCCAGCGGGTGGCCCATCGCGATCGCGCCGCCGTTGACGTTGACCCGCTCCATGTCCAGCCCCGTGTCGCGCACGAAGCGCAGCACGACCGCCGCGAACGCCTCGTTCATCTCCACCAGGTCGAGGTCGTCCACCGACAGCCCCGCCTTGGCCAGCGCCTTGCGCGAGGCGGGCGCCGGGCCGGTCAGCATGATCGTCGGCTCCGCACCGGAGACCGCCGTCGCGAGGATCCGCGCGCGCGGCGTCAACCCCATCGCGGCGCCCGTCTTCTCGTTGCCGATCGCCAGCAACGACGCGCCGTCCACGATCCCCGAGCTGTTGCCGGCCGTGTGGACGTGGTCGATGCGCTCCACCCAGTGGTACTTCTGCAGCGCCACCGCGTCGAAGCCGCCCATCTCCCCGATCGCCGCGAACGACGGCTGCAGCTTCGCCAGCGTCTCGACCGTCGTCCCCGGCCGGATGAACTCGTCGTGATCGAGCACCACGTGGTCGTTGAGGTCGCGCACCGCCACCACCGAGCCGGCGAACCGGCCCTCGGCCTGCGCGGTCGCCGCCCGCTCCTGCGAGCGCGCCGCATACGCGTCGACGTCGTCGCGCGTGAAGCCCTCGATCGTCGCGATGAGGTCGGCGCTCACGCCCTGCGGGATGAAGTCCGTGTCGAGGTTCGTCTCCGGATCCATCGCCCATGGCCCGCCGTCGGATCCCATCGGCACGCGCGACATCGACTCCACGCCACCGGCCAGCACGAGGTCCTCCCACCCCGACGCGACCTTCTGCGCCGCCACGTTGACCGCCTCCAGCCCCGACGCGCAGAAGCGGTTGAGCTGGACCCCCGCGACGGTGTGCGGCAGCCCGGCCTTGATCGCCGCCGTCTTGGCGATGTCGGCCCCCTGATCGCCGATCGGCGTCACGCACCCCAGGACGACGTCGTCGATCCGGTGCGGGTCGAGCCGTCCGTGCCGGGCCAGCAGCTCGTGCAGGAGGCCCACGACGAGGTCGACCGGCTTGGTGGCGTGCAGCGAGCCATGGGACTTGCCCTTGCCGCGGGGCGTGCGGATCGCGTCGAAGACGAGCGCTTCGGTCTGTGCCATCGGGGGTCAGGTGCCTCTCTCGATTCGGGTCGGGCCCTTCTCTGACTGCGCATGGTGTCAGATTCGCCTCGCGTGGCGCGTTTCTCCAAGAGCGCCCGCGACCGCGCGGGTAGCGTCTCGGTCATGACCAGGATCGGACGAACCATGCGATACCGCGCGAAGGCGGGCCAGGGCGAGGAGCTCGCGGGCCTGCTGCTCCACGTCGCCGAGCGGCTGCGGGCCACGGCGGCGTGCGAGCTGTACCTCATCAGCCGCGACGCGGCCGACGCGGACGTGGTCTGGGTCCAGGAGATCTGGTCCGGCGAGGCCGACGCGGAAGCGGCGCTGGCGCAGGCGAGCGACGCCGACGAGGGACCCAAGCCGCAGGACGTGCTCGCGCTCGTCGACGGGCGGCCCGAGCGCTTCGACACCGTCCCGCTGGGCGGCGTCGCCGACCCGACGCGGGCGCCCGACGGCCACACGATCCGCAACCTCGCCGACAGCGAGGACCTCGCCGCCAAGCACGGCATGGGCGAGCTGACGGAGGTGCGCTTCCCGACCGGCGACCTCGGCGCCGGACACACCGGGCTCAGCCACCATCGGATCAAGCCCCGGCGCCGCCAGCCGTTCGGCCACCGCCACGCGCGTGCCGAGGAGGTCTACGTCGTGCTGGCCGGCAGCGGGCAGGTGAAGATCGAGGACGAGGTCAGCGACCTGCGGCCGCTGGACGCCGTCCGGGTCGGCCCCGGGCAGACGCGCGCGTTCGCGGCCGGCGACGACGGCCTGGAGCTGCTGGCCTTCGGCCCGCGCCACCGCGGGGATTCGGAGATGCTCCCCGGCTGGTGGACCGACTGACCGCGACGAGGCCCCGCCGGAGCGGGGCCTCGAAGCGCGGCGCGGCGATCGCGGATCAGGCGTTCTTGGGCACGCAGATCGCGTAGGCGCGCAGGATGCGCAGCGTGCCGCTGAGGTTGCGCCCGTAGACGGTCCAGCCGGTCATCGCGTTGGGCTGGGCGGTCGTCGGGGCGGGCACCGACGCGGTGACCGGAGCGTTGAGCGAGCTCGGCTCCTCGCCGCCCGGGATGAACCAGCCGCCGCCACCGCCGATGGCCTTCTCGGTCGGCGAGCACGACGCGGTCACGTTGGCCGGGAAGCCGCCGGCGGGGCCGGGGAACGGGCCGACCTGGTTGACGGCGACGCGGACCGTGTTGGCCAGGAACTGCGTCGCGTCCTTGCCGTCGAGCCGCTCGGCGTTCTTCGCGGTGTCGGCCGTCTTGGCGGTGTCGGCGCTCTTGGCCGTGTCGGCCGCCTTGGCGGTGTCCGCGGCGTCGGCCCCCGCCGCGCGCGGCACCTTCGACAGCGCCGCCTCGTTGACCTGCTTCGTGCTCAGCGAGTTGGGCACGATCCGGTTGGCCGGCACGCTGCCGCGCTTGAGCAGCTTGCCGCTCATCGACGCCGCTGCATATCCGGTGCCGCCGAGGGCGACGAAGAGCGCGACGATCGCCAGGATCAGGGCCGGCGAGGGACGGGGGATGGAGATGGAACGCATGGGTGCCTCCGAGGGCTGGCTCCCGGCGGGCCCGCTGCCCGCCGGCGATGCGCTCACCGTCCCGCTTGGGCGCCCGCGCGTCCGTCCCGCGCGCGACGCCGGCTGTGTCGCGTGCGCGACACAGCGCGCCCGCTACTCGCGCGGCGTGATCTGGTCGAGCTCGACCTCGGCGCCCTCGCGCGTGTCCTCGAAGACGACGTAGGCCAGCGGCGGCCCGCCGAAGAACGTCGCGTTCTCGCCACCGCCGACGTACACGGCGGGGCGCATCGCGCCGCCGGGACCGTGCACCCACAGCTTGGCGCCCTGCTCGAAGAGACCGTCGGACATGGACGAGACGGTACCGGCTCGCGCGGGTAAGGTCGCAGCATGCTGTTCGGACCGAAGCACATCGAGCGCTACCTCGCGACGGACGGCGAGGAAGGCCACGACTGGGAGAACGGGACGACGGTCCTGCTCCTCACCACCAAGGGCCGCAAGTCGGGCGAGCCGCGCGTCGCGCCGCTCATCTACCGCCAGCGCGGCGACGACTACGTGATCGTCGCCTCCAAGGGCGGAGCCCCGCAGTCACCCGCCTGGTACCACAACATCGAGGCCGATCCCGAGGTCGAGGTGCAGGTCAAGGGCGATCGCTTCCCCGTTCGGGCCCGTACCGCGTCGGGCCAGGAGCGCGAGGAGCTGTGGCGCCTCATGACCGAGGTGTGGCCCGACTACGACACGTACCAGACGAAGACCGACCGCCAGATCCCGGTGGTCGTCCTCGAGCGCACCTGAGGCGGGGCGCGGGTAGACCCGCGCCATGAGCACCTGGGACGTGATCGTCGTCGGCGGCGGGCCCGCCGGGGAGAACGCCGCGCAGTACGCGGCGCAGGGCGGCCTGCGCGCCGCGATCGTCGAGGCCGAGCTGCTCGGCGGCGAGTGCTCCTACTGGGCGTGCATGCCGAGCAAGGCGCTGCTGCGTCCCGTCGAGATCGCGCGGATCACCGACGGCCTGCCGGTCGCGCCCCGGGCCGCGCCCGAGGTCGACGGCGTCCTGGCGCGGCGCGATCGCTTCACCCACGACCACGACGATTCGTCGCAGGTCGCGTGGGCGCGTGGCGCCGGCCTCGACGTGGTGCGCGGAACCGGGCGGTTGGCGGGCGAGCGAACGGTGGCCGTGGACGGCCGCACGCTGCACGCCCGCCACGCGGTCGTGCTCGCTACGGGATCGATGGCGACGCTGCCGCCGGTCGAGGGCCTGGCGGAGGCGCGGCCGTGGACCTCCCGCGACGTCACGAACCTCCGCGCGGTGCCCGAGCGCGTCGTGGTGATCGGGGGCGGCGTCGTCGCGTGCGAGGCGGCGACCTGGCTGGCCGGGCTCGGGGCGCGCTCGGTCACGATCGTCGAGGTCGCCGACCGGCTGCTGGACCGCAACGAGCCGTTCGCGGGCGAGCTCGTGCGCGAGGCGCTCACGGCGCGCGGCGTCGACGTGCGCCTCGGCGCGACGGTCGAGGCGGTCAGCCGCCGTCCGGTGACCCGCGTCGAGGAGGGCGTCCCGCGCGGCGTGGCGGCGACGGTGACGGTCGACGGCGAGGCGATCGTGGCCGACGAGATCGTCGTCGCGGCCGGCCGGCGACCGCGGACCGACGGCATCGGGCTGGAGACGGTCGGCCTCGAGGACGGCGGCGACCTCGCCGTCGACGACCACCTGGCGGTGCAGGGCGTGGACGGCGCGTGGCTGTACGCGGTCGGCGACTGCAGCGGCCGGGCGCTGCTCACCCACATGGGCAAGTACCAGGGCCGGGTGTGCGGCGACGTCATCGCCGCCCGCGCGCGGGGCGCCGCGCTCGACGACGGCCGCTTCCGGGCCCGCGCCGACCACGACCAGGTGCCGCAGGTCGCGTTCACCGACCCGCAGGTCGCGGCGGTCGGGCTCACGGAGGAGCAGGCGCGCGCGAACGGCGCGGCGGTGCGCGCGGTCGAGGTCGACCTCGCCGCGATCGCCGGCGCGTCGCTGGCCCGCGACGACTACGCCGGCCGCGCGAAGCTCGTGGTCGACGCCGATCGCCGGGTCCTGCTCGGCGCGACGTTCGTCGGCTCCGAGGCGGGCGAGCTGCTGCATGCCGCGACGATCGCGGTCGTCGGCCGCGTGACGATCGACGACCTCTGGCACGCGGTCCCGTCGTATCCGACGGTCAGCGAGGCGTGGCTGCGGCTGTTGGAGGAGCTGCGGACATGACCGTGAGCCCGTGATACTGTGAAACTGTGAAGAACGTGACGGTCTCCGTTCCCGACGACGTCTATCGGGCCGCTCGCATCCGTGCCGCCGAGCGCGGCAGCTCGGTCAGCGCGCTGGTCAGCGAGTTCCTGCGCTCGCTGTCCGACCAAGAGGCCGAGTTCGCCAGGCTCGAAGCGCTCCAACGCCGGATTCAGGACGAGATCGGGACGTTCCGCGCCGGCGACCGCGTCGACCGCGATGCGGTCCACGACCGTGCGCTTCGTTGACACCAGCGTCCTGCTCTACGCGGTCTCGACGGATCCCGCCGAGCAGCGCAAGGCCCGGCGCGCGAACGAGATCCTCGCCACCCGGGACGTCGCGCTCTCCGCCCAGGTGCTGCAAGAGTTCTACGTCCAGGCGACCCGCGCCAACCGTCCGGATCGGCTCAGTCACGAGCAGGCGGTCCGGCTCGTCGAGGCGTTCCTGCGCTTCCCGGTCGCCGAGCTGACGCCCTCCGTCATGCTCGCCGCGTGTGCGACGCGCGAGCGTTTTCGCATCTCCTACTGGGACGCCGCGATCCTCGAGGCGAGCCGGTCGCTTGGCTGTGACGTGGTGCTCTCCGAGGACCTCGGCGACGGCCAGGACTACGCCGGCGTGCGGGTCGAGAACCCCTTCGGCGACGTCTAGCCCAGCCCCCACTCCTGCGCCAGCGGCGACGGCGGGATGCGGGTCGTGCCGTGGACCTGGGGCAGGATCAGGCCCTGCTCGTCGACGAAGCACCACGCCCACTCCTCGCCGGGCTCCAGCGAGCGGATGATCGGATGGCTGGTGCCGCGCGCATGGGCGGTCGCGTGGCGGTTGGGCGAGTCGTCGCAGCAGCCGACGTGGCCGCACTCCAGGCAGATGCGCAGGTGCAGCCACTTGCCGCCGGTGGCCAGGCAGTCCTCGCACCCGTCGACGGACTCCGGCAGCTCGGTGACGAGGACGTGGTCGAGATGGGTACAGGCCATCGCGGTGGACCTCCTAGGTGGGCGGGGAGAGCGGGAGCCAGACGTGGAACGTGGTCGACCCGGGCTCCGAGTCGACGGTGATCGACCCGTCGTGGCGGTCGACGACGATGCGCCGCGCGGTGTCGAGGCCGAGGCCGGTCCCCTCGCCGACCTCCTTCGTGGTGAAGAACGGGTCGAAGACGCGCGCCAGCGCCGTGGGCGGGATGCCGGGCCCGTCGTCGGCGATCTCCACGAGGATGCAGGGCCCGTCGCGGCGGGTGCGGACGGTGATCGTGCCGCGCTCGCCGAGCGCGTCGATCGCGTTGTCGAGCAGGTTCGTCCAGACCTGGTTGAGCTCGGAGCCGCGCGCCGTGAGCTTCGGCAGCGAGCGGTCGTAGTCGCGCACGACCTCGATCTCGGTGTGCTTGAGCTTGTGGCCGAGCACGACGAGCGTCGTCTCCAGCCCTTCGTGGACGTCGACCTCGACGAGCTCGCCACGGTCCATGTACGCGTAGGACTTGATCGCGCCGACGAGGCCGCTCATCCGCTCGGTCGACTCGCGCAGCTCGTCGGCCAGCGCGCGGGCGGTGAGGGAGGCGGCGACGTAGTCGATCGCCGCTCCCGCGGCCGGCCCGGTGACCGCGGCGACTCGGTCGAGCCAGGCGACGTCGAGCCCCGCGGCGGCCAGCGGCTCGGTCAGCCGCCATGGCTCGGCGACGCCGAGCTCCTCGAGCCGCTCCAGCAGCGCGTCCTCGGCGTCGGCCGCATCGAGGACGTCGAAGACGGTGCAGCGGGCCGCGTGGTCGAGCGCCTCGCGCTGCAGCTCGAGCAGCTTGGCCGCCTCCTCGCGCTCGAGCCCGGACTCGACGAAGCGCGCCAGCGTGGAGGCGAGCACGTCGAGCGCCTCGGCCATCTGGGCGGCGGCGCGCTTGGCCGCGGCCGCCGGGTTGTTGAGCTCGTGCGCCAGCCCGGCCGCCATCGTGCCCAGCGAGGCGAGCCGCTCGCGGTTCTGCTCCACCGCGGTGAGCCGCCCCATGACCGGGGCGACCTGCTCCATGATCCGCCGGTGGACGGCGGGCGTGGCCAGCGCGAGCGGGACGAACGCCGCGGTGGGGACCGTCGCCACGCGGCACACGCTCTCGGCCTGCATCCGCACGCCCATCGGGCCGCCGGTGAGCGCGGCGATCGCGCCGATCCATGTCGGCGCGACCTGGCGGCCGACCGGCTCCACCCGGCCGTCGACGACCATCTGCGCCTGAGCCGTCCCGGCGAGGAGGAGCAGCAGCCCCGGCGCGGGATCGCCCTGGTCGGAGAGCAGCTGCCCCGGGGCGACGCTCCGCTCCTCGGCCGCCTGCGCCCACGGCTCCAGCGCGGCGTCGTCGAGGTCGTCGAACAGGTCGACGGGACGCAGGTCGCCGACGCCGAGGGCCACGGCTAGCTCTCTCCGAGGTACTGGTGGATGAGCGAGACCGCCATCGACCCCTCCCCGACCGCGCTGGCGACCCGCTTGATCGAGCGGGCGCGCACGTCGCCGGCGACGAACACGCCGGGCACGCTGGACTCCAGCAGGTACGGGTCGCGAGGCAGCGACCAGCGCTCGGCCGGCACGTCGGGGCCGGCGAGGATGAACCCGCGCTCGTCGCGGGCGACGACGCCGTCGAGCCAGTCGGTGCGCGGTGCGGCGCCGATGAAGACGAAGCACGCGTCGACCTCCTCGCGGGCCTCGGCGCCGTCCGGGCCGCGGACCACGAGCGCGCGCAGGCGTCCGTCCTCGCCCTCGGCGGCGACCGCCTCGCTGCGCGTGCGGACCTCGACGGTCGGGAGCGCCGCGATCTGCTCGATGAGGTACTGCGACATCGAGCGCGTGAGCGAGTCGCCGCGCACGAGCATCGTCACCCGCGACGCGTAGCCGCTGAAGTACACGGCCGCCTGGCCGGCCGAGTTGGCACCGCCGATGACGACGACGTGCTGGTCGGCGCAGGCGCGCGCCTCGGTCAGCGCGGCGCCGTAGTAGATGCCGGCGCCCGTGTGCTCGGCGAAGCCGGGCGCGTCGAGCTGGCGGTACGAGACGCCCGAGGCGACCAGGACGCAGTTCGCGCTGAGCGTGCCGCCGCCGCTGAGCCGCACGAAGCGACCGGCGCCGTCGACCTCCAGCGCGACCGCCTCCTGGACGGTCAGCAGCTCGGCGCCGAGGCGGCGGGCCTGGTCGGTCGCGCGACGCGCGAGGTCGGAGCCGCTGAGGCCGGCGGGGAAGCCGAGGTAGTTCTCGATCCGGCTCGACTGGCCGGCCTGGCCGCCGGTCGCCTCCTGCTCGACCATCACGGTGCGCAGCCCCTCGGAGGCGCCGTAGACCGCCGCGGCCAGCCCGGCCGGCCCGCCGCCGACGATCACGAGGTCGTAGTGGTCGGCCAGCGGCTGGGAGGCGATGCCGAGGCGCTCGGCGAGCTCGAGCACGGTCGGGCGCTCCAGCACGCCGCCGTCCTCCAGCAGGGCGACGGGGAGACGGTCGGCCGCGACGCCGGCAACCGCGAGCAGCTCCCGCGCCTCGCCGTCGCGCTCGACGTCCAGCCAGCGCGCCGGGACCCGATTGCGGGCCAGGAAGTCGCGCAGGAGGTGGGTCTCGCGCGAGAAGCGATGGCCGATCACCCGCACCCCGCCGGCCTCGAGCGCCGCCCCGGACTCCCAGGTCGTGAGCAGGTCGTCGAGGACCGGGAAGAGCTGCTCCTCGGGCGGGTCCCAGGGCTTGAGCAGGTAGTAGTCGAGCGCGACCTCGTTGATCGCCGCGATCGCCGCCTCGGTGTCGGCGTAGGCGGTCAACAGGACGCGCTTGGCCTCCGGGACGATCGTCCGCGCCTGGACGAGGTACTCGGTGCCGGCCATCCCGGGCATGCGCTGGTCGGCGAGGAGCAGCGCGACCTGGTCGCCGCGGGTGCGCAGCTCGCGCAGCAGCTCGAGCGCCTGGGCGCCCGAGCCGGCGCGCAGGATCCGATAGCGCTCGCCGAAGCCGCGGCGCAGGTCGCGTGCGACGGCGGCCAGGACCGCCGGCTCGTCGTCGACGGCGACGATCGCGGGGCGCCGGCCGCGGGTTGCCTCGTCCGTCACCGTCGGGACGCTACCGCAGCGACCGCGTCGGCCCCCATCCGTCGCCACCGCGGGCGCCCGCGACGGGCCGTGACACCAGCCTGCGCCGGCCCGGCCCGTCGCCGTTCGAGCCGCTAGGCGGTGACCGCCTCGCCGGCCTGGACGTCGCGCTCGTTGGGCACGCAGTGCGTCATGACGCGCGGCACCGGACGCGGGCCGTTGGCGCCGAGGTTCGCCGCCCGGCGCAGCTCCTCCTCGGTGAGCGTCTGCGTCGGGAGCGGGCCCAGGTCCTTGACGTCCTCGGCCGAGATCCCGGTCAGCTCGCTCACGCGCTGGCCCAGCTCGTCCTCGACCATGTACAGGTGCCACATCATCCGCTCCTGGATGTGGCGCGGGCACTGGTTGATCGCATCGCCGAGGTTGGCGACGAGCTCGTCCTGCTCCCACTCCTCCGAGAGCAGGTAGCGCTCGCCGGCCTGCTGGTAGTCGTTCGTGCGCGGGATCCGCGCGCGGGTCAGGCGGCCCTCGACGACCGGGCCCTGCTCGTCGTGGGCCGGCCGGTCGGCCTCGCGCAGGCCGCCCTGGATCGACGGCTCGTAGTTGACGTGCGGGTTGTCGCCCGAGCTGTCGACGGCATACGCCATCGGCGCGTCGCGCTGGTTGGTCGAGACGACCGCGTGCTTGGCCTGGTTGACCGGCAGCTGCAGGTAGTTCGGGCCGACGCGGTAGCGCTGCGTGTCGCTGTAGGAGAACGTGCGCCCGACGAGCATCTTGTCGTCGGAGAAGTCCAGGCCGTCGACGAGGACGCCGGTGCCGAACGCGATCTGCTCGTTCTCGGCGAAGTTGTTCTCGACGTTGCGGTTGAGGGTCATGATGCCCACCGGCCGCGGCGGGAACAGGTCCTCGGGCCACACCTTCGTGTCGTCGAGCGGATCGAAGTCGAGCTCGGGGTGCTCGTCGTCGCTCATGATCTGGACGCGCAGCTCCCACTGCGGGTACTCGCCGCGCTCGATCGCCTCGTAGAGGTCCTTGGAGTGCGCGCCGAGGTCCTCGGCCTGGACGGCGGCGGCGTCGGCGGCCGTCCACGACTTCACGCCCTGCCGCGGGATCCAGTGGTACTTCACGAGCACGGTCTCGCCGGCGGCGTTGACCCACTTGTACGTGTTGACCCCGAACCCCTGCTGGTGGCGATAGGACGCCGGGATGCCGCGCGGCGAATAGAGGAGCATCACCATGTGCATCGCCTCGGGCGACTGGCTGATGAAGTCCAGCTGGCGCCACGGCTCCTGGCGGAAGGTGACGGGGTCCGGCTTCTGGGAGTGGATGAAGTCGGGGAACTTGATCGCGTCGCGGATGAAGAAGACGCCGAGGTTGTTGCCGACGAGGTCCCAGTTGCCGTCCTCGGTGTAGAACTTCACCGCGAAGCCGCGCGGGTCGCGCGCGGCCTCCGAGGAGTCGCGGCCGCCGGCGACGGTGGAGAAGCGGACGGCGACGTCGGTCTTCTTGCCCGCCTCCTGGAAGAGCTTCGCGCGGGTGTACTTCGCGATCGGCTCGTCGCCGACCTTGCCGTACGCCTCGAACTCGCCGTAGGCCGTGAAGCCACGCGCGTGGACGACGCGCTCGGGGATGCGCTCGCGGTCGAAGTGGCTGATCTTCTCGAGGAACTGGTAGTTCTCGAGCGTCGCGGGACCACGCGCGCCGATCGTGCGCTGGTTCTGGTTGTCGTGGACCGGATGGCCCTGGCGGGTCGTGAGGACGCGGCGTTCGTCGTTGCTCATGCGGTGGGCACTCCGTCTCGGGCTTGGCAGTCGGGGCAGACGCCCCAGTACGTGACCTCGGCCTCGTCGAGGGCGAAGCCGTGGGTGTCGTCCGGCGCCAGGCACGGCGCGACGCCGATGGCGCAGTCGACGTCGAGCGTCAGTCCGCAGCGGCGGCAGACCACGTGGTGGTGGTTGTCGCCGACGCGCGCCTCGTAGCGCACCGTCTGGCCGGCGAGCTCGATCCGCCGGGCCAGCGCGGCGCGGTACAGGGCCTCGCAGACGTCGTAGGCGGCCTGCGTGGAGATCGCCACGCCGGTCGCCCGCACCCGCTCGATGACCTGGTCGACGCGCGGATGATCGTCCGACTCGCAGAGCACCTGCAGCACCGCGACCCGCGGCGCGGTGGCCCGCAGGCCGGCGTTGCGGAGGCGCTGTTCGAGGTCCGCCGGCGACACGGGCGCCACCCTACCAGTTTGGAATGGTTCCAGACTGGAGCCGGGCGCAGCGGCGCTACCGGGAGCCATCACGGATGCGACTTGGCTCCCGGTGGACCTGCCTCGATGGTGGTGGCCATGACCACCATCGCCCACCTGCCCGCGGTCGACGACGACCACTTCGACGGGCGATCGCGGAGGTCGGCGAGAGCGATCGCCGCCGCTGCGCGATCTGCAGCTCCGGGTGCGCGCGATGGAAGGCCGCGAGCGCCGCCGGCAGCGTCACCGCATCGCCCGTCGTGGCGGCGATCCGCACGCGGCCGCGCGCGCCGCTGGCGTGCCGGTCGAGCTCGGCCTTCGCGCGGCCGACCTCGGCCAGGATCGCCTCCGCGCGCACGAGCAGGTCCTCGCCGGCGGGCGTCGGCTCCACGCCGCGCGACGTCCGCCGCAGCAGCGCGACGCCGAGCTCGGCCTCCAGCCGGCGCACCTGCTGCGAGAGCGCCGACTGCGTCAGCCACAGCTCGTCGGCCGCGCTCGTGAACCCTCCGTGGCGGGCGACGGCGACGAAGTAGCGCAGCTGGCGCAGCTCCATGGGCGCCGCAGCCTACGCGGCGCCCGCGCTACATCGCCCGGGAGTACAGCTCGACGATGAGCTGCTCGTTGATCGGCGCGTCGATCTCGTGGCGCTCGGGGAAGCGCAGGACCTTGCCGGTGAGGCCGTCGAAGTCGGCCTGCAGCCACGGCGCCACGCGGCCGATGAGCTCGGTCGCCTCCGTCGCCGCCGCGCGGACCGGGCTGTCGAGCTTGATCGCGACGACGTCGTCGACGCTGACCAGGAACGAGGGGATGTCGACGCGGCGACCGTTGACGAGCACGTGCCCATGGCTGACGAACTGGCGCGCCTGGGCGCGGGTCGAGGCCAGGCCCAGCCGGTAGACGACGTTGTCGAGCCGGCGCTCCAGCAGGGTCATCAGGCGCTCGCCGAGCTGGCCCTCGCGACCCTTGCGCGCCTTGAGGACGTAGCCGCGGAACTGGCGTTCGCGGATGCCGTAGTAGCGCTTCGCGCGCTGCTTCTCGCGCAGCTGACGGCCGTAGACCGACTCGCGGCGGCGCAGCGAGCGACCGTGCTGGCCCGGAGGCGCGTCCCCGCGGCGCTCCAGGCCGCCCTTGCCCGCCATGCGGCGCGCGCCCTTCAGCTCCAGCTCCACGCCCTCGCGGCGCGAGAGCTTCTCCTTCGGCCCCGTGTAGCGGCCCACTATCCATCCCTTCCGGTCGTTAGGGCACCCTAAGATAGCGCCTCTGGCACTCTGGTCCGTTCGTCGTGCGTGGATCCCGGATCGTCGCCCTCACCCTCGTCGCGCTCGCCGCGCTGATCGTCGCCGCGACGCTCGTCCTGCGCGACCGCGCCGACGACCCGCCCGCGCCCGCCACGCTCGCGCCCGGGGCGGGGCTGCCCGAGCGCGACCCGCTCGCCTGGACGCCGGCACGCTCGGACGACGACGCCGCCCGCGCCGCCCAGGGCTGGGCGCATCCCCTCTACGCCAAGACCGCCGACGGGCTGGCCACCGGCATCCGCCGCACGCTGTCCTGGCGGCGCCAGATCGAGCAGGCCGCCGACGGCAGCGGGGTGGAGCCCGCGACGCTCGAGGCGATCGTGCTGCTCGAATCGGCGGGGCGGCCCGAGGCCCGCGCCTCCGACGACCTCGCGGGCGCCGTCGGGCTGACCCAGATCCTGGCCGAGACCGGCACGAACCTGCTCGGCATGCACGTCGACCTCACCGCCTCCAAGCGCGTCACGCGCCGCATGGACCGCGCCGCCCGCAAGGGGCAGGCCGCGCGCGTGGAGCGGCTGCGCGCGCTGCGCCGGGTCGTGGACGAGCGCTTCGACCCGGTGAAGTCGCTGCGCGCGACGGTGCGCTACCTCGAGTTCGCACGGGAGCAGCTCGGCCGCGACGACCTCGCGATCGCCAGCTACCACATGGGGGTGGGCAACCTCCAGACCGCGCTGGCCCGCTACGGGCACGGGACCGTCCCCTACGCGCGGCTCTACTTCGACACGACGCCATCCCACGCGGCCGAGGCCTGGCGCTTCCTCAGCGGGTTGGGCGACGACTCCTCGACCTACCTGTGGCGCGTGGAGGCCGCGCGCGAGATCCTGCGCCTGTCGCGCGAGGACCCGGCCGAGCTGCGGCGCCGCACCGAGCTCATGACCGCGCGCAACTCGGCCGAGCTGCTCCTCCACCCGCCGGCCGCGACCACGAGCTACGACGACGCCGACGCGCTGCGCTCCGCCTACGAGGACGGCACGATCGTGGCCCTGCCGCAGACGTACCTGACCGCGCACGGCCTGCGCATCGACCCCAAGATGGGCGAGCTCGCGACCGAGCTCGACGAGGAGCCGGCGCTCTACCGGGGGCTGCGCCGGGAGGCCCTCGCGACGCTGGCCTACCTCGGCGCCGGTGTGCGCTCGATCTCCGGCGAGGCCGCGCCCCTGCGCGTGACGAGCACGGTGCGCGACGAGCGCTACCAGCAGGCGCTGCGCGGCGTGGAGATCCAGGCCGCGCATGGGTTCTCCGAGCACACGACGGGCTTCTCGTTCGACATCGCGCGCGACTACGCCAGCCGCTCACAGGCGGTCGCGCTGCAGTTCCTGCTGGACCGCCTCACGGCGCTGAACCTCATCGCGTGGGTGCGCGAGCCGGGCGCGATCCACGTCACCGTCGCCGACGACGCGGCGCAGCTCATGGAGCCGATGGGCGTCCTGCCCAAGGACGCGACGCACGCCGGCGGGTAGCGGGCGGCTCGCTCAGGCGACCGCCGCGACGAGCGCCTCGAGCAGCGGCACCTGGGCGGGCAGGAGCTTCGCGCGGGCGGTCTCGACGTCGAACCAGGCGACGCGGTCGACCTCCGGGAACGCCTGCAGGCGCCCGGACCGCGGCGGCCACTCCATCTCGAACGTGTTGGAGCGCAGCGCAGCCGGGTCGAAGTCGCCCTCGAGCGCCCAGGCGACGACGCGCTTGCGGCTCTTGAGCCGGACCTCGCCGAGCGCGAGCGGCTCGCCGTCGGGCGGCGCCGCGCCGAGCTCCTCGGCGAACTCGCGGCGCGCGCCGGCCAGCGGATCCTCGCCCTCGTCGAGCTCGCCCTTGGGGATCGACCAGGCGCCCTCGTCGCGCTTGGCCCAGAACGGCCCGCCCGGATGCGCGAGCAGCACCTCGAGGGCGCCGTCGCGCGTCCGGTGCAGCAGCAGCCCGGCGCTGAGCGCCACGGGCACGGGCGACTACCCCTGCGGCGTGCCGGGCGGCTCGACGTCGGCCGGCGTCGCGCCGGGCACGCCACGGCCGGCGAGCAGGTCCTTGGCCCGCGCAACGACGTTCTCGACGCTGAAGCCGAGCCCGCGCATCACCACCTCGCCCGGCGCCGAGGCGCCGAAGCGCTCCAGCGACACCGAGGCGTCGACCCACTTCGCCCAGCCCATCGCCACGCCGGCCTCGACCGACAGCTTCGGCACGCCGGCCGGCAGGACGGACGCGCGATACGACGCGTCCTGCTTGGCGAACAGCTCCCAGCAGGGCAGGGACACGACGCTCGCCGCGATCCCCTCGGCCGCGAGCGCGTCGCGGGCGCCGACGCAGAGCTGGACCTCCGAGCCGGTGCCGACGAGCACGATCTGCGGATCGCCGCCGGCGGCCTGGAGCACGTAGCCGCCGCGCGCGACGCCCTCCGCGGTCACCCCGTCGAGGATCGGCAGGTTCTGGCGCGAGAGCATGAACGCGGCCGGGCCCTCCAGGTCCTCGAGGACGACGCGCCAGCACTGCGCCGTCTCGTTGGCATCGGCGGGGCGGAACAGGTGCAGCCCGGGGATCGCCCGCAGCGCCGCGTAGTGCTCGACCGGCTGATGGGTCGGGCCGTCCTCGCCCAGGCCGATCGAGTCGTGCGTGTAGACCCACGCGACGTCGAGGTCCATGAGCGCCGACAGGCGGACCGAGCCGCGCATGTAGTCGGAGAACTGCCCGAAGGTCGAGCCGTACGGACGCAGGATCCCGCCGTGGCCGGCCATGCCGTTGACGATGCCGCCCATGCCGTGCTCGCGCACGCCGAACTTCACATTGCGGCCTGGGCGCGCGTCGGTGAAGAACGCCGACTGCGGGAACTCGGTCTTCGTCGACTCCGACAGGTCGGCCGCGCCGCCGACCATCGTCGGCGTGAACCGCTCGAAGGCGGCCATGACCTTCTGGCCGGCCGAGCGGGTGGCGATCGCGTCGTCGCCGACGTTCCACACCGGCAGCGCGTCGGCCAGGCCGGGCATCGGGCGCTCCGGCGAGCCCCACGCGCGCCCCCAGATCGCGGCGAGCTCCGCATGGGCGCCCTTCCACGTCTCGAAGCGCTCCTGCCAGGCGGCCTGCAGCTCGGCGCCGCGCTCCCGCTGGGAGAAGTGCTCGTAGACCCCGTCGGGCACCAGGAAGTGCGCGTCGGGATCCCAGCCCATGACCTCCTTCGTCAGGCGCACCTCGTCCTCGCCCAGCGGCGAGCCGTGCGCCTTCTGCGAGCCCTGCTTGTTGGGCGAGGGCCAGCCGATGATCGAGCGCACCGAGATGAGCGACGGCCGGTCGCTCTCCTCGATCGCCGCGTCGATCGCGGCGGTCAGCTCGTCGAGGTCGTTGGCGTCGTCGACCTTCAGCGTGTGCCAGCCGTAGGCGGCGAAGCGCTTGGGCACGTCCTCGGAGAACGACTCGGACGTGGGGCCGTCCAGCTGGATGTGGTTGTCGTCGTAGAGGTAGATCATCCGGCCGAGCTTCAGGTGCCCGGCCAGCGACGCGGCCTCGGAGGCGATGCCCTCCTGGAGGTCGCCGTCGGAGCAGATGACGAACGTGCGGTGGTCCTGGACCTCCGAGCCGAACGTGTCGCGCAGGAAGCGCTCGGCCATCGCCATGCCGACGCCGTTGGCGAAGCCCTGGCCCAGCGGACCGGTGGTGATCTCGACGCCCGGTGTGACGTGGATCTTGTCGCGCTCGGGGTGCCCCGGCGTGATCGAGCCCCACTGGCGGAACGCCTTGAGGTCGTCCATCGAGACTCCGTAGCCCGACAGGTGCAGCAGGCTGTAGAGGAGCATCGAGCCGTGGCCGGCGCTGAGGACGAAGCGGTCGCGATCGGGCCAGGACGGATCGGCCGGGTTGTGGCGCAGGTACTTCGTGAACAGCAGGTAGCCGAGCGGCGCGAGCCCGAGCGGCAGGCCCGGGTGGCCGCTGTTGGCCTTCTGGACGGCGTCCATGGACAGCGTCCGAATGGTGTCGATGGAGAGGCGGTCGAGGTCGACCGCGGGCTTGGTGTCTTCGACCGTGCTCATCGTCCCGGCAGACTACCCGTCATCCCCCGAACGGCACCGGGCCGTCAGGGAGCCCGGAGTGGCATCCTGACGGCCTTGAGCACCGCACGGTCAGCCGAAGCCCAGGCCGTCGCGCCGCCCCGGACGCTCGGCGCCACGCTCGAGCGCTTCAGCCCCGCGCAGCTGCGCCTGGCGGCGGTGCTCGTCGGCGGCGCGGCGGGCGCGCTCGCGCGGGCCGGCCTGGCCGAGGCGATCCCGCACGGGCCGGCGGACTGGCCCTGGTCGACGTTCATCGCCAACCTCGCCGGGGCGCTGGTCCTCGGCTGGCTGCTCACGCGTCTGGCGGAGCGGATCGCGCCGACCCGTCACTGGCGGCCGCTGCTGGGCACCGGCTTCTGCGGCGCGCTGACGACGTTCTCGACGTTCCAGGTCGAGACGTTCGAGCTCGCGCGCGGCGGCCACGTCGGGCTGGCGATCGCCTATCCGCTCACGAGCATCGTCTGCGGCATGGCGCTCGCCGTGGCGGGCACGGTGATCGCGCGCTGGGGTCGGCATTGGTAGGGCTGCTCACGTGGGCCGGGGTCGCCGTCGGGGGCGCGCTCGGCGCGCTCGCCCGGTTTCGCCTGGACGGGTGGGTCTCCGGCCGGGTCGCGACGACGTTCCCGCTCGGGACGCTCGTCGTGAACCTGACGGGGACGCTCCCGCTGGGCGTGCTGGTGGGGCTGAGCTCGCCGCACCGCCTGCTCCTCGTCGCCGGGACGGGCTTCCTGGGCGGCTACACGACCTTCTCGACCTGGATGGTCGAGAGCGAGCGGCTCAGCGAGGGCGGCCAGGCGGCGGCGATGCTCCTGAACCTTGCCGGTTCGATGGTGCTCGGGCTGGGGCTGGCCGCCGCCGGCTGGGCGCTCGGTCACGCGCTGGCATGATCAGCGCCGGCCTGAAGCTCGACGTCTACCTCGGCGAGTCGCTGACCACGGGCACCCGCCTGACCTCCGACGCGCTGATGGAGTGCCTCGCCCGCCACGAGGTGCCGGTCGCCGGCCTGTACCGCGGCATCGAGGGGTACGGGATCGGCCGCCGGATCCACACCGAGCGCTTTCCCGACATCTCCACCGACCTGCCGCTGATCGCGGAGGCGATCGACACGCGCGAGCGCATCGAGGCGCTGCTCCCCGAGCTCGACGCGATCGTCGATCGCGGCCTGGTCACGCTCGAGCACTCCCGCCTGGCGGTCGGCGAGGATGTCGCCGCGGCCGACTTCCCCGACGGCGTCGGTGCGGCCGCGCGACTGACCGTCTACTGCGGCCGCGGCGAGCGGGCAGCGGACGGACGTCCCGCGTTCCGCGCCGTCGTCGACCTGCTGCGCCGCCAGGGCGCCAGCGGCGCCACGGTGCTCCTCGGCGTCGACGGGGTCCACGACGGCCAGCGCCGCCGGGCCGGACTGCTCGCGCGCAACGTGAACGTCCCCATGGCGATCATCGCGGTCGGCGCGCCCGAGATCCTGCGGCACGTGCTCACGCTGCTGCCGGGCGTGCTGCGTCGCCCGATCGCCAACCTCGAGCGCATCGCCGTCGTCAAGCACGACGGCGACCTGCTCGAGCCGCTGCCGCTGGTCGCCGACGACGGCGACGGCGAGCCACCGGTCTGGATGGCGATCCGGGTCTACACGCGCCAGTCCGCGCAGGCCGATCGAGGCGCGATCTACACGACGCTGACGCGGCGTCTGCGCGAGGCCGGCGCGGCCGGCGTGACGACGCTGCTCGGCGAGTGGGGGTTCTCCAGCGACGAACGACCCTTCGGCGACCGCGTCGCGACCTGGCGCGGCCACGCCCCCACGTACACGGTGTTCGTCGATCGGCCGCGCCGCATCGCCGAGCTGTGGCCGATGGTCGACGAGGTCACCACGCAGCACGGGGTCGTGACGGCCGCGTTCGTCCCCGCCTACCGCGAGCGGGCCGGGTCGGTCCAGCACGGCCGGCTGGCCGTGCCGCGGCCGGACGAGATCGCCGCCCTGTCGCCGACGCGACCGGACCCGCAGCTGGCGACCTACGCGATCGCGCCCGAGCAGCCGCGAACCCCGGAAGAGCGCTGGGCCCGCACGCTGCTGGACGAGATCGCCGAGTTCGCAGCCAGCCACGAGCGGCCCGAGCCGCTCGTCCGCGTCACCCTCGGCGACGGCGAGCAGTTCTTCCTGGCCGCGCTCGAACCGCGCCCTGGCCGCGGCTTCGTGACCCTCCACCCGCATCCCGAGCACGTCTCGGACCTCGTGCCGGGGCGGTCGGGCGGCATGCTGACCCCCCGGGCGCTCGTCGTGCCGCTGGGGAGCGTGACCAAGGTCGAGCTGCTGAGCCACGTCCCGCGGGGGACCCGCTCCGGCAGCGGGTTCGTGCTGGGGCCACGGAACGCATCCGGCTGAGCGGCGCGCTCAGCCCTCCTCGGCCGTGTCCAGCGCCGGCTCGGCGCGTGCGGCGCGCTGCTCGTAGGTGCGCCGCGCCGCCGCATCGACGTCCCAGAGCGGACGGTCGGCGCGCAGCGCCCGGGTCACCGCCTCGCGCGGGCGGCGCGGGAGGACGGCGGACAGGGTGTAGATCGCCTGGTTCTCGCGCGGCACCCACACCTCGAAGCGGCCGGTCTGCAACGCCTCGACGGTCGCATCGGCGACGTGCTCGGGGCGCAGGTCCCGCTGGCCCCGCGGCTGGGCGAGCCCGCCGCCGAGCTCCGTAGCGACGATCGCCGGCATGACGACGCTGAGCCCGACCCCGTCGGCCCCCAGCAGCCGCAGCTCCGCCCGCATCGCCTCGCTGAGGCCGACGACGGCGAACTTCGTCGCGGTGTACGTCGCGCCGCCGGCGAAGCCGAACTTGCCGGCCTGCGAGGCGACGTTGACGACGTGCCCGCGATTGCGGGCGATCATGCCCGGGAGCACCGCCTTCATGCCGTGCAGGACGCCGTGGACGTTGATGTCGACCATCCGGCGGGCCGCGTCGTCGTCCTCGTCCACCAGGCGCGCGAGCGGCATGATCCCGGCGTTGTTGACGAACGCGTCGATCGGGCCGAGCGCCTGCTCGACGTCGGCGACGAACCGGTCCATCGAGCCGCGATCGGTCACGTCCAGCTCGAGCGCGACCGTGCCGCCGCCGAGCTGCTGCGCCGTCATCTGCGCCGCCGTGCGGTCGAGGTCGCCGATCGCGACCCGCATGCCCTGGGCGAGGAACGCGGCGGCCATCGCCCGTCCGATCCCTCTGGCGCCGCCCGTGATGGCGGCGACCTGCCCGGTCAGGATCTTCGGTTGCTTGGCCATCGGGCCGACCCTCCTGCATCGATGACGGGGGCGTCACCTTAGTGGTCGGACGGCTGTCGCGCCGCCGCGGCTATGGTGCGGCCGATGCGCACGCTCCTCCTAGCGCTCGGACTTCTCCTTGCGCATGCCGCCGGTGCGAGCGCGGCGTCGCTGTCGGTGTTCTGGAGCCCGGCGTCGGCCACGATGGGCGTCACGTACGACGACTGGCGCGGCGAGGTCAACCACCTGCTCGTGACGCCGGACGGCGCCAACGTCCTCATCGTCGATGACGCCGTCGCGGTCACGGCGCCGACGCCGCGGCCCGGTGACCCGGCGACGTGCACCCAGGAGGATCCGCACACCGTCCGCTGCCCCAGCCTCGGCATCGTCACGGTCGGCGTGCACGCGACGCTCGGCGGAGGCGACGACACCGCCGACGTGCGGTCGGTGAACGGGACGGGGCAGTCGACGATCGACGGCGGCCCCGGCAACGACACCGTGATCGCGGACGCGGGCTCGTTGCGCGGCGGCCCGGGCGACGACACGCTCACGCTGCGCTACGGGGACTGGAACCAGGTCGAGGGCGGGGACGGAGACGACCACTTGTTCGGCGGGACCCGCGTCGACCTCCTCATCGGCGGGCCGGGGCGCGACGTCCTCGACGGGCGCGCGGGCAACGACACCCTCCACGACGGCGCCGCCGCCGATCCCGACGGCGAGGACGACGTGCTCCTCGGCGGGCCCGGCGTCGACGCGCTGTATTCGCACGGCGGCGTCGACCGCCTCGAAGGCGGCGACGACCTCGACTACCTGTACGCCCGCGACGGCGAGACCGCGCCCGGGTCGCCGAGCGCCGGGACGCCCGACGTCGTCGACTGCGGCGCGGGCGACGACGTCTTCCATGCCGATCCCGTCGACGCGCTCGTCGCCTGCGAGCAGGCGTGGAACCCGTGCACGTCGCCGCCGTATCCGGGACGCCCAGCGCCGCCTTGTCCCGCGGCGGGCGGCGGCGGGGGCGGCGGCCCCGGCGCCGGCGCCGGCGCGAGCCCACCGCCGCCCGCGAGCTCGACCGCCCCGCCGCCCGCCGCCCCGCCGCGTCCGGCCGCCGCGCCGCCACCGCTCGAGGTCCGCCTGCGCCTCGACGCCGCCCGCGGGCGCCTGCCGCTGCGCCCGATCCCGCGCGGGCTCGTCACGCTCTCGGCCACCGCGCACGTGACGATCACGCTCGAGCGCCGCACGGACGGACCCTTCGTCGACGCGGCCGGCTCACCGGCCCGCCGGTCCGCCGGGAGCTACGTCGAGCTGCCCGGCTCGATCAACCGCCGCCTCGGCGCCGGCGAGCGCAGCATCAGCCTGGCGCCGCTCCTCAACAGCCGGCGCGGGCTGATCGCGGGGCGCTACCGGATCACCCTCGCGGCGCAGGCCGCCGACGGCCGCACGGCGACCGCCCACGCGGCGCTGCGGCTGCTGGCGCGAGCGAAGGCCAAGCCGCGCAAGCCGACCCAGCGCCGCCCCGCTGCGTCGAAGCGCCGCTCGAACCGCCCGAACGCCGCGGGCTGAGCCCGCAGCACCTGCGCCTGCTCACCGCGGGCGACTTCGCCCGCGCGCCTCGGTATCCTGCTGCGCCCCCATGTCCAGTCGTCAGGAGGAGAAGGCGCGCCGCCGTCGCGAGCGCGAGGAGGCCGAGCGCAAGGCCGCGGCCGCATCGGCCCGGACCCGTCGGTTGCAGATCGTGGGCGGCGTGGTGCTCGCGCTCGCCGTCGTCGTCGTGGCGGCGGTGCTGCTCGCGGGCGGCGGCGGGGACTCCGGCGACGAGGGCGGCGTGGCGACGACCGCCTCGACGAACGTGACGCTGCCGGCCCGCAAGATCGAGAACCTCGAGGAGGCCGCCAAGGCGGGCGGTTGCACGCTCAAGAGCTACCCGATCGAGGGCTCGACCCACGTGGAAGGGAAGGTCACCTACAAGACCAACCCGCCGACGTCGGGCGACCACAACGTGGTCCCGTCCGAAGACGGCATCTACCGCCCGGGCAACTCGCCCGAGAAGGAGCACTTCGTCCACTCGCTCGAGCACGGGCGGATCGAGTTCCAGTACCAGCCCGGCGCGCCGCAGCAGACGATCGACACGCTGGCCGCGATCTTCAACGAGCCGGTCAACGGCACCGCCGGCTACCACGCGCTCGTGTTCGAGAACAACACGGGCATGAAGGCGCCGATCGTCGCCACCGCGTGGGGCCACATGATCAGCTGCGACGACCTGAGCTCGCCGGCGATCGACGCGCTGCGCGCCTTCCGCGAGCGCTACACCGACAAGGGCCCGGAGTTCGTGCCATAGCGGTCGCGCCGCTCTCGCCGCGCGACCTCAACCGCGCCACGCTGGCGCGGCAGCTGCTGCTCCAACGGGCGGCGATCGACCCGGTCACGGCGGTGGAGCGCCTGGCCGGGATGCAGGCCCAGGAGCCCAAGCACCCGTTCATCGGGCTGTGGACGCGCGTGACCGGCTTCGAGCGCGCGGATCTCGCCGCCGCGCTGCGCGACCGGGCCGTGGTGCGGGGGACGCTGCAGCGCGGCACGCTGCACCTGGCCACCGCCGCGCAGTTCCGGGCCTGGCGGACGCCGCTGCAGCCGGTGCTGTCCGCCGGCCTCCGTGCGCTCGGCGACCGGGCCGCCGGGCTCGACGTCGACGCGACGCTCGCGGAGGCGAGGAAGCTCCTGGACCAGGGGCCACGCACCTTCACCGAGCTGCGCGACGAGCTGCAGCAGCGCTTCCCCGCCGTCAACGAGCGGGCGCTCGGCTTCACGGTGCGCATGCTCCTGCCGCTGGTCATGGTGCCGACCGACGACCTCTGGGCGTTTCCGTCGGTCGCGCGGTTCACGCCGGCCGAGGCGTGGCTGGGCGAGCCACTCGACGCCGACCCGCCGGTCGCGCCGCTCGTGCGCGCCTACCTGGCGGCGTTCGGGCCGGCGTCCGTTGCCGACGTGCAGACCTGGTGCGGGCTCAAGCAGGAGGTCGCCGACGCCGTCACCGCGCTGCGCGACGAGCTCGTCGTGTTCCGGCCGCAGACCGGACGCCGCGAGCTGTTCGACCTGCCGGACGCCCCGCGGCCGGGCTCCGACGCCGAGGCGCCCGTCCGCTTCCTGCCCGAGTTCGACAACCTGCTGCTCAGCCACGCCGACCGCACGCGCGTCATCGCCGACGAGCACCGCGGCGCGGTCTTCACGAGGAACCTGCGGGTGCGCTCGACGTTCCTCGTCGACGGCTTCGTGGCCGGCACGTGGACCCTCGCGCGCAAGCGCGCCCTCGCCACGCTCACGCTCGTCCCCATCGCCAAGCTCCGCGCCCGCGACCTGCGCGCGCTCACGACCGAGGGCGAGGCGCTCGCCCGGTTCGTGGAGCCGGAGGCCGAGGACGTCGCGGTCGTCGTCGGCGACTGACGCTGCGAGCGGGCCGCCGCCTGCACGGCGCCGCCTGGCGGCGCTTGCTCGCCGTGCGACCCGCGATCAGGCGTGGTGGACGGAGACCACCGAGTAGACGTGCGGTGCGGGCCGTCCGAGGGCCGCGGCCTGCTGCAGAACGGCCTGGGCCTCCGGGTCGGCCAGCGTGGCCTTGATGTCCTCGAGCGTCCGCCACTGCGCGTAGTTGACGACGCGGGTGCCGTCGTCGCTGGCCAGCAGGTTGACCGAGACGAACCCCGGGCGGTGGCGCACGACCTCCTGCGTGCCCTGCACGAGCACGTCGACGAGCTCCTGCTGCTTGGATGGATCGACGTCGAAGACGTTGATCAGCGTCGCGACGTCGTCGTCGACGCGGATGACGGTGTCGTTGTGGCCCATGCCGTCCAGCCTTCCACCGGCGGTCGCGAAAGAGAAAGACGTCCTGGCCGGCGACTCATCGGGTGGCGGCGATCAATCGGCATCGGCGACGCGTCGGGCGATCTCGACCAGCGCCTGGACCACCGGCGTCTCGTCGGCGGTGCGCCAGGCGATGGCCAGCGTCGCGGGCGACAGGTCGCGGACCGACCGGAACGCGATCCCCGGCCACCTGGACGCCAGCGCCTGCGAGCGTGGCACGGTGGCGACGCACAGACCCGCGCGCACCGCCTCCAGCATGCCTTCCATGGAGCGGACCGTGGGTCCGCGCCTGGCCGCGCGACCCCGCAGGTCCTCGCACGTCCAGAAGGCCATCGCGGCCGGGTGCGTGTCCACCCACGGCCACGGCTCGTCGAAGAGCTCCTCGATCCGCAGCTCGGGTGCCGCGGCGAGCGGGTGGGCCGCCTCGAGCGCCGCGACCCGCGGCTCCTCGTGCAAGGCGACGAAGCTGAGCTCGGCGTGCTCGATCGGAAGCCACACGAGCGCCGCATCGACCGCGCCCTCCCCAAGCCCGCCGAAGTAGTCCTCCCAGTCGAGCTGACGCAGCTCGAGGTGCACCTGCGGGCGCTCGTCGCGGAACGCCCGCACGACGCGCGGCACCAGCTCGACGCCCGCGGTCGCGCCGGTCGCCACCCGCACGCTGCCGGTCTCGCCGCGCGCGGCGCGCGACGCCTCGGCCAGCGCGTCGTCGGCTTCCTGCAGGATGCGCCGGGCCCGCGTCAGGAACTCCTCGCCGGCGGCGGTGAGCTCGACCTTGCGCGTGGTCCGCCGCAGGAGCTCGACGCCGAGCTCGCCCTCCAAGCGCTTGATCTGCTCCGACAGCGCCGGCTGCGCGATGTACATCCGCTCGGCGGCGCGCGTGAAGTGCAGCTCCTCGGCGACCGCCACGAAGTAGCGCAAGGCGCGAAAGTCGAGGGCCATGGCGTGCCGCGGCGAGCGCGTCAGCGGTACAGCTTCAACTCCCTGATGCCGACCGACGTCGACGTGCCGTCGTCGGGCCCCTCGGCGAACCAGATGAGGACCTGGCGCAGCTTGCCGGTCCCGGCCGGGTCGTCGCCGAGCGTGATGTTCGTCTTGCCGTCGACGTCGAGCTGGGTGGCGAGCTTCGTCCAGCCCTTGTCGTCGAGCGTGGCGGGCGCCTTGGCGTCCTTGGTGCCGTAGACCTCGATCGTCGTGCCCGGCGTCGTGGGGATGAGCGTCAGGCGACGCAGCTTCGTCGCCGTCCCGAGGTCGATGAGCAGGCCCGCGCTCGGCTCGGCGACCAGCTCGGGCGTCGGCAGCGCGACCGACCAGGTCGTGGCCGGGTCGCCGTCGAAGGCCAGCTTCGGCTCGCCGGTGAAGTCGCTGTCGGCGTGCGCGGGCGCCGGACCGCCGGCGGCCGGCGCGGGCGTGGTCGGCGTGGTGGGGGTCGTCTCGGTCGTCGTGGGCGTGGTGGACGTGCCCGCGGCGCCGGCGGGAGCCGTGACGACCGGGTTGTAGCTGGAGGCGACCGTCGTCTCGGGGTCGAGCGGGACCTCGACGAGCTTGGCGCGCGTCACGGGCGGCGTCTCGTTCCCCTGGTCGGAGCCGGTCCCGGAGCCGTTGCCGCTGCTCGACCCCGACCCGGTGCCGGTTCCAGTGCCGCTCCCCGAGCCCGTCGCGGGCGGCGGCGTCACGACCGGCGGGGTGCTCGCCGGCGGCGTCGCGGCCGGCGGCGTCTCGATCGGCGGCGTCGCCGGGGGCGGCTCGACCGGCGGCGGCGTGTCGCCGGACGCCGGCGGCGGCGTGGTCGTCGTGCCGGTCTCCGGCGGGATGTCGATCGGCGGCGGCGTGGGCACCGGCGACTGCGTCGGCCCCTGGGCGACCGCGGTCGGCGGCGGGCTCGACGCGTCGTCGCCGCGGATCGCCGCGTAGGCGGCCGCGACCGCGCCGGAGGCCATGACGAGCGTCACGGCGATGACCGCGGCGGCGGTGCGCCAGCCGGGCAGCCCGCGCCCGCCGGACGTCGTCGCCGTGCCGCACTCCAGGCACCACTCCTGGCCCTCCTCCAACGGCGAGCCGCAGGTCGGGCAGGGGCGCTCGACCGGCGCCTGGGCGCCGGGATCGCCACCGTCGCCGGCCGGACCGGTCGTCTGCTCGGCGGCGGACGGGTCGTGCAGGAGCATGGACACGGACATCTCAGTGTTGCAGCTTCAACGCGGGCCGCCCGCAGAAGTCGCGCTCGGCGCCAGCGCTCAGCGCGGCCGCGGCGGCCCGCCGGGCACGAGGTCGCGGCCGGTCGGCTCCATCCGCTCGTCGAGCTCCAGCTGCCAGAAGTAGCGCGTGAACGTCATGCCCGACCGGTACTCGCCGACGTGCGGCGCCGGCCGCTCGCCGCGGGCCATCGCCACGATCAGCTCCGGGTACGTCCGTCCCGGCAGCGCCGCGTACATCGGCGCCGGGAACGCGCCACCGAAGCGGGTGTTGACGTCGGTGATCCCGAGGCCGATCTCGCGGTCGCGGAAGACCTGCACGGTGCACGGACCGCGCACCCCGAGCGCCTCGACGAGCGAGCTGGCCAGCTCGACGAGCTCCGGGTCGTCGATGACGGTGCCCTTGATCGACTCGCCGCCGCGCGACTCGATCATCGTCCGCGGGATCGCGTTCAAGCAGCGGCCGTCGCGGTCGGAGAGCAGGTCGATCGAGAACTCCGGGCCGTCCATGAGGCGCTGCACCATCACCGGCTCCTCGACGTACTCGCAGAAGAACGCGGCCTGCGCGGCGTCGCGCGCCGGATGGATCGACCGCGCGCCCGAGCCGCGGCGCGGCTTGACCATGACCGGGAACGCGGGCACGTCCTCGCCCGGGAGCACCGTCGGCGGCGACGGGAACCCCAGCCGCTCCAGCAGGAGGTGCGTCTCGTACTTGTCGTAGGTCGCGGTGGCGACCTCGGGGTCGGGGACGAGCGCCTGCGGCAGCCGCCCGTCGGCCCGCGCCTGGGCGAGCACCTCGATGTCGAGGTCGGTCAGCGGGACGATCGCGCCGACGTCATGGCGCTCGCACAGCTCGGCGAGGGCGGGCACGTAGGCGGGGTCGTCGATGCGCGGCACCGACGTGCGGACCGTCGCGGCGTACTGAGCGGGCGCGAGGGGATTGGGGTCGGCGGCGACGACGGGCGCATGCTGGGCGAACGAGCTGACGATGTCGTAGCGCTTGCCGACGCCGGTGAGGAGGACGGCTGCGGGCATCGCCGCCGCACTTTGGCAGGATGCCCGCGCACATGGTCGCCAGGTGCCAGCGCATCGTCGCCTCGCGGTGGTTCGACCCCCTGATGCTCGGGGTCATCTTCGTCAACGCCGTCGTCCTCGGCCTGGAGACCTACGACTCGATCGACGAGGCGATCGGCGACGAGCTGATGATCGCCAACGACGTCATCCTCGGCGCGTTCGTCGTCGAGCTGGCGATCCGCATGACCGCCTATGGCCGCCATCTGCGCGACTTCTTCCGCAGCGGCTGGAACGTCTTCGACTTCGTCGTCATCACCGCGAGCTTCGTGCCCGGGGTCCGCGAGAGCGCGACGCTGCTGCGGCTCGTGCGGCTGCTGCGGATCGTGCGCGCCGTGCGGCTGCTGCCCGACCTGCGCGTGCTGACGGTGGCGGTCGGCCGCTCGATCCCGGGCGTGGCCAGCCTCGCCGCGATCACGCTGCTGCTCGTCTACGTCTACGGCATGGTCGGCTGGGTCATCTTCCACGACCACGACCCGGCGAGCTTCGCCAACATCGGCCAGTCGATGGTGACGATGTTCGTGCTGCTGACGCTGGAGAACCTGCCGACGTACATCGAGATGGGCCAGGAGCTGTCGGACTGGACGCTCGTCTTCTTCATCTCCTACGTCCTGCTCGCGTCGTTCCTCATCTTCAACCTCTTCATCGGGATCGTCATCAACTCGATGGAGGAGGCGCGCGCGATCGAGCTGCACCGCGCCGAGCGCGACCTGCTCGACGAGGACACCGCCAACGACGAGCACGCGCACCACGTGCTGGTCGAGGACCGGCTGCGCGCGCTCAAGGACGCCGTCGAGGACCTCGAGCGCGAGCTGGCCGCGCAGCGCGCCGGGCGCTGACGGTCACGAGCCCGCCGCCTTGACCAGCCCGCTCTCGTAGGCGATCACGACGAGCTGGGCGCGGTCGCGGGCATCGAGCTTGAGCAGGATGCGGCCGACGTGGGTCTTCGCGGTCGCCGGGCTGATCACGAGCCGCTGGGCGATCTCCTCGTTGGTCAGCCCGGCGGCGACCAGCTCCATGACCTCGCGCTCGCGCGGCGTGAGCTCGTCGAGCTCCGCCGGCGCGTGGCGGCGCCGGCCGGGCTGAGCGGTGAACTCGGCGATGAGGCGGCGGGTCACGCTGGGCGACAGCAGCGCGTCGCCGCGCGCGACGACGCGCACGGCCTGGCGCAGCTCGTCGGGCTCGACGTCCTTGAGCAGGAAGCCGCTCGCACCCGCGTGCAGCGCGTCGAAGACGTACTCGTCGAGGTCGAAGGTGGTGAGCACGAGCACGCGCACCGCGGCCAGCGCCGGGTCCGACGTGATCCGACGGGTCGCCTCGAGGCCGTCGACCTCCGGCATCCGGATGTCCATCAGCACGACGTCGGGCGGATCGGCGCGGACCTGCGCGACGGCCTGGGCGCCGTCGCAGGCCTCGCCGACCACCGCGAGGTCGTCGGCGTGCTCCAGCAGGGCGCGAAAGCCCGAGCGCACGAGCGTCTGGTCGTCGGCGAGCAGCACGCGGACGGTCATGCCGCGGCCACGCTGGCGGTCGCGACGGTCGGCAGCTCGGCGCGCACGCGGAAGCCGCCGCCGGGCGCAGGGCCCACCTCGAGCGTGCCGCCGAGGGCCGCCGCCCGCTCGCGCATCCCGACGACCCCGTGTCCGCAAGGCCCGTCGCCGGCGCCGACGCCCCGCCCATCGTCGGTGACCTCGACGACGACCGCCTCGGGCTCGTAGCGCACCCGCACGGTGGCGGTGGTCGCGGCCGCGTGGCGGACGACGTTGGTGAGCGCCTCCTGCACGATCCGATAGGCGGTCAGGTCGACGCCGCCGGGCAGCGCCCGCTCGGTCCCGGTCGTCGTGACCGCGACCTCGACTCCGGCCGCAGCCGTCGTCTGCACGAGCGCGTCGACGGCGGCGAGCCCCGGCGCGGGCTCGCGCGGGGCCTCCGGTGCCTTCCCGCGCAGCAGGCCGACGGCGGCCCGCAGCTCGGCCATCGCCTGGCGGCTCTGCTGGCGGATCGTGCGCAGCGAGGCCTTGGCCTCCTCGGGCGCGGCGTCGATGACGTCCGCGGCCACCGCCGCATGGACGTTGAGGGCGGCGATCGTGTGCGCCGTGACATCGTGCAGCTCGCGGGCGATGCGCAGGCGCTCCTCCTGGACCCGCCGCGCCGCGTCGCGCTCCTGCTCCTGCGCGACGCGCTCGAGTCGCTGGCGGACCTCCTGGGCCCACGCCCGCCGGTGGCGCACCGCCTCGCCGAGCAGGAGCACGGCCGCGAAGAGGCTCGCGTCGGTGAGCGTGCCGGTGCCGAGCACCGACGCCAGCGACTCGCTCTCGCCCACCGTCTGCCAGGCGGCGCCGACGAGCAGCACGCCGGCGAGGACCACCGCCGCGGGGACGAGGAGGCCGGCCACCGCCGCCGAGTACGCCGCCGCGGCGAGCGGCACGGCGGGCGAGAACGCCGGGTAGTTCAGCGCGAAGTAGATGAGCAGCACGCCGACCGACCCGAGCAGGACGAGCAGCGGCCAGCGCCGCCGGGCGAGCAGGAGCGCGGCGACCGTGAGCCCCAGCACGTAGGCGAGGATGCCGGGCGAGCGGGTCGCATCCTCCTCCTGCGCGACGCTGATCGTCAGCGTCATCGCCGCGCCGACGAGCAGCGCCAGGCCGACGTCGACCGCTCGTGGGGAGAGGCGGACCGCGAGCATGGCCGCACAGTAGGCGACGCAGGGCGCGGCGTCGTCGGCCTGCGGGCCTACGCCTGCCGGCGTAGGCGCCGGTCCCCCGTCCCCGGTCGGGCGTACGCGAAGACCGCCCGCCAGCCCGATGGCAGCGGACTCGGCGCCACCCATCATCGACGGCGGTCCTCGTGAAAGGAGCTGGAGATGGAGACGATGATGGCCGCGGCGGAGACGAGCTGGCCGGAGGCGGCGGTCGCGATCGCCGGCGTCGCGCTCGTGGGCAGCGTGATCGTGGTCGTGGTCTGGCAGGCGCTGGCGACGTGGCGCACGCGGATCGCGGTCACGCGCGAGGAGGCCTACCGCAAGCTGGCCGAGGACACCGCGGCCGAGCTGCGTGCGCTCAACGAGCGGCTCGGCGGTGCGCGATGAGCACGACGGCGGCCCGCGTCAGCCGCTTCGAGCGCCTCGCCGCATGGGCGCAGCGCCGTCGCTGGAGCGCCGTCGGGCTCTGGGTCGCGCTGCTGGCCGCGATCACCTTGGCCTCCAGTGCGATCGGCAGCGACTTCCACAACGACTTCTCGCTGCCGGGCACGGAGTCGCAGGCGGCGATCGACACGCTGGCCGAGCATGCGCCGGCGCAAGCGGGCGACACGATCCAGATCGTCGTCCAGGATCCCGACGGCGTGCGCGCCGAGCCCGTGCAAGCGCGGGTGGACGCCATGCTCGATCGCGTCGCCGAGCTGCCCCACGTGGCGTCGGTGACCAGCCCGTACGAGCAGGCGACGGCGATCTCGCGCGACGGCACGATCGCCTTCGCGACCGTCGCGCTCGACGGCCCGTCCACCGACGTCCCCGAGGCCGCGGTGGCGGAGATCATCGACGTCGCCCAGGGCGCGGCCGCAGACGGCCTGCGCGTCGAGCTGGGCGGCGACGCGGTCCAGGGCGCCGAGGAGGAGGGCGGCGGCGCCGCGGAGGGCGCCGGCATGCTCGCCGCGCTGGTGATCCTCGTGTTCCTGTTCGGGTCGCTGCTCGCGGCGTGCCTGCCGCTGGTGACCGCGATCTTCGCCGTCGGCTCGACCCTCGGGCTGATGGCGCTCGGCTCGCATCTCTTCGACGTGCCCGACTACGCCGCCCCGCTGATGATGCTCGTCGGGCTGGGCGTCGGCATCGACTACGCGCTGCTCGTCTTCGCGCGCTTCCGGGCCGAGCTGCTCGCGGGCGGCGACCGCGGCGGCGCGGTGCGCACGGCGCTGGACACCGCCGGGCGGTCCGTGCTGTTCGCGGGCACGACGGTGATCATCGCGCTGATCGGCCTGCTCGCGCTCGGGCTCGGCTCGCTGCAGGGCGTGGCGCTCGGCGTGGCGCTGACCGTGCTGACGACGATGATCGCCTCGCTGACCCTGCTGCCGGCGCTGCTGGCGATCCTCGGCGGCCGGATCGAGCGCCGCGTGCGGCGGCGCGCGGACCGGCGCGCCGCACGCGGCCGCCAGGCCGCCGGCGAGCGCTGGCGGCGCTGGGCGATCCGCGTGCAGCGACGGCCGCTGCCGGCGCTGGCCGCCGCGGTCGCGGTGCTGCTCGCGCTGTCGCTCCCGGCGACTGGGATGCGGCTCGGCTTCGCCGATGCCGGCAACGACCCGGCCGCGTCGACCAACCGCCAGGCCTACGACCTCCTGTCGGCGGGCTTCGGTCCCGGCTTCAACGGGCCGCTCGTGATCGTCGCCGAGGGCGGGGACGCGACGACGGCCGCCGCAGTGGAGCGAGCCGTCGCCGACACGACCGGCGTGGCCGCCGCGACCACTGCCGGGCCGCCCGACGGCGCCGTCCGCACGGTGCTCGCGTTCCCGCGCTCGTCACCGCAGGACGAGGCGACCAACGCGCTGGTGCACCGCCTGCGCGACGACGTCCTCCCGCCGATCGCCGAGCGGACCGGCGCGCGGCTGCTCGTCGGCGGCGCGACCGCGGCGGCCGACGACTACGCCGAGGCGATCCAGGACCGGCTGGTGCTCTTCGTCGCGATCGTCGTCGGGCTCTCGGCGCTGCTGCTCATGCTGGTGTTCCGCTCGGTGCTCATCCCGGTCAAGGCGGCGCTGCTGAACCTGCTCTCGATCGGGGCGTCGCTGGGCGTCATCACGCTCGTCTTCCAGCACGGCCTGTTCGGCGTGCCCGCCGGGCCGGTCGAGGCGTTCGTGCCGATCCTGATCTTCGCGATCGTGTTCGGCCTGTCGATGGACTACGAGGTGTTCCTGGTCTCGCGGATGCACGAGGAGTGGGAGCGCACCGGCGACGCGCGACGCGCCGTGCGCGAGGGGCTCGCCGCGACCGGCAGCGTCATCACCGCCGCGGCGGCGATCATGGTCGTCGTCTTCGGCGCGTTCCTGCTCAGCCCCGACCGCATGCTGCAGCAGTTCGGGCTCGGCCTCGCCACGGCGATCCTCCTCGACGCGCTGGTGATCCGCTGCCTCATCGTGCCGGCCGTCATGCGCTTGCTGGGCGAGCGCGCCTGGTGGCTGCCGGAGGCGCTGGACCGTCGCCTGCCCCGCCTGGCGCTCGAGCGGTCGACGTGACCTGCGCCCGCTAGAGGCCGTCGGGGTGGCGCATCGCGTACCCAGCGGCCGAGCGCTCCTCGGTCCGCCACCGCGGGCCCCGCTCGCCACGGCCCGAGGTGTCGAAGCGCAGCCCGGCGATGGTCATGTAGGCGTGACCCCGGTTGCCGTAGACGGTGATCCAGTCCCCGGGCCCGCGCTCGCCCCAGCGCGCCAGGCCGGACGAGTCCAGCGCCGTGTCCAGCAGGGACGCGGCGTGCAGGACGTAGCTGACCGCGCCCGAGCAGTCGTAGCCCCGGTCGTCCCAGCGACCATGCCCGCCGCCGTACACGTACGGCTTGCGCGTGAGCGCGTTGGCGGCGGCGATGGCCCGGACGACCGCGGCGGGAGCATCGGGCGGTGCGATCGCCGTGCGCCCGTCCGCCGCCAGCGTCGCCGACCCAGCCGGCGCCGTCACGTCGTCCGCGTCGGCGTCCGCGCGCGGAGCTCCCCGCACGGAGCCGCGACCCTCGACGAGCGCGCGCATCGCGGCGGCATCGGCCCGGCCGACGCGGCCGTCGACGGCGGGCCGGTGGCGCTGCTCGAAGCGTCGGACGGCGCCCGCGGTCAGCCGTCCGAATCGCCCATCGACGGCGACGTCGAAGCCCAGCCGCGTCAGCCAGCCCTGGAGGACACGGACGTCATGGCCTCGAGCGCCCGGGCGCAGCGGCCGGTCGCCGAACGCGGCCTCCGCGGTGGCGGGCATCGAACCGGCCGCGCAGGCGGCCAGCAGGGCTCCCAGCGCGCGCCCGCAGGCGCGCGGCATCGACGGTGTCATCCATCGCTCCTCTTTCGCTCGCGCCTACGGGGTCAGCTGTCGGGCTCGCGCGGAAAGAGGCGCGCTACCCGCGACCGACGGTCGCGGGATTCGCCCCGGTTCGTCGTGGGTCCCCCGCCCTCCGCACGGGACGGACCGCGCGGAGGCTCGGCTCCATTGTCCGGAGTTGCAACAGGGCGCGCGCGACGAAGTTGCGCCGCGCGACGCCTAGCGCGTCCAGTCCGGCTGGGCGGCCGCGCGCGCCAGGACGGTCTGGCGGCCACCCGCGAACGGAACCGTGACGACGCGGGCGTACTTCGTCGGGTTCATCAGGCCCATCCAGCCAAGCACCGTGGAGCCGTCCTGGGACAGCGCCGTCGCCGCAAGGCCGACCTCGCCCTTGGGCCCGATCACGTGCTGGGCCCCGGTCGCGGCGTCGACGCCGACCGCGTAGCTCGTGTCCTGGCCGCCGTACTGGGCCAGCAGCTTGGTGCCGTCGGCCGACCAGGCCGTGGGGAACAGGCCGGCGAGCAGGTAGGGGACCCGGTCGTGGGTGAGCTGGCGCCGGTTGGCGCCGTCGGGCGAGATCAGCCACAGGTTGTGCTTCGGGCCGTCGATCTTGCGGTACTTGCCGGTGGGCCGCTTCCACCCGGAGTAGGCGATCTGCGTCGGGCCCCACACGGGGGAGGTCGCGTGCCCGTCGGTGGTCAGCCGGCGCGGCGCGCCGTTGCCGACCGCGACCGGCGCGATCCACAGGTCGCTCTTGGGAAAGGCCGTCTGGCGGGTCGCGCGGTCGTAGACCACCTGGTCGCTCTGCGGCGAGAACGACGCGCCCTGGAAGTACCCCCGCGCGATGGTGCGCACGGCGCCGGTCGCGACGTCGACGACCACGAGGCGCTGCCAGCCGTTCAGCGGCCCGGTCGTCGTGGCGATCGTGCGGCTGTCCGGCGACCAGGCCCGCGCGCCGTAGGTCCAGTTCTTGACGAGCACGCGCGCCGCGCCGCCGGCCGCCGGCATCGCGAGCAGCTGCTGGCGATCGTCGCCGCGGACGAACGCCACGGTCTGCCCGTCGGGCGAGATCGTCGGGTTGGAGCCGGCGGTCAACCGATGGGCGCCCGAGCCGTCGTCGTTGGCGATCCAGACCTGCGCATTGGCGTCCCCGCGCTGGAAGACGAGGGCGGCGCCGGCCTGCGCGGGCAGCACGAGCGCGGCGAGGACGACGGCGATCGACGACAGGAGCCTCGGCATGCGCGCGACCCTACCGCGCGTCGAGGTCGAACCCGCCCTTGTCGCCCTTGTAGAGCCCGGAGCCCCCGAGGATCACGCCGAACGTCCGCCGCAGGATCTCCAGGTCGACGCGCCAGGAGCGGTGCTCGACGTACCAGAGGTCGAGCTCGATCCGCTCCGACCACGGCAGCGACGCGCGCCCCTGGACCTGCGCCCAGCCGGTGATCCCGGGCTTGACCGTCAGCCGCCCGCGCTGGCGCTCGGTGTAGCGGGCCACCTGCACCGGCACCGTCGGCCGGGGCCCGATGATCGACATCTCGCCGCGCAGCACGTTGACGAGGTTGGGCAGCTCGTCGATCGACGTCCGCCGCAGGAACGCGCCGACCCGCGTGATGCGGGCGTCGCCGGCGTTGACGGCCAGCCCGGCGCCCATCCGCTCGGCACCCATGACCATCGTGCGCAGCTTGAGCATGTCGAACTCGCGGCCGTCGCGGCCGACGCGGCGCTGGCGGTAGATCGCGTGGCCGGGCGACTCGAGGCGGATCGCGATCGCCGCCGCGGCGACGATCGGCGCGGTGAGGACGAGCGCCGCCGCCGCGACGACGACGTCGAACAGGCGCCGGGTCACCGCGTGCCCTCGGGCGCGTCCCAGCCCGCCTCGGTGCCGTGGCGCAGCCAGTCCCACAGCCCACCGGCCAGCGCGGCCGTCGTCAGGACGTAGTAACGCGCGAGGAGCAGCGGGCGGGCGCGGACCCGGCCGCCGGCCGCCGCCGCGCCGAGCAGCCCGAGCTGGAGCGCGAGCAGCAGCTTGTGGCGGCGCCATGCGGCGAGCGTGGCGGCGAGCGCGACCAGGTGCAGGAACGGCGTCGCGTAGCGCAGCGCCCGGTGCGAGGCGATGAAGAGGACGTAGCGCGGCGGGTAGCCGCGCGGGTCGAGCAGGCCGCCGCGCAGGACGATCGGCCAGCCGTGGCTCATCATCCGGCGCTTGCGGGCGAACTCGCCCTCGATCGACGGCACCATCTTCTCCGTCGCGCGCGCTGCGGGGACGTAGACGGCGCGCCAGCCGCGCTTGACCATGGTGCAGGGGAACGAGAGGTCGTGGCCCATGATCGGGTCGACCTCGACGTAGGAGTCGCGCCGCGTGGCGTAGATCGCCCCGTTGCCGCCGGTGATCGACTCGAGGTCGGACTCCATCCCGCGCAGCCACATCTCGTAGCGCCAGTAGACGCCCTCCTGGTTGGTGCCGGCGGCGTTGACGAACGTCACCTGACCGCAGGCGTAGCCGACCTCGGGGTCGGCGAAGGCGGCGACGAGCTGGCGCAGCGCGTCGGGCTCCCAGAGCGCGTTGGCGTCGGAGAAGGCGACGATCTCCCCCGTCGCGGCGCGGACGGCGGCGTCCTGCGCGCGGATCTTGCCGCCGCGCGGCAGGTCCAGCACGAGATCGGCGCCGGCGGCCCGGGCCAGCTCGACGGTGCGGTCGCTCGAGCCGTCGGAGGCGACGATCACCTGCAGCCGGTCGCGCGGCCAGTCGAGCGCGAGCGCGTTGGCGACCTTGCCCTCGATCACGACCTCCTCGTCGTGCGCGGCGATGACGAGCGTCACGCGCGGCTCGATCGCCGCGCTGCGGACGGGCCTCGGCGCCAGCACGCGCCGCAGCAGCGCGAGCAGGACGCCGTACCCGGCCTGGGCGTAGGCGATCAGCGCGAGGGCGGCGAGCAGGACGGGGCGCAGCATGCGGCGGCGCATTGTCGCAAGGGGCGGGGCGGCGGCCGCGGACGCAGGGTGATGCAGGTGATGCGCTACGGTGAGCATCATGCGCACCACGGTGTCGATCTCCGACGAGATCCTCGTCGCCGCCAAGCGCCGGGCGCGCGAGCGCGGACAGACGCTCGGGCAGCTCGTCGACGCTGCGCTGCAGCGCGAGCTCAGCCAGCCCGACCGACCGAGCGACCCGCGGCCGGTCCCGGTGTTCCGCGGCGGGACGGGTCCGCGGCCGGGCATCGACCTGACCTCGAACCGCGCCCTGTCCGAGGCGCTTGACGAGGGCGTCGAGCTCGACCGCCGGCGCTGACGCGTGCTCCTGCTCGACGTCAACGTGGTGCTCGCCGCGCATCGTGGCGACCATCCGCAGCACGCCGACGTGCGGGCCTGGTTCGACCGGCTCCTCGCCAGCGGCGAGCGCTTCGCCGTGCCCGGACTCGTCTGGGCGTCGTTCCTGCGCTTGGCGACCAACCGCCGGATCTTCGCGGTGCCGACACCGCTGGACGACGCGTTCGCCTTCGTCGACGCCACCTGCGCCCAGCCCTCCTACCTACCGCTCGGGCCCGGACCCCGGCACCTCGCGCTCTTGCGCCGGCTCTGCGACGAGGCCGACGCGGTGGGTGACCTCGTCCCCGATGCAGTCATCGCCGCCGTCGCCGTCGAGCACGGCTGCGAGGTTGCCACGCTCGATCGGGACTTCGCCCGCTTCACGTCGGTGCGCCACGTGCGTCCTGGGAGCGCCTGAGCCTGGACGCGCTCCCCGATCACTGCGATGATCGATCGGGTCATGGGCGTCGAGGCGTGCCTGACCGCGCTGTACCAGGCGTTCAACGCCCGCGACGTCGACGCAGTCGTCGCCCAGCTCGCACCGGACGTCGACTGGCCCAACGCCTGGGAGGGCGGTCGCGTCCACGGGCACGACGGCGTGCGCGCCTACTGGGAGCGCCAGTGGGCGCAGCTCGATCCGGTGGTCGTCCCGACCGCGTTCGGCCATCGCGGCGGCGACGTCGTCGAGGTCGCCGTCCGCCAGACCGTGCGCACGCGCGCCGGCGCGCTGGTCGGCGAGGGGATCGTCGTCCACGTCTACACGCTCCGCGGCGGGCTCGTCACGCGGATGGACGTCGAGGAGCCGCACGCCGCCATCTGACCGCGGCGGGCTCGCCTGCGCGCCGCGGCGAGCGTCGCAATACCGTTCGACGGCGTGTCGTTGCGCGCGTGGTCCTGCTTCGCGGCCGTGTCGGTGCTGTGGGGCATCCCCTACCTCTTCATCAAGCTCGCGGTCGAGGAGTGCCCGCCGGGGTTCGTCGCCTGGGGCCGCGTGGTGATCGGCGCGGCGATCCTGCTCCCCTACGCCTGGCACAAGGGCCTCCTCCGCGGGCTGCGCGGCCGCTGGCGCTGGGCGGCGATCTGGGGAATCACCGAGGTCGTGATCCCGTTCCCGCTGATCGGCTTCGGCGAGCAGCGCGTCTCGTCGTCGCTGGCGGCGATCCTCATCGCGTCGGCGCCGCTGATGGTCGCGCTGCTCGGCGAGTGGCTCGATCCGGCCGAGCGGGCCCGCGGCGTGCAGCTCGCCGGCCTCGTCATCGGGCTGGGCGGCGTGGTGGCGCTCGTGGGGATCGACGTGGCCGGCGACGCCGGCGAGCTGCTCGGCGCGGCGGTGATCCTGCTGGCCACGGCGTGCTACGCGATCGGCCCGTTCAACCTCCGCGGTCCGCTGGCCGGCGCCGACTCGATCGGCGTGGTCGCCGTGGCGCTGGCCGTCGCGGCGGTCGTCCTCACACCGCTCGCGGTCGTGGCGCCGCCCGCCACGACGCCATCGGCGACCGCGATCGCCTCGATCGTCGTCCTCGGGGTCGCCTGCTCGGCGGCAGCGCTCGTGCTCTTCGCGGTGCTCGTGGCGGAGGTCGGCGGCGGCCGCGCGATGGTCATCACGTACGTCGCGCCGGTCGTGGCGGTCGCGCTCGGCGTGGCGGTGCTGGGCGAGTCGGTCGGCGCGGGAGCGGTCGCCGGCCTGCTGCTGATCCTCGCCGGGTCCTGGCTGGCGACCGGCGGCGGGCTGCCGCCGGGCCTGGGCGCGGTGCTCTCGCGGGCGCTCGGGCGTCCGCGCGCCGCGCCGCCGCCGCGGCCGGACGTCGAGGCGATGCGGACGTGACCGTCCAGGTCGAGCTGGCGGGCGCGGAGGCCCTCGACGAGCTGCGGCCGTTGTGGCTGGCGATGGTCCACCACCACGGCGCGGTGGCCCCGGAGGAGGGACCGGTGCGCAGCGACGACGACGCGTGGGCGCGACGACGGGCGCTGTACGCCGACTGGATCGGCGAGGACGACGCGTTCATCGCCCTCGCGCGCGACGACCGCGGCCATGCCGTCGGCTACGCGTTCGTCACGCTCAACGATCCGGGGCCGACGTGGCCGGGGCCGCAGCGCTTCGGCTACGTCGAGTCGCTCGCGGTCGAGCCCGACGCGCGCGGCGCCGGCGTCGGGCGCGAGCTGCTGCGCGCGGTCTGGGATCAGGTGACGGCCGTCGGCGGCACGGAGCTGCGCCTCGGCGTGATCTACGCCAACGCGTCGGCCCGCGGGTTCTACGAGACGCTCGGCTTCACCCCGCTGGAGATCACCATGCGGGCCCAGCGCCGGCCCTGACGGCGCCTACCGCGCGTAGGCGTCGAAGTCGTGGCGCTCGACGTCCCAGTCCGTGGGGCCCGGCTGCTGGATCGTCACGTGGCAGAGCCCCTCGTCGGGCGTCGCGCCGTGCCAGTGCCAGACGCCCTTGGGGATCGTCACCCAGTCGCCGACCTGGAGGCGCTGGCGCGTGTCGCGGGTGGCCAGGATGCCCTCGCCCTCGACGACGTGGAGCGTCTGGTCGAAGGAGTGGACGTGCGGCTTGGCCCGCGAGCCGGCGTCGAACCACACGGCCCAGATCGCGCTGGCGCCGGACTCGCCCGGGTCGTGGAGCTCGAGCTCGTGGACGGTCCCCTCGAACCACGAGGCGGTCGACGGCTGGCGCGCAGCGCGCAGGTCACGGACGATGGTCAGCGGCGGCGGTGCGCCCACGGCGGATCCTCTCTGCCAACACAACTTGGGTATGTGGCAGCGAGTCTACCCAGCCGGCGCCGGCCGGGGATCCCCGATCCAGTACCGCGGGCCCGCCCCGCGACGGCCCGCGACGTCGTTCGGGTTGGCCAGGCGGCAGCGATCCAGCGACAGGCAGCCGCAGCCGATGCAGTCGGTCAGGCCGGCCTTCAGCCGCTCGAGCTCGGCGATGCGCTCGTCGATCCGGGAGGTCCAGGTGCTCGACAGGCGCGCCCAGTCGCGGCGCATCGGCGCCCGGTCGGCGGGCAGCTTGGCCAGCTCGTCGCCGATCTCCTCGAGGCTCAGCCCGACCCGCTGGGCGAAGACGATGAACGCCACGCGCCGGATGACCGGCCGCGGATAGCGCCGATGGCCGGCCGACGTGCGCTCGGCGGCGATGAGCCCGCGCTCCTCGTAGTACCGCAGCGCCGAGGCGGCCACGCCGGTGCGGTGCGCCAGCTCGCCGATGGTCAGCGGCTCGCTCATGGGCAGAGCAGACCATGGATCGCCACAGATCTCAAGTGCACCTGAAGTTTGCGGGGCCGCCGCTAATCGGCCGGCGAGGGCGTGATGTCGCGCTCGTAGCAGCGCGAGCGCGCGTCCGTCGCGTAGCCGCCCCAGCACGGGATCCGGCGATAGCCGGCGTGCTCGTAGAGCGCGATCGACTCCGGCTGGCGGTCGCCGGTCTGCAGCCGGACGGTGACGAAGTGGCGCAGCGCGGTCTCGCGCTCCAGCGCGGTGAGGATCTCGCGGCCGAGGCGGCGGCGACGGGCGGCGGGCGTCACGTACATGCGCTTGATCTCGGCGATCTCGGGCGTGTGCGCCAGCAGCGCACCGCACCCCACGGCCTCGCCGGTCCGCGCGTCACGGGCGACGAGGAAGACGGTGAGCTCGTCGGTCGGCGTGACGCCCGGGCCGTCCACGCCGCCGTAGCGCTCCGCCAGCTCGCGCTCCTGAGCCGCGAGCAGGGCCCGGCCGTCGGCGCCGTCGAAGGGCTCCTCGGAGATGTGGATCTCGGTCATCGCCGCGTGAGGACAGTACCCGGCGGCGGGCATGGACGTCGCCGTCAGCGCGCCTGCCCGACGTCGTCGATGTTTAGACTTAGTCCAGATTCATGCTCCGTCGCCAGATAGACTCGGGCGCCATGGAAGGACTGCGCGAGCGCAAGCGCCGCAAGACGTTCAAGGCGATCCACGACGCCGCGATGCGGCTGTTCGCCGAGCGCGGGTACCACGCGGTCACCGTGGCCGAGATCGCCGACGAGGCCGAGGTGAGCCGGGCGACCGTGTTCGCCTACTACCCCGCCAAGGAGGACATCGTCCTCGGCGAGGCACCGCTGGCGCTGGAGAGCCTGCGCGCGGCGCTCGCGGAGGCCAGCGCGGCGACGCCGGTCGTCGAGACGGTCCGAGCGTGGATCGGCACGCTCGTCGGCTGGGTCGAGCCCGACATCCTGCTGCAGCGGCAGATCGCCGACGAGGTCCCCGCGGTCGCCGCCGCCCGCTCGCGCATGCAGCGCGACGTCGAGGCGATCCTCGCCGAGGCGCTGGCGCAGCAGATGGGCGACGCCGAGCGGCTGGCACCGCAGCTGGTCGCAGGCTCGCTGGCCTCGGCGCTGGCCGTGGTCGAGCACGAGGCGACGCAGCGCATGGCCGACCGCGGCAAGGCCCTGACCACGGAGGAGGTCGACGACCTCTTCGACGCCGCCGTGGCGTTCATCGACGGAGGGCTCGAGCGGCTGCGCGCTCGCCAGACCTAGACCGCATCGCGAAACAGACTCCGTAGAAACTTAGACTGCGTCTGATACTGTCGGACGCATGACCGCTCTGCTCCGGAACGTGGCGAAGGCGACGACCCGCCGGCCCCGCTGGTCGATCACCGTGCTCCTGGCCGTGCTGATCGCCGCCATCGGCTTCGGCATCTCCGCCGGCGGCCAGTACGTCGACGACTTCACCGTCCCGGGCATCGAGTCCCAGCGGGCCCAGGACCTCATCGCCGAGCGCTTCCCGGGCCAAGGCGGCGACGCGGCGACGGTCGTGCTGACCGCTCGCGACGGCTCGCTGCGCGACGGCGACCGGGCCGACGCGATCGGCACGGCGATGGCGGCGATCGCCGACCAGCCGCACGTCGCGGCGGTCGAGGATCCCCTGGCCGCCGGCCACGTCTCGCCGGACGGCCGCACCGCGTTCGCCGCGGTCACCTACGACGCGAGCGCCGACGACCTCGGCGCCAAGCCGCGCGAACGCCTGGAGCAGGCGACCGCGCCCCTGGCCGAGGACGGCATCGGCGTCGCGCTGTCCGGCCCGGTCGTCGACGCCGGCAACGAGGCCGAGGTGCCGCTGGGCGAGATCGCCGGCGTGCTCGTCGCGCTCGTGCTGCTCCTCGTCGTGCTGCGCTCGCTGCGCGCCGCGCTGGCCTCGCTGCTGACCGCGTTCTTCGGCGTCGGACTCGGCTTCGCGCTGCTCGGACTGGCAGCAAGCGGGTTGGACATCCCGAGCCTGGCCCCCACGATGGCGGCGATGCTCGGCATCGGCGCGGGCATCGACTACGCGCTGCTGACCGCCTCGCGCCACCAGGAGGAGCTGCGGGCAGGGCGCGACCCGGCCGCCGCCGCGATCCGGGCCAACGAGACCGCGGGCCACTCCGCGGTCACCGCGGCCGCGATCGTGCTCGTCTCGATCAGCGGCCTGCTCGTCACCGGCATCCCGTTCGTCGGCAAGGTCGGCGTCGCCGCCGGCGTCATGGTGCTCGTCGTCTCGCTCGTCGCCGTGCTGCTGCTGCCGCCGCTGTTCGCGGCGGCCGGGCGCAAGATGCTGCCGCGGCGCCAACGGCGTCAGCTGGAGCCGGCGTACGCGACCGAGGCGCGCGGCGGCTTCGCGGTCCGCCACCCGCGGATGGCGCTCGTCGCCGGCCTCGTCATCGCCGCCGCGCTCATCGTCCCCGCCACCGGCCTGTCGATCGGCCAGCCCGACGACGGCAACCTCGCCACCGACCAGACCCAGCGCCAGGCCTACGACCAGCTCGCCGCCGCGTTCGGGCCCGGCTTCAACGGCCCGCTGGTCGTCGTGGTCGACGACCCCGCGGGCCATGCCGAGCAGGCCGCGAGCAAGCTGCGCGGCGCGATCGCGCGCGGCCCGGACGTCGCCTCCGTGAGCGCGCCGACCGCCAACGAGCGGGGTGACGCCGCGCTGCTCACCGTCTACCCCGACAGCTCCCCGCAGGACGACCGGACCGCCGACCTCGTCGACCGCCTGCGCGACACCACGATCCCCGCCGCGCTCGACGGCAGCGGCGCGCGCGCCTCCGTCGGCGGCTACACCGCCCGGATCGTCGACGAGGCCCAGCGCATCAGCGAGCGCCTCCCGCTGTTCGCGCTCGTGGTCGTCGGCCTCTCGCTGCTGCTGCTGGCGGTCACGTTCCGCTCGCTCAAGATCGCCGTCCTCTCGGCCGTCTTCAACCTGATCTCGATCGGCGCCGCCTACGGCGTCGTGCACCTGCTGTTCCAGACCGACGGCGGAGCCGACCTGATCGGCGTCGAGGTGCAGCCGGTGGTCGCGTACGTGCCGCTGTTCATGTTCGCGATCCTGTTCGGCCTGTCGACCGACTACAACGTCTTCCTCCTGTCGCGCGTGCGCGAGGAGTGGGAGCGCCTCGGCCAGGTCGCGCCGGCGGTCGCGCAGGCCAGCGCGCGGACCCGGTGGATCATCACCGCGGCCGGGGCGATCATGATCGTCGTCTTCCTCGGCTTCGCGACCGATCCCGACTCGACGATCAAGATGAGCGGCGTCGGGCTGGCGAGCGCGATCCTCGTCGACATCACGCTCGTGCGCCTGCTGCTGGCGCCGGCCTCGCTCACGCTCCTGGGCGACCGTCTGTGGCGCCGGCCGCCGCGCGAGCGCACCGCCGCTCAGGAGGCCGAGATCAGCGCGCCCTCCAGCGCCAGCACGCGGCGCAGGATGGCCAGCGACGAGGCGTAGGTCGAGTCCATCCCGAAGTACGACAGCCCGCGCGCCCCGAGCGTGCGGGCCTGCGTGTACGGGGTGTCCGAGGCGTAGTGGATCACGCCGAAGTCGATCGGGAGCTTGGCGAAGTTGACCGACTCGCCCATCGGGTAGCGGTCGAGGTCGGCGATCTCGTAGACCGCGTTGCAGAACGGCCCGGCCTCCATCTCGACGACCGTGAACGCCTCGCGGTAGTAGAAGTCGAGGTACTGGCGGTTCTGCAGGAACGTCGACTTCACGGTCACCGCGCGCTGGTTGTCCAGGCCGGAGCCGAACAGCAGGAACGGCTGGATGTCGTCGAACGAGAACGCGTTGTCGAGCCAGTACGTCGAGCCGGAGTGCTCGTCGTGGATGACGTTGGAGATCATGAGGTCGCCGACGTCGGCGTTCAGCGTCGCCGCCTTGCCGAGCACGTAGACGCCGCGCAGCGTGTCGGTCGACTCGCCGATCTCGCGCAGGATGTTGTACGCGCCCACCCCGAGCGGGTAGTCGACGTTGACGATCACGCCGTCGCAGGCGGCCAGCGCGGCGGCGTCGACGTCGGCCAGGCGCGGGTCGAGCGAGCCGGGGTCGAGCTTGGCCGGGTCGATCACCTGCGCCGAGACGCGCACCGCGGTCGAGCTGGGGATGTGGGTGACGCCCAGCTCGCGCTCGCGATCGCGGCGCTCCTGCCACAGCGGCCCGTCCTCGGGGTGGGCCTCGTAGAAGAGCCGCGCGCAGAAGTAGAGGAGGTTGTCCCACGAGCCCTTCGCCGTGCCCGAGCGCAGCTTCTCCAGCTCGGCGCGCAGGTAGCGCGGCCCGTGCTCCTGCACCCAGGCGACGATCTCGTCCTCGTGCAGGCGCGCGGTGCCGGTCACGAGGTTCACGAGCGAGTGCGTGTTGGAGGAGACGAAGTACAGGCGCCGCTCGGCGAGGCCGCGCTCGCGCAGGCAGCCGAGGATCGGCTCCCACCAGCGCCGCGTCACGCGGCCGTAGCCGACCTCGCTGCCGCCGAGCATGCGGATCCGCAGGTCCAGCTCGCGCCCGGCGACCGCCTCGAGGAAGCCGGCGAGATCCCCGCCCCACGCCTCCGCCACCCGCAGCCAGTCGTCCTGCGAGCCGCCGAGCTGCTGCGCGCACCACGCGGCGCGGGGCTCGACCTCCGCGAGGTCGAGGGTGGCGGCCAGGCGGTGGAGCTTGTTCCACTCGATCTGGTAGGCGACGAGCGTCGGCACGAGGTCGTCGAGATCGGAGCTGGAGGCGATGAGCACGCCGAGCAGCCCGTCGCCGCCGCGGTGCCAGCGCCGCCGGCGCGCCGGCGCCTCCACCTGCTCCCAGTCGTCGAGGCGCCCGATGCCGGCGCGCTCGAAGGCCCGCGCCTCCTGGCCCATGGCCACGAGCCGTGCGCGCCAGATGTCGGTCGGCAGGCGATGGGTCGCGTAGAGGAACGCCCCGAGGTCGAGCGCCTCGGCCGCCGCGCCGGCGTGGAGGCTGGACTCCATCGCGCGGTGCGACGGCTCCAGGACCCGCAGCAGGGTCTCGCCCGAGGAGCGCAGCAGCGTCGAGTACGTGCGGTGGTAGACCTCGACCTCGTCGGAGACCCGCTCGGCGAGCTCGGAAGGACGCAGGCGGGGAACCGCCATCAGGGCCTCGAGGACGGGGTCATGGCGCCCCCATCGTCCCATGCGAGCATCACGCCCGGGTTCAGCAGCCCGGCGGGGTCGAGCGCGTCCTTGATCGCGCGCATCGCGGCGAGCTCGCCGGCGTCGCGCACGAGCGGCAGCCAGCGCGCCTTCTGGACGCCCACGCCGTGCTCGGCGCTGATCGTGCCCCCGAGCTGCGCGACCAGCGTGAGGACCGCCTCGTCGACGGCCGGGTCGTCGGGCGGGGGGCCGAGCACGTTGACGTGGACGTTGCCGTCGCCGAGGTGGCCGAAGAGGATCGTGCGGGCGCCGGGCGCGACGGCGGCGACGGCTGCCGGCACGCGCGCGAGGAGCTCGGCCAGGCGGTGCAGCGGCACGCCGACGTCGAGCTTGTGCGGGACGCCGAGGGCGCCGATCGCCTCGGTGTGCAGCTCCCGCAGGCGCCACAGCCGCTCGCGCGAGACGGTGTCGTCCGCGACCAGCGCGTCGTCGGGCAGCACCGCGGCGAGCTGCGCGGTGGGGTCGGCGTCGCCCGCCGCCTCGACGAGCACGTAGACCGCAGCGTCGCGCACCGGTGAGGCGATGCCGAGATGGGCGCAGACGAGCGCCAGGCCCTCGGGGAGGAAGAACTCGGCCGCTTCCAGCGACGGCACGCCGCCGCGCAGGGCGGCCAGCAGCGCCGCGGCCTCGTCGATCGCGTCGAGCGGGACGAGCGCCGCCACGCGTTCTCGTGCGCGCGCGACGAGCCGCCAGCGCAGCCGCGTGACGACCGCGAGCGTCCCCTCGCTGCCGACGAGCAGCGCCGGGAGGTTCAGGCCGGCGTTGTCCTTCAGCAGCCCGCTCATCCGCCGAACGACGGTCCCGTCGGCGAGCACCGCCTCCAGGCCGGCGATGCGGGCCCGCGCGGTGCCGTAGCGCAGCGCGACGACGCCGCCCGCATCGGTCGCGGCGATCCCGCCGAGCGTGGCCGCGTCGCGCGCGCCGAAGTCGAGGCCCGCCTCGAAGCCGGCGGCGCGGGCATGGGCCTGCAGGGTCGCCAGCGTCACCCCGGCGCCGGCCTCGACCTGCGCGGTGGCGGGGTCGATCGGGCCGAGGTCGGTGAGCCGCGCGAGGCTGAGCAGCACCTCGCCGCCGCGCGGGACCGAGGCGCCGACGAGGCCGGTGTTGCCGCCCTGGGGGACGACGGCCGCCCCGGCCGCGGCGCAGGCGCGCAGCACCGCCGCGACCTGCGCGGTGTCGGCGGGGCGGACGACGAGGGCCGCCGGGGCGCCGTAGCGTCCCGTCCAGTCGCGCTCGTAGCCCGCGCGCAGCTCGGCGGCCTCGAGGACGTGGGCGGCGCCGACGGCGGCGCGGAGGTCATCGGGCAGCGACACGATCTGGGACGCTACCCCGTCATGGGAGCGGGACACGAGACGGTCTTCACGGTGGAGGCGACGCCGGTGAAGTTCGGCCCGGGCGCGGTCGCCGACGCCGGCTGGGAGCTGCGGCGGATGGGCGTCACGCGGGCGCTGCTGGTGACCGATCCCGGGGTCGCGGCCGCGGGTCATCCCGAGCGAGTGCGGGCGACGGTCGAAGCCGAGGGGATCGAGGTCGTCGTGTTCGACCGCGCGCGGGTCGAGCCGACGCTGACCTCGCTCGAGGAGGCGGCGGCGTTCGCGCGCGACGCCGGCGTCGACGGGTTCGTCTCGGTCGGCGGCGGCTCGTCGATCGACACCGCGAAGGTCGCCGACCTGATCGTCAGCCACCCGGCGCCGGTGATGGCCTACGTCAACGCGCCGATCGGCGAGGGCCGCGCGCCGCCCGGACCGCTGCGGCCGCACCTCGCGATCCCGACGACGTCCGGCTCCGGCTCGGAGGCCACCACGGTCGCCGTGCTCGACGTGCCCGAGCTGGGCGTGAAGACCGGCATCTCGCACCGCTCGCTGCGCGCCACGCAGGCGCTCGTCGACCCGGAGCTGACCCGGACCGCGCCGCGCGAGGTCGTCGCCTCGGCCGGGCTCGACGTCGTCTGCCACGCCGCCGAGTCGTTCCTCGCCCGCCGCTACGACACGCGGCCGGCGCCGGCGAGCCCCGCCGCGCGCCCGCCGTACCAGGGCGCCAACCCGGTCGCCGACGTGTGGTCGGCGACGGCGCTGCGCCACGGCGGCCGCTACCTGCGCCGCGCGGTCGGGGATCCCGACGACGTGGAGGCGCGCGGGATGATGATGCTGTCGGCGACGATGGCCGGCATCGGCTTCGGCTCGGCCGGCGTCCACCTCCCCCACGCCTGCGCGTACCCGATCGCCGGGTTGCGCCACGACTACGCGGCGCCGGGCTATCCGACCGACCACCGCTTCGTCCCCCATGGCCACTCGGTCATCGTCACCGCGCCCGCGGCCTTCCGCTTCACCTACGAGGCCGACCCGGCGCGCCACGAGGAGGTGGCGGAGCTCCTGGTCGGCGCCCCGCCGCCCGACCCCGGCCCGGCGTCGCTCCCCGACGCGCTGCGCGCGCTGATGCGCGACGTCGGCGCCCCCTGCGGGCTGGCGGAGCTCGGCTACGGCGAGGACGACCTCGACGCGCTGGTCGCCGGTGCCCGCCAGCAGCAGCGGCTGCTCGTCATCGCCCCGCGGGAGCCGAGCGACGACGACCTGCGCGAGATCCTGCGGGCGTCGATGGCGAACTGGTAGGCATCAAGGCATCACAGACTTCGATGCTATGATGTTCCCGTGCGCACCACCGTGACGCTCGATCCCGACGTGGACCTCCTCATCAAGCGGACGATGCGCGAGAAGGGCCTCACGTTCAAGGACGCGATCAACGAGACGATCCGGGCGGGCGCGACCAAGGGGCGCTCGCCGGCGCCGGCGTTCGAGACCCACGACATGGGCGAGCCGGCCGTCGACGTCACCAAGGCGCTGCGCCTCGCCGGCGAGCTCGAGGATCAAGAGCTCGCCCGCAAGCTCGCCCAGGGCCGCTGACGCTTGCTGCTCGTCGACGCGAACGTCCTGTTGCACGCCGTCAACGAGCGGGCGCGAGAGCACGACGCCGCGCGGGCGTGGCTGATGGAAGCGATCGCCGGACCGGAGGCCGTCGGCTTCCCGTGGACCGTCACGCTGGCGTTCCTGCGTCTCTCCACGCATCCATCGGTGTTCGCGCGCCCGCTCAGCCCTGAACAGGCCGGATCGATCGCCGAAGCGTGGCTCGGTGCGCCGCACGCCGTCGTGGTCGAGCCCACGCGGCGGCATCTCCCGCTGCTTCGCGGCCTCCTGGCCGCGAGCGGCACCGCCGGCAACCTCGTCAGCGACGCGCACCTCGCCGCGCTCGCCCTCGAGCACGACGCGACGATCGTCTCATTCGACCGCGACTTCGGGCGCTACGACGGCGTTCGCTGGCGCCTGCCGGGCTGAGGGGGACGCGGCCAGGGCGATCCCGATCGCCAACAGCGCCCACGTGATCGGGTCCTCGAGGAACGCGGCGTAGAGCATCGTGTGGGCGAGCAGGGCGACGAACGCCGCGGCGACGAAGGCGCGCAGCGGCGAGGATCGCACCGCATGGCCGAAGAGGCGCGCCAGCGCGGCGACGAGCAGCGCGAGGTAGACGGCGAGGCCGATCACGCCCTGCTCGGCCGCGACGGTGACGGGGATCGTGTGCGAAGCGGTCGTCGCGCGGTCGGGGGAGACGTTCTCCTCGCGGCGGAACACCTCGGCGAACGAGCCCGAGCCCCAGCCGTGGACCGGGCGGTCCTGGAAGAGGTGGCCGCCGCCCTCGATGAGGTCGATGCGGCCGCTCGTCGCCCGGTCGGCCGACTTCGACGAGCCCAGGTCCAAGTTGATCGCCCCCGGCGCGAGCAGCACGATGCCGACGCCGATCGCCACCGCGAGGCCGACCGCCGCCAGCGTCCACTTCACCGACCAGCGCAGCGCCGCGAGGACGGCGAGGCCCACGAGCAGCGCGGCGAACGACGACTGCGAGAACGAGAGCACCAGCCCCGCCCACAGCAGCGCGAGGACCGCCGCGCCCGCGAGCACGTCGCGCGTGCGCTTCGTCCACAGCACCACGGTCGCCACGCCGAGCATGACCATCGCCAGGAAGCGGCCGTAGATGTTGGGGTCGAAGAACAGCGAGTTGACGCGGAAGTACGACTCGTACTGGCTGGCCGCGACCAGGCGCGGGTTGAGCAGCAGCTCCTTGCGGGCGTACTCGACGAACCCGATCCCCACGAACACGACCGCCAGCGCCACGAGCACGCCGAGGCACTGCAGCGCCAGCCGCTGCGTCCAGCGCACCTCGCGCAGCAGCCCGAGCAGCAGCGCGAACGGCACGTAGAAGAAGACGACGTTCTGCAGGCCCTTCGTGAAGTCGTCGCTGTAGGTCGCCTGGATCGCGTAGAGGACGATCGCGCCGCACAGCAGCCACTCCAGCCAGCCGGGCTTGAACGGCGCGTCGTCGTCGGGGCCCCGCGCGCGTGGCAGCGCCGTCGCCAGCACGCCGCCGGCGATGACGAGGTACAGCGGGACGAGCAGGTTCGCGGTGTCGCCGCCGGCCGAGATCGGGATGCGGAAGGGCAGCGCGGCCACCGCCAGCAGCGGCAGCAGGGTCGGCCAGCGGGCGAAGGCGACGGCGAGCACGACCGCCGCGACCAGCCCGGCCACCACCGCGGCCCCCGCGACCGCCGGCCGATCGCGCAGCGACACGACCGGCGACGAGTCCCAGATGTCGGCGACCAGCAGGATCGGCGTGAGCGCGAGCGCCCCGAGCGCGGCCCAGCCGCGGGCGCGCGTCGACGGGGCCAGCAGCGCGGCGGCCGCCAGCAGCGTCGCCGCGACGATCCCGAAGCGATCCAGCGCGGCGCCGACATCGGAGGCGGCGACGATCACCGGGAGAGCAGCGTCCATGTCCTGCGCACCAATTCGGTCTCGTTGCCCGGCGTGCCGAGCCGCTCGGTCAGCTGCGGCAAGCCGAAGCGGATGATCAGCCCCTTGCCCAATCGCTCGGCGACGACGACCTTCTGGCCGTCGTCGGTCACCGCGCTCGCCACCACCTTCGCCTCCGGTCCGACCGACGCGGTCTCCTCGAACGCGTCGTACCCCGAGAAGACGCCGGTGCCGCCGTAGACGTTGCCGGCGAAGAGGTCGATCTCGTCGTCGAAGATCGTCAGCGTGGTGCCCGGCCGGCGAGTCAGCGGGCGCAGCACGGCGCCGAAGGCATCGGTGGCGGCGGGGGCGGTCGGATCGACGATCTCCGTCTTCGTCAGGCGCACCTGGCGGCGCAGCGAGTCGACGCCGAACGTCGCCACCTTGCCGCCGCGGCGCACATAGCGCACGAGCGCGCGCTGCGTCGAGGCCGCCGTCCAGGTCAGGTCGCCCGCGAGCAGGACGCCGGTGTGGCCGTCGAGCCGCGGCCCGATCCCCTCGGCGAGCGCGAGGTCGGTCGTGAGGTCGTACTTCAGCCCGTTGCGGTCGAGATGGATGAGCAGCGGAGCGATCCGCTTGACGAGATCCTCGGGCAGCCCGTCGGCGAGCACCCGCTCCTTGCGGACCGGCAAGCCGTGGGTGAGCGTGTTCGGCCAGCCGTCGCCGTCGTCGTCGACCGGGTTGCGCCCCTGCCAGGTGATCGCGGGCAGCACGACGAGCACGTTCTGGGTCTTGACCGCCTGGACCGGGAACGGGACCGTCGTCGAGCGGTTGCGAGTGTGGGCCTCGAAGAGGTAGAGGCCGGAGTCCGGGACCTCGGGGGCGTCGATGGCGACGACCGACCCGGTGCGCGGACGGCCCGTGCGGTAGGGCTCGCGCTCGCCGATTCGCCGCACCGACCAGTTGAACGTCCGCTGGCGGGCGTCGACGCCGAACGTCACGGGCGAGCCCGCGATCGTCGGCTCGAGCGTCGGCTGGACGCCGAGGTAGCGGATCGTGATCCCGCCGTGGCCGGGCAGGCCCGCGCCGTAGGGTGGGTCGGGCGGGAGCTTGGACGGCGCGGAGCCCTCGTTGCCGGCGAGGTCGCGCGAGCGCAGGGCGACGACATAGGTGCCGGCGGGCAGCGGCTGACCGTCGCGGCCGCGGCCGTCCCACTGCAGCATGCGCACCCCCGGGTCCAGGGTCGTGCGGTAGACGACGGCCGAGCCCGGCTGCGTGCGGTAGATGAGGACCTCGGTCGGGCTCGAGCGCGCCGGGTTGTAGAAGCGGATCGTCAGCGGCCGCCCGCCGGGGAGCGGCAGGATGTCGGGCCCGGTGTTGTCGCGGCCGATCCGCTGCACGCGCAGGCGCGGCGGCGTGGTGTCGACGCGGACGCCGCGCGGGAGCAGCACCGCGCGGCCCTGGTCCTGGAGGTTGACGCGGTAGCGGTAGATGCCGTCGCGCACGCGCCGGCCGGCGTCGTCGCGGCCGTCCCAGCGCACCGTGACCCGGCGTCCGCGCTCGACCGGGCGACCGTCGACGAGCGTGCGCACGACGTTGCCCTCGTCGTCGATGACACGGACGGTCACCGTGTCGGCGCGCTCGAGGACGAACGAGGCGGTGGTCGTGTCCAGGCGTCCGTCGCCGTTGGGCGAGAAGAGCGGGGCGATGACGGCGAAGCGCACGTCGGGCGGCTCGCGCTTGATGCGCTGGACGACGAAGAAGGCGGCGAAGGTGGCGACGACGAGCAGCGCGAACGCGCCCACACGCAGGCGGGTCGTGGTGGTGCTCACCTCACAGCTCCACGAGCCCCCCATTGGGCACCGGGATGTGCTGGAAGGCGTCCAGGCCCTCGTTGCGCGTGTGGCACAGCGCCGAGCGGATCACGCCGCGATGGCAGACGACGAGCGCGGGCAGCTCCAGCGACTGGGTCACGGCGACGAGGCCGTCGACGACGCGCTCCTGCTGCTCGCCCAGCGACTCGCCGCCGGGGAAGCGGAAGTCCGCGCCGGCGGCCTGCCAGGCCGCCCACCGCTCTGGCTCGTCGCGCTCGACGTCGTCGAACAGCCGGTCCTGCCAGTCGCCGACGTCGTGCTCGGCGAAGCGCATGTCGTACCGCGGCTCGAGCCCGATCGCTTCCGCCACGATCTCCGCCGTCTGGCGCGCACGGTGGATGGGGCTGGCCCACAGCGCCGCCCACTCGCGCTGTGCCGCGAGCCGGGCGAGCTCGTGCGCCTGCTCGATCCCGCGGGCGTTGAGCGGCACGTCGCCCTGACCCTGGAAGCGGCGCTCGGCGTTGTAGGCGGTCTCGCCGTGGCGGGCGAGCGAGATCACCGGCCGGGCTCCATCGTGTCCGAGCGCAGGCCGAGGCGCAGCGTCTCCAGCGAGAGGACGTCGTCGGGCGCGATGTTGCCGAGGTTCACGTCGGCGCCGAAGCGGCGGACGAAGAAGACCTGCTGGTCCTTGCGCGGCGCCTCGAAGAGCAGGTGGGCCGGGTCGACCGCGTGGGCGATCTCGTCGATGAGGCCCATGCGGACCTCGCCGTCGGGCCGGTAGATGCCGGCCGTGCCGGTCTCGCGCGCCTCGGCGATGACCTTCCACGCGCCGGCGTCGAGCTCCGCCTCGATCTGCTCGACCCACCGGTAGGGGGCCATGATCTCCTCCGCGTCCTTGGATCCGACCTCGCTGAGCACGGTGAACTCCTTCGCCAAGCGACGGATGAGCCCTCGCTTCTCCTGCGGATCGAGCGCGATCGTGCCGTCGGAGATCTCCACGTGACGGAGGCCGAGCTCGTGCAGCCACGCGATCAGGCCGTCGACCCGCTGCTGGCGGATCGCCAGCTCCGTGAGCGTGCCGCCGAGCACGACGGGGATGTCGTGGGCGCGCAGCCGCCGCAGCTTGGGCTGCAGGTTGCCGGTGGCCAGCGCCGTGCCCCAGCCGAGCTTGACGATGTCGACGCTGGCGCCCGCGACCTCGACGAGGTCGTCGACCTGGCGCAGCGACAGGCCGCGGTCGAGGACGTGCGTGATGCCGGTCGCGCGCGGCTTCGCGCTGCGGCGGGGCAGGTCGAGCGGTCCGCTGGGCACGTGGCGCTCCGTCAGCGCGACTGGTCGGCGCCGACGGTGACGACGACGAGCGCGTCATTGCCCGCCGTGGCCGCGGTGACCTCGTCGATCGGGACGACGGCGTCGCTGCCGACGTCGATCGTCCTGGCCACCTGCCGCGCGACGCGCACGTCGCCGGGCTGGTAGGCGACCTGCGTGGCGGCGCGCTGCTGGTCGGGAGCGTTGGTGACCTGCCCGATCCGGTAGCCCGCGGTCTCCAGGCGATCGGCGACGGCGCGCGCGAGGCCGGGGACGGTGGTGCCGTTGAGGACGGCGACGGTCGTCTCGCTGCGCGGGCGCGTCGCGGCGGCGGAGCCCCCGGAGGTGGAGGACTTCGGCTCGCCGATGACGTTCTCGGCGGGAGCCTTCTTGGCCGCCGGGCTGCCGCCGTCGTCGCCGCCCGTGAGCTGGGTGATCGCGAAGGCGCCGGCCGCGAGGACGAGCACCACGGCCCCGACGAGCAGCGCGATCGTGCGCCCGCGATGGCCGCCGCCTCCGGTCTCGGGGGGCGCGCCGCCGGGGCCGCGCGGCGGGATCGTCGCCGACGGCGCGCTCGCGCGCAGCGGGGCGGCGGCGCGCGGGCGTGGCGCCGCGCCGGGCGCGCGCGCGGGTCCGCCCGCGGCGGAGCGGGCACCGGGGGGGACGGGCAGCGGCTGCGGGACGCCCGGACGCGGCTGCGCCGTGGTCGGCTGGTCGTCGTCGAGCGCGGGTGGCGCGCCGATGACGGTGTCGTCGAGCGCGGGGCGCGCGGCGGCGGCCTGCGCGGCGGGCGTCGCGGGAGCGCCGGCGCCGGGCTCGGTGGAGGGTCGGCCGTCCTGCGCGGGAGCGCCGGCGCCAGGCTCGGTGGAGGGTCGGCCGTCCTGCGCCGCCGCGCCCGCGGGCGAGCCGCTCGGCTGGCCGGAGACGGCCGCGCCGGCGCCGGGCCGACCCGGAGTGGCTGCGCTGCCGGAGCGGGCGCCGTCGCCGGAGGTGCCGGTGCCGGGCGGGCCGCCGGCGCTGCCAGGCGCGGCGACGCCGGGAGCGGCGCCCGCCGCCGCGGCACCCGGATGGCCGCCTGCAGGGGCGGCGGCCCCAGACCGGGCGGCGGTGGCTGGCGCCGCACCGCCCGGCTGACCTGGCGCCGCGCCCGCCGGCGTCCCGGGCTGGGCAGGTGCGCCCGGCTTTCCCGTCTGCCCGTTGGCGAGCGCTCCGGCCGGGGCGGCGGCCCCCGCGGGTCGCGCCTGCCCTGCGACGGCGGCCGCCTGGCCTGCCACGGCGCCTGCGGGCCGGCCCTGCGCCGCCTGCCCGGCCGGCGTGGCCGGCCGCTGCTGCGGCTGGGCGGTGACCCGGCCGCCGGCCGGCGCGGCCATCGCGCGCTCCTGCGCCTCGATCGCACGCTCGGGCGCCCGCCCCGCCCACTCGCGCAGCCGCTTGAGCTCGCGGGCCTGCGCGAAGTAGAGCATCGACAGCACGGCAAGACCGAGGATCGCGGCCAGGCCGGCGAGGGCCCCGATCGTCTCGACCTGGCTCGGCACGTTGAAGGCAGCGGTCAGCGCGGCGAAAGCCATAGACGTTGGGGGGAGTCTAGGCGCGCGTGTCCACGGAAGCGTTCAAGCGGACCGCGGACAGCTGCGTGACCTTGCGCGCGAGCGCGGCCGCGTCGCCCTCCAGGACGAGCAGCCCGATCTCGTCGAACATCGCCTCGACGACCTCCGGCGCGAGTCGATCGCGCTGCGCCAGCTGGATCTTCGGCGCGACCGTGACGCCGTACTCGTACGGGTTGAAGAGGTCCTCGTGCAACTTCTCGCCCGGACGCCGCCCGACGACCTCGATCGCGATGTCCTCGTCGGGGCGCAGGCCCGAGAGCTCGATCATGTCGCGCGCGAGCTGCAGGATCGAGACCGGGTCGCCCATCTCGAGCACGTAGACGTTGCCGTCGCGCCCCAGCGAGCCGCAGTGGATGACGAGCTGGACCGCCTCCGGGATCGTCATGAAGTAGCGCGTCATCCGCGGGTCGGTGACGGTGACCGGGCCGCCCTTGGCGATCTGGGCACGGAAGATCGGAACGACCGACCCCGACGAGCCGAGCACGTTGCCGAAGCGCACGGCCGAGTACTTGGTGGCGGGATGGCGGGCGCTCTCGCCCTCGATCGCGCACTCGGCGAGCGCCTTGGAGGCGCCCATGACGGTCGCGGGCGTGACCGCCTTGTCGGTCGAGACGAGCACGAACGACCGCGCCCCCGCGTCGCCGGCGACGCGGGCGACGACGCGCGTGGCGATCGCGTTGTTGCGCACCGCCTCGACGGGGTTGAGCTCCATGAGCCCGACGTGCTTGTAGGCGGCGGCGTGGAACACCACCGACGGCTGGTGCTCGGAGAAGACCTCGCGCATGCGCTCCTCCTCCTTGCAGTCAGCCAGCACCGCGGCCAGCTGGGAGGGGTGGACGTGGCGGTCGTCCTCGAGCTCGCGCTGGATGCGGAAGAGGTTGTCCTCGGCGTGGTCGAGCAGGATCAGCCGCCGCGGCGCGCCGCGCGCGATCTGGCGGCACAGCTCGGAGCCGATCGATCCGCCCGCCCCGGTGACGAGCACGACCTCGCCGTCCAGGTAGCGCCCGACGCGCTCCTCGAAGCGCACCGGCTCGCGTCCGAGGACGTCCTCGACCTGCACGTCGCGGACCTGGCGCACGTAGGTGGCCGAGCCGCCGAGCAGCAGCTCGAAGACCGTGGGCAGCGTGCGGACGGGGATGCCGCGCTTGCGGCACGCGGAGACGACCCGCGCCCGCAGCGTGCCCGGCGCCGACGGGATCGCGATGATGACCTCGTCGGGCTCGACCTCCTCGAGGATCCGCGGGAACTGCTCCTGCGTGTTGCCCAGCACGCGGACGCCGTCGAGGCGGATGCCGCGCTTCGTGGGGTCGTCGTCGACGAAGCCGACCGGGTTCAGGCCGAGGTCGCGGTTGCGCAGGATCTCCTTGAGCACCTCGCGCCCGCCGTTGCCGGCGCCGACGATGAGGACCGTGCGCGCGTCGGCCCGGGCGCGGAAGCCGCGCGGCCGCTCGTAGATCGTGCGCGCGGCCAGCCGCACGCCGCACAGCAGTGCCATCGCGATGAGCGCGAAGAGGACGACGACCGAGGCCGGCAGGTTCACCGAGACCGTGCCCTCGCTGGTGAGCCGGGTGACGGGGTGCAGCACCCCGACGGCGGTGACCAGCCCCAGGGTGACGAGCACCACCGAGCGCACGACGACGAGCAGGTCGCGCTGGCCGGCGTAGCGCCACCACTTCCCGTACATGCGCGAGACGACGAAGATCAGCAGCGAGCCGACGACGACCCACGGCAGCGTGTCGGTCAGCAGCTCCTTGTAGGCACCGGTGACCCCGTTGTCGAAGCGGAGGCGGAAGGCGAGCCAGTAGGAGATCGCGACCAGTCCGCCGTCGACCACCATCTGCGGGATCGAGTGGCGGTGCAGGGGGAAGGTCGCCGAGCGAAGCCGGCGCATCGCCGCTGGATTCTACGGGCGCGCGGACGGGATCGTGGCGACTGCGAGGCGACGGGCCGCGGCTTGCAGCCGGTCGTCGAAGGTCGCCAGCGTGGCCGCGTGGGCCTGCGCGATCGCCAGGACGCAGCAGTCGGGCAGCTTCAGGGCGGTCTGCGCGCGCAGCTCGGCCAGCGCGGCCGAGGCGCCGGCGTCGAGGCCGATCTCGGTGACGCCGAGGTCGGACAGGGCGGCCACCGCCTCGGCCGCCCGACCCACCCGCGCCGGGCCCACCAGCACCTCGGCGAGCGTGACGGTGCCGGCGACCAGCGCCTCGCCGCACGCGCCTTCGAGGAGCGCCGTCGCGGCGGCATGGTGTGCATCACGAGCGTCGAAGTGCCCGATGAGCACGCAGGCGTCGAGGACGATCACGCGGGCCAGTCGTGGCGCAGTCGGTCGAGATAGCCCTCGGGGTACGAACCGGTGAGCGCGCCGGAGGTCCGTCGCACCGCGGCGACGCGCTCCGCCTGCTCCTGCTCGAGCGTGCGCGCGCCCGCTTCCGCCAGCCGCAGCAGGAGCCGGCTGCGGGACTCCGACGGCCAGCGCGACGCCGCGAGGTCGAGCGCCCGGCTCAGCTCGTCGGACTCGGTGATGGTGTGGCGGGGCCGGGTCGTCGGCACGTCGGGAAGTGTAGCACCGACCGGTCGCGGTGCTGCACCCCTTCAAGAACCGCGCCCGCCGGGCGACAACCGGGACATGACGACCGTCTCCGCGAGCGCGCGCGAGCATGTAGTGCACCCCGACTGGGCCGAGCCGAGCACGTGGCTGCCGCAGCTGGCCGCCCACCTCCATGCCGCGGAGCCCGGCGCGCTGCATCTGGACGCGACGGGCGGCGACGTGCCGGCGACCGTCCTGCAGGAGGTCGTCCTCGCCGCCTGCGCGCGGCTGGCGCCCGGCGTCGCGCTGCCCGAGCTGATCCTCCACGACGACCCCGACGAGCTCGCGGCCCATGGCGACCTCCCCGCCGCGCCCGCACACGCCGCGCCGCCCGCCGCGACCGTCGGGGAGGCGGTCGAGCGCGCCCGCGCCGTCAAGCGGATCGCCGACGAGGCGCGCGACCGGATCGAGCGGTGGCGGTTCGAGCGGGCCAGCGCGCCGACGCCGACTGAGCCGCTCGTCACCGTGCGGGTCCCGACCTGGCGAGGGCACGAGCTGCTCGTCCGGCGCGCGCTGCCGTCGGTGCTCAACGGCGGCTACCGCAACGTCGAGGTGCTCGTCTGCTCCGACGGCCCCGACCCGCTGGCGCGCGCGGCGGTCGAGGAGCTCGCACGGCGCGACCCGCGCCTGCGCTACCTCGAGCTGCCGGAGCGGCCGGTCTACCCGCAGACGAAGATCAACCTCCACCGCGTCGGCGGCGTCCACGCGATCAACCGCGCCCTGGACGAGGCACGCGGCGACGTGATCTGCCCGCTGGACCACGACGACGCGTTCACCTACGACCACATCGCCCAGCTCCTGGACGCCCACGTGCGCACGGGCAGCGACTTCGTCTACGGGCAGTCGGTCTGCGAGATGGAGCACGGGGTCTGGGCGATGAACGGCTCGGCGCCGCTGCGCCACGGCAGCCTGTCGCACGGCTCGGTCCTGTACTCCGCGCGACTCGCGCACCTGCGCTACGACCCCGAGGCCTGGCTGCTGCGCGAGCCCGGCGACTGGAACCTCTTCCGGCGCATGGGCCAGGCCGGCGCGGCCGCCACGCTCGTGCCGGCGACCGTCCTCGTCCACTTCGGCGAGCGGTCGTCGATCGACTGCCGCGACACGATCCCGCCGCAGGCGACCCCGGCCGAGGAGCTGGCCGACCTGCGCGCCGGGACCGGCGCCTGGCTGCTGCGCGTCCCGCTCGCCCCCGCCGCATGATCCGCCGTCCCGCCATGCGGCTCGTCGCGCCACCCGCCGTGGAGACGGTGCGCTTCATGCAGCCCGAGGTGCCGTCGCTGACCGAGATCGCGCGCTACTACGCGCTGGCCGAGGACGCCGGCTTCTACTCCAACGGAGGTCCCTGCGCCCGGCTGCTGTCGCGCCGCCTGGCCGCCGAGCTCGGCGCCGACGTCGCGGTCGTGCCGGTGGCCAACTGCACGCTCGGGCTGATGGCGGCGCTGCGCGCGCTGTGCGGCGAGCCGACCGCCCGTCGGTCGCTGATCGCCGTCCCCTCCTACACGTTCACCGCGACGGCCTGCGCCATCGTCTGGTCGGGCTTCGAGCCGCTGTTCGTCGACGTCGAGCCCGGCTCCTGGCAGATGGACGCCGACGCGCTGCGCACCGTGCTGGAGGCGGCCGAGGGACGGGTCGCCGGCGTGATGGGTTGCTCGACCTTCGGCACGGCGCCGCCCGACGAGACCCGTGTGGGCTGGCGCGCGGCGGCGGCCGCGGCCGGCGTCCCGCTGCTGCTGGACTCCGCCGGCGGCTTCGGCGCCGTGACGCCGGGCGGCGCGCGGGTCGGCGCGCTGGGAGAGACCGAGATCTTCTCGTTCCACGCGACGAAGCCGTTCGCGGTCGGCGAGGGCGGCGCGGTCGTGACGCCCGATCCGCAGGTCGCCGCTCGGGTCGAACGGCTGATCAACTTCGGCATGGAGGCCGGCGGCCGCTCCAGCGACGTCGCCGGCATCAACGCCAAGATGTCCGAGCTGCACGCCGCGACGGCGCTGGCGATGCTCGATCGCTATCCCGCGTCGCTCGCGCGGCGGCGGGCCACCGCCGCACGGCTGCGGGCCGCGCTCGAGCGCCGCGGGCGCGTCGCCTTCCAGGCCGGCGCCGAGGGCGGGACATGGCAGGTGTGCCAGGCCCTGGCCGCCTCCGGCGCCGAGCGTGAGGCGATCCTGGCCGCCGCGACCGCCGCCGGCGTCCAGGCCCGCGCGTACTTCGACCCGCCGGTCCACCGCCAGCCGGCGTTCGCGCGGTGGGCGCCGCGCGAGGGGCTGGCGGTCACCGACGACGTCGCCGCCCGCTCGCTGTCACTGCCGATGGCCAACGAGCTGACCGACGAGCAGATCGAGCGGATCGCCGCGGTCACCGCCGCCGGCCGCCTGGAGGACGCGGCGTGATCGCCTTCGCGTCGTGCGTCGCCGACAGCAGCGTGTTCGCGACCCGCTGCCTGCCGGGCCTGCGCCTCGCCGGCGAGCCGTCGATGCAGTTCGCCGAGCTGTCGACCACGACCTCGATCCTCGAGGTCTACAACGAGGCGCTCGACCACTTCGCGACCGTCGAGGAGCTCGAGGCCCTCGTCCTGCTCCACGAGGACACGGAGCTGCTGGATCCCGACTTCGGCGCGATCGTGCGCCGCACGCTCAGCGACCCCGCGGTCGCGGTCATCGGCGCGATCGGCGCCCGCGGCGTGACCTCGCTGGCCTGGTGGGAGGGCGAGATGGTCGGCCGGATCGTCGAGACCCGCGGGTCGATCGACCGGGGCTGCGACGAGCCGGCGGTCGACGCCGTCGACGGGCTGCTCATGGTCCTGTCGCCGTGGGCGGTGCGCAACCTGCGCTTCGACGACGCGACGTACGCGGGCTTCCACGCCTACGACGTCGACTTCTGCTTCGCGGCGCGAGCCGCCGGCCGCAAGGTCGTGGTCGCCGACCTGAGCGTCGTGCACCACACGAAGGGCGGCTACGGCGACCAGCAGGCCTGGCTGCGCTCGGACGCGCGCTTCCGGGCGAAGTGGGGGCTGCCGCCGCGCGAGGCCGCCGGGAGGCTCGCCGCGTGACCGCGCTCGATGCCGCGGGCATCGCCGCGCTCGGCCTCGCGGAGGTCGGCGAGGACGTCCGCATCGACGACTCCGCCCGGTTCTTCGGCGCCGAGCACATCGCGATCGGGCCCCACACGCGCATCGACGCCCACGTCGTGGTGACCGCCGGGCCCGAGCCCGTGCGCATCGGCGCGCACGTCCATCTCGCGGCGGCGGCGATGGTCTTCGGCACGGCCGGCGCGGTCCTCGAGGACTTCGCCAACATCTCGTCGCGCGTCGCGCTCTACTCGACGTCCGACGACTTCACCGGCGGCGCCTTGACCGGACCGACCGTCGATGACGACCTGCGCGCCGTGATCGCGCAGCCGGTCCGCGTCGGTCGGCACGTGGTCATCGGCGCGGGGAGCGTCGTGCTGCCGGGCGTCCGGCTCGGCTACGGGGCCGCGGTCGGCGCACTCAGCCTCGTGAAGTGGTCCGTGGACGAGGGCGTCGTGGTCGCCGGGACCCCGGCGCGGCCGGTGACCCGCCGCCCGCTGGAGCGCCTGCGCGCGGGCGAGCGCATCGTCGCCGAGCGCGACCGCCGCCGAGCGGCCTGAGCCGGGTCACCGCCGCGCCGGCGACAGCAGCAGGTCGCCCAAGACCCGCGGGTCGCGCCGCACCCGCTCGGTCGCGCGCGCGCCGGCGGGCCGCTTGACCAGCTCGATCTGGTCGACCGACGTCAGCCGCCGCATCCGCCCCGCGGCCACGAGCGCGTCCTCCACCGCCCCGGGGCGGCCCTCGAACGTCGACCACACCGGCGTGCCGAGCGCGACCGCCTCGCGGTTCATCGTCCCGCCGGCGCTCACGACGAGGTCGGCGTAGGCGACGAGCGACTGCGTGTCGACGACGCGGTCGGGGACGATCAGCCCGTCGCCGATCGCCGCCCGCTGCTCGGGGGTGCGCGGGAGCACGACGGTCTGGGTGCCGCGCAGCCGGTCGAGGACGTCGTGGAAGATCGCGTTCTCGAAGCGGTGGTAGGCCGACATCTCGGCCGGCGTGCGCACGACGCCGATCGGCTGCGCGCGATCGAGGCCGAGCTCGGCGAGCACCGCCGGATCGGGCTCGAAGTCCGCCAGCGCGTACTCCTCCTTCAGCCCCGGATACTGCCGCACCTTCCCGCGCGCGCCGTAGCGATCCAGGCGCTCGGCCGGCAGCGAATCCGGAACGACCACCGCGCGCGCGAGCCGGCAGTTGATCGCGTGCTGGAACGTCGCCCACTCGTAGTCGAACGTGGTCGACGACGGGATCCGCAGGAGGGCGGCGGCGACGGTCTGGTCGTTGGAGCCGTGGCCGACCGCGACGTCGAACGGCCCGTGCCGCCGCGCCCAGCGCACGAGCGCGCCGGACCGCGCGACCAGTCCGCGCGCCTTCGCGGCCAGCCCCGCGCCCTGGTGGCGCCCGATCGCGGTGTGCGACAGCCCGTAGCGCTCCAGCAGCCCGAGCGTCTGGGCGAAGTCGCGCGCGGTGATCGCCACCTCGTGGCCATCGGCGCGCCAGCGCTCGATCACCGGCCGCAGCACGACGACGTGCGGGCTGTTCGTGACGTCGACCCAGATGCGCATCGGGGGCCAACGCTACCCTGGGCGCCGCCGGATGCCCCTGTTCGCATCGCTCACCGACCCGCTGGTCAACTTCGCCGTCGACGTGGTCGGGGATCTCGGCCTCTGGGGGATCTTCCTGCTGATGACGCCGGAGAGCGCGTGCATCCCGATCCCGTCGGAGGCGACGATGCTGTTCGCCGGCTTCAACGTCTCGCTGGGCAAGTACACGCTCTGGGAGGCCGTGCTGGTCGGCTCGGTGGCCAACCTCGTCGGCTCGTGGATCGCCTATGCGGTCGGCTACTACGGCCGCATCGAGCTGCTGGAGAAGCACGGCAAGTGGCTGCACGTCAAGCAGTCCCACATCGAGCTGACCGAGCGCTGGTTCGCGCGCTACGGCGGCTGGGCGGTCTTCTTCTCGCGCATGCTGCCGATCGTGCGGACGTTCATCTCGCTGCCGGCCGGCGTGGCGCGGATGCCGTTCTGGAAGTTCTCGCTGCTGACCTTCCTGGGCTGCGTGCCGTGGGTGCTCATGCTCACGCTCATCGGCCGCGAGGTCGGCGCGAACTGGGTCGACTGGAAGGACAAGCTCCACTACGTCGACTACGCGGTCGCCGCGATCATCGTCCTCGCCGCCGCGTACTTCGGGCTGCGCTGGTGGCGTGGGCGACGCGAGCGCCCGGTCACCGATGCGGCGAGCTGACGCGCGCCTGCGCCTCGACGAGGCGACGGCGCTCGGCCTGCTCCACGGCCCCGCCGAGCTGCTGCCCGTCTCCTCGTCGGGCCACGTCACGGTGATCCCATGGCTGGCGGGCTGGGAGTACGCCGACGTCGAGCCCGAGCTGCGCAAGGCGTTCGAGGTCGCGCTCCACGCCGGCACCGCCGCCGCGCTGCTGGTCGCGCTGCGCGACGAGGTCGGCGAGGCGGCCCGCAGCTTCGACGGTCGCCGCGCCACGCTCGCGGCGCTCTCCTTGGTTCCGCCCGCAGCGCTCGGCTTCGCGCTGGAGCGCCCGATCGAGCGCCGGCTCGGCACGCCCGCGACGATCGCCGTCGGCCTGCTCGCCGGCTCGGCCGCCATGGCTCTCGCCGACCGTCTCGGCGCGACGGGCCGCAGCCGACGGGACGCACGCTGGCGCGACGCGCTCGCGCTCGGCTTCGCGCAGGCCTGCGCGCTCGTGCCCGGCGTGTCCCGCAACGGGGCGACGCTCGCCGCGGCCCGCGCACGCGGCTTCGCGCGCGCGGACGCCAACGTCCTCTCGCGCCACGCCGCGCTGCCCGTCATCGTCGGCGCGTCGGTGCTGAAGGGCGCGCGCCTGGCCCAGCGCGGGGTGCCGCGCGACGTGCGGCGGGCGTTCGCCGCCGGCGTCGCGGCCTCGTTCGCCTCCACGCTGGCCTCGACGCGCCTCATCGCCCAGGTCGAGCGCGACCGCTCGCTGGCGCCGTATGCGATCTACCGCACGGTGCTCGCCGGGCTCGTGCTGCGCCGGCGGTGGCGCGAGCGCCGGCAGGCGTAGCGCGCGACGGGTCGCAACCCACGTAGAGTCCCCGGGTGTCCGAGCGCCGGGCAGCTTCGCACCATCTCTCGCCGTGGGCACGGCTCGTCATCGTCTGCGCCGTGGTCATCGGCGGTGGCCTCGGCGCGCTGGCGATCGCCTCGTTCGTCTCGCGGACCGAGCGGGTGGTGACCGGCGTCGTGCGCGGTTCGCTGGACGGCGTCGTCCTGGACCTCGACGATGCCGATGTGGAGATCGTCCGCGGCGGAGCTCGGGAGTCGGTCGCGCTGGAGCGCACCGAGCGCTTCACGTTCGACCACGGCCCGCGGGTCGAGCGCCGGATCGACGGCGCGACGCTGCGCGTGCGCTCACGCTGCCCGACCACCCTCCTGCGCTCCTGCTCGGCCAGCTATCGCCTGGTCGTCCCCGACAACGTGCCGGTCCACGTGCGCACCGGCTCGGGCGACGTGCGCTTCCGCGGGTATCGCGGCTCGATCGAGGTCGCGACGGACTCCGGGAGCGTCAGCGTGCTCGCCTTCTGCGGGTTCTCGCTGGACGTGCGCACGAGCCGCGGCGCGATCGACGCGACGGCGGCGTGCGCGCCCCAGCGGCTGACGCTGCGCTCGACGTCGAGCGCGATCCAGGCCGTCGTGCCCCGGGGGCGCTACCGCGTCGACGTCGAGAGCACGTCGGGGAGCCGGCGCGTGCGCGGCGTGGTCGCCGACGACGCCTCGCCGTACACGATCCAGGTCCTGAGCACGACCGGCGACGTGCTCGTGGAGACGGCGCCGTCATGATCGCCGCGCTCGAGCTCGACGCGCGCCTGCGCCGTGCGGGGCGGGTGCTCTGCTACGTGGCGATCAGCGTCCCCGTCGCCGTGCTCGGGCTGCTCGCGGTCGCGGTGGTGCTCGTCGGCGCGGTCTTGAGCGTCGCCGCGATCGGGCTGCCGCTGCTCGTCGTCGGGACCGCCGCCTGCGCCGCCCTCGCCCGCGTCGATCGCCGGGCCGCCAACCGCTTCCTCGACGCGCACATCCCACCGCTGCCCCCGCCCCCGCGCGGCCGGCGCGGCGGGCCGTGGCGACGATCGCTGGCGATGCTCTCCGACCGTGCGCTCTGGCGCCTCGTCGCCTCGGTGGCGCTGCGCGCGCCGCTCACGATCGGCGTGCTCGCCGTCGCGCTGCTGCCGATCCTGGTCCTCGCCATGATGCTCCAGCTCGGCGTCGAGGGCATCGGCGGGCTCGGCGACCTCGACTACGTCGGGCCGTGGGCCTTCGGGCCCACGATCGGCGCCGTGCTGGTGGCCCTCGCGCTGCCCACGGCGGTGCTGGCCGTCGCGGCGCTCGACGCGCTGTTCGCGGTGCTGCACACGGTCACCCGCGCGCTGCTGCACCCGCGCGGCGCGTCCGCGGGCCCGGTGCGCGAGATGCTGGCCGAGAGCCTCGGCGACCAGTCGGTCTCGATCGCCTACTGGCTGCCCGACCGCGAGCGCTTCGTCGACGAAGCGGGCCAGCCCGTCCAGCTGCCCGAGCCGGGCAGCGGGCGCGCCTGGACCGCCGTCGACCGCGACGGGCGCCGCGTGGCGGCGATCATCCACGACGCGGCGCTCGACACCGGCCGCGAGCTCGTCGACGCCGCGGCCGCCGCGTCGTCGCTGGCGATCGACAACGAGCGCCTGAAGGCCGACCTGCGCGCTCGCGTCGAGGAGCTGCGCGTCTCGCGCCAGCGGATCGTCGAGGCCGGGGACGCGGCGCGCCGCAGGATCGAGCGCGACCTCCACGACGGCGCTCAACAGCAGCTCGTGGGCCTTTCGCTGCAGCTGCGCGTCCTGCGCTCGCAGGTCACCGACCCGGCCCTCGTGCCCGCGGTCGAGGCGCTCTCCGAGCAGCTCGCGGTGGCGATGGCCGAACTGCGCGAGCTGGCCCGCGGCATCCACCCGACGAGCCTCACCGAGCGCGGGCTCGGGCCCGCGGTCGCGGCGCTGTGCGAGCGCTGCCCGCTGCCGGTGACCTGCACGGTGGACGTCGACGAGCGCCTCGCCGACCCGGTCGAGGCGGCCGCCTACTTCGTGGTCGCCGAGGCCCTGACGAACACGACGAAGTACGCGCGCGCGACGGCGGCGGACGTCGACATCCAGCGGGCGGGCGAGCGCCTCGTCGTCCACGTGTCCGACGACGGCGAGGGCGGCGCCGACGTCAGCGCCGGCAGCGGCCTGCGCGGGCTCGACGACCGGCTGGCGGCGATCGGCGGGACGCTGCGGATCGACAGCCCGCCCGGCGGCGGGACCACGCTGACCGCCTCGTTGCCGTGGCATCCGCGCGAGGGGGAGGCATGAGGCCGCGGCGCCGCAGCGCCTTCGCGAGGCTCGCCATCGCGGTGGCCGCGCTCGTGCTGCTCGCCGGCTGCGGCCACCGCGAGGTCGTGCGCGAGCAGCCGCAGATGGTCACCGATCCGCATCGACCGGCGCCCGCGCCCGAGCGTCCGCGCGACCCGGACACGGTCCGCATCGCCGTCGTCACCCACGGCCCGGCGTCGAGCCCCTTCTGGGCGATCGTGCGCAACGGGGCCGAGGCCGCCGGGCGCCAGATGGACGCGCTCGTCAGCTACCGCGCGCCCGACGTGTACTCCTTCGAGCGCATGCAGTCGCTCATCGACCAGGCGATCGACAGCCACCCCGACGGGCTCGTCGTCTCGATCCCCGAGCCGGGCCTGTCGGTCGTGATCCGGCGCGCGACGCAGGCCGGCATCCCCGTGGTCAGCATCAACTCGGGCAGCAACGTGTCGCGGCGGCTCGGGGTGCTGGCCCATCTCGGCCAGCCCGAGCGCCGGGCCGGGCGGCTCGCCGGGCGGCAGCTCGCACGCGCCGGTGTGCGCCGGGCGCTGTGCGTCAACCAGGAGCCGACGAACATCGGCCTCAACGACCGCTGCCGCGGCCTGGCCGACGCGATGCGGCGCGTCGGCGGCAGCTCGAGCACGCTGGCGATCGACGACATGGCCGCCGACACGCCGCGCCGGATCGCCACCGCCGTGCGCCGTCGCGGCGCCGACGGCCTGCTCGCGCTCAACGCGACGGGGGCGCTGCTCGCGGTCGAGGGGCTGGGTGGGACGGGGCGGTCGATCCCGATCGCCGCGTTCGACCTCGGGCCCGACGTGCTGGCGGCGGTCCGCCGCGGCCAGCTGCTCTTCGCGGTCGACCAGCAGCCGTACCTCCAGGGCTACCTCCCGGTCGTCCTGCTCGCCCAGCTCGCCCGCTACGGCCTGTTCCCGGCGCGCCACGGACTGATCCCGACCGGCCCCAGCTTCGTGACGAAGGCCAACGCCGACCAGGTGCTCGCGCTCAGCCGCCGGTCGATCCGGTGAGGGGCAATCAGCCGACCAGCGCGTAGGGCGCGCCGACGCGCTCGTAGGTCCGCACCGCGCGCCGGTCGAGCGTGAGGAGGGTGCGTCCGTGCTCAGCCGCCGTCAGCGCGATCAGCCCGTCGTACGCGGCGCCACCCGACACGCCACGGCCGGCCAGTCGTTCGACCAGGTCGCGCCGCCCGGCGGCCCCCAGGACGAGGCGCCGCCCGGGGAAGCGAGCACGGAGCGCCTGCGCGACGAGCTCGCCCGGCAGGTCGGAGGGCGCGGGGAGCCGGGTCATGACCGAATAGGCCTCGAGCTCCGCGTGGGCCACGAGCTCGGTCACCGTCGCCGTCGCCTCGTCAGCGGCCTCGTGATCGGCGTGCCAGCCCGACAGCGCGGCGATGATCACGCTCGAGTCGGCCGTCATCGCCGCAGGCGGTCCAGCGCCTCGCGGACGTCCTCGGCCGAGAGCGGCGGTACCGGGCCGTCGGTCTCGATCACCCAGCGTCCGGCGCGCTGCACGAGCCGCTTGGGGACCGTCGGGCGGCTGAGCTCCAGCACGTCCCCGTCGACCACGGAGAGCTCGAGCTCGCTCCCGGGCGTCAGCCCGAGGTCGTCCCGGATGCCCTTGGGTACGACGATGCGGCCCGCGCGGTCGATGGTGACTCGCATGGGACCAAGGATACCATTGCTCGACCCATCCAGAGTGCTTGCTCAGCCCACGCGCACGAAGCCCGTCGCGCCGCCGCCGTCGGCGCCGTAGGTCCGGCGCGAGACCGCGTTGGAGGAGTTGCCTTCGATCGTGTGAATCGATCCATCGCCACCGATGGATTCGACGATGCCGATGTGGCGGCCGCCCCAGACGATGAGGTCGCCGGGCTGCGGGGTGGCGGTGCCGGCCGGCAGCCAGCGACCGGTGCGCTGGGCCCACGCGGCGACGGCCTGGACGGCGCCGAAGCCCTGCCCGGCCTCGCCCACCGGGGCCCCGGCCTGCTGCGCGACCCACGAGGTGAAGTACGCGCACCAGGGGCCGACGCCGGAGCCGGCGGTCGCCGTGCGGTACTGGGCGATGCGCGGGGAGTCGTTGGCGCCCGGCGGCTGCTCCGCCTGCCCGACCTCGGCGGCGGCGATCTGCACCATGCGCTGACCCATGGTGCCGGCCGGGGCGGCGCCGCCGACGCCGGTGAGGCTCGGCACGCCCGCGACGCCGGGCAGGCCGACCGGCGCGCCGGTGCCGGCGGTCGCGCCCAGCGAGCGCAGCAGCGCCGTCGTCCCCAGGCTGCCCGGCACCCCTGGCGCCCCCGCCGCCGTTCCGTCCCCCGTCGCGTCGCTCGACGCCGCCAGCAGCTGCTGGAAGCTCGCCGCCGAGGACGCGGTGGCGGCCGGCGCAGCCGCGCCACCGACCGCCGCGGCGGCGGAGGCAGAGGGAGGATCGAGGAGGGCGCGGATCTCGCTGATCCGCGCCATGGCGTCGGTCAGGGTCATCGCTCCAGGTGATCGACCGGCGGCGGCGATCCTGAAACGGGACGGGCAGCCCCGAGGGGCGGCCCGCGTGAGATCCCGTGTGGCGGCGCGACCTAGCGCAGGAGCGAGAGGACGCCCTGGCTGGACTGGTTGGCCTGCGCCAGCATCGAGGTGCCGGCCTGCTGCAGGACCTGGTTCTTCGTGAACGCGATCATCTCGGCGGCCATGTCGACGTCGCGGATCCGGCTCTCCGAGGCGGTCAGGTTCTCGGCGTAGGCGGCGGCGCTGGCCTGGGTGTGCTCGAGGCGGTTCTGCACCGCACCGAACGTGGCACGGGCGCGGGACACGCCGTCGATCGCCGCGTCGAGGTTGGAGATCGACGAGACGTTGCTCAGGTCGAACCACGTCGCGCCACCGGCCGCGACCGTCTGGCCGAGCGAGACCAGGGCGACCGTGATGATCTCGCCGTCGTTGGCGCCGACCTGGAACGTCACGTTGGTGGTGTTGTTCAGCAGGCAGATGCCGTTGAACTTGGTCTGGGCGCCGATGCGCTCGATCTCGGAGGCGAGCTGGTAGACCTCGGACTGGATCGCCGACTGGTTGGCGGTGCTGTAGGTGCCGTTCTTGTACTGGACGGCGAGCTCACGGATGCGCTGCAGCATCGAGTGGACCTCGTCCAGGTTGGCCTCCGCCGTCTGGACGAGGGAGACGCCGTCGGCGGTGTTGCGCTGCGCCTGGTTGAGGCCCTTGATCTGGCCGCGCATCTTCTCCGAGATGCCCAGGCCCGCCGCGTCGTCGGCCGCACGGTTGATGCGGTAGCCGGACGACAGGCGCTCCATCGACTTCGACAGGGCGGCCGAGGTCGCGTTGAGGAGGCGGTGGGTGTTCAGCGCCTCGACGTTGTTCTGGATGCGAAGGGACATGCGATCTCTCCTTGAGAACGTGATGTGGGTCTGTCCCGGAGCAACTCCGTGTCGCTCCTTGCGCTCTGGTTGGTCGGACGGTGCCGCCTCACCTTGAGCGGGCGTCCAGCCCGGCCTGGACGCCTGGCCTCCGGAACGGCTGGGGCCGCCCTCAGCGGGCGGCCCCGGAACGCCGTTGCTGCTGATGCGGCCCTGCCTACCGCAGCAGGGACAGGACGCCCTGGCCGGCCTGGTTGGCCTGGGCGAGCATCGAGGTGCCGGCCTGCTGGAGGATCTGGTTCTTCGTGAACGCGATCATCTCCGCCGCCATGTCCACGTCGCGGATCCGCGACTCGGAGGCGGTCAGGTTCTCGGCGTAGGCGGCGGCGCTGGCCTGGGTGTGCTCGAGGCGGTTCTGCACCGCACCGAACGTGGCACGGGCGCGGGACACGCCGTCGATCGCCGCGTCGAGGTTGGAGATCGACGAGACGTTGCTCAGGTCGAACCACGTCGCGCCACCGGCCGCGACCGTCTGGCCGAGCGAGACCAGGGCGACCGTGATGATCTCGCCGTCGTTGGCGCCGACCTGGAACGTCACGTTGGTGGTGTTGTTCAGCAGGCAGATGCCGTTGAACTTGGTCTGGGCGCCGATGCGCTCGATCTCGGAGGCGAGCTGGTAGACCTCGGACTGGATCGCCGACTGGTTGGCGGTGCTGTAGGTGCCGTTCTTGTACTGGACGGCGAGCTCACGGATGCGCTGCAGCATCGAGTGGACCTCGTCCAGGTTGGCCTCCGCCGTCTGGACGAGGGAGACGCCGTCGGCGGTGTTGCGCTGCGCCTGGTTGAGGCCCTTGATCTGGCCGCGCATCTTCTCCGAGATGCCCAGGCCCGCCGCGTCGTCGGCCGCACGGTTGATGCGGTAGCCGGACGACAGGCGCTCCATCGACTTCGACAGGGCGGCCGAGGTCGCGTTGAGGAGGCGGTGGGTGTTCAGCGCCTCGACGTTGTTCTGGATGCGAAGGGACATGCGATCTCTCCTTGAGAACGTGGGTTTGGTTGTCCCGCTCGGCGACTCCATGTCGCCGCGCATGTCCGTTCTCGGAGAGGCGCCGTCCCGGCTTGAGCGCCGTCCAGGCGCGCCTGGACGTTTGGCTCAGCGCGCCGCGCCCGCGACGCCGGTCCCGTGCTTGGCCTCGAACGCCGCCTGGTCGGCGGCGACCTGGCGGGCGATCCACGCGCGCAGCTGCGGATCCTCGCTGCCGACGGTCTCCGAGAGCCCGTGGCGGATCCGCGACGCGTCGACGCACACCGGCGGGCGCCCGATCGCGCGCAGCCGGGCCAGCAGGTCGGTGTCCTGGTACCAGACGACGAGCTGCGGATCGAGGAACTCGTCGGGCTCGACGGCGAACGTCTCCAGCGTCTCGCGCGAGAGCGCGAAGCACCACGCGGCGAAGTCGCGCCGCATGGCACCGTCGATCGTGACCGGGAAGACGACGGAGGCGCCGGCGTCCAGCGCGTCGCGCAGGGGCGGCCACCAGCCCGGCAGCAGCTCGACGTCGTCGTTGAGGACGAGCGCATAGCGGCCGCGGGCGGCGCGCAGCCCGGCGTTGACGGGCGCGGTGAAGCCCTGCGGCGGCGCGCCGTTGTCGAGGACGACGATCTCGTGCGCGCAGTCGGTCGTCGCCTGCGCGGCGGCGATGCAGCGGCGCACGCGGTCGCTGGCCGCGTCGAGCGTGGGAATCACGATCGAGAGCTCGATCGGCTCCCCGGGCGCCCGGCGCAGGCCGCCGGTCCGCGCGCCGGCGGAGGCGACCACCGAGGCCGGGACCGGGTCGACCGCGCCGCGGCGCGCCAGCGCGGCGCACAGCGCGGCCAGCTCGAGGCCGGCCGGGGCGGACGGCGGACCGCCGATCGCGTCGAGGTCGGCGCGGCGGACGGCGAGGGCGAGCGCGGCGACCGGCGGATCGGCCGGCGCCTGTGCCGTCACGGCGGTCGCGCCGGCCCGGTCCGGGTCGTCGAGGGCGGCGACCAGCGGGGCGAGGAAGCCCGGATCGACGCGCGGGGCGTCGCGCAGGACGACGACGGTCTCGCCGGCGCAGCGCGGCAGCGCGTTGGCCAGCGACGCGGCGAAGCCGGCGCGGGCCGGGTTGCGGACGATGGCCACGTCGCCGTCGAGGCGGGCCAGGAGCGGCTCCAGCCCGACCGAGGCGTCGTCGACGACGACGACCTCGTGCTCGGGCTGCGGGGCGAGGGCGGCGATCGACTCCAGGCAGCGCAGCGCCCGCTCGGGCGCGCCGTCGAGGACGATCACGATCGAGACGGTCACGCCCCGGTGATCGGCGGCGCCGGCGCACGCTTGAGCGCCGTCGGACGCGGCCGCGGGCGTGCGCGGAGTCCGGTGTTCGGCGAGGCGCGCGTGCGCGGGAGCGCCGTCAGACGCGGACGTCGACGTGCACCGAGTCTTCGTGCGGCGGAGGCTCGGGCCGGCGCCGCTTGCGGCGCTGACGCTCGCGCGGATCGTCCTCGTCGTCGGATCGCCGGCGCTCGACGCGCTGCGCAGGCTCGACGCGACCGGCCGGGGCGGCGCCCGGTCGCGATGGGTCGATGCGTCCGATCGGATCCATCGCGGGCGCCGACCGCGTCAGGCGGCCGCCGGGGTCGCGTCGCGCTCGGCCTCGGCGGCCGCCTCGGCCTCGGCGGCCAGCCGGCGGCGCACATCCTCGACCTCGTTGCGAGCGACCTGGCGCCAGACCACGAGAGCGATCGCCCACGCGGCGACGTAGCCGAAGATCCCCGCGACGAGCGCGCGCACGCCGACCGTGAACGCATCCATCCCCGCCTGCATCGAGAAGAACCCGACGAGCAGGAACAGGATCAGCGCGCCCCATGCCTTGGCGGCGTCGATCTGCTGCCGCGCGCGCGGATGGGCCGACAGCCGCGGCTGGGCGTCGTGCGCGGGATCGGGGGCGGAGCGGGCCATCGTGGCGACCGCATCGACCCGCCGGTACAGCGGCTCCAGGCGCGGCCGGCGCCGCTGGACGGATGGCGCAGGCACGATCAGGCCACCAGGGCGAGCGCGAGCGACTCGCTCACCGCCGGGCGCAGCCCGCGCTGGCCGCCGCGCGCGCGACCGACGTAGGAGACCGGCAGCTCGGAGCGGATCGCGACGCTCACCGCGGTGCCGAGGTACTGAGTCTCGTCGGCGTGGGTGATGACGATCGCGTCGACGCCGAGCGCCCGGGCGGCGCGCACGAGCTCGGCGGCGTGGCGGTAGTTGATGGTGGCCGGCAGCGCCAGGTGGCACTCGTCGAGCTGGAGGTGCTCGAGGTCGGCCTGCAGGCGACGCAGCTGCGAGATCGAGCGCGGCGAGACGTGCGGCGTGTCGACGATGATCAGCTGCGCGTCGGGCGCGGCGTCGACGATCGCGCGCGCCATCCGGCCGCTGCGGGCGACGTGGACCTCGACGTCGCAGCCGAGCAGCTGCTGGCGCAGGGCCGCGCCGCCGTCGGACGGCCGCAGGCTGATCACGCACAGAGAACGCGAGCCGCGCTGCGCGTAGGCGAGCGCGAGCTGCGCGGCGCAGCGGGTCTTGCCCGCGCCGCCCGAGCCGACGAAGCCGACGATCGAGCGGCCGGCGCTGCGGCGCGGCAGCGGCGTCATGAGGCGCGCGACCTGGGTGGCGATGAGCTTGCGCATCGACGCGTTGCGCGGCGCGAACGGCAGCAGGTGGTCGACGACCTCGGCGAGGATCTCGTCGGCCAGCTCGGCCTCGAAGCCGCGCTCGACCAGCGCCTGGCGGGCCACCTCGGCCGACTCGGGGATGGCCGGGAGGTCGCGGGCGGGCGTGACGAAGATCTCGGGCAGCAGGTCGTCGTCGGTCTCGGCCTCGGCGTCCAGCGCCGGGAGCGGCGCCGGGGCAGCGAACAGCTCGGCGACCTCGCGGGTGGAGGGGAACGGCGCGGGGTCGGAGGCGGCGGCGGCCGTGGGGGCGACGCCGAGCGCCTCGGCGTCCAGCCGCGTCTCGTACGGGACCACCGCCGGCGGCGGCGTCGCGGCGGCGAGCTCCTCGGCCGCCGGCAGCTCCTGGCCGTCGGCGAGCAGCAGGTCGTAGGAGCGCGCGTCGTCGGCCGCGACGAAGGCCTGCTGCAGCGCGTCCACGCCGCCGGCCTCGCGCAGGCGGTCGTAGAAGCTCGGCTCGGCCGGCCGCGTGGGCGCCGCGGAGGCCGGGACCGCGTCGACCTCCACGGTCTCCTGGGCGAAGAACCCGGCGACGCCCTTCGTGCGGCCCTTGCGGACGCTCACCGCGACGGCGTCCTCGCCCAGCTCGGCCTTGATGCGGTTGCTCAGCTCGGCGAGGTTGCGCCCGCGGAAGGTGCGCGGCTGCGGCTGGTCGCTCATGCGGTCACGACTCCGATCGTCTCGACGTTCACGCCGGCGGTCACCTCGTTGTAGGCGCACACCGACAGCTGGGGAAGGGACTGCGAGCACAGGCGCCGGATGTGGCGGCGCACGCGCGAGGAGCAGAGCAGGACGGGCCGCCGACCCTGGGCGATCGCCTGCTCGACCTCGCCGGAGAGAGCCTCGATGAGTGCCTGCGCCCGCGGCGGCGCCATCGCGAGGTACTCGCCCTCGGTGGTCGTGGTGATCGCCTCCGACAGCTCCTGCTCGACGGTGGGGTCCAGCGCGATCGCCTTCAGCGTCTTGTCGGACTCCAGGTGGGAGGCGACGATCGTGCGGCCCAGCGCCTGGCGCGCGTACTCGGCCAGCAGTGACGGGTCGCGCGTGAGGCGCGCCTTGTCGCCGATCGCCTCGAGGATCGTGCCGAGGTCGCGGATCGAGATGCCCTCCGCGAGCAGCGCCTGGAGGACCCGCTGGATCTCGCCGACCGACAGCAGGTCGGGCACGACCTCCTCGACGACGGCGGCGTTGGACTCCTTGAGCCCGTCGAGCAGCATCTTCGTGTCCTGGCGGGTGAGCAGCTCGGCGACGTGCGTGCGGATCGTCTCGGTGAGATGGGTCACGAGCACCGACTCGGCGTCGACGACCGTGTAGCCGAGCGCCTCGGCCTCGGCGCGCTGGTCGTCGGGGACCCAGGTCGCCGGCAGGCCGAACGCCGGCTCGGTGTCCTGGACGCCCTGCAGCTGACCGAACGCGTCCCCGGGGTCGAGCGCGAGCTGGTGGCCGGCGATGATCCGCCCGCGCGCCACCTCGCTGCCGCGCACGCGGATCGCGTACTCGTGCGAGCCGAGGCCGACGTCGTCGTGGATGCGGACCTTCGGCACGACCGTGCCCAGCTGCGTCGCGAGCTGACGGCGCACGGCGGCGACGCGCTGCAGCAGGCCGCCGCCGGACGCGGCGTCGACGAGCGGCACGAGGCCGAAGCCGATGACGAGCTCGAGCGGGTCGATGGCCAGCGCCTGGTGGGGCGTGTCGGGCGACTCGGTGATCGGCTTGGGCTGCAGCGCCTCGGCCAGCTCGGCCTGCTCGCGGTCCTTGGCCATGCGGTTCAGCGTGTAGCCGACCGCGAACATCGCGCCGCCGATGAGCAGGAACGGCAGCTTCGGCAGCGCCGGGACGAGCGCGAACGCGCAGATCACCGCGCCGGCGACCATCGGCGCCTTGCGCTGGCGCAGGACCTGCTGGGCGACGTCGGAGCCGAGGTCGTTCTCCGAGGCGGCGCGGGTGACGATGATGCCGGTGGCGACCGAGATGAGCAGCGCCGGGATCTGGGCGCAGAGGCCGTCGCCGACCGACAGCAGCGAGAAGTGCTGGACCGCCTCGCCGATCGGCATGCCCTGCTGGGCGACGCCGACGATGATGCCGCCCGCCAGGTTGACGAGCGTGATGAGGACGGCGGCGATCGCGTCGCCCTTGACGAACTTCGAGGCGCCGTCCATCGCGCCGTAGAAGTCGGCCTCGTCGCTGATCTCCTTGCGCCGGCGCCGGGCCTCCTCCTCGGTGATCTGGCCCGCGTTGAGGTCGGCGTCGATCGCCATCTGCTTGCCCGGCATCGCGTCGAGCGTGAAGCGCGCGCCGACCTCCGCCACGCGCCCGGCGCCGTTGGTGACGACGACGAACTGGATGACGATGAGGATGAGGAAGATGACGAGGCCGACGACGACGTTGCCGCCGACGACGAAGTGCCCGAACGCCTCGACGACATGCCCGGCGTCGCCGTCGAGCAGGATCAGCCGGGTGACGCTGACGTTGATCGCCAGCCGGAACAGCGTCGTCAGCAGCAGCAGCGACGGGAACGACGAGAAGTCCAGCGCCCGCGGCATGTAGAGGGTCGCCACGACGATCGCCAGCGCCGCCGAGATGTTCGCCGTGATCATGAGATCCAGCAGGAACGGCGGCAGCGGGACCACCATCATCACGACCACCAGCACGACGACGGCGGCGGCGACGAGGTCCGAGTAGCGCTGGACGCGCTTGAGCAGGTTGGTCATGCGTGGAGGGAGCGACTCGGTGGAGGGAGGACGAGTCGCCCGGGTAGTCGGACGCGCGGCGGGCGGCTTGAGTCAGTCGCGATCGACGAGCCGCAGCCCGTCGACGCGGGCGAAGTGCCGCCGGTTGCCCGTCATGAGGGGCAGCCGATGCACGATCGCCGTCGCCGCGATGAGCGCATCCGGGGTCGCGACGCCGGCTCGCCGGCGCGTCGCGCCGGCGAGCTCGGCGATCTCGAGGTCGACGGGCAGCTGGATCATCGGCGCCAGGAGCGCCAGCAGCCGCTGCTCGTCGTCGTTGCCGGCGAACAGCTCGCAGCGGGTCACGACGGAGACGGCCAGCACCCGACCCGCGGCGACGAGACGACGGGCGCCGCGGAGATGGTCGATGAGGATGTCGGTATCGACGAGGACGTCAGCCGTAGCCACGGTCCCACTCGCTGCGCGGGGGCGCGGTCGCCTGCGGCAACGCCCCGAACGAAGCGTCAAGGACCGCGTCGAGATCCGGCCGACGACGTGCGACGTAGGCGTCGACGGCTTCGCGGACGAGCTCGGCCAGCGACTTGCCCTCGCGCCGCGCCAGCTCGTCCAGCTCGCGCCGCTGGCGCTCGGTGAAGTACACCTGCGTGCGGGTCGCCGACATACAGCAGCAATGTACAGCACACGTTGGCGCCGGCCGAGCTGCCTTCGGGATCGTGGACGACGTCGTCGCAGCGCACGGCGCTACGCCACCCCGCGCTGCCCGGCCATCCGGTAGACGTACGCGAGCACCTGGGCGACCGCGCCGAAGAGGTCCTCGGGGATCTGCTGGCCGACCTCGACGGTCTGGTGCAGCGAGCGGGCCAGCGGCGGGTCGGGGACGATCGGGACGCCGTGCTCGCGGGCGATCTCGCGGATGCGCGCGGCGATGAGGTCGGCGCCCTTGGCGACGACCACGGGGGCCGTGCTGCCGCGCTCGTACTTCAGCGCCACCGCGTAGTGCGTCGGGTTCGTGACGACCACGTCGGCGGTGGGGACGTCGGCCATCATCCGCGCGCGGGCGATCGACATCTGCCGGCGGCGCAGCGCGGCGCGGACCTCGGCCGGGAGCATCTGCTGCTTGGCCTCGTCCTTGACCTCCTGCTTGTCCATCCGGATCGACTTCTCGTGGCGGTAGCGCTGCCAGAAGACGTCGACGACGCCGATCAGGAGGTAGGCGATCGCCGCACGCTGGGCGAGCGCCATCGCGGTCGAGAAGAGGTCGGCGCCGAGCTCGACCGGCTGGATGCCGACCATCGCGCCGATCTCGGTCAGCCGCGGGATCAGCGCGGCGGCGACGATCGCACCGACCACGGTGACCTTCACGATCGCCTTGCCCGCCTCGACGAGGCCGTTGACCCCGAAGACGTTCTTGAAGCCGCTGATCGGGTTGATGCGCCGCGGGTCGGGCTTCAGCGCCTGGACCGAGGGATGGAAGCCGGTCTGGGCCAAGTTGACGACGATTCCGGCGACCGCCGCCGCCGCGGCCACCGGGGCGACGGAGAGCGCGGTCTGCTCCAGCGCGACCAGCATCACGTGCCCGAGCCCGCGGTCGCTGACGGCGGCCTGCGGGTCGGCCGCGGTCTGCAGGCACCAGCGCAGGAACGAGCCCATCCGATCGGCGATCGCGCCGCCGAAGCTCACGATCGCGAATAGGCCGGCGAGCAGGACGACCGCGCCGTTGAGGTCCATCGAGCGGGCGACCTGTCCCCGCTTGCGGGCCTCCTCGCGCCGCTTGGGGGTGGCCTTCTCGGTCTTGTCGGCCATGGCCTACGCCACGTGCAGCGCTCGCAGCGCGGCCGAGACGCTCTCCTGCACCTCGTCGGCCAGCCAGCCGCCGACGAACGGCAGGCTGACCCCGATGACGAGCAGGCCGACGACGATCTTCACCGGGAAGCCGGCCACGAAGACGTTCAGCTGCGGCGCCAGCCGCGAGACCATCCCGAAGGCGACGTCGGTGAGGATCAACGCGAGCATGACCGGGCCGGCGACCTCGACCGCCGCGCTGAAGATCCCCACGAACGCCTGGTCGGCCCCCGCGACGAGCCGCGGGATCGACGGCGTCTGCAGGATCCCGACGATGTCGTAGGTCTTCGCCAGGCCCGCGATCACCCACGCGTCGCCGCCGATCACGATGAACACGAGCACGCCGAGCATCGAGTAGAACTGGCTGAGGACCGTCGCCTGCGTGCCGTTGACCGGGTCGACCAGCGAGCCGAACGAGAAGCCGATCAGCGTGTCGAGGAAGTTGCCGGCGACCGACACCGCGGCGAACAGCGCCGCCAGCACGAAGGCGAAGCCGAAGCCGATCAGCAGCTCCTTCAGCACCAGGCCGAGCAGCTCGAGCGGCTCGGTCGGCACGACCCGGTCGCCGATGACGACCGGCGCCAGGCCGATCGTCAGCGCCAGCAGGATGATCCCGCGCACGCGCAGCGGGACGAGCCGGCTGCTGAACATCGGCGCCACGAGGAAGAGCGGCGCCAGGCGGGCCATGACCAGGAAGAACCCGGCCAGCTGGCCCTCGCTGAAGCGCTGCAGCAGCTGGTCGGCGGCCTCGGTGGCCACGCGGTCAGGCCCCGATCATCGTGGGGATGCTCAGCCACAGCTCGGTCGCGTAGTTGACGAGCTGGCCGAGCATCCACGGCCCCGCGATCACGAGGATCGCGAACGTGGCGAGGATCTTGGGGATGAACGACAGGGTCTGCTCCTGGATCTGCGTGACCGCCTGGATGACCGAGACGATCAGGCCCACGAGCAGGCCGGCGAGCAGCAGGGGCAGCGCCACCTTCAGGGCCAGCGACATGGCCGTGTTGGTGAGGTTGATGACGACGTCCTGGTCCATGGCTATTGGAAGCTCTGGACGAGCGATCTGGTGATGAGGTCCCAGCCGTCGACGAGGACGAACAGCAGGATCTTGAACGGCAGGGAGATGAAGACCGGTGGCAGCATCACCATGCCCACCGACATCAAGACCGTGCTGACGACGAGGTCGATGACGAGGAACGGCAGGAAGATCAAGAACCCGATCTGGAAGGCCGTCTTCAGCTCGGAGATGACGAACGCCGGGATGAGGACGTAGGTCGGGACGTCCGCGCGGGTCTTGGGCGGCGGAAGCTTGGCGAGCCTCACGAACAGCGCCAGGTCCGTCTCGCGGGTCTGCTTGAACATGAACTCGCGCAGCGGGACCTGGCCGCGCTCGAAGGCCTGGACCTCGGTGATCTTGTTGTCCATGAGCGGCTCGATCGCCACGTCCTTGATCTGCGTGAAGACCGGCGCCATCACGAAGATCGTCAGGAAGGTGGCGATGCCCACGAGCACCTGGTTGGGCGGAGCCGACTGGGTGCCCAGGCCGGTGCGGATGAACCCGAGGACGATGAGGATGCGGGTGAAGCCGGTGACGCAGAAGAGCAGCGCCGGGATGAGCGTCAGCGCCCCGACGAGGAGCAGGATCTGGACCGCGTTGGATCCGTTCATTTGCGCACCGTCTTCTCTCGGAGGGCGTCGGTCTTCTGGCGCAGCGCCTCGGCGAACGCCGACAGCGGCGGCGTGCCGGTGCGGCCGATCCGGCCGCCCGGGCCACCAGACCCACCCGCCGCGTCGTCGTCGGCCTCGTCGCCCAGCAGCCCCAGCTCCTCGGCCTCGGCCTCGGTGTAGGTGCGGATCGGCGTGACGCCGTGGTCGGCGACGCCGACGAGCACGAGCTCACGGCCCGCGCGCACGAGGTGCAGCGAGCGGCCCGGCGCGAGCGCGAGCACGGCGGCGCTGGACAGGCCCTGGCCGCGCGAGCGCTCCTCGCGCGAGGCCTTCATCTGCTTGAGCACCCACGCGATCCCGTAGATCACGGCGATGACGATCGCCAGGCCCACGAACGTGCGCACGAGCGAGCCGCCGCCCCCGCCCACGTCGAGCTTCTGCGGCTCGGAGGGGAGGTTCAGCGGGGTCTGCTCGCCGTTCGTCGCGTCCGACCCGGGCGCGGCGAGCGCATTCGCGGGCAGGGCGAGCAGGATGGTCGAGGCCGCCGTCGCGGCCAGGCGAATGGAGGGAGGGAGCATCGATTCAGGAGGGGACTCGGGAGGGGCGAGTCCGTCCGGTAGTCGGTCGGTCCGGCGCAGCCTTGAGCCCTCAAGATCGACCTGCTCGGGCCGATTGATCGAGGGCAGCTTCCGTCGTCCCTCTCGAGGTGCTCCATGTCGACCGAATCGACCCGTCAGCTCGTCGTCTTCTCCCTCGGTGAGGAGGAGTACGCGCTGCCCATCACCCAGGTCCACGAGATCATCCGCTGGACCGAGCCCCGCTCCGTGGCCTCCGACGAGGCCTGGGTGCGCGGCGTCATCTCCCTGCGCGGGAAGATCGTCCCCGTCTACGACCTCGCCGCCCGGCTCGGCCTCTCCAGCGAGCGGCCCGAGCACGCGAAGATCGTCATCGTCGAGACCGGCTCGGACATGGCCGGCGTGATCGTCGACGACGTCGAGGAGGTCCTGACCGTCGACGCCGAGGCGCTCGACACGGTCCCCGCCGCCGGCGACCCGGCGATCGAGGCGATCGCCAAGATCGAGCAGCGGCTCGTCGTGCTGCTCGACCCGGTCGGCCTGTTCGGCGCCATGCTCGTGGAGGAGCTCGTCGAGGCCGCCTAGGCCTCGACGAACGCGCGCCCGCCTTCGCTGCCGATGCCGGACTCCCCGCGTCAGAAGGTCGTCGTCGCCGACGACTCAGGACTCATGCGACGCGTCATGACCCACGCCCTCGAGACCGAGGGCTTCGACGTCGTCGGCGCCGCCGCCAACGGCGACGAGGCGCTCGACCTGTGCCAGCGCCTGCGCCCGTCGGCGATGACGCTGGACCTCGCGATGCCCGGCCTCGACGGCATCGGCGTGCTCAAGGCCCTGCAGCAGGGCGGGCGCGACGGGCGGACCGACGTGCCGGTCGTCGTCGTCTCCGCCTTCTCGCCCGCACACGGCGCCCGCGCCGTCGACGCGCTGGCCGAGGGCGCGTTCGACCTCGTGGCCAAGCCGGCGACCGGCGAGCCGCTGTCGTCGTTCGTCGCCGAGCTCGGCGAGAAGGTCCGCGCGGCGGCCGCGTCGCGGCGCCTGCGCGACGGCCATGCGCCCGCGCGACCCACGCCGGTGCGCCGCCCGGGGCCGTCGCGCCGCGCCGGCGTGGGCGTGGCCCAGCGGGGGCCCGCGGCCTCGCCGGGCGCCGCCGGCGGCGGGGCCCGACGCGCCGCCCCGCTTGCCAGCTCGCCGGTCGGGGCCGGCGCGACCGGCGTCGTCGCCCCGCGGCCGGCCACCGGCGTCGCCCGCGCGGTCGTCATCGCCTCCTCGACCGGCGGCCCGCGCGCGCTGGCCGACCTGCTGCCGAAGCTGCCCGAGCGCCTGGGCGCCGGGACGCTGATCGTCCAGCACATGCCGGCCGGCTTCACCGCCTCACTGGCTGCCCGCCTGGACCGCGCCAGCCGGCTCACGGTCCGCGAGGCCGCAGGCGACGAGGCGCTCGATCCCGCCGTCGCGCTGCTCGCGCCCGGCGGGTCGCACCTGCGGCTCACCGAGGCGCGCCGCGCGCGCCTGTCGGACGCCCCGCCGATCGGGGCGCTGCGCCCTCGGGCCGACCTCACGATCGCCGACGTCGCCGAGCGCTATGGCGAGCGGACGCTGCTCGTCGTGCTCACCGGCATGGGTCGCGACGGCCTGGACGGTGCCCGCGCCGTCAAGCGGCGCGGCGGCCGGGTGCTCGTGGAGGCCGAGTCGAGCTGCACCGTCTACGGGATGCCCCGCGCGATCGCCGAGGCGGGGCTGGCCGACGCGATCCTCGACCTGCGCGACCTGCCGGTCGCGATCGCCCAGGAGGCGGGTCGGTGAGACCTCTCGTCAAGACCGACGACTACGAGACGTTCTGCGAAGGCATCCGCGCGCTGAGCGGGATCGACCTCGCGCAGTACAAGCGCGGCCAGATGGAGCGCCGGATTCGCTCGTTCGCGCGCCGCAAGGGCATCGACGACCTGGCCGTCTACCTCGCGGCGCTGAAGGCCGACCCGGCCGCGCTGGAGGACTTCCTCGACCGCATGACGATCAACGTGTCCCAGCTCTGGCGCAACCCGGAGCAGTGGACCGTCATCGGCACGAAGATCCTGCCCGAGCTCACCGCCTCCGGGCGCTCGCTGAGCGCGTGGAGCGCCGGCTGCTCCTACGGCGCGGAGGCGTACACGCTCGCCGCGCTGTGCCGTGAGCACGTCCCGGGCGTCCGCGCCGCGATCAAGGGCACCGACATCGACGCGCGGATGGTCGAGCGCGCGCGCGGCGGCCGCTTCGGCATCGAGGACGCCCGCACCGCGCCCAAGGCGCTGCTGTCCAAGTACTTCGACGCGGTCGACGGCGGCTACCAGGCCAAGCGCGAGCTGATCGCCCTGTGCAGCTTCGAGGTCGGCGATCTGCTGCGGATGCGCGTCCCGGCCGGGCGGCTCGACCTGGTGCTCTGCCGCAACACCGTCATCTACTTCACCGACGAGGTCCGCAACGCGTTGCACGCCCGGCTGGCCGACGCGCTGCGCCCCGGCGGCTACCTCGTGATCGGCTCGACCGAGCGCGTCCAGGACCCGCGCGAGATGGGCCTCGTCCCCACCCAACCCTTCGTCTACCGGAAGAGCTGATGGACGTCACCGAGTACATGCCGATGTTCCTCGCCGAGGCGCGGGAGCATCTCCAGGAGCTGAACCTCGCCGTCGTGCGCATCGAGGAGACCCCGGACGACCAGGAGACCGTCAACGAGATCTTCCGGATCGCGCACTCCATGAAGGGGATGAGCGCCACGATGGGCTTCGCCCAGATGGCGGCGCTGACCCACGAGATGGAGGACGTCTTCGAGCTTCTGCGCCAGCGCCGCGGCGGTCTGCCCCGCGAGGCGATCGACGTGCTGCTCGAGTGCCTCGACGCGCTCGAGGCGACGGTCGAGCGCATCGACGGCGGAGGCGCCGAGGGCCTCGATCCCGCACCGCTCATCGATCGGCTGCGCGACCTCGTGCGCGACCGTACCCCCGAGCAGGAGGTCCACCGCAAGGGCGGCACGCTGGCCCCGCCGGCCGAGGTGATCGAGTCCGCCGGCGGCCGGCGCATCGTGCGGGCCCGGGTCGAGCTCGCCGCGGACTGCGCGATGCCCTCGGTGCGCGCGTTCATGGTCCTCAACGCGCTCGGCGAGCGCGGCACGGTGCTCGCGTCGGCGCCGGCGATCGACCGGGTGGACGCGTTCGACGGACAGACGATCGAGGCCTGGCTGGCCGCCGAGGCCGACGACGCGGCGATCGAGGCCGCGGCGCGCGGCGTGGCCGACGTCGACGGCGTGGCGCTGGCCGAGCCGACCGAGGAGGAGCTCGCGGCGCCCGCCGCCGACGCGGCCGCGGACGGTGCGCCAGTCGGCGACGAGCCCGGCGCCGCCGCTCCCGCGAACGGCAACGGCAACGGCAAGCAGAAGGCGACGACGAGCGTCCGGGTCGACGCCGAGCGGCTCGATCAGCTCATGCACTTCATGGGCGAGCTCGTCGTGCATCGCACGCACGTGGAGACGCTCGCCGCGCAGGCCGAGGTGCCCGGCCTGTCGCAGGCGATGGCCGACCTCACCCGCACCTCGCAGGCGCTGCAGGCGATGGTCATGCAGGTGCGCATGATCCCGGTCGAGGCGGTCTTCCTGCGCTTCCCGCGGCTCGTGCGCGACCTGTCCTCCAAGCTCGACAAGCAGGTGGAGCTGAAGCTCGTCGGCCAGGACACCGAGCTGGACCGCACCGTCGTCGACGCGCTCGGCGATCCGCTCGTCCACCTCGTCCGCAACGCGCTGGACCACGGCCTGGAGCCGCCGGCCGAGCGCGAGGCGGCGGGCAAGCCCGCGACCGGCACGCTGGAGATCGCCGCCGCCCACGCGGGCGGCAACGTCGTGATCTCCGTGCGCGACGACGGGCGCGGCATCGACCCCGAGAAGGTCGCCGCGAAGGCGGTCGAGCGCGGGCTCCTCTCCGCGGAGGCCGCGGCGTCGGTCGACGCCGCGCGGGCCGCCGAGCTGCTCTTCGCGCCCGGCTTCTCCACCGCGGAGACGACGAGCGACATCTCCGGCCGCGGCGTCGGCATGGACGCGGTGCGCACGATCATCCGCGAGCTCGGCGGCGACGTCCTCATGACGTCGGAGCTGGGCGCCGGGACGACGGCGCAGATCCGCCTGCCGCTGACGCTGGCGATCATGGCCGCGCTGCTGGTCGACGTCGACGGCGAGCCGTACGCGGTGCCGCTGGAGCGCGTCGAGCGCACGGTGCGCCTGGAGGACCACGCCGTCCGCTCCGTCGCCGGCGCGCGGATGCTCGTGCTGCGCGACGAGGTGCTGCCGATCCTCGACGGAGCGCAGGCCCTCTCCCACCACGCGGCCGGCGGCGACCATCCCGCCGAGCACGCCGTGATCGTCCGGTCCGGTGAGCGGGCGATGGCGCTCGCCGTCAGCGCCCTCGTCGGCCAGCGCGAGCTCGTCACGCGCCCGCTGCCGGCCGACGTCTCCAACCGCGCGGCGGTGTCCGGCGCCGCGGTCCTGTCCAACGGCGAGATCGCCCTGATCGTCGACTGCGACGCGTTGCGGGGCGCCGGACTGCCCGCCGTCGCGGCGTCGGTGTGACCCCAGAGATGACCCCCAAGTACTCCGACCTGCAGCTCGACGCGCTGCGCGAGCTCGCCAACATCGGCTCCGGCAACGCCGGAACCGCTCTGTCGGGGCTGCTCGGCCAGCCCGTCGACATCTCGGTCCCAGCCGCCTCGGCGCTTCCGCTCGCCGACGCCGTCGATGCGGTCTCCGACCCGGAGGCCGAGGCGGCCGGCGTCGTCCTGCCGATCGTGGGCGACCTCGAGGCGACCGTGGTCCTGCTCTTCCCGCCTGAGGACGAGGCGACCCTCTGCCGCCTGCTCGGCATGGAGCCCGGCACCGAGGACGCGTTCTCGATGCTCGGCGAGATCGGCAACATCCTCGGCTGCTCGTACGTCAACGCGCTCGCCGCGATGACCGGCCTTGCGCTCGAGCCGCGACCGCCGGAGACGGTGGTCGACATGGCCGGCGCGATCATCGCCTCCGTCCTGGCCACGCGCGGCGCGACCAGTGACATCGCCCTGGTCCTCGACTCGACGCTCATGCTCGAGGACGAGGAGTGCCAGCTCTCGTTCCTCATGCTCCCGAGCCTCGAGGGCATCGGCGAGCTGCTCGCCCGACTGGGGCTGGGGTGACCCTCATCGCCAGCGAGCTGATGGTGCGCATGGGCGAGCTCGCCGTCTCGGCGAGCGCCGGCGACGTGCTCGTCTCGATCGGGCTGGGCTCGTGCATCGGCGTCGCGCTGCTGGACGTGCGGCGACCGATCGTCGGCCTCGCCCACGTGATGCTGCCCGCGCAGACCAGCCCCGACGGGCCGGCGGCGAAGTTCGCCGACCGCGGCGTGCCCGCGCTCGTCGCCGAGCTGCAGCGGCTCGGGGCGCGGCGGCTGGAGGCAGTGGTCGCCGGCGGCGCCCAGATGTTCTCGTTCGGTGGCGACGGGCCCTCGGCCACGATCGGGCCGCGCAACGAGGAGGCCGTTCGCGAGGAGCTGTCGCGGGCCGGGATCCCGGTGCGCGCCGCGGCGACCGGCGGGCGGCGCGGCCGGACGATCCGCGTGCACGTCGACGGTGCGCGCGTGACCGTGCGCGAGGTGGCCGGCGTCGAGCAAGAGATCTACGGGAGGCCGTCGTGAGACCCCACGGGTCCTCACCCACAACCGCTTCGACCCTGCGAGAGGGTTCATCGTGAGCGACCTGCTGTCCGAGGACGAGATCGCCAAGCTGTTCGACAAGGCGGCGTCGGGCCAGGCGCCCGAGGCCAAGGCGAGCGGGCCGTCGCGCCGCACGCGCGGCCTGCGGACGATCGACTTCCAGCACCCGCGCAAGTTCACCGCCGAGCACGAGCGCTCGATCAAGCGCGCGGTCGACCAGTTCTGCCGCACCGCCAACCGGCGGCTGTCGACCGAGCTGCGCATGGACGTCGAGCTCGAGGTCATCGACGTCAGCCAGCTCACGTGGTTCAACGCGCACTCGCAGATCCCGCCGGAGGCGATCTGCGCGCCGATCGCGGCGGTCGCCCCCGAGGAGGGCGGCGAGGCGCCCACGCACCGGATGCTCGTCACCGCCGAGCAGTCGCTCGTGCTGACCTTCATCGAGCGCGTCCTGGGCGGCACGCAGCCCTCGCGGGAGCGCAAGCTGACCGACATCGACCTCGTCGTCGCCAAGCGCTTCTTCAGCGCGCTGACCGACGAGCTGTCGGTCGTCTGGCGCGAGATCGCCGGCACCGGGCTGTCGCTGCAGCGGCTGCTCAGCCAGCCGGAGGCGGGCAACCTCACGAGCGCGAGCGACCCGACGCTGGCGATCGTCATGGAGGGCCGGCTCAACCGCCAGTCCTCGACGGTCATGCTGCTCATCCCCTACGAGGTGGCCGAGGGCATGCTCGGACACCTCGCCGCCGGCGATCCCACGGACCCGCGGACCGCCCGCGCCGTGGACGCCGCGCTACGCCGCGTCTCGGTGCCGGTCCGCGCCGAGGTCGCCTCGATGCTGCTGTCGCTCGACGACGTGCTGGCGCTGCGCCCCGGCGACGTGCTGCGCTTCGACGCCCCCGTCGCGGACGGCGTGCGGGTGATGACCGACGACATCGTCGTCCACGCCGCGGTGCCGGGCCGCGCCGGGCGCCGGCGCGCCGTCCAGATCGTCCCCGAGCCCGAGGAGGGGCTGCAGTGAGCTCGAGCACCGACGAGCTGCTCGTCCGCATCGGCGAGTCGACCGCCGAGGCCGTGCGCGGCGTGCTGGCGATGTTCTGCCCGCAGGAGAACGCGGTCAGCGCCGGGATCGTCGCACCGGTCTCCCAGAACGCCCATCCGATGGAGGGCGTGCCGCTGCCGTCGATCGCCACCGCGGTCTCCTACGTCGACGGGGTCACCGGCGGCAACGTGGCGGTCATGACGATCAAGGGCGCCCGGCGGCTGGCCGCGTCGATGATGGGCGCCGAGCTGCCCGAGGACGACGAGGGCGACCTCGACGAGCTGGCCCTGTCGGCGATGGGCGAGGCGATGAACCAGATGATGGCGTCGGCCGCCGGCGCGACGAGCCTCGTCCTCGACAAGGAGGTGGAGATCGCCCCGCCGGAGATCCACCGCCTCACCACCGCCGAGGAGGCGCGGACCGCCTTCGCCTCCACGCCGCACGCCGTCACCGTGTCGCTGCACGTGCTGGGCGAGCCGCTGCGGATCGTCCAGTTCATCCCGCACGCGTTCATCGTGCGGATGAACCGCGCGCTGAGCGAGATGACGACCGAGTACGCCGGCGAGCACGCCGACGCCCCGCTGGGCAACTCGGTGCGCGACGTGCCGCTGCGACTGTGGGCGGAGCTGGGACGCACCCAGCTTCCGCTGGACCGCCTGATCGGCATGCCGGTGGGCGCGGTCGTCGAGCTCGATCGCGACGTGGAGGATCCGATCGACCTCTACGTCGACGACATGCCCTTCGCCACGGGTCGCCTGCTGGTGACCGAATCCTCCGAATGGGCCGTGCGCATCGAGACCGTGCACGGCCTGATCCCGAGCTAGAGAAAGGAGCCTGAGAGATGGCCCGAGTCCTCGTGGTGGATGACGCCGCGTTCATGCGAAAGATGGTCACCGACGCCCTGTCCAAGGGCGGTCACGAGGTCGTGGGCGAGGCCGGCAACGGCCTCGAGGCGATCGACCGCTGGCAGGAGCTGCGCCCCGACCTGACCACCCTCGACATCACGATGCCCGAGAAGGACGGCCTCGCCGCCCTCCAGGAGATCATGTCGATCGATCCCGGCGCCCGCGTGATCATGTGCTCCGCGCTGGGGCAGGAGAGCAAGGTGCTGGAGTCGATCAAGCTGGGCGCGAAGGACTTCGTCGTGAAGCCGTTCCAGCCCGACCGCGTGCTCGACGCCGTCTCCAAGGCGCTGGCGTAGTCCGCGGGCGGCGGAGGCGCAGGCCGTCCGTCCGGCGGCCTGCGATGCGAGGCGTCGTCGGCGGAGGTGTCACTCCCCGCCGAACAGCCGGACCGTCGCCCGGTGACCGGAGGCCCGCGCGAGGCGCGCGTCGCAGGTGACGAGCGGCGCCTCGAGGCGCTCGGCGAGCGCGACGAAGGTCGCGTCGTAGGCGGTCAGGTTGTGGCGCAGCTCCCACACGCGGTCGCTGAGTGGCGCGTGCGGATAGCGGATGAGCGCGAGCTCGGCGAAGTCGCTGCGCGCGTCCTCGGCCCGGTCGGCGGTGAGCTCGCCGGCGATCGACAGCCGGTGCAGGGCGTGGAGGACCTCCGTGTCCAGGAGGTGTGGTCCGTGCAGGTCGCCGTCGGCCGCGAGCAAGCCGACGAGGCCCGGCGGAGGGTTGCGTGCAGCGAGCACCCCGAGAACCGCCGACGTGTCGACGACGAGCACGTCTCAGTCGCGATCGCGCCCGGCCCGCACCGCGGCGACGATCGCCTCGCTGTCCGCGCCACCGGCCCGGGCACGCGCCCGGGACAGGAGGTCGGCGACCGGCGGTCGCTCCGCGACCCGCTCGAGCTCGGCGAGGGCGAAATCCGAGAGCGAGACGCCCGCGGCCGCCGCGGATCCGCTGCGCGGCGGGCCGGCTACGCCATCTGCGGCACCTTCGCCAGGCGCTCCTGGTAAAGCGCCATCTGGCGCGCGACGCCCTCGCCGGCGTAGCCGTCGATGTGGCGCATCCCCTCCACGTTCAGGCTCGCGTCGATGAGGTTGCGCTGGAAGTCCGGGTCCTCGCGGACCGCCGCGAGCTGCTCGGCGGTGCCGTGGACCTCGATGTAGCCGCCGAGGTCGCCGTTGGGCTCGAGGAGGACCACCGCGAAGCGATCGATGCGGCCCTCCTGCTGCAGCCGCCCGCAGATGGCCATCGCCTCGTTGAACACCTCGAGGCTGCGCCGCTCGCGTCCGCGCACCGGGGCGCTCCAGCCGATGAACAGCAGACGGTCGGACATGGCCGGCCTCCTTCCGGGTCGATCTGCAGCGACCCTCCCACCGCGCCGCGCACGCGCGCAACGCCGTGCGCCGCCCGCGGTTCGCAGGCGAACAACGGGCCGGCGCCCGGCGCGGGCGCGGTGGCGCCCTACGCCGCGTCGGCCACGGCCTCGCCGTCGCCGCCGGCGTGCTGCGGATCGGGCTCGACCGCGATCACGTCGGTGATCCGCAGGCCGAAGTCGTCGTCGATGACCACGACCTCGCCGTGCGCGACCGGCTTGCCGTTGACGAGCAGGTCGACCGGCTCGCGCGCGCTGCGCGACAGCGCGACGACCGAGCCGGGGCCCAGCGCGAGCGCCTGGCCCAGCGTCATGCGGGTGCGCCCGACCTCGACCGACAGCTCGACGGTCACGTCGCACAAGCGGCTGAGGTCGCCGGCCCCGAGCGGGACGACCCGGCCGGCGCCCTCCAGCGGGGCGAGCTCGACCTCGTCGCCGGCCGTGGGTTCGATGTCCTGGGACACGGGCTTCTCCTCGCTCATTGGACGGCCACGTCGGTGAACAGCACGTCCTCCACGTGGACGTCCGTGTTGCGCTGCAGGGACTTGGCGATCTGGCGCTTGAGCCGGTTGCGTCCCTTCTCGGAGATCAGCGTGCTGCCGGAGACGTCGGTCACGGTGTCGGTGACGATCGCGCGCACCAACGCCTCCTGGGGGAGCGTGCCGAAGCCCTCGGGCGGCGCGGCGGCGGCGCCGCCATGGCCGCCGCCCTCCGCCGCGGTGTGGGCGCCCGGCTCCATGACGAGCGCGACGTTGAGCTTCGCGTAGCGCCCGTCGGCCAGGTTGACGAGGAACTCCTTGGGCAGGACGTAGACCTCGCCTTCGACCTTCTTGTGGGCCTCCGCCTTCGGCTTGGCCAGCACGAACTTGTAGACGCCGCCCACCGCGAGCAGCAGGACGATCGGGACGATGAACTTCAGCTTGCCTTTCACGGTGCCTCCTTGGCGCCGATGTCAACGGGGGGGACGCTGACGGACGGCGTGGCGGCCGGACCGTCAGGCGAAGGAGCCTTGCGGGGGATGACGACCTGGACGCGGCGGTTGTGGAGCCGGCCGGACTCGGTCGCGTTGGAGGCGACCGGATCCAGGTAGGCACGGCCGGCGGCCGTGAGCCGCTGCGGCGCGACGTTGGCCCGCAGGAAGGTCCGCACCACCGTCGACGCGCGCGCGGTCGACAGCTCCCAGTTCGTCGGGTAGGTCGCGTTGCGGATCGGGACGTTGTCGGTGTAGCCCTCGACCTCGATCTGGTGCTCGGCCTCGCGGCGCAGCATCGCGCCGATCGAGGTCATGAGCGCAGCCCCCTCAGGACGCAGCTCGGCCGAGCCGCTGTCGAACAGGAGGCGATCGGTGAGGATCGCCACGACGAGGCCGCGACGCTCCACGCGCGTGTCGATCTTGGACTGCAGCTGGTGCGCGGCGGCGTAGGCGTCGATGCGCCGCTTGAGCTCGTTGAGGCTCTCGGTCTCCTGCTTGGCCGCCTGCGCCTGCGCCTTGGCCTGGTCGAGCGGCTTGACCGCGGCGTCGGTGCCGCCCTGCTCGAGCACCGACTGCCCGCCGCCGAGGATGTGGCCGTCGAACGCGGCCGACAGCGACGACTTCAGCTTCTCGTACTTCGTCTGATCGGCCGAGGACATCGCGAAGAAGATCACGAAGAGCGCCATCAGCAGCGTGATGAGGTCGGAGTAGGTGAGCAGCCAGCGCTCGTCGGTCCCGTGTCCCTCCTCGTGCTTGCCACGGCTGCGACGGCCGCGGGCCCGGGCCGCCATGGCGTCAGGCCGCCTTGGCGCCGGCCTGGTCGGCCAGGCGCAGGCCGGACTGCGCCGCGGCCTCCTTGGCGTCCGCCTCGCCGGTGCGCGCCGCCGGCGGCACGAACGTGCGCAGCTTCTCGGCCACCAGGCGCGGGTTGTCGCCCGCCTGGATCGAGAGGATGCCCTCGAGCATCATCGTGCGCAGCCCGACCTCCTCGGCCGACAGCGACTTCAGGCGCGTGGCGACCGGCAGGAAGATCACGTTCGCCGAGCCGACGCCCAGCAGGGTGGCGATGAACGCCCCCGAGATCGCGGGGCCGAGCGAGGACGGATCGGCCAGGTTCTCGAGCACGTGCACGAGCCCCATGACGGTGCCGATGATCCCCATCGTCGGCGCGAAGCCACCGGCGGCCTCGAAGATGTTCGCGTTGGACTTGTGGCGCTGCTCCATCGCGTCGATCTCGCCCTCGAGCACCTCGCGCACGAGCTCGGGCTCGGTGCCGTCGACGACGAGCTGCAGGCCGGTGCGCATGAACGGGTCCTGGACCTCGCCGAGCGACTGCTCCAGCGACAGCAGGCCGTTCTTGCGGGCCTGCTCAGCCTGGGCGACGAGCGCGTCGGCCGTGCCGGACAGGTCGACCGGCTCGGCGTTGAAGGCCCGCTTGTACAGCGCCGGGATGAGCTTCATGCGCTCCATCCCGACGGAGGCGAGCATCGCGCCGAAGAGACCGCCGAAGACGATCACGAAGGCGGGCAGCACGAGGAACGAGGCCGGGGAGGTGCCCTCCATGACGGCACCCCCGAGCAGGCCGAGGATGCCGACGACGATTCCGATGAGGGACGCGGCCTTCATGTCTCACCTGTGATCGGCAACGATGGGGAGGTCTTCACTGGGCGTCCAGGCCTCTGGACGCTCGTCAGTCGAGCGGCGTGAGGACCGGCGGGGCGACGGCGATCGACCGCCGCCACTCGCGGATCGCCTCGAGGATGCGGTCGACGGTCTCGGCGACGACGACCTTCTGGCCGTTGTCGAGCGTGAGGACCACGTCGGGGTGCGCCTCGATCGAGACGATCAGATCTGGGTTGAGGTAGAAGGGCTCTCGGTCGTGGGAGAGCTTGTGCACGAGGATCACGGCGGCTCCTGGTCGGTCGGGAGGCGGACGAGCGCGCCGCGCCACGGGCGGAGCGGGGCCCTCCAGCACCCGCTCCGCCCGCGCGCGGATCAAGCGATGAGGGCGTCCCCTATCGCTTGAGGTTGACGAGCTCCTCGAGCATCTGGTCGCCCGTGGAGATCACCCGCGAGTTGGCCTGGAAGCCGCGCTGCGCGGTGATCATGCTCGTGAACTCGGTGGCGAGATCGACGTTGCTCATCTCGAGCGTGCCGCCGACCGTCGTGCCATAGCCGTTGACGCCGGCGGTGCCGTTGACGGCCGCGCCGGAGGAGGCCGAGGCGGCGAAGCGGTTGCCGCTGACGCGGTCCAGGCCGTCCTCGTTGGCGAACTTGGACATCGAGAGGTAGCCGGCGGTGACGCGGCCGGTGCCGGCGTTGAGGTACTGACCGGTCGGCAGCGCGTAGGCGGCCGGCGGGGTGAAGGTCACCGAGCCGTCCTCGCCGATGGCGACGTCGGTGGCCCCGGCCGGGAGGTAGATGTAGGCGTCGTTCGGACCGACGGCGCCGGCGGCCGTCACGTCCTTGCCGACGACGTAGTAGCCGTCCGCGGTCGTGAGGAAGCCGTTGTTGTTGCGCACGAAGTTGCCCGCGCGGGTGTAGTTCGTCGTCGTCCACGCGGTGCTCGCGGTGACGTTCGCCGGGTTCGGCGCGGCACCGGCGTTCTGGGCCACGCGGAACCACCCCTCGCCCGAGATCGCGACGTCCAGCGAGCGTCCCGTGGACTGCAGCGCGCCGCCGCCCATCAGCTTGTCGATCGAGCCGAGCTGCACGCCGAGGCCGACCTGGGCCGAGTTGGACCCGGCGAACCCGCCGGTCGTGCCCTGCGCCGCCCCGCCGCGCTGCAGCTGGGAGAGCATGTCGCGGAACGTCGTCCGGCTGCCCTTGAAGGCCACCGTGTTGACGTTGGCGAGGTTGTTGGAGACGACGTCCAGGGAGATCTGGTTCGTCTTCAGTCCGCTGATCGCGGAGTACATGGCGCGCATCATGGGGGCACCACGCTCCTTCCGAGGTCCCGGCCTCCTCGAAGAGGTCCAGCCGGGGTTGGGGGTTGATTAGGCGATGACGGCCGAGTCGATGTTGGTGAAGACCTGCTCGCGCATGTGCGCGTCGTCGACGGCCGTGATGACCGTCCGGTTGCGCACCGAGACGACGAACGCCGTCCCGTCGACGAAGACGACCGACTCGCGCGAGCCCTTGGAGGCCGCGCGCTCGACGCCCTGGTCGAGCCGCTGGAGCGTGCTCTGGTCGAGGTCGATCGCCCGTCGCTGCAGGCGCTGGATCGCGTGCCCGGAGAAGCGCAGCGAGCTGGTGTGCTGCTGCAGGACTTCCTCGAAGGAGCGCGTCGGCTGGGCGCGGGCGCCCGGACCGGTCGTGCGGGCGGGCGTGGTCGGCTGGGCCGGGGCGGCGCCGCCGACCCCGGGCGGGACGAGGGCGGGGTTGTGGCCGATCTGGGTCACTTGACCTCGAGGATCTGGCCGAGGCCGACCCCGGTGGTCGAGCCGATGGTGAGCGTCGGCACGCCGTCGGCGCCGACCTGCATGGACGCGACGGTGCCCTCGACGGTCTGGCCGGCCTGCACGTACTTGACCGTGCGGCCGATGAGGCCGATCGCCTGCTCGTTGGCGGCGTCGGCCTGCTGGGCCTCGACCGCGACGTTGAGGTTGGTCAGCTGCTCCAGGATCGAGTACTGCGTCATCTGCTGGACGTACTTGTCGGAGTCCTGGCCGCTGGACGACAGCGGGTCGAGGTTGCGCATCTGCGCCATGAGGATCTTCAGGAAGTCGTCCTTGCCCAGGCCGAAGTCGCTCTTGTCCTGCGTCTTCTGGGGGGCGGTCGTGCTGGTGGACGACACGTCGGGGACGGTGCTCACGAGGGCTCCTTAGGCGAGGACGTCCAGCAGCGAGCCGGCGGTCGGGGACGAGAGGGTGCGGGCGGCGGGGGCGGCGACGGCGAGCAGCTCGTCGTCGCGGTCCGGCGACCGCCCGGAGGCGTTGGGCGAGGAGCGCAGCGCGGACGCGAGGCCGTCGCGGCCGCCGCGGCGGTCCTCCTGCTGCGGCGCGAGGCCGAAGTCCAGGGAGGCAACCGTGACGCCGCGCGCTTCCAGCGATCGCCGCAGGTCGGCCGCGCCGCGCTCGAGCGTGGCCAGCGCCTCGGGATGGTCGGCCCGCACGACGGCCTGCAGGCCGTCCGAGCTCTGGCGCAGGCGCACCTCGACACCGCCGAGCTCCGCCGGGTGCAGGACGATCCGCGCCTGCGCGGCGCCGCGGGCGTTGGCCAGGTGCAGCAGGTCGCGCAGGCCCTCGACGGCCTCACCGACCGGCACGCGGACGGGGGCAGGGGCGAGCGCGGGCGAGCCGTGCAGGCGGGCCGGCGGGACGGCCGGTGACGGCGGCGCGGGGGCGTCGCTCGTCGCTTCGGACGGCGCGGCGCCAGGGGTCGCCGGACCGTCACCCGGCGTCGTCGCACCCTGGGGGGGCGCCGAGCGATCGGCGCTCGCGGACGACGACGCGGTGCCGTCAGCGGGCGCACCGCCAGGGGTGGTCACGCTGCCGGGGGCAGGTCCGTCGGCCGGCTCGGTGCCGCCGGACGCAGCGGCCGCCGCGTCGGGCGCAGCCGCGCCGGCCGGCAAGGCCGCGCCGGAAGCGGGCGCGTCCCCGGGCACGGCGCCCGGCGAGGCGAGGGCCGTTGCGTCGGGCGCCCCGGTCAACGGGGACCGATCGGCGAGCGCCGTCGCGGTGCCGTCGCCCGGCGCGGGCGCGATGTCTCCGGCGTCCGGCACACCGCCGGGCAGCGTCGCTACGGCCCCGGTCGGCGCACCGGCAGCCGCGGTCGCCGCGGCGGACGTCGGCCCACCGGCCGGCGACCCCGGCTGCGCCGAACCGTCGGCGTCGGTCGGACCGGCGCCGCCCGGCGAGCCCGGCCCGCCGGCCGCGTCGAGCGCGGGGTCGGCGCCCGGCAGCGCGGTCGCGCCGGCGCCGGCGGGCGGGGATGCGGCGGACGCGTCGTCGGCGTCGGTCGCCGTCGCCGCTCCGCCGGCCCCGCTTCCCGCGTCTGGTGCGGCGGGCGCCGTCGGGGCCTGGGCGGCGGCAGCCGCGGCCTCGCCCGCGGGGACGTCCGCGGCGCGCTTGGCGTCGTCGGCGTCGGGACGCCTGGGCCGGCCGCCCGTCGCGTCGGCGTCGGTCTGGTCCTTCTTGCGGCCTTCCGCAGTGGCGGTCCGGGCCTGCTGGTGTCGATCGAGAACGCGGTCGAAGCCGTCGTCCGGGGGGCCGGCGGACGGCGATGGCCCGCTCCCCTTCGCGGCGGGGCCTGGCGGCGCCGCCGGAATCGCCTGGGTCGTCATGTGATGGTCACCGGGGTCGTGGCAGTGCGGTACTCGCTGGCGTAGCCGAGGACGCGCGTGACGTACTGCTGGGTCTCGGCATACGGCGGGATGCCGCCGTAGCGGCTCACCGCGCCGGGTCCGGCGTTGTAGGCGGCCAGCGCCTTGGCCTCGTCGCCGCCGAACGCGTCGAGCTGCTGGCGCAGGTAGCGGGCGCCGCCCTCGATCGCCTGGGCCGGGTCGGTCGGATCGGTCACGCCGAGCGAGGCGGCGGTGGCCGGCATGAGCTGGGTCAACCCGCTGGCGCCGGCGGGGCTGCGCGCGTCGGGGTCGAAGCCGGACTCCTGGCGGATCAGCGCCTTCAGCAGCGCGGGGTCGACGCCGTTGGCCCGCGCCGACTGCTGGATGAGCGCGTCGTAGGCGGTCGTGTCGCCGCCCGACGGGGCCGGCGGAGCGCTCGCCTGGGCGAGCAGGTGCTGGAAGCTCGTGGGGGCCGTCGCCGTCGCGGCAGGCGCCGTCGCGGACGGCGGCGCGGCCGCCCCGCCGACGGTCGCGGCGGTCTGGGTCAGGCCGCCGTGGAGCGTCGCGGCCATCCGCTGCAGCTCGGCGACCCGGTCGTTGATCGCGACGATGCTCACGCCGCCGCCCCGCCGCCGTGGCGCACGTGCGCGGCGATCGCGATCTCGTCGAGGATCGCCGCCTCGGCGCGCAGCGCGCGCGAGCGATGCTCCTCGGCCTGGCGGGACTTGAGCCGCTCGAGCGCCTCGCGGCGCTGGCGCGCCTCCACGAGCTGCCCGCGGCGCTGCGCGACCTCCTCGGAGGCGCGCGCGACGGCGAGCTCGGCGGTCGCGCGCTCGGACTCCAGCCGCTGCACCCAGCGGTCGTGCGCGACGAGATCCGCGCCCGTGACGCCCCGCTGCGGCTGGCGCAGCGAACGCGCCTCGCGGACCTGCTCGGCAGCTCGGCGCAGCATCGCCGTGCCGCGCAGGTGGTGGCTCAGCGACACGGCGAGCTCCTCGCGCGCCCGCTCCTCGTCGCGCTCGCGCAGCTCGCGCACGCGCTCGAGGCGGAACTTGAACGGCGGGGTCGTCACGCTCCGGTTGTCGGCCGGCCGCGCCGCGGGACGAGCGCGAGTGGACGTGTGTCGGAGCGACGGCACGCCGCGGGGCGGAAAGCGCCGCATGGGCGCCTCTCCGTCCAGGCCGATGACGATGGCAACGATCGCTGATCCCACGGTGATCCGACCTGACCCGCGGCCAGGGCGCGAGCGCTTCTACCGCGAACGCGCAGGCCCTTCGCGGTGGCTGCTGGTGGTCGTAGACTTCACCACCGTTCCCGCACGCATGGTGACGGCGTACGGGCATCGAAAGGATCCGCGATGACGACCGTCACGATCGGCCCATATCGCTTCGACGACATCAGCTACGACGTCGACGGCGACGTGCTGTACCTCAGCATCGGCAAGCCACGCGCCGCGGCCGACAGCGACGAGACGCCCGAGGGACACGTCGTCCGGCTCGACGAGCACGGCCACGTCATCGGCGTCACCATCATCAACGCCCGCTGGCTCCTGCAGCGCGACGGGGTCGTCGACATCACGCTGCCGACCACGTTGCACGCCAGCAGCACGGAGCTCGCGTCCGTGCTGGCGGCCGCCTGACGAACCAGCCCTACGCCGGGAGGTGCAGCGGCGGCAGCGCGCTCTCGCCCGGCGCCACGGGGGCGCGCGGGGCGGCCTCGGCGACCGGCTCGGCGGTCGGGGCGGCGGCGGGTGTCGCGCCGGTGTCCGCGAGCTCCAGCAGGCGCGCGTCGACCGCCTCGACGGGATCGTGCTCGTCGAGCTCCTGGCGCAGGAAGGCGTCGATCGCCGGCTTGCACTCCAGCGCGCGGTCGGTGAGCGGGTCGGTGCCGCGCTCGTAGGCGCCGATCGCGATGAGGTCCTCCTTGTCGCGATACGCCGACAGCAGGGAGCGGACCTCCATGCCGGCGCGGCGCACGTCGTCGCTCACCACCTCGCCGACCAGGCGCGAGACGGACTGCAGCACGTCGACGGCCGGGTAGTGCCCGGCGTGGGCCAGCTCGCGCGTCAGCACGACGTGACCATCGAGGATGGAGCGGACCGCGTCGGCGATCGGCTCGTTCATGTCGTCGCCGTCGACGAGCACCGTGTACAGCCCGGTGATCGAGCCGCGCGGCGATGTGCCCGAGCGCTCCAGCAGCCGCGGAAGCACCGCGAAGACCGACGGCGTGTAGCCGCGCGTCGCAGGCGGCTCGCCGATGGCCAGGCCGACCTCGCGCTGGGCCATCGCGAACCGGGTCACCGAGTCCATCATGAGCATCACGTCGCGGCCCTGGTCGCGGAAGTGCTCGGCGATCGTCGTCGCCGTCAGCGCCGCCTTGATGCGCACGAGCGACGGCTGGTCGGAGGTCGCGACGACGACGACCGAGTGGGCCAGCGCGTCGCCGAGGTCGCGCTCGATGAACTCCCGCACCTCGCGGCCGCGCTCGCCGACGAGGCAGATCACGTTCACGTCCGCGGTCGAGGACCGGGCGATCATCCCCAGCAGCGACGACTTGCCCACGCCGGAGCCGGCGAAGATGCCCAGGCGCTGCCCGCGCCCGCACGGCACCAGGCCGTCCAGCGCGCGCACGCCGAGGCCGATCCGATGCTCGATCCGCGGACGCGTCAACGGGTCCGGCGGCGCGGAGACGACCGGGGTCAGCGGCGCGTCGGCGATCTGCCCGCCGTCGTCGATCGGTGCGCCGAGGCCGTCGAGCACCCGCCCGAGCAGCCCGTCGCCGACCGGCACGCTGAGCGGCCGCCCGGTGGGCGTGACCGCGTTCCCGGGTCCGATGCCGTGCATCTCGCCCAGCGGCATGAGCAGCGTGCGGCGGTCGCGGAAGCCGACGACCTCGGCCTGGACCGGGGCGGCGAAGCGCCCCACCTCGACCTCGCAGACCTCGCCGACCTGGACCTCCAGGCCGGTCGCCTCGACGATGAGCCCGATGAGGTTGGTGACGCGGCCGCGGCGGCGGTGCAGGTCGGCGCGGGCGATCGCGTCGACGTAGCGGCCCAGCGGACCCGAGCCCGAGTCGGACTCTGGCTCAGCGGTCGCCGCGAAGCTCATGCTCGATCGCCTCGCGGGCGCGCTCCAGCTTCGTGGCCAGCGCGGCGTCGACCTCGCCCTCCCGGGTCTGGACGATCGCGCCGCCGCGCGCCACGCGCCGCTCGGCCTGCACCTCGCAGTGCTCGATCCCGCCGAGCTCGCCGACCAGGCCGGCGATCCCGTCGCGGACGAGGTCGAGGTCGTCGGGGTGGACGAGCAGCAGGACCCGCTCGCGCTCGACGAGCCGGCGCAGCGCGCCGCGGACCACGTCGAGGACGCGCTCGGGCTCCACCGCGACCGCGGCGCCGAGCGCCTGTTCGGCGATCCGCAGGCCCAGCTCGACCGCGCCGCGCTCCAGCTCGGCGGCGATGCGGTCGGCCTCGGCGGCGAGGGCGACGGCGGCCTCGCGCAGGGCCGCGGCGGCGGGCTGCCCTGCGGCGAGCGCCTCCTCGCGGCCCTGCTGCAGGCCCTCCTGATGGCCCTCCAGCTTGGCTTGCTCGCGGATCGCGTCGGCCTCCGCGCGCGCCCGCGACAGGACGTCGTCGGCCTCGCGCAGCCGCCGCTCGATCGGGACGCTGAGATCGGGCGGCGCCTCCAGCGGGGTGAAGGAGAACGCCTCGGCGCCCAGCGGCTCGGTCACGGAGCTCATACGATCTCCTCCTCCTCGCCCTGGCGGATCGTGATCGTCCCCGCGTCGTCGAGCGTCCGCGCCGCGCGCACGATCTTCGACTGCGCCTCGTCGACGAGGTGCTTGCGCTGCGGCGGCATGACCTCCATGTCCTCGCGCAGCATCTGGGCGCCGCGCTCGGAGAGGTTGGCGAGGATCTTGTCCTGCACGCGCTCCTCCACGCCGCGCAGGGCGACCGCGAGGTCCTTCTGGTCGACGTCGCGCAGCAGGATCTGGATGTCGCGATCGCTCAGCGTGACGATGTCGTCGAAGGTGAAGATCCGCTGGCGGACCTCCTCGGCCAGCACCTGGTCGCTCTCGGCGATCGACTGCAGGACGTGGCGCTCGGTCGAGCGACCCGCCTGGTTGAGGATCTCCGCCAGCGACTGCACGCCGCCCGCGGCGGTGAGCTCCTGGTCGAGGATCACCGACAGCTTCTCCTTGATCGCCGCCTCGAGGTCGCGCACGACGAGCGGGTTGGTCTCGCTCATCGTCGCGATCCGCATGGCGATCTCGGCCTGGATGTCCTTCGGCAGCTCGGCCAGCACACGCGCGGCGATCGAGGTCGGCAGCGAGGCGACGACGATCGCGATCGTCTGCGGCGCCTCCTCCTGCAGGAACTGGGCGACCTGCTCGGGCGGCGTGGAGCGCAGGAACTCGAACGGCCGGTGCGTGGCCTTGCCGGTCAGCTCGTCGAGCATCTCCTTCGCGCGCTGGGCGCCGAAGCGGCGCTCGAGCACCTCGCGCGTGAAGTCGGTCCCGCCGAGCGACGACTGCTCGGACGCGGTGACCCGCTCGACCAGCTCATCGAAGACCATCTGCGTGGTCTCCGGCGGCACCTGGCGCAGGTGGGCCATCTCGGCCGAGAGCTGCTCGACTTCCACGTCGTCCATGTGCTGCAGCACCGCCGCGGCCTTCTCCGGGCCGAGCGCGACGAGCAGGACGGCGGCCTTGCGGCGACCGGTCATCCCGATCGTGGTCAGCTCCATGCTCACGACGGCACCTCCCGCAGGGCTGAAGCCGCGGTGTGTGAGGACCCGCGGGGTCTCATACCGCGTCGTCCTGCGGCGGCGGGGCGGCGGTCTCGTCCTCGGCCATCCACGTGCGCAGGGCGGTGGCGACGAGATCGGGATCGCGCTGGACCGTCTCCTCCACGCGCGCGCGTGTGTGGTTGCGGCCGGGCTGCAGGAGCGTCGGCTGCTCCTCCATGTTCTGGAGCTGCTGCACCGGCACCGGCGCGTCGAGCTGGCGCAGCCACGCCGGCTCGGCGAGGACCTCGTCCTCGCGGCGGCGCAGGTGGCGCGTCACGAAGAAGAGGAACACGAGCGAGGCGAGGGCGAGCAGCCCGTACTTCACGTAGCTCATGAGGCCCGAGGTGTCGACGAGCGGCTTCTTGGCCGGCTCGGCCGCGGGGGCGAAGGCGAGCTGGGTGACGGAGATCGTGTCGCCGCGCTCGGTGTCCAGCCCGGCGGCGTTGGCGACCGCCGTGCGGATCCCGGCCACGTCGGCGGCGGGAACGGACTTGTCGAGCATCAGCGCGACCGACATCTTGTTCACGGCGCCCGGCGCGACCTCCGTCGACGTCACCGTCTTGGAGTTGTCCATCTTCGACGACTCCTTCGTCGACGAGTAGTTGGACCGTCCGCCCGCGCCCGCGCCGTTGGCCGCGTAGCCGGGGATGTTCGTCTGGGTGCCGGCGGTCGTCCCGCCGCGCGCGCCGGTGCCGGTGAGCCGCTCCTCCTGGGTGGTGCTCTCCGCCGGGACGCCCTTGGCGTACACGAGCTGGTCGCGCTTGATCTTGTCGACGTTGAGGTCGGAGCTGACCGTCACCTCGGCCTTGCCGGGCCCCAGCGTGCGCAGGAGCATGGCGCCGATGTCGGCCTCCTTGGCGGCGTCGAAGCGCGCCTCGGCCGCCTGCTTGGTCGTCGAGCCGCTGACCGTCGTGCCGCCGTCCTGGGACGGCCACAGCAGCTGGCCGGAGGCGTCGGTGATCGTGACGTGATCGGTCTTCAGCCCCTCGACCGAGGAGGCGACGATGTTCGCGATCCCGCGGACGGCGCCGGGCTGCAGCGAGCCGGCCTCGCCCTCGAGCAGCACCGCGGCGGTGGCGGGCTTGGCCTCGTCGGCGAAGAGCTTGTCCTTGGGCATCGTCAGACGCACCTGCGCGCCCGGCACGCCCTCGACCTGGGAGATCGTGTTGGCGATCTCGCCCTCCAGCGCGCGCTGGTAGGCGACCTGCTGCTGGAAGGTCGACGCGCCCATCTTCTGCTTGTCCAGCAGCGAGTAGTCGGCCTGGGTGCCGGTCGATCCGGCGTTGAGGCCCTTGCCGGCGAGCGCGATCTGGGCCTGCGCCTGCGAGCCGTCCTGGACCGCGATCGCCGTCCCGTTGTTGCGCAGCTCGTACGGGACGCCGGCGCTGTCCAGCGCGGCGGTCATCTTGCCGGTCTTGGCGGGGTCCAGACCGGTGGCGACGAGCGCGTAGCCGGGTTGGGTGGCGACGCGGAACAGCAGGAACGCGACGAGCAGCACGGCGGCGACGCCGACGCCCAGCACGATCCGCTGTCGCGGGGAGAGCGACTGGATCAGCTTCATGGCAGAGCGCTAGGGAAGGGCTAGACCTGGGTGCGGAGGACGTCCTGGAGCGCCTCGGTGGCCTTCGTGCGGATCGTCGAGGCGAGCTGCATCGACAGCTGCGCGCGCTCGGCGGCCATCACGACGCTCGTGACGTCGCTCGTCTGGCCGGTGGCCAGCTGCTGGGCCTGATCGGCGGCGTCGACCTGCAGCTGCTGGAGCTCGCCGACCGACTTGGCCAGCACCTCGCCGAAGGAGGTGCCCGACGGCTCGTCCGCAGCGGCGCCGGCCTCGACCTGCGCCTCGGGGCCCAGCGCCTCGACGCGCGGCACGGCCCACTCGGAGACGGGGCCGCCGGCGGCGGCGATGGCTTCGATCGTCATCGCAGGATGTCCAGGGTCTTGGTGAACATGGTCTTGGCCGACTGCATCGCGGTCACGTTGGCCTCGTAGCTGCGCGACTCGCTGATGAGATCGACCATCTCGGTGACGGCGTCGACGTTGGGCATCGTCACGTAGCCGTCGCCGTCGGCATCGGGATGGCCGGGGTCGTAGACGCGCCGGCCCGGATTCTGGTCCTCGGTGATCGCCGCGACCTCGACCCCGCCGGGCTGGCCGTCGGTCGGCGCCGCCGCGTTGCCGTTGGCGGCGGCGAGCGCCTGCTCGAAGCCGGACGGGTCGCCGACCGACTGGAGGACGACCTCCTTGCGCCGGTAGGGCTGGCCGTCGGCGCCGCGGGTGGACTGCGCGTTGGCCAGGTTCTCGGCGGTGACGTTCATCCGCAGGCGCTCGGCGCTGAGCGCGCTGCCGGAGATGCCGATCGCGTCGAAGAGTCCCATCAGCGCTGGCCGATCGCGGTGCGCAGGATGGACGACCGGGTCTTGGCCACGGCGGCCAGCGCCTCGTACTCGAGGCCGTTGGCGGCCAGCGCGGAGGTCTCGACGTCGACGTCGACGCCGCTGCCGTCCACGCGCATGACGCCGGTGTCGTCCTGGCGGTGGGCGAACGCGACGTCGGCCAGCGCCGAGGCGCCCGACGAGGGCTGCGAGGCGTCGCCGCCGGGCTCGTCGCCACCGGAGCTCTCGGCCTGGCTCCACGCTTCTCGCAGCGCGGCATGGAAGTCCACGTCCACGCGGCGGTAGTTGGGCGTGTTCGCGTTCGCGAGGTTCTGCGCGAGCGCGACCTGGCGTGCGTTCGCACCACGCATCGCCGCTTCCAGCAGACGCTGGGTCGGATCGAAGATGTCCATGTGGAGGGAAGGGTTGGAGGGGGAGGGAGGGCGTCGCGCCGGACATCGGCGGGACACCCAAGGTCGTCGGACGCGCCGCGCGCTTCTTTAGGCCGTGCGGTCCAGCGTGCGGCGCGAGCCGCCCAGCGCCGGCGCGTAGCCGCGCGCGAGGCGGCGCCCGCGGGCGGTGAGGCCGAGCTCGCCGCGCACGACGCCCATCGCGTGGCGCAGCGCCTCCTCGACCTCGCGCTGGCGCGCCAGCGCGCGCTGCAGCAGCTCGACGGCCGTCGGCGACAGGTCCGCGGGCAGCTGCGCCATGGCCGCGTCGCGGCGCTCACGCAGCTCGGCGAGGCGCTCGGCGTCGCCGGCGTGGACCAGCGCCAGCTCCTCGTCGGCGAGCGCGAGGACGCGCGCCGCGACGGCCTCGCCGCCGGGCGCGCTCATGGCGCGGGGGACCCGGCGATCTGGGCCCACGCGTCGCGCAAGTTGGCGACCATCGCCAGCAGCCGGGCGATCGTCTCCCGCTCGTGGCGCATGCGGACCTCCCAGATCATCTTCTTCCAGAAGACGTAGATGCCGTCGAGGTTCTCCGCGATCTTCCCCTGGCTCATGTCCAGCGTCGCCTGCAGCTCGTCGACGATCGCCTCGGCGCGGGTGAGGCGATCGTGCAGCTGCTCGACCGCACCCTCGGCGAGGGCCGCGTCGGCCTGCCGCAGGAACTTCAGGATCCCGTCGTAGAGCATCACGACGAGCTGCCCGGGAGAGGCGGTGAGCACCGCGCTCTCCTGGTAGGCGCTGGGAGAGGCGAAGGGATTCACGGTCTGGTGGTCGGCCGCGGGCCGGCGGGTTTGAGAAGCGCTGGCCGAACCGCTTAGGCCGCGGGCCGGTTGCCGAGCGCGCTGAGCAGCGACGCCAGCTGGTTCTGGTTGGCGGCCAGCGCCGACTCCATCGCGATGAACTGCTTGCGCAGCGCCGTCTCGCGCGCGGCGAGGCGGTCGTTGAGCGCGTTCATGCGGTCGTCGAGGTCGCTGATCTCGTCGTCGGCGGTCTCGACGCGCTGGTCGAGCACGCCGCTGGCCTGCACGAGCGGCGTCAGCAGCCCGGTGAACGCCTGCGCGAACCCGTCGGTGCCGGCGACCCCGCCCAGCAGCTGCTGGACGCCGGTCGGGTCGCTGTCGAGCGCGGCGGTGAGCTTGTCGACGTCGAGCACCAGCTTGCCGGCGACGGCATCGGCGTTCACCGTGGCCTGGGCGGCGCCGGTGGAGATGCCCAGCTGCGACAGCATCGACATCGAGGCGGGCATGCCGGCGACCGGGCTGGAGAGCGTGAGCCGCATCGAGCCGAGCATGTCGCGCAGCCCGGAGTCGCCGAACAGAACGCCCTTCTTGGGGTCGGGCGCGGTCGTCTTCTCGTTGCCCTGGCCGTCGGTCGTGGTCTCGCGCTGCTCGGTGAGCTTGCCGGTGACGAACGCGAGGACGTCGTTGTAGCTGTCGACGAACGCCTTCAGCTTGGCCTTCACGGCCTCCTTGTCGACCGCGGGCGTGCTGACGGAGACGTCGACGTCGGTGACGAGGCCCTTGAGCGTGACCTCGACGCCCGGCACGGCGTTGGCGACCGTGTTCGAGGCGCTCGTCTGCACCGGGCCGCCGTCGATCGCGTACTGCGCGTCGAGGCCGGCCTTCGCCTTGGCGACGTCGGAGGCGTCCTGGGAGATCGCGGCGCCGCTGGCGACGACGGCGTTCTGGACGGCGGCGTCCGACCCGGTGGCGCGGCTGGTGAGCACGAGCTTGCCGCCCACGTTCACCGCGAAGACGCCGAGCGCGGCGTTGCCGTTGACCTGCGCGGCGACGTCGTCGACGTTCGCGTTGGCGGCGACGGAGAGCGTGACTCCGTTGATCGTCACGCTGCTGTCGACCGCCTGCGGCGTCCACGTGTAGGTCTGCTGCGCGGCGCGGGCCATCTGCGTGACGGTGAGGCGGAAGCCGCCCGGCGCCGCGCCGCCCGTCAGCCGCGCGGCGATCTTGTCGCTGGAGCTCTCGACGGACTGGACCGGGTTCCACAGCGTCACCGATCGCAGGTCCTCGGCCGCGGTCTTGAGGTTCTTCAGCCGGCTCTCGATGTCCTTGAGCGCCTGCTGCCGAGTCTGCGCCGCGGTCTTGTCGTGCTGCATCCGCGCCAGCGGCTGGCGCTCGACCGCCAGCAGCTGGGCGATGACGGCGTCGGTGTCGAGGCCCGAGCTCAGTCCGCTCAGTTGGATTCCGGCCATGGGGTGGTGCGCTCCTTCAGGCAGCGTCGGGGGGCAGCAGGTTGGGCGGGTCCACGACCTCGGCCAGCGAGAGCTCGCGCACGACGGTGTCCTGGTCGTCGGCGAGGACGGCGCGGACCCCCTCCTCGGTGAGGTGGAAGTGGACGCGCAGACCGGCCGCGTCGAGGTGCTGCCAGAACGCATCGGCCTTCGCCATCGCCTCCAGCACCTCGGCGGGGATCCGCTTCTCCCGCTCGTCCTCCAGGTCGAAGACCTGGGCGTCGCTCATCTACGTTCCTCCTGGGTCGTGCCCCGGCCCGTCCGTAGGCCGGTGGGTTCCCTCCGAAGATCGGCGCCTCGGGGGAACCGTTGACCGCCGCCGCGGGCAGCGGCCAAGTGTTCGAGCCGCGCGTCACGCCGGCAGGCGCTCGCGGGCGGCGCGGGCCCAGGCGTGATCGGGCTCCAGCGCGAGGGCCTCGTCGGCCAGCAGCCGGGCGTCCTCGGGCAGCTCGCGGCCGACGGCGACCCAGCTGAGACCGGCGAGGGCGTCGGCGTCGGGCGCGCCGCTCTGGCACACCTCGATCCACTCGTCGGCCGCCGACTCGAGGAAGCCGCGGCGGAGGTAGAGCTGCGCGAGCCGCTCGCGACGCTCGCGCCACGGGATCGCGACGGCGTCCGCGAGCGGAACGAGCGTGGCGAACGCGTCGACGTCGGTCACGCGCAGCAGCGCCTCGAGCATGACGAAGAGCGCCGGCGCCGCCTCGGCCGGCAGCGTCGCCGGCGGCTGCTCCCCGGCGACGAGCGCGCGCCAGCCGTCCAGCAGCGCGACCTCGGGCGCGAAGAGCTCGGCGCGCCGCGCCTCCTCGAGCGCCGCGGCGCCGCCCTCGGCGTCCCCGGCGGCGAGCCGGGCGAACGCGGCGCAGCGAGCCGCCTCGGCCGCGAAGTCGGCGCCGGCGGCGATCCGGCCCGCCTCCTCGGCCGCCTCGTCGTAGCGGCGCTGGCTCAGCAGCGCCTCGGCCAGCGCGATCCGCGCCGGGCCGCTCTCCGGCTGGCGCTCCAGGACGGCGCGCAGCTCGACCTCGGCGAGCTCGACCGCCTTGGCCTCGTACAGCGCGAGGGCGAGCATGAAGCGCGCGGCCGGGGTCGGCTCGCCGACCGCCTCGTGGACGAGCGCCGCCACGCGCTCGGGCTCGGCGCCGCGCGCGAGCATCGTCGAGGCGAGCGGGTCCACGGTGCCCAGGAAGCGCGGGTGGTCGACGAGCGCGTCGTGCAGCAGGCGCTCGGCCTCCTCCAGGCGCCCCTGGTCGCGGCGCAGGTCGCCGAGCGCGGCCAGCGCCAGGAACGACCCGCAGCCCTTCGTGGCGCTGTAGGCCGCCGACGCGTCGCCCCACGCCAGGCAGGTCTCCAAGAGCGCCGCGGCGCGCTCCTCGTCGCCGAGCGCCCGGGCGCAATGGGCCTGCTCAAAGACGATGTCGGTGAAGCGGGGCAGCAGCTCCAGCGCCTCCTCGCCGCGGGCGATCGCCTCCTCGTGCCGGCCGCACAGGCGCAGGGCGCGCACGAGCCGGCTCGTCAGTGACGGCAGGAAGCCGTAGCCCGCGCGATTGGGGTCGGCGGAGACCATCTCCCACGAGCGCTGGAACTCGTCGCGAGCGCGCTCGCTGTCGCCGACCGCCGCGTACTCGGAGCCGAGGTTGAAGTGCAGGAACGGCGAGTCCAGGCCCTCGGCGGCCTGCTGCTCGAGCAGCTCGATGTTGCGGCGCGACTTCTCCTTGGCGTCGCGCACCGCGCCGAGGTAGCCGTAGTGCTCGATGCGCACCTGGGTGACCTCGAAGCGCTCGGGCAGGAAGCCGGGCAGCCGATGGGCGATCTGCTCGTGGATGCGGCCCTCGAAGCGGTACTCGGGCCGGTTGCGGAACAGGCGCAGCGCGTTGTGGGTGACCGCGGTCCCGTCGTCGAGGTCGCCGGTGTGGTTGGTCTCGACGAGGTAGAAGGCCTCGCGCCAGGTCCGCCCGCACAGCGCGCGCAGCGCCGGGCCGTCGCCGTCGACGAGCACCTCGTCGGCGTCGAGGTAGAGGATCCAGTCGGAGGTCGCGGCGTCGAAGGAGACGTTGCGGGCGGCGGAGAAGTCGCCGGTCCACTCGGTGTGCAGGACGCGGGCGCCGTGCTCGCGGGCGATCTCGACGGTGCGATCGGTCGAGCCGGTGTCGACGACAACGATCTCGTCGACGTGGTCGCGCACCGCGGCCAGGCACTGGCCGAGCATCGACTCCTCGTCCTTGACGATCATGCACAGCGACAGCGTCAGGCCGCTGACGGGGCGAGCACGGTCGGCGCAGCGCTTGGCCCGGTCGCGCAGGTCCTTCATCCGCGCCGCGACGCCGGCGGGGAGGGCCGGACGGCCGAGGCCCTGGCGCCGCCGCCGCTCGATCTCGGCCAGGTTGCTGGCGAGGTTGGGCAGCGTCGCGTCCATCGCCTGAGCCGCACGGAAGAGCCGCTCGGCCGCCGACAGCTCGCCGAGCTCGTAGAGGGCGACACCGGTCAGGTTGGCGATCGTCGGCTCGCGCGGCTCGGCCTCCAGCAGCTCCACGCCGGCCGCCGCCACCGCGGCGAAGACCGGCGCCACCGCGCTGACGGTCGTCCCCGGGGCGCGCAGGCCCGCCTCCAGCAGGCCGAGCCGCGCCTCGTGACGCCGGTGGACGTCGGCGATCTCGCCCGCCTCCCCGAACAGAGCCCGGTAGCCGGAGAGGTCGCCGACGCCGAGCAGTCGCTGGGCCCGGGCGTGCAGCACCGGGCCGCTCGGCGCGGCGGGAGCAGGGGCGGGGAGCGAGTCGGTGAGGCGAAGGGCCATGGGGACGTGGAACCTCTTCGGGCAGGGGAAGACGGAGTGCTGCCCAGGTGATCGACCGGTGGCCGGGGCGACCGCAACACCTCCCGGTTCTGGGGATCACGCGCGTCCACGGATGTCCGATGCGTGGATCACCACAACTGGGGATCGCGGCGCGTGGACGCGTTCCCGATACCTCCCCTCGGCACAACCCCGGCCCCAAGGAGTTCCCCTGCATGACCGCTCAGCGCGGCAACGCTCATCGACGCCTCTCGGCTGAGGAGACCCTCGCTCTCTGGCAGGAGTATCGAACCACCGGCGACGGACGGATCCGCGATCGCCTGATCCTCACCTTCGCGCCGATGGTGAAGTACATCGTCTATCGCAAGGTCCGCGAGATGCCGGCCAACGCCGAGGTCGAGGACTTCCTGTCGTGTGGTCTCGAGGCGTTGATCATGTCGATCGACCGCTACGACCCGGACAAGGGCGCCACGCTGGAGCAGTACGCCTGGACCCGCATCCACGGCGCGATCCTCGACGAGCTGCGCCGCCAGGACTGGGCTCCCCGCTCGGTGCGCCGCTGGGAGCGCGACATCACGAAGGCCGTCGACGAGTTCACCGTGCTCTACCGCCGGCGGCCGACGCTGCGCGAGCTGGCCGACGCGATGGGCACGACCGTCGCGGAGCTCCGCAAGCGCCAGGACGAGATCACCACCTCCGACGTGACCTCGCTCAACGCGCTCGTCCTGTGCGACGAGGGCACGACGATCGAGCGCGTCGCCACGCTGGCGGCCACCGACGAGCGCCTGGACCCCGAGCACGCCGCCGGCACCGAGGAGCTCAAGCGCAACTTCCGGGCGGCCTTCGCCCGGCTGCCCCAGCGCGAGCGCGAGGTGGCCGTGCTGCTCTACGTCAAGAACCTCACGCTGGCCGAGATCGGCGCGATCCTCGGCGTCTCCGAGAGCCGCGTCTGCCAGATCCACAGCGCGATGAAGCGCACGCTGCGCGAGTCGATGGCCGCCAGCCACGAGCTGGCCCAGCTCGTCGCCTGAGCGTCGTCAAGAACCGCATCCGGCGTCCGACTCACCGGGCCACCATGGATCGCGGTCTCTACATCGCGGCCTCCGGGATGCTCGCGCAGCAGGTCCGCCAGGATCAGCTCGCCAACGACATCGCCAACGCCGCCACACCCGGGTACAAGGCCGACCGCTCGTCGGTCCGCTCGTTCCCCGACGTCCTGCTGGCCAACACCCGCACCGGGCAGGCGGTCGGGCCGCTCGGCGCCGGCGCGCAGGTCGACGAGACCGTCACCGACCTGCGCCCCCAGGCCGTCCGGCCGACGGGCGAGCCGCTGGACCTCGCGATCCAGGGCGAGGGCTACTTCGGCGTGCAGACGCCGCAGGGCGTGCGCTACACGCGCAACGGCGCGTTCACCGAGGGGCCGGACGGGACGCTCGTCGACCAGCTCGGCAACGCGGTGCTCGGCCGCGACGGCCAGGCGCTGCGCGTCGCCGACGGACGGGTCGACCCGTCGCTCGTGGGCGTCTTCGCGGTGCCCGACGCGGTCAAGCAAGGCGACGCGCTGTTCGCCGGCCAGGCGGCGGGCGCGGCGACCGGCCGCGCGGTGGCCGGCGCGCTCGAGGGCTCGGGCATCGAGCCGACCCGCGTGATGATCGACATGATGGCCTCGATGCGCGCCTACGAGGCAGGCCAGAAGGCGATCCAGACGATCGACGGCACGCTCGAGAAGGCGGCCACGCAGGTCGGGACGTACCCGGGCTGACGCCCGCTCGGACGAACGTCCACCACCGCTTGAAAGCGCCCGGGGCCGACCGACCACCGGGCTGACCACGGAGTCCTCACGGTTGGACCGCACTTGCGGAGACCGGGCTCCCCTCCCTCCAGGAACCCCATGCTTGAAGGTATGTATGCGGCGGCCGCCGGCATGGTCGCCCAGCAGCAGCGCCTCGACGCGCTGTCGAACGACATCGCCAACGTCAACACCGTCGGCTACCAGCGCCAGCGCGTGGCCTTCCGCGACCTCGTCTACTCGGCGAGCGGCGTGGGAGGTCGCCCGGGGACGCTGGAGGGCGCCGGTGCGGCGTTGGCGACGATCGGTCGCGGCAACGCCGGCGCCTCGCTGCAGAGCACGGGCGAGCCGCTGGACGTCGCGATCGACGGCCGCGGCTTCCTCCAGGTCCGCCAGCCCGACGGCACGCTCGCGCTGACCCGCAACGGGCAGCTCGCGGTCGACGCCCAGGGCCGGCTGCTGGCGGACGGCCTGCCGCTGCAGCCGCCGGTCACGCTGCCGGCGGGCGCCGACCAGGCCAAGCTCTCGATCGCCCCCGACGGGACGATCGCCGACGGCCAGCGCACGGTCGGCCGCATCGAGCTGGTCACCGTGCGCTCGCCCGACCGCCTGCAGCCGATCGGCGACAACCTCAAGCTGCCGACCGCCGACAGCGGGGCCGCCGTCCGCGCGGGCGCCGCCGTCCAGCTGCGCCAGGGCGTGCTGGAGACCTCCGACGTCGACCTCGGCGACGCGATGGCCGACATGATGATCAGCCAGCGCGCGTACGGCTTCGCCAGCCGCGCCGTCTCCGTCCAGGACGAGATGGCGCAGATCGCCAATCAGGTCAAGCGGAGCTGATCGTGGCCACGCTGCCGCCGCTCGACCGCGCTTCGCTGCCCGCCGACGTCCGCGCCGCGGGCCCCGAGGCACAGCAGCGCTACGCCGCCGGCCTGCTCTTCGAACGTCAGCTCACGGGCGAGCTCGCCAAGCAGCTGCTGCGCACGACGGGCGGCGGCCTCGGCGCCGGTCCGTACGCCCAGCTGCTGCCCGACGCGCTGGCCGACTCGCTCACCCAGGCGGGCGGCCTCGGGCTCGCGCGGACCGTCGCGGACCTGCCGGAGGACACCACCCGATGACCACCCTGATCGCACCCCTCGGCCGCCCCGTCCTCGAGCACCTCGACGCCCAGCTGGCCTCCGCGCAGCGGCTGCTCGACCTCGTCCTGCGTCAGGGCCGGGCCATCCGCGAGCAGGACGTCGAGACCGTCCTCGCACGCCTGGCCGACATCCAGACCGAGATGGAGCTGCGCTCCGGCCTGGAGCAGCAGCGCACCGCCCTGCTGGCCCGCGCCGGCGCGGAGCTCGGCATCGCCGGACCCGCCGTCACGCTGGACGCGATCTGCGAGCTCATGAGCGCCGACGAGGCCGTCGCCGCCCGCGAGCGCTCCGCGCAGCTGCGCGGGATGCTCGCCCAGATCCAGCGCGAGCACACCGTCAACCGCGCGCTCATGCGCCAGGAGCTCGCCTTCCTCGACCACCTGACCCGGCTGCTGGCCGGCTCGACCGACCTCGGCTACGCGCCGACGGCCGAGAACCCGCGCGACGTGCGCATCACCGCCTCCGGGCCCTCCACCCACCGCGTCCTCGACCTCGAGGCCTGACCGACATGTCCACGATCTCCAGCTTCTTCGGGCTCAACATCGCGCTGCGCGGCCTGCAGGCCCACCAGCGCTCGCTCGACGTCACCGCCCACAACGTCGCCAACCAGAACACGCCCGGCTACACCCGCCAGGAGGCATCGCTCGTCGCCGCGCTGGGCATCGACGTCGGCTCCGGCGCGCTGCAGAACGGCCGCGGCGCGCTGCTGGGCGGCGGCGTCGAGGTCCAGTCCTACCTGCGGGCCCGCGACGCGTTCACCGACCTGCAGTGGCGCATCCAGTCCACCGTCGCCGGCTACGCGCAGACGACGCACGGAGCGCTGGAGTCCGCCCAGGTCACGCTCAGCGAGCCCGGTGACACCGGCATCGCCGCCCTGCTCGGCGACTTCTGGGACGCCTGGCAGGACCTGGCCGGCCACCCGGAGATCCCCGGCAACAAGGACGCGCTGGTCATCAACGCCGAGGCGCTCGTCGACGCCGTCACCCAGCTCGACGCCCACCTCGCGCGCGTCCAGCAGAACGCGACCGACGAGTACGCGGCGCTGACCGGCCCCAACGGCGACGTGCTCACGCTCGCCCGCCAGATCGCCGACCTCAACGCGCAGATCGACAAGGAGACGGTCGCCGGGCGCCAGCCCAACGACCTCCTCGACGCGCGCGACAAGGCGATCGACGAGCTGTCCGAGCTCGGCCAGGTGACGATCACCGACCTGCCCAACGGCGGCGTGCAGATCGCCTTCGGCGGGGTCGCCGCGCCGCTGCTGGTCGACGACACGACCGCGGCCGCCGCCGTGCCGCCGCTCACCACGCCGGGCGGCAAGCTCGGGGCCCTGCTCGTGCTCGCCGCCACGCCGGGCGGCACGATCGCCCAGTACCGCGCCCAGCTGGACGCGTTCGTCAGCCAGCTGGTGACCGACGTCAACGCCGCCCACGGCGCGCCGTTCTTCGCGGCCGGCGGCCTCACCGCGGGCACCTTCGCGGTGGACCCGGCGATCGCCGCCAACCCGCAGCTCGTCCGCACGACCGCGCTGGCGGGCACGCCGGCCGGCGCCAACGACGTCGCGCTCGCGGTCGCGGCGCTGCGCGGGGGCGCGGCCGACAAGGGCTACGCCGACCTCGTCCTGCGGATCGGCGCCGACGTGCGCCAGGCCCAGCGGAACACCGCCGCGGCCGAGCAGGTGCTCACCGCGATCACCGACAAGCGGGACTCGATCTCCGGCGTCGCGCTCGACGAGGAGGTCACGAACATGCTCCGCTTCCAGCGCGGCTACCAGGCCTCCTCGCGCGCGATGTCGACGCTCGACGAGATGCTCGAGACCCTCATCAACCGCACCGGCCGCGTCGGCCTCTAGGAGCCCAGCATGCGCATCACGCACACCATGATGGCGCGCCACTCCCTGGCCGACATCACCGCCAGAGCGACGAGCCTCGACCGCGCGATGCGGGAGCTCTCCAGCCAGAAGCGGATCCTGCAGCCGTCCGACGACCCGGTCGGCACGCAGCGGGCGATCCTCGCGCGCGCGGAGCTGGCCGCCAACGCCCAGTACCAGAGCAACATCGACCACGCGACCGGCTTCCTGCAGACGACCGACACGGCGCTGGGCGAGATGACCGACCTGCTGCACCGGGCGCGCGAGCTCCTCGTGCGGGCCGCCAACGACGTCACCGACCAGGCGTCGCGCGAGAACATCGCGCTGGAGGTCGACCAGATCGTCGCCCAGCTCAAGACGGCGGCCAACACGACCTACGGCGGCGTGTACCTGTTCGGCGGCACCGCGACGACGACGCGCCCCTACGACACGACCACGACGCCGCCGGTCGACACCTACGCCGGCGACGCCAACCCGCTCGCCCGCGAGATCGGCCCCGGCGTCTCGGTCCAGATCAACACGATCGTCGGCACCGGCACCCCGCCGCTCGTCGGCCAGGGCGGCGGCGACGGCGGCCTCATCGACTCGCTGCGCACGATCGCCGCCAACCTGCGGGCCGGCACCGCGGCGGCGTCCAACGCGCTGAAGACCTCCGACCTCCAGGCGCTGGACGGCAACCTCGACACGATCAACGCGGCGCGCTCCAACGTCGGGGCGACGCTCAACCGCCTCAGCGCCGCCAGCGACCGGCTCGCCGCCAACGAGGAGGCGACGACCGACCTGCTCTCCAAGACCGAGGACGTCGACTTCGCGCAGGCGACGATCGAGCTCTCCACGCAGCAGACCGTCTACCAGGCCGCGCTCCACGTGGGCGCGAACATCATCCAACCGTCGCTCCTGGACTTCCTGCGATGAAGATGGGGCGACCGACGCACGGAGGCACGATGACCGTGACCCTTCAGAGCACCCGGTTCGGGGAGGTGGAGATCCCACAAGAGGCCGTCATCGAGTTCCCCCGCGGGCTGATCGGCCTCGGCGGGAGCCGGTACACGCTCCTCGCGCGCGAGCAGGACGCCGCCTTCGTGTGGCTGCACTCGCTCGACGACCCGGCGCTCGCGCTGCCGCTCACGAACCCGTGGGCGTTCTTCCCCTCGTTCGAGGTCGAGGTGGCCGACGAGGACGCCGGGCTGATCGGCGTGGAGCCGGGCGACGACACCGCCGTCTACGTGACCGTCCGCGCGGGCGAGGCGCTGTCGGACTTCAGCGCGAACCTCCGCGCGCCGATCTTGGTCAAGAACGGGCTCGGCCACCAGGTCATCAACACCGTCCCGGATGCCCCGATCCGGGCGCCTCTGTTCCCCGCCGAGGCGGAGCAGGGGGTGCAGGCAGCGTAGTTCCCCCGGTGCCGCTGGTGCCGCGCCCGACCCACTGACCGCATTCCAAGGAGGAATCGACCACATGCTCATCATCACTCGCCGTCCCGGCCAGAAGATCCGGGTGGGAGACGACGTGGTCATCGACGTGATCGAGGTCAGCGGCTCGAGCGTCCGCATCGGGATCGATGCGCCGCGCTCCGTCCCGGTCTACCGGGAGGAGATCTGGCGATCGGTCAAGGAGGAGAACGCCGCGGCGGCCCGCACGCAGGCGGCCGACCTCCCCAACGACATCCCCGTCAGCTCATAGCCCCGAAAGGACGCCCCTCATGTCCATGAGGATCAACCACAACGTCACGGCGGTGAACACGCACCGCCAGCTGAACCGCACCGACGACGCCATCAAGAAGTCGATGGAGCGCCTGTCGTCGGGCTACCGCATCAACACGGCGGCCGACGATGCCGCCGGCCTGGGCATCTCGGAGAAGATGCGCGGCCAGATCAAGGGCCTCGCGCAGGCCGAGCGCAACATGCAGGACGCGGTCTCGCTCGTGCAGACCGCCGAGGCCAACCTCGACGAGGTCCACTCGATGCTCCAGCGCATGCGGGAGCTCGCGGTCCAGTACAAGAACGGCACGTACTCGGCGGCCAACCAGTCGGCGATCCAGTCCGAGATCTACCAGCTGGTCTCCGAGATCGATCGCATCGGCATCCAGACGAAGTTCAACGGCATCACGCTGCTGGGCGCGGCCGGCACGGTCAGCTTCCAGGTCGGGGCCAACGACGGCGAGATCATCACGGTCGCGCTCGTGTCGCTCATGGGCGCGTTGCCCACGAGCTTCTGGAACCTGGGCAGCGTCTCGGCGATCTCGAACATCGACGGCGCGATCGACAGCATCGCCGCGCTGCGCTCCAGCTACGGCGCGGTCCAGAACCGCCTCGAGCACTCGGTGAACGCGACCTCCGCCTACCACGAGAACCTCGTGGCCGCCGAGTCGCGGATCCGCGACGTGGACATGGCCGAGGAGATGATCGAGTTCACGAAGAACCAGGTCCTCCAGCAGTCCGGCCAGGCGATGCTCGCCCAGGCCAACCAGTCCACGCAGGGTGTGCTCAGCCTGCTGCGCGGCTAGCTGATCGCCCGCGTCTAGTCCACGAGGGCGCCGCAGCTCACGTTGATCGTGGCGGCCGTCATGCTGCTCGCGCGATCGGACGCGGCGAACGCGGCGGCGTCGCCGATCTCCGCGAGCGTGGCGGCGCGGCCCAGCATGGTCAACGCGTCGATCCCGGCCACGATCTCGTCGCGGCCGGGCGTGTCGGCCGGGAAGGACTCGGCGACGCCGCTCGTGCGCAGCGTGACGACCCGGACGCCCTGCCTGCCGAGCTCGGCCGCGAGCTGGCGGCGCATCGACTCGAGCGCGTCGAACGCCACCTGCGTCCCGCCGAGGTAGTAGTCGCGCATCGGGTCGCCCGAGCCGCCGAAGACGAGGACGACGCCGGAGCCCTGCCGGCGCATGTGCCGGGCCGCCGCGCGCATCGTGATGAACGTGGTCCGGACCGCGGTCTCGACCGGCTCGAGGTAGTCCGCGACCGTCATCTCCGCCATCGGAGTGCCATGCGTGTAGCCGTGCGCGATGAGGTTGAACGAGATGTCGAGCGAGCCGGTGGCCGCCACCGCGGCCGCGTGCTCGTCCACGGCCCGCTCGTCGAGCGCGTCGACCACCGCCGTCTCGGCCTTCCCGCCGGCCGCGCGGAGCTCGTCCGCCAGCGCGTCGAGCTTCTTCTGCGTGCGGCCGGTCAGGTGGACCGTCGCGCCCTCCGCGGCGAACGCGCGCGCGACCGCGCCGCCGATGGAACCGCCGGCCCCGTAGATCACCGCCTGCTTGTGCTCGAGCAGCATGGTCCCGCCACCTCCTGATCGCATGGGTTTGCGGGAGTCGAGACTCGCGCGCGGTCGGGAACTCATCGGACGCCGCTGGGCTCAGCTCGGCGCGAACAGCTCCCCACACGGGTAGCGGTCCACGCGCGCCTGCCAGCGGGCGGCCAGCGACCACAGCTCGGCCGGCGCCGTCGGCCCGGGCAAGCCGCAGACGGCGGCGACCTCCGCAGCGGCCATCGGGCCGAAGCGGGCCAGGGCCTGCTGCGCGGTCGGGCGGTCGGATGCGGGCGCGCCGCCCGCGGCGACCGCGGCGTCGCGCCACGCGTCGACGCCCCAGGTGTCGTAGGCCCACGCCTCGCCCGCCGGACCGGTGATGTGCGCCGAGGGGAACGAGACCCGCGGCGCGTCGCCGCGCAGCTCCGGCGCGGCTGCGCGGGCGCGCTCGAGGTCGGCGCCGAACGCCTCGACGATCGCGTTGGAGCCGAGGTCGATGCGGAAGCGCTCGACGTCGAGCCCGTCGACCGTCCGCGCGAGGGCGACCAGCGCGTCCGGGGTGTCGAGCGTGCGGCGCTCCACGGCCAGCCCCTCGCGCGCGCGGCGCAGGTAGGCACCGTCGAGGCCCTGCTCGGCCGCCGCCTTCACGGCCAGGCTGGCCGGGTACGACGACCTCGGCGGTGCGTCGAGCCACAGCCGCGGGTCGCACGGCATCCCGCTCGCGGCGGCGGCGTCGATCCAGTGGCGCATCGTCTCGACCGGCCGTGCGAACTCCCGTGCAAGACCGCCCATGACATAGGTGATCGACAGCCCGGCGGCGAACTGGGTCTGCAAGCATCGCAGCGCCGGCTCGGCGGCCCAGGAGTACGGACAGGCCGGATCGGTGTAGATCACGACATGCAGGTCGCTCACCGCGTCAACATAGAGAACGGATGACGACCCTCGTCGGCACCCTCCTGTCGAACCGCTACCGCCTCGACGCCGAGATCGGCGCCGGCGGCATGTCGACGGTCTACCGCGCGTTCGACATCGTGCTCGAGCGCCCGGTGGCGATCAAGCTCATGCACCGCGAGACGGCGCGCGACTCCGATCAGCTCGAGCGCTTCCGCCGCGAGGCGCGCGCGGTCGCCCAGCTCAACCATCCGCACATCGTCCAGGTCATCGACGCCGGCGAGGAGGGCGACGGCGGCTACCCGACGCCCTACATCGTGCTCGAGTACGTCGAGGGCGAGACGCTCAAGCAGCGGATCAAGCGCTGCGGCCGGCTGCCGGTCGTCGAGGCGGTCGCCTACGCGATCGAGATCGCGCGGGCGCTCGGCGCTGCCCACGATCGATCGATCGTCCATCGCGACATCAAGCCCCAGAACGTCCTCATCGACGCCGAGGGGTCGGCGAAGGTCACCGACTTCGGCATCGCCCGCTCGCTGACCGACACGGGCCTGACCGCCGACGGCCGGGTGCTCGGCACGACGGACTACGTCTCTCCCGAGCAGGCCCTCGGCCACGCGGTCACCGGCCAGTCCGACCTCTACTCGCTGGGGATCGTGCTCTACGAGATGCTCACGGGCGAGGTCCCGTTCCGCGGCGAGAGCCAGATCGCGGTGGCGATGAAGCACGTGCGCGACGACCTGCCCGACGTGCGCCAGCGCCGTCCCGAGGTGTCGGCCGCGCTGGGCGCGGTGCTCGACCGCGCCACCGACAAGGACCTCGGCCGCCGCTACGCCGACGCCGGGACGATGGCCGCCGACCTGGAGGACGTCCTCGCGATCGAGACCGCCCGCTCCGGCCAGACCACGGGCGAGGCGACCTCGGTGCTGCGGACGCTGCCGGCGGGGACGCGCCGCCGCGTTCCGCTGCGCGCGCGCGTGCCGCGGCTGGCGGTCGTCGCGCTGCTCGTGCTCGCCGCGGGCGCGGTCGCCGCCGTGGTCCTCCTGGCCCGCGACAACACGCAGCGCGGCGTGCGTCCGCCGAACGTCACGCCGTCGACGCCGAACACGAAGGTCGTCGCGCTGAAGACCAAGGCGGCGCAGGACTACGACCCGTTCGGCGACCAGACCGAGCACCGCAGCGAGACCGCGGCGGCGATCGACGACGACCCCAAGTCGGCCTGGTCGACCGAGAGCTACCAGAACGGCCAGCTCGCCAAGGAGGGCGTCGGCCTCTACGTCGACGCCTCGCCGGGGGTGGCGGCCACGCGCTTGGAGCTGCGCACGACGACGCCCGGCTGGAGCGGCGCGGTCTACGCCGCCACGCAGCTGCCCGCGACGCCGGGCCTGGAGGGCTGGACGAAGGTGGCCACGCTCGACGACGTCAAGCGCTCGCAGCAGATCCCGCTCGACACCGCCGGGCGCAAGTTCCGCTACTACCTCGTCTGGATCGACCAGCTCCCGCCGGGCGGGGAGAACGCGACGATCAGCGACCTAGCACTGCTGTCGACGAAGTAGCGCGGCCTCAGTCGGCGCGCAGGATCGCGCGCAGCACGTCGAGCGCACGCGCGCGGTGGTCGTCGAGCTCGGTGACGAGGCGGTCGGCGTCGCCGGCCCGGATCGCGGCGATGATGCGGTCGTGGGCGTCCACGGTCGCCCGCCGCTCCTCGGGCGAGTTGTAGTACATCGCCCGGTAGGCCTCGGTCGAGTCCCACAGCAGCCGGATCATCCGCAGCAGATGCGGGTGGTCGGGGTGCTCGAGGATCGCGAAGTGGAAGCGGCGGTTGGCCGCCAGCTCGCCCGCGACGTCGCCCGCCTGGGCCGTATCGACGCAGTCGCGCGCCGCCGCGTCGATCCGCTCGAAGGTCTCGTCGTCGATGGCGGGCAGCGCCGCGCGCGCCGCGCGCTCCTCCAGGAGCGCGCGTAGGGCGTAGATCTCCTCGAGGTCCTCGACGCGCAGCTGCGTGACGAAGTACCCGCGGCGCGGCAGGTACGTGAGCTGGCCCTCCTGCTCGAGCACCCGCAGCGCCTCGCGGACCGGGGCCATGCTGACCCCGATCCGCTCGGCGACCTCCTCCTGGGGCACGCGCGCGCCCGGCCGCAGCTCGCCGGCGACGATCGCGCGGCGCAGCCAGTCGACCGCGTGCTCCTGGGTGGTGCCGGGGCCGGCCACTAGCGGAAGGCGTCGATGCCGGTCAGGGCGCCGCCGATGACGAGCGAGTGGACGTCGGCGGTGCCCTCGTAGGTGACGACCGACTCGAGGTTGTTCATGTGGCGGATGACCGGGTACTCGAGCGTGACGCCGTTGGCGCCGAGCACCTGGCGGGCCGTGCGGGCGACCTCGAGCGCGGCGTTGACGTTGGCGAGCTTGCCCATGCTGACGTGCTCGGGCCGCAGGCGGCCCTCGTCCTTCATCCGGCCGAGGTGCAGCGCCAGCAGCGTCGCCCGGTTGACCTCGACGGCCATGTTGGCGAGCTTCTGCTGCTGGATCTGGAACGAGGCGATCGGCTTGTCGAACTGGATGCGCGTGGTCGCGTAGTCCAGCGCCGCCTCGAAGCAGGCGCGGGCGGCGCCGGCGGCGCCCCAGACGATGCCGTAGCGCGCCTCGTTGAGGCACGACAGCGGACCGCGCAGCGAGGTCGCCTCCGGCAGGCGAGCGCTGTCGGGCAGGCGGACGTCGTCGAGCAGCAGCTCGCTGGTGACCGAGGCGCGCAGCGAGAGCTTGCGGTGGATGTCCTGGGTCGTGAAGCCAGGCGTGCCCTTCGGCACGACGAAGCCGCGGATGCCTTCGTCGGTGCGGGCCCAGACCACGGCGACCTCGGAGACCGACCCGTTCGTGATCCACATCTTCTGGCCGTTGAGGATCCAGTCGTCGCCGTCGCGGCGGGCGTGGGTGCGCATCGAGCCGGGGTCCGACCCCGAGTCGGGCTCGGTCAGGCCGAAGCAGCCGATCGCCTCGCCCGCCGCCATCCGCGGGAGCCACTCCTGCTTCTGCTCCTCCGAGCCCCAGCGCCAGATCGCGTACATCGCCAGCGAGCCCTGGACGGAGACGAGCGAGCGCACGCCGCTGTCGCCGGCCTCGAGCTCCAGGCAGGCCAGGCCGTAGGCGGTCGCGCTGGCGCCGGCGCAGCCGTAGCCGGTGAGGTGCATGCCGAGCACGCCGATCTTGCCCAGCCCGGGCGCGAGCTCGCGCGGGATCCGGGCCTCCTCGAACCAGTCGCCGACGTGGGGCGTGACCTGATCGGCGACGAACGCGCGCACCGTGTCGCGGATCATCCGCTCCTCGTCGGTGAGCAGCGCGTCGATCGCGAGGAAGTCGCGCGGGTTGAGGGCGGGCGGTGCGGCGGCGGTGGCTGACATCTCTCAAATCCTCGATTTTCGAATTTCGAGTACCTTAGCGCACATGGCCGCCCTCGACGACCTGCTCGTGCTCGACTTCTCCCGCGTCCTCGCGGGCCCGCTCTCGACGATGCTGCTCGCCGACTTCGGCGCGACGGTGGTCAAGGTCGAGCGGCCCGGCGCCGGCGACGACACGCGCCACTGGGGCCCGCCGCACGACGAGCGCGGCGTCGCCACGTACTTCCAGTCGGTCAACCGCAACAAGCGCAGCGTGACCGCCGACTTCCAGCGGCCCGCCGACCTCGCGGCGATCCGCGACCTCGCCCGGCGCGCCGACGTGATCGTCGAGAACTTCCGTCCCGGCCTGCTCGACGAGCTCGGCCTCGGCTACGACGCGCTCGCCGCCGAGCACCCGCGGCTCATCTACTGCTCGATCTCCGGCTTCGGCCGCGGGGCGGGCGCCGCGCTGCCCGGCTACGACCTCCTCATCCAGGCCGTCGGCGGGCTCATGAGCATCACCGGCGCGCCCGACGGCGAGCCGCAGAAGGTCGGCGTCGCGCTCGTCGACGTCGTCGCCGGGCTGTTCGCGACCACGGGCATCCTCACCGCGCTGCACCATCGCGAGCGCACCGGCGAGGGCCAGCGCGTCGAGGTCGACCTGCTCAGCTCGCTGCTCGCGGCGCTCGTCAACCAGGCCTCGTCGGTCACCGGGGCCGGCGTGGTCCCGGGCCGCATGGGCAACGCGCACCCGAGCATCGCGCCCTACGAAGTGTTCCCCACCGGGGCGGGCGAGCTCGTCCTCGCGGTCGGCACCGACCGCCAGTTCCAGGAGCTGTGCCGGGTGCTGGACCGCCCGGCGCTCGCCGCCGACGAGCGCTTCGCCACCAACGAGCGGCGCGTCGCCAACCGCGCGGCGCTGCGCGAGGCGATCGTGGCGGCGCTGGCGCGCCGGTCGGCCACCGAGTGGGCCGCCGAGCTGCTGGCCGCGCGCGTGCCCGCCGGCGAGGTCAACGACGTCGGCCAGGCGCTGCGCTTCGCCGCCGGCCTGGGACTCGACCCGGTCGTCGCCCTCCCCCATCCCGACGGCGGGACGGTGCCGCTCGTGCGCAACCCGGTCGGCCTCTCGAAGACCCCGCCGCGCTACGAGAGCGCCCCGCCGGCGCTCGGCGAGCCGCTCGTCGACGCGCTCGACGACCTCACCGGCTGACCGCGCTCAGTGGCGGTACGCCGCTTCGGCGGCCGCCCGCTCGAGCGCCAGCTCGCACAGCCGCTCCACCAGCCGCGGATACGCGATCCCCGAGGCCGCGAAGAGCTTGGCGTACACGCTCGTGGGCGTCTGCCCCGGCATCGTGTTGAGCTCGTTGACCAGCACCTCGTCGCCCTCGACGAAGAAGTCCACCCGCGCCAGCCCGCTGCAGCCGACCCGCCGGAACGTCTCGACGGCCAGCTCACGCACCCGCTCGCGTGCCACGTCGGAGATCCGCGCGGGCACCACGAGCTCCATCCCGCCCGGCGTGTACTTGGCTTCGTAGTCGTACCAGTCGGCGTCGTAGGAGATCTCGCCCGGCTCGCTGGCCACCGGCTCGTCGTTGCCGAGCACCGAGCACTCGACCTCGAGGCCCGGGGACATCGCCTCGACGATCACCAGCGGGTCGTGGGCGAACGCCTCGTCCAGCGCGGCGGGCAGCGCCGACGCCTCGGTCACCTTCACGATCCCGACCGACGACCCCAGCCGTGCAGGCTTGACGAACACCGGCAGCCCGAGCGGCTCCAGCGCCGCGAGGTCGACCGCGCCGTGACGGACCGCCGCGTAGCGGACCTGCGGGACCCCGGCGGCCGCCAGCACGTCCTTGAACAGGACCTTGTCCATGCACAGCGCCGACGCGAGCACGTTGGCTCCGACGTACGGGACGCCGACGCACTCCAGCAGGCCCTGCACCGTCCCGTCCTCGCCGAACGGCCCGTGCAGCACGGGGAACGCGCAGTCCGCGCCGAGCAGGCCTCGCGCCGGCCGCAGGTCGACCTCGGCGCCGTCCACGCGCCAGGTCCCGTCGCGGTCGATGCGCACGTCGAGCACCTCGTGGCCGCCGTCGGCCAGCCCGGCGCGCACCGCCGCGCCCGACGAGAGCGACACGTCGTGCTCGGAGGAGCGTCCGCCGCTGAGGACCGCGACCCTCATGGCGTCGGCGTCGGCGTCGGCGTCGTCGGGGTCGTGGTCGGCGGCACCTCCGGCGTCGTCGGCGTCGTCGGCGTCCCGCCCCCGTTGCCCGGCTCCGGGTTCAGGTCGGGCGCGAACTCGCCGACCGTCACCGTCACGCGGGCGCCGCGATCGGCGGTCTGCCCGCCGCGCGGGCTCTGGCTCAGCACCAGGCCGTCGTCGTCGGGCGACTCGACCCGCTCCGAGACCTGGTTGGGCACGAGCCCGGCGTCGGCGAGCGTGTTGACGGCGTCGTCGACCGGCTGACCCGTGACGTCGGGCACCGTCACCGTCTTCGGCTCGACCGCGACGGTCAGCGTGACCTTCGAGCCCTTGGCCAGCTGCGTCCCGGCGGCCGGATCCTGGCTGAGGACCGTGCCCGGGTCGGCATCGGTGGTCTCCTGTTCCTGCGTCTGGGGAACGAACCCGGCGGCGGTCAGGGCGGCGCGGGCGTCGTCCTGGGTCTGGCCGACGACGGAGGGCACGGCCACCTTCTCCTTGCCGGTCGAGACCACCACGGTGATCGTCGAGCCGACCTCGGCCGGGGTCGCCGCGTCCGGCGTCGTCGAGATCACGCGCCCGGACTTCACCGTGTCGCTCGTCTCCCGCTCCTCGGTCGTCCTGAAGCCGGCGTCCTCGAGCGCCTTCACCGCCTTCGCGCGCGGCTGCCCGACGACGTTGGGCACCGGCCTGGTGCCCGGCCCGTCGGAGACCGTCAGCTGGATCTCGTCGCCCTCGCGCGCCTTGGTCCCCGGCTGCGGGTCCTGACGCAGGACCGTGCCCTGCTCGACGTTGGACGTCGTGCGCTGCACGGTCGGGTCGAAGCCCGCGTTCTGGAGGATCGCCAGCGCCGCCTGGACCGGCTTGCCGGTCACGTTGGGCACCTCGTGCTTGGCCGGTCGGGTGAGCGCGAAGGCGGCCGCCGCCCCGCCGAGCAGCAGCAGCACGACGAGCGCCACGATCCACCACCGGCGGCCGCCGCCGCCCGCGGCCGCCCTGGCCTCCTCCTCGGTCTGCGGGCCGATCGGCGTGAACGCCGCGGTCATCGAGGCGGGATCGTCCTGCACGATGTGGGCGCGGGCGCGCTCGAGCGCGAGGATGAACGCGTCGGCGTCGGCGAACCGGTTCGCCGGGTCCTTCTCGAGCGCGTGGAGCACGACGCCCTCGAGCTCGGGCGTCACCGCTCCGTTGAACGCGCTGGGCGGGATCGGCGCCTCGCTGACCTGCTTGAGCGCGATCGTCACCGCGGACTCGCCGTCGAACGGCAGCCGCCCGGTGAGCATCTCGTAGAGGCAGATGCCGATCGAGTACAGGTCCGACTGCGGCGTGACCGCGTGGCCCTGGGCCTGCTCGGGCGAGAGGTACTGGGCCGTGCCCATGATCGACCCGGTCTGCGTCATGTCCGATGCGCCGGCGCGGGCGATCCCGAAGTCGGTGACCTTCGCGCGGTCCTCGCCGTCGACGATCACGTTGTGCGGCTTGAGGTCGCGATGGATCACGCCGCGCTTGTGGGCGAAGCGCGCCGCACGGAGGATCTGGACGGTGAGGTCGATCGCGCGCACCGGGTCCAGGGGCGTCTCCTCGACGATGAGCTGCTTCAGGGTCCGTCCCGCGAGGTACTCCATCGCGATGTACGAGGTGCCGTCCCACTCGCCGCGGTCGAAGACGCCGACGACGTTGGGGTGCTGCAGCCCCGCGGCGCTGGAGGCCTCGCGACGGAAGCGCTCGACGAACTCGCGGTCCTCGGCGAAGCGGCGATGCAGCAGCTTCAGCGCCACCCTGCGGCCCAGCTGGGTGTCCTCGGCGCAGTAGACGTCGGCCATCCCTCCGGAGCCGACGCGCTCGATCACGCGGTAGCGGCCGTCGATGACCGTGTCCTTGGGGACGTCGCGGACCATCAGCCGCTCGCCTCCGGGCCGAGCAGCGCCTCGAGCACCGCCTTGGCGATCGGCGCGGCGACGGTGCCGCCGAAGCCGCCGATCGAGTCCTCCACGGTCACGGCGATGGCGATCTTGGGGTCGTCGGCGGGGGCGTAGGCGATGAACCAGGGCTGCACGAGATCGATCGACGGGTTCTTCTCCGCCGTGCCGGTCTTGCCTGCCACGTCGATGCCCTGCAGCGCCGCCGCCGTTCCCGTGCCCTCCCGCACCACGCTCTCCATCATCCGCCCCAGCTCGGTCGCCGTCTCGGCCGAGATGACCCGGGAGACCTCCTTGGGCTCGATCCGCTCGGCGACCCGCCCGTCGCGGTCGACGATCTTCTCGGTCAGCCGCGGCGCGACGCGCACGCCCTTGTTGGCGACGACCGCGGCGACCTCGGCCATCTGCAACGGCGTGACCTGGAGCTTGTCCTGCCCGATCGCCATCCGTCCCACGTCGATGCGCGGCGAGAGCGGGTTCAGCAGCCGGCCGTTGGCGTACTCGCCGGAGGCAAGCATCTGGTCGGCGGGGTAGTCGAGAGGCGGCTTCGCGTAGAAGCCGAAGCGCTTCATGTACTTCGCCATCGTCGCCCGCCCCAGATCCTCGCCGATCTGGGCGAAGACCGTGTTCACCGAGTGGGTCAGCGCGGTCGTCAGCGTGATGTCGCCGAAGCTCTCCCCGCCGTCGTTGGCCAGGTCGACGCCGGAGACCTTGCGCGGCGAGCTGCCGTCGAGGACCGAGTCGGGCGTGTACTCCCCCGAGTCCAGCGCCGCCGCGGCGGTGACGACCTTGAACGTGGAGCCGGGCGGATAGGACGCCTGGGTGGCGCGGTTGAACATCGGCGAGTCCTTGGCCTTGTTCAGCCGCCGGTAGACGGCCGGGTCGCGGACGTCGTTGGCGTCGAAGCCCGGCACGCTGGCCATCACCCGCACCCGCCCGGTCGACGGCTCCAGCGCGACCACCGAGCCCTTGCGCCCGCCGAGCTGCTCGAGTGCGACGCGCTGGGCGTCGAGGTCGAGCGTGGTCGTGACGTCGTCGCCCTCCTGCCGCCGTCCGAGCAGGTCGTCGACGACGGACTCGATCTCGCTCAGCTCACCCACGAGCGCGTCGTTGCGCGAGCGCTCCAGCCCGGCGCGCCCGAGCGTCGTGTACGAGTAGCCGACGGCGTGCGATGTGCCGAGGTCGGCCTGCGAGTAGCGCCGCACCCAGGTGTCGCCCGGTCCGCGGATCGAGCGCGCGAGGACGGTCCCGTCGGCCGCGCGGATCGTACCGCGGCGGATGCGCTGCTCCTCCAGGAGCGCGCGCTTGTTCTCGGGATTGTCGCGCAGCGCCTCCGGCCGCCCGACCGTCCACCAGCTCGTCGCCCCGACGAGGATCGCGAACAGCGCGCAGACGAAGATGAACAGGCGGCGGGCGGGGGCGCTCATCCGCGCGCCACCCCCCGCCGCGCCTTGTCGGAGACGAGCAGCAGCAGCGCGAGCAGGACGAAGTTGGCCAGGATCGACGAGCCACCGTAGGAGATGAACGGCAGCGTCACGCCGGTCAGCGGGATGACCTTCGTCACCCCGCCGACGATCACGAAGACCTGCAGCGCGAAGACGGCGCCCAGGCCGGCGGCCAGGAGCTTGGAGAACGAGTCGCGGGCGATGATCGACGTCTTGATCGCCCGCTCGACGATCAGCAGGTAGACGACGAGCACGCCGACCGCGCCGACGAGCCCGAGCTCGTTGACGATCACCGCGTAGATGAGGTCGGTGTGGGCCGCGGGCAGCAGCTTGGCCTCGCTGCCCGGCAGGTCGAGGATCGATTGGCCGAAGCCCTGCCCGAGGAGCCCGCCGTCGGCCTGGGCGAACAGCGACTGAGCGAGCTGGTAGCTGCCGCCGACCGCGTTGTAGAGCTCGGGGTCGAACGGGTCGCGCCACGCCGAGACGCGGTCCTGGATGTGACCGACGGCGTTGCCGACCAGCCACGCGCCGGCGGCGAACAGGCCCAGCCCGATCGCCACGAACGAGAAGCGGTTGGTCGCCACGTAGACGATCGCCAGGAACGCGCCGAAGAACATCAGCGACGAGCCGATGTCACGGATCAGGAACAGCAGCGCCATCGCGGCGCCCCATACGACGAGCAGCGGCCCGACGTGCTTCAGCGGCGGCAGCACGATCGGCCCGATGCGCCGGCCGGCGCTGACCAGCAGCTGCCGCGTGTCGCGCAGGTAGCTGGCCAGGAAGATGACGATCCCGAGCTTGGCGAACTCGGCCGGCTGGAAGCTGATCGGCCCGAGCTTCACGCCGAGGTAGGCGCCGTTGACCTGAGCGCCGATCCCGGGCAGGCGCGGGAGGACCAGCAGGACGATCGCCCCCGTCGCGATGACGTAGCGATAGCGCTCGAGCACCGCGATGTCGCGGATGAGCACGATCGTGGCGGCGAACAGGACGAGCCCGACGACGAACCACTGAGCCTGCTCGCGGGCGAGGACGTCGTCGATCCGGTAGATCATCACGAGCCCGAAGCAGGCCAGCGTGGCCGCCAGCGGGAAGAGGTACGGGTCCGCGTCGGGCAGCGTGAAGCGGATCACCAGGTGCGCGGCGAGGCAGAGGCCGAGGAAGATCGCGCCGTAGGTCAGCGAGACGTTCGTGAGGACGTCGCCCTGTTGGATGAAGACGGCGGCGAACCCGCCGGTGAGCAGCAGCGAGGCCGGCACGAGGGCCAGCAGCTCGCGATTGCGAGCGCTCATGGGCCGCTACGACCCCTGCAGCTGCCCGAGCTCGAGCTGGCGCACGAGGTCGACCGCGTCCGCCTGCGAGCGCAGCTTGTGGTCGAGCAGCGTGTCGCGCCGCTGCGGCTCCAGCGAGGACGCCGGGATGCCGGAGCGGTACTGGGTCCGGTAGAGGTCGATCCCGAACGGCAGCTCGTAGGGCAGCCCGCGGTACAGCGTGACGCGGCCCTGGTCGTCGGTACCGACGAAGTAGACCGAGTTGACCCCGGCGTAGACGCCGATCCCGATCGCCGCCAGCACGCAGCCGAGCACGAGCGTGACCGTCATCCGCCGGCCCCAGTTGCGCTTGGGCTTGCGCGTCGCCGCCGCGCGGGGGCGCGCCGCACGGGGCTCGACGCGCGCCGCCTCGGCCTCGGCCTCGGCCACGGCCGCGCGGGCCGCGCCGGCGCCCGCCGCGCCGTGCTCGATCGTCGTGTGCTGCTGCTCGACGGCCTGCGGAGCCGCCGCGACGTCCTCGACGCGGAACAGCACGACGGTGATGTTGTCGCGCCCGCCCGCCTCGTTGGCCGCCTGCACGAGCGCATGGACGGCGTCCCGCAGCGGCCCCCCGCGCCCGAGGACCTCCGCGACGCCCTGCTCGCCGATCATGCCGGTCAGCCCGTCCGAGCAGATCAGGAAGACGTCGCCGTCGCGGGCGGGCGCGGTGCGGATGTCGACCTCGACGGCGGGCTCCGGCCCGAGCGCGCGGGTGATGATCGATCGCTGCGGGTGCTCCTCGGCCTCCTCGGGCTCGAGCTTGCCCTGGCGGATGAGCTCCTCGACGAGCGAGTGGTCGTCGGTCAGCCGCTCGAGCTGGCCGTCGCGCCAGCGGTAGGCGCGCGAGTCGCCGACGTGGGCGATGGCGACCGTGTCGAGGTCGACGTAGGCGGCGGTCAGCGTCGTCCCCATCCCGGCAAGCTCGGCGTCGTTGCGCGAGAGGTCGTGGATGCGCTCGTTGGCGACGCGGACCAGGCCGGCGAGCCGGCGCTCGACGCTGTCGTCGCCGTCGGGCAGCCCGTCGCGGAACACGTCGATCGCGGTGCTCGAGGCGACCTCGCCCGCCTGCGCGCCGCCCATCCCGTCGGCGACGACGAACAGCGGCGCCTGCGCGTAGTAGGCGTCTTCGTTGGCCCGGCGCTGACGGCCGACGTCCGACTCCCGTGCGTACTCGGCGACCCGCAGCATCCCCTACCGGTCCTCGTAGGTGAACTCGGAGTCGCCGATGCGGACGCGGTCGCCCGGGTGCAGCGGCTGCGGACCCTGCAGGAGCTCCTCGTTGAGGTAGGTGCCGTTCGTGGAGCCGAGGTCCTCCAGGACGATGATCGAGCCCTGCTTGACCAGCCGCGCGTGGCGCGAGGAGGCGAACGGGTCCTGCAGGCGGATCTCCGCGCTGTCGCCGCGCCCGAGCACCGCGCCGTCGCCGATGTCGTAGGCCATGCCGACCTGCTGGCCGGGGCCGCGCTCGACCACGAGCTGGGGCTGGAGATCGGGGTCGGCGCTCCCGAGCGCATGCAGGCCGGTCGCGTCGACCGCCGCGTCCGCGCCGCCGGCGCCCGGGTCCCACCCGCTCGCGCTGGCGGGGCCGCGGCCGCGCAGGTCGCGCAGGGCGTTGCGCGACACCCAGATGAGGAACAGGTAGAGCACGACGAGGAAGCCGTACTTCAGGAGGACGGAGGCGGGCTCGACCATCAGTCGATCTCGAAGGTCACCTGGTACGTGCCGAGCTCGACGCGGTCGCCGTCGCGCAGCAGCTCGGGCTGCGGCCCGACGGGACGGCCGTTGACCAGCACGCCGTTCGTGCTGCCGAGATCGGCGATGGTCCACCCCTGCGGCCCGGGCCGGACCTCGGCGTGGCGGCGCGAGACGTTGGCGTCGTCGACCACGATGTCGCAGTCGCGCGAGCGGCCGATCGTGGCGCCGGTCGCGCCGACGAGCAGCCGCTTGCCCGCGACGACGACGATCGCCCGGCCGGCGCGGTTGGCCCGGACCTCCGACAGCTGCTCGCGATGGCGGTCCGAAGCGGAGTAGATCATCGTGTTGCCGTGCGACGCGGGCGGCGCTGCGGCCGGCGGCGGCGATCCCGCCGGCGCCTCGTCGGGCGTGCGCGCCAGCCGCGCCTGGATGCCGAACTCGCCGAGCGCGAGCCGCTCGTCGGTGCGGAACTCGATCACGGGCCGCGACACGAGCGCCAGGCGCTCCCGCCGCGCGTGCTCGAGCAGGTAGGCCGAGAGCTCGTCGGCGATCTCGTGCTCGACGCCCTCGTAGCGCTCGCGATCCTCGGGCGACAGCCACACCGTGAACTCGTTGGGGACGTAGGTCCGCGACAGCGAGACCGTGCGGTGGTCGTCCATCTCCTTGGCAAGCTTGCGCGCCAACTCGACCGGCCTGACCTCGGAGCGGAAGACCCGCCCGAAGGTCCCTTCGACCAGTCCGGCGATGCGATTCTCGAGGCTGCGCAGCACGCTCATGACTGTGGTTCCCGCTCGCCTGGAGACGTGACGGCGCGGGCTGTCATGGTAGGCGAGGACTCGCCGGCCTCGCGGCGCGCCGCGCCGCGCGAAGTCCGACGGCGGCGAGGGCGGCGGCCGCTGCGCCGAGCGCCAAGCCCCGTGAGGAGGAGGCCGGCGGATGCGCGCCGCCGTGCGCCAGCGCGCCCAGCATCGCCTCGGTGGCGACGGCCAGCGCGGTGGCCCAGCCGAGCGCCGCGGCCAGGTCCAGCGCGGCGCTGCGCCCCCGCACGACCCACGGCAGGACCGCCGCGGCGAGCCCCCACAGGACCGCGACCAGCAGCAGGCCGGAGGACAGCAGCGGCGCCACCGCGTCGCTCAGCGCACGCCCGGCCGAGTCCTCCCAGCTGGGCGGCTGCGCCGTGCCGCCCGCGGGGCCGGCGAGGAGCTTCGTCGCCGTGAGCGTCTCGGCCACGCACAGCCACAAGAAGCCGAGCGCGCCGAGCGCCGCACGGCGCCCGACGGTGGCCGCCTGCCCGGCGATCGCCGGGAACGCGCCGGCCAGGCCCAGCGCGCCCAGGGCCGGAGCGGCCCCCGACAGCGACCACAGCGATCCGGCACGGGGCAGCAGCAGCGGCACCGGCAGCAGCGCGAGCGCCAGCACGGTCGCGGTGCCGCTCGCCCCGCTGGCCAGCAGCCAGACCTCGATCATCCAGGCGCACAGCAGCCAGCCGGCACGCGGGAGGACGGCGACCAGCGCCGCCGCCACGAGCGCACCGGCGCCCGGCCCGACCGGCGGCACGTCGCCCTCCGGGCCGAGCTGCGCGAGCGCCAGCGCGACCAGCGGCGCGGCGGTCAGCGCCGCGAAGCCCCGCGCGAGCAGCCGCCGCGGCGCGGCGATCGGCGCGTCCTGGAGCGGCGGCGACGCGTCCGGCTCGACGAACGGCACGTCGTCGGCCTCGTCCCAATCGGCGGCGCCGGCTCGCGTGAGCCCGTCGCGCAGGCCGCGCAGCCAGCCGGTCTCCCCCGGGTCGCGGTAGCGCCGCTGGACGGCGGTCCAGCGCGTCGTGAGCGCGTCGATCGCGCCGCCCTCGACCACGCCGGGCTCGTCGGTCACCTCCTCGCGCGCGGCCAGCAGCGCCGCCCGCAGGCGCGCCGGGGTCGGCCGGTCGCGCGGATGCACCGCGACCGCGGCGTCGATCGCCTCGCACAGCTTCGGCGGGAGGTCGCGGCGCAGCCGGTGCAGCTCGGGCAGCTCCATCCCCACGCGGCGGGCCGTGTCGGCCGGGCCGGCGCCCCGCACCGGGTTCGTCCCGCTCAGCGCCTCGTAGAGCACCAGGCCCAGCGAGTAGACGTCGACCGCCGCGGTGATCTTGCGCCCCTCGGCCTGCTCGGGCGCCATGTAGGCCAGCGTGCCGACGACGTCGCCGGTCCGTGTGAGCGCCTCGCCGCCGGCGATCCGCGCCACGCCGAAGTCGCAGATCTTCGCCGCCGGCGACCCGTCCGCCGTCTGCTCGCAGACCATGACGTTGCCGGGCTTGACGTCGCGATGGATGACGCCGCGCCCGTGGGCGTGGGCCAACGCGTCGCACAGCTCGGCCCCGAGCACGACGACGTCGCGGTCCGAGAGCGCGCCCTGCTCCAGCAGCTCGCCGAGCGTGGCGCCGCGCACGAGCTCGGAGACGAGGTAGCAGGCATCGTCGTCGGCACCGGTCTCGTAGAGGGCGACGATGCCCGGATGGCTCAGCCGCGCGGCGGCCTGCGCCTCGCGCTCGGCCCGGTCCGGATCCGTGTCGTCCAGCGGGATCCGCTTGATCGCGACGTCGCGCTGCAGCCGCTCGTCGTGGGCCAGCCACACGACCCCGAATCCCCCCGAGCCGAGCTTGCGCGCGAGCCGGTAGCGACCGAGCAGGAGCTCGGCCTCGGGGGCCGGGCCGTGCAGGGTCTCCGCGTGCTGCACCGACTGCTCGTTCGACCGCGAGGAAGGACTTCCCGCTCGTGAAGGGAAACGTGCACGTGGCATCCAGCCGCCATACTGCCGGGTGCACGCCTTCCCGCAAGGAGCTTCCGCGTGTCGTTCTTCGACGACGACCAGCCAACCCGATCCGCTCGCGCACCCCGACCCCGCCGGGCCGGCGGTGGTGCCCGCTCCGCCGGCGGCGGAGCCCGTCGCGGTGGGCCCAGCGACCAGCAGCAGCTGCTCATCCGCCGCGCCGTCGCGCTCGCCTTCGTCGCCCTGCTGTTGATCCTCATCGTCCTCGGGGTCAAGAGCTGCCGCGACTCGGCGCACAAGGACTCGCTGCGCGACTACAACTCGAGCGTCGCCACGATCGTCCAGGAGTCCGACGAGCAGGTCTCCAAGCCGCTCTTCGAGCTGCTGACCTCGGGCTCGGACAAGTCGCCGGTCTCGCAGGAGACCCAGATCAACCAGTACCGCGTCGTGGCCGAGGAGCAGGCGTCGCGCGCGGGCGACCTCGACGTCCCCGACGACATGGTCGGCGCCCAGCGCAACCTCCTGACCGTGCTGAACTTCCGCGCCGAGGCGCTCGGGGCGATCGCCGACAAGATCCGCACCGCGCTGGGCTCCGAGAACGCCGCGTCGGAGAAGGCGACGGGCGAGATCGCCGGCCAGATGCAGAAGCTGCTGGCCTCCGACGTCCTCTACTCGCAGCGCGTGGCGCCGCTCATCAAGGAGCAGCTCGACGACAACTCGATCACCGGCCAGACGATCGCGGCGTCGAAGTTCCTGCCCAACCTGGGCTGGCTGGACCCCGACACGGTCGCGGCGCGGATCGGCGGGACCGGGACCAGCGGCACGAAGACGCCGACGACGCCGGGCCCGCACGGCCATGGGCTCGTCTCCGTCGCGGTCGGCGACGTGACCCTGCAGCCCCAGCCGGCGGTCAACCGCATCCCGGCCGGCAGCGACACCACGTTCCGGGTGACCTTCCAGAACCAGGGCGGGTCCGACGAGAGCGACGTGAAGGTGACCGTGCGCGTGGGTGCCGAGGGCAGCAAGGCGATCGTCGTCAACAAGACCGTCCCGCAGACCAAGCAGGGCGCCAACGCCGAGGTCGACATCCCGCTCGGGCAGTCGCCGCCCATCGGCACGCCGGTGACGATCCAGGTCACCGTCGGCAAGGTGCCCGGCGAGCAGAAGACCGACAACAACACGCAGAGCTACACCGGGCTGTTCACGCGCTGATCGCGGGCGGCCAGGGACGACGAGGCGGCAGGTCGGCCAGGTACCGTTGGGGACCGTGGACGACCTCACGACCACGACCGGGATCGTGGCCCTGGCCGCCGTGGTGCTCGGCCTCGTCGCGCTCGGCGCCGCCGCCGCGCTGCTCGTGCAGCTGCGGCGGGTGCGAGCGGCCCAGCGGATCGTGCTCGGCGCGGCGGGGACGCGCGACCTCGTGACCCACGCCGCCGAGGTCGGCCAGGCGTTCGAGGCACTGCGCACGTACGTCGAGGAGACCGCCGCGCGCCTCGATCACCGGCTCGGGACCGCCGAGGACCGCATCGACCACGCGGTCGCCTACCGCGGCGTCCTGCGCTACGACGCCTACAACGAGCTGTCGGGGCGGCAGTCCGCGTCGATCGCCTTGCTCGATGCAACACGCTCAGGTGTCGTGCTGTCGTCGATCCACCACCGCGACCAGGCGCGGCTCTACGTCAAGCAGGTCCGCGACGGCGAGGCCGAGATCACGCTCTCGCCCGAGGAGGAGGAGGCCGTGCGCCTCGCACTCGCGGGCGAGGTGCAGGAGGCGCCGCGCGGCGTCTGAGGGCTCGTGCGCGTCGGCTACTTCGGGCCTCCCGGCACGTTCACCGAGGCGGCGCTGCGAGCCAGCGCCCCCGCCGGCGTGCAAGCCGTCCCGCTGGCGACCATCCATGCGGCGGTGATGGCCGTCCAGGAGGGCGACGTCGAGCGCGCGGTCGTGCCGATCGAGAACGCGCTCGAGGGATCGGTCGACGTGACGCTCGACGCGCTCGCGCTCGACGCGCCGGACGTCGTCATCGTCGACGAGGTCGTGCGGGCGATCACCCACTGCCTCATCGCCCGCGACGCCTCGCTCGCGCTCGACGCCATCGCGGTCGTCGCCTCGCACCCGCAGGCGCTCGGTCAGTGCACGCGGTTCCTGCGCGAGGAGCTGCCGGGGGCGCGCGTGCAGGCCTCGGAGGGGTCGACGGCGGAGGCCGTGCGGATGGTGGCCGAGCGCGAGGACGCGGACTGGGCGGCGATCGGGCCGCGGCTGTCGGCCGAGCTGTACGGCTGCGCGGTCCTGCGCGAGGGCATCGAGGACCACCCGGGCAACCAGACGCGCTTCGTGTGGCTCGCGCGCGGGCCGGTGGAGCCGACCCGGGCGGTGGAGCGCTGGAAGACCTCGGTCGTCTTCTGGGGCGGCGGCGACCGCACGCCGGGCTGGCTCGTGCGCTGCCTCTCCGAGCTGGCCTTCCGCGGCGTGAACCTCACGCGAATCGAGTCGCGACCGCGGCGCAGCGCGCTCGGCCACTACATGTTCTTCGTGGACCTCGACGGGGACGCGCGCTCCGCCGACGTGGCGGCGGCGCTCGACGCGCTGCGGGTCCACTGCGAGGGGCTGCGGACGCTCGGGACGTACCCCGCCGCGGCCCCGGCGTAAGCCCGCAGGGCCGCGCTGGCGCTGGGGAATCGCCGCAACGACCGCTAGACTGCGCCGCGGTCGTCATGGTAGGAGCCCTAGCGCCAACCGATCCAGCGTCCACGCCGCCCGACGAGCACCAGCGGCGTGGACATCAAGCTGCTGGCCGGGTGCTCGTCTTGAACGCGACCTACGAACCGATCAACGTCTGCACGGTTCGGCGTGCCGTCGTCCTCCTGTTGAAGGAGAAGGCCGAGATCGTCGAGCGCTCGACGTGGGAGCTGCACGCGGAGTCGGTGACCTTCGCACGACCCGTGGTGATCCGGCTCGTGAGCTACGTGAAGGTGCCGCGCGACACCCACAAGCGCAAGATCACCCGGCGTGCCGTGTTCGCGCGGGACGGGTGGACGTGCCAGTACTGCGGCTCGCGCTCGAACCTCACGGTCGACCACGTGATCCCTCGCTCCAAGGGCGGCGGGTCGAGCTGGGAGAACATCGTGGCCGCGTGCGCGCCGTGCAACCGGCGCAAGGGCGACCGGCTGCCCACCCAGGTCGGGATGATCCCGCGCACGACGCCGCGGACGCCGCATCCGGCGATCTTCATCCACGTCGCCAGCCCGACGATCCCCTCCGGCTGGCGCCAGTACCTGCCCGAAGCGGCGTAGCCCACGCGCGCTCCTCCGGACGCACGAAGGGCGCCCCGACAAGGCGCCCTTCGCGTACAACGAGACTGGAACAAGGATCGGCGGCAGTGCTGCCCGCGGCAAGCGAGCGCCGGGGGGACCAGATCCGGCATGCCGTCCGACGGTGGCCCGGGTTGGATTCCGCTACGCGGGTCCAGCCTTCCGACCTAGCGGCCGGTCACCTCCAGGGTCCCGATCAGACTGTCGCTACAGATACGGACCACCTCCTTTCTCTGGTGATCGCAGAGTAGCGAAGCCTCGGGACGACCACGACCCGGGCGGCGTCAGACCTCCGGCGTCGGGTTGCCGTTGGACTCCGGCCCGCCGGTCCCCCCGGTCGCCTCGTCGGCGGGCTCGGGCAGCTCGTTGCCCATGCCCTCGAGCTGCTCGAGCGCGGGCGCCGCGTTCTCGGCGTCCCCGGACGACTCGACCACCAGCGCCACCGCCGACACCCGATCGTCGTCCTTCGTGTTCATCAGGCGCACGCCCTGCGAGAGGCGGCCGTAGCGGCTGATGCCGCGCACGCCGGTGCGCTGGACCATGCCGTTGACGGAGATGAACACGAGCTCCTGGTGCTCGCGGACGACGAGCGCGCCGGCGAGCGCGCCCTTGGCCTCGGTGAGCTTGATCGTGCCCACGCCCTTGGCGCCGCGGTTCGTCTTGCGGTACTCGCTGATCGAGGTCCGCTTGCCGTAGCCGTTCTCGGTCACGACGAGCAGCTCCTGGTCGTCGCGGGCGACGTCCATCGCCAGCACCGCGTCGTCCTGGCCGGAGACGTCCATGCCACGCACGCCGGACGTGTCGCGGCCCATCGGACGGGCGCCGTCCTCGTGGAAGCGGACGGCCTGGCCCTTGCGCGAGACCATGAGGATGTCCTCGTCGCCGCTCGTCGCGCGCACGGCGACGAGCTCGTCGTCGTCGCGGATCTTGATCGCGATGATGCCGTCGGCCTTGATCGGCGTGTTGTAGAGCTGGAACTCCGTGCGCTTGATGACACCCTGGCGGGTGGCGAACACGAGGAACTTGCCCTCGTTGTAGTCGCGCGTGGCCAGCACGGATTGGATCCGCTCGCCCTCGCGCAGCGGCAGGACGTTGACGAGCGCGCGGCCCTTCGCCGTCCGCGACGCCTCCGGCAGGTCGTAGACCTTCGACCGGTACACCTTCCCGCGGTTGGAGAAGAACAGCAGGTAGTCGTGCGACGAGCACACGAAGAGGTGCTCGATGTAGTCGCCGTCCTTCATGTCCATCCCGGTGACACCCCGGCCGCCGCGCTGCTGCTGGCGGTAGGTCATCAACGGCAGTGACTTGATGTAGCCGGACTTCGTGATCGTGATGACCATCTGCTGGTCGGCGATCAGGTCCTCGATGTCGAGCTCGTCCTCGGAGTGCGTGATCTGCGTGCGGCGCTCGTCGCCGAACACGTCCGCGATCTCGGTGAGCTCCTCCTTGATGATCGAGTAGACGCGCTCCTCGGAGCCGAGGATCGAGCGGAACTCCGCGATCTGCTCGACGAGGTCGTCGTACTCGGCCTTGATCTTGTCGGCCTCCAGCGCGGTCAGGCGACCGAGACGCAGGTCGACGATCGCCTGGGCCTGGATGCGCGTCAGCTCGAAGCGCTCCATGAGGCCGGTGCGCGCGGCATCGGTGTCGCGCGAGGCGCGGATCAGCGCGATGACCTCGTCGATGTTGCCGATCGCGATCAGCAGGCCTTCGAGGACGTGGGCCCGAGCCTCGGCCTGGCGCAGGCGGTACTTCGTGCGCCGGACGATGACCTCGCGCTGATGGTCGACGTAGTTGCGGATCACCGCCGGCAGCGAGAGCGTGCGCGGCACGCCGTCGACGAGCGCCACGGTGTTGACGCCGAACGTCGACTGCATCGGCGTGTGCTTGTAGAGCTTGTTGAGGACGACCTTGGGGATCGCGTCGCGCTTGAGCTCGATCACCAGGCGCATCCCGGTCCGACCATCCGAGTAGTCCTGGATGTCGGAGATCTCCGGGATCTTCTTGTCCTCGACCAGCTCCTTGATCTTGACCATCAGGCCGTTGGGGCCGCCCTTCTTCACCATGAAGGGCAGCTCGGTGACGATGATCGCCTCCTTGCCGCGGCCGATGTCCTCGACGTGGGCCTTCGCGCGCACGCGGACCCGGCCACGGCCGGTCTCGTAGGCGTCGCGGATGCCCTGGCGGCCGAGGATGATGCCGCCGGTCGGGAAGTCGGGGCCCTTGATGTGCTGCATGAGCCCCTCGACGCCGATGTCGCGGTCGTCGATGAAGGCCTTGACCGCGTCGATCACCTCGACGAGGTTGTGCGGCGGGATGTTCGTGGCCATCCCGACGGCGATGCCCGACGAGCCGTTGACGAGGAGGTTCGGGAAGCGCGACGGCAGGACCGTGGGCTCCTGCGTCTTGCCGTCGTAGTTGTCGACGAAGTTGACGGTGTCCTCGTCGATGTCGCGCAGCATCTCCGTGGCCATGCGCGCGAGGCGGGCCTCGGTGTAGCGCATGGCCGCGGCGGGGTCGTCGTCGATCGAGCCGAAGTTGCCCTGACCGTCGACGAGCGGGTAGCGCAGGGAGAAGTCCTGCGCCATGCGCACGAGCGTGTCGTAGATGGCGGAGTCGCCGTGCGGGTGGAAGTCGCCCATGACGGCGCCGACGACGCGGGCGCACTTCGAGTAGGGCCGGTTGGGCTGCAGGCCGCCCTGCTGCATGGCGTACAGCACGCGGCGGTGCACGGGCTTCAGGCCGTCGCGGACGTCGGGCAGCGCGCGTCCGACGATGACCGACATGGCGTAGTCGAGATACGCGGTGCGCATCTCGTCCTCGAGCGCGCGCGGCTCGATGTTGCCGCCGCTGATGACGTCAGTCCCCATGCTTCACCTCCTTGCGGATCTCGAGGTCAGACATCGAGGTTGACGACCTGCCGGGCGTTCTCCTCGATGAACGCGCGCCGCGGCTCGACGACGTCGCCCATGAGCATCGAGAACAGCTGGTCGGCGACCGTGGCGTCCTCCATCGTGACCTGGGCGAGGGTGCGGCTCTGCGGGTCCATCGTCGTCTCGCGCAGCTGCTCGGCGTTCATCTCGCCCAGCCCCTTGAAGCGCGAGAGCTGGACCCGCTTGGAGCAGAGCGCCAGCACCGCGCGGCGCAGGGCGTCGAACGACAGCGCCTCGTCGGTGTCCTCGCCGAGCGTCACCGTGAACGGCGCGGTGCCGGCGAGCTCCCGCAGCTGGGTATGGACGCGTACGAACTGCCGGTACTCGTTGGCGTCGAACAGCGAGCGCGGCAGCGTGTGCGTCCGGGCGAGGCCGGTCTTCGTCTCGACGGCCCGGACGGTGACGGACACGCCCGGCTCGCGCGCGACGATCGTCATCTCGAACGGCTCACCCTCGACGCCCTCGCGGGACAGGACCTCCAGCGCCGCGTCGGCCGTCATCGCGCCCTCGTCGAGCAGCGACGACTCCTCCAGGAACCCCACGAGGTCGTGGCCGAACTCCGCGCGCAGCGCCGACGACCAGCCCTCGTACTGCTTCAGCAGCCGGGTGAAGCGCTGCCAGCGCGTCTCGGTCAGCTTCAGGACGTTGCGCGCGCGGTCGACGACCTCGATCCTTTCGAGCTTGTCCGAGAGCAGGACCTCCTCCAGCTCGGACTCCTTCTCGATGTAGCGCTCCTGGTTGCCCTGCTTGATCTTGTAGAGCGGCGGCTTGGCGATGTACACGTAGCCGGCTTCGATCAGCTCGGGCATCTCGCGGAACAGCAGCGTCAGCGCGAGCGTGCGGATGTGGGCGCCGTCGACGTCGGCGTCCGTCATGAGGATGATCTTGTGGTAGCGCGCCGACTCGATGTTGAACTCGTCGCGCACGCCGGTGCCGATGGCGCGGATCAGCGCCTGGATCTCCTCGTTCTTGAGGACCTTGTCGATGCGGCTCTTCTCGACGTTGAGGATCTTGCCGCGTAGCGGCAGGACGGCCTGCGTGTTGCGGTCGCGCCCCTGCTTGGCCGAGCCGCCGGCGGAGTCGCCCTCGACGATGAACAGCTCGGCCAGCGACGGGTCGCGCACCGAGCAGTCGGCCAGCTTGCCCGGCAGGCCGACGCCGTCGAGCACCGACTTGCGGCGGGTCAGGTCGCGCGCCTTGCGGGCGGCGGCACGGGCCTGGGCGGCCTGGATCGCCTTCATGACGATCGCGCGGCCTTCCTTGGGGTGCTCCTCGAGGTACTCGCCGAGCTTCTCGTTGACGACCGACTGGACGAGGCCCTCCATGCCCGGGTTGCCGAGCTTGGTCTTCGTCTGGCCCTCGAACTGCGGCTCGGAGAGCTTGACGGAGATGACCGCGGTGAGCCCCTCGCGGACGTCCTCGCCACTGAGGTTGTCGTCCTTCTCGCGCAGGAGGTTGCTCTGCTTGCGGGCCCACGCGTTGAGCGTGCGCGTCAGCGCCGAGCGGAAGCCCGACATGTGCGAGCCGCCCTCGTGGGTGTTGATGTTGTTGGCGAAGCTGTGGATCGACTCCTGGTAGGTCGTGTTCCACTGCATCGCGACCTCGACCTCGCCCTCGTCCGAGGCGGCCGAGAAGTAGATGACGTCCTTGGTGATCGGCTCCTTGGACTCGTTCATGAAGGCGACGAAGTCGCTGATGCCGCCGTCGTACTGGAACTCGACCCGCTTCTTGGACTCGCCGCGCTCGTCGGTCAGCGAGATGTGCAGCCCCGCGGTGAGGAACGCCGTCTCGCGCAGCCGCTGCTCGAGCGTCGCGAAGTCGTACTCGGTGGTCTCGAAGATCTCCGCGTCGGGCAGGAACGTGATCGTCGTGCCCGTCTCCGTCGTGGGCTCGCCCTTCACGATCGGCCCCTGCGGGGTGCCGCGCGAGTAGGACTGCGTCCAGGTGAAGCCGTCGCGCTTGACCGTCGCGGTCAGCGACTCCGACAACGCGTTGACGACGGAGACGCCGACGCCGTGCAGGCCGCCGGAGACCTTGTAGCCACCGCCATCGCCGAACTTGCCGCCGGCGTGCAGGACGGTCAGCACGACCTCCAGCGCCGACTTGCCCTCCTTCTCCATCACCGCCACCGGGATGCCACGCCCGTTGTCGACCTCGGTGATCGAGTTGTCCGGGTGGATCGTGACGTCGACCTTCGTCGCGTGCTTGGCCAGCGCCTCGTCCACGGAGTTGTCGACGACCTCGTAGACGAGGTGGTGCAGGCCGCGCACGCCGGTCGAGCCGATGTACATGCCCGGCCGCTTGCGCACCGCCTCGAGGCCCTCGAGGACGGTGATGTCCGAGGCGTCGTAGCTCTGCGCGGGCTTGGGGTCGTCGGCGGCCAAAGATCCTCCGTTACGTGCGAACGCCCCGGTCGCGCAGCAGCCGGCGGCGGCCCGGGGCGAGAGAAGAAGTTGACACCAGTGTAGCAGGGAGGGTCCCCGGAACGACCTGCCGAGGCTGGGGTTTTTGCCTGCAAAGAGCCACGATCGAGGCCGGTCAGCGCGGGGTTGCGGTGGTGCGGATCTCGCGGATCAGGTCGTCGCCGAGGGCGGCGTTGACCTTGGCTGCGATCTCGGCCGCCATGAGCGCCATCTCCTGGGCCCAGACCGACTGCGGGCAGTAGACCGTCAGCACGCCCCCGCGCTCGCGCAGCGGCGTGGCGTTCGCGGCCACCAGCTCGCCGACGGCCGGCGCCCACGCCTGCTGGATCCGCGCGATCGGCGTGGCCGGAGCGACCTCGCGCGCCAGGGACTCGATCGCGAGGCTCAGCGGCCGCGGCGCGCGGCGCCTCATGCCATCGCACCATGCGCGGCGGTCACGCGGCCACCTCGTACGCCAGCGCGCCGTCGGCCACCGCGACGCGCGTGACCGCTCGGTCCTCGGCGCCGGGCACATGCGCGAGGTCGGTCGTCGTCACCACCGCCTGGCCGTGCCGCGCGATCCGCTCGGCCAGCCGTTCGCGGCGATCGGGATCGAGCTCGCTCATCACGTCGTCGAGCAGCAGCAGCGGCACCGCGCCACGGGCGTGCGCGAGCGCCTCGCGCTCGGCGAGCAGCAGCCCGAGCAGACCCAGGCGCTGCTCCCCCTGCGACCCGTAGGACCGCAGGTCGCGCCCGTCGCGCTCGAGGACGAGGTCGTCGCGGTGCGGCCCGTGGCCGGTGAAGCCGCGGTCGAGATCGCCGTCCGTGCGCTCGGCCAGCTCCGCCGCGAGCTCCTGCGCCGACGCGGCCCGCGAGCGCGGGCGGAAGCGCAGCGCGGCCTCCCCCGCGAGCCCGAGCTCGGCGACGAGCGTCGCGAACGGCTCCTCGAGCAGCGCGACGGCGGCCGCGCGGTCGTCGCGCAGCGCGATCCCGTGGCGCGCGACCTCCGCGTCCCAAGCGGCCAGCGACGAGCGCGATGCCCGGCCACCGCGAATCCGTCCCAGCAGCGCGTTGCGCTGCGCCAGCGCGGCGGCGTACGCGCGGCGGGTCTGCGCCCGGCCCGGCCACAGCGCGGCGACGAGCTGGTCCATGTGGGCCCGGCGCAGCGCCGGCGCACCCTTGATCAACTCGAGCCGGTCGGGGAGGAAGACCGACACGAGCGGCCGCGCGGTGACGTCCACCAGCCGCTCGACCGGCGCCCCGTCGGCCTTCAGCCGCTTCGCTTCGCCGGGCTGGAAGCCGACGCTCAGCGAGTGCCGCATCCCGTCCTCGCCGACCGCGTCGACCTCCACGCGCGTCGCGCCGGCGCCGAAGCGGATCACCTCGCGCTCGTTGCTCGTCCGGCACGAGCGTCCGGTGCAGCCGAAGTACAGCGCCTCCAGCAGGTTCGTCTTGCCCGCCCCGTTGCGTCCGTGCAGCACGGTCACGCGCTCGCCCAGCGCCAGCTCGGCCGCGGCGTACGACCGGAAGTCGCGCAGGCGCAGGCGGGTGACGATCACGATGAAGCGCCGCTCCGGGTCGGGGCGTTTGGGTGTGATGACCCGCAGGGCCTCACGATGAAGCGCCGCTCCGGGACCCGCAGGGCCTCACACGTTCAATCGGATCGGCATGATCAGGTAGAGGAAGCCGCTGCCATCGGCCGACTCGATGAGACCCGGGCGCAGCGGGCTGATGAGCTTCAGGACGAGGTCCCCGCTCTCCACCGACTCCAGGCCGTCGCGCAGGAACTCGGGGTTGAACCCGATCTCGAAGGCCTCGCCGCTGAACGCCACGGGCACGGTCTCGCTCGCCTCGCCGACGTCCGGCGTCTGCGCCGACACCGTCACCTCGCCCTCGCGGAACGCCAGGCGCAGCGGTGCGTTCTTCTGCGCCAGGACGCTGATGCGCCGCACGACGTCGGTCAGCTCGTCGCCGGCCAGACGCAGCTCGTGCTCGTAGCTGTCGGGCAGCAGCTGGCGATAGTTCGGGAACTGACCGTCGATGAGCCGCGACGAGAGGATCGCCCCGCCGACCTGGAAGACGATCTGGTTGGCCCGCATGCCGATCGTCAGCGTCGCGTCGGCCTCGCCGGCATGGGACTGCACGATCCGGACGAGCTCCTGCAGCGCGCGGGCCGGCACGTTGGCCTCGAACGAGCCGTTGAGCTCGTGCTCCAGCGGCGTCTCCTTCACCGAGAGTCGGTAGGAGTCGGTGGCGACCATCCGCAGCTCCCGGCCCGAGGCCGAGACGAGGATGCCGGTGAGGATCGGGCGCGTCTCGTCGCGCGACGCCGAGCGGGCGACCCGCGACACCGTCTCCACGAAGGGCGCCGCCGGGACCTCGACGACGGCGTCGCCCCCCGGTTCGGGCAGCGGCGGGAAGTCCTCGGAGCGCAGCGTGCGGATGTGGAAGGTCGCCGAGCCCGACTTGATCTCGACGTCCTGGTCGGCCGGACGCAGCTCGAGCGAGACCTCCGGTGCCGGCAGCGCGCGCACCACGTCGAGGGTCAGCCGCGCAGGCAGCACCGCCGAGCCGGGCCGCACGACCTCGGCGTCGAGGCGGACGCGCAGCCCGACCTCCATGTCGGTCGCCCGCAGCTCGACGGCGTCCTCCGCGGAGATCTGCACGCCGGAGAGGGCCTGGACGGCGCTGCGGGTCGAGGCGACGCGAGAGACCGTCTGCAGCTGGGCCAGGAGCTCGGCGCTCGAGCAGGTGATCTTCACGATGAATGCCTCTCGATCGAGTTCGAAGTCATAGGGCCGGTGGATCTGTGGATGGCGGTCCCGAGATTGCGATGGCCAAGGGCAGTTTGGCTGTGCGCAAGCGGTGGACGAGATGTGAGCGGACCGTGGAGCATCGCACGGGCGCCGGTCGTCACGAGCGGCTGCGCAGCTGTTCCGTCAGGTCCCGAACGATGCGGTTCGCGTCGGGATCCTGCGCCATCCGCTCGGCCGTGCGCTTGCAGGCATGCAGGACGGTGGTGTGGTCGCGGCCGCCGAACGCGCGCCCGATCGCGGGCAACGTCTGGTCGGTGAGCTCGCGCGCGAGGTACATCGCGACCTGGCGCGGCCAGGTGAGGCGCTGGGCGCGCGCGGTCGACAGCAGCTCGTCGTAGGAGACGTCGAAGGCGGCGCAGGTCGCGCGCTGGACGTCCTCGATCGAGCGGCGCACCGCGCGCTGCTGGCGGTAGAGGCCGTCGAGGACCTCGTGGGCGAGATCGGCGTCGAGCGGACGGCCGGTGAGCGAGGCGAACGCGACGACGCGGATGAGGGCGCCCTCGAGCACGCGGATGTTGTCGGTGATGCGCTCGGCGATGACGTCGAGCGCCGCCTCGTCGGCCAGCGGGATCTGGTCGTGCTGGGCGCGCTTGCGCAGGATCGTCAGGCGCGTCGCGTGGTCGGGGGCCTGGATGTCGGTGAGCAGGCCGGCCTCGAAGCGCTCGCGCAGCCGGTCCTCGAGCGCCTCCAGGTCCCGGGGCGTGCGGTCGGAGGTGAGGACGAGCTGGCTGCCCGCGTCGTAGAGGGCGTTGAAGGTGTGGAAGAACTCCTCCTCGGTCTTGGCCTTCGACGCCAGGAACTGGACGTCGTCGACGAGGAGGACGTCGACGTGGCGGAAGCGTGCCTTGAAGGCGTCGACCGAGCCGCGGTGCAGCGCGGTGACGAACGCGTTCGTGAAGGCCTCGGCGGTGGCGTAGCGGACGGTGAGGCCGCCGCCGTAGGCGAGGACGTAGTTGCCGATCGCGTGCAGGAGGTGGGTCTTGCCGTTGCCGGGCGGCCCGTAGATGAAGAGCGGGTTGTAGGCCTGGCCGGGCATCTCCGCGACGGCCAGGGCGGCTGCGTGGGCGAGGCGGTTGGCGTCGCCGATGACGAACTGCTCGAAGGTGAGCTTGGGCTGGAAGCTCGGCTCGGGGGCGTCGGGCGGCCCCTCGGGTGGTGCGTCGGGGGCCGCGCTGCCACCGCGGCCGGCGCCGTCGCGGCGCTGCGTCGCGCGGGCGCCGCGCGGTCGACCGCCGGTGCCGGGGGCGCCGCGTCCACCGGGGGCGGCGAGGACGACGTCGACGCGCACGTCCGGGCCGATGGCGGCCGCGGCGCTCTCGTGCAGGACGCGACCGAAGCGGCCGGCGGCCCAGCTGCGGCGGCGCTCGTCGGGCGCGGCGAGGACGAGGAGCTGGTCGGTGAGGTCGAGGGGCTGCAGCGGCTCGAGCCAGAGCGAGAACGTGGAGGCGGGCACCGCGCGGCGCAGGTGCGCGCACATCTCGGTCCAGGCGTGTTCGAGCGATGAGATCACAGACAGGGGTGGTCCTGCTCCTCCGAGCGTGACCGGCGAAACGGGTCGCATTGGGGGTCCGGGGACCCCGGCCCAGCGAACCTATCAAGCACGCGTGGCGGGGTCGGCGCAGGCCCGATCGCGTAGGCCGCAAATGCCGTGGAAAAGCTCCGTCCGAGCGCTGTGCAACGTGTGGACGGGATGTGGACGGCGCTGTGGACGGCGGAGGCGGTAGAGTGTCCCGTCCCATGAAGCGCACCTACCAGCCCAAGAAGCGCAAGCGCGCCCGCACGCACGGCTTCCGTGCCCGCATGCAGACGCGTGCCGGGCGGCTCGTCCTGAAGCGCCGTCGCGCCAAGGGACGCAAGCGCCTCACCGTCTGACCGTGTCGGGGCGTGCCAAGCGTGGCCGCCTGACCCGGAGCGCCGATTTCGAGCGGGTGTACCGCCAGGGGCGCTCTCACGGCAACCGATACCTCGTGCTCTACGCCTTTCCCCGCTCGGGGGAGGGCGAGGCGCGCTTGGGCGTGTCCGTCTCGCGGAAGGTGGGCGGCGCGGTGGAGCGCAATCGCGTGAAGCGCCTGCTGCGCGAGGCGGTGGGCGCGTCCGGCGACGGCCTCCCCGCGGGACATGACTTCGTCGTCGTCGCGCGCCCGGACGCGCGCGAGCTCGCTGAGCGCGAGGGCCTGGCCGGCGTCCAGGCCGCGCTGCGCGAGCTGCTGGAGAAGGCCGCGGCAGGAGCCGGCGCATGAGCGACGTCGCGCGCCGGGTGGCGGTCGCCCCGATCGTCTTCTACCAGCGGTTCATCTCGCCGGGGCTCCCGCGGCGGTGCAAGTACCACCCGACCTGCTCGGCCTATGCCGTCCAGGCAGTGCGCGAGTTCGGCATACTGCGGGGCCTCGTGCTCGCGGGATGGCGGCTGCTGCGCTGCAATCCCTGGAGCCACGGGGGCTACGACCCCGTGGAGGCGCAGCGGCTCTTCGCCGTGAACGGTCGCCCGCGACACGAGTCCTGAGACATGCCCATCTTCGCCAACATCCTCCAGCCGCTCATCGACTTCTTCGAGGAGATCCTCAAGTTCTTCCACGATCAGGTGGGGTTCTCCTGGGGCTGGTCGATCGTCGCGATGACCGTGGTCGTGCGCGCCGCGATGCTCCCGCTGGCCATCCGCCAGTTCAAGTCCATGCGCGCCCTGCAGCGGCTCTCCCCGGAGATCAAGAAGCTGCAGGAGAAGTACAAGGACAACCGCGAGCGGTTGAACCAGGAGATGATGAAGTTCTACCAGCAGCACAAGGTGAACCCGTTCGGGGCTTGTCTGCCGCTGCTGTTTCAGCTGCCGGTCTTCATCTCGCTGTTCTACATGCTGCGCAAGGACCTGCGGTACGACATCTGCCCGCAGATCAACCCGCCGACGGTGCCCGATCCGGTGCCCTGCGGCAGCATCCCGGACGCGCAGTTCCTCGGGATCCCGGACATCACCGACAAGGCGACCGGCACCACGCTGATCATCCTGATCGTCCTGTACGTCGGCTCGCAGCTCGTGTCGAGCCTCGTGATGTCGATGCCGACCGCCGACCGCAACCAGCGGCTGATCATGCTCGCGCTGCCGTTCGTGTTCGTGCCGTTCGTGATCGGCTTCCCGGCCGGCCTGCTGGTCTACTGGATCACGACGAACATCTGGACGCTGCTCCAGCAGTTCACGATCCGCGAGACGCTCGGCCGCAAGTGGGATCACCAGTTCGAGGCGCAGGCGGCAGCGGTGGCCGCAGCCTCAGCGGGCGGAGGAAGATCGCCGACCGACGCGGCGTCCGGCGACGGCAACGGCGCCGGCGGACGCAAGGGCGGCGGGCTGTTCGGCGCGCTCGCGGCACGGGCGCAGCAGGCGTCCGAGTCGGCGGCCGAGCAGAAGGCCGCCAAGGGGACGTCGGCCGGCGGCGCGAAGGCGAAGGCGCCCACGCAAGAGGGTGGCGGCGCGAGGGCATCCAGTCCCCCGCCCCCGCCGCCGCGCAAGAAGAAGAAGCGATCGGGGCGCCGCCGATGACGACGCCTGTCGAGGCGCAGGACGCCGTCCGCGACCTGCTGGAGCTCATCGTCGAATCGCTGGCGCTCGACGCCGAGGTCGTCGTGCGTCAGGAGGACGGGACGATCACCGGCACGCTGGTGGGCGAGGATCTAGGCCTGTTCATCGGACGTCACGGCCAGACGATCGACGCGGTCCAGCATCTCGCCCAGCGGATCGTGTTCCAGGGCCGCCCGAGCGAGCTGCGTGTGGTAGTCGACGCAGCCGGCTACCGCGAGCGTCGCGCGGTCGCGCTGCGCCGGCAGGCCGACGATGCCGCGGACGAGGCGCTGCGCTACGGCCGGCCTGTGGCGCTCGACGCGATGGTCGCCAGCGAGCGCAAGCTGGTGCACGAGCACCTGCGCGAGCGGGGTGACGTCGAGACGTACAGCGAAGGCGCCGAGCCCGATCGCCACCTCGTCGTCGCGCCGGCGACGGGTCGCGACGCGTAGGCGAGACGAGGCGCGCGGCGCCGCGAGCGGCGCCGCGTGGTTTCGACCGGGGCGTGTCACCCCGCCCTGATCGCGACTGTGACGTTCCGTCGCGGCGCGTCTCTGCGGCTGCGGGCGTGTGGCCGTCTGGGTGTGTCTCCCCCGTGACACCGGTGGCGCCCTCAACGCGACCGCGATGGCGGTCCCCTTCGTCGCCGCGATCTGTACCGCCGCGTCGCGTGTGTGCGCCCGCGTCGTATCTCTCAGGCTTCGGCGTGTCTCTGGGGCCGTGTCGCGTCTTTTGGGTCGCGGCGCGTGTGCGCCCGCGTCGCATGTCTCAGGCCGCGACGCGTGTGTGCGTCCATGTTGCGTCTCTCGGGCGCGTGTCTGTATGGCGGCGCATCTCTCGGGGCAGGCTGGTGTGCGTGCGCGGCGCATCTTTCAGGTCGAGGCGCGCATGTACGGCGGCGTCGGGCCGCAGCGCGCGCAGCGTGGAATCTGGCCACAGCTGCGTCACCGGTCGCCGCATACGCCCGCACCGACATCGCACCCCCGGGCCGCAACCGGCGCGTCGGCGTGGTCGGTCTTGCGGGGCTTGTGACCGCGGATGTTTCACGTGTCTTCCGACGGTGAAACACTCCAGGGCGATGACTGAGCTGAGCGCGTTCGACGAAGGGCTGTTCATCGGGATCCTCGTGGGCGAGGGCCACTTCGGGGGCGATGGCCGTCAGCCGCAGGTGACGTTGCGGATGCACACGCGCCACGAGGCGTTGTTCGCGTGGCTCATGGAGCGGTTTCCCCGGACGAAGCTGTACGGGCCGTACCACCACGGAGGTCGCTCCTACTACCAGTGGATGGCGCGTGGGCGAGCGCTCGTGCAGGACGTCCTGCCCGTGCTCGAGGCGCGGCTCGGCCCTGAGGTCGATGCGTATGCGGCCGAGCGCCTGCGCGCGATGTGCGAGCGGTACGCCGATGTGATCGCGCGCGAGCGCGATCGGATGGCTCGGCTGGGCTGACGGCGGGCCCGGGTCGGTGGGTCGCGCCCGGCGGCGCGGCGGGCGACTCCGCGTCGGGCGATGCCGCGGCGGGCGGCGCGGCGGGTGGGTCCGCGTCGGGCGATGCCGCGGCGGGCGGCGCGGCGGGTGGGTCCGCGTCGGGCGATGCCGCGCCCGGCTCCGCGGCGCCCGGGTGCGTGTCGGGCGATGCCGCGGCGGGTGGCCCGGCGTCGAGCGACCACGCGGCGCCTGGCGCCGCGGCGGGTGGCCCACGCGCGGCTCTCATGGGCGGCGACGAGGATGCGCGGATGGCGCATGCTGTCGCGGCGGAGTGGGCGTCCGCCGGTGGGCGGTGACGACGAAGCCGCGAGCCCGATGCAGCAGCCAAGCCAGGGGTCGGGCGAGGGCGGAGCCGCGGCGAACCACCCACCAGCGTGTTTCACCGTCAAGGAACACGTGAAACAGGCGAGCGCATGAGGACCCGCGCGGCGTGCAGCCTCCAGACCCGCAAGGATGGCCCGGATGAGCAGCGATGACTGGAGGCCGGCCCTCGAGGTCCTCGTGCGGGCCCGCGGGCTGCCGGGCGAGGCGGCACCGCGCCTGGCGCGCCTCCTGGAGCTCCTGCGGGACGATCCGACCGCCCCCACCACGGTCCGCGAGCCGGCGGCGGCGGTCGATGCGCACGTCGCCGACTCGTTGGACGGGCTGCTCGTGCCGGAGGTTCACGTGGCCGCGACCATCGCGGATCTCGGCTCGGGCGCTGGCTTCCCAGGCCTGCCGCTCGCCGTCGCGCTGCCCGCTGCCCGCGTCGACCTCGTCGAGAGCCTCGGCCGCAAGTGCACCTTCCTCGAACGGGCGATCGCCGCAGCCGGGACACCGAACGCCCACGTCGCCTGTGCCCGCGTCGAGGAATGGCCGGCGCGCGAGCTGGACGTCGTCACCGTGCGGGCGGTCGCCCCGCTGGCGGTGCTCGTCGAGTACGCCGCACCGCTCCTGCGGATCGGCGGGACCCTGGTCGCGTGGAAGGGTCGGCGCGACGCCGGGGAGGAGGCGACGGGGGAGGAGGCCGCCGCGATCGTCGGGCTCGAGCCACGCCAGGTCGTCGAGCTCCCGGCCCGGCCAGGAGCCGAGCACCGGACGCTCCACCTGTACTGCAAGATCCGTCCCACGCCGCCGCGCTTCCCACGGCGCGCAGGAATGGCCCGCAAACGCCCACTCTCACGCTGATCCCGAACGTTTGTTCGCGAACGAATCGTTGCGATCGCGTGGTGTGAGCGACCGATTCGACCAGTACCGTGCCTCCGCGATGGCAACCATCTACGCGATCGCCAACCAGAAGGGCGGCGTGGGGAAGACGACGACCGCGGTCAACGTGGCGGCCTGCATCGCGGAGGCCGGCTACCCGACGCTGCTGGTCGACATCGACCCACAGGCGAACGCGACCGTCGGGCTCGGCTTGGCCAAGGACCTGACGCCGTCGATCTACGACGTCCTCTCCGGCGAGGCGACGGCCGAGGAGGCGCTCCAGCCCGCCGCGGTCGAAGGGCTCAGCGTCCTGCCGGCCAGCCCCGACCTGGCCGGCGCCAACATGGAGTTGCCGCGCATCTCCGGCTCCGAGTCGCGCTTGCGCGACGCGCTCCAGCCGATCCGCGACCGCTTCACGTTCATCCTCCTGGACTGCCCGCCTTCGCTCGGACCGTTGACCGTCAACGCGCTGGTCGCCGCCGATCGCGTCATCGTCCCCGTCCAGACCGAGTACTTCGCGCTAGAAGGCCTCGCCGGGCTCCTCGACACGCTGGCGCTCGTCCAGCGCGAGCTCAACCCGCGCCTGACCGTCGCCGGCATGCTCCTGACGATGCACGACGGTCGCACGCGGCTGGCGCGCGACGTCGAGCGGGAGGTTCGCGACCACTTCCCATCGCTGGTCTTCGATACGGTCATCCCGCGCAATGTGCGGATCGGTGAGGCGCCGAGCTATGGACGGCCGGTCATCCACCACGATCCGCACTGTCCTGGCGCCGATGCCTACTTCGAGCTGGCCAAGGAGGTTGCCGCCCGTGCCTGAAGAGCCGGTCCGCGAGACGCTCGCGCGTGACATCCGTACCCGCAGCAAGGCGACGTCGCGCGGCATGGGCCGCGGCCTCTCGGCGATCCTCTCCGTCACGACCCCGGCGTCCGGCGAGGAGGGCGGCGCCGACGAGCTCCGTCAGCTCCCGGTCGACCTGATCCAGCCCAACCCCCGCCAGCCGCGCCGCCGCTTCGACGAGGAGCCGCTCCAGGGCCTGGCCGACTCCGTGCGCGAGCGCGGCGTCCTGCAGCCCGTGCTCGTCCGCCCGGTCCCGGGTGGCCGCTACGAGCTCGTCGCTGGTGAGCGTCGGTGGCGCGCCGCACAGCTCGCCGGGCTGGACATGGTGCCGGCGCTCATCCGCCCGCGCGAGGACGCCCAGGCGCTCGAGGTCGCGCTCATCGAGAACATGGCGCGGGAGGACCTCAACCCCGTCGAGGAGGCGCGCGCCTGCGCCGCCCTCGTCGAGGAGCTGGGGCTGACGCGGGAAGAGGTGGGCCGCCGGGTCGGGCGTTCGCGCGTGGCGGTCTCCAACCTGCTGCGTCTCCTCGACCTGCCCGACGAGGCGCTGGAGCTGCTCGAGGCCGGCGACCTCACCGAGGGGCACGGACGAGCGCTCCTGCTGGCCGAGGACCACGCCGATCGGCGCTCCCTCGCGCGGACTGCGGCGGCCGAGAGCTGGTCCGTCCGCACGCTCGAGGCACGGGCCCGTGAGGCCGGCCAGCGCCAGCGCACCCCGACCCGGCGCGCCGCCAAGTCAGGCGGGAGCGGCTCGCCCCATCCCGACCAGGTCGCCGCTGCACGCGACCTCGCCGACGCGCTCAGCACCGCCCTCGGCCACGACGTCTTCGTTCGCCCGCACGGCGACGGCTACCGCGCGGAGCTCCACATCGCGTCGCTCGACCAGGGTCTCGATCTCGCCCGCGCGATCCGCCCTCGAGTCGTCTCCTAGCCCTCCGGTCCGGGCTCGCTATCATTGCCGGCGCCTCGGGCGATTAGCTCAGTCGGTTAGAGCGCTTCTCTGATAAGGAAGAGGTCGGTGGTTCGAGTCCACCATCGCCCACTCGGTCCCGGTGTCCGACCGCCGTCGGCTGCGTGATCGGACATCCTTCCCGGGTGTCGCGTCCGCGCGTCTAGACCAGCCCGGCGACACGAAGCCGGCGGGCGACCTTCTGCGCGCTTTCCTCGCGCGTGGCGGCGGGGACGGCGTCGCCCCAGGCCGCGGCGGCCTCCTCGGCCTGCTCCACGAGGGCGTCGAGGACGTCCGCGGAGGGCTGGGTCTCGACCAGGCATCGCAGCCCGAAGCCGACGTGCCAGCGCTCGTCGCGCTCGACGCGCTCCACGCCCTCGCGCACCCCGGGCAGGGCGCCGCCGGTCAGCTCGTCGAGCAGGGCGTGCTGCCCGGCATCGAAGACGACCCCCTCGAGCAGCATGTGGTAGAGGCCGACGCCCTGGCTCAGCCCAGTCCGTCCCGCAGCGAGCTCCGCGGCCATCGCCGGCAGCCGTTCCTCGAAGAGCACGAGCACCGCGGGCGGGATGTGGGACCGGGCCGCGGCGCGCCGCTCGGCCGGGGTCGCTCCGTCCAGCCCGAGCACCTCGGCGCCGATGCGATCGAAGAGCTGCGCGTGGCGCTGCTCGTCGCGGCGCTGGAGGAAGAAGACCCACGCCATCAAGGTCTCCTTGGAGACCATCGTCGCCTCCCTGGCCACCTCGGCGAACGGCTCGAGGTGCTCGGAGACGGCGTCCTCGGCCACGCAGAAGCCGGCGAGGAGGGTGGTCAGACGACCGCGACGCTCGGCCGGGAGCGCGGGCCACGCGCGGGCGTCCGGCGTGAGCTGGATGGCCATCGGATTCCACTGCAGGCGAGCGACGATGCCGGAGAAGAAGCTGGGCCAGAAGCTGGGCTTCGCGAGGACGTCGAATCCGCCAACCCGGGGATGCCAGAGCTGCTGGTCACCCATGGCGGCAAGGTAGCAAGGCACGTGCGGCCGATCCGCACCTCGCGAGCCGACCGTTGTGGCCCCCCAGACCGTCTGATCGGCGCAACCAGCGGCGTCGGATCGCGAACGAGCGGCGCCGCTCTGCGTGCGAGCGGCATCTCCGCCTGCGTTTGCTGCGGGCTGGCCTCCCCGGGCATACGATCCGGCTGGTTGGGAGGGGAACCTCCGACACGAGGGGAGCACCGTGAGCGAGATCATCGACAATCCTGAGCTCCCGGAGGTCATGCCGGACTGGGCATCACGGCAAGGGGTCTTGGACCGGCAGAACGGGGCGACGCTCGGCCGCATCCTCGGTCGGGGGCAGATCGGGCACGCCGAGGAGGGACCGGACGGCAAGATGCGCGCCACGGTCCGGATCCCGCCCGACGAGCTGGTCTACGAGCCGGGGATCCTCGTCCTGCCCCATGGGGGCGACCTCGAGCTCGAGCTCATCAACGACGACCTCAACACCCACTGCGCGGTCCTGCCGTGCAACGGCGACTACCAGTTCATCTGGCTGGTGAACCATTCGCGCGGCAAGGCCAACCTCAACCTCGACGGCCCGGGGTACTACTGGTACGGCTCCCGGACCGGCAACGACGAGGGCCGGGGCCTGACCGGGGCGATCGTCGTCCAGGGGGACGCTCCGCCCGAGGCTCGCCTCGACCGTCCGCCGCAGCCGCGCCCGTAGATCGCCGGCCCGAGCCGAAGCACGAGCTTGGAAAGGAACCCGTGATGGCAACCGAGTACGTAGACGCAGGGACGGCCATCGACAACTCGTCACTGAGCGGCGTCGTCGGCAGCGCACCGCCGGTGACCAAGGGCGTCACCTACGAGCGCATCCTCAACGCCCGCTCGGAGCCGCAGAACTGGCTCACCTACTACGGCGCCTACAACGGGCAGCGCTACAGCCCGCTGGACCAGATCACGAAGGACAACGTCAAGCAGCTTGCCCCCGCGTGGGTCTTCCAGTGCGGCTCGGTGGGCCTGCACTCGGGCAAGTCGACGTACTCGTTCGAGGCCGCGCCGGTCGTCGTCGACGGCGTCATGTTCGTGTCGGGCTGGGACGGCTGGGTCTGGGCCCTCGACGCCCGGACCGGAGCGCAGCTGTGGCAGTACCGGCATGCGATCCCGTACGACGTGTCGCTCTGCTGCGGCAACGTGAACCGCGGCGTCGCCGTGGCCGAGGGGAAGGTCTTCGCCGTCACCCTGAACGCCCACATCATCGCGCTCGACGCCGAGACCGGGAAGAAGGTCTGGGACCAGACCTACGGCGATGTGCGGGCCGGCGAGAGCGCCACGGTCGCTCCCCTGGTCGTCAAGGACATGGTCATCGTCGGGAGCTCCGGCGGGGAGTTCGGCGTGCGCGGCCACGTCGATGCGTTCAAGCGCGAGACCGGAGAGCGCGTGTGGCGGACCTACATGGTGCCCAAGCCGGGGGAGCCCGGCTCCGAGACGTGGCCGTCCGATGGGGAGGCCTGGGCGCGCGGTGGCGCCAACTGCTGGGTCACGAGCACCTATGACCCGGAGCTGAACCTCCTGTACTTCGGGACCGGCAACCCGTGTCCCGATTTCGACGGAGCCGTTCGCGAGGGCGACAACCTCTACACCGACTCCGGCGTCGCGGTCGACGCCGACAGCGGCGAGATCCGCGCGCACTTCCAGTACACCCCGCACGACGTGTGGGACTACGACAGCACGATGGAGCACATCCTGTTCGACCTCGACGGGCAGAAGCTGGCAGCGCACTTCGACAAGAACGGGTTCCTCTACATCCTCGATCGCACGAACATGGAGCCGGTCCGGGTCGCGCCGTTCGTCGACCGCATCGACTGGGGCGAGGTCGACGACAAGGGCAAGGTGACGCCGAAGGTCTTCCCCGACAAGGAGGGCGACCCGGTCCACTTCTGGCCGGGGCCGGCCGGCGCCAAGGAATGGACGCACGCGGCCTACAGCCCCAAGACCGAGCTCTTGTACGCCCCGGTGCAGGACGTCGGCGCGACGGCGACGCGGCGGCGCAGGGAGTTCAAGGAGAGCATCCCGTACTGGGGAGCGGGCGTGGCCGTGGACCTCGAGGACATGGCAGGGTCGGTCAGCGCGTTCGACCCGCGGACCGGCGAGGAGCGCTGGCGCTGGCGCAACGACATCCCGATGTGCTCGTCGGTGCTGGCCACCGGCGGCGACCTCGTGTTCGCCGGCGAGCCCACCGGCGAGTTCAACGCCTTCGACGCCGGCAGCGGGGAGCTGCTGTGGCAGTTCCAGTGTGGAAGCGGGCACCACAGCAGCCCGACGAGCTACCGGATCGACGGCAGGCAGTACCTCGCCGTGCCGACGGGCTGGGGCGCGTGGACCGAAGGGTTCCTGCCCGGGATGCTCGGCGCCGGCCAGGGAAGCGCGCTGTTCGCCTTTGCGCTGCCGGAGTAGCTCGCAACAGATCTGGGGTGGATCATGGGTTTGCTTCTTCTCGGTCTCGACAGCTTGATCGTGTGCCTGGCGGTCGGTTCGATCGTCGACGGACGGTCGCGCCTCAAGCTCGCCGCGCTCTTCGGCGTCGCCGACGGGCTCGCGTTCCTGGTCGGGGCGGGCCTCGGTTGGCAGCTCGTCTCGGACGGCGAGGCCGCGGTCATGACGTCCGGCGTGGTGGCTGCCCTGGCGCTCTATCTGCTCGTCGTCGCGGCCGGGTCGCGGCGGGTCGCGGCGCGCTGGCCGGTGTGGATCCTGCCGGCGGCCCTCGTGTTCGACAACCTCGCCTACGGCCTGGTCGGCGACCACGTGGCTGGTTCGCTGTTCCAGCACGCCGGAGCGCAGGCGCTGTCGAGCGCGCTGCTCGCGCTCGTCGGGCTGCTGACCGCGGCCGCCGTCCGCACGGTGATCGGGCAGCACGCTGCCCCCAACCGGGTCGCGGGAGGCGCTTTGCTTCTCGCGGCCGCCGGCCTTGTCCTGGTGGGTTGATCGCGGCTCAGGCCGTCGAGCTCGCCGCGGCGCTCAGTCGCGCGGCGAGCTCGACGAGCATGCGGACGCCGTAGCCGGTCGCGCCGCGGCCGAACGCGTCGCCGCGATCCTCGTCGAGCAACGCGGTGCCGAGCATGTCGACATGCGCCCAGGGCCCCTCGCCGGCGAACTGCTGCAGGAACGTCGCGGCGACGATCGGGAAGCCGAAGCTCTTGCCCGCGGTGTTGCGCAGGTCGGCCACGGTCGAGTCGATCAGGGGCCGGTAGCGCGGGTGAAGCGGCCAGGGCCAGGCAAGATCGCCGCTTGCGTTCCCCGCGTCGACGACGGCGTCACGCCACGCATCGTCGTTCGCGAAGACGCCGGCGTACAGGTCGCCCATGCCCGCACGCATGGCGCCGGTCAGGGTCGCCAGGTCGACGACGTGCGTTGCGCCGTCGCGGCGTGTCCACCACAGGGCGTCGGCGAGGATCAGGCGCCCCTCGGCGTCGGGATTGGTCACCTCGACGGTCAGGCCGGCGGCGGTCGTGATGACGTCCGTCGGCCGGATCGCGTCGCCGCTCAGCATGTTCTCGCAGGCGGGCAGGACGCCCGTGACCGACAGCGGGAGCCCGAGCTCGGCGATGGCGCCCAGCGCCGCCACGACCGCGGCGCCGCCCGCCATGTCGGCCTTCTGGCGCACGATGTCCGTCTGCGACTTCAGGAAGTAGCCGCCCGTGTCGAACGTGACGGCCTTCCCGACGAGCGCGAGCCGAGGTGCGTCCGGCGCGCCCGGCGGCTGGTGTCGGAGCACGAGGAGCAGCGGCTCGGCCGGACTGCTGGCACCAACAGCGGCCAGCGCACCAAGCCCGGCCTCGGTGGGGTCGAGGGTCTCGGTGCGAAGCCGCGGGACCGCCGCCGCCCGCTCCGCGAGACCGGCCGGGGAGAGCAGATTCGCAGGCATGTCGACGAGCTCGCGGGCGGTGTTGGTCCAGCGGCCGATGAGCGCTGCGCGGTCGGCCACGGGCCCGAGGTCGTCGCCGCAGCCGCAGATCACGAAGCGATCGACGCCGCGCGGCGGCGCGCCGCTTCGCCAGCGGCGGGCGTCGTAGCCGCCGATGACGGCGCCTTCGCCCAGCGCGCGCACCTGCTCCTCGACGGAGAGGGGCAGCGACGCATCGAGCGCCCACGCGACCGTCCCGCCGGTGCGGCACGCGCGCACCGCCTGCGCGGCAGCGGTTCGCAGTCCGTCGACGTCGGGCTCGACCGCCACGACCGCCAGCGGGGTGGCGGCCGCGTACACCATCGCGACCGGATCGGCGTCGTCCAGCGCGCGCTCCGGGGCGCCGAGCTCCGACGCCCGCGGCCCGGCGGCCGCGGCGACCAGATCGGGCCCGATCTCGTACGGGCCGCGTGCGGTTACCACGACGTGCATCGCGCGACGGCGAAGATCAGTTCACAGGAGTAATAGGAGGCACCATGACCTGGGTCAAGCCCGAATTCGAGATCGTCGATCTGTGTTCCGAGGTCACGTCCTACCTGCACCGCCGGTAGGCGTCTGAAGCGCACCGACGTGCGCGTTCGTGTGCTCGGCTCAGCGGCCGGCGGAGGCCTTCCGCAATGGAACTGCCATTGCGGAACCTGCGAGGCCGCGCGCGCGGGGGTGCGGGTGCGACCGCGGACGCAGTCGTCGCTGGCGATCCGCGGTGCTCGGGGACCGTGGTTCCTCGTCAACGCCTCGCCGGACCTGCGTCAGCAGCTCGACACGCTTCGTCCGCGGCGCGTCGACGGCGTCCGCGCGCCGCCGATCGCGGGCGTGCTCCTGACCGATGCGGAGATCGACCACACGGCCGGCCTGCTCCTGCTGCGCGAGTCGGCGTCGCCAGTGCGCGTCTTCGGCGACGAGGGGGTGGCGCACGCGCTGCGGCACGCGTATCCCGTGCTGACCATGCTGGAGCGCTATTGCGGCGCCGAATGGCACACGCTGAGACCATCCCGCCCGCAGCCGCTCGACGGATCGAGCCTTGCGGTCGAGCGGTTCGCGGCGGGCGGCGATGCGCCGCGCTATCTCGGCGCGTCAGACGTGGAGCTCGAGGCGAGCGGGTTCGTCTTCCGCGACCGCGCGACCGGCGGCGTCTTCACCTATGTTCCCGGGCTCGCCAGAGTGGACCACGGCGTGGTCACCCGGTTCGCTGCGAGCGATCTCGTGCTCGTCGACGGAACGTTCTGGCACGACGACGAGCTGGCGCGACTGGGCATCTCGGACCGCAGCGCGCGCGACATGGGACACGTGCCGCTCTCGGGCCCCGGAGGGACGCTCGAGGTGCTGGCGCGACTGGAGCGACCACGGAAGGTGCTCGTCCACATCAACAACACGAACCCCGTCCTGCTCGACGACTCCCGCGAGCGCATGGCGGCTCTCCGCGCGGGCGTCGAAGTCGGCTACGACGGCCTGGAGATCGAGCTATGACCGAGACTGCGTGGCCGCCCGAGGAGTTCATCGCGCGCCTGCGCGCCCAGGGCGTGCGCTACCACGATCGGCACCCGTTCCACCGGCGCATGGACGCGGGCGAGCTCACCCGCGAGGAGCTGCAGCGCTGGGTCACGAACCGCTTCTACTACCAGCGGTGCATCCCCTTGAAGGACGCGGCGATCCTGGCGAACTGCCCCGAGGTCGCGGTCCGGCGTGTGTGGATCCGGCGCATCATCGACCACGACGGCACAGCCGAGGGCACGGGCGGCATCGAATCGTGGCTGCGGCTCGGCGAGGCGCTCGGCGTCGCGCGAGAGGAGCTGGCGTCGGAGCGGCGGGTGCTGCCCGCGGTGCGCTACGCGGTCGACGCCTACGTGAGCTTCGCGCGCCGGAGGCCCTGGATCGAGGCGGTCGCGTCCTCGCTCACCGAGCTCTTCGGGCCGGCCGCGATCCGCGTGCGGCTCGACGCGCTCGAACGTCATTACCCGTGGATCGACCCCGCAGGGCTCGAGTACTTCCGCACCCGGCTCGTGCAGGCGCCACGCGACGCGCAGGACGCGCTCGACCTGACCGTCGAGCGCTGCCGAACGCGCGAGCGCCAAGACGCCGCCGTCGCGGCACTGCGCTTCAAGACCGAGATGCTCTGGGCGCAGCTCGACGCCATCGAGCGCGGCGACACGCAGCCGCCGGGGGGTGGCGCATGACGAGGCGTCCGCGCTTGCTGACCGGCGCACGACTGCGCTACGACGAGGTGCGCGAGGAGCACGTGCTGCTGATCCCCGAGGGCGTCGTGCGGCTCAACCCCACCGCGGCGGAGGTCCTCCAGCTCTGCGACGGCCAGCGCTCGCTCGACGACATCGTCGGCGCACTCTCCGCGCGCTACGAGGGCGCTGACGTCCGCGACGACGTGCTCGAGCTCGTCGACGCCATGGCGCAGCGGGGACTCGTGGTCGATGCAGCCTAGGCCCTCCACGCTGATCGCCGAGCTCTCCTACCGGTGCCCGCTGCACTGCCCGTACTGCTCCAACCCGCTCGACATCGGCGGCGCGCGGTACCGCCGCGAGCTCGAGACCGAGCACTGGATTCGCATCTTCGGGGAGGCCCGGCGGCTCGGCGTCCTGCAGCTCGCGCTCACGGGCGGCGAGCCGATGCTGCGCCGCGATCTCGTCGAGCTCTGCGCCGGCGCGCGCGACGCCGGCCTGTACTCGTCGCTCATCACCGGCGGCACGCTCCTCACGCGCGACCGGGCGCAGGCGCTCGCGTCAGCTGGGCTCGACCACGTGCAGATCTCGATCCAGAGCCCAAACGCCGAGGACAACGACCGCATCGCGGGCAACCGGTCGTTCGAGCAGAAGATCGCCGCCGCGCGCCTGGCGAAGGAGCTCGACTTCCCGCTGACGATCAACTGCGTCCTGCACCGGCACAACCTCGATCGCATCGAGGAGCTGCTCGATCTCGCGCTCGATCTCGGCGCGCAGCGGCTCGAGCTTGCCAACACGCAGTACTACGGCTGGGCGGTCGCCAACCAGGAGGCGCTCATGCCGTCGTGGGAGCAGCTGCGGCGCGCGGAGGAGCTGGTCCAGCGCTTCCGCGAGCGGGTCGGCCCCAAGGTCGACGTCCTCTGGGTGCTCCCCGACTTCTATGAGGAGCTGCCGAAGCCGTGCATGGGCGGCTGGGGCCGAACGGCGATGGTGGTCGCTCCGAACGGCGACGTCTTGCCCTGTCAGGCGGCGTCGACGATCCCGGGCCTCGCGTTCGCCAACGTCCGCGAGCATCCGCTGGCGTGGATCTGGAACGAGTCCGACGCGTTCGCGCGCTTCCGCGGGACGGACTGGATGCAGGAGCCATGCCGCACGTGCCCGCTCGGACGACAGGAGGTGGATTGGGGCGGCTGCCGCTGCCAGGCGCTCCGGCTGACGGGCGACGCGGCGGCCACGGATCCGGTCTGCCGGTTCTCGCCCCATCACGACCGCGTCGTCGCGGCGCGCGCGCCGGCCCGGCGCGGCCGGTTCCTCTTTCGCACGATGAAGCGGCCCGCGCGCGTCTGACTCGGTCAGAGCCCCAGCGCGCGCCGCACGGCGGGCACGTTGCGGCGAGACACGGGCACCGCCTCGTGTGCCGCGTCGTTCATGATCAGCGACAGCTCGCCCCCCGGCCCGCGATCGACGGCGCGGACGCGGGACAGGTTGACGAGGAATCGCCGATGGACCCGCAGGAACTCGCCGCCGGCGAGCTCCTCCTCGAGCCGATCGATGCCCCGCACCGCGGCGCGCAGACGTCCTTCGTCGGTGACGAGCCAGACATGGAGGCCGTCCGCCTCCGCGAAACGGACCTCGGGCCGGCGCAGCAGGACCATGCGCTCGCCGCTCACGCCCACGATGCGTGCCGGGGGGCTCAGCCCGGGCGCGGGCCGCTCGGGCTCGATCGGGTCACCGTGTGCGGATCCGAAGACCGCGAGCGTCCCGATGGGCTGGTCGGCGAGGAAGACCGGGCGCAGGGTGAGCCGGCAGGGCTCGCTGCTGAGATCGGTCATGATCTGCGTCGAGCCGATCCAGCGGTGGTCGAGCAGCGCCTGCTTGATGGCGTGACGGGAGAGACGCCCGAGGTCCAGGCCCGGTTGCCAGCGGACGGCGGGGTCCACGGCCGGCACCCGCGCGGGGACGCCGAGGAAGAGGCTTGCCCCCTCGTCCGCGATGACGACCTTGCCGCTCGCGTCGAGGGCGGCGAGCGCCTGCCCGGACCGCGCTCGTGTCTGGGTGAAGGCCGCGGCCAGCTCGGCACCGCTGTCGCGGGCGCGCTGACGCAGGATCGCCCGCGCGCCGCCCACGGTCTCAGACAGCCACCCGGCCGCTTGGGACGGCAGGTTGGCGCGCCAGGTCGAGAAGTCGAGGACGGCAACGGCATCGTGCGTCACGGCGTCGCGAACGGCCACGCCGGCGCCGACCCACTCGTGAAAGCCCGTGCACCAGTGCTCGGGCCCGCTGATCAGCACCGGTCCGGGCGCCTCGAGCGCCGTGCCCATCCCGTTCGTGCCGGTCGCCCACTCCGACCAGCACGACCACGCCGCCATGTTGCTGTCCCGCGCGCGGCCGAGCGTGTCCTTGTCGCCCTGGACGGTCAGGATCCGCCCCGCACCGTCGGCGACGGTGACGACGCCGCCGACGCTCTCGACGTCGCTCGCGATCGACGCCGCGGCGCCGCCGAGCTGGGCGAACACGATCTCGTGCTCGAGTGTGTGCTCGGCGGAAGACTCGCCCTGCGCGGACGCAGCCGGTGCCTGACCCAGGCTCGGGTCGACGTGGTATTGCTCGCGGCAGCGATACCAAGACGTGGCCACCTCGGGTCGGACCCCACGGACGCGGTCGTCCCCGGCGAGGAACCGTGCGCGCGCTGCCGCCACCGCTTGGTACCGCTCCGCGTCACTCAGGCGGTGGCGCTTCGCGGTCTGGCTCATGTGGGACGAAGCCTGTGCGTAGCACCGGCGACGACGCGCGTCAAGGCTCGCCCGGCCGGACCAGTCCGCTCTCGTAGGCGAACACGACGGCCTGCACCCGCGTCCCGACGCCGAGCTTTCCCAGCAGCCGCGTCACGTAGGACTTCACGGTCGTCTCGCTGAGGTGCAGGCGCTCGCCCATCTCGGCGTTCGCCAGGCCGCGGGTGAGCAGGACGAGCAGCGCGCGCTCGCGGTCGGTGAGCTCGGCGAGGCGCGCCTGCATCGAGGGATCGGCCTCCGGTCGCCCCAGGAAGTGCTCGATCAGGCGACGCGTCACGGCGGCGTCCAGGAGCGAGTCGCCGGCCGCCACGGTGCGCACGGCGTCGGCGAGGCGCTCGGGCGGCGTGGCCTTCAGGAGGAAGCCGGCCGCGCCGGCGCGCATCGCTTGGAAGACGTACTCGTCGAGGTCGAAGGTCGTCAGGATCAGCACGCGGGCGCGCGACCCCGCGGCGCGCAGCCGGCGGGTCGCCTCGATGCCGTCGAGCGCGGGCATGTGCACGTCCATCAGGACGACGTGGGGGTGGGTGCGCAGCGCGAGCTCGACCGCCTGCGCGCCGTCCTCGGCCTCGCCGACGACCTCGATGTCCTCGGCGGCCTCGAGCATCGCCCGCACGCCGCCACGCAGCAGCGCCTGGTCGTCGGCCACGAGCACCTTCAGCATCGTCATCGCCGAACGGATCGCATCACGGGGCAGGTCGCCGGGCCAATCACCGTTCGGTGACAAGGATGCCTCATCTGGAGGCGGCGCGCGGCCGCGCGCGGCGCCATCGTCGAGCGATGACCTGGCACCCCCTTCGAACCGCCCTGCTCGCGCTCGGGCTCGCGATCTGCGGCGCCACGAGCGCCGCGGCCGCGACCGTGAGCGTCGAGGACGGCACGCTCGTGTTGCGTGCGACGCCCGGCGTCGACGACACGATCCTCGTCCGCGGCGACGACGCCGGCGCCCTCGTCCGGCTCGGCGCCGACGCCATCCCCGACTTCCCGGCCGGGATCTGCCAGCGCCCGTGGTGGGGGCCCGACGACGAAGTCGACTGCGCGCCGCAGCCTGGCGGTATCCGGATCGAGGCGGGCGACGGCAACGACTCGGTCGGTACCGACGCGACCGTGCCCGGCAACCCCTTGATCACCGTGCTCGGCGGCGCCGGCCACGACAAGATCGGCATGTACAGCCTCCAGGGCCGCGCGCACCTGGACGGCGGTCCCGGGAACGACGAGCTCACCGGCACGACCACCGCCGCCGGCGACGTCCTGCTCGGCGGCCCCGGCGACGACGTGCTCGACGGTCGCTCGGGCCCCGACGAGCTGCGTGGCGGCGAGGGCGACGACGAGCTCCAGGGCGACAACTACGAGACCCCGTCGGCCGACCTCCTGGACGGCGGCCCGGGCACCGACCGCATCGAGCGCGACTGGTACGTCGCGCAGGGCAGGGAGCAGCCGTTCGTCACCGTCACCCTCGACGGCAAGGCCAACGACGGACGCCCCGGCGAGGGTGACAACGTCCTCTCCGTCGAGAAGATCAAGCTGACCTACCCGGCCTCGCTGACCGCCGCTCGCGACCGGGTCGACTTCGAGATCTTCAACACGTCGATCGGGTCCTCGCGCCTGACCGGCAGCCCCGGCCCCGACCGGCTGCGCACCTACGACGCCGCCGACACGATCGTCGCGGGCGCCGGCGACGACTGGATCGAAGCCGGCCTCGGCAACGACACGATCACGCCCGGCCCCGGCCGCGACACGGTCAACGCCGACGCCGGCCCCGGCTCGTGCAACTTCCTCGTCTGCCGCATCGGTCCGGGCAACGACACGATCCATGCCCGCGACGGCCAGGCCGACTCGATCGACTGCGGCGGCGCCAACGACGTCGCCTACGTCGACGCCAAGGACCGGGTCGTCAACTGCGAGACCGTCCGCCGCGGGCCTGCTCGCAAGAAGCAGCGCAAGCGGGGCAAGGCACGCGCCGTCGCCGCCCAGGCCGCGCCCGCGGCGACGACGCTGACCCCGCAGCGGCCACGCTGCGTGCAGCTGCCCGGCGGCGGGAAGCGGCTCTGCGCCAAGCGGAAGGTCGGCGACCGCTGGAGCAAGGGCTGGTGGTTCAAGCCGGCCGAGTACCGCGTGATCGACGCCTCGATCTTCGCCCACACGACGCTGCGCGTCCCGCACGACGGCTTCAAGTCCTTCGCCGGGGAGGGCTACGTCACGGCGAAGGCCAAGGCCGGCTTCCACGGCACGCTGAAGCTCCCCGCCCAGCGGTCGGGTCCCGCGGTGAGCGTGCTGCGCGGCACACCGGTCGAGGGCCGCGCCGTCTCCCAGGGCGCCTGGTCGACCGAGTCGGGGGACTTCAGCTGCAGCGTGAGCACGAAGGTCGGTCGGCCGCTCGCGCCCAACGCGCTCACGGGCGTCGTCGCGGCGTCCCCCGCGACGAAGACCATCAGCATCCAGTGGGCGGTGACCACCGCACCGTTCCGCTGTCCCCAGCAGGGCCAGATCGCCAACCCAACCCTCCCGGAGATCCCCTCCGCGGCGCTGACGACGCGCTACCCCGCCAGCGCGTTCCGCGGCGCCGAGCTGCTGAAGCTGCCGATCAAGACGACGTGGACGCGCACGTCGGGCTCCGAGCAGTCGACCGTCACCCTCACCCTGCGCGGATCGATCACGCTCCAGCGCGTCGACCACCGGATCGGAGGCTGAGCATCGATGCTCCGTACGTTCCCGGCGCTGCTCCTCCTGCTGCTCGTCGGCGTCTCCTCGGCGCAGGCGGCGACCAAGCGGATCGACGTCGAGATCACGGGCGTCCACACCGTGGTGTGGGACTACAAGGAGAAGGGCTACCCCGAGGAGTGCAGGAGCTGGTCGTGGGGTCAGGGCACGCAGGAGATCAAGCTGCGCACGATCAAGCCCAAGCCCATGTTCGTGGAGACGCTCCTGCGCAAGCCGGCCCTGACCGGCTTCCTGGACGACCGCGGCACGTTCGGCATGACGCTCCAGCGCGTCGGCAAGTGGAAGGAGAACGCGGTGCCGATGACCGCGAAGTGCTGGCCGTGCGGTCCGTCGAGCGAGTTCGGCCCGTGCGATGAGGACAAGCCTCCGCGGGTCCTGAGCTTCCAGTGCGGCTACGTCAAGCCGGTCCGGCCGCGGGCCCATCTCGGCTACGCCCAGACCCGGCTGGTCCCGACCATCCGCACCGGGCTGGAGGTCAAGATGGAGCTGGCGCGGCAGGAGTACTTCAAGAACTGCCCCCCGACGATGCAGAGCATCGACCGGTATCGGACGCTGCGCAACGAGTGGCCCGAGGCGCTGAAGCTCCCGAAGCAGGACACGAACCTGATCCCCGACCTCGAGCGGGGCGAGTCGCTCGACGCCAAGGTCCGGCAGGAGCGGTGGTACGTCGACCAGGGCGGCGCCACGACCCAGGGCACGTCCTGCATCCAGATGCCGGTCCTCGTCGATGGCTACGCCGAGTGCGCGGTCACCGAGTACGTCGTGACGTTCACGCGCGTGCGGTGACCGCGCGGCGGGCGCCTCACGCGCGTCGGAACGCGCGCACCGAGAGCGGCACGAAGACGAGCAGCAGCCCGACGAGCCAGGCGAGGGTCCCGAGGGCAGGCCCGAGCGCGTCCCCGTCGCCGATGGTCAGCGCCCGGACGGCGTCGACCGCCAACGTCACCGGGTTGATCTCCGCGAACGCCTGCAGGACGCTCGGCATCGAGTCGACCGGGACGAACGCCGACGAGCAGAACGTGAGCGGGAAGACCCAGATGAAGCCGGCCGACTGCGCCGTCTCGGGGTTGCGCACCGACAGGCCCACGAACGCGCTGATCCACGAGAACACGTACGAGAACGCGAGGACGAGGCCGAAGGCGAGCAGCAGGTCGTAGGCCGGCTCGCTCGGCCGGAAGCCGACGGCCACGCCGACGAGGATCATCACGACCAGCGTCATGACGTTCATCGCGATGTCGGCGGCGGTCCGCCCGAAGAGGACCGCCGAGCGGGCGATCGGCAGCGAGCGGAAGCGGTCGACGACGCCCGCGCCGAGGTCCTCGGTGAGGCCGATGCCGGTCATGAGCGCGCCGAAGATCGCCGTCTGGACGATGATCCCCGGCATGAGGAAGTCGACGTAGTCGATGCTGCCGGTATCGATCGCGCCGCCGAAGACGTAGCGGAACAGCAGCACGAACATCACGGGCTGCACGAACGCGAACACGATGAGCATCGGCCGGCGCAGCGCCTTGCGCAGCTGGCGGACCGCCATGACGCGCGTGTCGGCGAGCGTCTCGCCGAGCGTGAGGTGGGATGGCTCGGGGGCGAGCTGGCTGGCGGTGCTCATGCGGCCTCCTGCTCCAGTCGGTCGTCGTCGTCCAGCGCGCGCTCGGCGCGCCGGCCGGTCAGGGTCAGGAACACGTCGTCGAGGCTCGGCTGCTGCAGCTCGACCGCGGCGATCGCCAGGCCCCGTGCGTCGAGGCGGCGCACGGCCTCCGCGGACGCGCTGGCGTCGGCGACGGCCAGGCGGATCTCGCCGGCGGCGGCGTCCACGAGCGGCTCGTCGCCCGCGGCGAGGTCGGCCAGCGCCGCCGCGGCGACGCCGACGCTGGCGGAGGCGACCCGCACGGCCAGCACCTCGGTGCCGACCGTCGCCTTCAGCTCGGCGGCGGTGCCCTCGGCGACGATGCGCCCGCGGTCGACGACCGCGATCCGCTGGGCGAGGCGGTCGGCCTCCTCGAGGTACTGCGTCGTCAGCAGCACGGTCGTGCCGTCGCGGCGCAGCTCGTCGACGGTGCTCCAGAGCTCCTGCCGCGTGCGGGGGTCCAGGCCGGTCGTCGGCTCGTCGAGCAGGATCACCGGCGGTCGGCCGATGAGGCTCGCCCCGAGGTCGAGCCGGCGCCGCATGCCGCCCGAGTACGTCGACACCCGGCGATCGGCGGCGTCCGCCAGGCCGAAGCGATCGAGCACCTCGCCGGCGCGCCGGCGCGCCTCGGCGGCCGAGAGCCGGTACAGGCGCCCGATCATCTCGACGTTCTCGCGTCCGGTGAGCTCCTCGTCGACCGCGGCGAACTGGCCGGCGAGCCCGATCCGGCGGCGCACGGCGAGCGGTTCGGCGACGACGTCGTGGCCGAGGACGCGGACCCGCCCGGCCGTGGGTTGCAGCAGGGTGGCCACGACACGGACGAACGTGGTCTTGCCGGCGCCATTGGGTCCCAGCAGGCCGAAGACCGTGCCCGCGGGCACCTCGAGATCGAGCCCGTCGAGCGCGACGACGTCGCCGAACGTCTGCCGGACGCCCTCGGCGCGGATCGCCGGCCCGCCGGCCCTCGTCGGGTGGGACATGAGCTTCCTCCTTGGTCAGTCGGTGCTGGAGCGGCGGATGACGATGTCCCCGGACGCGGTCCGGGCACGCACCTCGACGGTCTCGTCGGACGCCGCGGGGCCGTCGGCCGCGTGCAGCGACGTGCGGACCTCGCCGTGGTGCGACTGGACGTCCAGCCAGGCGGCGGTCCCCTCGCGGATGCCCACCTCGACCTCGCCGGTGCCGGTCTTGAGGACGATGGTGCCGCGCACGGCCTCGCCGATCCGCACGTCGCCCATCGCCGTCTTGGCGACGACCGACGCGCCCGCCCGATCGACGGTGATGTCGCCGTGCGCGGTGCTGAGCCGGAGGTCCCCGGCCACGTCGCCGAGGGAGATGGCGCCGTTGGCGCTCTTGACCGTGGCGGCACCGTCGATCGCGTCGATGCGGATCGCGCCGTTGGCGGTGGACACGTCGGCGCGTCCGCCGCAGCGCCGCACGGTGATGGCGCCGTTGGCAGTGAGCGCGCGGAGCCGGCCGGTCTCGTCGAGCCGGATGTCGCCGTTGCCCGCGCGAACCTTCGTGTCGCCGAGCCGGCCCTCGGTCGAGAGCTCGGCGGCGTCCGCCGCGGACGCCTCGACGCGCGATCCAGTCGGCAGGTCGACGGTCACGACGACCGAGGGCGAGCGCAGCAGGAACGACCGGCCCCGCGCCTTGATGGTGAGCCGGCCGTTGGCGTACCGGACGAGGGTCTGCTCCGCCGCACGGACGTCGGCGACGCTATCGGGGTCGCTCGGTCGGACCTCGACGACGGTGTCGGTGCGGTCGCTCGCACGGATGCGCAGCTGGCCGCTGCCGAGCTCGACGGCGGCGAAGATGGGCTCGGGGGTGGCGAACGTCGGCATCGGCTAGCGCACCCAGCCCGAGTAGCGCTGGCCGCTGGAACGGCCCGCAGGCCGGCTGCGAGCCTCGGGCTCGAGGGCGGCCGAGACCGCGCGCACGAGCCACGCGTTGACCGACAGCCCCGCCTGCGCCGCCGCCTCGTCGATGCGCGGCTTGAGGTGCTCGGGGAGCCGCAGCGTGACCCGCGACGTGCCGCCGTCGTCGGCGTCCGCCGGCGCGCGCACGCCCATCGCCACCTCGACCGCGCCGGCGAGGGCGGACGTCAGGCTGGTGCGCGGCGCCTCTGCCGCGGCGTCGGCCGGCGGCGGCGTCACGACGAAGTCCGGGTCGCGGCCGCGCAGGCGCACCTCGACCGAGCCGGGCGCGAGCTCGCGCGTGATCTCGTCGCTCGCGGCGGAGAGCGCGTCCAGGAGGGCGAGCCGCGCCGCCGACTCGAGCGGCGCGGTGAGGCGTTCGGCCAGCGCGCGGGCCTCGTCGCCGCCGGCATCGGCGGCGACGACGAGCTCGCGGCGGAGGTTGTCGACGTACGGCGCGAGGTCCATGACGTCAATATGACATCACTCTGATGTCATTGCAAGTCCAGACTTGACGAAGCATGATGTCACCCAGGCGTCAGCCGGGCGTGGACCCGCCGCGCGGCGGTGGGGTCTGCGAGACTCAGGCTCCATGCCCGATCAGCCACAGGACGCCGTCACGTACCGCCAGGCCGGCATCGACTACGACGTGCTCGACGCCGCCAAGCGGATCGCCGGTGCCGCGGCGCAGGAGACCGTCGCCGGGCTGACCGAGCCGGGGTGGCGCGGCGTCGAGGGCTCACGCGGCAACACCGCGTATGTCTTCGAGCGCGACGGGCAGCGCATGGCGACCGTCCTCGAGTGCCTGGGCACGAAGTCGATGCTGGCGCGCGAGGTGGCCGAGCAGACCGGCTTCGAGGGCTTCGAGGCGATCGGCTACGACGCGGTCTCGGCCGTCGTCAACGACCTCGTCTGCGTCGGCGCCCTCCCGCTCGTCGCCAACGCCTACTTCGCCACGGGCAGCCCCGAGTGGTACGCCGACCGCGATCGCCTCAGCGCCCTCGTGCGCGGCTGGCAGCGCGCCTGCCAGGACGCCGGCTGCATCTGGGCCGGCGGCGAGTCGCCGTCGCTGCCCGGGCTGGTCGCCGAGCGCGACATCGAGATCGCCGGCAGCGGGGTCGGGACCGTCCCCGGCGAGCCGATCCTCGGCGACGACCTCCAGCCCGGCGACGAGTGCGTGCTCGTCGCCAGCAGCGGGCTGCACACCAACGGCGCCTCGCTCGCGCGCCTCGTCGCCAGCAAGGAGCCGGACGGCTACCGCACGCGACTGCCCAGCGGTGCGCCGCTCGGGGAGGCGCTGCTCACGCCCTCCTACCTCTACGTCGGGATCGTCCGCGCGCTGCTGCGCGAGGGGGTGCCCACCACCTTCCTCTCCCACATCACCGGGCACGGCCTGCGCAAGATCATGCGCGCCAAGCTCGACGTCACCTACCGGCTGACGAAGCTGCCGCCGGTGCCGGAGGTCCTCGAGCACCTCGTGCAGGCGGCCGCGATGGACGCCCGCGAGGCCTACGGCACGCTGAACATGGGCGCCGGCCTCGCGGTCTTCGTGCGGCCGGGCCACGGCCAGCGCGTCGTGGAGCTCGCGGCGGCGGAAGGCCTGGACGCGATCGTCGCGGGCGGCGTCGAGGCCGGCCCGCGACAGGTCGTGCTGGAGCCCATCGACGTCGTCTTCGCCTCCGAGGACCTCTCGCTCTCCTAGCCTCGGCGGAGCGCCGCAGCCGCCCGGCGCGAGTGGCCTGCGGCGCTATCCTCGAACCCAGTCCTCCGGCAACCGAGGAGCCCGACGTGCAGGAGATGGTGATCTACGGAGTGTCCTTCGACATGGTCGGCAAGCAGCCGATCGTGTTGCTGAAGGCCGTCGACTCCAACAAGTTCCTGCCCATCTGGATCGGACACCCCGAAGCGGCCGCGATCCTCATGAAGCTGCAGGGCGCGACGACCCCGCGACCGATGACGCACGACCTCCTGTGCGACATGCTCGGCGAGCTCGACGTCAAGTGCACGCAGGTCTCGGTGACCGAGCTGCGCGAGAACACGTTCTTCGCCTCGATCACCCTCGCCGTCAACGGCCGCGAGCTGGAGATCGACTCGCGCCCGTCCGACGCGCTCGCGCTCGCGGTCCGCTCCGGCGCCCCGATCTTCGCCGCCGAGGAGGTCATCGCCGAGTCCGCGATCGAGTTCGAGCACGACGTCGAGGACACCGAGGAGGTCGTCGAGAAGTTCAAGGACTTCCTCGACCAGGTCACCCCGGAGGACTTCGCCGCCGGCGACCAGTAGTCCGGCGCTCAGACCGCCGGCGCGCCCGCCCGCGCGAGGTCGACCAGCCGGCCGACCAGCGCGTCGAACGGGATCCCCGCCTCGTCGGCCGCCTGCGGCAGCAGCGACGTGTCGGTCAGCCCGGGCACCGCGTTGACCTCGAGGACCGTCAGCTCGCCGGTCTCCTGGTCGCGCATGAGATCGACCCGGGCAAAGCCGCGGCAGCCGAAGAGGCTCCACGCCTCGAGCGCGAGCTGCTGTGCCCGCGCCGTGTCCTCGGCGCTGATCGCGGCCGGGCACGCGAACGTCGTGCGGCCGATCTCGTAGCGCGCCTCGAAGTCGTAGAAGTCCTCGTCGACCGGCACCGCCTCGACGACCGGCAGCGCCCGGCCGTCCATGATCGACACCGCCAGATCGTGCCCGCGCACGAAGCGCTCGAGCAGGACCTTGCGGTCGTAGGAGAACGCCGCGACGAGCGCGCCGGGGATCTGCGTCGCCGACGAGGCGAACTTGATGCCGAGCGCCGACCCCCCGCGCGCCGGCTTGACGACGATCGGGAAGGCGAGCCGCTCCTCGATCGCCGGCAGCGCCTCGGCGGCGCCCAGCTCGCGGAACGCGGCCTCGCTGAACGCGTAGAAGGCCGGCGTCGGGATGCCGGCGTCGTGCATGAGGTGCTTGGCGAGGACCTTGTCCCAGCAGCGCGCGCACGCCGACGGGCCCGAGCCGGTGTACGGGATCCCGACGATCTCCAGCAGCTCCTGGACCGTGCCGTCCTCGCCTTCGCGGCCGTGCAGGGCGATGAACGCGATCTCGGGCGCTGCGTCGCGCAGCTGGCGCACGAGGTTGCCGCCGACGTCGATGCCGACGACGTCGTGGCCGAGGCGCCGCAGCGCGTCCTCGACCCGGCTGCCCGAGCGCAGCGAGACCTGGCGCTCCAGCGATCGCCCGCCCTTCAGGACGGCGACGCGGCTCACCGCGAGCCCCGGGCCCGCCCGTCGCCGGGCGCGCGGCGCGGCAGCTCGACGACGTCGGCCAGCGCCTCGTCCGCCGGCGGACCATCCGCGACGGACCCGTCGGCACGGCCGCTCGCGGGGGCGGCCCGGGAGGCGTCGCCGTCCGCGCCGGTCAGCGTGCCGTACAGCGCGACCTGCTCGCGCACGACCTTGCCGATCCGCCGCACGCCCTCGCGGATGTCGTCCTCGGTGACGCCGGAGAAGTTCAGCCGCATCGACGATCCGCCGCGCCCGTCGAGGTAGGCCGCCCGGCCGGGGACGAACGCGACGTCCTCCTCCAGCGCCCGCACGAGCAGGTCGGTCGTGTCGATGTAGTCCGGCAGGGTTGCCCAGAGGAAGAGGCCGCCCTGCGGATGGGTCCACACGGCCTCCGGCCCGAAGAACTCGGCCAGCGCGTCGAGCATCACGTCGCGGCGACGCAGGTAGATCTCCTTGAACGTCGCCAGCAGCTGCGGCCACAGGCCGGAGCGGAAGTACGTCGAGACGAAGAGCTGCGACAGCGACGGCGAGCAGAGGTCGGCGGCCTGCTTGCCGATGTTGAGCTTGTGGAAGACCGGCCCCGGGGCGACCGCCCAGCCGACCCGCAGCCCGGCCGACAGGATCTTCGAGAACGTGCCCAGGTAGATGACGAACGCGCCGCCGTCGAGCGAGTAGAGCGTCGGCAGCGGCTCGCCCTCGTAGCGCAGCAGGCCGTACGGGTTGTCCTCGAGCACGAGCAGCTCGCGCTCGCGGGCGACCTCGACGAGCCGCTTGCGCCGCGGCAGCGACATCGTCACGCCGGCCGGGTTGTGGAACGTCGGGATCGTGTAGATGAACTTGGGCCGGCGGCCCTCGGCGGCGAGCCGGTCGAGCGTCTCCTCCAGGAGGTCGATCCGCATGCCGTCGCCGTCCAGCTCGATCTGCACGACGTCGGCCTGGAAGGAGCCGAAGCACGGGACGGCGCCCGGGTAGGTGGGCGCCTCGGCGATGATCACGTCGCCCGGGTCGATGAGCGTGCGGCAGACGAGGTCGATGACCTGCTGGCCCCCGGTGGTGACGAGGATGTCGTCGGGGTCGATCCCGGTCATCCCCTCCGCCGCCATCACCTCCGCGATCGCCTCGCGGACGTCGTCCAGGCCTTCGGTCGGCCCGTACTGCAGCGCGCGCGTGGAGGCCTCGGCGGCCACCTGCGCGGTGATCTTCGCCATCACCTCGCCGGGGAACGCGCTCATGTCGGGCAGCCCGCCGGCCAGCGAGATGACCTGGGGCTGCGCGGTCAGCGCCATGAGGTCGCGCATCGCGGAGCTGCGCGTGACCGTGGCCCGCGTCGAGAAGAGCGCGGCGTAGCGCTCGAGGTCGCGGGCGGAGCGTGAGCCTGTCGGAGGGGGTGAAGACATGACGCGAGGGCCGCCGAGTACTTTCTGACGGTACCGCACCGATGCGACTCTTCCTCGACATCTGCACGGGGGCTGGCCTCTCTGCTTCGGCCGGGATCCGCCCGTTCCTGCCCGCGCTCGTCAGCGGCGCGCTGGCCAGCGCCGACGTCGGCATCGACTACGACGGCACCGATTTCGCGTTCCTGGAGAAGGGCTGGTTCCTGCTGGCGGTGCTCGCGGCGATGGTCGTCGTCATGCTGCTGCAGCGGGCGCGCGGGGCCGAGGCGATCGAGGTCGGACCGATCGGCGCGGCGCTCGGCGGGGTGGCGATCGCGCTGGGCGCGCTGCTGTTCGCCGGCACGTTGGCCGACCACGGCTACGCGTGGTGGCCGGGCCTCGTCGGCGGTGCGGCGTGCGCCGCGCTCGGCCAGCTCACGGTGCGCGACCTCTTCGCCCGTGTGCGGGCGCGCGCCGAGGCGGCGGTGCGCAACGCGCTCGTCGTCTACGCCGACGCGGCCTCGCTGCTCGGCGCGGCGCTGGCGATCCTCGTGCCGCCCGTGTCGATCGTGCTGCTGGGCTTCCTCGCCTGGCTGCTGATCGGCGGTCGCCGCCGCTCCGGCGAGAAGTACGCCGGATTGCGCATCCTGCGGTAATGCCCTCCAAGCTCGTCCTCGTGGTCATCGACGGCGCCAAGCCGTCGATGGTCGAGCGAGCCGTGACCACCGGCCGCGCCCCCGCGCTGGCGGCGATCCTCGACCGCGGCGTCTACGTCGACGACTCGGTCGCCGCGTTCCCGTCGGTCACGCCGGTCTGCGCGGCGTCGATCGCCACCGGCGTCGGGCCCGACGCGCATCACATCCCGTCGATGAACTGGTACTCGCGCGCCGAGGGGCGCTACGTCGAGTACGGCTCCTCGTTCGCCGCCTCGCGGCGCTTCGGCATCGCCCGCCAGCTCATCGACACCGTCTACAACATGAACGGGCACCACCTGTCGCCCAAGGTGCGCACGGTGTTCGAGCTGCTCGACGACGCCGACGTCCGCACGGCCGGCACGACGTACCTCATGTACCGGGGCCGCCACCGCCACGAGGTCGCGCGCGACAACATCCTCTCGCGGGCCGCCAGCGCGCTCTTCCGCCACCCGGTGCTCGGCCCGCGCGAGCTGTTCTACGCCGACGTCTTCGCCAGCCGCCGCACGCCCTGCCGCTCGCAGCTGGGGATGCCGGGGGTGCGCGACCAGCACTCCGGCTGCGTCGCCGAGGTGCTCGTGCGCGAGGACCTGTTCGACTTCCTGCTGCTGTCGCTGCCCGACAACGACACGTGGTCGCACAAGCACGGCCCGCACGCCCAGGTCGACTCGCTCGCCCAGGCCGACCGGCAGATGCAGCGGATGATGGAGGCCGCCGGCGGCGTCGACGCCTTCCTCGAGGACCACGCGGTGATCGTCGCCGCCGACCACTCCCACGCCGGGGTCGAGCGGATCGTCGGCCTGCCCGACGCGTTCTCCGACTTCGCGATCCTGCGCCCGGCGGCCGACAACGCCCCCGACGCCGAGATCGCGATCTGCCCCGCGCAGCGCTCGGCGATGGTGTACGCGCTCGTCCAGGACGGACGCGGGGCGCTGCTCCCGCGGATCGTGCGCACGGCCCGTGCCCTGCCGGGCGTCGACCTCACGATGTGGCGGACGTCCAGCGGCGAGGCGGCGATCGCCTCCGCGAGCGCCGAGCTGCGCTTCGCGCCCGGCCTCGACGTGGCCGACCGGCGCGGGCAGCGGTGGTCGATCGAGGGCGACCTCGACGTGCTCGGCGGCGAGTTGCGCGACGGGCGGCTGCACGCACCGGCTTATCCGGATGCGCTCGCTCGCGTCTGGTCGGCGCTCACCGCACCGACCGCCGGCGACGTCCTCCTGAGCGCAGCGCCCGGCTACGAGTTCGCCGACTGGGGCGGCGTCGCGCACGCCGGCGGCGGCAGCCACGGCTCGCTGCATGCGTCGGACTCGCTCGGCGTGCTCGCGTGGTGCGGGACCGGCCCAGACTCGCGAACCGCACGCGAGGAGTGGTCGCTGCGCGACATCGTCCCGATGATCGCCGGGCACTTCGGCGTGTCGGCGATCCCGTAGGAATACGCTGGCGCGATGGGCCGCGCCTGGACCTGGCTGCTCGCGATCGTGCTGGCGCTCACGCTGGCCGCGCCGGCCGTGGCCGCGACCACGCCGACCGACCCCAACGCGCTCACCCGGCCGCCGACGCTCGACATGGTGCCGGCCCAGCACGAGCTCAGCGGCCGCGAGGCGCAGCGGATCGCGCAGCGGCTCGACAAGGTGCGCGACGAGCGGGCCAAGCACGGCAAGACCACGGTCGACACGTTCCAGAAGGGAGCCGACCGCTGGCAGGTCTCGTTCTACGACCGCGACCGCCACGAGATCGCGCAGGTCACGATCGACGACCGCACCGGCGCGGTGCTCGAGGCATGGACCGGACCGCAGGTGGCGTGGACGATGGCGCGCGGCTACCCGGGCGCGTTCGGCCGCCACGCGGCGGCCGTCTACGTCTGGGTCCCGCTGCTGATCCTCTTCGTCCTGCCGTTCGTCGACTGGCGCCACCCGCTGCGGGTGCGCCACCTCGACCTCCTGGCGCTCTGCTCGCTGTCGGTCTCGCTGGCCTTCTTCAGCCACGGGAACCTCGACTGGTCGGTGCCGACGACCTACCCGCCGCTGCTCTATCTGCTGGGACGGCTGCTGTGGATCGGCTACCGCCGCAGCGCGCCTGCCCCGCGACCGTATCTGCTGGTGCCGGTCACCTGGCTGGCGATCGCGACGGTCTTCCTCGTCGGCTTCCGCATCGGCCTCAACGTCACCGACTCCAACGTCATCGACGTGGGCTACTCGGGCGTGATCGGCGCCGACAAGCTCGCGCACGGGGATCCGCTCTACGGCGGCTGGCCCAGCGACAACCTCCACGGCGACACCTACGGCCCGCTCAACTACCTCGTCTACGTGCCGTTCGAGCAGATCTGGCCGTGGAGCGGCTCGTGGGACGACCTCCCGGCCGCCCACGGCGCCGCCGTCGTCTTCGACCTGCTCTGCCTCGGCGGCCTCTTCCTGCTCGGGCGCCGGCTGCGCGGCCCGTCGCTCGGCGTCGTCCTCGCCTACGCGTGGGCGGCGTTCCCGTTCACGCTCTTCAGCCTCGCGACGAACTCCAACGACGCGCTCGTCGCCGCGCTGCTCATCGGCGCGCTGCTCGTGGCCTCCAGCGCGCCCGCCCGCGGGGTGCTCGCCGCCCTGGCGGGGTTGACGAAGTTCGCCCCGCTGGCCCTGGCGCCGGTCTTCGCCACCCACGGCCTGGCCGGCCAGCCGCGCCGCCGCCAACTGCGCGGCCTCGCCCTGTACCTGCTCGCGTTCGCGGTCACCGCCGGGATCGTGCTGCTGCCGGTGTGGCTGCAGGGCGACCTGCGCTTCGTCTGGGATCGCACGCTCGGCTTTCAGCTCGACCGCGACGCGCCGTTCTCGGTGTGGGGCGCCTACGACGGGCTGCACGGACTGCAGGTCGCCGTCCAGGGCCTCGCGGTCGCCTTCGCGCTCGCCGCGGCGTTCCTGCCGCGCCGGCGTGACGTCGTCGGCCTGGCCGCCGTCGCCGGCGCCGTCCTGCTGCTCCTGCAGCTCGGCACGACGTACTGGTTCTACCTCTACGTCGTCTGGGTGGTCCCGTTCGCGTTCGTCGCCTTCTTCGGCCGGGACGCCGAGCCGCGTCCCTCGCCGCCTGAGCCCGAGCCCGACGTCAGCCTTGCCGCAGCAGCTGCTCGATCGCATCCGCTCGCCGCGGCGCCGAGCAGCGGATCAGCACGCCCATGAGCCATGGGTCGTCCTCGGACGTCTCGAAGCGGATCGGCATCTGGGTCATCATCGACTGGATCGCCTGCTCCTTGCGCACGCCGATCACGCCGCCGCGCGCACCGGTCATGCCGACGTCGGTGATGTAGGCCGTCCCCCCGGGGAGCACGCGCGCGTCCGCGGTGGGGACGTGCGTGTGGGTGCCGACGACCGCCGTCACGCGCCCGTCCAGGTGCCAGCCGAGGCCGACCTTCTCGCTGGTCGCCTCCGCGTGCACGTCGACCAGGATGTGGTCGACCTTCCCGCGCAGCTCGGCGACCGCGGCGTCCGCATCCGGGAAGAGCGCGCGACCGGCCTGGAGGAAGACGTTGCCCGAGAGGTTGACCACGCCGAGGCGCTGACCGTCGCGCTCCACGATCGTGATGCCCCGTCCCGGCTGTGAGCGCAGGTAGTTCGCCGGCCGCACGATCCGCGGCTCGCGATCGAGGTACGGCAGGATCTCCCGCCGGTGGTAGGCGTGGTTGCCGAGGGTGATCGCGTCGACGTCGTGGGAGAAGAGCTCGTCGGCGATCTTCGGCGTGATGCCCAGCCCGCCGGCCGCGTTCTCGCCGTTGACCACGACGAAGGTCGGCTGCAGCTCCTCGCGCAGCTCGGGGAGCAGTCGCAGCAGCGTGCGGCGGCCGAGGCCGCCGACCACGTCGCCGATGAAGAGGATCCTGGTGTCCGTCGCCATTCGCGGGGATCATCGCTGATGGCGCCGACCGCCGACGGTGTGACGCGGCGCCTGTAGCCTGCCGCCGGTGAGCACCGAGGCGCGCGGCGTGACGAAGCGGTTCGGCGACCGCGTGGCGCTCAAGGACGTCTCGTTCGCGGTCGCCGAGGGCGAGCTGCTGGCGATCATCGGCCCCAACGGCGCCGGCAAGACGACGCTGCTCTCGATCCTTGCCGGCATCCTGCGCCCCGACGCCGGCGAGCTGAGCCGCTCGCCGCGCGAGGTGGGCTGGGTGCCCCAGCAGCCGGCGGTGTACTCGAAGCTCTCCGTGCGCGAGAACCTGCGGCTGTTCGCGCGGCTGGAGAAGGTCGCCGACCCCGACGCGGTCGTCGCGCGGATGCTCGAGCAGACCGGCCTGGCCGACCGCGCCGACGACGAGCTCGGCACGCTCTCGGGCGGCAACCGCCAGCGCGTCAACATCGCGGTCGGCCTGCTCGCCGATCCGCCGGTGCTCTTGCTCGACGAACCGAGCTCGTCACTGGACCCGCGCCAGCGCGAGCGGCTGTGGAGCTTCGTCGACGGCCTGGCGCGCGGCAACGGCACCGCGGTCGTCTTCACCACGCACAACGTCTCCGAGGCCGAGCGCTGGGCGGACCGCGTGCTCGTCCTGGCCGACGGCGAGGTCGTCTTCACCGGGACGCCGGCGGAGCTGCACGCGGCCGAGCACACGGCCCGGCCGACCGACTTCGAGGGCGCGTTCGTGCGCTTCTTGCGCGAGCGGGGGCACTGACGTGCGGTGGCTGCTGCTGAAGGACCTGCAGATCCTGCGGCGCTCCAAGCTGCTGCTCGCGCTGCTCGTCGTCTATCCGATCGCGATCGCGTTGCTCATCGGCCTCGCGCTCTCCCGCGGCCCGGAGAAGCCGAAGGTCGCCTTCCTCAACCAGGTGCCGATCGGCCAGACCGTGACGAACGTCGGCGGTGAGGAGGTCGACTTCGCCCAGTACGCCGACGATTTCTTCGGCGCAATCGATCCAATTCGGGTGAAGACCCGCCAGGAGGCGATCGACGCGGTCCGCTCCGGCGATGCGCTGGCGGCGCTCGTCATCCCGCCGGACACCGTGGAGCGGCTGAACGGCGGGCTCGGCCAGGCGCGCATCGAGGTCCTGTACAACGGCGACGCGATCAAGCAGTCCTTCGTCCAATCGACGATCGACGCCGAGCTGGCCAAGGCCAACGCGGCGCTGTCGGCCAAGATCCGCGACGTCGCCGTCACGGATCTGCGCGTCCTGACCGACGGCGGCAAGATCACCACGCCGCTGGGCAGCCAGGACCTGCTCGGGCTGCGCAAGGCCAAGGAGCTGCTGGAGGACGCGCTCGCGCGGCTGCCGGCCGATGCGCCCGAGCGCGCCGGCATCGCCCAGGTCGACAACTTCGCCAACCAGGCGCTCATCGGGCTCGAGTTCGCCACCCCGGCGCTGCGCGCGGTCAGCCAGCCGATCGAGGTGAAGCGGACGCTGCTGGACGGCGCGCGCACGCCGCTGGACGCCTTCGCGATCGCCGTCGCCGTCGCGGTGTCGCTGCTGTTCGTCGCCGTGCTCCTGGCCAGCGGCGTGCTCGCCCTCGAGCATGAGGAGCAGGCCTACGGGCGGCTCGTGCGCGGGCTCGTGCGCAAGTCGACGCTGGTGGCCGAGAAGATCGTGCTGGCGGCCGCCTGCTCCGGCGCCGTGGCGCTGGCCATGCTCTGCGGGATCGGCGCGTTCACGGACCTGGACTGGGGCCGCTTCGGCCAGTGGGTCGCGGCGCTGGCCGGCGGGGCCCTGGGCTGCAGCGCGCTCGGCGTGGCGATCGGCGCGCTGGCCCGCGACGTGCGCGCCGCGTCGCTGCTGGGCCTGCTGCTTGCGCTGCCGCTGGCCTTCCTGGCGCTGGTGCCGTCCGGGGCGGTGTCGACCGGCCTCTACGACGTCGTCCGCGTGGTCAACGCTGCGTTCCCGTTCAAGCCGACGCTGCAAGCGCTCGACACCGCCGTCAACGGGGCCGAGCCCGCGCTGGTCGGGTCGCTCGCGCACCTCGTCGCCTTGGCGCTCGCCTACGGCTCCCTTGCGCGGATCGCCCTGCGACGATGCTGACCATGCGCCTCCCCGAGCGGCTCGACGGCGAGCAGGTGGCGATCCGGGCGTTCCAGCTCTCCGACGTCGACGAGCTGGTCGAGCTGCGCGTCCGCAACCGCGCGTTCAACACGCCGTTCGAGCCGCGGCGGTCGGAGGGCTTCTTCACCGCGGCCGGTCAGCGCGCCGAGATCGTCCGTGATCGCGAGGAGTGGGCCGCCGACCGCATGTACGCGTTCGCGATCGTCGACCGCTCCACCGAGCGCATCCACGGCCGCGTCGGGCTGGCGAACATCGTGCGCGGGGCGTGGGACAACGCGACGCTGGGCTACTTCGTCGACGAGGCGGTCAACGGCCGCGGGTTCGCGACCGAGGCCGTCGGCCTGGCGCTCGACTTCGCGTTCGGCCCGGCGCGCCTGCACCGCGTCCAGGCCGCGGTCATGCCGCACAACCAGCGCTCGGCCCGCGTCCTGCGCAAGAACCGCTTCCGCCACGAGGGGTTCGCGCCGCGCTACCTGCGCCTGGCCGGCGGCTGGCGCGATCACGACCTCTACGCGATCACGGTCGAGGAGCGAAGCGGCAGGTAGACGCCGACGGATCGACCGCACGGGGGATCTCGCGCATCCAGCCGGAATTAGGGTACCCTAACTTTCGCTCGCGAATCAGACAGGGGGTACGTCCATGGCTGCTCCATAGCTGGTCGTCCATGCGCCGCTGAGCGGTCGTCGCGGGCGTTCTTGCGACCGCTGTCGCCGGGACGCCGCCCGCGCGGTCGACGGTTCGAGCGTCGACCACACGGGGACGCGCGGCACCCGCCGCGGCCTGGACCACGACGAGTCATGCACGACCCGCGCCGAATGGCGCGGACCGACAAGGAGTGTACGTGATGAGCAAGAGCCTCAAGGCGGCCATCGGTGCCGTCGCGGGCGTCGCTGCCTTGGCCCTGGGCGCCGCCAGCGCCCAGGCGTCGGTCGGGATCAGCGACTCGACCCCGACCGACGGCCAGTCGCTGACGGTGTCCGGCATGGCGCCGACCTTCTCGCCGAACCCGGCGACGCACTACGCGGTGGCGGAGTGCAACGTGGAGGGGCTGGCGGATCCGGAGGACTGGGCCGGCCGCTGCAACGCGACCGGCGGCGGCTCGCCGCCGCGGTTCCGCAACGTGAGCGCGTTGGGGTCCTTCGGGATCTTCATGACGTCGATCACCGTGGACGACGCGTTCACCGACGTCAACTTCGCGGGCGGCCCGCCGCCCGGGACGTCGACGACGTGCAAGGGAGCCAGCGGCGATCAGTGCGCCGTCGTCGTCTCGTACTACCGCGCCACGGGCGGCACGCCCGCGTACGCGTTCCTCGGCGCCGAGAAGGTGAACGTCACCTTCCCGTAGCCGGCGGACCGGTGGGCGCCGCTCGTCGGCGGCGCCCACCTTCTGTTAGGGCGCCCTAAGAATCTGTTAGGGTGCCCGAACGAACACCACTGTGCGTTCAGGATCGTCCGTCCTTTCCCCCGAGAACGACCAGGAGCCACGGATGCCCAGCGTCCTCCTCACCGACCAGCGACCGCGTCCGGCACGACGCCGGCGCTGGCGCCGCGCGGCATGCGCCGTCCTGGCGGCCGCGGGAGCGCTGGGCCTGCCCGCCGCGACGGCCACCGCCGAGCCGGTGGCGATCGCCGAGGGCGCTCGGCTGGAGTGGGGCATGAAGGCATCTTGGTTGCTCTACTCCGGCGGCGGGACGGCCAGCGACGGGGCCGCGGTCGAGCTGATCGAGGCCTCACCGAAGGTGCGGGTGTCCTGGGCCTTCGACTCCGGGTCCTACGACGCCGCCGACGGCACGACGATCCTGCGCTATCGCGGCACGGTCCACTGGACGGAGTACCACACGACCGAGCTGAGCATGTCCCCGCCGCCGGGCTACGACGGGCCGATGGACATCCATCTGCTCGACGTCACGCTGCGCGACCCGATCGTCACCATCAGCCGCGAGACGGCCACGATCACCGCCGTCGCCACCAGCCGGCAGCTCGACACGTGGCGCATGAAGGAGTTCGGCCGCGTTCCCATCGTCACGCTCGACGTCGACGACCGCACGCCCGCCGTGGCCGACGGCCGGACGCGGTGGAGCGCGATTCCCACCGTCACCAACCCCGAGGCGGGCGCGGTCTTCGGCTCCAACTACCCACCGGGGATCCCGGTCGACCCGGTCACGCTCGCCTACACGGGACCGGGTGGCGCGCCCGATCGCAGCGAGCGGTTCGACCCACCGGGAACCCTGCGCCTGCAGCTGGAGCAGAACGCGTTCTCCGTGCCCGAGGACACCCCCTCCGAGGACAACCAGCGCTACGCCGTCGCGTGGGTGGACCCGGAACGGCTGATCGCCCATCGCGTCGAGACGAAGATCGAAGGCGTCCCCTCTCCCGATGGCGGCCTCCCGATCATCACCACCACGCAGACCTTCCAGGCCTTCGACCTGCGTGAGATGCGCAACGTCGGCGAGCCGGTGACGGTGACCGCCGGCGCCATCGACGTCGAGTTCGCCGACCCGGCGAGCGGCCGCATCTTCCTGCGCGAGAGCGCAGACCTCTTCGCCGAGCCCGAGGTCCACCGCTGGGTCCGCTACGACCGCGAGCAGGGCCGCTACGTCCTGGGAGAGCTGGCCGCGCCGGTCCCCAAGCAGGATCCCCACAGCACCCTCTCCTGGGACCCGGTCGCCGGCCGCGCCTACGAGCTGCGGCAGGAATCGGGCGCCTGGCACCTGGTCACCTACGTCGAGCAGCGGGACGGCTCCTGGGTGCGCCGCGACCATCCGCTGCCGGCCGCCCCGGGCGGCAACGCCGGGGCCACCTACGGCTCGGTCGCGGTGGCCGGCGACGGCTCGTTCATCGCCGTCGCGGACGCGCAGCCCGGGACCGGCGCCCCCGCCCGGATTGCCGGTGCCTACCGGATCGTCGCCGGCGCCGCCGGGCCAGCCACCGCTGAGCCGATCGCCGGCAGCGAGATCGACAACGACCTCGACAGCGTGTTCGACCGCTCAGCGGCCGGCCCTGACGGCGTGGTCGCCCTCGTGCGCGACGCAGGTCGCGACGGGCGGCGCGACGACGCCGTGCAACTCGTCGACGTGACGCCCGCCTCCGGGCCGGTCCGCGCCGCCGATCCGGTCCCCCTGCCCTTCGGCGCCAATGACGGCGACGGGCTGCGCGCCGCCTTCGACCCCGAGGACGCCACGCTGTGGCTGGCCAGCGGCCAGGGCAAGCAGTTCGTCGCCGTCCGCGACGGCCGGGTCGTGGCCGACCAGCGGATCCCCGAGCGCTTCCCGGAGGGCGGCCCCGTGCTCGTGACCGCCGGCCACGTGCTCTACGCCCTGACGAGCACCGGCATCGATCACGGCATCGACGTCCACGCCCCCATCGCCTTCGGCCGCTTCACGCGCTCCGTGTCGCCGAGCGTGGCCGAGCAGCCGGCCGACCAGACGGTCCAGCTCGCGGCCGGCGACACGAGCGAGGCCGCCACCTTCCGTGCGCGGGCCACCGGTCAGCCCTCGCCGACGATCCAGTGGCAGGTGCGGGCCCCGGGCGCGCCGCGCTTCAGCGACGTCGCCGGCGCCACCGGTGAGACGCTGACCGTCGACGGCCGGCGGGGCATGGACGGCACCCGGTACCGCGCGGTCTTCGCCAACGCGGCGGGGCGCCTGGCCACCGAGCCGGTCGCGCTCCGCGTCCAGCAGGCCCCGAGCATCACCTTCGAGCCGCTCGACGCGAAGGTCACCGCCGGCCAGGCGGCGACGTTCGAGCTGCTCGCCGCCGGCAACCCCGAGCCGGCGATCACCTGGGAGCGCTCGGTCGCCGGCGCGTGGCGGCCGGTCGGTCCCGAGGACGGCGACGTCACGGTCGATGGTGGCCGGATCACCCTCGCCCGCACGAGCGTCGCCCAGTCCGGTGCGCTGTTCCGCGCGAAGGTCAGCAACCCGGTCGGCACGGTCTTCTCGCGCGCTGCCCGCCTCACGGTCGCCGCGCAGCAGCCGTCGGATTCGCGGGAACCGCCCCCGCCCGCCACGACCGATCGCGGGACGGTTGCGCCGCCGCAGGCGTCGGAGGCCCCGGCGATCCCGCCTGCGGTCGCTCCCGAGGAGGCACCCTCGGCCGCCGTGCTCGCCCGTCCGGCCATCACCGTCTCCGGCCGCCGCCGGATGGTCTCGGGCCGGGGCACGTCGGTGCTGGCCACGGTCAGCTGCGGCGAGCAGCCTTGCCGGGTCAGCGCCCCGCGGACGGTGGCGGTGCGGATCGCCGGCCGCCGGTACCGAGCACGGATCGTGGTGCGTCGGTCGGCGCGGGACCACGGTCGCATCACAGTCCTGGCTCGGCTGCCGCACGCCGCGGTCGCGCGGCTCGCCGGCCGGCGGACGACGCTGCGGATTCGCCTCACCGTCGCTGCGACGGCCGGGGTCTCGCGGACGGTGACCGCCACGCTCATCCGTCCTCGGGCTGTCCGCGGCGGTATGCGATAGGTCGCCCTGCCCTCAGGCGCCGTGCCAGTGGATCGTGGCGCGAGATCGTGACGGTGGCGCACTAGCCTCCGGTCCATGGCCTTCCCGCAGACCCGTCTGCGCCGGCTGCGCCGGACGGCGGTCCTGCGCGACCTCGTCCGCGAGACCGATGTGCTCCCGCGGCAGCTGGTCCTGCCGCTGTTCGTCGAGGCCGGCCTCGACGGCCCCCGACCGATCGACGCGATGCCCGGCGTCGCCCGTCACCCGATCGACTCCGCCGTGCGCGAGGCCGGCGAGGCCGCCGCGCTCGGGCTCGGCGGCGTGATCCTCTTCGGCATCCCGGCCGCCAAGGACGAGCAGGGCTCCGAGGCCTGGGACGACGAGGGCGCCGTCCAGCTGGCCACCCGGGCGATCAAGGCGGCCCACCCCGACGTGAACGTCATCACCGACGTCTGCCTGTGCGAGTACACGAGCCACGGGCACTGCGGCCTGCTGCGCGACGACGGCTCCGTCGACAACGACCGCTCGCTGGAGCTGCTGGCCCGCACCGCCGTCTCCCACGCGCGCGCGGGCGCCGACCTCGTGGCGCCCAGCGACATGATGGACGGCCGCGTCGCGGCGATCCGCGCGGAGCTCGACACCGAGGGCTTCGCCGACACGCCGATCATGGCCTACAGCGCCAAGCACGCCTCGACCTTCTACAGCCCGTTCCGCGACGCCGCCGACTCCACCCCGGCCTTCGGCGACCGCCGCGGCTACCAGATGGACCCCGCCAACGGCGACGAGGCGGTGCGCGAGGCGCTGCTCGACGTCGAGGAGGGGGCCGACATCGTCATGGTCAAGCCGGCGCTCTCGGCGCTCGACCTCATCTGGCGGGTGAAGCAGGAGACCCGGATGCCCGTCGCCGCGTACCAGGTGAGCGGCGAGTACGCCATGATCAAGACCTCGTCCATGGACGATCGCGCGCTCGCGCTGGAGACCCTCACCGCAATCCGGCGAGCGGGCGCGGACATCGTCATCACCTACTTCGCGAAGGACGCCGCACGATGGCTGGCAACCTGAAGATCCGCGCGCGCAAGGACGGCGCGGCGGTCCCCCTGTCCGAGACCGACAAGCGCCTGCTGGATGCCATGCAGGGCCGGTTCCCGCTCGACCCGCGCCCGTACGCGCGCGTGGCGACGGAGCTCGATCTGACCGAGGACGCGGTCATCGCCCGCGTCCGGGAGCTGATCGACGACCGCATCATCCGCCAGGTCACGCCGATCTTCGACACCCGCGCGTTCGGCTACGGGTCGATGCTGGTCGCGGCCAAGGTCGACGCCGAGCACCCGTGGGGTCCGGCGAAGATCGTCAACAGCCATCCGGGCGTGTCGCACAACTACCTGCGCAACCACGAGTTCAACATGTGGTTCACGATCGCCGTCGAGGAGGACTCCAAGCTCGGCCTGCAGGGCACGCTCGACGTCCTGCAGGAGCTGACCGGCGCCGAGTCGATCCGCCAGCTCCCGACGCTGCAGCTGTTCAAGATCCGCATGGACCTCGAGATGTCGGGCGACACGAAGTCGCTGGCCAGCGCGGGCGTGGCGCCCGAGCCGGCGCCGGCGCTGAAGGTGCCCTACGACGAGTTCGACAAGGCGGTCGTGCGCGCCACGCAGGGCGATCTGCCGGTCGTCCGCGAGCCGTACGCCGCGGCGGCGGCCGAGCTCGGGATCACCCAGGAGCGGCTGCTCGACCACCTGGCGGGGATGCAGGAGCGCAACCTCCTGCGCCGCGTGGCGGCGATCCTCTTCCACCGCCGCGCCGGCTTCAGCGCCAACGGCATGGGCGTCTGGAAGGTGCCCGAGGACCGCATCGCCGAGATCGGTCCGCGGATGGCCGCCTTCCGCGGCATCTCGCACTGCTATCAGCGCCCGACCTACCCGGACTGGCCCTACGCGCTGTTCACCATGGCCCATGGGCGCTCCAAGGAGGAGTGCGACGCCATCCTCGACGCGATCGAGACCGAGATCGACGGCATCGAGGACCGCGCGACGCTGTACTCCTCGACCGAGTTCAAGAAGATCCGCCTGCTCTACTTCACCGACGACTTCAAGCGGTGGGAGCAGGAGCACGCGGGCGTCTGAGCGTGACTCCCGCCTCCCTGCGCGACACCCGCTCGGCCGAGCTCTACGCCCGGGCCGTCCGCGTCCTGCCCGGCGGCGTGAACTCGCCGGTGCGAGCGATGCGGGCCATCGGCCGCGATCCGCTCTTCGTCGTCCGTGGCGACGGCGCCGAGCTCGTCGATGCCGACGGCAACCGCTTCGTCGACTGGGTCTGCTCCTGGGGCCCGCTGATCCACGGCCACGCCCACCCGCAGGTGGTCTCGGCGGTCACCGCCGCGGCCGAGGACGGCACGAGCTTCGGCGCGCCGACCGCCGCGGAGGTCGACCTCGCCGAGGAGGTCGCGCGGCGGATGCCTGCGGTCGAGATGCTGCGCATGACCTCGTCGGGCACCGAGGCGGTGATGAGCGCCATCCGCCTGGCCCGCGCGGCGACGGGGCGCGACAAGCTGCTGAAGTTCGCCGGCGCCTATCACGGCCACTCCGACGGGCTGCTCGCCGACGCCGGCTCGGGCCTGGCCACCCAGGGCATCCCGGCCAGCCCGGGCGTCCCCGACGCGGCCGCCGCGAACACGATCATCGTGCCGTGGAACGACCCGGACGCGGTGCGGGCGGCATGCGCCCAGCACGAGCTCGCCGCGATCCTGGCCGAGCCGATCCCGGCGAACATGGGCCTCGTCCCGCCGGCGGAGGGCTTCCTCGACCTCCTGCGTGAGCAGGCGACCGCCAACGGCGCGCTGCTCGTCTTCGACGAGGTCATCACCGGCTTCCGCGTCGCCGCCGGCGGCGCCCAGGAGGCGACCGGCGTCCTGCCGGACCTCACGATCATGGGCAAGGTCATCGGCGGCGGGCTCCCGGCCGCCGCCTACGGCGGCTCGCGCACGCTCATGGAGCGGGTCGCCCCGGCCGGCGACGTCTACCAGGCGGGCACGCTGTCGGGCAACCCGCTCGCCGTCGCGGCCGGCCTCGCCACGCTGGAGCTGCTCGACGACGCCGCGTACCGGCGGCTGGAGGGGACCACCGAGGCGCTCGCCCGCGGCCTGCGCGAGGCGGCCGGCGACCGGCCCGTCCAGGTCCAGTCCACGTGCGGCCTGGTGACGACGTTCTTCTCTGCCGAGCCCGTGCGCGACTACGAGGGGGCGCGGGCGTGCGACCTCACCGCCTACGGACGCTGGTGCCGCGCGCTGCTGGCGCGCGGCGTATACCCGCCGGCCGCCCAGTTCGAGGCGTGGTTCCCGTCGCTGGCCCACACCGACGAGCAGCTCGAGCGCACGATCGCGGCCGCTGCGGCCGCCTTCGAGGAAGCGTGGTGAGGGGGTGAGCGAGCGACTCGCGTCCGTCCTGCGTGAGGAGGGCGGACTGCTCGCCGGCGCCCTGCGCGCCGACGTCGTCGCCGAGGACGCCGAGCCGGCGCGCATCGCCGCCGCCGGTCCCCGCAGCGCCGGCCACGCCGACGACGTCGCGCTGCTCGTCGAGGCGATCCACGAGGGCTACCTCCTCCACTACGGCGAGGCGCGCACGGTCAGCCAGGACGATCCCGACCTCGCGCTGCTGGCGGGCGACCGCCTCTATGCTCTCGGCCTCGACCGTCTCGCTCGCCTCGGCGATCTCGCGGCGGTCGGCGTCCTGGCCGAGGTCATCGCCCGGTGCGCGCAAGCGCACGCGGCGGGCGATCCAGACGGCGCGGCGGCGGCCTGGAAGGCCGGCGCCGAGGCTGTCGGCTGGGGGCCGCAGGACGCGGCCTGACGCCGCCAAACCACCCTGAGGAAGTACGATCCGAAATCGCCGTGGCCAAGGACCGCAGACAGACCAAGAGCAAGTACACCGCCGACCGGAACATCCCGGGCGCCTTCGAGGGCGAGACCGTCACACGCCGTCGCTTCATGACGGGAACGACCCACGTCGCGGGCGCCGTCGCCGCCTCCGCGTTCCTTCTCCCGGCCCTCGGGTTCGCCCTCGGGCCGGTCTTCGAGGAGAAGCCGGAGGCGTGGGAGACCGTCGGTCCGATCGAGGACTTCGGGCCCGACACGTACGTCCCGAAGGTGTTCACCGAGACCTACGGGATCGGTGACGTCGGCAAGACGACCGCCTACATCCGCCAGCACAACCCCGAGCTCGACGGGCCGCTGCGCGACGAGTACGACGCGTTCATCGCGATCTCGACGAAGTGCATGCACCTCGGCTGCCCGGTGCGGTTCGTGCCGGCGTCCGAGCGCTTCATCTGCCCCTGCCACGGCGGCGTCTACGACTTCCAGGGCAAGGTGGACGGCGGTCCGCCGGTCCGCCCGCTCGACCGCTTCTACACCCGCGTGCGCGACGGCCAGCTGCAGGTCGGCCCGCGCTACTCGGTCAACTCCGAGCTGCGTCGGTTCTCGCCCCGCTATCCGGGCGAGCCGCTGGACGGCATCGGCCAGTACCTGTACCCGTCGCGGCCCACCGTCCGCAAGCTCCCGAACTCATGAAGCTGAAGCTCCCCGCCCCTCCGGTTCCGCCGAAGCTCAAGCCGCAGCCGCGCCGTCCCGGCGAGAAGACGCTCGGTCCGGCCGGCACCGCCAAGGAGGCCGGCATCTCCGCCGTCGACTGGGTCGACGAGCGCACCTCGCTGTCGGGCGTCGCCCGCTGGGCGATGTTCCGCAAGGTCCCCAAGGGGACCAACTGGTTCTACACGCTGGGGTCGGCGACGCTGTTCGCCTTCCTCAACCAGGCGGTGACCGGCGTCTTCCTGGCGATGTACTACGACCCGTCGCCGACTCACGCCTACGAGTCCGCGCGCTACATCACGAACGAGGCCTTCCTCGGCGAGTTCGTGCGCGGCATGCACAAGTGGGGCTCGACCGTGATGGTCGTCCTCGTGTTCTTGCACATGGGACGAACGTTCTTCTTCGGCGCGTACAAGTACCCGCGCGAGCTGAACTGGGTCATCGGCGGCGTGCTGCTCGTGCTGACGATGCTGATGTCGTTCACCGGCTACCTGCTCCCGTTCGACCAGAAGTCGTACTGGGCGACGATCGTCGGCGTGAACATCAACGGCACCGGACCGCTGGTCGGCCCGTACCTGAACGACTTCCTCCTCGCCGGACCGGACTTCGGCGCGACGACGCTGTCGCGCTTCTACGCGATCCACATGATGCTCGTGCCAGGGCTGATCGCGGCGATGATCGGCGCGCACCTCTACCTGGTGGCGAAGCTCGGCACCACGGCGCCGCCGTGGATGAAGGCCGAGAAGGACCCCGAGCTGCGTAAGGAGTCCAAGTGAACCGCCAGGAGAAGGAGGAGTACCTCCGCGAATACGCGATCCTGAAGGCGCAGGGGAAGCCGTTCTTCCCCTACGCCGTCGCCAAGGACTCGATCATGGCGGTCATCGTGATGGTCGTCATCATCACGATGTCCATCGTCCTCGGCGCCGAGCTCGGCCCCAAGGCCGACCCGACGACGACGACCTACGTCCCGCGCCCGGAGTGGTACTTCTACTTCCTCTTCGAGCTGCTGCGGATCATCAAGCCGAACTACCTCGTCCCCCTGGCGACGCTCGGCATCCCGACGATCTGCCTCATCTTCCTGTTCCTGCTCCCGTTCATCGACCGGGGGCCGGAGCGCCGGCCGGAGCGCCGGCCGATCGCCACGACGGCCGGCATCTTCGTCATCGCCGCGATGGCGTACCTGACCTACCTGGGCGCCAGCGCCGGCTCGCCGACCTCGATCGAGCTGGAGACGCCGAAGGCGGTCCAGCAGCAGGGCGGCCAGCTCCTGGCGGAGTTCGAGGCGGGGCGCCAGGTCGCGGCGCAGTCGGGCTGCCTGGCCTGCCACAAGTTCGGAGAGAACGGCAACGACGGACCGGGGCCGCCGCTGACCCACATCGGCGAGCGGATGTACGAGCAGTCGATCGCGCGGACGCTCATCAACCCGACCGCCCCGATGCCGTCCTTCAAGGACCTGCCACCGGAGAAGTTCAACGCGCTGGTGACGTTCCTGTCCCAGCTGAAGTAAGGCGCGTATGAGCTCCGGGACCCTCCCCGAGGGTCAGGTCCGGGCGATGTTCGACCGCATCGCCGGCGTGTACGACGCGATGAACTCCGTCATGACGGCGGGGATGCACCATCGCTGGCGCCGGCGGGCGGTCGACCTGGCCGCCGTCGGTCCGGGCGCCAAGGTCCTCGACGTGGCGACCGGGACCGGGGACCTCGCGATCGAGGCCGCCGCGCGCGGCTGCGAGGTCGTCGGCAGCGACTTCTCCGAGGGGATGCTGGCGCGCGCCCGCGTCAAGGCCCCTGGGATCCGCTTCGAGCAGGGCGACGCGCTCGCCCTGCCCTACGACGACGGCGCGTTCGACGCCGCGACCGTGGGATTCGGCGCGCGCAACTTCGCCGACCTCGAGCGCGGGCTGTCGGAGATGGCCCGCGTCGTGCGGCCCGGCGGCCGCGTCGTGGTGCTCGAGATCACGACGCCGACGCGCCCGCCGCTGTCGACCTTCTTCTCGCTGTGGTTCGACCGGATCGTGCCGCTGGCCGGGCGCGTCGCCGGCGACCCCGACGCCTACAGCTACCTGCCCAACTCGGTCAAGCGGTTCCCCGGTCCGGCGGACCTCGCCGCGACGATGGAGCGCGCCGGGATGGGCGACTTGCGCTGGATCCTCACCGCTGGAGGCATCATCGCCATCCACGTCGGTACGGTCCGCGGATGAGCGTCGCCGAGGTCGAGGCCCTCGTCGCGACCCGCGGAGACGGCCTGCGCCGCCGGCTCGAGCGCGTCGAGGAGCGCCTGCGCGAGATCGCCGCCGAGGCGCAGCCGCCGCTGGACCGGCTGGCCGGCGAGACGATCGCGGCCGGCGGCAAGCGCCTGCGCCCGCTCCTCGTGCTCCTCGCCGCGCGCGAGCCGCTGCCCGACGGTCCCGGCGTCATCCGGGCCGCGGTGGCCGTGGAGCTGATCCACTCGGCGACGCTCGTCCACGACGACGTGCTGGACGGCGCCGCGCTGCGCCGCGGCCAGCCGACGGTGTGGTCCTCGGCCGGACGGCCCGGCGCGACCGCGGTCGGCGACTACCTCTTCGCGCGCGCGTTCGGGGAGCTGCTGGCCAACCAGCGCGCCGACCAGGTCGCCATCCTCTCGCGCGCCACCTCGGCGCTGGCCGAGGGCGAGCTGCTGCAGCGCGAGGACGCCTTCGACACCGGCGTGTCGATCGAGCGCTACCTGCATCGCTGCGAGCTGAAGACCGCGCGCCTGTTCGAGGCGGCCTGTCAGCTGGGCGCGCTGGAGGGCGCCGGCGAGCAGGAGGCGCTGGGCCGTTTCGGGCGCCACATCGGCCTCGCCTTCCAGCTGCTCGACGACGTCCTCGACGTCTCCGGGCCGGTCGAGCGGACCGGCAAGCCGCGCGGCACGGACCTGCTCGACGGGACCGTGACGCTTCCGCTCATCCTCGCGCGCGAGCGCGATCCGTCCTTGCGCGCGGCGCGCCCCGAGACGCCCGAGGAGGCCGAGGCGCTGTGCGATCGCATCGCGGCGACCGGCGCGCTGGACAGCGCGCGCGAGCGGGCGCTGGCGATGGTCGCGGCGGCCAAAGCGGATCTCCCGTCCGCCGACGGGGCGCTGGAGCTCGTGGCCGACGGCGTCGTCGCCCGCTACGCGTAGCGGATCAGAAGTCCTCGGGGATGATCAGGCCGGCGTGCAGCGCCGCGATGAAGCGCTCGGTCTGCTCCTCCATGTTCGCCCGGACCATCCGCTTCAGGTCGCAGACGAGCGCGTGAGTGCCACGGTCGAGCTCCTCGTCGAAGCGCTCGACCGCGCCCTGGGCGAAGACCCCGGAGCCGATCCACTCGCAGTTGGGGCAGCGCAGCGTCACCTGCCAGTGCGCGCGGCCCGCCTCCTCCCAGTCGATCGGGTAGACGAGCTGGCTGGCGCAGCTGCCGCAGACGTGCAGCTCCTCGTGGTCGGGGGCGGCGTCGATCCCGCGCTCGTCGAAGCAGACGACCTCGATCGTCTTGCCGCTGGGGAGCACGACGCGGTGGACATGCCCGCCGTGCTGAGGCCCGGCGCTCCTGGGTGCATCGCCTTCCATACGACCTGTACATCGGCGTTCGCGTGAGCGTCCTTGAGCCCACTTCGCAGATCGCCGTATCACATCGCCAAGACGAGTAACCTGGGGGCATGTTCAACCAGATCGGGCCGCTGGAGATCGGGATCGTCCTGCTCATCGTGCTGCTGATCTTCGGTCCGAAGCGCCTGCCCGGCTTGGGCAAGTCGCTCGGCACCGGGATGCGCGAGTTCAAGGATTCGATCACCGGCAAGGACGGCGACCGCACCGATGACGACGCGGCGCCGGCCGAGCGCGCGGCGCTGACGAAGGCCGAGGAGCCCGTCCGCGAGGGCGAGAAGGCCGCGGCCGCCGAGCCGCGCAGCTGACGAACCGGTGGCCGCGACGGCACTCCGCCGACCGGTCGCCCATGACGACCGGCTGAGTCTCGTCGACCATCTCGACGAGCTCCGCTCACGCCTGATCGTCTGCCTGGTGGCGGCGACGGTCATGTTCGGGCTCTGCGTGTGGCAGAACGACACGCTGCTGAGCATCGTCAACCATCCGCTCGAGTCCCAGACCCAGAAGCACATCCAGAAGGGTCAGGGGCCGCTCGGCGAGATCTCCGCCACGCAGAAGTCGCTCATGGCCCTCGCGCAGGCCAACCGCGACACGGCCGCGGCGCTCGCCCGCCCCGAATCGGGCCTCTCGGACTCCGCCCGCGCCGCGATGCGCGCGCAGGTGCAGCAGCTGGACCGGACGATCGCGGCGATGCCCAAGCACGTCGAGGGCAACAAGCCCGTGACGCTGGGGATCGGCGAGCCGTTCACGATGACGCTGATGGTCTCGGCGATGTTCGCGCTGATCCTCGCGATGCCGATCATCCTCTACCAGCTGTACGCGTTCGTCGTGCCGGCGTTCACGCCGCAGGAGCGAAGAGCCGCGGTCCCGCTGCTGCTCATGGTGCCGGTCCTGTTCGTCTGCGGCGTGTTGTTCGCGTACTTCCTCGTGCTGCCGGCGGCTGTCCGGTTCCTGCAGAACTTCAACACCGACGAGTTCAACGTGCTCGTCCAGGCGCGCGACTACTACAAGTTCGTCGCGATGACGCTGCTGGCCGGCGGCATCGTCTTCCAGCTCCCGATCGGGATCCTGGCGCTCACGCGGCTGCGCGTCGTCACGATCCAGCAGCTGCGCCGCAACCGCCGCTACGCGATCGTCGCGATCGCGGTCGTGGCGATGCTGCTGCCGGGCGTGGACCCGATCTCGATGCTCATCGAGATGGTCCCGCTCATCGTCCTCTACGAGCTGAGTATCCTGCTCGCTTCGGTCTTCGCTCCCAAGGACACGAGCGAGGACGACCTCGTGGAGTTCGACGATGCTCTTTGACCTCAGAGGCCGCGGACGGCGCCGGACCGTTCAGGCGATCTATCTCATGCTGGCCATCCTCATGGGCGGCGGCCTGATCTTCTTCGGCATCGGCGGCAACACGAGCGGCGGGCTGTTCGACGCGTTCAGCGGCAATGGCGGCTCGGGCAGCGACACCTTCAAGGAGCAGGTCGAGCAGGCCCAGGACAAGGTCACCACGACGCCGGCCGACGCGGCCGCGTGGGCGGCGCTGGCCAAGGCGCGCTACACCTTCGCGCTCAACCAGGACGACGCGGACAAGCGCCGGGCCGAGCTGCGGCAGGCCGACCAGGCCTGGCAGCGCTACCTGGCGCTGAAGCCGGCGAAGGTCGACGGCGACGTCGCGAGCCTGATGTTCCAGATGTACGGGGACCCGAACCTGCTCAACGACCCCGAGAAGGCGGTCGTGGCGCTCGAGTACACGATCGACAGCCGCGCGGAGTCCGCCGGCCTCTACGGCCAGCTCTTCCAGTACGCGACGATGGCCGGCCAGACGCGCAAGGCGCAGCTCGCCTACGACAAGGCGCTGGAGCTCACGCCGAAGGACCAGCGCACGGCGTTCAAGGCGCAGCTGGACCAGGTCAAGCAGCAGCTGGCCGATCAGGCTGCCGGCGGCAGCGGCACCGACGCCGGTACCGCGGCGCCATCCGGCTAACATGGATCCGGTCTCGGGCCGTTAGCTCAATTGGCAGAGCAGGGGACTCTTAATCCCAAGGTTGTAGGTTCGATTCCTACACGGCCCACTGGCTCGTTCTCGATCTACATCTGAGAACGGAAGCCTCCAACCAGCGACGAAGCCGCCACCGGATGCTCGGGGCGGCTTTCGCGTTGAGGCGCAATCGCAGCGCCATCATCCGGGCTCATGGACGGTCGCGACACGGCGGCCGTCGATCTCGCTTTCGGCCCTCTGGGATCATGCCGTCCATGGGGCCGGAGGAGCAGCTCGGCGAGGGCTGGGAGGCGCTCGCCGCGAGGGACTGGAACCGTGCCCGCTCGTGCTTCGAGCGCGCCCGTGAGGGAACGCAAGCACCCGAGGCGCTCGACGGGCTGAGCCAAGCGGTCCACTTCCAGGGCGAGTACGACCTGGCGATCGCGCTGAAGGAGCGCGCGTTCGCCGGGTACCGGGCTGCCGGCGAGCGCGCCAGGGCGGCCGACGTGGCTCGCTGGCTGGCCTTCCTGCATGGGACCTTCCACGGCAACTTCGCGGTGGCGAGCGGCTGGATCGCCCGCGCCGAGACCCTGCTGGAGGACGTCGAGGAATGCGCCGCGCACGGGTGGCTGATCCTCGACCACGCCCCGTTCTCGCGTGACGCGGCAGAGCGGGAGAAGCTTGCGGCGTCAGCGCTCGCGATCGCCCGGCGGTTCGGGGACACCGACCTCGAGTTCGGCGCGCTCGCGCTGCTGGGTGAGACCCGGGTCGCCTCGGGGCGTGTCGCCGAGGGGATGCGACTGCTCGACCAGGCGATGGCCGCGGTCACCGCGGGCGAGGTCGCGGCACACGGGGCCGTCGGCGAGATCTACTGCCGCTTGTTGAGCGCCTGCGAGCACGCGACCGACCTGCGGCGCGCCGAGGAGTGGATGTCCGTCATCGACCGCTACGTCGCGTGGAGCCGCTTCGTCCGGCCGACCTGCCGGACCCACTACGGCGGGATCCTGATCGCGCTCGGGCGGTGGCCCGAAGCCGAGACCGAGTTGCTGGACGCGGTCCGCGCGTTCGAGCGCGGCTACCGCGGCGACCGGGTCTTCCCGCTGGTCCGGCTCGCCGACCTGCGGGTGCGCCAGGGTCGATACGAGGAAGCCGAGCGGCTCCTCGAGGGCGCGGAGTGGCATCCGGTGGCCCGACGCACGGCGGCTGCGATCGCGCTGGCGCGCGCGGATCTGCGGCTGGCCGAGGACCTCGCGAACCTCTGCCTGCAAGGCGGCGATGCGAACGACCCCGCCTCGGCGCCCGTGCGCGAGCTGCTCGTCGCCGTGCGACTCGCCGGCGACGACGTCGCCGGCGCGCGCGCCGCGCTCGCGCAGCTCGTCGAGGTCGCCGACGGCTCCGGCAGCGCATGGGCCGCCGCGCACGCGCAGCTCGCGGCGGGATGCGTGCTCGAGGCCGAGGGCGACGAGGCGGCGACCGCCAGGCTCAAGCAGGCGCTGGAGTGCTTCGCGGCGCTCGACCTGCCGTTCGAGGCCGGGCGAGCGCAGCTCGCCCTCGCACTCGCCCTTGCGCCGGCGGCGCCCGTGGCGGCGGCCACCGAGGCACGGCTGGCGCTCGCGACGTTCGAGCGCCTGGGCGCGGCGCCGCAGGCCAACCTGGCAGCGGGCCTCCTCCGCGAGCTGGGCGTGGCGGCCCGCGCATGGCCGCGGAGCGCCCACGGCGCGTTGACGAAGCGCGAGACCGAGGTGCTCTCGCTCCTTGCCGCCGGCCTGCCGAACGCCGAGATCGCCGAGCGCCTGTACATCAGCCGGCGCACGGCGGAGCACCACGTGGCGAGCATCCTCGCCAAGCTCGGCCTCCGCAGCCGGGCCGAGGCCGCTGCGTACGCGGTGCGCGCCGGGCACGAAGACCCGTGGTCGAATAGGTAGTCCTACCGTCGCCATCCCCGCCGGACGGCGGGATCGTCCTCCTGGGTCGTCGCTCGCGACCCGGACACCAACGCAGGAGGGCGCCATGAGCAGCAGCGACCGCAACGAGGCCGCGGTGCGCGAGACCTTCGCCTACGCCTCGCAGGGCAGGTTCGACGCGCTGCACGAGGTCGTCAGCCCGGACTACGTCCTGCGCCCGGAGGGGATCCGCGGCATCGAGGGGCTGACCGAGATGGTCGAGGGATATCGCGCCGCGCTGGCGGATCTCACCGTCACGGTCGAGCACCAGTTCAGCGACGGCGACGACGTCGCGACGCGCACCACGATCCGCGGCCGGCACGAGGGCGAGCTGATGGGCGTGCCGCCCACTGGACGCGAGGTGGCGTTCAGCTGCCTCACGATCAGCCGCTGCCGCGACGGCAAGATCGAGGAGGAGTGGGAGCTCGCGGACATGATGGGCCTCCTCCAGCAGGTCGGCGCGCTTCCCAAGCTCGTGCGCGCGTGAAGCTCGACCGCGGAGCGGTCGGTCAGTCACTCGGGGGCCTGTACGGCGGCGGCGGGTCCGGCTCGCTGGGCGCGCCGCCGATCGCGTTGAGGAAGCGCTGCCCGAGCCGGGCGCTGCGGCGATCCGGGCGGAATCGCTCCTCGGCGCGCGCCCGCTTGGCGCCGCGGTAGCGCTTGCCGAACGGCGAGTTGGGCTTCCCGAGCCGCAGCGCGCCCCACAGGCCGACGAAGGGCACGAACACGGCGAAGACGCCGAGCAGGATCCGGCCCTTCATGAAGGTGATGCCCGCGAGCCCGATGGTGATGACCACCCAGAGGCCGGTGCCGAAGATCGATCCGGTCTCGTCCAGCCCCCAGGGCTGGAAGCCGATCACCACCAGGCCGGCGAAGACGGCGGCCATGATCACCGCATCCAGCGAGGCGCGCCCCTCGTCGGACCAGTACACGTCCTGCAGCCGGACCCAGAGCGCGAACTCGTCGAGCGTGAAGCCGGCGCCGATCCCGAAGCCGATCGACGTGATCTGCCACCACGGGCTCGTCAGCTCGCTGGCGAAGGCGGTGAAGCCGCAGACGAGCAGCAGCACGATGCCCCACACGAGGTGGTGGAGGTGGACGCCGCCCTGGGTCTCCACGCCGCCCGGCCACCACGAGACGCTGCGTGTGAGGCGCGCGCTGGTGCGGATGAAGCCGAACGAGCACAGGAACGCGAGCAGGATGAGGAACGCGGACTCGCGACCGGGGTCGGGGTCGGTGCGGACGAGGTCCAGCGAGCTCGCGACGACGGCGTTCACTTGGTGTCGGCCGGGATGCCGTTCAGCGTGTCGACGACCTTGAACAGGTCGCCGGTCCGGTAGAAGTCGACCGCGATCACGTTGGGCAGGCGCTGGCGCTCGCGCTGGCATGCGCGGGCGCGGTCGAGGAGCGGGCGGTAGGCGTTGACCTTCTCGGCATTGCTGGGTCGCGGGGCGGGGCTCGTGTCGATCCAGTGGTTGAGCAGGAACAGAGACGCGTCGCTCGGCCCGCGGTTGGGCGCGCACGAGAACTCCGAGGGCTTCGTGAAGTGGTACGGCGTCTCCTGCATGAGCCGGTAGGCGTCGTGGTACCAGGGGACGCTCGGATCGCCCGGGCCGTTCTCGTAGAGCATCAGCACGCGCTGGTCGGAGTCGATGAGCTCGCGCAGCGTCGGCCACGGCGGGCCCACCGGTCCGGTGTAGACGAACGGCCGCAGCCCGCTGGCGTCGACCGCGGCGGCGATGTCCTTCGGCGTCGGCCCCTCGTCCTGGACGACGATGACGAGCACCTCGTGGGGGTTGGCCACGAGGAAGTCGGTGACCTCGCGCAGGCCCTTCTCGAGCGGAATCGCGCCGACCTCGCAGAAGCCGTGGCACAGCCACGTGGTCCGCGGTCCGCGCGGCGCGTTGCCGCCCAGCAGCGAGTCGCGGATGCGCAAGGCCGCCGCGACGCCCGACGGTCCGAGCGACTCCTTGGCCGCCTCCTGGCTCTTGTCGTTCAGCTCCGTCAGGACCCGCCCGCGGACGCGCTGGCCGAAGTGCGCGTCGATGAGCAGGGCCCGCACGCCGTCGTCGAGCTGCCCGCGCAGGCCCCGTTCCTGCTGGGCGAAGAGCCAGTTCGGGTAGGTCGCCCCCGACATCGCGTTGTGCGTGCCGGCGAAGACGACCTCGTCGAGGCGCCGGTCGCACAGCTCCGGGTGGCCGTTGCAGGCGGTGATCTCGGTCGAGGCCGAGGCCGGCTTCGTCCCGCCGGTCCCGACCGCCGCGCCGATGAGCACGACGATCAGCAGCGCCGCGAGCGAGCCCGCTAGCCAGGGGGCGAGGTTGCGCCGGCCGCGCGGCTCGTCGCTCGCGGCCGCCGCGGTCGCTGCGGCCGCCTCGCTGCGCCGCGTCGAGGACTCGGTGATCATCCGCAGCAGCTCCTCGACGCCCTGGTAGAGGACGTACACCCCGGCCAGGATGAGCGCCACGTCCAGCATCCAGCGCCGCTCGACGATGATCAGCGCGCCGGCGACGATCAGGGCGAGCGCGCGGGCGACGCGGCGCCACGGCGTGGTTGGCACGGTCGTCGCCAGCGCCCAGGCGCGGCGCAGCGGTTGGCGCACGTCGACGGGTCGCAGCAGCGACGCGGCGGCCGCCGCCATGATCGTGCCCGCCCCGAGCGTGACGAGCGCCCAGGTGCGCAGGTCGGCGGCGAACGCGTCCCACACCTCGCCGGCCGCCTCGCGGTCCGCCGGCAGCGCCACGCGACCCAGGACCTCGGCGCGCGCGATCTGGTAGGCGAGCACGACGATCCCGCCCGCCACCGCGATCGCGATCCCGACGTGGACGACGGCCCGCCGCCGCTGGGGCGCGATCGCCACCGCGCCCGCGAGCAGGAGCACCGCGCCGAGCGCGGTCAGCCAGGCGAGCAGCTCGACGTCGTCGACGACGCTGGCGGCGTCCAGCGCGCGGAGCGCGTCGTCGCCGGCCGAGACCTGGGCGGTGAAGCCGGCGGGCAGCTGCTTGGCCGCCTGCGGGTCGAGGCGCTCGAGCGCGCTGGCGAGCAGCACGCCGACGTCGGCGATGGTGAGGGTCGCGGTGGAGCGGTCCCGGGTGAAGACGGTGCGGTGCAGGTCGCGCGCCGCCTTGCGGAACAGCGACTGGAACGCGGGGGTGGCGACGATCGCGCCGGCGGCCGTCTGCACGAGGGGCCGCAAGGCGACGAGGTCGCGCTCGGCGCGCAGGACGGCCTGGTCGGTGATCTGCCGCGCGATGAGATCGCGGACCGGTGGCTGGCCGAGCGCGCTCGTCGCCCGGTCGGCGAACTGGTCGGAGTCGAGCACGGTCGTGCGGGCGTAGCCGCTCACGAGCGCCACGACGACGCACAACCCTCCCAGCATGGCCAGCACCACCGACGCGATCCTTCGCGCTCTCACGGGCCGGGAGGCTACCCCTCCCGTCGACCGCTCGCGCCGTGAGCGCCGCGTACCCTGGCCCCATGGCACGACCGCGGCGCCTGCCGGGCGCGATCGAGCTGCCCTGGGCGCGACGGCGTCGCCTGCGGGCCGAGCGGCCCACCGTGGCGCTTGCGGTGGTCGCGCTGGCCACGACGGCGCTGGTCGCCGCCGACGAGGTGCGGCGGGTCGCCCGCCGCGCGCCGGATCGGCTGCTGCCCGGCGAAGCGGTCAGCCAAGCGGTCGAGGTCGCGGTTGAGGGCTACCGCCGCGCGCCCCCGCTGGAGACGCGGCTGCTGAACCTGCTCGGGTCGTTCACGGTCACGTTCGGGCTCGTGCGGGCGTCGACGTGGATCATCCGCCGGCGCGGCCGCTTCGGCCCGTTTCGCAACCTCGTCGTCGGCCATCGCCACGTGCACCACTTCGTGCCGGGGATCGCGCTGGCGCTCGTCGCCGGCGGCGCCGCGATCCTCACCGACGACGAGGTCGTCGAGGCGCGGCTGGCGATCCCGTTCGGCATCGGCACGGCGCTGACGCTCGACGAGTCCGCGCTGCTGCTCATGCTCGACGACGTCTACTGGACCGAGGAGGGCATCGTCAGCGTCCAGATCAGCCTGGCGGCGCTGCTCATGCTGTCGGGGGCCGCGCTCGGCCTGCGGACGCTGCGCCGCGGCGAGCGCGAGCTGCTGCTCGACGCGCAGTAGGCGCGGGCGGCGGTCAGGCGGCCGTCGGCGCGGCGACGGACGCCTCGCCGGCCTGCGTCCACACGATCTGCTCGCGGCCGGGGCCGACGCCGACGAGCGCGATCGGCACGCCGACGAAGTCGGCGACGAACCGGAGGTAGTCGCGAGCGGCGGTGGGCAGGTCGGCCTCGCTGCGCGCCTCGCTGATGTCCTCCTTCCAGCCCGGCAGCTCCTCGTACTCCGCGGTGGCGTGGTGCAGGACCGACTGGTGGTAGGGGAACGTGTCGAACTCCGCGCCCTCCTGGCCGCGGTAGCGCGTGCAGACATGGAGGCGGTCGAAGCCCGAGAGGACGTCGAGCTTGGTGATCGCCAGGGCCGTGAGCGTGTTGATGCGCGCCGCGTAGCGCAGCGCGACGAGGTCGAGCCAACCCGTGCGCCGCGCGCGGCCCGTGGTGGTGCCGAACTCGCCGCCGCGCTTGCGGATCTCGTCGCCGAGGTCGTCCTCGAGCTCGGTCGGGAACGGTCCGGCGCCGACCCGCGTCACGTACGCCTTCGCGACGCCCCAGATCTCGTCGATGTCCTTGGGGCCGATGCCCGCGCCGGTCGTGGCGGCGCCGGCGACCGGGTTGGAGCTCGTGACGAACGGATAGGTGCCGTGATCGATGTCCAGCAGCACGCCCTGGGCGCCCTCGAAGAGGACGTTGCGGTCGCGGTCCAGCAGGTCCCAGATGAGGCTGGACGTGTCGGCGATGTACTGCTCGATGCGATGGCCGTAGGTGAGGTACTCCTCGGTCATCGCGTGGAGGTCGAGGCTCGGGTCCTTCGCGAACGGGCGCAGCGAGAGGCGCTTGGGGTCCATCGCCGCGGTGATCTTCTTCTTGAGGATCTTCTCGTCGAGCAGGTCCTGGACGCGGATGCCCAGGCGGGCCGCCTTGTCGGCGTAGCAGGGACCGATCCCGCGCCGCGTGGTGCCGATCTGGAGCTTGCCCAGGCGCTGCTCGCCGGCGTGGTCGAGCAGCAGGTGGTAGGGCATGATCAGGTGCGCGTTGGCGGAGATGCGCAGGCCGCTGACGTCGATGCCCCGCGCCTTGAGGCCGTCGATCTCGTCGGTCAGGACCTTCGGGTCGATGACGACGCCGTTGCCGATCACGCAGAGGCGGCCGGGATAGAGGATCCCGCTGGGGATCAGATGGAACTTGAAGGTCTCCCCGTCGCGGATGATCGTGTGGCCGGCGTTGTTGCCGCCCTGGAAGCGCACGACGGCGTCGGCGCGCTCGGCGAG
>CAYRCB010000010.1:0-206203 GCA_964422645.1 uncultured Solirubrobacteraceae bacterium | reverse complement strand
CTTGGCCTCGTCGTAGACGCCGCGCGGGCCGATCGGGTTGACGTGGCCCCAGTAGGTCTCCGGCTGCGGGTGGACCTGGGGATCGCCGTAGACCTCGCTCGTGGAGGCCAGCAGGAAGCGCGCGCGGTGGAGCTTGGCCAGGCCGAGCGTGTGGTGCGTCCCGTAGGAGCCGACCTTCAGCGTGTGCAGCGGCAGGCGCAGGTAGTCGATCGGCGAGGCCGGCGAGGCCAGGTGGTAGACGACGTCGACCGGCTCCTCGATGAAGTACGGCTCGATGATGTCGACGTTCAGGTGCGTGAACTCGGGCCGGCGGATGTGCTCGATGTTGCGCAGCGAGCCGGTCTCGAGGTTGTCGACGCAGATGACCCGGTGGCCTCGCGCCAAGAGCTCGTCGCACAGATGCGACCCGAGGAAGCCGGCGCCACCGGTGACGACGCACGTGGCCATGCGCGAGAGGCTATCCCCTCTTGCCCTCCGCCAGTCGCTTCAGCCGCACCGGGCAGCGCTTGCAACGCGGCTTGCTCTTGCAGCACTTCTTCTTCGGCTTCAGCTTCTTCGCCATCGAGGAAGCGGATGGTAGGGCGACCTAAGATCGCGAACGCGGCACGTTGCCCGGCACGAACTCGCCCTCCTCGCGCTTCCAGATCGGCAGCTGGGCCTTGATCGTGTCGATGAGCGCGCGAGCCCCGGCGAAGGCCTCCGGGCGGTGGCCCGACGAGGCGGCGACGATCACCGACGCCTCGCCGCGCGGCACGCGGCCCACGCGGTGCTCGGCCGCGGCGGCCAGCAGGTCGTGCTCGGCGGCGACCTCGCGCACGATCCGCTCGAGCTCGACGACCGCCATCTCGGCGTACGCCTCGTAGTCGAGGAAGTCGACGTCGCGCGTCGTCCCGGAGAAGGTGACGACCGCGCCGGCGCGCGGGTCGGCGACGCGGGCGGCGAGCGCGTCGAGCGACAGCGGCTCGTCGGTGACCCGCCAGTGCAGCGCGGGTCCGGCGCCGACGGCGCCGCCCGAGACCGGCGGGACGAGCGCGAGCTCGTCGGCGGGGTGCAGGGTGCGGTCGGCGTCGGCGTACTCGCGGTTGACCGCCATGACGAGCGGCAGCCCGGCGGCGAGCTCGGACACGGCATCCAGCGCGTCGGCCACGCGGGCCCCCTCGGGCAGCTCGAGCTCGAGCTCGGAGCGCCCGGCGCGCTCCCGCAGCTGGGCGAACAGTCGGACGCGGACGCGCATCATGCAACCAGCCTAGAACGCAAGCGGCGAGCGCATCCGTGCGCCCGCCGGACACCACGATCTCGCATCGTCCGGGCCCTGCGCCATCCAACGTTCGTCCAAGGAGCCCAGACGGCGCTCAAGGCGCTTCGCTGAGTAGCCTTTCGCACATGGCCACGACGCCCGAGCGCCTGACGGTGGCCCCCATCGTGGGGCCGGACGACCCGCGTCGATTCACCGACTCGGGGATCGAGATCAAGGAGCTGTACACCGAGGACGACCTCCCCGGCGAGCTGGAGCTCGGCGAGCCCGGCGCGTTCCCCTATACGCGGGGGCCGCATCGGGAGATGTACCGCAAGCAGCTGTGGACGATGCGCCAGTACGCGGGCTACGCGACGGCCAAGGAGTCCAACGAGCGCTACCGGTACCTGCTGGCGCAGGGCGCGAGCGGCCTGTCGATGGCGTTCGACCTGCCGACCCAGCTGGGCCTGGACTCCGACGATCCGCGCTGCCTGGGCGAGGTCGGACGCACCGGGGTGGCGATCGACACGATCGACGACATGCGGATGGCCTTCGACGGCATCCCGCTGGACCAGGTCTCGACGTCGATGACGATCAACGCGCCGGCCTCGGTGCTGCTGCTGCTCTACGAGCTGGTCGGCGAGGAGCAGGGCGTGCCGTCGCAGCAGCTGCGCGGCACGACGCAGAACGACATCCTCAAGGAGTACATCGCGCGCGGGAACTTCATCTACCCGCCCGAGCCGTCGATGCGCCTGACCACGGACCTGTTCTCCTACTGCAAGGAGCACGTCCCGAAGTGGAACACGGTCTCGATCTCCGGCTACCACTTCCGCGAGAAGGGCGCCTCGGCGGTCCAGGAGGTCGCGTTCACGCTGTCCAACGGGATCGCCTACGTCCAGGCGGCGATCGACGCGGGGCTGGCCGTCGACGACTTCGCCCCGCGGCTGGCCTTCTTCTTCAACGGCCACAACAACGTCTTCCAGGAGGTCGCGAAGTTCCGTGCCGCCCGGCGGATGTGGGCGCACATCATGCGCGACCGCTTCGGGGCGCAGAACCCGAAGTCGCTCATGCTGCGCTTCCACACGCAGACCGGCGGCGTGACGCTGACCGCCCAGCAGCCGCAGAACAACATCATGCGCGTGGCGCTGCAGGCGTTCGCCGCGGTGTGCGGCGGGACGCAGTCGCTGCACACCAACGGGTACGACGAGGCGCTCGCGCTGCCGACCGAGCGCGCGGCGAAGATCGCGCTGCGCACCCAGCAGGTCATCGCGCACGAGTCGGGCGCGGCCGACACCGTCGACCCGTTCGCCGGCTCCTACTTCGTCGAGTCGCTGACCGACGAGATCGAGTCGCGCGCCAGCGAGCTGATCGCCAAGGTCGACGAGCTCGGCGGCTCGGTCCACGCGATCTCGTTCATCAAGCACGAGATCGAGGAGTCGGCCTGGGGCTACCAGGAGCGCTACCGCACCGGGCAGGACGTCGTGGTCGGCGTCAACAAGTACGTCGAGGACGAGATCGCCGTCGAGGACCTGCTGAAGGTCGACCCGGCCACCGAGCGCGGCCAGGTCGAGCGGCTGAAGGCGTTCAAGGCCGACCGCGACCAGGAGCTGGCCGCTGCCCGCCTGGAGGCCATCCGCGAGACCGCGCGCGGCACGGGCAACCTCCTGCCGGTGCTCAAGGACGCGCTGCGCGACCGCTGCTCGATGGGCGAGGTCTGCGGGGCGATGCGCGACGTCTTCGGCGAATACCAGCCCAGCGACTGAGCGGCGGATCCTCGTGAGCGACGCGACCTCGGCGCCGCCGCCGTCCTCCCCGCCGCCGTCGTTGGCCGACGCGGTCGGCGGCTGGCTGGGGATCGCCGAGTCGGCGCTGCCCGCCACGATCTTCGTGGCGGTCTACGTCGCCGGCGGCCAGGACACCACGCTCGCCGCGATCTGCGCGGTCGCGCTCGCCGCGGTGCTGGCGGCGGCGCGGATCGTGCGCCGCCAGACGCCGATCTACGCGCTGTCGGGCGTGATCGGCGTGGCCATTGCCGGCTACATCGCCTCGCGGACCGGCAAGGCCGAGAACTTCTTCCTGCCGGGCCTGCTCATGAACACGGCGTACGCGGGCGCGTTCCTCGCGTCGATCGTCGTGCGGTGGCCGCTCGTGGGCGTCGCCGTCGCGTCGCTCACGCGCGGCGGCAACGCATGGCGCGAGGACCGGGCGCAGCTACGGGCCTACACGCGCGCGAGCTGGATCTGGGTGGCGCTCTTCGCCCTGCGGATCGCCGTCCAGCTGCCCCTCTACCTCGCCGACGCCCTCGTCGCGCTCGGCGCGGCGCGGGTCGGCATGGGCGTGCCGCTGTTCGTGGTCGGGGTGTGGCTCTCGTGGCTCGTGCTGCGCTCGACGCCGGGCGGCGTGCCGTGGGGGCGCGGTCAGAGCACGGAGAACCCGAGCTCCTGAGCGACGGCGGCCTGGTCCGCGTCACGGGTGGCGAACGCCTGCTCCTCGCCCGGCTCGGCGACGCTGGGCAGGATGAGCGAGGCGGCGGCGAGGTGCCAGGCATCCATCGCGCGGGTGCCATGGCGCCGAACGAGCGCGAGCGCGATCTCCTCGACGCGCTCCTGCGGCTCGGACAGGACCGCGATCGGCCCGTCGTCGGCGAGGTCCTGATCCAGCTGCATCAGGGTCCGCACAGGCGCGACGCGCCCAGCCCGGCCCGCGCGCACGAGCGCACCGGACACCTCGATCCGCGTCCAGGTTCCGGTGACCCGTACGAAGCCGTCGTCTTCGACGACCGCTCGCGCCGCGACGTGGCCAGGCTCGTCCGGGAGGTAGGCCTGGGCCAGGAACGACGAGTCAAGGTAGACGATCAAGGCGCCCGCGATCCTCGGCGATGAGGCGGTCCGCGATCGGCCCGACGCCGCGCATCTCGCGCAGTGCCTCATCGCGATCCACCGGGGTTGCTTCCGGCTTGGGGACCGGCCGGTGGATGCCCAGCTCGGTCGCGCGGGCGCGCAGGCGAGCCATGCGGTCCGGGCCGTCGGCGTCGGCGGCCTTGTCGAGCAGCTCGGTGGCCAGCGCGTTGACGCTGCGGCCCTCACGACGGGCGCGCGCGGTGATGCGCCGGTGGACGTCATCGGGGACTCTGAGCAGGAGCTGCTTCACGCGCCCGATGATATCACCGCGATCTGCGTGATATCAGCCCAGACGAACCAGGAGGACATCGTCCGCATATGGGGAAGCCTGGTGGCGATGCAGGTCCAACGCACGCTGGTCAAGTCACCGCCTGAGCTGTGGGCCGAGGTCTCCGACGTCGAGGCGCTCACGCGGCATCTCGCGGCGTTCGGCGAGATCACGATCACGCGGGTGGAGCCCGAGACGACGGTCGCCTGGGAGGGCGAGCACGCGAGCGGCACGGTCGAGCTGACCGCGTCGGCCTGGGGCACGAAGGTGATCCTGACCGCGGAGGCGCAGGCGCCTGCGGCGGTGGAGGAAGCGGTCGAGGTCGAGGCGCCGGTCGCGGCGCCCGAGCCCGAGCCGCCGGTGGTCGCGGAGCCGGTCCTCGCCGGGGAGCCGGCGCAGGCCCCCGCGCCGCCCCGCCGACGCTGGCTGCGCTTCTGGCGGCGCGAGAAGCCCGCGCCCGCGGCCGAGACGCCGCCGAAGCCCGGCCCGCCGGCGCCCGGCCCGCCGACGCCGCCGACCCCGGAGCCCGCGCCGCCGACGCCGACCCCGCAGCCCGGGCCGCCCCCGCCGCCGGACCCCAACCCGCCGCAGATCCGGTTCGATCCGGCGGACACCGAGGCGGTCCTGACGAAGGTCCTCGACGACCTCGGCCAGGCGCACCACCGCCCGTTCACGCGGTAGCGCGCTCCCGGCAGACCTCGTTGACTCCGGGGTCAATACAGTTCCGCGGGCCATGACCCACCGCCAGAAGAACCCGGAGACGTTCGAGGAGAAGCTCGCTCAGCTGCAGGAGCTGCGCCAGGCGGCGGCCCACTCGTCGCCCGAGGCCGAGGAGAAGCAGCACGCGCGCGGGAAGTACACGGCGCGCGAGCGGATCGAGAAGCTGCTGGATCCGGGCTCCTTCCAGGAGCTGGACACGTTCGTCCGCCACCGGACGAACGACTTCGACATGCAGAAGAACCGGCCGTGGGGCGACGCGGTCGTCACCGGCCACGGCACCATCGACGGGCGGCGGGTCTGCGTCTTCTCCCAGGACTTCACGGTCTTCGGCGGCTCGCTGGGCGAGGTCATGAGCGAGAAGATGTGCAAGATCATGGACCTGGCGGCCAAGATCGGCTGCCCCGTGATCGGCATCAACGACTCCGGCGGCGCCCGCATCCAGGAGGGCGTCGTCTCGCTGGGCGCCTACGGCGACGTCTTCCTGCGCAACGTCCAGTGCTCGGGCGTCATCCCGCAGATCAGCCTGATCATGGGCCCGTGCGCGGGCGGCGCGGTCTACTCGCCGGCGATCACCGACTTCATCTTCATGGTGAAGGAGACCTCGCACATGTTCATCACCGGTCCCGACGTCATCAAGACGGTGACCGGCGAGGAGGTCGGCTTCGAGGAGCTCGGCGGCGCGATGGCGCACAACACCAAGTCGGGCGTCGCCCACTTCGCCGCCGACGACGAGGACCAGTGCATCGAGGATGCGCGCTACCTCATCTCGTTCCTGCCTCAGAACAACCTCGAGACGCCGCCGCGGATGCAGCCGACCGACGATCCGCTGCGGCTCTGCGAGGAGCTCAACACGCTCGTCCCGGCCGATCCGACCAAGCCGTACGACATGCGCGAGGTCGCCCGTGCGATCGTCGACGACGGCGAGTTCTTCGAGATCCAGGAGCACTTCGCCCAGAACATCGTGGTCGGCTTCGCGCGGCTCAACGGGCACGCGGTCGGCATCGTCGGCAACAACCCGCGCGCGATGGCCGGGGTCCTCGACATCGAGGCCTCCGAGAAGGCGGCGCGCTTCGTGCGCACCTGCGACGCGTTCAACATCCCGCTCGTCACGCTCTGCGACGTCCCCGGCTTCCTGCCCGGGACCAACCAGGAGTGGAACGGCATCATCCGCCACGGCGCCAAGCTGCTGTACGCGTTCGCCGAGGCGACCGTGCCGAAGATCACCGTCATCACGCGCAAGGCCTACGGCGGCGCGTACGACGTCATGGCGTCCAAGCACCTCGGCGCGGACTTCAACTTCGCCTGGCCGACCGCGGAGGTCGCGGTCATGGGCCCGGAGGGCGCGGTGAACATCATCTACCGCCGCGACATCGCCGGCTCGCCGACGCCCGACGAGCGGCGCGGGAAGCTCATGGACGACTACAAGGCCCGCTTCGCCAACCCGTACACGGCGGCCGAGCGCGGCTACATCGACGACGTGATCGTCCCCGCCGAGACGCGCCCCAAGCTCATCACGGCGCTGGAGACCCTGGCGACGAAGCGCCAGCCGGGCCCGAAGCGCAAGCACGGCAACATCCCGCTGTAGCGTGGAGCACGCGGTAAGGCTCTTGCTAGCCTTACCGCGATGCGCGTGACCTCGAAGGGGCAGATCACGATCCCGCTCGACCTCCGAGAGCGCTTCGGGCTGACGCCTGGCACCGAGGTGGAGGTCGTCGCGGGAGAGGATGGGGCGATCATCCGCGCCGCCGATGCCCGCAGCCACGGCGAGCGTCTCGTGGCCCAGCTGCGCGATCGGGCCGACGGCCGCCTGACCGCCGACGAGATCCTGCAGCTCACCCGCGGCGACGAGTAGTGGCGGCCACCCTCGTCGACTCCAGCGTGCTGCTGGACGTCCTGGCGCCATCGGAGTGGCGTGCGTGGTCCGAGCGCGCGCTGGTCGCGGCCGCCGATGCCGGAGCACTCGCGATCAACCAGGTCGTCTATGCCGAGATCGCCGCCGGGTTCGCCAGCCAAGCCGCGCTGGAACGAGCCGTCGGCGGCGTCGGGCTCGTGCGCCTCTCCCTGCCATGGGCAGCGTGCTGGGGCGCCGCCCAGGCGTTCCTCGAGTACCGGCGTCGCGGCGGAGCTCGTGCGGCCCCGCTGCCGGACTTCTTCATCGGCGCGCACGCCGCCGCCAGCGGCCTCCCGCTCCTGACGCGGGATCCGGCGCGGGTACGCACCTACTTCCCCACGGTCGAGCTGATCGCGCCCTGACCGGGCGCGACCGTCGGCGTTAGCCTCGGCGGTCGCTTGGATCGCCTGCCGACAACGACGTCGCGGTGGCTGATCGTCGCCGCGGCGACGGCGGGGACCGCCATCGCCCTCGGGGCCGTCGGGGCGCCGAGCGCGGCGCTGTTCGGGGCGCTGCTCGTCGGGATCGCCTACGCGCTGACGCGGGCGCACCGGGCGCCGCTTGCGCTGCCGCACCCCTGGATGACCGCGGCGCAGGCGCTCGTCGGCGTCGCGCTGGGCACCGCCGTCGACGCCGACACGCTCCGCGCGGTCGGCGCGGACTGGCTGCCCGTGCTGCTCGTCCTGCTCGGCACGCTCGTCGTCTCGCTCGGGGCCGGGCTCGCGCTCGCTCGCGTCACCGCCACCGACCGGGCAACCGCCGCGCTCGGCCTCGTGGCCGGGGGTGCGAGCGGCATCGTCGCGATGGCCGACGAGCTCGGCGCCGACGGCCGGCTCGTCGCCTTCATGCAGTACCTCCGGGTCCTCGTCGTGGTGCTGATCGCGCCGCTGGTCGCCCACCTCGTGCTGACGCCGGGCGACGGCAGCGCGACCGACGCTGGGCCCGCCGGCGCGGGCCTGCCGCTCGACCTGCTGTTCACCGCGGGCTGCGCGCTCGCCGGGCTCGCGCTGGCCCGCGTCGTGCGCCTGACCGCCGGCGCCCTGCTCCTGCCGCTCGTGGTGACCGCGGCGCTGGCGATCAGCGGGCTGGCCGGCGACGCGCGCGTGCCCGACCTCGTCGAGCAGGCGGCGTTCGCGCTGATCGGGCTCCAGGTCGGCCTGCGCTTCACGGTCGCGACGATCCGCGAGGCCGGCCGGCTGCTGCCCGGGACGCTGCTGGCGATCGTGGCGATGATCGCCGCCTGCGCCGCGCTGGCCGCGCCGCTCGTGCCCCTCGCCGACGTCTCCTACGCCGACGCCTACCTCGCCACCACGCCCGGCGGCCTGTACGCGGTGCTCGCCGCCGCCGCCGACCTGGGCGGCAACACGACGTTCGTCGTCGCCGTCCAGGCCCTGCGGGTCTTCGTGATGGTGCTGGCGGCGCCGCCGCTCGTGCGGCTGCTGACTCGGCGGCGCCCGCCGGTCACGTCCGCGTCGCCGTGAAGGTCCCCGACGCCGAGCAGCCGAAGCCCGCTCCCTTGAAGCTCCCGCTCCAGCTCTTGCCGTTGAAGCGACCGCTGGCCTGGGCGGCGCCCTTGCCCTCCTTGAAGCCCGGCTCGCCGATCGTCCCCTGGGTGACGATCGCGGTCCGCTTCACCGAGAAGCGGTGCTTCTTGACCTTGAGCGTGGCGCCGCCGACGCCCCCGGCGTTGGAGACGACCGTCGTCTGCACCCGCCGGCCGTTGCACTCCCACGTGAACGTCAGGGCGGTGACCTTCCCCTTGTCGACCGTGACGGCGGCGGAGGCGTCCGCGCTGCTGGTGAGCGGGCCCGCGTAGGACCCCTGCGGCGCCTTGGCCGCGAGCGCGGGCGCGGGCGCGAGCGCCGCGAGGACGACGAGGCCGCCGATGACATGACTGGTTCGCATGGACCCACGGTCGCGGCCCGCGCGCACGGGCGCATCGGGGATCTCCCTCGGGTCGCCGCCCGGTCCGGTCCGGCCCCGTGGGTAGCGTGCCGCGCCGTGAGCGTCACGCAGACCGCGCGCACCGTCCTCGTCGCGGCGGCCGTCGCCGGGGCGCTCTACGTGCTGTGGCTGCTGCGCGACGTCGTGCTGCTCGCCGTGCTCGCCGCCTTCGTCGCGACCGCGCTCAGCGCGCCGGTGGCGTTCCTCCAGCGCCTGACCGGCCTGCCGCGGGCCGCGGCGATCCTCGTCGTCTACCTGCTGCTGCTCGGGCTGCTGGCTCTCCTCGGCCTGGTCATCGTGCCGCCGCTCGTCGACCAGATCGAGGAGTTCGTCCGCCGCGTGCCGGGCTACGTGCGCGACGTCGAGGACAACGCGACGCTCGCCCGCTGGGACGAGCAGTACGGCCTGCTGAGCAAGCTCGAGAGCCAGGCCGGCAAGCTCCCCTCGCTGCTGAGCGCGGCGGCCAACGACCTCGAGACGGTGACGGTCGGCGTGTTCGAGCGGATCGCCGAGCTGATCGCGATCATGGCGGTGGCGTTCCTCCTGCTGCTGGACGCGCCGCGGCTGTTCTCGCTGTTCTACGCCCAGCTGCCCCCCGAGCGCGAAGCGGTGGCGCGCCGGCTCGTCGGCCAGGCGACGAGCGCGATCGGCGGCTACGTGGCCGGCGCCTTCGCGGTCGGGGGCCTGGCCGGCTTCGCCGCGTTCGTGGCGATGGAGATCCTCGGCATCCCGTTCGCGATCCCGCTCGCGGTGCAGATGGCGTTCTTCGCGCTGATCCCGCTGGTCGGCTCGGCGATCGGGGCGATCGTCATCGCGCTCGTCGCGGCGTTCGAGGGGCCGGGGACGGCGATCGCGTTCATCGTGTACTTCGTCGTCTACCAGCAGCTGGAGACGCACGTGCTCGGGCCGTTCGTCTATCGCCGGACGGTGGCGATGCGACCGGTGCTGGTGATCCTCTCGGTGTTCGCGGGCGCGGCCCTGCTGGGGATCCTCGGCGCGCTGCTGGCGATCCCGGCCGCGGCGACGATCCAGATCGCGCTGCAGGAGTGGTGGCGGCTGCGCCACCCGGAGCCGGCGCCGGCTGCGCCGACCGGGCCGCCGGGCGAGCCGGAGGCCGAGCCGGCGTAGGCTGCGCGCCGCGCGGGCGCTCGGGCAGGGGCACTAGCCTCCCGCCGCATGGCCGCCCTTCCCACCGCTCCCGTCGCCGCCGGCTCGCTGGTCGGCGGCTACCTCGTCGCTCGCGAGACCGGCATCCGCCCGCTCGGCGGCGCCGTGCTCGCCGCGGGCGGCGCGTACTGCGCGACGCGCTGGCGGTCGACCGTGGGCGCCGGCCCGGCCGCCGGCCTGCTCGCGGTCTACCTCGCCGGCTTCGGGGCGTCGCACCCGCTCGCCAAGCGGATCGGCGCGTGGCCGTCGGTCCTGGCCGTGGCGGCGGCCAGCGGCGCCGCGGCGTTCGTCGTCGCCGACCGGCGCGCGTAGCGGGGGCGGCGCGCTCGACCGGCCGCGCTACGCGGCCGCCGGCACCTCGCCGGCCAGCAGCGAGGCCAGCTGCGCGCGGGCGCGCACGTCGAGCTTGCGGTAGATCGCCGACAGGTGATGCTCGATCGTCTTCGGGCTGAGGAACAGAGCGGCGCCGACCTCGCGGTTGGTCAGCCCCTGGGCGACGAGCAGCGCGACCTGCAGCTCGTGCGGCGTCAGCTGCTCGACCGGCGTCGCCGCCTCCGGTCGCTGGGCGCGGCCGCCGGTCGCCCGCAGCTCGCCGCGCGCCCGCTCGGCCCACGGCTCGGCGCCGAGGCGCTCGAACGTCGCCAGCGCGGCGGTCAGCGGCGCTCGGGCCTCCGCGCGGCGGCGGGCCCGCCGCAGGCGCTCGCCGAGCGCCAGCTCCGTCCGCGCGCGCTCGAACGGCATGTCGACGCGATCGTGCCAGCGCAGCGCCGCGGCGGCCGCGGCCTCGAACGCGTCGTCCTCGGCCAGCATGGTGCGCCCGCGCGCCGCCGCGGCGTGCGCCCATGCACCGCCCGTCGCCTCGGCGCGCTCGGCCAGCAGCGCGAGCTCGCGCTCGGCGTCGTCGCGCCGGCCGGCCCGCACGAGCGCCTCCACGTGGTCGGCGGCGTACATCGCCAGCGCCGGCTCGCGATGGTCGGCGGCCGCGGTGAACGCCGCCGCACGATCCAGCCACGCGAGGGCGGCGTCGGCGCGCCCGGCGGTGAGCTCGACGAACCCGAGTGCCGCGAGCGAGTGCAGCTCCGTCGCCCCGCCGTCGCCGCCGGCCACGAGCGCCGCGCCTTCGACCCCGTGGGCGCGGGCCTCCTCGAGATGGCCGATCGACGCCTCGCAGCGCGCCAGGTACGGCAGCGCGACCGCGAGCAGTCCCTGCTGGCCGGTCTCCCGGCCGAGGCGCACCGCCTCCTCGGCGTCCGCGTAGGCGGCGGCCCACCGCCCGCGACGCCAGTTGAGCTGCGCGCGCACCGACAGCGGGTAGGCGAGCCGGGCGGCGGCGCCCGCGGCGCGCGCGCCGTCGATGAGGTGGGCGAGGGTGCGCTCGGCGCGGTCGAAGCGCTCGATCCACATGGACGTCATCGCGCCCATGCCGACGACCTCGGCGACGTCGGAGAGCGGATCGGCGCCGAAGAGCAGCGGCTCGGCGACGGCCACGAGGCGGTCGCCCTCGGCCGAGCGGCCCAGCGCGAGCAGCGCCTCGCCGCCGACCAGGGTCGCCAGGAGCGTGAGCTCGTCGCTGACGCCCGCGGCCAGCTCGCGCGCGCGGGCGCTCTGCTCCAGCAGCCCGTCCATGTCGCCGCTGATCATGTGCGCGATCGACGCCTCCAGCAGCATCTCCGCCGCGGCGGCTGGCTCCCCGCGCGCCGCGGCGCCGGCGGCGAGCTTCTCCAGGAGCCGCTGGGCGGCGGCCGGGTCGCCGCCGCGCATCAGCACGTGGGCGCGCAGGCGCCGGGCGCCGGCGGTCACGACCGGGTCGCGGGCGAGACGCTCGGCGTCTGCGGCCAGCTCGGCCGCACGCGGACCGTCGCCGGTCAGGGCCACGTCGCGCGCGGCGACGAGCAGACGGCTCGCGCGAGCGTCGTCGCTCGGCGTCAGCTCGCCGGCGCGCACGGCCGCGCGCGCCGCCTCCGCGTGGGCGCCGCGCGCGCGGGCGTCCTGGGCCGCGACGTCGAGCGCGGCGGCGACGGCTTCGTCGGCGCCGATCGCCGCCGCGGCCAGGTGCCAGCCGCGCCGCGCGGGATCGCGGGCCACGGCGGCCAGCGCCGCATGGACGGCGCGACGCTCGGCGCTCGGAGCGGCGTGATAGGCGGCGGTCGCCAGCAGCGGGTGGCGAAACGCGATCCGCGCCCCGTCCCGCGTGACGAGCCCGGCGTCCAGCGCCGGCGCCAGCGCGCCCTCGTCGAGGCCGGCGTGCTCGAGCGCGGCCGGCAGCTGGTCCGCGGGCGCCCCGGTCGCGGCGGCCGCCAGGCAGAGCGCCCGCCGCGCGTCGGGCGGGAGCGCCTCCAGGCGGCGGGCGAACGCGGCGTGGACGTCGCCGCCCGCGGCCGGCAGCGGCGCCAGCGGCGCGCGCCCGGCGCGCTGGTCGTCGCTGAGGCCGCGCGGGAGCTCGACCAGCGCGAGCGGGTTGCCCGCCGCGGCGTCCGCGAGGGCGCGCTCCACGTCGGGCGCCAACGGCGGCGCCTCGCGCAGCAGCGCCAGCGCGGCGGCGCGGTCCAGCCCGCCCAGCTCCAGGCGCGGCAACCCGGCCGCGTCGAGGCGCACCGGCTCGCTGTCGCGCGCCGCGACGAGCAGGCCGATCCCCTCCGTGTCCAGCCGCCGGGCGATGAACAGGATCGCGTCGCGCGACGCGTCGTCCAGCCAGTGGGCGTCGTCGACGACGACGAGCAGCGGCTGCTCCTCCGCGAGCAGCCCGAGCAGGCCGAGCACGGCGACCGGGACGGAGAACCGGTCGCGCGGCGGTGCCGCCTCGAGCGCGAGGGCGCCGCCGAGCGCCCGCCGCTGCGCCTCCGGGAGCGCGTGGCGGGCGTCGATCACCGGGGTCAGCAGGTCCGACAGCCCGGCGAACGGCAGGTCGGACTCGGCCTCGTAGCCCTGGGCGCGCAGCACGAGCATGCCCTCGGCGGCGGCGACTGCGTCGTCCAGCAGGGAGGTCTTGCCGATGCCGGCGGCCCCTTCGAGGAGCAACGCGAAGCTGCGGCCGCTGCGTGCGCCGCGCAGCAACCCCGCGACGTGGTCGCGCTCCCGCTCGCGGCCGTGCAGCATGCGGCCGCTGAGTCTAGGTGAGGCATCTAGATCTCGCTCGCGAGCCGAGCGAGCTGGATCCGTGAGCGGATCCCAAGCCGGCGATACAGCGCGCTCAGCCGACGCTCGACGGTCTTCTCGCTCACGAACAGCTCGGCGCCGATCTCGCGGTTCGTGCGGCCGGCGGCCACGAGCTGGACGATCCGATGGTCCTCGGCGCTGAGCTGCTCGCCGCCGGCGCCGGGCTCGGCCGGATCGCCGCCGCGCGCCCGCGCGGCCAGCGGCACCGCGCCGAGCGTGTCGAAGGTCGCGGCCGCCACGTCGAGGTGGGCGCGCGCGTCGCCACGCCGTCCGGCGGCGCGCAGCCGCTCCCCGATCGCCAGCTCGGTCCGGGCGCGCTCGAGCGGCATGCCGAGCCGCCGTCCGGCAGCCAGGGCCTCGCCCGCGCGGGCGTCGAGCTCGTCGGGCGGCGCGAGCAGCAGGCGCCCCCGGGCCACCGCGGCGGCACCGTGGAGCGAGCCGGTCGCCGCGACGCGCTCGTCGAGCTCGCGCACCGCGTCGCGCAGCTCCTGCTGGCGCCCGGCCCCGGCGAGCGCCTCGACCAGCTCGATCGCCCACATCCCCGCTCCCAGCTCGCGCAGGCCGCAGGCGTCGTCGAGCTCGGCGGCCCGGCGCGCGGGCGCGATCGCCGCCTCCGACCGGCCGGCGGCGAGCTCGACCGCCGCGAGCGCCGCCTGCACGTGGACGGCGATGCCGACGGCCGGGACGCGATCGACGAGCGCGAGCCCTTCGTCGACGAGCACACGCGCCGCGTCGCGCTCGCCCCGCCAAGCGCGGAGCCGCGCCTGCGCGGCGACGAGATAGGCCAGGAGCGTGTCCTGACCGGTGTCGCGCCCGAGCCGGACGGCCTCCGTCAGGTCCGCCAGGGCGGTGGACCAATGCCCACGGCGGAAGTCGAGCTGCCCGCGGACGCAGAGCGGATACGGCATCCGCCCCGCGGCGCCCGCGTCCTCGTAGGCGGCGAGCATCGTTCGCAGGATCCGCTCGGCGCGATCGAACGCCCCGACCCACATCGAGGTGGCCGCGGCCATCCCGACGATCTCGCTGGCGGCGAGCGGATCGACCTCGGCGAGGCGCGGCTCGAGCGCCGCCAGGCTGCGGTCGCCCTCGGCGCCGTGTCCGCGGACGATGAGCAGCTCGGCCGCTACGAGCTCCGCGAGGACCTCCGCGGCGCCGCCGGCCTCCGAGGCGGCGGCCCGGGCGAGCTCGACGATCCGCTGCTGCTCGGCGAGGTCGCCGGTCATCATCGGCGCGACCGCGGCCTCGAGGTAGAGCGTCGCCGCGCCGGCCGCGTCGCCGTCCTCGCGACGGCGGGCGCCCTCCTGGAGGAGCAGCCGCCCGGCGGCCTCGGCGTCGCCGGTGCGGATCGCCAGGTTCCCGCGCAGCCGGGCGACCGCCGGCTGGTCGGCCGGCCCCGCGTGCGCGCCCGCCAGCTCGACCAGGGCGAGCGCCCGGTCGAGCTCGCCATCGATGGCCAGGTCCTCGGCGGCGCGGACCTCGCGGCGGCCGCGCGCCTCCACGTCGGTGGACAGCTCCGCGGCGCGCGCGAACGCCCAGGCCGCCTCGGCGTGGCCGCCGACCTCCCGGGCGCGCAGCGCCGCCGTCTCCAGCGCCGCCGCGGCGTCCTCGTCGGGCCGGCCGCCGGCCGCGGCGGCGAGATGCCATGCGCGGCGTGGCGGGTCGGGAGCGGTCGCGGCGAGCGCGCGATGGGCGGCGGCGCGCTCGGCCGCCGATGCCGCGTGGTAGGCGGCGGCGCGCACGAGCGGGTGGCGGAAGACCACCTCCCGGTCGCGCACGAGCAGCGCTCGCTCGCGCTCGGCGGCGTCGAGCGCGCTCGGCGCCACCTCCTGGACGGCGAGCGCCTCCAACAGCCAGTCCAGGGAGCCGCGCTCCATCGCCGCGGCGGTGGCCACCGCCCGACGGTCGTCGGCGGGGGCACCGGCGAACTGCCGCGCGAACGCCGCCTCGAGCAGCGGCCCGGGGCGGGGCAGGTCGCCGAGGCGGGCGCGGCCGGCGCGCTGGTGCTCGGTCAGCGTGCGCGGAAGCTCCAGCAGCGCGAGCGGGTTGCCGTGCGAGAGCGCCGCGATCCAGTCGGCGACCGGGCGCGCCAGGTCGGGGTCGTGCGCGGCGAGCAGCGCCCGGGCGCTCTCGCCGTCGAGCGGCCCCAGCGCGAGGCGCTCGACGCCGGGGGCATCGCCGGCCGGTCGCGCGAGCTCGCGGCCCGCCAGGAGGATGCCGATCCCGCCGGCGCCGAGGCGGCGGGCGACGAAGAGCAGCGTGTCGCGCGAGGTCGGATCGAGCCACTGGACGTCGTCGACGACGACGAGCACCGGACCGCGCAGCGCCGCCTCGCTCAGGAGCGACAGCAGCGCGACGGCGACCGCGAAGCGGTCCTGCGGCGTCGGCGGCTCCAGCGCGAGCGCGACGCCCAGCGCGCGTGCCTGGCCCGGCGGCAGCCGCTCGCGCAGCTCCAGCAGCGGGGCGGCGAGCGCGCTGACGCCGGCGAACGGGATGTCGGCCTCGGCCTCGTAGCCGGCGGCGCGCAGGACGCGGAAGCCCGCGGCGCGCCGGACCGCCTCGTCCAGCAGCGCGCTCTTGCCGATGCCCGGCTCGCCCTGGACGAGCAGCGCGAAGCTGTGCCCGCGCCGGGCGGCCGCGAGCCGGTCGTCGAGCAGCGCGAGCTCGTGCGCGCGTCCCTGGAGCACGCCGCGAGTGTGCCAGCCTGCGGGCGGCCGAGGGCGTTCCCCGATCCATGCCGCCGCTGGGCCGCGCGCGTGAGGGCCGCCCCCGATGCCGCGAGGCCCACGGGCCGCGAGCGTGCAGGGCATGGATCCCGGCCTGCGCGAGGTGCTGACGCTCGTCGACGACGCCCTGGCGGCGATCGCGGCGCGTGCCGCCGAAGCGCGCGTGCTGGCGGCGACGGCCCCGCCCGGCGCCAGGCGCGACCCCGCCGCAGCCATCGCCGCCGCTCGGGATGCCGGTGCGCTCGCGCTCGCCGCGATCGAGCGCGTGCGGCCGCTCGTCGCGGCCCTGGACGGCCTCCAGGCGCGCGACGTCCACGACGTCGTCGCCCACGGCCTCTCGCTCGCCGGCGTCCTCGCCGGCGCGGCGTCCGCCACGCTCCCCACCGATCCCGCGCGCGGCCGCCGCGCGCTCGCCGACCTGGTCGACGCGGCCGCTGCCGCGCGGGCGGAGCTCGCGCGGCTGGCGGCCGGAGCGCCAACCCTGCCCGACCTCGCGACGCTCGCGCGTCAGGCCGGCGCCGCCGGGCACCCGATCCGCCTGCACGTGGACCGCGCGGCACTGCGGACCGCGCCGGCGGCGGTCGGCCACTCCGCCCACCGCATCATCCAGGAGTCGCTGACGAACGCCCGGCGGCATGCGCCCGGCGCGCCGGTCGAGGTCGCCCTCCGCGTGGACGCCGTCGACGCCGCGCTGGTCGTCGACGTCGCCAACGGGCCCGCGCCCACGACCACGCGGCCGGGCAGCCGCCGCGGGCTTGCCGGCATGCACGAGCGCGCCCGCGGGCTGGGCGGCGCGCTCGTCGCCGGGCGCACCCAGGAGGGCGGCTTCCGCATCCGCGCCCGGCTGCCGCTCTGACGGCGGCCGCCCAAGCACGATCTCCGAGTTGCACGCCAATCGCGCGCAACTCGGAGCCGAGCGGTGCTCGCGCGCACTAGGGGGTTCCCTGAGGCGAGCGCGCGCGGTCCCCGCGACGCTCGCCTCATGCGATCGATCCTCCGCACGCTCCCCGCGGCACTGGGACTGGCGACGGTGCTCGCCGTTCCGTCCGCCCAGGCCGCCCCGTCGCCGACGTACCAGGTCGACGTGACCGGCATCCACGTCGTCGACTGGCAGTACCAGGGCGCCAACTACCCCGCCGAGTGCAAGGCCTGGTCGAAGGGCTCGGGCACGCAGACGCTCGGCATCCGCACGACCAAGCCGGCCCAGTACATGCTCCTGGCGGTCCCGGGCACCGCGCCGCAGCTGCTCATGTCCAAGCTCGGGGCCTACGCCGGCTCGGCGCAGCGCAGCGCCGACTGGAAGGACCACACGATCCCGCAGACCGCGGCGTGCACGCCGTGCGGGCCGTTGAGCGAGTACGGCGAGTGCGACGAGGGCGACCCGGACCTCCTCGCCCCGCTGCACGACTGCCGCACGAAGAAGAGCACGGCGAGCGCCGCGATCGCGCTCGTGCTGAAGGGCCAGTCGACGCGGCCCGACGGACCGGCGGCGCTCGCCAACTCGCTGCGGGTCGACACGAGCGTCGTCGCGCAGTTCCCGAGCTGCCCGCCGACGCAGTCCGGCGGCCCCGGGCTCCACAGCGCCGACGCGCTGGAGGTCCCGATCGTCGGACCGAAGGTCGCGCGCGTGCTGAAGCTGCGCCGCGGTCAGAAGCTCACGCTGAAGGGCGCCGAGGAGCGCGGCTTCGCCAACGGCAAGGAGTCGAGCTCGTGCTCCAAGCCCGCCGGCGGCGAGGGCTACAGCGAGTGCGCGGTGACCGACGTGACGGTCGAGATCCGGCGGATCCGGTAGGGGGTTCGGCGTCTCGGGCGTGGACGTCTCGCGCATTGCGCCGGAGGGGTCGGAACAACGCGCGACACGTCCAGGGACGGGACCGCGCCCGGCCCGCCGCCCGGCCGCACACCACCTTCGATGCCGCCGTTCAGCACGCGCCCGGCCCGCAACCGACGTGCGAGCCGAGCGCAGAACGCGCCGAACCTACAGGCTCACCCGCTGCGCCTCGACCCGCCCTTCCCCCAGCGCGTCGAGCGCGGCGCGGGCGATCGCGAGATCCTGGATGGCCAGGCCGGTGGAGTCGAAGAGCGTGACCGCCTCGGGTCCCGGCCGCCCCGGGGCCTCGGCGGCCAGCACCGCGCCGAGGTCGGTCACGTCGTCGCGCGTCACGAGGCCCGCCTCGACCGCCCCGGTCAGCTCGCCGCCGTGCGCGGCCTGCGCCCACTCGTCGCAGAACAGCGCGCAGGAGCGCACGGCGCCGATCGTCGCCTCGGCCTTGCCCGGCCCGTCGGCGCCGAGCATGTTGAGGTGCAGCCCGGGGCGCAGGTCCTTGACGTCAACGACCACCTCGTGGCCGGGCGTGACGCAGCTGACGACGTCGCAGGCCAGCGCCTCGGCGAGCGTGCCGACGCGCCAGCCCAGCTCGGCCGCCAGCGCCTGCGCCGCCTCGGGCCGGCGGTCGAAGCAGACGCCGGGGCCGTAGCCGGCGGCGTGCAGGCAGCGCGCGGCCCAGGCCCCGTGCAGCCCGCAGCCGACGATCCCGGCGCTCGCCGCTCCCGAGCGCGCGAGCGCGTCGGCGGCGACCGCCGCGACCGCCCCCGTGCGCAGCGCGGTCACCGCGGCGGCGTCGAGCAGCGCCAGCGGCAGCGAGGTCTCGGCGTCGGAGATGCAGACCATCCCCATCACGGCCGGCAGCCCGCGCTCGGCGGGGTTGGCCGGGAAGGAGGAGATCCACTTCAGGATCGCCACGCCGTCGCCGCGCGCGGGCATCGCCCGGAAGTCGCCGAACGGCGGGCTCTCGAGGTAGACCTTGGCCGGCATGACCCACTCGCCGCGACGGTGGCGCAGGAACGCCTCGCGGACGTGGACGATCGCCTCGGACGGGCTGACGGCGGCCAGCACGGCGCCGTGGTTGAGGACCTGCAGCTCGGGCATCACGCGGTAGCCTGCCGCATCGTGCCCAATCGACGCCCCAAGCTCGAGATCGTCGCGCCCGGCGCCACCCCCGAGGAGGCGGCCGCGGTCGTCGCCGCGCTGGAGCGCTTCATGCGCGAGACGGCGCCGACGCCGGCCCCTGCCGCGCCCCCGCGCAACCCGTGGCAGCGCACCGCGCTCCTGGAGGGCGTCGACCGCGACGTGACCGGCCCCACGCCCTGGGGCGACGGCATGCCCTGGGGCGCCTGAGCGCCCGCATCGCCCGCTCCCGGGCGAAATTCCTCAAACCCGCCCGGGAATTGCTACTTTGTCCCGATGGAGCCGACGAGCATCAAGCCGGCCGGGCGGGTCGGGACGAAGGACAACCCCGAGGTCCTCGAGAACGTCCCCGGGCACATCATCCCGATCATCACCCGTGAGTTCGACGACTTCGACAACGAGGCGGAGAAGTTCCTGGCGGGCGACACGCCCGAGCCCGAGTTCATCGGCTTCCGCCTGAAGCAGGGCGTCTACGGGCAGCGCCAGCCCGACGTGCAGATGATCCGCGCGAAGGTGCCGATGGGCGGCATCACGCCGGAGCAGATGGACAAGTACGCCGACGTGATCGAGCAGTACGCGCCCCTCAACAAGGGCCACATCACGACGCGGCAGAACATCCAGATCCACCACGTCCCGCTGCGTGACGCCGCCGCCGCGATCCGCGAGCTCTCCGACGCGGGCATCTCCAGCCGCGAGGGCTGCGGCAACACCGTGCGCAACGTCACCGGCGACCCGTGGGCCGGCGTCTGCGACGACGAGCCGTTCGACACCACGCCGTACGCCGGCGCCTACGTGCGCTACTTCGTGCGCCACCCCACGACGCAGCTCATGCCGCGCAAGGTCAAGACCGCCTTCAACGGCGCGCCGGCCGACCGCGCGCTGACCGGCATCCATGACATCGCGTTCCTCGCCCGGGTCCGCGACGGCGTCAAGGGCTTCGAGGTCCGCGTCGGCGGCGGCACCGCGATCATGCCGCGGATCGCCCCGACGCTCTACGAGTTCGTCACTGCCGACGACGGCGAGTACCTCAAGATCGCCGAGGCCGTCTTCCGCATCTTCGACCGCCAGGACTGGCTGCGCGTCAACCGTGCCCGCGCCCGCCTGAAGGTCTTCGTCGACAAGTTCGGCATCGAGGAGCTGCGCCGCCAGGTCGAGGAGGAGCTCCAGGGCGACTGGGTGCAGGAGCGCGACTTCTCGGTCCAGCATCGCCTGTTCCTCGACGACGAGGAGGCTAACGCGCCCGCTCCGCCCGCGACGTACGGCACGCCGAACGGCGACCTGTCGGAGTACGAGCGCTTCGTCGCCTCGGCCGTGCAGCCGCAGAAGCAGCCGGGCTTCTCGACCGTCCACGTCCACGTGCCGCGCGGCGACCTGTCGCCCGAGCAGTTCCGCGGGCTCGCGCAGATCATGCGCGACTTCACCGGCGGCTACGCGCGGACGACGGTCCACCAGAACTTCGTGCTGCGCTGGGTGCGCGACGAGTCGGTCTACGACGTCTGGAAGCGGCTGGGCGAGCTCGGCCTCGACCGCCCGGGCGCCGACGAGATCGAGGACGTCGTCTCCTGCCCGGGCACCGACTCGTGCAAGCTCGGCATCACCAGCTCGATGGGGCTCAACCTCGCGATCCGCGAGCGGCTGGCCGAGATGCAGGTCACCGACCCGCTGACCCGGCAGCTGCACATCAAGATGTCCGGCTGCCCCAACGGCTGCAGCCAGCACCACATCGCGAACATCGGCTTCTACGGGGCGTCGATCAAGGTCGGCGAGCACACGCTGCCCGCCTACATCCCGCACATCGGCGGCCAGTTCGGCGCGCCGACCGGCGAGATCGCCTACGGCGCCCGCCTGAAGCTGCGCCTCGCGGCCAAGCGCGTGCCGGACGCCGTCGAGCGCTGGGTGCGCTTCTACGAGGCCGAGCGCGAGGAGGGCGAGGTCTTCAACGCCTTCGCCGCGCGGGTCGGCACGACCGCCTTCGAGGACCAGGTCCGCGATCTCGCGATGCCGATCGAGTTCTCGATCGAGACGATGAACGCGTTCATCGACTGGAGCCGCAACGTCCCGTTCGTCGTCCAGCGCGGCGAGGGGGAGTGCGCGGTCTGATGACCGCCGTCGAGCGGACAGCCGACGACCTCGAGCACCTCTCCGCGGAGGAGGTGGTTGCCGAGGCGGTGGCACGGTTCCACCCCCGCCTCGTCGTGGCGACCTCCTTCCAGAAGGAGGCCTCGGTGATCCTCGACCTCGTCATGCGCGTCGACCCGACGGTCCGCGTCTTCACGCTCGACACCGGGGCGCTGTTCCCGGAGACGCGCGAGACGTGGGCCGCCCTGGAGGAGCGCTACGGGATCGAGATCGAGGGCGTCCGCGGCCTGCACCTCGACCGTCACTGGGAGCAGGACACCGACCGCTGCTGCGATCTGCGCAAGGTCCGGCCGCTGCGCGACACGCTGGCCGGTCAGGACGCCTGGATCGCCGGCCTGCGCCGCGAGCACTCGCCGTCGCGCGCCGGCACGCCGAAGCTCGACTGGGACGCCAAGCACGGCCTGTGGAAGGTCGCCCCGCTGGCCGACTGGACCGAGCGCGACGTGTGGCGCTACCTCGCCGAGCACGATGTCCCGTACCACCCGCTGCACGACCGCGGCTACGAGTCGATCGGCTGCTGGCCGTGCACTCAGCCGGGGACGGGACGCGACGGTCGCTGGGCCGGGCTCGACAAGGTCGAGTGCGGCATCCACGTCGCTTGAACGAGAATCCCCCGCGTGGATCCGCTGATCATCCTCTTCGGCCTGGGCGTCGGGGTCCTCATCGGCATGACCGGGATCGGCGGCGGCTCGCTCATGACGCCGCTGCTCATCCTGATCTTCGGCACCCAGCCGGTCGTGGCGATCGGGACCGATCTCGCCTACGGCGCGGTCACGAAGACCCTCGGCGGCTGGCGCCACTTCCGCAAGGGCACCGTGGACCTGCCGGTGGCGCTGTGGCTGTCGGCCGGCTCGGCGCCGGGCGCGATCGGCGGCGTGATCGCGATCGAGGTCATCCAGAACCGCTGGGGCGACGAGTTCTCCGACGTGCTGCTCATCGCGCTGGGGATCGCGCTGTTCTTCGTCGGCGCGGCGGTCCTCGTGCGGGCGCTCTTCCTGCAGTCGCTGGTCGAACGCGAGCGCGAATCGGTGCCGATGACCGCGCGCTCGAAGGCGCTCGCGGTCACGCTCGGCTTCGTGCTCGGCGCGATCCTCGGGCTCACCTCGGTCGGCTCGGGCGCGCTGATCGGCCTCGCCCTCATCATCGTCTTCCGGCTGACACCGCACCGCGTCGTCGGCACGGACGTCTTCCAAGCCGCCATCCTGCTCTGGGTGGCCGGCCTCACCCACCTTGCGTTCGGCAACGTCGACTTCGGCCTCATGGCGAACATCCTCATCGGCTCGCTGCCCGGCGTCTGGCTCGGCACCAACCTCATGACGAAGATCCCCACCGCGGGCCTGCGCATCACGCTCGGCGTGGTGCTGTTCGCCTCGGCCTTCGGCATCCTCAAGAAAGCTGGCGCCGACTACGGTCTGGGGGTCGTCATCGGCGTCCCCGTCATCCTCGCCGGCGTCTGCTCGGTCATCTATCGCATCCGCACCCCCCGTCCCCAGGTCTCGACATCGTGAGCTACGACATCTCCCATCTCGACGCGCTGGAGTCGGAGGCGATCCACGTCTTCCGCGAAGTCGCGGCGGAGCTCGAGAAGCCGGTGCTGCTGTTCAGCGGCGGCAAGGACTCCATCGTGCTGCTGCGCCTGGCCGAGAAGGCGTTCCGGCCCGGACGCTTCCCGTTCCCGCTCATGCACGTCGACACCGGGCACAACTTCCCGGAGGTCATCGCGTTCCGCGACCGGCGCGTGGCCGAGCTGGGCGAGCGGCTCATCGTCGCCTCCGTGCAGGAGTCGATCGACCAGGGCCGGGTCGTCGAGGAGACGGGGCCGCGGGCGTCGCGCAACCGCCTGCAGACCGTGACGCTGCTGGACGCGATCGCCGAGCACGGCTTCGACGCGGCGTTCGGCGGCGCGCGGCGCGACGAGGAGCGCGCCCGGGCCAAGGAGCGGATCTTCTCGTTCCGCGACGACTTCGGCGGCTGGGACCCCAAGAACCAGCGCCCGGAGGTGTGGAACATCTACAACGGGCGGATCAAGCGCGGCGAGAACGTCCGCGTCTTCCCGATCTCCAACTGGACCGAGCTGGACGTGTGGCAGTACATCGCACGCGAGAAGCTCGAGCTGCCGCCGATCTACTTCGCCCACGAGCGCGAGGTGTTCCGGCGCGACGGGATGCTCTACGCGACGTCGCCGTTCACCGAGCTCATCGAGGGTGAGGTGCCGTTCCGCGAGACCGTGCGCTACCGGACGGTGGGCGACATGAGCTGCACCGGCGCGGTCGCCTCGACCGCGACGACGCTCGAGACCGTGGTCGCCGAGATCGCCGCGACCCGCATCACCGAGCGCGGCGAGACCCGCGCGGACGATCGCGCCTCCGAGGCGTCGATGGAGGACCGCAAGCGCGAGGGGTACTTCTAGGGATGACCGGCCCTTCGAGCAACGGACACGTGGACGCCCTCACCGCCGGCGCCGCCTCCAGCGGCCTGCTGCGCCTCGCCACCGCCGGGTCGGTCGACGACGGCAAGTCGACCCTGATCGGCCGCCTGCTCTACGACTCCAAGGCGCTGTTCGAGGATCAGCTCGAGCAGATCGCCGAGGCCTCGCGCCGGCGCCATGGCGACGGCGGGGTCGTCGACCTGGCGCTGCTCACCGACGGCCTGCGCGCCGAGCGCGAGCAGGGCATCACGATCGACGTCGCCTACCGCTACTTCGCGACGCCGAAGCGGACGTTCATCATCGCCGACACGCCCGGCCACGTCCGCTACACGCGCAACATGGTCACGGGCGCGTCGACCGCGGACCTGGCGATCGTCCTCATCGACGCGCGCAACGGCGTCGTGCAGCAGTCGCGCCGCCATGCGTTCATCTCCTCGCTGCTGCGCATCCCCCACCTCGTGGTGTGCGTGAACAAGATGGACCTCGTCGACTTCGACGAGCAGGTCTTCAACGCGATCGTCGAGGACTTCACGTCGTTCGCGTCCAAGCTCGAGATCACCGACATCACGTTCATCCCGATCTGCGCGCTGGACGGCGACAACGTCGTGGATCGCAGCGCCCGGATGCCGTGGTACGGCGGGCCGCCGTTGCTCTACCACCTCGAGCACGTCCACATCGCCTCCGACCGCAACCTCATCGACCCGCGCTTCCCGGTGCAGTGGGTCGTGCGCCCCGGCGACGCGGCCGGCGAGCAGCACGACTACCGCGGCTACGCCGGCCAGGTCGCCGGCGGCGTGCTGCGCCCGGGCGACGACGTCGTGATCCTGCCGTCGGGCGCGCGGTCGCGGATCGCCGCGATCGACACGTTCGACGGCGAGGTTGCGGAGGCGTTCCCGCCGATGTCGGTGACGCTGCGCCTGGAGGACGACCTCGACGTCTCGCGCGGCGACCTCATCGCCCGCCCCCACAACCACCCGATCGTCTCGCGCGACCTCGACGCGCTGGTCTGCTGGATGAGCGAGAAGCCGCTGCAGGCCGGCGGCCGCTACGTGCTCAAGCACACGACGAAGTCGGTGCGCGCCGTGGCGAGCCGGCTGCTGCATCGCATCGACGTCGACACGCTGCATCGCGACGAGAGCGCCACCGGGCTCGAGCTCAACGAGATCGGCCGGCTGCACCTGCGCACCAGCGCGCCGCTGACCTACGACGCCTACCGCCGCAGCCGCACGACCGGCGGGTTCATCCTCATCGACGAGGCGACCAACGAGACGCTCGCCGCGGGCATGCTGCTGGACCCCGACGAGCCGATCGCCCGCCACGGGATCGGCACGGCGCCGCGCTCGGCCAACGTCGTCTGGGAGGACGCGCGGCTGTCGCGCGACGCGCGCTGGGCGGCGCTGGGCCACCGCGGCGCGACGATCTGGATGACCGGCCTGCCCTCGTCGGGCAAGTCGACGATCGCCGGCGCCGTCGAGGAGCGCCTCGTCCAGGCGGGCATCCCCGCCTATCGCCTGGACGGCGACAACCTCCGCCACGGCCTCAATGGCAACCTCGGCTTCAGCCCGGAGGACCGCACGGAGAACGTCCGCCGCACCGCGCACGCCGCGAAGCTGCTGGCCGACGCGGGGACGGTGGCGATCGTCTCGCTCGTGAGCCCGTACGCGGCCGACCGCGAGACCGCGCGCGCGGTGCACGCCGAGGACGGGATCGAGTTCCTCGAGGTGCACGTGGACACGCCGCCCGAGGAGTGCGAGCGCCGCGACCCCAAGGGCCTCTACGCCAAGGCCCGTGCCGGCGAGATCACCGGATTCACCGGCGTCGACGCGCCCTACGAGCCGCCGACCGCGCCCGATCTCGTCCTCACGCCGGGCGACCTCGACGCGCTGGTCGAGCAGGTGCTCGGCGCGCTGCGCGAGCGCGGGGTGCTGGACGCGGACTGAGCGGGCGGCGCGTCAGGCGAGCGCGCCCGGCTCGGCAAGCCACTCGCTGTCGAAGCGCAGGGAGGTGCGTGCCGCGATCACGTCGTAGTCGCGGCCGTAGTGGAGGACGCCGCCATCGACCGACGCGGCGCACGCCGCGATGATCAGGTCGGCGAACGCGAGCCGGTGATGGCCGACCTGCGCGAGCTCGGACTGGGCGCGCAGAGCAGCGGCCTCGACGTCAGGCGTGATGGGGACGTGCGGCAGCCGGCGCAGGTCCGCGAGCAGGCGGTTGTGGTCGGGTCCCGAGCGCGCGGAGTATCCGGCTTCGAGCAGGAACGGCAGGCAGACGACGAGTCCCCCGTCGACGAGCAGGTCCGCGAGCTCGCCGCGGCGCTCGTCAGGGAGTTGGGCGGCGTTGAGCCGCGCCCACGCGGAGTTGTCGAGCAGGAGCATCAGTCGGGAAGCCCGAGGCGCTTGGCCTCGTCGGCCGCCTCGACGTCCACCGGGATGGTGCGCCCGCGGATCATGGAGGCGAGGCGCTCGCGCGCGGCGCGCTCGTCGTCACGCCCCTGGCGGACTTGCCGCAGCTTGGCCTGCGCGCCAAGGATGACCAGCTCAGCCATGTCGACCTTGTGCTGGCCTGTCTCGCGGCGCAGCGCATCGAGTGCCTCCTGCACCGGGGGCGTCTCGGTGACCGCGTGACGAGGACGGGTCGTCGGCATGCCGCAAGTGTAACACCGTGCGACACCGATGCGAGGGCGCCGTCCTGCGTGACGACCGGCAGGCCGCGGTCGATCGCGGTCGCCGCGATCGGCGCGTCGAGGACCTTGGGACGCGGGCCCGCCGCACGGCAGTCGTGGACGAGCCGGGCGAGCCAGCCCATGACCTCCTCGGTCACCGGCAGCGGATCCGCCGCGCGCGAGCGCCAGCGTGTCGGCGCGCCGCGCTCGGACCTCGGCATCCTGGCGGGCTACACCGCGGCGAGCTCGCTCGCCAAGCGGTCCACCGACGGCCGATCGGCCGGATTCGGAGCCAGACAGGCGTCGATCGTCGCGGCGAGCGGGCGCGGGAGGCGGCGATGGGCGCGGATCGGGTCGACGCCGTCGTGGCGCTGGTCGCGATCGTCGAACGGGCCCACGCCGGCCGCGCCCTCCCACAGCACGGCGCCGACGCCCCAGACGTCGGCGGCCGGCCCGACGGTCCCGCCGATGGCCTGCTCGGGCGCCATCGTGCGCCACGTCCCCCGGCCCGCGGGGATCCGGCCCGGGCGCTGGGCGATCGAGAGGTCCAGCAGCTTGGCGCGGCCACCGTCGGCGACGACGTTGGAGGGCTTGAGGTCCAGGTGCAGGACGCCCTCGGCGTGCAGATAGCCGATCGCCGAGGCGAGCTGGCGACCGAGCTCGGCCAGGTCCGCGGCCGACAGCCGCGTGCGCGCGAAGAGGCGCGCGAGCGTCTCGCCGCCCACGGTCTCCAGCACGATCGCCGGGCGCGGCTCGGCGTGGGCCTCGTAGCCGCGCACGATGTGCGGGTGCGCGAGCCGGCGCAGCAGCCGCCCCTCGCGCAGCAGCTGTGCCACGACGTCGCGCCGCGCCAGGCGATCGGGCCGCGGCGTCTTGACCACGACCGGACAGCCCCGCCGCTCGCAGCGCGCGGCGTACACGTCGAGGTGGTGCGAGCGGTGGAGGTGCTCGACCGTGCGCACGCCGGCGGCGATCTCGTGGCCGGGGCCGAGCGGCCTCATCGGACCGCCTCCGCCGCAGCGGGCCGCGCGCCGCGCGTCAGCGAACCGGACCGCGTCATGCGACCGCCTCCAGCGTCGCCGCCGCGCCGAGCGTGACCACCCGGTCCGCGCGCGCCAGGACCGCGGGGTCGTGGGAGACGACGATCGTCGCGCGGTCGCGGCGCAGGGCGTCGAGCGCGTCGAGGACCGCGTCGCGGGCGGCGGCGTCGAGGCCCGCCGTCGGCTCGTCGAGGATCACAACCGCGCTGTCGCGCAGCAGCGCGCGGGCGATCGCCACCCGGCGGCGCTGGCCGCCCGACAGCCCGCCGCCGCGTTCGGCCACCGGCGCGTCGAGGAGGTCGGCGATCCCCGTCGCGCGCGCGACCGCCTCGATCGCGGCCGCCGTCGCGCCCGGCCGGCCGTGCCCGACGTTCTCGCGGACGCTGCCCGCCAGCAGCGGCGCGTCCTGCAGCAGCAGCCCGACGTGGCGACGGACGTCGCGCAGCCGCAGGTCGCGCAGGTCGTGTCCGTCGAGGAGGACGGCGCCGGCCTGGGGGTCCGCGAAGCGGGCGGCAAGGCGGGCCACGGTGGTCTTGCCCGCGCCGCTGGGCCCCGCGAGCGCGAGCGTCTCCCCGGGCGCGACCGCCAGGGAGAGCCCATCGAGCACGGGCTCCGCGCCGTCGGCGTAGGCGAAGCGCACGGCGCGCAGCTCCAGCGCGCCGCGCGCCCGCGCCAGCGGTCGCGCGCCCGGCCGATCCGCCACGGTCGCGCGCTCGTCGAGCAGGTCGATCACCCGCTCGGCGGCGGCCGCCGCGGCGAAGACGCTGTTGGCCAGCGCACCGAGGTCGCGGATCGGGCGGTAGAGCTGGCTGACGTAGGCCAGGAACACGAGCAGCTCGCCGATCGTGAGGTCGCCGGCCCGCAGCGCCCACACGCCGAGCGCCACGACCGCCATCGCCCCGGCCAGCTCGATCAGGTCGATGAGCGGCGCGTACAGCGAGCGGATCCGCGTCGCGGCCAGCTCCGCCTCCACGATCGCCTCGTTCTCACGCCGGAACCGCGCCGCCTCGGCGTCCTGGCGGCCGAGCGATTGGATCAGGGCGGCGTTGGACAGCGACTGCTCGGCGATCGTCGCCAGCGAGCCGGTGCGGCGGCGCTTCTCGCGCGCGGCGTGGCGGACCAGGCGCGAGAAGGTGCGCGCGGCGAGCCAGAACAGCGGGACGACGACGAGCGCCGCCAGCGCCAGCCGCCACGAGAGCAGGAGCAGCGCCCCCGTGAAGAGGCCGATCCTGGCCAGCGCGCCGAGCGCGTCGCCGACCCCGCTGAGCACGAAGCGCTCGATCGCCTGCACGTCGCCGGTCAGCCGAGCGATCAGGTCGCCGAGGCGGCGGCGGTCCAGGGCGTCGGGGGACAGCGTCTGCAGATGGGCGAAGACGCGGCCGCGCAGGCGCAGGAGGAAGCGCTCGCCGACCCAGGTCGCGAGGTAGTCGTCCCCGAAGCGGACGACGCCGCCGAGCAGCGCGAGGCCGGCGTAGGCGACGGCGAGCGGGAGGAGCGCGCCGAGGTCGCGCGCCACGAGCACGTCGTCGACGACGTGGCCGAACAGCCAGATCTCGACCGCCTCCACGGCGGGGACGGCCACGACGAAGAGCGCGCCGGCGGCGATCGCGAAGCGGTAGGGCCGAGCGTCGGGCCAGAAGCGCCGGAGGATCGCGCGGACGGGGACGGAGGGCGCGGCGGCCACGACGCCGCCGCGCGCGTCGGGGATCAACAGGCGGCGGAGGCGGCGGCGCGGCGCGGGGCGACGGTGACGAGCCATGACGGGCGGGCGGCGACGCCGGGGCGCGCGCGGCGCCCCGGCGCGATGCGCCGACGGTCGGGTCAGCGGCCCGTCCCGGTCGAGGTGCTCGTGCCGCGGCGGCGACGGCCGCGGCCGCGCCGGCCTCGGCGACCGGTCCGGGTGCGGGTGTTGGTGGACGTGTGGGAGCTCGCGGTCGCGAGCGCCGGCTTGACGGCGGAGAAGAAGCCCACGGTGGACGCCTCCTGGGTGGTTGACGGGACGGCGGCAACCTTCCCGGGCGCCGATGAGACGGCCATGAGGCGCGCGTGAGAGTGCGCTCATGCAAGATGAGAGGACGCTCATGGTCGTCTCATGCCCGCCTCATCCGAGGGCGCGAAGGTGGCGCGCATGACCCGTACCCGCCTGCTCGTGCTCGCGACGGCCGCGATCGCCGTCGGCGCCGTGGGGGTCGCGGCCGCGCAGCTCGCCGACCCCGAGGCGCCGCAGGACGTCCCGGCCGTCGAGGTCGAGTCGTCGGCCCCCACCGCGCCGAACGAGGCCGCTCGCGGAGGAGCGGACCGCAGCGGGAACGACCGGGACGCGCGCCGGTCCCGCGCCGGTCGCGGCCGCTCGGGCGCCGACGACGACGGCTCCGGCGCGAGCGGCTCGGGCTCCGGCGGCGCGGACCGCCGCGGCAGCTCCGCCGGCTCCGGCTCGAGCGGCGGCGGTGGCGGCTCGGGCTCGAACTCGGGCTCGGGATCCGGCTCCTCCGGCCACGGCTCGGGCGGCTCCGGTGCCTCGATCCAACCCGCGCCCTCACCTCCGCCGGAGGACCTCGAGGACGCCGCCGAGGACGCGCGCGAAGCCGCCGAGGACGCGGCCGACGACGCCCGCGACCGCGCCGATCGGGCCCGCGACGACGCCGAGGACGCCCGCAAGGACGACGATTGAGGCGTCCCCGGGTCCTCTTCGGCGCCCGCACTCGGATCCTCGGCGCCTTCGTGGTCCTGCTCGCGCTCTCGACCCTGCTCTCCACCCTCGCGCTGCGCCAGATCCTCCTCGCCCGCGCCCACGAGCGCGTCGACGCCGACCTGACCCAGTCGGCCACCGAGCTGCGCCGTCTCGTCGCCGACGGCCGCGACCCCCGCACCGGCCGCCCGTTCGCCGGCGACGTCCAGGCGATCTTCGACGCCTTCCTGACGCGCAGCGTCCCCGCCGAGCAGGAGGTCGCCTACACCTACGTCGACGGGCGCCCCTACCGCTCCAGCGCCGGCCGGGAGCCGGATGGGACCGTGGTCGCGCGCCTGCGGACCGCCGCGCCGGGCACCGGCAGCGAACGCGGCACCGTCCAGGGCCGCGACGGCGACGTCCGCTACCTCGCCGTCCCGGTGCTGGTCGACGGCCGCCGGCGCGGCACGCTGGCGGCGACCGAGCGGCTGGCGGCCGAGCGCGCCGCGGTCGACGAGACCGTGCGGGTCGCCGCGGCGATCTCGCTGGCCGTCCTGGCGCTCGCGTCGGGCCTGGCCTGGCTGGTCGCGGGTCGCGTCCTCGCGCCGCTGCGCGACCTGCGCGACACCGCCCGCGCGATCACGGAGACCGACCTCGCGGCGCGCATCGACGTCCGCGGCGACGACGAGATCGCCGAGCTCGGCCGGACCTTCAACGCGATGCTCGACCGCCTCGAGGAGGCCTTCGCGATCCAGCGCCAGTTCGTCTCCGACGCCGGCCACGAGCTGCGCACGCCGATCACAATCGTGCGGGGGCACCTCGAGCTGCTCGGCGACGACCCCGTCGAGCGGCGCGAGACGATCGCGCTCGTCACCGACGAGCTCGACCGCATGAGCCGCTTCGTCGACGACCTCCTCACGCTCGCCCGCGCCGAGCGCGCCGACTTCCTGCACCCCGAGGAGCTCGACCTCGACGTCCTCTGCGACGAGCTGCTGGCCAAGGCACGGGGTCTCGACGGCGACCGGCGCTGGAGCCTGGAACGCACGGCGCCGGGCGTCGTGCGCGCCGATCGCCAGCGGCTCACGCAGGCCGTGATGAACCTCGCCCGCAACGCGGTCGAGCACACCGCGCCCGGCGACGCGATCCGCCTCGGCGGCGCGCTCGCCGCCGGCGAGGCCCGACTGTGGGTTGCCGACGAAGGCCCCGGCGTCAGCGCCGCGGACGCCGAGCGGATCTTCGAGCGCTTCGCACGGGCCGGCCACGCGCGCCGGCGCTCGGAGGGCGCGGGGCTGGGCCTGGCGATCGCCCGCGCGATCGCCGAGGCGCACGGCGGGCGGATCGAGCTCGACTCGCGCCCGGGCGCCGGGGCGACCTTCACCATCGTGATCCCGACCGCGGAGGCACGCCGTCGATGAACCGGATCCTGATCGCCGAGGACGAGGAGCGCCTGGCCGCCTTCCTGGAGAAGGGCCTGCGGGCCAACGGCTTCGCCACGACCACCGTCGCCGACGGCATCGCCGCCAGCGCGCTGGCGACCGACGAGGACTTCGACCTGCTCATCCTCGACCTCGGCCTGCCCGGGCGCGACGGCATGGACGTGCTGCGCGACCTGCGCGCGGCCGGCCGCCGCCTGCCGGTCGTGATCCTCTCCGCGCGCGACGAGACCGTCGAGGGGCTCGAGCTGGGCGCCGACGACTACATGACCAAGCCGTTTCGCTTCGACGAGCTGCTCGCACGGGTGCGCGTCCGGCTGCGCGGCGCGGGCAGCGTCGAGGCGACCGTGCTCGAGGCCGGCGACCTGGCGCTCGACCTGCGCACGCGCCGGGCCCGGGTCGGCGAGCAGACGATCGAGCTGAGCGCGCGCGAGTTCACGATGCTGGAGGTGTTCCTGCGCCACGCCGGCCACGTGCTGAGCCGCGAGCAGCTGCTGTCGCACGTCTGGGGCTACGACTACGACCCCGGCTCCAACGTCGTCGACGTCTACATCGGCTACCTGCGCCGCAAGCTCGGTCGCGACCGCATCGAGACGGTGCGCGGGATGGGCTATCGCCTCCGCGCGCATTGACCCGCGGGTCAACCTCCGCGCCGCGTCGATAGCATCCCGCGCCCAATGTTCGAGAAGGTGCTTGTCGCCAATCGGGGCGAGATCGCGGTCCGGGTCATCCGCGCGCTGGAGGAACTCGGCGTGGCGTCGGTGGCCGTCTATTCGGAGATCGACCGGGACGCGCTGCACGTACAGCGCGCCGACGAGGCGTACCTGCTCGGCGGCCCGACGGCGGCCGAGAGCTACCTGAACGTCGACAAGATCCTCGCGGTCGCGGCGGAGTCGGGGGCGCAGGCGATCCATCCGGGGTACGGCTTCTTGGCCGAGAACGCGCCATTCGCGCAGGCCTGCGAGGCGGCGGGGATCGTGTTCATCGGGCCGCCGGCCAGCGCGATCGAGGCGATGGGCTCCAAGACGCGGGCGCGCGAGATCATGGCGGCGGCCGGGGTGCCGATCGTGCCGGGCACGACCGAGCCGGTCGCCGACGTCGAGGCTGCGCGCGCGTTGATCGCCGACTCGATCGGCTATCCGGTGGCGATCAAGGCGGCCGGCGGCGGTGGCGGCAAGGGCTTCCGCGTCGCGTTGGACGAGAGCGAGCTGGAGAAGGCCTTCGAGGGCGCCGCGCGGGAGGGCGAGAAGTTCTTCAGCGACCCCACCGTCTACGTCGAGCGCTACCTCCCCGACCCGCGCCACGTCGAGGTGCAGGTGCTGGCCGACGGCCACGGGAACGTGATCCACCTCGGCGAGCGCGACTGCTCGATCCAGCGCCGCCACCAGAAGCTCATCGAGGAGGCGCCCGCCCCGGTGGTGGACGCGGCGATGCGCGAGCGGATCGGCAAGATCGCCACCGACGCGGCTCGCGCCGTCGACTACCAGGGCGCCGGGACGATCGAGGGCCTCTACCAGGACGGCGAGTACTTCTTCCTGGAGATGAACACGCGGGTCCAGGTCGAGCACTGCGTGACCGAGATGGTCACCGGGATCGACATCGTCAAGGAAGGCATCCGCGCCGCCGCCGGGCAGCCGCTGAGCGTGACCCAGGACGACGTGGTCCTGCGCGGGCACGCGATCGAGTGCCGCATCAACGCCGAGGACGCCGCCAGGAACTTCGCCCCCGCGCCCGGCGCGATCGGCGCCTACAAGGAGCCGTCGGGCCCCGGCGTGCGGGTCGACTCCGGCGTGGGCGCCGGCGGCGAGGTCTCGCCGATGTACGACCCGATGGTCGCCAAGCTCATCGTCTGGGACGCCGATCGCGAGCAGGCCACGCGACGGATGCTGCGCGCGCTGAGCGAGTACGAGATCGAGGGGCTCAAGACCCTCATCCCGTTCCATCAGGCGATCATGGCCTCCGAGCAGTGGGCGCGCGCCGAGACGTGCCGCGACCTCGTCGAGGACCGCGACTGGCTGAAGGCGCTGGCCTTCGAGCCCGCCGAGGCGGCCGGCGACGACGAGGAGCCCAAGGTCGAGCAGGCCTACACCGTCGAGGTCTCCGGCAAGCGCTTCGACGTCAAGGTCATCGGGCCTCCGTTCGGCGGCGGCGCCGCCGGGCCCGCGCTCAACGGGGCGGCGGCCAAGAAGCCCGCCCGCTCCCAGCGCGCGCGCTCCGGCGCCGGCGGCGCGGGCGGCGACACGCTCGCCTCCCCGATGCAGGGCAACGTCTTCAAGCTGCTCGTCGAGCCCGGCCAGACCGTCGAAGAGGGAGCGCTGGTCGCGATCATCGAGGCGATGAAGATGGAGAACGAGATCACCGCCCACAAGGCCGGCGTGATCGCCGAGCTCGCCGTCAAGGTCGGCGACGCCGTCACCAGCGGCGCCACCCTCGCAGTCATCAAGGACGCCGTCGCGGCCGAGTGACCCCAGCCGCGGCGGGTGCGCGCGGCCGGCTTCATCGCTGGGCGACGGCGGGCTAGCCTGCGGCGCATGAGCACCGCGCACGCCTGGCTGGCCGAGCCCGACGAGGCCGAGGCGGTCGCCGAGCTGCTCGTGCAGTTCCGCGACCACCACGGCAAGGACTGGCCGTCGGCCAACGCGTTCCTGGCCGGCGTCGAGCGGCTCATGGAGGACCCGAGCACCGAGTTCCTGCTCGCCGCGCCCGACCCGGACGCGCCGCCGGCCGGGGTCTGCCAGCTGCGCTACCGCCACAGCGTCTGGACCGCCGCGCCGGACTGCTGGCTGGAGGACCTCTTCGTCATCGCCCCGGCGCGCGGCGGCGGCTGCGGCGCCGCGCTGCTCGTGCTCGCCTTCGAGCGGGCCGCCGCCCGCGGCTGCCGGCGGATCGAGCTCGACGCCAACGAGGCGAACGCCGGCGCGCTCTCGCTCTACCACCGCATGGGCTTCAGCGAGCGCTCCAAGGGCGGCCCCGGCCGCGATCTCTTCCTCGGGCGCCCGCTCGAGCGAGGGGACTGAGCCGGTCGAGGCAGACCAAGCCACGGCGCTTGGTAGTGTCTGAGCATGGCACTCGCTAGGAGCTAGGTCCGCCCCCGCAGTGACCGAGCGCCTGCTCGGTCACCTCGTCGCGCCCGTGCCCCGCCGCGGCCGCTTCGCCCTGGTCGCCTCGTTCCTGCGAAGGAGTTCCCGTTGTCCGCCGTCGAAGTCCTGGACCTCCGCAAGGAGTTCCGCAAACGCCGCCCCGCGCTGGACGGCGTCACCCTCACCGTCCACCGCGGCGAATGCGTCGCCGTGCTCGGCCAGAACGGCTCGGGCAAGTCGACGCTCGTGCGCATCCTGGCCACGCTGCTCTCCCACGAGGGCGGCAGCGCCCGCGTGCTCGGCCACGACGTCGCGCGCGAGCCGCAGGCCGTGCGCCGGATCGTCAACCGCGTGTCGGTCGAGGCGTCGTTCTTCAAGCGGCTGTCGGCCGCCGAGAACCTCTCCTACGCGGCCCGCTTCTACGGCATGCGCCGCAGCGAGATCCGCCGGCGCATCCCCGAGGTGCTCGACCGCGTCGGCTTCCCCGCCGACCGCGGCAAGGGCCCGATGGAGGAGCTGTCGCGCGGCATGCAGCAGAAGGTCGCGCTGGCCCGCGCCCTGCTGACCTCGCCGACGCTGCTGCTGCTCGACGAGCCGACGACCGGCCTGGACCCGCGCTCCAAGCGCGAGGTGCAGGCGTTCATCGCCCACCTGCGCGCCACGCACGACACCACCACGCTGCTGTGCACGCACGACATGGCCGAGGCCGAGGCGCTGGCCGACCGCGTCGGGATCCTCGAGCGCGGGCGGCTGCTCGCCCTCGACCGGCCCGACGCGCTGTGCCGCCGCTACGGCGCGGCCACGCTCGAGGACGCGTTCCTGGCCGCGACCGGCCGAGTCCTCACCGAGGACGAGGAGGAGGAGGCCGCGTGAGCACGAGCATGACCCGCGTCCGCCACCAGGCGACCGCGCTCGTCGGCGTCGTCGAGCGCAACGCCTACCTCGTCAAGCGCTACGGCTGGTGGGAGCTGGCGTTCTTCGTCTGGACCGTCGCGAACACGCTGACGATCGCCTTCATCGCCAAGGGCGTCGAGGCCGACGGCGGCCAGCTCGACGTCGAGCGCGCCACCGCCAGCCTGCTCATCGGCGCCGTGCTGTGGTCGTACCTGGGGATCATCTTCGAGGTGCTCACCGAGACGGTCGCGTGGGAGCGCTGGGAAGGGACGATCGAGTACACGTTCATGGCGCCGCTGTCGCGGGCGGTCCACCTGCTCGGCATGGGCGCGTTCGCCGTGCTCTACGGCGTCGTGCGCACCGCGGCGCTGTTCGCGGTCGTCGCGCTGTTCTTCGGCCTGAGCTTCCCGGACGCGAACTTCGCCGCCGCGCTGGCGCTGCTGGCCGTGGCGTCGATCTCGTTCGTCGGCATCGGGATGGTCACCGCGGTGCTCCCCCTCATCTCCCCGGAGAAGGGCGCGCAGCTCGGGTTCGTCGCGCAGGGCATCCTGCTCGTCGTCTCGGGCGTCTACTACCCGGTCGACGTCATGCCGGGCTGGATGCAGGCGATCGCGACGGTCTCGCCGGCGACCTACGCGCTGGAGGGCATCCGCGCCGCCGTGCTCGACGGCCAGGGCGTGACGTGGAGCGATCTGGGGCCGCTGCTGGCCCTCGGCGCGGTCTCGATCCCGCTCGGCCTGGCGATCTTCCGGGCGGGCGAGCGCTACGCCAAGCGCCACGGCAAGCTCAAGCGGACGGGCTGAACGCCATGACCTCGACCTGGTGGCCGGCCGGATCGGCGACGAAGCAGCGCGGGGAGCCCCAGTGCTCCTTGCGCGGCCGCGGCACGAAGCCGTGGGCGCGCAGCCGCTCGAGCGTCGCGTCGTAGTCGGGGCAGACGATCGCGACGTGGCCGCGCGGCGGGACGACCGGGTCGTCGGCGTAGAGGAGGTGGATCTGCTGGCCGTCGCGCTCCACCCAGGCCGCGACGTCGACGAGGCTCGCCGGCGGCCGCGCCGGCGCGAAGCCCAGCAGCGCGAAGAAGGCCACGCACGCCTCCACGTCCGCGCGGCGGGTCTCCAGCGCGGCGTGGTGGAGCGCGGTCATGTCGCGACGCGCCCCAGGTTGTCCTCGTGGATCGCCCGCTGCGCCGACGTGCGGCGCGCGAGCGGCAGCTCGGCGTCCGGCAAGGCTTCGAGGTAGGCCCGGTCCTCGCGCAGGATCGCCAGCGCGCGAGCGCCGTCCAGCGGCGCGCCGTGACCGGGCACGACCCACCGCGCCCGCTCCACCAGCGGCTCCAGGCGAGCCAGCGTCGCGAGGTAGGCGCTGCGCGACCCGCCGTCGGCGATCAGCGGGATCTCCACCGGCGAGAGGTAGTCCCCGCAGACGAGGACCTCGGCCCACGGGATCCAGATCGCCATCCCGTCCTCGGTGTGGCCGTCGGCGGGGTGCAGCTCCAGCTCGTGCTCGCCGATCTCGAGCTTGCCCGGCACCGGGAGCGCCTCGACCTGGCCCAGCGACAGCGGCGCGGCCCGCTCGACGTAGTGCTCCTCGTCGAAGGCCCGCAGCGCGCGCTGCGCCTCGCCCGGGCCGCCGGTCAGCCGCGCCGCGGTCGTCTCGGCGCAGCCCAGCGCCGCGCCGGCGAACGCGGCCCGCCCGAGCAGGTGGTCCCAATCGCCGTGGGTGACGAGCAGGCCGCTGAACGGGAACGACGACTGCTCGAGGATCGCCGGCAGGACCTCGAGCTCGTCGGGCAGGACGGGCGAGTCGACGACGAAGCCCTCATCGCCGGAGCGGACGATCGTGCAGGTCGTCTGCCACACCCGGCTCGTTGCCACGAGCACGTCCGGGTGCAGCGCACGGACCCGCATGACGCCCTACTCCCCCGCGAGCAGCTTGAGCGCCTCGGCCAGCGTCTTGACCTCGGCGGTCGGCTTCTTGGCGCCCGCGTCGACCGTCTCCTTGCGCCGGTTGACCCAGATCACCGGGATCTTCTCCTTCACGCACGGCTCGACGTCGTGGTAGAGCGACGAGGCGACGTGGACCCAGCCCTTCTTGCCGCCGATCCGCCGCGCGCACTCCTTGAAGTGCGCCGGATCGGGCTTGTAGGAGCGCACCTGCTGGGCGGTCACCACCAGGTCGAAGTCCAGCGGGATGTGGCGCCGCGTCTGCCCCAGCAGCTTGTCGTCGATGTTCGAGATGAGGCCCACGTCATAGGCCTTCTTGAACTTCTGCAGCTGCGGGACGGTCTCCTTGAACGGCAGCCAGCGCTGGACGGAGTCGGGCAGGAAGCCGGAGCGCGACGGCTCGAGGTCCCAGCCGATCCGCTTGGCGATCTCGATCGCCGTGCGCCGGAGGACCTCGGCGTAGAGCTCGTAGGAGCCCGACTCGATCTCGCGCGAGACCTCGTGGAAGAGCGCGATGACCTCGTCGCGATCGATCGTGAAGCCGTCTCGCGAGGCCTCCTTCTCGAAGGCGTCGGCGACACCGCTCTCCCAGTCGATGAGCGTGCCGTACACGTCGAACGTGACGAAGGTGACGTTGGTGGGGAGGGCCATGAGGCCGCGCATTGTCCCAAACGCCTAGAGTCTGCGGGCGCTCATGGACCTGCTCGAATACCAAGGCAAGCAACTCTTCGCTCGTCACGGGGTCCCGGTGCCCCGCGGCGGCCATGCCGCGACGGTCGACGAGGCCGTCAGCGTCGCTGACTCGCTGGGCTATCCGGTCGTCGTCAAGGCTCAGGTACAGATCGGCGGGCGCGGGAAGGCCGGCGGGATCAAGCTGGCCAAGGACGCCGCCGAGGCCCGCACCCACGCCGAGGCGATCCTCGGCATGGACATCCGCGGACTGACCGTGCACGAGCTGTGGATCGAGGAGGCGAGCGAGATCGCCTCCGAGTACTACGCCTCGTTCGTCTTCGACCGCGCGGCCAAGGCGACCCTCGCCATGCTCTCCACCAAGGGCGGCATGGACATCGAGGCCGTCGCCGAGGAGGACCCGGCGGCGATCGCCAAGCTGCACATCGATCCGCTGCTCGGCTTCCAGCCGTTCCACGGGCGGCGCCTCTGCTACGAGGCCGGCGTCGACGCCGACGTCGTGGGCGGCGTCTCGGAGCTGCTGGCCAAGCTCTACGAGGCGTACGCCGGCGAGGAGGCGATGCTCGTCGAGGTCAACCCGCTGATCGTCAAGGGCGACCGCTCCGTCGCCGCCCTCGACGCCAAGGTGACGCTCGACGGCAACGCCCTCTACCGTCACACCGAGAACGCCGAGCTGCGCAACGTCTCGGCCGAGGATCCGCAGGAGCGGATGGCCAAGGAGCGCGGGCTGACCTACGTCAAGCTCGACGGCGACATCGGCATCCTCGGCAACGGCGCCGGGCTGGTCATGTCGACGCTGGACGTCGTCGCCCAGGCGGGCGGCAAGCCGGCGAACTTCCTCGACGCGGGCGGCGGCTCGAAGGCCGAGGCGATCACCTCGGCGGTCGAGGTGATCCTGTCGGACCCGAAGGTCAAGGCGGTCCTGTTCAACATCTTCGGCGGGATCACGCGCTGCGACGAGGTCGCGCGCGGGCTCATCGCCGCGTTCGAGCAGATCAAGCCGCAGGTCCCGTTCGTGGTGCGCCTGGACGGCACCAACGACGTCGAGGGCCGCAAGCTGCTGGCCGAGGCGAACCTGCCCAACGTGCACACGGCGGCCACGATGGACGAGGCGGCCGCGAAGGTCGTGGAGGTGGCGCGATGAGCATCTTCGTCGGTGAGGACACCAAGCTCTGCGTCGCCGGCATCACCGGTCGCGAGGGCAAGTTCCACACGCTGAACAACCGCAGCTACGGGACGAACGTCGTCGGCGGCGTGCGCGCCGGCAAGGGCGGCCAGGACGTCGAGGGCATCCCGGTCTTCGACACGTTCCACGAGGCCGTGGACAAGTCGGGCGCCAACACGGCGATGATCTTCGTCCCGCCCAGCGGCGCCGCGGACTCGATCCTCGAGGCGGCCGATGCCGGCATCGAGCTGATCGTCGCGATCACCGAGGGCATCCCCGCCCACGACGAGCTGCGCGTCTACGCGCATCTCCAGGCGCAGGGCGGCGTCCGGCTCGTCGGCCCCAACTGCCCGGGGATCCTGTCGCCGGGCAAGGCCAACGTCGGCATCATCCCGGCGTCCTTCTTCAAGGAGGGCAACGTCGGCGTGGTGTCGCGCTCGGGCACGCTGACCTACCAGATCGGCAACGAGCTGGCCCAGCGCGGCTTCGGCAACTCGACGATCGTCGGCATCGGCGGCGACCCGGTGCCGGGCTCGTCGTTCATCGACGTCATCGCCGCGTTCGAGGCCGACCCGCAGACCGAGCTGATCGTCATGTCGGGCGAGATCGGCGGCTCGGCCGAGGAGGAGGCCGCGGAGTTCATCGCGGCCAACGTCAGCAAGCCGGTCGTCGGCTACATCGCCGGCTTCACCGCGCCTCCGGGCAAGACGATGGGCCACGCCGGCGCGATCGTCTCCGGCTCGCAGGGCACCGCGGCCGCCAAGGCCGAGGCGCTGGAGGCCAAGGGCGTGCGCGTCGGGCGCACCCCGACGCAGGTGGCCGACATCGCCGTGGAGATCCTCGGGGGCTGAGCCCCCGGCACGTCGCCCCCGGGGGCCGATCCCTCGGGGGCGACTGCTATCTATGGGCGCGTGACCGCGCCGACCCCACCGAGCGAGGACGTCTCCGCGACGCTGCGCGAGCTGGAGCGCAAGCTGCAGGAGCTGGAGGAGCAGCTCGCGGGCAGCGAGCCGGCGGACGCCCCCGCGGCGCCCGTCGCGAGCACCCCGACCGCATCCCTCGACGCGCCGCCCGACGCCGACGCCGACCGCCTCGTCGCCGAGGCCCGCGCCCGGCTCGGCGGCCTGGATCGCGAGGTCGACGAGCTGCTGCGCTTCCGCGAGCGCCTGCAGCGCACCACGCGCGAGCTCGAGGACGAGTACGAGCGGCTGCTGACGCGCCTGGGCGCGCTGTCGAGCGACGCTCCGCCGCCCCCGAGCTGACCGCTCGCGGGCTCGGGCGTGACGTACCCTGGATCCGATGCCCGCTTCCGACACCATCTCCTTCGCCCGCGGCGCCCCATCGCTCGACATCGTCGACGTCGACGGGCTCCGCGAGGCCGCGATCCGCGCCTTCGACAACGACCCCGCCGGCCTGACCGGGTACGGCACGGCGATCGGCTACCCGCCCCTGCGCGCGTGGATCGCCGAGCAGCATGGGGTCGACCCCGCGCAGGTCATCGTCACCAACGGCTCGATGCAGGCCGACGCGTTCCTCTTCGAGACGCTCGTCCAGCCCGGCGACGTCGTCATCCTCGAGAAGCCGACGTACGACCGCACGCTGCTGAGCCTGAAGACGTACCGCGGCGCGGACATCGACATGGTCGACCTCGAGCCCGACGGCATCGACGTCGAGGCGCTGCGCGCGCTGCTGCGCGACGGCCTGCGCCCCAAGCTCGCCCACATCATCCCGAACTTCCAGAACCCGGCCGGCTACTCGCTCTCGCGCGACAAGCGCTCCGAGCTGCTCGCGCTGGCCAAGGAGTACGACTTCCTCATCTTCGAGGACGACCCGTACGTCGCGCTGCGCTTCAGCGGCGAGACGCTGCCGACGATGCTCTCGCTCGACGAGCACGACCGCGTCGTCTACGCGTCGTCGTTCTCCAAGACCGTCTGCCCGGGCGTGCGCGTCGGCTACCTCGTCGGCCCGGCCGAGCTGATCGCGCAGATCGTCACGCTGGCGACGAACACGTACATCTCGCCGTCGATGGTCTCGCAGGGCATCGTCAACGAGTTCTGTCGCAGCGGCCGCATCCGCGACTCGATCGAGACGGTCAAGGCCGCGCTCGCCGAGCGCGCCGGCCGGCTCTCGGCCGCCCTCGCGCGCGAGCTGCCCGAGGCCCGGTTCGTCGCCCCCGAGGGCGGCTACTTCCTGTGGGTCGAGCTGCCCGACGGCACCGACGTCGCCGCGCTCTTCGACGCCGCCGCCCAGCGCGGCGTGCAGATCGTCAAGGGCACCGACTTCCTGCTCGAGGGCGGGGAGAACACGCTGCGCCTGGCGTACTCCGGCGTGACGCCGGAGCAGATCGACGAAGGCGTGCGCCGCCTCGCCGAGGCGTACCGGGCCGTCGCGCCCGCCACGGCGTAGCCGAACCTCAAGTCGCTCACCGGACGAGCCGAATACTCGTCCGGTGAGTCGCTTCCTCCACGCCCTCGGCCGGCTCTGCGTCCGGCGCCGCTGGCCGGTCCTGATCGCCTGTCTGCTCGTCGTCGCCGGCCTCGGCGTCGCGGCCAACGCGCTCGGCACCCGCACGACCGACGACTTCTCGCTGCCGGGCACCGGCAGCCAGCGCGCCCAGGACATCCTGGAGGACCACTTCCCGGCGCTCACGCAGCTCTCCAGCCCGGTCGTCTTCGAGGCCCGCGAGGGCCGCATCGACGCCGGCGCCAACCGCCGCGCGGTCGCGGAGACGCTGCGCCGGCTGCAGCGCGTCGAGGACGTCGCGAGCGCGTCGGACCCCTTCTCGGCGACGACGGTGAGCCCGGACGGGCGCATCGCTTACACCACGCTCACCTTCGACGTCGCGCCGCAGGACCTCACCCACGCGGTCGCCGACGACGTCGTCGCCGCCACCGACGCCGCGCGCGACCGGCTGACCGTCGCGGTCGGCGGGATCGTCGGCCAGCAGGCGGAGACGTCGGTGACCGACTCCAGCGAGGCGGTCGGGCTCGTCATCGCGCTCGTGGTCCTGCTGTTCACGTTCGGCACGGTGGTCGCAGCCGGGATGCCGATCGTCACCGCGCTCATCGGCCTCAGCGCCGGGCTGTCGCTCGTGACGATCCTCGGCCACGTGATCTCGGTGCCGACGGTCGGGCCGATCCTCGGCACGATGATCGGGCTCGGGGTGGGGATCGACTACGCGCTCTTCCTCATCACCCGCCACCGCCAGCACCTCGACGCCGGCATGAGCGTCGCGGAGTCGATCCCGCGGACCGTGGCGACCGCCGGCAGCGCGGTCGTCTTCGCCGGCGGCACCGTGGTCATCGCCCTGTGCTCGCTCGCGCTGGCCGGGATCCCGATCGTCGCGTCGCTGGGCTTCTCGGCCGCGATCGTCGTGGTGATCGCGGTGCTGTCGGCGATCGTGCTGCTGCCGGCGCTGCTGGCCATCGCCGGCGCGCGGATCCACGCGCTGCGCGTGCCCTTCCTGCACCGGCGTGCCACGGCGAAGCCCGGCTTCCACGGCTGGGCGCGCTGGGCCCACATCGTCGCCGACCGGCCGTGGCCGGCGCTGGTCGCCGGCGTGGCGATCCTGCTCGCGCTGACGATCCCGGCGCTGTCGCTGAAGCTCGGCCAGGCCGACAACGGCACCGCGGCCAAGGGGACCGAGCAGCGCGTCGCCTTCGACCTGCTGTCGCGCGGGTTCGGCCCCGGCTTCAACGGCCCGCTGCTCGTGGCCGTCGACGGACCGCCCGACCCCGCCGCGCTGGCCAAGCTCGCCGCCGCGCTGAAGGCCGCGCCGGGCGTGGCCGCCGTCTCGCCGCCGATCCCGGCCGCCGACGGGCAGGCCGCCGTCCTCACCGTGACGCCCACCACCGCGCCGGGCGCGCTGGCCACCGAGACGCTCGTCGCCCACCTGCGCGACCGCGCGATCCCGCCGACCGGGGTGGACGCCCAGGTCGGCGGCATGACCGCAGGCGGCGTCGACCTCGCGGCGAAGATCTCCGACCGCCTGCCGCAGGTGATCGGCACGGTGATCCTGCTCAGCTTCCTGCTGCTGATGCTGGCCTTCCGGTCGATCCTGCTGCCGATCAAGGCCGCGGTCATGAACCTGCTGTCGATCGGCGCCGCCTACGGCGTGGTGACGCTCGTCTTCCAGGACGCCTGGGCCAACGAGCTGATCGGCCTGGGCGGGGAGCACATCCCGATCGTCAGCTTCGTGCCGCTCATGATGTTCGCCATCCTCTTCGGCCTCTCGATGGACTACGAGGTGTTCCTGCTGAGCGCCTGCCAGGAGCACTGGCACGAGACCGGGGACGCGCGGCGGGCCGTCGTCGACGGGATCGCGAGCACCGGCCGGGTCATCACCTCGGCGGCACTCATCATGGTCAGCGTCTTCGCCGCGTTCGTCTTCAACGACGATCCGACGGTCAAGCAGTTCGGCCTGGGGATGGCGGTGGCCGTCGCGGTCGACGCGACCGTCGTGCGCTGCCTGCTCGTCCCCGCGGTGATGATCCTCCTGGGGCGGCGGGCGTGGTGGCTGCCGGCATGGCTGGATCGGCGGCTGCCGCACGTCTCGATCGAGGGCGAGCCCGCCCGGCGTTGATACGGTCCGGCTCTGACCGCCGGAACCGACAGCGACCTCATCGTCTCGCAGCCGCAGAGCCTGCTGCTGACGATGTTCGGCGCCTACCTGCAGCCGCGGACCGCGTCGATCTGGTCCGGGGGCCTGGTGACCGCGCTCGGCTACTTCGGCGGCAGCACCGCCGCGGCGCGGATCGCGCTGGCGCGGCTCGTCAACCGCGGGCTGGCCGACCGCCACAAGGAGGGGCGGCTCGTCTTCTACCGGCTGACTGGCCGCTGCCTGCACATCCTCGAAGACGGCGACGACCGGATCTTCTCGCTCGGCCAGCGCTCGGATCCCGCGACGACGTGGACGATCGTCTGGCACGCCCTCCCCGACGACCAGCGCCTGCAACGCTCGCGCCTGGTCAAGCAGCTGCGCTTCCACGGCTTCGGCCAGCTGCAGGACGGGACCTGGGTCTCGCCGCGCGACTACGTCCCCGAGGTGCGCGACCTCGTCGAGAAGCTGGGGATCGGCGGCTCGGTCGCCATCTTCCGCGCAGCGCCCGACGGCGACCTCAGCTCGGGCCCGGTGATCAGCCACCTGTGGCCGCTGGACGAGGTCACCGAGCGCTACCGGGCGTTCATCGCGGCGTACGCGCCGCTCGTGGAGCCCGTCGAGCAGTCCGAGCACGACGCGTTCCTCACCTGCACGCGGATGATGCACGAGTTCCGCTCGTTCTCCGGCTTCGACCCCGAGCTGCCCGAGCGGTGGGCCAGCCACGCCGACGCGCGCCGCGAGGCGATCGCGGTCTTCGACGCCGCGTTCTCCCATCTGCGCGCGCCCGCCGCCAGCCACTTCCGCGCGCTGACCCGGACCTGAGCGCTCACGCCGCCGCGGCGCCCTCCGGCATCCGGCGGCGGTCGAAGCGGTCCAGGCGCTCGGTCAGCGCGGCCATCCGCTCCTCCGCGGCGCCGACGAACGCGCGCGTCGCCGGCGACAGCCGCGCGCCGCGGCGCCAGGCGAACGCGAAGTCGTCGTAGACCGGCTCGGCGAACGGGACCCAGCCGAGCCTGCGCGAGAGCGCGCGGCCCTGGGCGTGGAGCGTGCCGCGGGCGGCGATCGTGTCGCCGAAGCCCTGGGCGGCGAGGTCGAGCGCGATCTCGGGATCCTCGACGTCCACGGCGACGTCGAGCTGCACGCCGGCGCGCTGGGCCAGCTCGACGAGCTGGCGGCGCGTGGGGTCCTCGGCGCCGAAGCTGACGTCGTAGAGGATGAGCGGGCGGCGGGCGAAGCGCTCGACGGTCATCGCCGAGCGCAGCCGCGCCGGGTCGGCCGAGCAGGCCAGCAGCTCGTCGCGCATCGCCGGGCGCAGCTCCAGGCCCGTGTCGTCGATCGGCAGCACGACGATGCCCGCCTCCAGCTTGCCGGCGCGGATCGCGGCGACGACCTCGGACGAGTTCTGGCCGACGAGGCGGATGCGCACATCGGGGTGGCGGCGGTGGAACGCGCGGACGACCGCCGTGCCGAGGTAGTAGCGCGCCGAGCCGAAGACGCCGAAGGCGGCGGTGCCGCCGCGCAGCTCGCGCACGTCGGCCACCGCGTCGCGCGCGGCGTCCAGCTCGGCCAGGACCTGCTCGGCGTGGGGCCGCAGCGCCTGGCCCGCCTCGGTCGGCATGAGCCCGCGGCCGATGCGATGGAAGAGCGCGACGCCGAGCTCGTCCTCGAGCCGGCGGACCTGCTCGGAGACCGACGGCTGCGCGAGGTGGAGCGCCTCGGCGGCGCCCGCGAACGACCCGTGCTCCACCGCGGCCAGGAAGTAGGACAGCTGCTGGATCGTCACAGGCGTTTCCTTGAGATGCCGAAGACAACCAAGGCTACCGCTCCACCTCGCGGGAGCGGATCATGTCGATCATGGTTGCCATCCTCTCGATCATCGGCGCCACGATCTTCGGTCTGCTCTCCCTGCGCTTCGGCGTGGAGCAGCGGCCCGGGTTCGTGGAGCGCCCGGAGGCTCGTTGAGCGCCTCCGCGGCCGCGCGCGAGCGGCAGGGCGTCGTGCTCTGCCTGCTCGCGGCGGCCGGCTTCGGCGCGATGGCGATCTTCGCGAAGCTGGCCTACCAGGCCGGCTTCGACGCCCGCACGCTGCTGCTGGGCCGCTTCGCGATCGCCGCCCTGGTGCTGTGGGCGATCGTCGCGGTCCGCCGGCCCGCCTGGCCCTCGTGGCGCGTCGTGGTCGGCGCGCTCGCGCTCGGCGCGATCGGCTACGCCGTGCAGGCCGCGACCTTCTTCGCCGCCCTGGAGCGGATCGACGCCTCGCTGGCGTCGCTGCTGCTGTACGCCTACCCGGCGCTCGTGCTGCTCGGCGGCCTCGCCCTCGGCCGCGAGCGCGCGTCGCGCCGCCGGATCGCCGCGCTCGCGCTCGCCAGCGCCGGCACGATCCTCGTCCTCGCCGGCGGCGGCGCGGGCGCGCTCGACGGCGCCGGCGTCGCGCTGGCGCTCGGCGCGGCGATCGCCTACGCCGCGTACGTCCTGGCCGCCGACCTCGTCGACCGGCGGACCGACCCGATCCTCCTCACGGCGCTCATCGTCACCGCGGCCACCGTGACCGTGGGCGGCTGGAGCGCGGCCGCGGGGGGCGTCGCCGGCGGCGTGAGCGCGACCGGCTGGGCCGCCGTCGCCGCGGTCGCCGTCGTCTCCACCGTGCTGCCGGTCGTCGCGTTCCTGCTGGGGCTGCGCCGCATCGGGCCGGCGAGCGCGTCGATCGTCTCGACCGTCGAGCCGGTGATCACCGTCGCGCTGGCGATGGCGGTCTTCGGCGAGCGGCTCGGGCCGCTGCAGGCGCTCGGCGCAACAGCCGTGCTCGGGGCGGTCGTGCTCGTCAACGTCCGGCGCCGCCGCTCGGTAGGGTCGGTGCATGCCCCTTCCGCTGTCGGTGCCGCTCGCCCCTCAGCTGGCGCGCTCGCGCAGCAGCCTGCCGGAGGGTGAGGGCTGGGCCTACGAGCCCAAGTGGGACGGCTTCCGGGCGATCGCCTTCGTCGACGGCGATGACGTGCAGCTGCAGTCGCGCAACGGCAAGCCGCTGACGCGCTACTTCCCGGAGCTGCGGTTGCCCGCCGGGCGCTACGTCCTCGACGGCGAGATCGTGATCCTCAACGAGCGCGGCGGCCAGGAGTTCGACCTGCTGGGCCAGCGGATCCACCCGGCCGCGTCGCGGATCGCCATGCTGGCCGAGCAGACGCCGTCGCGGTTCGTCGCCTTCGACCTGCTCGCGCGCGACGACGAGACGCTGCTCGCGCTCCCGTTCGCGCAGCGCCGCGCGGCGCTGGAGACGCTCCTCGGCGAGCTGGGCGAAAGCGGAGTGCTCGACCTCACCCCGTGCGTGCGCGAGCGGGCCGACGCCGACCCGTGGCTGCACGGGGCCGAGGGCGTCATCGCCAAGGAGCTCGACGCGCCCTACGTGCCGGGCGAGCGCACAGGGATGGTGAAGGTCAAGCGCGTGCGGACGATCGACGCCGTCGTGCACGGGTGGCGGCCCGGCAAGCTGGAGGGCACGCTCGGCGCGCTCATCCTCGGGCTCTACGGGCCCGACGGGCAGCTGCGCGTGATCGGCCACTCGTCGGGCTTCAGCGCGAAGGAGAAGCGCGAGCTGCCGGCCAAGCTGGCGCCGTACGAGACCGGCGAGCGGGGCAGCGGCGAGCCGTCGCGCTGGAGCGCCGGGCGCGACCTCGAGTGGGTCGCGCTGCGCCCGGAGCTCGTCGTCGAGGTGACGTTCGACCACGTCAGCGACGGGCGCATCCGCCACGGCGCGAAGGTGCAGCGCTGGCGCGAGGACAAGGATCCGCGCGAGTGCACCGTCGACCAGCTCGACAGCTGAGCCGGGAGGCGCTCACCGGACGGTGAGCGTGCCGCGCATGCCGAGCTGGCGGTGGCCGTCGACCGAGCAGTAGAAGACGTAGCGTCCGGCGGCGAGCTCCGTCGTCAGCGTGGCCTCGCCGCCGGTCACCTGTCGGGTGGCGGCGATGACGCGAGAGCCCTGCGCGATCGTCACGTCGTGGGGCGCCGGCGAGCGGTTCGTGAGCCGCACGACGACCCGGCCGGGGCGCGCGGCCAGCGTCGTGCGGTCGAAGGCCGGCTGGCCGCTGGGGTCGGCGGCGAGCGCGAGCGGCGGGGCGTGCGCCTCGCCGGCCGGCGCGGGCGCCGACGCCCGCTCCTCCTCCTGCTCCTCCTCGGGGTTGCTGGCCGTCGCGATCGCCGTCGCCACGGTCGCGGCGACGATCGCGATGCTCGTCACGATGACGAGGCGCCCGCGGGCCAGCGTGCCGGGGAAGTCCGGGTGCGTCGCCCCGAAGATCGCCAGGCCCACCGCCCAGCACGCCAGCGCGCCGGCCGCCAGGTAGAAGGCGAGCTTGCTCGGCTCGGAGGCGGCCAGCAACACGGCTCGGTCGACGGTACGCCTCGGCCCCCGGGGTGTCCAGGCGCAACGGGACCCCGCGCGCGGCGACCGCGACCGACGGTGGTCACCCGCCGGGGAGGGACCGGACGACCTCGGCGGTCGCGGCGTCGGCCGGATAGAACGCCTCGATCGACAGCTCCGCGGCGGTGATCTCGATCGCAGTGCCGAAGGTGGTGATCGTGGAGATGAACGCCAGCTCGCGGTCGCCGTGGCGCAGGCGCAGCGGCACCGCGATCGCCCCGCCGGGGGGCACCTCGGCGTGGGCCGCCGCCGCGGCTGCGGGCGGCGCCGGGTACGCGAGCAGCTCCTCCCACAGCGAGCGCAGCTGCGCGTCACCGGTGAGCGCGACCTGGCGCGAGAGCCGCTCGAGCAGGTGCGCACGCCACTGCGCGAGGTTGGCGATCCGTGGCGCGAGGCCGTCGGGATGCAGCGCGACGCGCAGCACGTTGACCGGTGGCGCCAGGAGGTCGGCATCGACGCCCTCCAGCAGCAGTCCGAGGCCCTCGTTGGCGGCCAGCAGCTCCCAATGGCGGTCGACGATGAGCGCCGGATAGGGATCGTGACCGCGCAGGATCTGGTCCAGCGCCTCGCGGACCGGCGCCATGTCGGGGTCGTCCAGCGCGTGCTGCTCGTAGACGGGGGCGTAGCCGGCGGCCAGCAGGAGCTGGTTGCACTCACGCAGCGGCACGTCGAGTCGCTCCGCCAGCCGCAGGACCATCTCGGGGCTGGGCCGCGAGCGGCCCGTCTCGACGAAGCTCAGATGCCGCGCCGACACCCCCGCCTCGAGCGCGAGGTCGAGCTGGCTGAGCCGCCGTCGGCGCCGCCAGTCGCGCAGCAGCGGGCCGACGCGCACGCGCGTGCTGGTCTCGGTCATGCGGCCGACGGTAGTGGCGGGCGGGAGCGACCGCGCTTACCTCGCAGGGAATGGCGCTGCCCGCCCCGCGTCGGGATCGTGCCGGCCATGACCGACACCACCGCACCCATCACCGCCGTCGTCGACGACTACCTCGCGGCCTGGAACGAGGCCGACCCGGCCCGTCGCCGGGCGCACGTGACGCGCGCGTTCGCCGACGACGCGACCTACGTCGACCCGCTCATGGCCGGCGCAGGCGCCGACGCCATCGACGGCCTCATCGCCGGCGCCCAGCGGCAGTTCCCCGGCCACCGCTTCGAGCTGGCGGCCGGGCCGGACGCGCACCACGACCGCGTGCGCTTCACCTGGACGCTCGTCGGGCCTGACGGCCCCGTCGCGGTCGGCCTCGACGTGGCGACGCTGGCGGCGGACGGCCGGCTGCGCGACGTCACGGGGTTCCTGGAGGCGCCCGCGTCCGCCGCCGTGTAGGCCGGGAGCGCACCCGCGCCGGATCGGCTCCGGCGTGGGTGCGCCGCGCCCCTATTCCGGGTATCCACCGCACAAATGACCGGTCTCGGGATCGCCCTGCTACTGGCAGGCGTGGTCCTGCTGGTGGCCGAGGCCCACGTCACCGCGGGCGGCCTGGTCGGCGCGGCGGGCGTCGCCTTGGCCGTGGCCGGGACCGTGGTCGCCGTCGAGGGCGCCGGCGGCGGCATCGCGCTGGGGCTGGCCCTCGCGCTCGTCGTGGCGCTGGCGACCGGGGCGATGCTCGTCGGGGCCGTCCGGGCGATCGGCCGTTCGCGCCCGCGGCGCGTCCGCAGCGGGCGGGAGGCGCTCGTCGGCGCCCGCGGCCGCGCCCGCGAGCCGATCGGGCCGGCGCACGAGGGCCGCGTGCTCGTCGAGGGCGCCCTGTGGCGCGCCCGCGCCGGCTATCCCGACGAGCCCGTGGAGACCGGCGACACGGTCGTCGTCGAGCGCGTCGACGGTCTCACGCTCACCGTGCGCCGTGCCGAACCTTGGGAGCTGGAGCCATGATCACCGCGATCCTCGTCGTCCTCGCCGTGCTCGTCGGGCTGGTGGTGGTAGCCGCCGGCAACTCGGTGCGCGTCCTGCGCGAGTACGAGCGGGGCGTGGTGTTCCGGTTGGGGCGGCTGCTCGACCAGCGCGGTCCGGGGCTCATCTTCCTGATCCCGATCGTCGATCGGATGGTCCGCGTCAGCCTGCGCACCGTGACGCTGCGGATCCCGCCGCAGGACGTCATCACCCGCGACAACGTCACCGCACGGGTCACCGCCGTCGCCTACTACCGCGTCGTGGACGCCAACCGCTCGGTCGTGGAGATCGAGAGCGCCGAGGCGGCGACCTCCCAGATCGCGCAGACCACGCTGCGCTCCGTGCTCGGCAAGGCCGAGCTCGACACGCTGCTGTCCGAGCGCGAGCGGCTCAACGAGGACCTCCAGACGATCATCGACCAGCAGACCGAGCCGTGGGGCGTGAAGGTCACGACGGTCGAGATCAAGGACGTCGAGATCCCCGCGACGATGCAGCAGGCGATGGCGCGCCAGGCCGAGGCCGAGCGCGAGCGCCGCGCCAAGGTCATCAACGCCGAGGGCGAGGCCCAGGCCGCCACGCGGCTGGCGGATGCCGCCGAGGTCATCAGCCGCAACCCGACCACGCTGCAGCTGCGCTACCTGCAGACGCTGCGCGAGATCGGCCACGCCGAGAGCTCGACGGTCGTCTTCCCCCTGCCGATGGACCTCCTGCGGCCGCTGCTGGATGCGGGGACGCCCACCGCAGCGGCCGCTCCCACGGGCGAACGCCCCGCCGGCACGGCCGCCGACCGCCGCCTCGACCGCGCACCCCAGCAGGACCGCTTCGCCCTCGAGCGCGAGCGCACCGAGCACGAACCCTGGTGAGCCGCCCCGCGGGGCCGGCGCTGCCATCATGCCGCGTCGGTGCGCCTCCTCCTCGCTCTCGACGGCCTCGACGCCGACGCGGTCGCTCGCGGTCTGACCGCCGCCGGCCTCGACGACCCCGACGTCTACGACCCCGCCGACGGCCTGGACGCGACCTTCGATCCGCGGCTGCGTGCGGCGTTCGCGGTCGTCGTCGGGGAGCCGCGGCTGGACCGCGGGACGCTCGCGGGACGCGTGACCGGCGAGATCGCCACGCGGGCGCGCCAGGCCGGCGTGCCCTGCCACGCGATCGTCGGCGAGGACGCGCTGGACCCGTTCGGCAAGCGGATCCTCGACCTCCAGCACGTGCTGACGGCCACCGGCGCGGACGCGCTCGCCGGGGCCGGCGAGGAGCTCGCCCGCCGGCTCATGACAGATGTCATGCCGAACTGAGGACGCCCCTCACTACCGCGAACGCCGCCCCGGTGCGACCGTGCATCGCACCATGACGAACGCCATCGAGGTCCGCGACATCCGCAAGGTCTACGGGCCGGTGGAGGCCGTCCGCGGCGTGACCCTGTCGGTCGCGCCCGGCGAGGTCTTCTGCCTGCTCGGGCCCAACGGCGCGGGCAAGACCACGACCGCCGAGATCCTCGAGGGCCACCGCGTCCCCACCTCCGGCTCGGTCTGCGTCCTCGGCCGCGATCCGGCCCGCGGCGAGCGCGCGTTGCGCGACCGCGTCGGGATCGTGCTCCAGGACACCGCACTGCCCACCGACCTCACGGTCGGCGAGGTGCTCGAGATGACCGCCCGCTGGTACTCGCGTCCCCGCCGCCCCGACGAGCTCATCGACCTCGTCGAGCTCGACGCCAAGCGCGAGACGCCCACGAGCGAGCTGTCGGGCGGCCAGCGCCGCCGCCTCGACCTCGCGCTGGGGCTCGTCGGCTCGCCCGACGTGCTGTTCCTCGACGAGCCGACGACCGGCTTCGACCCGCACGCGCGCCGGGCGGCGTGGTCGACGATCCGCGCGCTGTGCGGGACCGGCATGACCGTCTTCCTCACGACCCACTTCATGGACGAGGCGCAGTGCCTCGCCGACCGCGTCGGCGTGATGGTCGATGGAGAGCTCATCGCCGCCGGCCCGCCCGCGGCGCTCGGCGGCCGCGACCAGGCGCCGATCGAGATCCGCTTCGCCCTGCCCGAGGAGGTCGAGCCGTCCGAGCTGCCCGAGCTCCCCGCGCCGGCCGCCGTCTCGGTCGAGCCCGACGGCCGCGTGCTCGTCACCACCGACGCCGGCCTCGCCGTCACCCACACGCTCACCGGCTGGGCGCTGGACCACGGCCACGCGCTGGACCGCTTCACCGTCGCCCAGCCGACGCTCGAAGACGTCTACCTCGCCCTGACGGAGCACGCCCGATGACCGCTCGCGACCTCGCGCTGACCGGCTGGCAGGTGCGCTACGAGCAACGCTCGTTCTGGCGCAACCGCCGCGCCGCGTTCTTCAGCCTGCTCTTCCCGCTGATGTACCTCGTCGTCTTCGGGACCCTGACCCACGGCCAGACGCTCGACACCCGCGACGGCCTGGCGATGATCGACTTCTACGTCCCGGGCATCGTCACCTACGCGATCGTGCTGATCGGCTTCAACGCGACCGCGCTGGCGTTCGCGTACCGCCGCACGAGCGGGATGTTCAAGCGCATCCGGGCGACGCCGCTGCCGTGGTCGGCGTACGTCGCGGGCACCCTGGGCTCGACGTTCCTCGTGATCGCCCTCTCGGTGGCCGTCATGCTGATCGTCGGCGTCGCGCTCTTCGGCGCCCACGTGCAGCTCGACACGCTGCCGGCTCTGCTCGTCACGCTCGCGCTCGGCTCGGCCTGCTGCACGGCGCTCGGCGTCGCCGCCTCGCGGATCGTGTCCAAGCCGGAGAGCGGCGCTTCGTCGCGCTCCAGCGACGAGACGCCGGCGTGGAGGACGATCGGCGCCAGGAGGACCCCGCGCGCGACCAGCTCGGTGACCAGTCGCGTCGTGAACGGCCGCCCCGCGCTGGGCATCTCGGCGCTGCCGGGCTGCGTCGCGAAGATCGTCTGGTAGGCGGCCAGCGGCCAGCCGTCGGTGCGGTCGTCGTAGCGGATCGGGGCGCCGTGGGCGGCGAGATAGGCGAGGAGGGCCGCGGCGCCGCCCGGCAGCTCGAGGTCGGCCTCGGTCAGCCGGTCGCTGCCGCGGTACGGCGCGCGGAGCGTCAGGCGCGCGCCGCCGGGAAGCGCGAGCCGGGCGCCCGGCGGCGGACGGCGCAGCGGCCGGCGCTCGGCGGTGCGCAGCTCGACCACCCACCGGCCCGGCGCCACCGGCGTGGAGAGGTGCACGCGGACGCCGGCATCGCCGAGCCGAGCGGGAAGCGCCGCGGGCAGGGTGGCCGAGGTGTTGACGACGAGCAGGTCGCCGGGCGCGAGGATGGACCGCAGGTCGGCGAACCGCGCCTCGCGCAGGGCGCCGTCGGACCGCGTCGCGACGAGCAGCGCCACGTCGGAGCGCGAGGCGCCGCGCGCCTCGGGCGGCGCCGGCGCGGGCAGCAGCTCGGGGAAGGTCGCGGCGCTCACGACGCGACCGCCCGCGGCGGCAGCGCGCCGGTCGGCGACGGGGCACGCGCGCTCACGCCAGCTCCCGCGCCCGGTAGCGCCCGCTCGGCAGCGTCCCCTCCACGAGCGCCAGCAGCCCGGGGACGCTCGCCTCCGGCGCAGGCCGGTCGGAGATGTCCTCGCCGGGGAACGCGTCCTGGTGCATCCGCGTGCGCATGTCGCCGGGATCGACCGCGTAGACGCGCAGGTCCGGTCGCTCGGCGGCGAGGATCGCGGTCAGCTGGTCGAGCGCCGCCTTCGACGCGCCATAGCCGCCCCAGCCCGCGTACGGCTCGACCGCCGCGTCGGACGTCACGTCCACGATCACGGCGCCCGCGCCCATCCGCGGCAGCGCAGCCTGGATCAGCCCGAGCGGACCGAGCACGTTGACCTCGTAGACGCGCCGCAGCGCGTCGAGCGGGGCGTCCGCGAGCGCCGGCAGCGGGCTCGGCCCGAGGGCGCTGGCGTTGTTGACGAGGAGGTCGATCGCGCCGCCCGCCGCCGCCACCAGCTCGTCCCGGTGGCGTGGATCGGTGACGTCGCCCGGGACCGCGACGACCCGCTCGAGTCCCTCGGTCGCCTCGGCGAGCGCGCGCCCGTCGCGCGCGTCGACGACGACCGTCCAGCCGCGAGCGGCCAGCTCGCGGGTCAGTGCGAGCCCGAGCCCGCGCGATGCTCCGGTGACGATGGCGGTGGGCATGACCGCAAGCATGCACCTTCAAGTGCACTTGAAGTCAAGGCCTCGTCGCGCGAGGTCCGGCGCGAACGCCTACCCGCCGACCGGGTAGAGCGCGTCGGCGGTCACCAGCTCGTCGACCTGCTCGGTGGTGAGCGGCCGCGCGAAGAGGAAGCCCTGGCCGTACTGGCAGCCGAGCCGGCGCAGCTGGGCGAGCTGCGCGCCCTGCTCGATCCCTTCGGCGACCACCGTCAGCCCGAGCGAGCCGCCGAGGTCGACGATCGCCCGTGCCAGCGCGGCGTCCTCGTCGCCGTTGCCGACGCCGTCCACGAACGGCTTGGCCATCTTCAGCATGTCGATCGGGAAGCGGCTGAGGGAGCGCAGCGAGCTGGCGCCCGTCCCGAAGTCGTCGACCGCGAGCCGCACGCCCAGCTCGCGCAGCGCGGCCAGCCGCTCGATCGTCGCCTCGGTGTCGTGCATGAGGACCGTCTCGGTGACCTCCAGCGTCAGGCGCGCGGGCTCCAGCCCGCTCTCGGTCAGCGCGGCCGCCACGTGCGCCACGAGGTCGGGGCGCTCGAGCTGGCGGCCGGAGAGGTTCACGGTGATCTGCGCGACGTTCCAGCGCGCCGCCTGGGCACACGCCTCGCCGAGCACGAAGCGGCCGACCTCGTGGATCAGCTCGCTCTCCTCGGCGACCGGGACGAAGACCGGCGGCGGCACGAGGCCGCGCGCGGGGTGGCGCCAGCGCGCGAGCGCCTCGAAGCCGGCCAGCGAGCCGTCGCGCAGCGCGACGATCGGCTGGTAGTGGACCTCGAGCTCGCCGCGATCGCGCGCGCGGCGCAGGTCGGCCTCGAGCTCCAGGCGCTCGAGCACGTCGTCGCGCATCGAGGCGTCGAACACCGCGAAGCGGCCGCTGCCCTGCGCCTTGGCGCGGTACATCGCGACGTCGGCGTTGCGCAGCAGCTCCTCGGCGGCGGCGTGGCCGAGGACGATGCCGATCGACGCCGAGACCGCCACCTCGCGGTCGCCGACGGCGAACGGCGGACGCAGCGCGCCGGTGATCCGCTCGGCCACGGCCACCGCCTCGTCGGTCGAGCGCACGTCCTCGAGCAGGACGACGAACTCGTCGCCGCCCAGGCGGGCGGCGGTGTCGCCGCCGCGCAGGCAGGAGCCGATCCGCCGGGCGACCTCGACGAGCAGCTCGTCGCCGGCATGGTGGCCGAGCGAGTCGTTGATCGCCTTGAAGCGGTCGAGGTCGCAGAACAGGATGCTCACCTCGCCGGACCCGACGCCGGTGCGGCGGGCCAGCGCGTGGCCGAGGCGATCGAGGAAGAGCGCGCGGTTGGGCAGCCCGGTCAGGCCGTCGTGGAGCGCCTGGTGGACCATCGCGCCGACCGTCTTGGCGTCGGTCAGCGCGAGGCTCGCGTGCTCGGCCAGCGCGACCAGGATCCCCTGCTCGGCGCGCGTGTACGTCCGCCCGGGCTCCTCGCAGCTGGCCACCAGCGCCCCGACGACCTCGCCCTGCTCGTGGATCGGCGCCGCCATCGCGGCGCTCGGACCGCCGAGCGCGTCTACCCACGGGCCCTCGACGACGACGAGCCGGTTCTCGGCCATCGCCCGCGCGACGACCGCCGGCGGCGGCGCGTCGTCGCGGCCGTCGACGAGCAGCCGGACGGAGGGATCGCCGAGCAGGTCGCGCGTGGTGTCGGCGATCGCGTCGAGGACGTCGGGCAGCGGCACGCGGTGGGAGATCGCCCGCTGGATCGCCGCCAGCGCCTCCAGCAGCCGCTGGCGCTCCTGCAGGCCGCGCAGCAGCCGCGCGTTCTCGCGCGCCTGCTGCTGGGAGCGCACGCGCAGCGCCCGCTCGGCCTCCACGGCGCCGAGCAGCTGCAGCGACTGGGCGAGGCTGCGCGCCATGCCGCGCAGCAGCGTCAGCTCGACCGCGTCCAGCGGCTCGCCGGCGCGGGCGACGACGAGCGCGCCGCCGCGATCGTCGTCGAGCCCGACCACCGCGGCCGGCCGCGGCGCGCCGCCGGGGATCGGCACGTCGCCCGCGCCCGTCGCGGCGACGGCCAGGAGGCCCCGCTCGGGCACTTCGATGCGCGGCCAGCCGTAGGAGGCGAGCACGCCGCCGTCGCGCACCAGCGCGGCGACCTCGGCGTCGAGCGCCTCGGCCGCCCGCTCCACCCCGCGCCGCGCCGCGCCCGCGACGTCCGCGGCGTCGCCGAGGGCGACGACGAACTCCGTGAGCCGCTCGGTCCCCCAGCCCACTAGTGGTCCTTCTCGTGACGGTTGGCCGGAAAGGGCGCCTGGCGGCGCCGCCAGCCGCGGACGCAGACCCGAAGGAATCCCTCCGGGATTTCGAGGGTCGAGGACAAAGGCTGGTGGTGATCGACGGGCGTCATGTCCGGTCAACCGTTGCGGGAAGGGCCACTACGCCACCGCCAGCACCGCGAGGGCATGGTTGTGGAAGCCGGTGGCGCCGTGGGCGCGCGCGATCTCGCCGTAGCCGTAGAAGCCGGCGACCGGGACGCCCGGGACCTGGACGCCGATCGGCGCGGCGCGGCGCGCCGCGGAGCCGAACGCGACGACGCCCAGCGGCGCCGCGCCGCCCAGCGCGCCGATCGCCTCGGCGCACGCGGCGTAGCCGGCGGCGCCCTGGGCGGTCGGGTCGCAGGCCATCAGCCAGGCCAGGCCGCCCTGCGGGATCTCGGCGACGGTGCGCAGCGAGCGGCGGTCGGGGTCGGCGCCGACGACGAGCCGCACGAGCGGCCCGCCGGCGTGGCGGCGCACGCCGAGCGGGTGGTCGTGGACGACGCGCGCGAACGCGGCCCGATCGCCGGCGACCTCCGCCGGCGCGCCGAGCCGCTCGAGGTAGACGTCGAGGGCGGGCCGACCGTCGAGCGTGAGGACGTCGGGCCCGGCGGCCCGCGTGACGTGCAGCGGCTCGCCATGCGGCCGCCAGCCGTGGTGGACGCCGACCCCGAGCGGCGCGTCGGAGCCGATCGCCGCCGCGACGACCGCGCCGGTCAGCGCCTGGCCGTCGTGGAGCTGGCCGGTCGCCCGCATGCGCAGGCCGTCGCCGGCGCACGCGCCGACGAGCGGCACGCCGGCGCCGGCCACGGAGTAGGCGCCGCGGACGAGCTCGAGCTGGTCGCCGGCCAGCGCGTCGGCGAGCAGCAGCAGCGCGCGATGGGGGCGGTCGGCGACGTCGCCGAGCGCGGCGGCGGCCTCCGCGCCGGCGGCCCGCAGGTCGCGGCCGGCCTCCGGCACGGCGACGGTCGAGACCGTGAAGCCCGGCCCGCCGAGGGCGACCACGACCAGCGAGTCCTGGGCCGGACCGCCCGGACCGAGCTCGCCGGCGGTCGTGCAGCCGAGCTGCGGGATGCCGGGCGCGGCCGCCGCGAGCGTGGCGGCCACGACGGCGAGGTCGTAGCCGGGGGCGGCGAACGTCAGCAGCAGGCGCGGATCGGGGCCGGCGGCCAGCGCGTCCCCGGCCGCCAGCACGACGGCAGCGGACGGATCGGGCTCAGCGGCGTGTCCTACGCCCATCCAGCGGCTGGCCGCGCGTCCGGGCGCGTCCTCGGGATCCGTCCCCATGGACGGTGCATCGACCGTCCGCGCCGGGAGTTGAGACCCACGGACAGGTGTTCGAGCGCTCTTCGACTACGCTCGCGGCCTCTCCTTGGCCGATCGCGCGCTCCCATCGTTCAGCCTGTCGCTGCCCGGCGCCCGCCGGGCAGTCGTCGTCGGGGCCGGGTCGTTCGGGACCGCCGTGGCCGTGCTGCTCGTCCGGGCCGGCCTGCGCACGACGCTCCAGGCGCGGACGGGCGAGCAGGCCGAGCGGCTGCGCGAGGACCGCGAGAACCGGGTCTACCTGCCCGGCGTGGAGCTGCCGCCGCAGCTGCGCATCGAGACGGTGTCGGCGGGGCTGGCCCGGGCCGAGCTCGTCTTCCTCGGCGTGCCGTCGCGCGGGCTGGACGAGGTGATCGCCACGCTGGCCGACCACGGCCTTCCGCCGCGGGCGGCGATCGTCTCGCTGGCCAAGGGCCTCGTGCCGGCCGACGGGGTCGCCCCGACCGTGCTGCTGCGCGACCGCTTCGGCGAGGACCGGGTCGCCTGCATCGGCGGCCCCGCGCATGCGCGGGAGATGGTCAGCGAGGGCGCGGGGCTGGTCGCCGCGGCTAGCTCCGAGGAGCTCGCGCGCACGCTGGCCGACGTCTTCACCCGGGCCGGCGTGGTGTGCGAGCAGGCCGACGACCCGGTCGGCGTGGAGCTCGCCGGCGCGGCCAAGAACGCGGCGGCGCTCGCGGCCGGCGCGACCGAGGGCCAGGGGCTCAACGCGGCGGGCGCGGCGGCCGGTCACATCTTCGCCGAGGTGTGGCGCTACGCGGTGGCCCAGGGAGCGCGGCCGGAGTCGTTCATCGGGCTGGCCGGGACCGGCGACCTCGTCGCCACGGCGCTGGCCGCGCAGAGCCGCAACCGGCGCGCCGGCGAGCTCTTGGCCGAGGGCGTGCCGACGCGCGAGATCCCCGCCCGGATCGGCCAGGCGGTCGAGTCGCTGGACCTCGTCCCGCTGCTCGCGCGCGCGCTGGAGCGCGCCGGGGTCGACGCGCCGGTGACCAGCGGGCTGGCGCGGCTCATCGCCGGCGACCTCCCGCTCGACGGCTGGGTCGCGCTGGTGCGCACGACCGTGCCGGCGCCCGCCCGCTGGCGCCGCCGCCCCCAGCCGGGCTTCTGGGCGCGGCTGCGGGCGCGGCTCAGCCGCCGGCGAGCGTGGTGACGATCGCCTCGTAGACGCCGGCGCCGTGGCCCTCCTCGGCCACGCGGACGTTCGGCAGGCCGGCGGCGATCGCCTGCAGCGACGGATCGCGCTGCACGGCGTTGGCGACCAGCCAGAACGTGCCGACGGCGGCGTGCAGCTGGAGGTCCTCGCGCGAGTCGCCGACGCCGATCGTCTCCTCCGGCGCGTAGCCGCGCATGCGCAGGTGGCGGGCGACCGCGCCGGCCTTCGAGGCGGGCGCCGGGACGAGGTGGTAGGCGCGGACGTGGTCGAGTCCGGCGAGCGCGGGCGAGCGGCGGTGGACGCCGCCGTTGTCGACGAGGCGCAGGTTCGCGTGGCCGTGCTCGTGCAGCAGCGCGTCGGCCTCGGCGGCGTCGACGTGGCCGCGGAAGAGGTGGGAGACCTCGCGGTCGAGGTGCCAGGGGTCGTGGTACTCGAGCCGGCCGGGGTAGTGGTCGAGCAGCAGCTGCGGCGCGCCGGAGGCGGCGATCTGCTCGTGGATCGTGCGCCCGTCGCGCGGAACGAGGTCGCCGGTGTTCCAGTAGCGGTCGCCGTCGACGAGCATCCCGGCGCCGGCCTCGAAGATGTACGCCGGCTGACCGAGCAGCCGCGCGTCCTCGTGGAGCTGCGCCGAGCGGCGGCCGGAGACGAGCACGATCTCGACGTCGGCGCGCAGGCACGCCTCGATCGCGCGGGCGCCCGCCATCGAGGGGCGGCCCTCGCCGTCGTGGAAGAGCGAGGCGCCCTGGCCGAGCAGGGTGCCGTCGAGGTCGAGGTAGGCGCAGCGCAGGCGGGTCACGGGGCGCGGACGGTAGCGTGACCATGGTGACCGAGCGTTCCTTCGCCACGCCCACCGGCCTCGTGTCGATCGGCACGACGCCGCTGCTCATGGGGATCGTCAACGCGAGCCCCAACTCGTTCTCCGACGCGGGCGAGCTGCGCACGCTGGACGATCGCGTCGCGCGGGCGCAGGAGCTCGTCGCCGCCGGAGCCGGGGTGATCGACGTCGGCGGCCAGTCGGGGGTGACGAACGAGGCCGAGATCCCGGTCGAGCTCGAGATCGAGCGCGTGCTGCCGCTCGTCGGCGCGCTCGCCGAGCTGGGGATCGTGGTGTCGGTCGACACGTACCGGCCGGCGGTCGTGCGGGCGGTGCTGGACGCGGGGGCGGCGATCGTCAACGACGTGAGCGGGCTGCTGTACCCGGAGGTCGCCGGGCTGTGCGCGGCCGCGGACGCGGCGCTCGTCGTGATGCACACCCGGGCGCTGCCCAAGCAGCGGGTCGACGCGCCGGATCTCTACGACGACGTCACCGACGACGTGGTGAGCTTCCTGCGCGAGCGGATCGCCGTCGCCGAGGAGCACGGGCTGGAGCCCGACCACGTGATCGTCGACCCGGGCCCCGACTTCGCCAAGACCCCGGCGCAGACGGTGCAGGTGCTGCGCGAGCTGGACCGCGTGGAGGCGCTCGGCCACCCCGTGCTGCTGGCGCTGTCGCGCAAGGACTTCGTCGGCGCGATCACCGGGCGCCGCCCGCGCGAGCGCCTTGCCGGCACGCTGGGCGCGATCGCCGCGCTCGCCGGTCGGCCCGGCCAGATCCTGCGCGTGCACGACGTGGCGCAGGTCCGCGACTTCCTCGCCGTGCTGGAGGTGCTGCGCGGGGATGCCGAGCTCGCGGCCGACGCGGTGCTCGCCGAGCACCTGCGCCGCGAGCCGCCCGTGTGATGGCCGCCGCCGAGCCCTGGGCCGAGGTCCTCGCCGCCGGCCGCGCCGACGGACGGCTGGTGCGCGAGGAGTACGAGGGCGCCCGGCGGGCGGTCCACGTCGCGCCGCCGCCGCTGCATCCGCGGCTGCTCGAGGCGCTCCCCGGCGACGGGCTCTACGCCCACCAGGCGCACGCGGTGGAGGCGGCGATGGAGGGCCCGTTCATCGTCACGACCGGCACGGCGTCGGGCAAGTCGCTGTGCTTCAACCTGCCGACCATCAACCAGCTGCTGGCGGTCCCGACGAGCCGCGCCCTGTACCTGTACCCGACGAAGGCGCTGGCCCAGGACCAGGCGCGGGCGCTGCTGGCGTTCGGGCTGGGCAAGTCGGTGCGCCCGTCGATCTACGACGGCGACACGCCGCGCGAGGCGCGCCGCGCGATCCGCCGCAACGCGAACGTGGTGCTGACCAACCCCGACATGCTGCACCTCGGGATCCTGCCCAACCACGGCGCGTGGGCCGACTTCTTCTCGCGCCTGGACGCGGTCGTGATCGACGAGGCGCACGTGTACCGCGGGGTCTTCGGGTCGCACGTCGCCAACGTGCTGCGGCGGCTGCGGCGGATCGCCGCGGCCTACGGGAGCGAGCCGCGGATCATGCTGGCCAGCGCGACGGTCGCCAATCCGGTCGAGCTCGCGCAGCGGCTGACCGGGCTGGACGAGGTCGAGCTCGTCGACCAGGACGGCTCGCCGTCGGCGCCGCGGCGGATCGCGATGTGGAACCCGCCGATCGTCGACGAGGCGACCGCGCAGCGCGCTTCGGCGATCGGCGAGGCGGCCGCGATGCTGCGCGACCTCGTGCTCGGCGGCGCGCGGACGATCTGCTTCATCAAGTCGCGCAAGGCGGTCGAGCTGGTGTCGAAGCTGGTGAGCGACATGGTCTTGGACGCCGATCCGTCGCTGGACGACGTCGTCGAGCCGTACCGCGCCGGCTACACGCCGGCGCAGCGCCGCGCGATCGAAGGGCGGCTCATGCGCGGCGAGCTGCGCTGCGTGGTGACGACCGACGCGCTCGAGCTCGGGATCGACATCGGCGCGCTCGACGCGTGCGTGGTTGTGACGTTCCCAGGGACGGTCGCGTCGCTGCGCCAGATGTGGGGGCGCGCGGGCCGCCGCCGGGCGGGGCTGGCGGTCTACGTGGCCGGCGAGGACGCGCTCGACCAGTTCTTCTGCCGCCATCCCGACGAGTTCCTCGGGCGGCCGGTCGAGGCGGCGATCCTCGATCCCCAGAGCGAAGAGATCCACCGGGCGCATCTGGTGTGCGCGGCGCACGAGGGGCCGTTGAGCGACGCGGACGCAGGGGTGCTCGGGCCGTCGTGGCGGGCGCACGCCGAGGCGCTCGTGTCCCAGGGCGTGCTCGTGGAGCGACGCGGCGCGTTCCTGCTGCGGCGGGCGGAGGACTTCCCGGCGGCGCGGGTGTCGCTGCGGTCGGCGTCGCCGGACTCGTTCGCGGTCGTCGACGTGGGGTCGGGCGAGGTGCTGGGGACCGTCGAGGCGGCGCGGGCGTACACGACCGTCCACCAGGGCGCGGTGTATCTGCATCAGGCGCGGTCCTACGAGGTGCTCGAGCTCGATCTGGATGCGCGGCGGGCGCTCGTGCGGCCGTTCGACGGCGACTGGTACACGCAGCCCAAGAGCGAGACCTTCACCGAGATCGAGGGGCTGCTCGAGCGGCGAGAGGCACTGGGGGCGACGCTGTCGTACGGGCGGGTGCGGGTGACGGAGACGGTCGTCGCCTACCAGCGCAAGCGGCTGTCGGACCACGAGCAGATCGACCTCCAGACGCTCGACCTGCCGCAGACCGCGTTCGGCACGCGGGCGCTGTGGTACGAGCTGCCCGAGTCGATGGTGGCTTCGGAGTTCCCGATGGACGCGCTGCTGGGCTCGCTGCACGCGGCCGAGCACGCGCAGATCGCGGTGCTGCCGCTGCTGGCGATGTGCGACCGCTGGGACATCGGCGGGCTGAGCACGAACCTCCATCCGCAGACCGGGCGGCCGACGATCTTCATCTACGACGGCCATCCGGGCGGGATCGGCATCTCGCGGCGGGGGTTCGAGGCGTTCGAGACGCTGGTCGGCGACGCGCACCGCCTGATCGCCGACTGCCCCTGCGAGGCGGGGTGTCCGTCGTGCGTGCAGTCGCCGAAGTGCGGGAACCTGAACGAGCCGCTCTCGAAGGCGGGCGCGCTCGAGCTGATGGCGCGGATGCTGCAGCGCGCGCGCGCCGTGCCTCCCGGCCGGAGGTGATCGTCGGGGGTGGGTTGACCTATGCCCGCCTCCCGGGAATCCGTCAACCCACCCCAGGTGACGGGGCGCTCGCCGCGGATGCTGCAGCGAACCTGACGCCTCGCTGCGCAAACCTGCGCAAAGGTGCGCGCGGTCGCGTTGTCCGTGTGCGGACCGCGCAGGGTGGACGGCGATGCGAGCCGCTGGTCCTGTCGTGGTCGTCGCCGCCGGCGCGGTGGCGCTCGTCGTGCCCGCGGGAGCGGGCGCGGATGCGGGCGCCGGCGCGACGGCGGACGCGATCTCATCGACGGGGCCGCGCGCGACGGCGGACGCGACCTCATCGACGGGGCCGCGCGCGAGCGCGGCCCCCGGCGCGAGCGTCGGAGGCGCCCGCTACGTCGCGGGATCGCCGGCGGGCGGCGCCGACTACGGCACCGCGATCGCACCGATCGACGCGCGTCCGATCGCCGCGCTGCTGGCCGTCGCTCCCCACCGGGTGAAGGCCGGCGCGCTGCCGGAGGTCCGCTTCCGCGTGCGCCAGCGCGGCGGCCGGACGGTGCGTGCCCAGCTGCGCGTCTACCGCGCAGCGACCCGCAAGAGCGCGCGCAGGCTCGCGCTCGACGTCCCCGTCGGCGAGGTCGCCGTCGGGCACACCACGCGCGTGCGGTGGCCGAAGGCGGCCGCCCTGCGTGCTGGGCGGTACGTCGTGAGCCTGCACGCCGAGGACGTGACCGGGCGGACGTTGCAGCGTTCGGCCCAGCGTCCCGGACAGACGACGCTGTTGGTCGTCTCGCCACCGAAGGCGCGGCCGGAACCCCCGCCGGCCCCCGAGCCCCCACCGACGCCGGCGCCCGCTCCTGCGCCGGCGCCGGTGGGGCCGCCTTCCCCCTCGCCTGAGCTCCACGCGGGCGTGTTCCCGGTGTCGGGCGGCGGCTTCTCGTTCGGCGGCGAGGACGCGCGGTTCGGCGCCGGCCGCAAAGGCCACGTGCACGAGGGCCAGGACGTGGCGGCGCCGCGCGGGACGCCGGTCGTGGCGCCGGTCGCCGGGACGGTGGCCGCCGTCGACTACCAGCGCGGCGGCGCGGGCCACTACGTCGTGCTGGCGGGCGCCGACGGCCGCGACTACTTCCTCTGTCACTTCATGGCCGGCTCGACCGTCGTGGCGGTCGGCCAGGCCGTCGCCGCGGGCGCGCTGCTCGCGCGCGTGGGCTCCACGGGGAGCGCCAGCGGCCCGCACCTGCACTTCGAGATCTGGGAGGGCAGCTGGCGGCGCGGCCGGCCGATCGATCCTCTGCCGCAGCTGCAGGCATGGGCGGAGGGCGCACGATGAAGCGCAAGGGCTCCGGCTCCGGCGGCGGCGCGGGCGGCCCGGGCCGCGGCGGGTCCGGCGGCGCGTCCGGCTCGGGCCGCGGCGGGTCCGGCCGCGGGTCCGGCTCGGCCCGCGGCGGCCGCCGCCCCGCGCCGACCCCGTGCCCGTCCTGCGCTGCGCGGTGCACGAGCGCCCTCGAGCGCGCCGCCGACCACGATTGCCGCGCGGCCCGAGCCGCGCGCCGCGGACGCCGCAAGCCGCGCTGAGCGGCCGATTGGCGCTACCCTGCGGTGCCTCACCAGCGGCGAGATAGCTCAGTTGGTAGAGCACACGACTGAAAATCGTGGTGTCCCCGGTTCGAGTCCGGGTCTCGCCATCTTCGAGAAGGCCCTGCTAGCGGCGGGGTTTTCTTGCTCGTGGGACGCGATTCGGAAGAGCGCCGACGCGCCACAAACCCTGCGCCACGTCCTTTCACGTCCTTTCCTTGAGGGTGGTCGAGGGTTCGTCGCCGCGGGATGGTTTCCGTCCTCGGACCTTGTGGGCGGGTGACTTGATCAGCGCTCACGAGCCAGGGTGAGGCACCCTTCGGGCACCGATGGCGTCCGAGAGCAGCTCGGCAGGGCCGCGAGGCTCACGGCCGAGGAGCTCTTTCAGTGGCGGGTCCACGCTCGCGAAACGGCCAGTGCGCGTAGCCTGGAACATCGTGAGTGTGAACCGGGCGACGGGCTCCGGGATGCCGGTCGCGACCTGATCAGCGACCCATTGCTCATCGTCGACGACGATGCGCTGAATGGTGCGGCCGGTCACCTCAGAGGCGAACTGGGCGAAGCCGTCGAGGGTGACGGCCCGAGTCGGCGTCAGGTTGACGGGGCCGTCGAACGTCCGGTCGCCGGCAAGGATGGCCGCGGCGGCCTCGCCCGCATCCGCGCGGTCGACCCATGAGAAGGGGCCGTCCGCCGGCATCGCGATCACTCCGGTCTGCTCCCACGGCCCGAGCAGCTGTTCGAGGCTGCCGAAGAATTCGAGGCTGACAATGCCACAGCGGCCCTCCGTCTCGCTCGGGAGGAGCATCCCGAGATGATCCTCTTGGATGCTCGCATGCCTGGGTCTACGCCGCCACAGGAGCTCTGTCGGGAACTCCATGATGTGCTGCCGAACGCAAGGGTGATCATCGTCACCGCCTTCGACGACGTCGGCGTCATTCGCGCACGTCTCTCCGTGGGCGCCAATGGGGTCTGCTGAAGGATACGTCAGAGCTGGATATGGGCGCCGCCCTGCAGGCACTCCTCGCCGGCGAGTTCGTGATCGACCCGCGAATCGCCAAGCAGCTCGCCCAAGAAGCCGTCACGGGTGAGCCAAAGGGAACCATGAACCTCACCGAGCGCGAACAGGACGTGCTTGCGCTCCTCGCGCAGGGTTGTTCGAACCGCACGATCGCACAACAGCTCGTCCTCTCGGAAACCACCGTGAAGGGATACGTCACCGACGTTCTCCACAAGCTGGACGCATCTTCACGACTCGAGGGCGTCGTCCGCGCCTACGAGCTCGGCCTCGTGGCATACCCGAGTCGACGAGCATGACGCCGTATGCGTCCGCCCTGCGCGACCAGCTGACGCGCGAGTCCGCGACCCGCATCCCGCGGCGCGTCCGCATCACCTGTGATCTGACCGGTGACCGCCCGTTCGCATGGGATGACGTTCCGCTGCGGCGCCCTTGAGGCGCACGCGTGCGTGGTGGGACTATCCGTCCAACCCCTCGGACGTATCCTTGTACAGGTACTCTTCTTGGTAGGCGCGCTCCGCCGCCGTCTCGAGGGCGAGAGCGGCGCTTTCCTCAAGTTTCAGCTGCTCGCGCGCGATCTGTCCGACCGTCGGGAAGTCCGACCGGGGGATCTGTGCGTCGGGATCCCAGAGCTTGCCGCGCATGATCGCCCGGGCGCAATGGAAGAACACCTCTCGTACGGTGACGACCATCCCCGACAGGGGCTTCGTCCCACGCACCTCGAGACCCTCGAGCAGCGGAGCGCCGGGCGCGACTAGGCGCGCTGAGCCGTTGAGACGCATCACTTCCCCGATTCCGGGAACGAAGAAGATGATTCCGACCGACCCTGTCTCGAGGACGTTGTGCAGAGTGTCGAGGCCCCGATTGCCGCGGCGATCAGGGATGAGAATGGTCCTGTCATCGAGCACGCGCACGAAGCCGGGGGGATCGCCGCGCGGACTGACGTCCAGCGCTCCGTCGGTGTTGACGCTCCCGATGCAGAGGAACGGCGACAGCGCGATGAACCTTCGCGTGATTGGATCGAGATGGTCCCGCGCCTTCGTACGGATCCGCTCGCTGACCGGCCCGACCGTCGCCTGCACTTCGTCACGGGTCTTCAGCGCGTAGGCGTCCACCTGCTCTTGCGTGCTCTTGTCCGTCATTCGCGTAAGTCCTCCCCGTTGCCCTTGCGGCGTTTCTGAAGAACAGCGTCTCATCGCGTCGGCCCGGCGACTGGTCTCTCGGCGGCGGGGATCGATGCGATGAGTCGCTTGGTGTACTCGTGCGTGGGGTGGTCCAACACGCGCTGTGTCGGACCTGACTCGACGATTGTGCCCTGGTAGAGGACGCAGATCCGGTCGGTCACCTGCCGTGCCACCGCGAGATCGTGGGTGATGAACAGGTAGCTGAGGTTCAGCTCCGCTCGCAGGTCGCTGAGGAGGTTCAGGATCTGCGCCTGCACCGAGACGTCGAGCGCCGAGACTGGCTCGTCGCACACGATGACGCGCGGGCCGGCTGCCATCGCGCGCGCGATGGCGACGCGCTGCCGCTCGCCGCCAGAGAGTGCCACCGGCTTTCGGTCGCCATACTCGGGCGGAAGCCCGACGCGCGCCAGGACCGCGTCGACGTCCGCGCGGGACGCTTTGCCGCCCGCCGCACGTAGGGACTCGCGGATCGTGGTCCCGATCGTGAGCATCGGATTCAGCGACGAGTAGGGGTCCTGGAAGACGATCTGCACGATCCTGCGCAAGGGATCCGTCGGGGATCGCCCGGCCCCCGGCCCCATCGGTGCTCCGTCAACCACGATCTCCCCCGATGTCGGCCGCTCGAGGCCGAGCAAGCACCGAGCCAGCGTCGTCTTTCCCGAGCCGGACTCACCGACGAGACCGACGCTCTCACCCTCGGCGACCGACAGGGTCACGCCCTTCAGCGCCACCGCCTCGGGCGTCCGGCGGCCTCCCGCAAACGTCTTCCGCAGGCCGCGTATGTCCACCACGGGCGAGGACCCGTCCGTCTGGGGAGGCGCCACCGCTTGCTCAGCCTCAACGAACGCGGACTGCATCTCTGCGGCGATCTCGGGCAGCCGGATGCACCGCGACCAATGCCCCGGCGACACGCTTTCGAGCTCGGGCCGCTTTGCCGTGCACGCTTCACTGACCCACCGGCACCGCGTGGAGAAGGCGCACACATCACGCACATCCTCTGCCGAAGGCACCGCGCCTGGTATCGACGACAGTCGCCGGAGGCGCCGATCCGCGGGCGGCTCCGCTGACAGCAGCCCGAGCGTGTAGGGGTGACGCGGTTGGGATGCGACGTCAGCAGCGGCTGCGACTTCGATCAGCGAACCGGCGTACAGCACATACACCCGGTCGCACGAGGAGAACGCCACGTTCAGATCGTGCGTGATGAGGATCAGCGCCATGCGGCGAGCCTGGCGCAGCGCGGCCAACAGCGCCAGGATCTCGGCCTGGGTCGTCACGTCCAGGGCGGTCGACGGCTCGTCGGCGATCAGCAAAGCCGGATCGTTGGCAATAGCCGCTGCGAGACCGACGCGTTGGCGCATACCGCCGGACAGCTGGAACGGGTATCGATCGGCTGCTTCCGCGCGGATGCGCACGTCGCCGAGTCGCCGCAGCGCCTCGGCCCGACGCTCTCGGCGCCCTGACCAGCGATGGCGAGAGCCCTGCCGCAACGCATGCTCGATCTGGCTGCCGCAAGGCACGACCGGATTGAGCATCGTGAACGGGTCCTGCATCAGCAACGCCATTTCGCGCCCCCGCAACCGCCGTCGGGCGCGCTCGTCGAGCGTCAGCGTCTCGGAGCCTCGGTAGGTGACCGAACCTGTGGCGGACACCCCTTCGGGAAGCAAGCCGAGAATCGCGCGGGCAGTCAGCGACTTGCCGCTCCCTGACTCGCCGACAATGGCGATGGCCTCACCCTCGGCCACGTCCAGATCGACGTCCGTCACGATCGCTCGCTGTTTGCCCCCCAGGCCGCTTCTGATGTTGAGGCCGCGCACCGCAAGCAGCGGACCGCCTTCGGCTCCGGACCCCAACGGCTCGACCTCCTCCTCAGCAAGTTTCACCTTGACGCTCCTCGGCGAGCGATCTGACTGTATGTCCAGTCCCCGACAACGTTGGCGCTCACGCACATGAGCATCAGGGTGATCGCAGGCGCCAGACTGCTCCACGGGCTCTCAAAGAGATACAGCCGGCCGTCCGCCACCATCCTCCCCCACTCGGGCGTCCCGGGAGCCCCTCCAAGGCCAAGGAAGGACAGTGACGCCAAGCCGATCGCGGCATACGTCACGCGAACGAAGAAGCCGGCGAGCACAATTGGCAGGATGTTGGGCAGGATCTGTCGCACCATGATCCTGGATCTCGGGAGTCCAACGGTCTCTGCCGCTTCAACATACGGCATGGCCCTTTGCTGCAAGGTGGCGGCGCGAATCTGCCGGAAGTTCGACGGCACACTGAGCACGATGAGCACCGCGATGCCCATGAGATAGCCGCCGCCCATGGTCCCGACGATGACGATGGCGATCAGGAGCTCGGGCAGTGCGAACAGGACGTCCGTGACGCGCGAGAGCGCACCATCGACCCAGCGACCGAGGTAGCCCGCCATGAGGCCGAGGATCGTCGCGATGATCATCGTGCCGAGAGCGATCAGTACCGCGCCGCCCGCGGTGGCCCTTGCGCCGGCGACGACGCGCGACGCGACATCTCTCCCCAGCTCGTCCGTCCCCAGCACGTGGCCGGAACTGGGACCGGCGAGTCCGGTGACCACGTCCTGCGCCCGGGGGTCGTGCGGAGCGAGAAGACCCGGGGCCAGCGCGCAGATCGCGATGACGAGCAGCACGGCGAATGCCAGCAGCACTGACACGGGGATCCGACGTACGGTCCCGAACCAGGCGTCGACCGGTACCCGACTCCGCCCGCCAACCGCTGGGTTTCTCTCACGCAGTTCGGTCGCCATGTCGCACCCGAGGATCGATCGCCAGGTACAGAAGATCAGTTGCCAGGTTGATCATCACCGCGGCGAGCGCGATAACGAACGTGATGCCTTGGACAACTGGAATGTCCTGGGTTGAGATGGCCTCGACGAGGATTCCGCCGAGGCCTCGAAGGTTGAAGACCACCTCTACGAGGACGGCGGCCGAGAACGAGACGATCATGCCGGCCCCGATCACCGTGACGATCGGGACCAGCGAGTTCCGGAGCACCGCTCCAAGGATGTGTAGCCGTGACATGCCCCGGGCGCGCGCGAACGTGATGTAGTCGGCGCTCAAGGCCTCGACGACCGCAGCGCGCGTCATCTTCAGCACACCCGCACCCAGCACGAGTCCGAGCGTGATGGCAGGGAGCACCAGATGCCATAGGCGATCGAGCCCGGGTTCGCCCGCCCCAAGGACGGGGAACCACTCCAGGCGAACGCCGAATACGTAGAGCAGCAACAAGCCGGTCACGAAGGGCGGCACGCTCGATGCGGTGATGACCAGAGCCGACAGGGATCGGTCAGCCACCCGGTCCTTGGAGTACGCCGCGACCGTCCCGCCGACGACTCCGACGAGCAACGCGACCGGCAGGGCGAGCAGGAGGAGTGGCAGGGTCACGGCCAGGCCCTCCCCGATCAGCCCAAGGACACTCTCGTTGCTTCGAAGTGACTCACCGAAGTCGAATTGCACGGCGCTGCCGAGGTACGTCGCAAACTGTGCGGGAAAGGGCTCGTTGAGTCCGTACTGCTCGCGCAGCTCGGCGAGACCCTCCGGAGTGGATGACAACGCCGATCCGCCGCTCAGCGCCACCTCGGGGCTCCCGGGCGCCAGATGGATCAACGAGAAGACGATGAAGACGACGACGACCGTCACCGCCACCGCATAGATCATTCGGCGCGCGACGAACCGCACCATCAGGACGTTCTCATCGTGCTGGCTCCATGCTTCGCGCGAAACCTAGGACGCCACGATCTGGTTGGGCCAGCGGGTGTTGTACCAGTAGCCGTTCCAGTCGCGGTACTCGTAGGAGTCCTTCAGGGCGACGACGGCATTCGGGAAGCAAACGCACTGATAGAGCGCCTGGTCCGCGTTGTACCGCATGATGTCGGCCACCAGCCTCCCTCGCTGCTCGCCGTCGCCGGATCTCTCGAGCCGCTCGACCAACTTGTCGACGGCCGGGTCCGAACGCTCGACGAGATTCGTGAACGCGGGGAGCCGGTACTTGCTGTGGAAGAAGACGAGCGGAAAGAACGCAGGGTCAGGCGTCTCCGGCGTTGCCTGGATGGCCGGCATCGGCCTCGTCTTCGCGAAGACGTTCTCAATCGCGGTCGCGAACGGGAGCTGCTTGATCTTGAGCGTGATGCCGATCTGGCTGAGGCTGGCGCCGATGATCTCGGCCATCTTCCGGATGGCCGGCTGCGTGTCGCGGACCTCCATCTCCACGGTGAAGCCATCCGGGACCGTGGACTGCTTGAGCTCCGCCCGAGCCCGCTCGAGGTCATACGCGGTCGCATCGGCGATGTACTCGTAGACGGCATCGACCTCGTCTGCATTCAGGATCGTCTCGAGCGTCTCCGGACGAACGAAGGTCGTCGCGACCTCCCCATGTCCGCGAAGGGCGCCCTGGATAACGGCTTCGCGGTCGATCGCGTGCTGCACCGCGCGGCGGACATGGATGTCGTCGAACGGCTTCTTGCGGGTATCGAACCACACCAAGAGCAGCTCAGGGTTCTGCCCGCTCTGCACCCGGTAGCCGTTCAAGGCCTCGTACTGCTTGACGTCGGATGGCGGCACGAGCAGCTGACCGGAGACGTCACCGGACCGGAACGCGAGGACCGCTGTCGATTGGTCGGCTACCTGCTTGACCGTGATGCGCTGCAGCGAGGGCTTGTCACCCCAGTAACTGTCGTTGGCGACGAACGTGAGGTGGTCGTTCGGCACGAACTCCTCGAACTTCCACGGACCCGTGCCCATGTTCAGGACCTTCGGGCTACCGATCTTGGCCTTGTTCTTCTGGTGGTAGGCCTTGCTCACGATGGGGGTGAGCGCCAGCGCATACCCGAGATTCGCGAGCGGATAGGCCATCTCAATGATGACCTGCTGTCCCGACACGGCGAAGGAGCGCGTTCCCTGCCACAGCCGGTTGAGCTTGGACTCGGCCGCCAGATGAAGCTTGAACGAATACGCCACATCTTCAGCCGTCAGCGGGCTCCCATCCCAGAACGTCACCCCGTCGCGTACCGTCACGGTCGCGGACTTGTCGTCGACCTGCTCGACCGTCGCGAGGTTGGGAGTCGTCGATCCATCGGGCTGAAAGAGGAGCGCAGGCTCCGTGGCGATGAGGTAGTAGGCGGCGAGATCCCCGCCTGCCTCGGCAGAATCGAGCCGAGGCGGCAGACCGGGACAGATGAGGTCGAGGCTCGCTGGGCCGGCGGCGGCCGTGGCGCCGCCGGGCGTGACGCCGCTCGACGCCTTCTCGTCCCCCGATCCGCACGCCGCGAGCGCGCCAGGTACGACAGCGGCGGTTCCCACCAGGCCAGCGGCCCGCAGAAGCTCCCGGCGATTCAAGGGCACCAACCATTCCTTGGGCCCTGCGCCTGACCGGCTCATTGCTCTCCTCGCTTCGAGCTCGCACGAACTGCCTTCATGCCCTCTCCCTCGCTCCCCGGTTGTTGTCGTCTACTGCCGTGCCAGGGCGATGTCCAACGACGGCCGATCGTCGATCTCGCCGCCGTTCTCATCGCTGCGCCGCTTGATGAGACGGAACATCTGCGCCCGGAGGTCCGCGGGCTCGCATCCCTTCGTCGCGACTTGATCGCGTGGTTTCGGAAGGTCGATCGGCACCACCCCCACGACACGAACCGGTGCCGGTGACAGCACGACCAGCCGGTCGGCGAGATACACCGATTCGTCGACGTCATGGGTGACGAAGACGATCGTGATCCCGAACCAGTGGCACGATCCGAGTGCCTCGTCGGCCAGCTGGCGCTGCTCGGCCTTCCCGATACCGACCGAGATCATGTGAGCCCCACCCCCCGCGAGACCCGGCGCATGACGTCCTCGGAGAACCACTGCAGGTCGTCGACCATGGACCGCGGGTCGTCGCTGACGAACGCCGTCGCGGCCAGGTACGTCGCGCCGTGCTCGCGCAGCCGTTCGATCTGCTCCACGATGTCCTCGGGGGAGCCCACGAGGTTGGCCGCCTCGACGTCCTCGAGGCGCTGCCCCGACAGGGTCGAGCGTGCGAGCGTCTTGAGGTGGACGTAGACGGCGCTGGCGCGGAACCGCCGCAGCGCCTGCTCGCGCGTCTTCGCGATGCAGCACAGGTACTGCGGCGCGACCTCGATCTCGTCGGGATCGCGGCCGTACTCCGCCGCGCGCGAGCGGAGGCGCGCAACACCACGCGACAGGTAGTCCAGCCCCGGGGCGCCGGGAAGCCAGCCCTGCCCATGCCGCGCGGCGCGCTCGATCGCCTGGTCGGCGTTGCCGCCGATGTACAGCGGGAACGGGTCCTGCCAGGGGCGTGGGTGCAGCTGGAGCCCGTCGAACGCGTAGTGCTCGCCGTCGTGGCTGACGCGTTCGCCGCTGAGCAGCGCGCGGAGCGCCACGAGGCCCTCGTCGAGCATCGCGCCGCGCTTGGCGCCCTGTCGCCGCGGGTTCGAGCGCTCGAACTCCTCGCGGTACGCGCCGGTCCCGATCCCCGCGATGACCCGCCCGCCGCTGACCAGGTCGAGCGTCGCCAGCTGCTTGGCGAGATACACCGGATCCCGCATCGGCAGGACGAGGATCGCGGTGCAGAGGCGCAGCCGCTCGGTGTGCTGGCTCGCCGCGGCGAAGACCGTCAGCGGCTCGAAGAACCGTGGCGGCTCGGCGTGTTCCTCCCGGACGTACTGCGGCGCGGTGATGTGATCGTTGCCCCACGCCGAGTCGTAGCCGAGGCGCTCGAGCTCGCTGAACAGCGCGAGCAGCTCATCGATGCCGCCGAACGGCTGCGGCAGCATGAGGCCCTCCATGCACGTCGGCACTGCGACGCCGATCTTCATCCGTCTTCCCCCCTCGCCGTGCGTTCGCTGAGCGCCGCGCGCGCCGCGACGAGCTCGCGGGTCACGTCGAGCACCTCCGCGGGGTCGTTGACCAGGACGAGCGACAGCTCGTCGATGCCGGTGTCCTCGAAGCGCCGTAGAGCAGCGGGCAGCTCCGACGGCATGCTCAGCAGCGCGAGGCCGCCGACGACCTCCGGCGTCAGGAGCTGACGCAGGCCGGGCGCTCCCTCGCGCTGCACCGCCGCGACCATCGCGCCGTCCGGCAGCACGCCGCGGGCGAGGTGGTCCCCGGTCGATGGGTCGAGCTGTCCGATCGTCGCCGCAAGCCGCTGCGCGCCCAGCGCGAGGTCGTCGCCGACGTACGCGAAGACCGCCGCCGTCACGCGGAACCCCTCGCGGCTGCGCCCCGCTCGCTCGCGGACGTCGGTGACGGTCGCGACGGTGTCACGGAGGTACTCGCAGGATGCCCTCGCGCTCAGCAGTACGCCGTCCGCATGCTCCGCCGCGGCTCGGACCATGCGTGGCCGGACCGCCATCAGGTCGATGGCGACCGGCGCCGGTCCGCCGTGCAGGCGGAAGCGATCGAACGGGAAGTCGTCGGCGTCGACCGTCACCTCGTCGCCGCTGAGCGCCGCGGTGAGCGCCGCGTGATACCGGACGACGGCCTCGACGGACCGAGACCCGCCGCCGATCGTGGCGATCATCTCGGCCGCGCCCAGACCGATCGCGGCCCGGATCCGTCCTCCTCCCGCCTCGGCGAGCGACGCGAGCTCCATCGCGGTCATGCCCGGATGGCGCGAGGCCGCCGACAGCCCGATCAGACCGATCTCGAGCTCCTGCGTCCGTTCGAGCCACAGCGCGCTGCGGACGACGGCGTCGCGATGGCCGACATGCTCCGCGCACCAGACGCCGTCGAGGCCGCACGCGTCGGCCGCAGCGACGATGGCGGCGTCGGCCGCCAGCGGGTCGAACCCCGACAGGGTGAAGCTCAGCCGCATCATGGGACGACGAGCTCCCGGCTGAGGTCGCTGAGCAGCTCCGTCCCGTCCGCCGTCACGACGACGGCGTCCTCGACGATGAATCCGTGCTCGCCGAGCACGTAGTACGGCGCCTCGACGCTGAAGACCATGCCCTCTTCGACAAGCGGCTCGGCCCCGCCGCCGTTGCGCGGCGACAGCAGCGGCGGGTCGTAGACCTCGATGCCGATCCCATGCCCGACGTGGTGGCGCTCATAGCCGTTCATCCCGCGGTCCCGCGCGACGTCCATCGTCGTGCGGTGGACGTGCGACGGAGTGACACCGGGCCGCAGGCAGTCCACGCCGGCTGCGGTCGCGGCGCTGAGCGCCGCATGGATCGCCGTCGCCTCGGCGGAGGGCTCACCGACCACACGGGTGCGCCCGACGTCCGCGTGATAGCAGTCGACGGTGCAGCCGACGTCGTACTTCACGAGATCGCCGGCCTGCAGCCGGTAGTCGCCAGACACCGCGTGCGGCCGCCCGGTCCGTGACCCGGCGCTGATCGTTCCGAAGGTCGGGACGCCGCCGTGCGCGGAGACGTACGCGTTGTACGCGTGGAACAGCTCGCGCTCGGTCGTCCCGGGTCGCACGAGCTCGGCGGTCGCGTCGATCGCCCGACAGGCGAGCTCTGTCGCGCGCCGCAGCCGGGCGATCTCCTCGGCCGTCTTGACCATGCGGATGCCGTCGAGCAGATCGGTTCCCTCGACGAGCTCAGCGCCGCCGAGCGCCTCCTCCAGTCGCTGACGATCGCTGGTGCTCAGCCGTCGCCGTTCCACGGCGATCCGGCTGCCGCCGGCGAGTCCGAGCTGGGCAGCGACGCGCCGCAGCGCCGACCAGGGGTTCAGGTCGGGGTCCTCGCGAGCGAAGGCCCGAGCGGCGATCACCCGGTCGTCGGCATCGAGGCGCTCCGTCGCGAGCGTGCGGCCGAGAGTGCGAGGCGCCGGCCCGTAGACGACGACCTCGCTGTCGCGCATCTCACCGTCCACCCACGCATCGATCTCGAACTGCGGCAGGATCAGCGTCGGCGTGCCCGCGTCGGCGGTCACGACGCTGAGGACGACCGTCTGAGGCGTGACCCAGCAGGTGGAGCTGTGGAAGCCCGAGGTGTAGGCCACGTTCTCCGCGCCCGTCGCGACGATCGCGTCGACGCCGGCCTCACGCATGAGGCGCCGGGCGCGCTCCGCGTTCATCAGGGATGACGGACCGCTCATCGCCCCTCGGGCTCCATCGTCGCGGCGCTGGCCAGCGCCAGGTCGAGGACGCTGGGCTCCGGCTCGATCGTCGGGACCGGAGCCAGCGCCGACACGAGCGGGCTCGGATCCTTCAGCCCGCTGGACGTGAGCACGCACACCACGGTCTCTTCGGACCCGATGACGCTCTGGTCGACCAGCTCCTTCGCGGCAGCGACCGAGATCGCGGCGGACGCCTCGGTGAACAGGCCCTCACGGTGACCGAGGAGCCGCTGCATGTGCAGCAGCGCGGGCTCGTCGACCGTGCAGGCGACGCCGGCCGACGCGCGCAGCGCGGTGACGGCCTGGTAGCTGGCGAACGGCGACGCGATCGAGAACGCCGCGGTCGGGCGCGTCTCGCCCGGCTGGCGCGTCGGCGTCTCCCGCCCCATCGCGTTGCCGAGCACCCCGAAGACCTCAGCGCCGACGAGCCGCGGGACCCGATCCGTGTACCCCGTTCGCTCGAGGTCCTGGAACCCGCGGCAGACGCCCGCGAGGCAGTCGCCGTAGCCGACCGGCACGATCACCCAGTCCGGGAGCGTGCCGTCGAGCTGCTCCCAGATCTCGTACGCGATGGTCTTGTACCCGTCGACGCCGTAGGCATCGGAGCCCACGGGCGGGACGATCGTGTTGCTGGCGACGTACCAGGCGTCCCGCTGCACCTGGTCGGCAATGAGGCCGTAGCGGTCCTCTGGCTCGTCGACGGCGTACACCTGCGCGCCGTAGGCCTGCATGAGCGTCTTCAGCGTCGGCGGCGCATCGGCCATCGTGATGATCACGCAGCGCAGGCCGGCCCGCGCGGCGTACGCCGCAAGCGACGCGCCGTGGTTGCCGCTCGATGCGGACGTCACCGTGTGCGCCCCGGTCCGCTTCGCGGCAGCGACGCTGAGCGCGCACAGGCGATCCTTGTGCGACCAGGTCGGGTTGGCCCCTTCGTTCTTCGCGTAGAGCTTCACGCCAAGGTCCCGGCTCAGGGCGTGGAGCGAGACGAGCGGTGTGTCGCCCTCCCCGAACGCGAGCCCGGCATTCGGCTCCACCGGGAGCGCCGATCCGTACCGCCACAACCCGCCGGCGCGCCCGCGGCTGTTGGCGAGGCCCGCCGAGATCTCCTCCAGCGGGACGTCGCAGACGAGGTTCACCGCCACACCCTCGTCGCGACAGCGCCGACACCCGAGGTACCGCGGTCCGTCGCTCTCGTCGCGGGGGCGGGCGCAGCGGGGACAGACGAGGGGCGCGAGACCGGTCATCGCCCGCTCTCCGCGGCCAGCTCGTCGGGCTCGACATGCCCGAGCTCACGGGACAGCTCGCGGGCCACCGAGACGACAAGCTCCCCGTACCGAGCGACGTCCTCGTCGGACATCAGGTCGGCCGGTGCGGTGAGCCCGATCGCCGCGCTGACGTTGCCGTCGACGTCGCGGATCGGGGCCGCCACGGCGCGCGTCCCAGGGGTCATCGTCCCTGCCGAGAAGCCATAGCCCCGCTGACGCGTTCGCTCCAGCTCCGCAGCAAGTTCGCGCGCGTCGGTGAGCGTCAGGTCGGTGAACTTCGGGAGTGACTGGGCGAGAACCGCGTCGATGAACGATGGGACTTGTTCGGCCAGGAGCGCGTAGCCCAGCGCGCTCGCGTGCAGGAACACGGTGTCACCGATCTGCATCGGGTACAGGACGGAGTCCGGCACCTCGACGTGGGTGACGCACAGTCCCCGCTGGCCGCGCAGGATGGCGATCGTCACCGTCTGTCCGGTCTCGTGCGACAGGCGCTCGGCCCGCGGTGCCGCCACCCGCGCGATGGCGCCGCGGCGTTCGGCTGAACGGGCGAGCTTGACGACCTCCATGCCGAGCACGTACGTCCCGCGATCGCGGTCCTGCAGGACGAACCCCCCTTCCACGAGCGACCGCAGCTGCCGGTGGATGATGCTCTTGGAGAGCCCGAGCTCCCGGGAGAGGTTACTCACGCCCCATTCGGGTGAACGACCGAATGCCTTGAGCACCTCGAGGAGCTTCGCCACCGTGCGCAGTGAGCTCGACGGCTGCGGACCGTTCTCCACGGTCAAGACTGCCCGCCCGCACGGCGAGTGCGCGCCGCGAGCTCGTCGCGCTCGTACGCGGTGTAGTGCTTGCTCGGAAAGCGCATGGCGACCAGGCCAGGTGCCGCCGCCGGCATGAACGTATCGGTGGCCGGCGTCTGAGCAAGCGCGGAGGTGAAGCGCCGGATATCGTCGACGACTTCCTGGTTACCGACGCTGCCGACGTCGCCGACGCAGACGGGAGAGCGCAGCTTGGTGTTCTTGAACGTCTGCTCGTACAGCTCGGCGGGATCGGCGAAGACGCTCGTCGCCTCTTCCTCGTCTTCGAACCCTTCGGGACGGTCCCGCAGGTCGTCGTTGTATCCGGGCTTCGACATCTCTCCGTCGGAGACCACGTCGATGCCGGTCTCGACCTGGCGCCGCACCACGTCCGCGGTCGCCTGCTCGAGGCGTGTAGTGAACGCATCCTCGGCGACCTCCGCCCGCTCGCGCTTGGCGACCAGCAGCTCCGCGAGCTCCTGCGGCCGCGGCAGGCTGCCGGTGTGCGTCGTCACGACACGATCGGTGCTCAGCTGCATCTCATCCCTGCTCCCGTTCTGGCGGTCAAAGGTATTTTGTTCCTATAATTGGAACACTTACGCGCGAGCAGAAACACCGTAACGGCGCGCCCAGCCGGATGCAAGTGACTTGCCCGATATTGGTATGAAAGTTGTCCCCAGAAGCGGTCAAGCGGTCACCAGCCCCGTTCCGTGCCGCACGGTCACGCTCCAATCGCTGCCTCCTGCCGGAGGACGAGTGGCACCACGGCGGCGGAGCCGTAGATCTTCAGCGTCGAGCGGATGTGCTGGCGGCCGCTGCCGACGCACGGCCCGGGCCAGCCGACGGGGGTCGACGCACAGGACGCCGGCGATCAGCCGCGGCCGCTGCGGCGCTGGGTGACGCAGAGCCGGGCATGGTTGGCACGCGCAGCCGAGTGGCCACCCAGCGCGCGTTGGCGTGCGCTTGCGCCCGCGTTTCGCGGTCGCGGGCCCTGGTCTTCGTCTCGATCGCGAACACGCCGTGATGGCCGATGGCCAGGTGGTCGACGTTGCCGCGGCCGCGCTCGATCATGTGGACGACGGCGCAGCCGTGGCGCGGCAGGGCGTGCAGGCGTCGCGCGCCTGTGCGGCGCGGTTGATCGTCGCTGCATGGCATCGGCGGCGCCGACATCAACGCCACGCCTCGGATCGAGGTCCGCGACGCGCTGCTGACGCAGCCCTCTGAGACGCTGGACATGGGCTTGGCGAACCCGCCGTTCGGGCGCGACGCCGTCGTACGGATGATCAGCGCTGGCGGCAAGGCTGCTGCTCAACTTCCCCCGCCGTCCCGGCTTGGTCCGCACTGAACGGCGGGCGCGTCGTGCAGGGCCACGGCGTTCTCCCGGGCAGGGATCGTCGCCGGCCGCGATGGGCGTCAAGCCGAACGCAACCGATGGCCGACCCGGTGAGCCTCTGCATCGCGGCGATCGCGCCCGCCGGCGCGTGAGGGCCGATGGCCCGCAGGCCGATCGACGTCGACGGCGACCGCGCCCAGAGCGCGACGACCATCGTACGCAACGGGGCCTATTCGCTGTCGATCAGCACCGTCCTCTTGATGACTAGCGGGTAGACCGTCTGCGTTCGGCAGGTCTTCTTCGTCGGGCTGCCGCTGGCGCGCTGGCGCGGAGTCGTGCAGAGCGCCCCCGCCATCCAGCCGTCCACGGCGGCTGGCCGCTCTCCAACACGGAAGGCGACAGCTACCGCCTCGAACACCGCGAGCCCCTGCCCACCGCCACCCGACCCGCCGACGGACATCGAGCGTCGATCAACTCCTGGAGCAGAGCGAGGTTGGTCGGATCGGGCTGAAGGTCGCCACGCTCGATGCGGTGGGCGACCTCGACGATTGCCGCGTTGACCGGCGCTTCGCGGCCAGCCCGAAGCTGTTCGGAGACGACGAGGCCGTTGACGTCATCGGCCTCGCTGTGCCGGCGCTTCTTCCAATCATGTAGGACGGTCGACGTCGACTCGGGTAGCACGAAGCCGCCGAGCAACGTGTCGAGCAGGGTCGCGGGCACGCGTTCTGGATGCCGTACATCATCAGCGGTCAGGCCGAAGATCGGTAGGATCGGATATCCGAGCGCCGTGCCGGTCTCGAGCGCCTCCTGACTGGCACGCAGCATCAGCTCTCGCATCTCCGGGATGGCAGCGGCCGCAACCATCGGCAGGCCCAGGATCGCCGTCGGGACAAGCGTGGAGCAGTTGCTGACCAGCTTCATCCACTTGGTGGCGCGAATGTCGTCCACGATCTCCACGGAGCCGGACAGCCGGAGCAGGTCCGCGATCTCCTTCTCCCGACCCGACGTCGCCGGATCGATGCTGCCCAACGCGAACCACGACCGCGCCGGGGGCGCGTGGCGTTCGACGATGCCCGGTTCAAACATCATCGACGTGATTTCGATCACGCAGCCGAGGCTACGTCCGGAGCCTACGACTTCGGCGACGATGTCGGCGGTCATGCCGTTCTGCACTCCGACGACCAACCCGTCCGGTTTCACGTAGGGCTCGATCAACTGGCACGCCCATCGCGTGTCGTAGGCCTTCATGAGCACCAGAACGACATCGAAGGGCTCGGTCAGAGTGCAGACCTCGCACAGGTCGTACGCCCGCACGGGAACGTGGAGGGTCTCGTCGGGCATGTTGATCCGCAGTCCGTTCGACCGCATAGCCCGCACGTGCTCGGGCCACTGCTCGATCAGGACGACGTCGAGACCCGCGTTGATGAGGTCGGCGCCTATGGACGCGCCGTTGGCGCCACTACCCAGCACCGCGATCTTCATGAGTACGAACGCCTTTCAGCGGGATCAGGGATCCGTTGGCCGCTCCGCCGGTTCACGCGAGGATGTCCAGTTGGTAGTTGCCGGCACGCAAGAGGTAGTCGCGCGACTCGAGGACCCTCCGCTCGAGCGCCTTTCGGTCGAGGCCGACGATCTCGCGGCCCCACTTGCGCGGGCGACCAGCGATGAAGACGCTCTCGATGTTCCTGGCGTCCGCTCCCAGGACCACGCTGCCGTACGCGTTGTTGAGCGGCATCGAGTTCACATCGTCGACGCGGATGATCGCGATGTCCGCCTCCTTGCCGGGGGACAGCGTCCCCACCTTGTGAGCCAACCAGTTCGCCTTCGCCCCCTGGACCGTCGCGAAGTCGAGGACGTCGCGGACGCCGATCAGCGCCGGCGCATCCGCCTCGCCGTTGTACGCCCGGTTGAAGGCCATCATCCGCTGCAGGTTGAGCGCGTGGCGCATCTGCGAATGCATGTCGCTCGTAAGGCAGCACTCGACGTCGACGCTGAGGGCGGGCCTGATGCCCATGTCAAGCGCCTTCTGGACGGGACTGATCGCGCTCGTCAAACCGACCGACGCGTCCGACGTTGGCGCCAGCGAGACCGACCCACCGGTATCTGCGATGAGCTGCCACGCACGCTCGGAGATGTCTTGGCAGTGGATGTAGGTCATGTCGGGCCCGAGCAGGCCGTTTGCCCCTAGCTCCTCCACCTGCGAGGACGCGAGTGCGCCGAACATCCCGTCGATGCTGGTCGGCAGCCCCAACTCGCGCGCCCACCGGAGGCCGTCGGCGCTCAGCGCGGCTGGCGGGACGATCTCCGGCACAGCCCGGCCGAGCACCCCCATGGCCAGCGTGACGAGCTGGTCCTCTGAGGAGAAGCGCTCTTCCCGAAGACGCTTCAAGTCGGCCGGCCACTGCTCGTCCCACGCGCCTTGCAGCGGTGCGCATGAGGCGTGGACACAGCGGATCCCAGCGTCGACCCAAGCGTCGACAGCGGCGTCCGAGTGGGCCGCCGAGCGCGCATTATGAGAGAAGTCCAGCACGGTCGTCACGCCGGAGTCGATCGCGCCCATGGCGCTGACGAGGTTTCCGACGTACATGTCCTCCGGCCTGTAGACCGGACCAAGCTGCACGTGCATGAGGGCCACGTACTGCGGTTGGTCGGCGTTCGGGATCAGCCGCCGGAGCTGGTTCTGCCAGCTGTGACGGTGGGTGTCCTGCAGCCCCGGGACAGCGATCGTGCCAGTGAGATCGACGACGATCCCCTGACCGTCAGCGACGGCGTGGGTCAGGTCGGACGCGACAGCGGCGATCTGCTTGCCCTCGATGAGGATGTCGCCACGCACGAAGTCGCCCACGGCCGGGTCCATCGACAACACCGTTGCGCCGTGCAACAACACACGTCGATCCTGACCCGCGTCCGAGGCCAGCAGCTTCTCGAGCGTCTCTTCAGACCGGGCGGCGACATCTTCAACCATCAACTTCTCCTCTCCTCTCCTGACGACGGCCCCGAAACGACATCGTGACGATGGGGGACGCTCCCGCGAGGTCAGGCAGCGGGCAGCCGCAAGTCCTGCGGCGTGCTGGGCTTGAACTCACCCGCCATGGCGCGCGCGTGGATCTCGTCAGCGGTCGCACCGGCGTCGCGCGCCGCGACGATCAGCTCCGGATCGACATAGACGCCGATCGGATCCTTCGCGAATTCCGCGGCGGTCTCCATGTAGTTCTTGGACTTGGACCAGTCGCCGAACTCGTCGCACTGCAGCTCGACGCTGTTGCCGTCGGGATCGGCGTAATAGAACGACATCGTCATGCCGTGATCGAGGCACGCGTGAGGAACGATGCTCTCGGCCTTCAGCCGCACGTACGTATCGAGCAGCTCGTCCATCGACGCGTACTCGTACGCGCTGTGGTGCAGTCCGGTGTGCTTGACCTTGTCTGGATCTTCCATGAGCCCGGGCACCGACAGCAGCGCCAGTCGATGATTCGCCGCGTCATTGGTGAGCCACGCACCGACGGTGCCGACGTGAGTGGCCTCCATGCCGACAACGGTGCCGTACCAGGCGATCATGTCGTGGAGCCGGGTGGTCTTGAGATTCAGGTGATGGAGGGTCGGGATCGCGATCCCCACGGTGGACGGCATCGTGTCTCTCCTCGGGTGGTCCTGTTGGTCGTGGTCAGACGGGAGCGACCACACGGTTGCAAAGCGTTCCAATCCCCTCGATCTCCACCTCGACGACGTCACCGGGGCGAAGGAAGAGCTTCGGCTCGCGCGAGTTGCCGACGCCTGCCGGTGTGCCGGTAGCGATGATGTCGCCGGGCTCCAGGGTCATGATGCGGCTCAGGAACGAGACGGTCTCCGCGACACCGAAGATCATCGAGGCTGTGTTGCCATTCTGGACGGTCTCACCGTTGACGCGAGTGCGCACGGGCAGGGCCTGGATATCCGCGATGTCCTCACGCAGGACGAGCGCCGGCCCGCACGGCCCAAACGTGTCGATCGCCTTGCCGCCTGTCCAGAGGGTGTTGGCCAGCTGCAGGTCACGGGCGCTCACGTCGTTGAACGCCATCGCTCCCGCCACGTACTCGAGCGCGTTGGCGGCCGCGACGTTCCGGGCCTGCTCGCCGATGACGATCGCAAGCTCGGCCTCATAGTCGACCTGCTCGGTCGCGGCCAAGGGCGGCACGATCTCGTCGGTTGGGCCGACCAGCGAGTTGGCGTACTTGGCGAAGAACATCGGCGCCGCAGGCGGTTGCAGCCCGGCCTCCTCCGCGTGGTCCCGGTAGTTGAGGCCCAGGCAGATGATCTTCTGTGGATCGGGGACGGGAGGGCCGAGCTGGAGGTCGTCGCTCGACCGGAGGGCCCCGTTCGCGTGCAGCTGATCTGCGTGGTCCCTGACGGCGCGCTCAAGCTCGCGCAGGCGGTCCGTGCCGAGCGCAACGACCCCGCGGCCGGAGCCCAGCAGAGCTCGCGTCTCGTGGTCCCAGCCGGCGAGCTGCGCTGCGCTCTGGACGTCGGCAACCTCGTCGCCGACCAGAAGGCCCGGTCGGAGCGTGCCGTCGCGATGGTAGGTGACGAGCCTCATCGGTGCCTCTCGGGTTGGGTGCCGGGGAAGGGTCATGCGGTGCCGCCGAAGAGTACTGACACTGGAGGCAATGTGTCAACACTTCTGGGCGGAGCTATGGGCAGTTCCGGGGTACCTAGCCCGAATCGTCCCACAATGTGTGGACACTCCTCTCGCTATGGGACGATGACGAGCTTCGTTCCGGCCCCTCGTGCCTGGCGGCCCCAAGCGTCGTCGATGTGCTCGAGGGGGACGGCCTCGGTATTCACTGCGATCGCCCCGTCGCCTACGGCCCGTATCAGTCGCGTGTAGGCCGTACGGCGGACATCCGCGGGGGCGTGGAAGAGGGCGAAGCCGCGCAGCTCGATGGCGGAGGAGCGCACGACCGTGGCCGGGATCGAGAGCTCGAGCCCGGCCATGTGACCGATCTGAATGTGCCGAGCCCCCCGCGCGGCAGCTTGCATCGCAGCAAGCGCGGGCCCGCCCCACACCGGATCGATCACCACATCGGATCCGCCCTCGGTCGCCTCGCGAAGGCGCTTGGGAAGGTCCGCAGCTCCGTCGAGCACGACGACGGCATCGGCGCCAAGCGTCTCGAGACGCTCGATCCCCGGCTCGTCGAGTGCGGCGGCGACGACCCGTCCGGCCCCTTGCATCCTCGCGGCCTGCACGGCGACGGTGCCGAGCGCGCCGGTCGCACCAAGGACGAGCACCGTCTCACCGGGCGCGAGGCGGGCACGCCACGACAACGCCACCCACGCCGCCAGCCCCGTGTTCCCCAGCGCCGCGGCCACGACATCCTCGACGGCGTCGGGGATGTCGAACAACGCCGCCTCGTCGACCAGCGCCAGCTCCGCCATCGACCCGTACGGCGCCACGGTGGCGTCGAAGAACACGCGCCGCCCATCGCCGAGCCGGCCCACTCCATCGGAGCCGACAACGCCGGGAAGCGGCGGGACTCCCGTGTAGAACTTGCCGGAAGCCTTCAAGAGGTCCAGATGGTTGAGCCCGGCTGCACGGACGTGGACGACGACTTGGCCGTCGCCGGCGACCGGCTCGTGGAAGGTGTCGGGTCGCGGGACTGATCCCGCCTCCGCCAGCACTGCAGCACGCATCAGTCTCCTCGGCGATCCACTGTTTGGACTCGTTGATCCTGGGCAGCGCGGCTCATGACTCCATTCCACGTCTCTCTTGGGGCCGGCGAGCTCAGGCGGTGTCGGGTAGCAGCTCTCTGCGAATCGGCGTGAAGACGTCGACGGAGATCGTGGGCTCGAGCGCTACGGCCATGTGCGGGACGTCCGGCGGAACCGTCACGACCTCGCCGGCTGCCGCCTCGAGCTCCAGCTCGTGGCCGGACGTGCCGACGGTGAAGCGCAGCCTGCCCTCGAGCACGATCGTGAACTGCTCTTGCGGGTGCTCGTGCGCCGGAACGACGCAGCCCTCGTCGAACTCGCAGCGCATGAGCATGCTGCGTGTGGCCGCGAGGCTCTGGCGCTTGAGACCCGGGACGGGTGGGAGCAGCCGAACCTGGTCCCACGCACGGACCTCGGCCGTGATGTTCGATGTTTCGGTCATCCGGACTCCCACCTCACTTTCACAACAGGTTCAGGTGCCGAGCTCCGACGCGCCGGTCCGGCGCCGCCTGAACTGGGCTGAGAGGGTGACGGCCACGACGACCGCAGCTCCGTTGAAGACGTCGGTGACCCACGGTTCGGCGCCATGGAGCGCGAGACCGCTGACGGCCGTGCCGATGAAGAACAGCGCGAGGATCGTTCCACCGACGTTGTACGTTCCGGGCTTGAGAGTCGTCGCGCCGAGGAACACGGCGGCCAGCGCGGGCAAGATGAAGGTGATGCCGCCCACCTGCGGATTGCCGTTGCCCTGGGCGCCCACCTGCAGCACACCAGCCATGCCGGCGAGCAGGCCGGCCACGACGAAGCTGCCGAGCAGGATGCGCCGGGTGGGCATGCCGTTGAGGCGTGCGGCGACCTCGTTTGCACCTGTCGCCGTCATGTAGCGCCCGAAGGTGGTGTGGTTGAGCAAGACGCTGGTCGCCGCCCCGATCACGAGCATGATCACGAAGAGCACGGGGATCCCCAGGACGAGCTTGGAGCTGAGATCCGTCAGGTCCGGTGAGAGCCCCGAGCTGACCGGAATCCCCGACGTCCACGCTTGCACGAGCCCGGTGAGGACGATGCTCACGCCCAACGTCGCGATGATCGAGTTCACTCCGAGGTAGGCGACGAGCACGCCGTTGATGGCGCCGATGGTCAAGCCGACCGCCAAGGCGAGGGCGATCGCGGCGGCGAGCGGCAGGCCGGCACTCGACATGGCCTTTGCCGCGACGATCGACGTGATGCCGATGTTGGCGCCCACGGAGATGTCGAACCGCCCGGTGACCAGCGGCAGCATCAGCGCCATGGCCGCCACCGCCAAGACGGACTGTGCCACCGCGATCGCGCGCCAGTTCGCAATCGTGGCGAAGGTGTCCGGCAACTGGAGGCTGAAGACGATGGCCATGATCACGAACAGGACGAGCAATCCGAACCGCTCGGCGAGCGCGCCGAAGCGCAAGGTGCGTCGGCCGCCGGCCGGCTTGCCCGTGTGATGGACCGGAGCAGCTGTCCCCTTCACCTGGTTCATGGCGTTGGGTTCTTCGTCGATGGCGATGCTCACGAGGACCGTCCTTTTTCGAGATGGGCGCGCTCGGTCAAGGTGTGGCGACTCACGTCCGCTCCCTCGAGCTCGGCCGTTACGCGCCCATCCGTGAGGACGAGCACGCGATCGCTGAGGTCTGCGAGCTCCTCGAAGTCGGAGCTCACGATGATGACCGCCATGCCGCTTTCGGCGGCTTCGCGAATGATGGCGTAGGCCTCCGCGCGCGCACCGACGTCGACGCCTTGGGTCGGCTCGTCGAGAAGCAGCAGCTGAGGGTTGCGCTTCAGCCAGCGCGCGAGAACGACCTTCTGTTGGTTGCCGCCGGAGAGCAGCGAGATCGGGATCTCGTAGCCGGCCGACTTCACGCCGAACCGGTCCATCGACGCTGTCGCCTCCGCCTTCTCCTGACGCCGGTTCACGAGCACGCGCGAGTAGCGCTTCAAGTTCGGAGCTGAGAAGTTCTCCCGCACGGTCATGCTCGCGAAGACCGCCTCGGCACGGTCTTCCGGCACGAACGCGACGCCATGCTTCATCGCATCCTGCGGCCCGTTGAATCGGACTTCGCGCCCCCCGACCTCCAGGGTGCCTGCCTCGATCTTCAGCCCCCCGAAGAGCGTCTGCAACAGCTCGGTGCGACCCGACCCCAGCAATCCGGCGATCCCGAGCACCTCGCCCGCGCGAACGGCGAGGCTGACATCGGACAGTGGCCCCGCCGTCACGTGCTTCATCGACGCGACGACGTCACCGAACGTGTCGACGCCGGCATCGGTGACGCGCTCTTCAAGCGCCTCACCGACGATGAATCGGACCAGGTCCTCCTCACGCAGGCCCTCGGCGGATCGCGACGCGACCAGCCGCCCGTCGCGCAAAACCGTGACGGTGTCCGAGATCGCCGTGACCTCGTCGAGCCGGTGGCTGATGAAGACGATCGCGAGTCCGTCGGCAACATAGCCGCGGATGGCGGAGAGCAGCAGCTCCACCTCGTCCTCCGGAAGCGACGCCGTCGGCTCGTCGAGCACGAGCGTCGACACCGCCTCCGCGTGACCTTCGTAGCGGTCCTGCATCGCCCGAGCAATGGCGATCATCGCCCGATCCGCCGGCCTGAGATCACCCAGGAGTTGGCCCGGCCGCGCCGCGATGTTGAAGCGATCCAGCAGATCCCGCGCCCGGGTCTCGAGCACCTTCCACCGGATCAAACCCCCGGCGGCCGGGAATCCATGACCGAGTGCGAAGTTCTCCTTGACCGTCATCGTCGGGAACGTGCCGGGGTCCTGATGGACGAATCGCAGGCCGTTCGTGCGCGCCCAATCCGGTGAGATGTGGTGGCCGGAGACGGCATGGCCTCCGACGATCACCTCCCCGCCGGGATCGGTCGGCTGGATGCCCGCCAGGCACTTGACCAGCGTCGACTTCCCGGAGCCGTTGCCACCGATCAGCGCGTGCACCTGGCCACGCCCGAGCGCGAAGCTCACGTCGTCGAGCGCTTTTCCGCCCGAGAACGTCTTCGACACGTGACGCACCTCAAGCGCAACACTGGCGTCGAGCATCGCGGTCGGCGCGCTGCCGCTCGAGCGTGGGTCAGCGCTCATGGCTAGTCGCCGCCCCAGATCTTCTTGTAGGCGGTCCTGTAGTCGACCGGCGGCTCATAGTCGTTGCCGGCCGGCAGGTTGTGCTTCTGGTCGACGAACTGCCAGCCGGTCCCCTGGTTGGGGAACGTGGCGGGATCGTCGCCCGCCAGGACGCGGTTGATGGTGTCGGCCGTCGCCCATGCAAACCACCCGTACGGGACCGCGGTGGCCGAGTTCTGCACGCCGTCACGGATGAGCTTGATGTTGCCCGGGTTGAGCTCGGCACCGTCGATGCGGACCTTCCGCCCGACGCCGGTCACGGCGGGCTGGAGGCCGAGAAACATCAGCGCGTCGATGCCGTTGGCCACCACGTCGTACGTGGGATGTGCCTGGACGGCCGACTTCCACTGCTGCGTCGCCGGGTTCGGCACTTGCGCAAAGTTGAACGGTACCCGCTCGAGCTCACACGTCGTGCACTTCGCCATCTCGTCCGCGAAGGCCTTGCCGTTGGCCTGCTGGATCGCCTGGCTGTTCTCCCAGATGGAGATGACCTTCGCCTTCCCGTCGGTGGTCGCGATCGTGTAGGTCGCGCGAGCGCGAGCCCACTTCGCGTACCACTCAGCCGGATTCGTCGAGTCGAGGAGCTTGGTGCTCGCCGTGAACAGCGGCTTGTCCGTGCTCTCATAGACGGGGTTGTCGCAGTCCAGCGAGCTAAGGCCGATCACTGGCACCTTCGCCCGCCTCGCATCCAGCAGCGCACTCTTGATGCCAGGACAATCGAAGGCGTCGACCGCGATCGCATCGACCTTGGCGGCGATCCCTTGTCGAATCACTGCCGCCGCAGCAGTCGGGTCGGCCTTCCCGTCCTGAATCGTCACATCCCACCCGAGCTCTCGGCCGGCCTCCTTGAACGCGTTGGCCTTCACAACGCACGCCTCGAAGGCCTGACCGCACGAGAGGTACCAGACCTTCCTGCCCGTCACCGCCTTGGGACCGTCGCTCGGCGGATCTTGAAAGTCGCCCGCATAGCCCTTCTCGAGCGCAGCCTTCGCCTCCGCAAGGAACGCCTGGTCGCCGGAGGAGCCCGACGACGAGCCTGTGCTGCCCGAATCGCTGCCGGCGGAGTCGCCCGACCCGCATGCCGCGATCGCCGGAATGCACAGCCCGACGGCGACCGCCGTTCGCATGCGCCGCAGGACCCGAAGGGTCGTGGACGCCATCTCGCGATGCACCTTTTCTCCTCCTCTCCCTGACTGCGGCCGTCGAACCCGGCAGCGACCCGCGCGCGCATGCAAGCGGCGCGCCGCGTGCTCCCCCGGCTCGCGGCACCGTCAGGCGTTGCCGCAGAAAACCCGTTGTGCTCGTTCCAGCCCGCCCCGACGCGGAGCGGGTGCGGTCCCGGCGAATGAATGACGACCGCGACCTGCAACAGGCAGCATGCCACAGGCTCGCCGAACTGTCAACACTTTGCCCATGCTTGGTTGCCTGGGCCGCGCATATTCGTTGACACCATGGTCAAATGTGAGCACACTAGTGGTCCCTCGGCGGCGTCTAGTGCCGACCGAGAACGCTCGAAAGGACCCATGACCGACACTGCCGAACCTCCGCAGCGGCCCGGCACCGCCCGCGACAACACGGTCGTGATCCATCGCGCGCTGCGCGACGCGATCCTGCGCGGCGACCTGCCCGCCGGGAAGTCGCTGTCGCAACTGCAGATAGCCAAGCAGTTCGGCGTGAGCCGGGGACCCGTGCGTGAGGCCCTGCGTCTGCTGGAGCGCGAGGGACTGATCGAAGCAGAGATCAACCATCGCCCGCGCGTCACGCCGTTCTCCATCGAAGACCTCGAGCAGCTCTACGCCTCGCGGATCGTGACGGAGGGCTTGAGCCTCACCGTGTCGGTCCCGCGGTTCACCGACGAGGAGCTCGAAGAGTTGCAGGAGATGCTGAACGAGATGGAGCGGCTGGCCGGCAAGGACGTGGACGGGTGGGAGGTCGTCCACCGCCGGTTCCACCTGGCACTCGTCGCGCCTGCGGGACATCGGATCAAGCGGCTGATCGAGCAGTTCGTCGACCACAGCGAGCGGTATCGGCGCGTCTACATCGCCCAGGGCCCGCGGTCGTGGTCGGTCGGCGCGGCGCAGCACGCCGAGATCGTCGCCGCGTGCCTGCAGCGCGACGCCAGGCTCGCCGGAGCGCTCCTCGCGCGCCATCTGTCGCGTACGGCCTTGACGGTCTTCGCCACGGCCGCGCCCGACCACGATCCGGCGATCGTGCGAGCCGCCGTCAAACAGGTCGCCGGCGATGTTCCGGCCGCGTCGACCGCGGGACATCTCATACTCAAGAGCGGGAACTGAGCGCGCGGCCCCGCGCCCGCGCTGAGCGATCACAGCCCGGTCACCTGCCCTGCTGAGCGGCCGCGTCGGGCCGGCAGTACCAGCTTCCTCGAGAGACGCCGCGTAAGTGTTCACACTGTGGCTCGGACCGGGGCACTGTCACCCTGGGTCAGGGACCCATCGATTCCGTAGCCGACAGACAGGTCCATCGTGCCGCGGATGTGGTTGAACCCTCGAGCTCCCATGCTGTGCGTCGCCGCCGAGTTGCGGGATGCCGTGATCGTCATCTGCTCTCCCCCTCCTCGTGGGCCCACTCTGCCATCGGCTGGCAGTGTACCGTACGGTCGGTACAGCACATGGGACTCGGCCGTACCGACCGGTACAGTGGTGTTGTGGCTCGCAACGAGACGAAGGACCAGAAGACGACCATCCGGCGAGAGGCAGCCCGGCTCTTCGCGAAGCAGGGCTACCACGCCACCGGCATCGAGGACATCTCGCAGGCCGTCGGACTTGGTCGCGGCGCGCTCTACCACCACATCGGAAGCAAAGAGCAACTGCTCTTCGAGATCAGCAGCCTCGGCCTCGACGAGCTCACGGCCGCTTGTCAGGACATCGTCGACGCCGACATGCCCGCCTCAGAGAAGCTCCGCTCGTCACGCGACGCCACGGGATCGAAGACCTCTGGACCAAGGTGGTGGAAGACGGGGTCGCCGCCGGCGAACTGCGCCCGATCGACCCGATCGCCGTGAAGGGCATGCTCGGCATGCACAACTACGCATACATCTGGATCCGCGCGAACGGCCGTCTCTCGCCCGACGAGATCGCCGACGAGTTCTGCTCGATGTTCCTCGAAGGCCTACTGGCTGCCTGAGCGCCACGGGCTCGCTCCCGCAGCGCCTGCGTTGCGTCGGTGAGCGAGAAGTCGATCCCGGGCCCGGCGCTCAGGACAGCAGCGACAGCGTCGCGCGCGCGTAGATGTCCGCGGCCTCGGCCACGTCTGCGAGGACGATGTGCTCGTCGACCTGGTGTGCCTGCTCGAAGTCGCCGGGCCCGAAGGTGATGACCGTGGGAACGCCGTAGCCGTCCGGTCCCGTCCGCATCAGCTCGACCGCGTCGACCCAGCCGCCGTTGAAGTGCCGCACCTCGCCCGGGGCTCCCCTGACCTCGGCGACGGCCGCCTCCATCGCCTTCACGCCATCGGAGTCCGGGTCGGACTCACCCGGACGCAGCCAGAGCCGGCCGGCCCCCATGGGCAGGACCTTGAGCTCGTAGCGCACTTCGCCGTCCTCCGCCTCGAGCTTCCGCAGGAAGGCGGCGATCGAGGCCTCGACCTCGGGCAGCGTCGTGCCGGCTGGCGACATCACCGAGATCACGGCATCGCAGCGACCCGGGATCGTCCAGCCACCGCCGGGCAGGGTGCGGATCGCCTGCAGCGTGACGCGCGGCTCGAACCACTTCGAGGTGCCGCGCGGCGTCTGCAGCCGCCCGGCATCGACCGCCTCGACGAGCTTGGCGATCTTCGTGATCGCGTTGATGCCCTTCTCGGGCTCGGTCGGATGGGCGGTGCGACCCACGGCCGTCACCTTCCACGTCGAGATCCCGGGGTAGGCGATCTCGATGCCGGTGTTGCTCGTCGCCTCGGCCGAGAAGACGGTGCCGACGCGGTCGGTGATGCCCAGATCCGCCATGAGCACCGCCCCGCGGAACCCATCCTCGCCGTCGGAGTCGGACATGAAGTAGATCGGGCCGCTGCGCTCGGCGCCGGAGGCGATCAGCGCCTCGAGGGCGGCCAGCATTGCCACGTGGGTGCCCTTGCTGTCGACGGATCCGCGCCCGTAGAGCACGCCGTCCTCGACCTGGGCACCCCACGGGTCGCGCGTCCAGTCCTCAGGGCGGGCGTGAACGGTGTCGAAATGGGCATCGAACAGCACCCCGGGACCGTCACCGCTGCCCTCGAGAACGCCCAGCACGAGCGGGGCCTTGCGCCCCTCGACGGCGTAGTGGGAGACGGTCATGCCGAGCTCCTTCAGGCGCGCCGTGACCCACCCGTGCGCACTGGTGGCATCTCCGACGACGCTCGGGATGGAGACCAACTCGCGCAGCAGCTGCTCGCAGCGCTGCACGCTCACGGCTTCGAGAGACACGGAGGTCGAATCGTTCATGTGGTCCTTTCCAGGGCAGACAGCATCGAGGGGTGCTCGCGCAGGCTCATCCCGCCGTCGACGGTGATGCGCGCGCCGGTCACGTGGTCGGCGTCCGCGGACAGCAGGAAGGCGACGACGTCGGCGACCTGCGGCGGCTGCGCGATCCTGCCCAGCGGCACGCGGCTGGTGAACGCTCGCTCCATGCCGGGCCGTTCGAGCACGTCATGCATGAGCGGCGTGCGCACCGGCCCGGGGGCGACCACGTTGCTGCGGATGCCGTGCGGCCCGAGCTCGAGCGCGAGCGACCGGCTGAGCGCGTCGACGCCCGCCTTCGCGGCGCAGTAGTGGCCGAGGCCGGACACCGGCGCCTGGCTGTCGATCGAGGAGATGAGCACGAACGACCCGCCGGACGGCATGTGCGGCAGGGCGGCACGCGCGGCGTGGAACGCTCCGGTGAGGTTGACGTCGAGGACGAGGCGCCACTGCTCGGGCGTGATGTCGGCGATCGGCGCGACCCGCCCGACGCCGGCGGCGTAGACGAGGCCGTGCAGCGGCTCGCGGCCCATGACGTCGTCCACGGCGCGCACCATGGCGTCGGCATCGCGGACGTCGACGGCCGCGGACGCGGTCACGGCCGCGTCGCCGGACGGCGGTCGCAGGTCCGCGACGGACACCGCCCATCCGTCGGCCGCCAGACGCCCGACGCACGCCGCACCGATGCCCGACCCGCCGCCGACCACCAGGACGTTGCGAGGGCGGCTCACGGACGCCATGTCATGCCGCCCTCCAGGAGCTCGGCGAGCCCGCCGAGCGCGGCGCCGCCGACGGCTCCGTCGATCGCGCGGTGGTCGAAGCTCATCGTCACGGTCATCGTCGGCACGACGGTGATCGCGCGCCCGCGGGCCACCACGCGGTCGATCGTGCGGCCCACGGCGACGATGGCGCTCTCGCCCGGGTTGAGCATCGCGTTGAACCGGTCGACGCCGAACGACCCGAGGTTCGAGAGGGTGATCACGGCGCCGCCCATCTCGTGCGGCTCCAGGCGCCCCGTCCGGGCGGCCGCGACGAGCCGCTGACGCTGCGCCGCGACCTCCCGGAGCCCGATCGACTCGACGCCGCGGATGACCGGCACCACCAGTCCGCGATCGGTGGCCACAGCGAGGCCGACCCCCACGCCGTCGTGGCGGCGCAGATGCGGCTCGGGCTCGTCCTCGTAGACGCTGGCCAGATCCGGATGGCGGACGATCATCGCGGCGATCGCCTGCATCAGGAGGTCGTTCAGGCCGACCTTGGGCCCCGCACCACCGGCTGCGGCCCGGGCCTCCTTCTCCGCAAGGAGATGCGAGACGTCGACGTCGCGGTCGAGCCGGTACTGCGGGATCAGCTGGCTTGCGGACATCCGCCGGGCGATCGCCCGCCGGAGGCGACTCATCGCCGCCGGCGCGGCGGCGTCGGACCGCCGTGCGGCGCCGGCGTCACGAGGCGACGCCCCGGCGCCGGCCGCGGCCGCTTCGACGTCGCCCAGGGTGATCCGTCCGCGTGGCCCGGTGCCCGTGACTGCTTCCAGCGCGACGCCGAGCTTCGCGGCGGCGCGACGCGCCACGGGCGCGGCGCGCAACCGGGCGCCGTTACGGCCCGCCGGGACCCGCGGCGACACGGGCGTCGCCTCGGACCCGCGGGCGACGGCCGGCGCCGCGACCGGCTCGCGACGCTCGCCGGGGCGCTCGTCCGGCGCGTCGGCGATGCGCGCCAGCACGGCGCCGACGGGCACGGTGTCCCCCGCCGTGACCTCGAGCGCGACGACGAAGCCGGCGCGCGGCGCCGGGAGCTCGGTCGTCGCCTTGTCGGTCTCGAGCTCCATGAGCGCCGCGCCTTCCGCGATCTCCTCGCCAACGGCGACGAGGAGATCGAGCACGGTCGCCTCGTTGACCTCGAGGCCCATCTGCGGCAGGAGGACGTCGTCGATCACGCTGCCGCCTTCGGAGGGGTTGCACACACGATAGTCGGACCGTAACATCAGTTTCGCGGCGATTTCAAGTCACGATCGTCGTTATTGTCCGTCTGAAAGGCACTGCGCGATGAACGCCGCCCCCACATCGCCGATCGGAGCGACGCCGGTGCCGCTCCGCGACCTCTATGCCGTGATGTCATTGATCCGCGCCTTCGAGACGCAGGTCGCCGCGCTCTACCGCGACGGCGACATCCCCGGGTTCGTGCACACCTCGCTCGGCCAGGAGGCCGTCGCGGCCGGCATCTGCTGCGCGCTCGCGCGCGACGACTACCTGACCACGACGCACCGCGGGCACGGGCACGTGCTGGCCAAGGGCGCCGACCTCGACGGGATGATGGCCGAGCTCTTCGGCCGCGCGACGGGGCTCTGCCATGGCAAGGGCGGCTCGATGCACGTCGCCGATCCGGCCGTCGGCATCCTCGGAGCGAACGCCATCGTCGGAGCTGGCATCCCGCTCGCCACGGGAGCCGCCCTGGCCAGCAAGACGCTCGGCCAAGGCCGCGTGGCGGTCGCCTTCTTCGGCGAGGGCGCCGTGAACCAGGGCGCCTTCCACGAGGCGGTCAACCTGGCGGCGATCTGGGACCTCCCGGTCCTCTTCGTCTGCGAGAACAACCGGTACGCCGAGTTCACCGACAGCTCCACCATGGCGCGCGTTCCAGAGGTCACCCAGCGGGCCGCCTCGTACGGCATCGACGCGGTCGGCGTCGACGGCAACGACGTCCGCGCCGTGCACGAGGCCGCCGTCGCGGCGGTCGCGCGCTGCCGCGCGGGCGAGGGCCCGGTGCTGATCGAGGCGGCGACGTACCGCTGGCACGGCCACTACGAGGGCGACAGCCAGCCGTACAAGCCCGAAGACGAGGCGCAGGCGTGGCGCAACCGGGATCCGCTCGTCGTCACCGAGGCGGCACTCGCCGCCGACGGCATGACCGCGGACGAGCTCGAGGAGATGCGCGCGGCGGCAGCGGCGCGCATCGAGACCGCCGTCGCCACCGCACGGACCGCGCCGCTGCCCGACCCTCAGGAGGCCTACACCCATGTCTTCGTCGACTGAGCAGGCGACGATCCGGTACGCCGCCGCGATCAACCGCGGACTCGCGGAGGCGCTCGAGGCCGACGACCGCGTCGTGCTCATGGGCATCGACGTGGGCGCCGGCGGCGGCATCTTCACCGTCACGCGCGGGCTGCACGAGCAGTTCGGCTCCGCGCGCATCCTCGACACGCCGATCAGCGAGATGGGCTACGTCGGCGCCGCGGTCGGTGCCGCGATGACGGGCCTGCGCCCGATCGTCGAGGTCATGTTCATGGACTTCGTCGGCGTCTGCCTCGATCCGATCCTCAACCAGGCGGCCAAGCTGCACTACATGAGCGCCGGGGCGTTGGAGATCCCCATGGTCATTCGCACGCAGACCGGCGCGGGGCGCGCGGCGGGCGCCCAGCACTCGCAGAGCCTCGAGGCCATGCTCGCCCACATCCCCGGACTCAAGGTCGTGCTGCCGGCCACGGTGACCGACGCCCGCGACCTCATGCGCGCAGCCGTCGCCGACCCCAACCCGGTGATCTACGTGGAGAACCGCCGGCTCTACGGCATGAGCGGCGTCCTCGACGAGGACCCGCTGCCACTCGGCAAGGCGCGGGTCGCTCGCGGCGGAGACGACGTGACCGTCGTGACGTGGGGCCAGATGCTGCGCGAGTGCGTGGCCGCCGCCGAGGCGAGCGAGGCCTCGATGGAGGTGATCGACCTGCGGTCGCTCGTCCCCCTGGACCTGGACACGGTCCTGGAGTCGGCCTCGCGAACCGGCCGCGTCCTGATCGTCCACGAGGCCGTCCAGGACTTCGGCGCGGGCGCGGAGCTCGCCGCGCGGATCGGGGAGGAGCTCTTCGACCTGCTCCGCGCCCCCGTCAAGCGCCTCGGTGCCCCGCCGGTGCCGATGCCGTTCAGCCCGGACCTCGAGCGCGTGCTCATGCCCGGACGGGACGCGATCGCGGCACGCTGCGCTGCGCTCGTCGAAGAAGGCTGAGGGAGACCGGCGGGCCCCGTGAGACCCGGCGGGCAGCCTATCCTCGGCGCGATGGCCGCCTCCCCGGACTCGAGCAGCGGACGACGCGTCTACGAGCGCCTGGCCGACTCGATCCGCGAGTCGATCCTCGCCGGGGATCTCAAGGACGGCGAGCGCCTGCCCTCGGAGGCCGTCCTGGCCAGGGAAGCGGGCGTCAGCCGCTCCACCGTGCGCGAAGCGCTGCGCCTGCTCCAGGAGTCCGGCTTCGTGGAGCGCGCGAGCCCGCGGATCCTCGTCGTGCGGGCCCAGACGGACGCGCCCGCGGTGCGGGCGATGTCGCACGCGCTGCGGCGACGGACGGTCACGTTCGCGGCGCTGCACGAGGCGCTGCTGCTCCTCGAGCCGCAGCTGGCCGCCCTCGCCGCCGCACGCCGCGAGGACGACGATCTCCAGACGCTGCGCAGGATCCTCGACGCCCAGCACGCGCACGCCCGCGACTTCCCGGCGTGGTGCCGGCTGGACGAGGAGTTCCACGTCGCCATCGCCGAGGCCAGCGCGAACGCTCCGCTCGTGCTCGCCCGCGCCACGCTCGGGCAGGTCCTGACCCCCACCGTCTTCCAGCTCGTCGACAACGAGCGCGCGACGCAGGCCGCCACGGCGTTCCACGAGCGGCTCTACGACGAGATCGTCAGCGGCGATGCCGAGCTCGCGGCGCTGATCGCCCGCCGCCACGTCGAGGACTTCCACGCCGCCTGGGAACGATCCGGCCTCGGGTACCACCGTGACATCAGCGAGCTCATCGACGCAGCCGCGATCAAGCTGCCGATCGACGCCGAGCCATCTCCCACCAGGCTCATGCCAGGCGCGCGTTCCGTCCGGCACTGAACGAAGCGGCGGGCTCAGCAGGCATGACGCGTTGGGCTCGGCGGGACGCGGGTAGGAGCGACCTGAACCCGCGAAGTCATCAGGGAGTCGCGATGCAGAGCAGGATCAAGGTCTTCGGCCACGCCCCACACCCGATGCTGATCCCGTTTCCCCTCGGCTTGCTGGCGACCGCCGTCGTCTTCGACCTCATCCATCTGTTCGGCGGCAGCGACGTCTGGTTGCAGACCAGCTACCGGATGATCGCCGCCGGCGTGATCGCCGGGCTGCTCGCGGCGCCCTTCGGCTGGATCGACTGGTTCGCGATCCCGTCGGGGACCCGCGCGAAGACGATCGGGCTCGTGCATGGGCTCGGCAACGTCACCGTCGTCGCGCTGTTCGCGATCAGCTGGCTGGTCCGCCGCGGCGATGTCGCAGATCCCGGCACGATTGCGTTCGTGCTCTCGTTCGCCGGCGCCGGGGTCGCCGTCATCGCAGGGTGGCTCGGTGGCGAGCTGGTCGAGCGGCTCCGCGTCGGCGTCGACGACGAGGCCGGCCTCGACGCGAGCAGCTCGCTGGGCCAGAGGACCGGAGGGATGGGCGGGCCAGTCGGCGGCGCGCCCACGACGTAGCCACCAGGTCGCTCACCCGACGGCTCCGCCGGCCGCGGCCTTCAGACCGCTCCGTCCGGCATCTGACATCGGTGCTCTCGTGACGTTGACCGCCCGCGCGTGTTCGAACCCATGGATCCATTGAGAGGAGGGGACTCGTGACACGTCGAATCACCATGGCCGCGATGGCGGCGCTGGCCGCCACGGGCGTCGCCGGCGTGGCGAGCGCCGATGCGGGCCGCTCCGCGAAGACGTACCGAGCGACGCTGTCCGCCATCAACCCGGCCGCCACCACCGCCGGCGTCGCGGACGTCGTCGGGAAGGCGCAGCTGGTCGACGGCCGCCGGAACAACAAGGCCAGCCTGCACGTGCGGCACCTGCAGCCGCGGACGACGTACCTGTGGCACGTGCACGAGGGCACGTGCGCCGCTCCCGGCGCGCCGGTCGCGGGCTGGACGTACCGGACGCAGTCGGGCGGGAACGGCACGCTCACGACCAACGGCTCGGGCAACGCCAACACGAGGGCCAGGTCCGCGACGTTCGACGCCGACCCCGCCAAGCGCTACTCGGTCAACGTGCACGTGGCCATGCCCACCAACGGCCTGCCCGCGGGCACCATCATCGCCTGCGGCGATCTGACGCGCGGCGGCAAGAAGGCGCACTGACGCCCTGAACCACCGCTCGCCTTATTCAAGGTTGTGAGCTAACCTTGATCAAGTGCCGGAGGTGGTCAAGGCTCGCTGGGACCCGGTCGGGGCGGATTCTGACCTGCCCCGCCGTGCTCGCCAGGGATGTGACTATGAAGCCTACGTCCCCGACCACCTCGCCGGGCGCACGTTCACGCTCTACGGAGACACAGCTGCCGACGTCGCCGACGCGGAGCGTGCTGTCGCGCGCTTGCAACGCGAAGCGCGGTCGCTGGCCGACGCCGAAGCCGTCGCGCGCTTGCTGCTACGCGCCGAGGCCGTGGCGTCGTCACGCATCGAGGGGCTCGAGGTCGGAAGCCGGCGGCTGCTGAAGGCGCAACTCGCGCTCGGGCTTGGCGATGACCCGCGCGACGTGACGGCGACCGAGGTCCTCAACAACGTCGAGGCGATGCGCTGGGCCACCGAGACCATCGCCGAAGCCGACGAGGTCACGGTCGACCACCTGCTCGAGATCCATCGACGGCTGATGGTCGGCACCCGGCTCGAGCGTGTCGGCGGCCACGTGCGAACCGAGCAGCACTGGATCGGCGGCAGCTCCTACAACCCGTGCTCGGCCGCGTTCGTCCCGCCGCCCCCGGATCGTGTCGAGCAGCTGCTCGTGGACCTATGCGTGTTCTGCAACGAGGACGCGTTGCCGGCGGTCGCGCAGGCAGCGATCGCACACGCGCAGTTCGAGACGATCCACCCCTTCGCCGACGGCAACGGCCGCACCGGCCGCGCGCTCGTGCACGTCCTGCTCAAGCGCCGCGGACTGGCGCCGGTCGTCGTGCCGCCGGTGTCGCTCGTGCTCGCGACGTGGTCCGATGCCTACATCGCCGGGCTGACCGCCACGCGCTCGCGCAGCGAGCCGGACGCCGCGGATGCGGTTGACGGCCTCAACCACTGGATCGCGCTGTTCGCCGCTGCGATGACGCGCGCGGTCGACGACGCCCACGACTACGAGCAGCAGGTCCAGGACATCCAGGCGCGCTGGCGCGAGGCCGTCGGCAAGGTCCGCTCGGACTCCGCCGTGTTGCGGTTGATCGAGGCGCTGCCCGGGGCGCCGCTGGTCACGGTGCAGCGTGCCGCCGCGCTGATCGACCGCAGCGTGCAGGCGACCAATGAGGCCATCGCCCACCTCCAGCGCAGCGGCGTCCTCAAGCAGACGACGATCGGCAAACGCAACCGCGGCTTCGAGGCCGCCGACCTCATCGACGCGTTCACGGCACTCGAGCGACAGCTCGCCAGCCGCGACGCCGACACCCGTGTCTCGCCGCCGGCGCGCAGCGTCCCTGCACGACGGCGCTGATCGGCTGCCGCGAGCGGCGCCCGAGGCAAGCGCACGAGACACTGACTGACACCCGCCACACGTCGCTTGACCGAGCAACCGAGGAAGAAGGCAGTGTGACCAAACCCCGCATCTACACCACGAGCTTCGCAAGTGTCTACCCCCACTATCTCGCCAAGGCAGAGAAGAAGGGCCGCACGAAAGCCGAGGTCGACGAGATCATCTGCTGGTTGACCGGATACAGCCAGGAGGAGCTAGCAGCCCAACTGGAAACGCAAACGGACTTCGAGACCTTCTTCGCGAAAGCTCCTCACCTGAATCCTTCGCGGGCCTTGATCAAAGGCGTGGTGTGTGGTGTCCGGGTAGAAGACATCGAAGAACCGACGATGCGGGAGATTCGCTCCCTGGACAAGCTCATCGATGAGTTGGCGAAGGGGAAGGCGATGGAGAAGATCTTGCGCTGATCGCCTACCCGCTCCCCACGCGAACCCCCACCGCCTCGAGCGCCTGCTCGCCCCCGACCTCCCGCAGCGTCACGCCGCGCTCGGGGTCCGACACGAGGCGGGGGACGTGGCGCAGGAAGGCGTCCACCGCCGTCGCGGCATGGGTCCGGGACAGCCGGGCGGCGATGCAGCTGCGGGCGCCGTGGCCGAAGCCGAGCGACCGGGTCGGCGGCCGGGCGATGTCGAAGCGGTCGGGGTCGGGGAAGCGGGTCGGGTCACGGTTGGCCGCGGCGAGGCTGAGCTGCACCCGCTGCCCGGGCTGGATCACCCGCCCGCGCACGGCGACCGGGGCCAGCGCGGTCCGGGGCACGCGCGCGACCGGGGCGCCGACGCGCAGCGCCTCGTCCACCGCGGCGCCGAGCAGCCCGGGGTCCTGCTCGAGGCGGGCGCGCTGGTCCGGGTGGGCCAGCAGCAGCCAGATCGTCACCGCGACCAGGCTCGCGAGATCGACGTGGCCGGTGACGAGCGGCAGCGCGATGCTGGCCAGCGTCCCCTCGTCCAGCGTCCGGCGCCGCCGCGCCGCCTCCTCGCGCACGAGCTCGAGGAAGCGCGGCTGGCCGCCGCCGGCGTCGAGCAGCCGGTCGACGCAGGTCACCACCGCGGCCGCGCTGCGGGCCATCCGCTCGGCGCCGGCCACGGTGATCTCAGGCTTGCCGAAGCACGCCACGACGTCCCGGCCCCAGCCGAGCAGGCGCTCGCCCTCCGCGGCGTCGACGCCGAGGAACCCGGCCAGCATCCGCCCGCTCAGCGCCGACGCGTAGTCGCCGACGAGCTCGAAGCGCTCGCGCCGTGCCAGCTCGCCGAGGAGCTCCTCCGACGCGGTGGCGATCGACGCCCGGAAGGCCGCGGTGCCCGCCGCCCGCAGCCCCGCGTGCACGACCGGCCCGATCCACGCGTAGCCGGGCTGCGCGCTCGCGAGCAGCCACGGGGCATGCCGGCGCACCGCGGCGACCGCCTCCGCCGGGGCCCGCTCGGCGAAGCCGTGCAGGCGATCCGGGGTCAGGCGGTCGTCGACCAGCAGGGCGCGGACGTCGTCGTAGGTGCACACGATCCACTGACCCAGGTCGGGGTCGTAGGCGATGGGGACGGGACGGGCCACTACCCCCACACCACCGGGGACGGCAGGGCCTCCGCGGCGCGCGCCGCGTCCTGCGCGGTCCGCGCCAGCCGCTCGGCGTGGCGCTCGCCGAGCTCCGCGAGCTGGGCCAGGACGCGCTCGGCGCAGGCCTGCTCGCTGGCCGGGAGGCCGGACGCCCAGGCGTCGAGGTCGGCCGACAGCGGGTGGAGGACCTCGTCGAGGCGGGCGCTCGCAGCCGCGGTCGGCCGCAGCACCGCGCGCCGGCCGTCGCGGGGGTGGCGCTCGCGGGTGAGCAGGCCGGCCCGCTGCAGCCGGTCGATCACCGCCGCGGTGCCGGCCGGCGAGAGCGGCATCCGTGCGGCGAGCGCGCCCGGGGACAGCTCGCGGGCGCGCACGAGGTGCTGCAGCGCGAGGACGTCGCTGTCCAGCAGCCCGAGCGCGCGGGCGGCCGCGGCCCGCTGCCGCGTCCCCGCCGCGACGATGCGCTCCAGCGACGCCCGCAGCGTCCGGCTCGCGCCGTCGGCGATCACCCCGACCCCGCCGCCTGCGCGCAGCTCGGGCAGTCGGGATCGCGCTCGATCCACTCCCAGCGCTGCTCCAGCGTCCGCCCGTCGATGAGCAGCGCCCGGTCATGGGTCGCCAGCGGCCACCACCCCAGCAGGAGGTGCATGACCTCGAGCGCGAGGAGCGAGCCGATGAGCGCCGAGGCGGGCCCCAGCGTGGTCGCCGCGCGAGGCGCGCGCCGCCGCTGCTCGGCCAGCGTGTCGTACAGCGGGAACGCCCGCCGCGACTGCTGCTCGTGGCAGGCCAGGCACGCCCCGCGGCCGGGGAGGTGCGTCGGCCCGATCCGCACGAGCGGCGGCTGCTGGCCCGCGCTGATGAACGGGACGCCATGCTCCAGGCACGCCTCGTTGACCCAGCGGGCGAGGTCGTACGGCGGCCAGTCGGCGGTGAGCAGCAGCGCGTCGCAGCCGGCGACCGGCGCCAGGTCGTCGAGGCCGCGGACCCGGCGGCGATGGGTCGCCACCTCGATCGCCGGATCGAACGCCGCGACCCACGCCGCGGCGCGCTCGACCTTCGGCGCCCCCACGTCACCGGCGCGGTACAGGACCTGGCGGTTGAGGTTGCTCAGCTCGACGGCGTCGTCGTCGACGAGCACGAACCGCCCGACGCCGGCGCTGGCCAGCGCGCCGAGCGCCCACGTCCCCAGCCCGCCGCAGCCGAGGACGCCGACCGTGCTCGCGCGCAGCGCCCGCTGCGCCGCGATCGGATCGCCGAAGTCCTCGAGGTAGGGCAGCTGCCGCGCGAATCGCTGGGCGTCGACGGCGCCGAGCGCCCCGGCGTCCGCCGCCGCGACGACGACCCCCGCCTCCAGCAGCGGCGCCAGGCGCGCCGCCTCCGGCGACCCCGGCGCGGCGACGACCCCGTCGCCGTCCAGCGCGCGCAGGAGCGCGCGGTCCTCCTCGCTCGGCGCGCGGATCGCGTGCTCGGGGCCGGCGCCGCCGCGCAGCAGGTAGACGTCGCCGTCGGGGGCGTGGAACGGCTCCAGCGTCCCGCGCAGGCGGTAGCGCGGCGCGCCGCGCGTCACCGCCCGTCGCTCCCGTGCGCGGCGCGCCGCGCGCTCGACGCACCCCCGTCGCGCAGCTCCTCGCTGAGCTGGCCGGCGAGGGCGACGACGCGCGGCGCGACCGCGGCGAGGTCGAGGTCGCGGCCGGAGGCCGTCAGGGCGGCGACCACCTCGCCGTGCGCGACCACCGGCGCGGCCACCGCACGCACGCCGGCCTCGAGCTCCTCGTCCTCGGTCGCCGAGCCCGCCGCGCGGACGGCCGCGAGCTGGCGGCGCAGCGTCGCCGGATCGACGATCGTCCGCTCGGTCCGGCGCTCCAGCGGCGCGGCGAGGAGGCTCTCCCGCCACCGCTCGCGCCAGGCCAGCAGCGCCTTCCCGCCCGCCGAGCAGTGCGCGGGCACCAGCTCGCGCAGCCGCGGGCGCGCGTCGTCGGCCGCCGGCGCCGCCTGGTGCACGAGGCACAGCACCGCGTCGTAGCTCGGCACGACGAGGTGCGCCGCCACGCCCGTCTGCGCGTGCAGCAGCGTCACGTGGGCGCGGGCCCGGCGCGCCAGCGGCGAGCGCTCGACGACCTGCCCGGCCAGGGCGACCAGCCGGAACGTCGGCCGATAGACGCGCCGCGCGTCCTGGCTGCAGGTGACGTAGCCCTCCCGCTCGAGGCGGCCCAGCAGCCGGCGGACCGTGCGCGGATCGGCGTCCAGCGCGGCGGCGAGCCGGGGCGCCGAGCACGGCGCGAAGGCCAGCAGCTCGATCGCCCGCAGCGTGCGCGCGACGTGGCCGGCGTCAGTCGACACCGTCGATCGGGACGCTCGTCGGGACCGGCGCAGCGGGGAGCACGAGTGCCGTCTTGGAGCGCCGCGCTGGCCGGGTCAAGGCGGCGCGGGGCGGCCGCGCGGGGCGCGACGGCGACGGGCGGCGGGCGGATCGGCTGAGCACGGCGCCATGAAACCAACGGCCCTCGGCGACGACGAGAGCCGGTGCTGACCATCGCTGAGCGCCGGACACCCCGTGCACCAGGGGCGGCAGATCCTGTCCGTCGCTCAGCGAAGGATCCGGGCTCGCGCCGGCGCGGCGCGCGCCCCGCCCGCCGCCTCGACGCGCGCCATCGCCGGCCGCCGGCCGAGCGGCGACCGCCGGGGCCCGGCCCCGCCGCGGGCGGCCGGCGCGCTACCCGGACGCCGGGCAGGTGGACGGCGCCGGCCGGCCGGCGAACCGGTCGGCGATCCAGCTCAGGTACTCGCTCTGCGCCCGGGACGGGATCGTCTGGTGGGTCGCCCCGTCGTAGGTCGTGAACTGCACGGGCCGGCCGAAGCCGCAGGCGCGCTGGACGTACTGCGCGGTCGAGTTGGGGTTGATCACGGTGTCGGCCGTGCCCTGCATGACCAGGACCGGCGCCGTCGAGGGGACGAGCCCGGCGGTGTTCTCGTCGAAGCGGCGCTGCCAGTCGCCCGGGGTGGTCGGCTGGAAGAGCGCCGCGAGATCCGTGACGTTCGTGTTGATGACGTAGGCGAGGTGGTTGATGCACTGCACGCCGGCGCCCGCGTAGGCGCTCATGCCGGCGGGGGCGACCACGTCGGCCACGTTCAGCTCGGGATACGTGGCCGCGAAGCCGCGGTAGAGGTTGAGGCGGATCGCGGCGGCGTGCGCGGGCGAGGTCGCGGTGACCGGCCCGGGCGGGACCTGGCCGGCCGCCTGGGGGCCGGTGTCGCTCTCCGGGGCCAGCGCGGCGACCCCCAGCAGCTGCAGGGAGCGCGCGTACCCGGGCGCCTGGCCGGCCCAGATCGCGGCGCCGCCGCCCTGCGACCAGCCGAACGCCACGACGCGATCGCCGGCGCCCGTCGGCTTCAGCGCCTGCGCGGCCAGCACCGAGTCGTAGACGTTCTTGGCCTGCGCGCTGGAGACCGCGTACTGGGCAGCGCCCGGCGTGCCCAGGCCCTGGTAGTCGGTGGCGGCCACGACGTAGCCGGCCTGCAGCAGCTCGGTGAGCGCCGGGACGCCGACGTCCTGCTGGAAGGTGCTCCCGTACGTGAAGTAGTCGACGAGGTCGCGCGCCGGGCGCGGCGCCAGCGACGGCGCGCAGTTGCGCCCGATGCCCTCCGTCCCGTGCGCCCAGGCGACGACCGGGCGGCCGCCCTTGGGCGCGCGGCCCTCGGGCGCGACCACGAAGCCCGACACGGCGACCGGCGTGCCGTCGTGGAGCGCGGACTTGTACAGGATCCGCCAGGCGTCCGCGCCCCGCGGCGCCTGGATCGGCCGCGCCCAGATCAGCGTGCCGTGCTTGCCGGCCGGCAGCTTCGCCGGCGGCTCGTAGAACGCCGATCCCGCCGGTCCGAGCCGCACGTCGGGTGCACCGGGGACGGACTGCTTCGCCTTCGCATGCTCATGCGGCTTGGCCGCGGTCGCCGCCGACGGGACCAGCAGCAGCGCGGCGCACGCCGCCACCGCGATCCGCCCTCGTGAGACCATGCCCGTCCTTGTCATGCCCGCCCCCGCGTCGACCAGTTTCGGGCGCGGCACTCTACCGCGCCCGAGACACCGATGCCTCGCGGCGACAGCGGGCGCTCGCACGTCACGCGGACGGCAGCAGGAACTCCACCTCGTGGCGGGCCGACAGGGCGGCCACCGCCTCCCCGGTCTGCGGCTCCAGCGCGTCGATGCCGACGAACAGCTCGAAGAGCGAGCGCGTCGGCGCCACCCAGAACAGCGCCTTGGCGTCCGCCGACGAGTTGTTGTAGATGCCGTGCGGGATGCCGCGGGCCAGGCGGACGACGTCGCCGGGGGTCGCCGCCGAGGACTCGCCGTCCAGCCAGAGGTCGAGCGTGCCGTCGAGGAGGTACAGGTACTCGTCCTGGGTCGGGTGGATGTGCGGCGGCACGAACGTGCCCGGCGGCAGCGTGGCGTGCCAGGCGAAGGACTCCGCCGACAGCTGCTTGGGGACGTAGATCTGCCCGAGGATCCCCCACGTGCCGGTCGCCCTCCTGCAGGTCGCTGACCACCATCGCCTCGTCGCAGAGGTCGATCGCCCGCGGCGAGCTGGTCGGCGCGGCGGGCGAGGGTGTCGGCCCGGCGGATCGAGGCGAGGACCGCGCCGAGCAGCGCGGCCAGCGCCTCGGCCCGCTGCAGCTCACCGGGGCCGAAGGCGCCGCCGGCATCGTCGCGACCGAGGTTCAACGTGGCGACGACGCGGTCGTCGACGACCACCGGTGCATACACCAGCTGGTGAGCCGGTGCAGCGCGAAGACCTCCTCGTAGATCTCCGACGACCGCCACCGGGCCATCGACATCAGCGACAGGTTGTCGACGGCATGACAGCGTGACACCCCAGGGTGGTCTCGAGCCAACGCTCTGCGCCGGCGATCCCGCCCTGACCATGCGGGGCTTCCTCTGTCAGCTCAGCGTGCCCCGGAGCAGCAGCTCGAGGTGACGACGCCAATCCGGGTTCTTGCCTGGCTTGAAGTACATGGTGGCCATGACCCCGGTGGTCAGCATCGGGAAGTCGTCGAACGTGAGGTCCTCACGCACCGCTCCTGCGCTCACGGCGCGGTCGATGATCCGCCTGACGCTGTCGGAGAACTCGCTCTTCTCCCGCTCGGCGTCCTCCCACTCCAGCTGCTTGGACCCCAGCATCGCGAACTGGAAGCCGGCGTCGCCGTCGACCGCCTCCAGATAGCTGCGCAGGACCGTCTCCAGTGCCTCGGCCGGGTCGTCGATCGCCTCCGCGGCTCGCGCGACCTCCGACATGACCAGCCAGCGCTCGCGGACGATCGCGATCAGGAGCGCCTCCTTGTTCGGGAAATGCCGGTAGAGCGTGCCGACGCCCAGGCCGGAGTGAGCGGCGATCTCCTCCATTTGGACCTCGGGCCCCATCCTGGCGAAGAGGTCGCGCGCCGACGCCATGATCCGCTCACGGTTGCGGCGCGCGTCGGAGCGCAAGGAGCGGCGGGTCTTGGTCACATCCCTGACGGTAGTCGGCGTGGGTCACGCCGGCGTGTGGGCCGTCGAGCGCCGTCCTGCTGTCACGCGACCCCTTGGGTGTGCCGGAGACTTGCCTCGAGCAGCTGCGCGGTGAAGTGCTCCTTGGGTCGATCGAAGATCTCGTCGACGGTTCCGCGCTCGACCAGCCGGCCCTGCTGCATCACTGCGACCTCATGGGCGATGTCGCGAACGACTGCGAGGTCATGCGAGATGAACAGGTACGCAACGCCGAGGCGCTGCTGGATCTCGGTCAGCAGATCGAGGACCTGGGCCTGAACCGACGCGTCGAGCGCCGAGACCGGCTCGTCGCACACGATCAGCTCGGGTGACAGCGCCAGCGCGCGGGCGATCGCGACGCGCTGACACTGGCCGCCCGAGAGCTCGGACGGTTTCCGGCGAGCATACGACGCGGGCAGCCGAACCTGCTCGAGCAGCTCGAGCACCCGGGCGTCACGCTCACGGCGGTTCCCCAGCCGGTGCGCGCGAAGCGGCTCACCGACGCTCTGGCGAACCGACATGCGGGGGTCGAGCGACGCATACGGGCTCTGGTAGATCACCTGCACCCGCCGGCGCAGCTCCCGCATGGCGCGCCGGTTGATCGTGCCGAGATCCTGGCCGAACAGCTCCACGGTCCCGCGATCGGCGCGCTCGAGGCCGAGGACGATGCGCGCCGTGGTCGACTTCCCGGAACCCGATTCGCCGATCAGTGCATAGGTACGCCCCGAGCTCACCTGCAGCGACACGTCGACCACCGCGGGCACCGGAGGAGCGCCGTGCCCGCCGACGTGGAACTCCTTCGAGATGCCCTGCAACCGTACGAGCGTCTTGTGCGGCTCGGCGTGGGAGGCAGGGGCCTCCTGGCGGCGGGTGGTATGCAGCGCCGGCGTCGAGGCGACGAGCCGACGGGTGTGCTCGTGCCGGGACCGGCGCATGACGTCGGAGGCGGAGCCCGCTTCGACGACCTGGCCGCCATGGACCACGGCGACGTGATCCGCCCGATGCGTCGCCAGAGCGAGGTCGTGCGTGATGATGACGAGCGTGGTCCCCCGCTCCGCCACGACGTTCGTCAGGTGGTCGAGCACCCGTGCGGCGATCGTGACGTCGAGCGCGCTGGTGGGCTCGTCGGCGATCACCAGCTCCGGGTCCGCCGCGAACGCGATCGCGATCAGCACGCGTTGGCGCATGCCGCCGGACAGCTCGTGCGGGTAGCTCCGGCTGACCCGCTCGGCATCGGACAGCCCGGCGTCCGCGAGCAGTTCCAGCACACGCTCTCGAAGCGGCTGCCCACGCAGCGCCTGATGCAGCCGCACGGCCTCGCCGACCTGGACCTCGACGCGCTGCGCCGGGTTCAAGCTGGTCGTCGGGTCCTGGGGGACGAACCCGATCCGGCGGCCCCGGATGGCGCGCCACTGTCGTTCGCGCAGTTTGGTCAGGTCGACGTCTCCGAGCATGACCTTGCCGGACGTCACCCGGGCGGTCGACGGCAGGATCCCGGCGATGGCGCGCGCGAGCGTGCTCTTGCCCGAACCGGACTCGCCGACCACGGCGGTGACGCAGCCGCGGGCGAAGTCCGCGCTCATGTGGTCGACCGCGCGGACACGGCGACCGCCGACCTCGTAGGACACCGAGAGGTCCTGGACGCCCACGCTCACATCGTTCATGCCTCGATCCATTCCGGCGGGCTGGTCGTCGACTGCTGGGATCGGGTTCACGGTTCGATCCGCCGCGCGGCGTGCCCCAGCCGATTGATCGCGAGCACCATGACGGCGAGCACCACGCCCGGAAGGACGGCAAGCCACCAGGCGGTCGCCAGATATGCCTGGCCTGCCGCGATCAGCGCTCCCCATTCCGGCGCCGGTGGCGGCTCTCCGAACCCGAGGTAGCTCAGGGCGCTGATGATGAGGATCGCCTGACCGCACTCGAGTGCGGCGAGGGCCAGGATCGGGCCCCATGCGTTCGGCAGGACGTGTCGCAGCGCGGTCGTCACGGGCCGAACGCCGGCCGCGGTCGCCGCCTCGACGTACGTCATGCGGCTGACGCGCTTGACCTCCGCCCGCATCACCCGAGCGAAGATCGGCATCTGGGCGATGCCGATCGCGATCGAGGCCGTCGTCACGCCGGTGCCGAGCGACGCGAGGAGCGCGAGAGCGAGCAGCAGGCCGGGGATGGCGAGCAGGGCGTCGCACACGCGCGCGATGACGCTGTCGACGATGCCCCGGCTGAAGCCCGCCGCGAGCCCGAGGAGTCCGCCGCCGATCAGTCCGATCGCCACGGCGGTCAGGCCCGCGCGCAGCGAGGGCAGCGTGCCGTGGACGACGCGGGAGAACTGGTCCCGTCCGATCGCGTCGGTGCCGAACCAGTGCTCCCCGGACGGCGCCAGGAGCCGGTCGGCCGGCCTCGCGAACGTCGGGTCGTGACTCGAGATCAGGCTCGGCCACAGCGCGACGAGGACGAAGAAGAGGACCACGAGCGCAGGGATCACCAGGTCGAGGCGCGCGACCAGCATCCTGCGGAGGCTTCGGTCGCCGCGGTCCTCGTGCGCCGTGGCTGGGGTGCCGGCCTTCGGGCCGATCCCGTCCTCGCCGTGGACGTGGCCGCCGCCGAGCGCCGTCACGCGGTCCCTCCACCCTGACGCAGCCGCGGGTCGATCACCGGGCACAGCAGGTCGACGACGAGGTTGACGACGACGAAGACGACCGCGCTGAACAGCACGAGCCCGGAGATCACCGCGAGATCCACCATCCGGACGGCCGTGACGGTGACGACTCCGATGCCGGGCCGCGAGAAGACGGTCTCCACGACGACGGACCCGACGAGCAGGTAGCCGGCGACCACCCCTGCGAGCGTGACGACCGGCACCAGGGAGTTGCGCAGCCCGTGGCGCAGCAGGACGCGCAGCCTGCTCGCGCCTTTCATCACCGCGGTCGTGGCGTACGGCTCCGCGAGCGCCTTGGACAGGCTCTCGTAGAACACCTGCGTGATCATGGCGGCGGGCACGATGGCGAGCGTGAGCGCGGGCAGCACGAGCGCGTCGAGCCCGCCCTCCCCCGTCGCCGGGAAGACCGGCACGGCGAACGAGAACAGCGTGATCAAGCCCAGCCCGACCCAGAACGCCGGAACGGCGATCCCGATCGCGCCGAACGACAGCAGCGCCGAGCGCAGCCACGTTCGTCGCGTGTAGGCCGCCGCGGCGCCCAAGGCTCCTCCGATCAGGACGGCGAGCAGGAACCCCGCCCCGGCGAGCTCGAGGGTGGGCGGCAACGCCGCCCCGAGCACCGACAGGACCGGCTCACGCGTCTGGACCGATCGGCCGAGATCGAGCGTGATCAGGCCCTGCAGCCGGTCGACGTACTGCTCGTGCAGCGGACCGTCGAGGCCGGCGCGCGCCCGGATCTCGTCGAGCTGCTCGTCGGTGATCTGACCGCTCGCCTCCATGCCGCCGAGCTTCGCCAGCGCGGAGTCGCCCGGCAGGACGTTCAGGAGCACGAACGACAAGGTGAACGCCAGCCAGATGACGATGATGCCCTGCGCCAGCCGCCGCAAGAGGAAGCGCTGGGTCGCTCTCCCGCTGCGACGAGCCGACTTCGCCGGCGGGCCCTCATGGACGGTGGTGGCCGCCTCCGGGGAGATCGCCATCACGTTCGCCTCACCGATGTCACGGCGCCGCGACCCCCGGCAGGCTCGCTCGTGCTCGCGGCAGCCATTCATCCAGGCGGGCGCTCTCCTCGTAGTCCGAGTCGAGCAGATACAGCGCCGGCGTCGGACAGCTGCAGCCGATCTCCACGAGGACCGGCTTGAGCGTGAGCTCCGGGGCCAGCGCGTGGTGCGGCCCCGCGCCAAGCATCAACGGGATCGCGGTGGTGTCCGCGAGCTCTCCGGCCGCGAAGCGGTCGAGGAACAGCTTCAGGACGCCCGTGTATGTCGCCTTGAAGGTGGGCGAGGCGACGATCACGAGATCTGCCTCGGCCACCGCGCCCTTTGCGTCGGCCACGACGGGATCGTCACCCCACCCGAGCAGCTTGTCCGCGAACTCGATCACCTCGATCACGCGGCCCGGCATGGCCCCCGTCAGCCGCTGCGCGACGAGCTCGGCCGCGGAGCGCGTCCGCGATCCCTGCCGCAGATGCCCGACCACCGCCACGACCCTCATGCGCCCCTCCGTTCGGCGCGCCGACCGAGCCGGGGGCCGCCGCCGCGGCGTGCCTCAGCCCGCATCACTTGGCCGGGCTCCCGGCGGCGACCCTCGATCCCCGCCCCGTCAAGCGGTCGCACAACGTGCGCTTCTCGGCGAACGGCGCGAGCCTCCCACGCCGGCGCAGCTCCGCTGCCACGTGGTTGGCGACGACGTTGACCTGCCCGGGGATCCAGCGTCCGCGGAGGACGAACCCGTCGCAGAGTCCCGCGTCGAACATGGTCTCGAGCTCATCCGCGATCTCCTCGGCGGTTCCGCTCAGGTCGTACGGGCCCGCGGTCCCCACGCGCGCCGCGACCTCGCGCAGCGCCACCGGACCGTTCTGCAGCTCGCGGTCGTACGGCAGGACGCCGCGCAGCCGGCGGGCGAGCTCCGGAGTCACCGGGCCGTCCAGCGGCTCGCGCGCGAGATCGATCCCGGTCTCCGCCGACAGGCGGATCAACCCTCGCTGCACCCGCGTCTGCTCCGGGAGCGACTCGATCAGCGCGCGGCGGGCGTCCGCGGTGCGCCCGATCAGCGGCGAGATCTGCAGGAGCACCGTGATGTCCTGCGGATCTCGTCCCGCTGCGGTGGCCTCAGCGCGAAGGTCGTCGCGGAGCGCGTGGAGCGCCTCGGGCGACGCGTTCCTCGTGCTCACGACGTCCGCGTACCTGGCGGCGAAGCGCATGCTCGCCGGCGAGTCCACCGAGTGGAAGACAGGGGGCCGGTACTGCGGCGAGGGGACGACGTTCAGCGGGCCGCGTACCCGAAAGTACTTGCCGGCGAAGTCGATCGGCCGCACCTTCTGCGGGTCCGCGAACAGCCCAGTCGCCGGGTCCTCGACGACGGCGTCCTCGTCCCAGCTGCGCAACAGCGCATCGATGACCGCGAGGTACTCGTCGGCGAGCTCGTAGCGCTCGGCCTCATCCGGCGCGGCGGCCAGCCCAAAGGCGTTGGCCGCCCAATCCGTGGTCGCCGGCTCGGCGTGCCATCCCGCTCGCCCGTCCGCCAGGTGGTCGAGCGTTCGCACGAGCCGGGCCAGGATGAACGGCGGGTAGAACGGCAACGTCAACGTTGGGACGAGGCCGATCGAGTCGGTGTGGACGGCAAGGATCGCGACGAGAACGGCCGCGTCCAGCCTCGGGATCCCGACCCCGTGCTCGATGCTCGCGTCCGTCGATCCTCCGAAGGCATCGGGCGACATCGGCTGGTCGCCGAACAGGACGAAGTCGAACCCCGCCGACTCGAGGACCCTGACCATCTCGACGTACATCTCCGGCTGGGTCCAGTCGAACGAGGCGGGCATCCGCTCGTCGTCCCACCCGGCGGGGCTCACCTCGCCGAGCCACCCAAGGCGCATGTGCTGCCTATCGGTCATCTCACCGCCAACTTCCGATCGTCGTCCGTTGCCATCAGAGGGCGCCACCAGCGCGGCGCAGCGTTCCGACCCATCGCCGTCAGGAGGCGAACTCGGGGTCGCGCAGGTTCTCCCGGAAGGTCTTGAAGCGGTACCGCTTCCGCACCGCGCCGCGATCCCGCAGGATCGGCACGACGCGGTCCACCACCCCGCTCACCGTGGTGACGTCGGGCGTGTCTCTGATCGCGATCCCGTCGCCGCCGACCTCGTGCATCAGCTCGACCATCCCGTCCGCGACATCCTTGGGCGTGCCCTCGAGGAAGAAGTTCTCCTTCTGGGCCTCCGCCATCGCGATCTCGCGCAGCGTGAACTGCTGGCCGCGCTCGGTGTACTGCGGCACCATGCTCTGCGAGTGCCCGGTCGAGAAGTCCGGCGGCAGCGGCTCGTCGAGCGGAAGCTGCCCGAAGTCGTAGCCCGCGCGATACGAGTAGTTCGCGAGGCCGACCTCCTCGTTGATCGTGGCGCGGGACATGATCGACGCACGCAGCGCCTTCGCGTCAGACGCGGTCTCGCCCACGAAGAGCCGCACGGTGAAGAACACCTTCACGTCGTCCGGATCGCGACCGAAGGACCGGGCGCGCTCGCGGATGTCGTCGCGGAAGTCCTTCATCGCGCCGGGCGTGTTGCGAATCGTGAGGATCATGTCCGCGTTCTTCGCCGCGAAGTTGCGGCCGCGGTCCGACCCGCCCGCCTGCATGACGACCGGCCGGCACTGCGGCGAGCGCGGCACGGTCAGCGGCCCCGCCGCGCGGTGGTACACACCCTCGTAGTCGACCGCGTGCACCTTCGCCGGATCAGCGAAGCGCAGCGACCGGCGGTCCGCGAGGATCGCGTCCTCGTCCCAGCTCTTCCACAGACGCGTCACCAGGTCGATGAACTCCTCGGCCCGGTCGTAGCGCTCATCGTGCGGAGGAAGCGTCTCACCGCCGAAGTTCTTCGCGACCTCCCCCACCGAGGTGACCAGGTTCCAGCCGGCTCGGCCACCGCTCAGATGATCGAACGATGCCACCACCCGCGCCAGGAGGTACGGCGGATAGAGCGAGGTGGAGAGCGTTCCGACAAGGCCGATGTACCGGGTCGAACGGGACATCGCCGCCAGGAGCGGGATCGGATCGCCGTTCACTCCCTCCAGCCCGTACTTCACATAGGTGTCGGTGGATCCGTTGTAGGCCGTGGGGATGGCCGACCCGTCCGCGAAGATGATTGCTTCGAGGCCGCCTCGGCTCTCCAGCAGCCGCGCTGATTCCAGGTACATCGGCGCGCGCCGCCAGTCGTTGTGCTCGAACTCCGGTAGATCCCAGTGCCGCGCCCCGTACATCGAGAACAGGGCCAGGCGAAACGGTGTGGTCACGTCTCAATCTCCCTACTGGTCAGCCGTCACGTCGGATGCCCTCGCGGTCAAGACGCGATCGCCAGCCGGTCGCCGGCCCCGAGCTGCCGATAGTGGTCGCTGTGGAACACCAACGGCTCGACGTCCGGGTCGGCCTGCGCCCGCTCGACGGCGAGGACCACGAGGTCGTGGCTGCCGAGCCGCGTCTTGCTGTGCACGCTGGATTCGAGGTACAGCGGTGAGCCCGTCACGAAGACCGCCCCCGTGTCCGTCGCCTCCCACTCGAACGTCGCAAATCGGTCGTCCGCCTGTCCGTAGATGGCACGTGCCACGTCAACGTGGCCCGCTCCGAGAACGCCGACTCCGAGCCGAGGCTGCGCTTCCAGCCTCGGCCAGGTCTTCGAACCCTCCGGGAACTGCGGCGACCCGGCGTGGATGCACACCGCGACGAGCGGCGGGCTCGACGAGACGAACAGGAACCGGCTCACCAGCATCCCGTCGGGCCGGCCGTCGACCAGCGCACACACCGCGACGACCCCGGAGGGAAACTGGTGGATCGCGCTACGCAGCCGAAGCGCGTCGTCCAGAGGCACCGGCAAGCTAGTCAAGCCACACCTCCGACATCGACGGCACGTTCGCGCAGTCGTAGACGAGACCATGGACCGACTCCGAGTAGGCCTGGGGGTACCGGAAGACGTTCGTCGGCACCTGGTAGACGTTCTCCATCGCATACTCCTGCGCCCGGCCCGCGATCTCGTTGCGCTTGTCCATGTCGGGCTCGGCCTCGATCTGGGCGAACAGCTCGTCCAGCTCCGGGCTGTATCCGGCGAACCAGTCGGCCAGCACGTCCGGATCGCATCGCGTCCGCGCGTTCAGGCTGAGGTCGAAGTTGAACTTCCGCTCGTTCTCGAATGCCTGAGCGACGGTCTGCGGCGCCAGCGTGACCTTGACCCCGACCTCCGCGAGCTGCTGCTGGACGAGCTCGAGCATCGGGCGGTACGGCGCAAGCGGTGGCGTGTAGTAGATGAGCTGAAGGTCGAGCTCCTTGCCGTCCTTGCGACGCACGCCGTCGGGCCCCGGAACCCACCCGGCCTCCGTCAGCAGCCGCTTGGCCTCCTCGACGTCCTGCACCAGCATGGACGACAGGTCCTTGAACCCGGGGTTCTTCGGCGACAGGATGCCGGGCGCCGCCGTGTCGATGGGCGACAGGCCGGCCTTCACGAGGTCATCGCGGTTCAGCGCCAGGTTCACGGCCTGGCGAACCCTGACGTCGCTGAGCGGGCCGCTCTTGACGTTCGTGAACAGCCCCGTGTTGAAGCCCGGCTGGATGGCTTCGGCGATCGGCGTGTCCGCCTCGATCAGCCGGCCCGCGTCCACGGTGACGATGTCGTTGAGATAGTCGACCTGACCCGACTGCAGCATGCCGACCGCGACCGCACCATCCGGGACGAACTGAACCCGGATCTCGTCGAGGTACGCGTTGCCGCGGTTCTTGAAGCTCTCCGGTGCCCAGGCGTAACCATCGCGGCGCTTGAACGAGAGCGAGCCGTTGCGCGTATACGAGTCGAAGGTGAACGGACCTGTGCCGACGATCTGCCCGTCGCAGCGCTCGTCGAGCGACTTGCGCAGGGTCGCGGGCGACAGCATGCCCAGCGCGGGCTGTGAGGTGCCCTGCAGGAACGACGCCGACGGCTCCTCGAAGCTGACGGTCACCTGGTCGCCGCTGACCGTGGTGCCCTTGTAGCCCACGAGCGTCGCGGCGGGCAGCGGGGCTTCGGGTCCCATCTTGGCGAGCGAGTCGAGGTTCTGCTTGACGATCTCGGGGGTCAGCTTCGTCCCGTCGCTGAAGGTGACGTCGTCGCGGATCGTGAACGTGAACTCGGTCGCGTCGTCGTTGATGGTCCAGTCGGTCGCGAGCCACGGCTTGATCTCGCCGTCCTCGTTCTGGAAGGTCAGCGAGTCGACCATCTGACGGGCGTACGCCACGAACGGCCGCAGCTGCACCTGCGCCGGATCGACGCAGCCTTCGTCCGAGGACGAGCGCCAGCGCAACGTCCCGCCCGGCTTCGGGGCGGAGCCGGCGTCCGCGGTCGTGGCCGGCGCTGTCCCACCGACCCCTGATTCCGTCGTGGAGCCGCCACCGCTGCCTCCACCACACGCTGCCAGTCCAAGCGATCCCGCGATCGTCGCCGCGGCGACGGTCGCGCGGGTCCACCGGCGCAAGCCGTTCGGCCTCATCCCCCGTACCCCTCCTGTGGGCGTCAGTACGACTGCCACGGCGCGACTTCCGGGCTGCCCCAACCAACCTGAGCTCGAACGCCGGTTTGTGATTGTGATCAGATTATTACTGGCTTACGGCTGTGTCAAGGCCCGGCCCAGATGGACCGACCCAACACCCGTCGGCGCACCACAGAACCACCTCCGCGGCGGCGAGCCCGCCCCCTCGCAGCCCCGGATTGACAGGCAGTCGCGCGGCGCCTACGCTGCAACCGGAAGCGTACTTCCGCCTCCGAATCGCCTATCCAACGACGGAGAATTATGATTGTAATCACAACTCCGACCGGCCGTATCGGCGCGCAGCTTCTCGACCGCCTCGCGGACTCCGCGAAGCCGATTCGCGTGATCGCGCGCCATCGCACGCGTCTCGACGAGCGGTTGCTCGAGCGCGTCGACGTGGTCGAGGGGTCGCATGCCGACGTCGGCGTCCTGGCCAGGGCGTTCGACGGCGCGGAGGCGGTCTTCTGGGTCGTGCCACCGGACCCCCAGACGGATGACGTCCTGGCGTACTACCGCGCCTTCGGCGGCGCGGCCCGCGCGGCGATCGCCCAGCGGGGCGTCAAGCGGATCGTCGCCGTGACGAGCATGGGCCGCGACTACGGCAAGGACGCCGGGCTGCTGTCCGGGGCGTTCGCCATGGAGCAGCTGCTCGAGAGCGCCGGGGTGAGCTACCGGGGCCTGGCCATGCCGTTCTTCATGGAGAACCTCCTGGCTCAGATCCCGGCCCTGCGGAACGGCGTGCTGTCCATGCTGAACGCCGACCGCCCGCTGGCGACCGTCGCGACCCGCGACATCGCCGCGGTTGCCGCCGATCTGCTGCTCGACGACTCCTGGAGCGGCCAGGAGAGCATCACGGTCGTCGGGCCGGACCGGCTCACGCCGGCGCAGATGGCCCAGACGCTGTCGGAGGTGCTGGACCGGCCGATCGCGCTCGAGCGCCCGTCCGCCGACGCGTTCCGGCAGAGGATGCGCCAGTTCGGCGTCTCCGATGCCTGGGCGCAGGGCATCCTCGACATGGTCGCCGCCCAGGACGATGGGATCTACGACCGCGAGCAGGAGGCGGCACGTCCGGCGCCGACGAGCTTGCGCCAGTGGGCCGAGGAGGTCCTGCAGCCCGCCGTCGCCGCCTCAGCCGACCAGCCGCTGTGACACGGACCACAGCCGCTCGGCGTTGCCGGGGTCGACGGCGTACCAAGCCACGCCGGACGGCGTGGCGTCCGTCGGATCGGCCACCACGGCCGCCTCGTTGCAGTCCTCGAAGTAGCGGCCGCCGACCCCCTCCAGGAGCGGATGCGCCGCCGCGAGGACGGTGGTCGCCGAGCCCTGGGACAGGGCCTTGACCCGCGCGCCCCCGGTCGCGAGCTTCTCCTCCACGACGGCGGGGTGCAGATGGCGCACCAGGTTGGTCTCGACGACGACCCCGGGGAAGACCGCGTTGGCGACGATGCCGTCGCCCGCCCATTGCCGCGTGGCCTCCACCGCGAACAGGACGTTCGCCGTCTTCGCCTGACCGTACGCGCCGAACGGGGTGTACGGTCGTGCGGCGAAGTGCAGGTCCTCGAAATCCACGGGCGACCGCAGGTGCCCGCGCGACGTCAGCGAGACGACTCGCGCGCCACCCGCGGCGGCGAGCGCGCCATGGAGGCCCGTCGCCAGCGCGAAGTGGCCGAGGTGGTTGACCGCGAACTGCATCTCCCACCCCTCCGGTGTCAGCGTGCGCTCCGGCAGCGCCATCACACCGGCGTTGTTGATCAGCATGTGCAGCGGCCCGTCCCATGCGCCAACGAACTCGGCGACGGACGCCTGATCGGCGAGATCGATCCTCGCGACGCGAACGCCGCGGTGGCCGGTCGCGCCGATGATGTCGCGCGCGGCGCGGTCGCCCGCGGCGACATCGCGTACCGCCAGCGTCACGTCGGCGCCGGCCGCCGCAAGCGCACGCGCGGTCTCGACGCCGAGACCGGATGACGCGCCGGTGACGATCGCGCGCCTGCCGCGCAGATCGACTCCATCCAGAACGTCGTCGGCCGTCGAGTCGAAGCCGAACGGTGTCGTGACGAGCGTGTCGGCGTGCATCACAGCTCCTGCGACGCGATCGCCGCGCCCTCGGACAGCGACTGGAGCTTGCGCCAGGCGACGTCGGGATCGACCTGCGAGTCGCGCATCAGGGTGGCGAATCCGCAGTCCGTGCCGGCCACGAGGCGCTCCTTGCCGATGATCCGGCCGAGCTGCACCAGGCGGTCGGCGACCACCCGCGGATGCTCGATGTAGTTGGTCTTGACGTCGATGACGCCGAGGATGACCGCCCGGTCGTCCGGGAGCTGGACGTCCTCGAACACCCGCCACTCGTGGGCGTGCCGCGGGTTGGCGCCCTCGATGTAGATCGTGCCGGCGTTGACCCGGAAGACCTCGTGGATGACGTCCGCCAGCGGGATGTCCTTGTGATGGGGGCCCGCGTAGTTGCCCCAGCAGACGTGCAGGCGAACCAGCTCCGGCGCGATGCCGTCGAGGGCGGCGTTCAACGCGTCGACGGCCATCGGCAGATGACGGTTCCAATCGACGCCGCCGGTGCCACCGACCATCCGCGTGTGGGCGCCCATCGCCATGTCCGGCGAATCCACCTGCAGGCTCAGCCCGGCGTCGGTGATCGCTCGGTACTCGTGCGACAGCGCCTCGGCGACGTCGGCGAGGTACGCCTCCTCCGACCCGTAGTACTGGTCCGGGAACGCGAAGGTGATCTGGCCGGGGCTGACGGCTCCAAGGAACCCCTGGTCCGCACCGGCCCGATCGAGGGCGCGCAGCATCCGCGCGACGTCGCGTTCGACCGCTCCGGTGTCCACGAGCTTGACCGGACCGATGCAGTTGTTGAAGGGCTGGTGCTCGATCGCCTCACCGCGTATCAGGCGCATCGCGAGGTTCGGGAACTCGACCAGGTCATCGGTGTGAAACTCGGCGCGCCCACCGCCGAAGCCGGAGAGGCGCTCGGTCACGTAGGTGTGAAACCCGGTCTTGCTGTACTCGCCGTCGCTGACGATGTCGATACCGACCTCGCGCTGCTTGACGACGACCTCGTCGACCGCGCTGTCGATCCGCGCCTCGAGCACGGCCGGGTCCACCTCCTCACCGTCCATGCGGCCCCAGATCAGGTCGACGAGGTCATCGGGGCGCGGCAGGCTCCCCGCGTGCGTGGTCGGGATCTGCTGTGTCATCGCGCTACCTCCAGCGTGGTCATGGAGAGGACGATCATCGCCCGGTCCGCTTGCGAATCAAGGTCGTGGCCGCCACCGCAAGGATCAACGCGCCACCATAGAAGACGTTCTCGACCCAGCCGGTGAGGCCCGCAAGCTGCAGGCCGACGATGCCGGTCTGCAGGAAGTACACCGCGACGAACGCGCCGAGCGGGTTGAACCGTCCTGGCTGGATCACGGCCATGCCCAGGAACACCGAGGCGAAGGCGGGAAGCAGGTACCGCCCGGACGTGTTGGGGTCGAAGCCACCGAGCGTCGACGCCAAGAGCACCGCCCCGAGCCCGGCAATGAAACCGGCGGCGACGTAGGCGCCGAAGCGGATCCGGCTGACGTTGATGCCGGCCAGACGCGCGACTTCGCGGTTTGCCCCCACGAAGGACATCCGCCGGCCCAGCGGCGTGAAGCCGAGGACGTAGGTCAGCACCAGGCAGGCGCCGAGACCGTAGAAGAAGCCGATCGGGAGGCCGAGGACGTCGCGCAGTGCAAGCTGCGAGAAGCTCTCCGGCAGGCCGCCCACCGCGTTGAGGTCGGTCGCCCAGAGCGTGATGCCCAGGACGAGGGTTCCCATTCCCAGGGTGGCGACGATGGCGTCCACGCCGATCTTGACGACGAGGAAGCCGTTCGCCGTGCCCACCGCCGTCGAGGCGGCGACCGCGAGGAGGACCGCGAGGATCACCGGCAGCCCCTCCTGCACGGCGAGCAGCGGCACCAGGGTCGCGGCGAGCCCCATGCTCGACGCGACCGAGAGGTCGAACTCCCCCACGGTGAACGTGCAGATCAGCGCCACGGTGAGAAAGACCAGCTCGTACTGTGAGCCGAAGATCGTCTTGAACGTGCCGTCCTGGAGGAAGAGGTCGGTCTCGAAGACGGCAAAGCCGGCGGCGACGAGGATCCAGATCCCGAGCAGCGACGTCCGCGAGATCACGTCGCGACGGTCGAGCCCGCGCCGGATCACCGCCTGCGACCCCGTCTCGACGACGTCGGACTCGGGTGCGTCGTACGTGTGGGTGCCGCTCACGGGTTCGCTCCTCGGCTGTCGTGGTCACTCGCGACCGCCACGCTCGCTCGCACGTCCGTCGAGTAGGTGGCCTCGATGATCTGGTCGGCGTTGAAGGGGGCCGCGACCTCGTCGACCGCGCGCCCGCCGGAGAAGAGGAGCACGCGGTCGCAGATCGTCACCAGGTCCTCTGGCTCGGTCGACGCGATCACCACGCTCGTCCCCTGCTCTGCGACGTCATGGATTGCGCGCAGGATGTCCTGGCGCGCCTTGACGTCGACGCCCTGCGTCGGTTCGTGCACGAGGAGGAGCCGGGGGTCTCCGACGAGCCACTTGCCCAGAAGCACCTTCTGCTGATTGCCGCCGCTGAGCCTGCCGACGAGCGCGCCCGGGTCCCGCGGTACCACTCCGAGCCGGTCGATCAGTGAGACCGCCTCCTGCACGGGCCACTGCCGCCCGGTCGCCCACGGCCGTCCGCGAGCGCCGAGCCAGGGCAGCGAGACGTTCTCGGCGATGCTGTGGGAGAGCGCGAGCCCCTCGACGGGCCGGTTCTCGGGGACCAGGACCACACCTGCGGCGACGAGATCCTGGAGCGTGCAGCGCGCGAGGTCGTGCTCGGTCCGATCCGGCATCGTGATCGCGCCTCGTGCCGGCGCGGCGCCGCTGACGAGGTACGGAACGCTCTCGAAGCCCGATCCCGGCAACCCGGTGAGACCGACGATCTCGCCGCGGCCGATCTCGAGGTCGAGCGGCTCGGCGAGGTCCCCGCCAGCGAGACCGGTCACGCTGATGCGGCCCGCGCCGACCTGCCGGCGCTCCAGGGTCAGGTGCGCGAGCTCGTGACCGAGCATGTGCCGTGCCAGCATCGCCTCGCTGACGCCCTGCGCAGGTGTGCCTTCCACGACGCAGCGACCATCGCGCAGGACCGTCACGACGTCGCAGTGCTCGAGGATCTCGCCCAGGCGATGGCCGATCATGACCACCGCCGTCCCGTCGTCGAGGAGCTGCTGCACCGTGGCGTAGAAGTCGTCGAGCGCTTCGCCGGGCAGGGCCCGCGTCGACTCGTCGAAGAGCAGGACGCCGTGCCCCGGCTGGTGGCTCTGAATCGCCCGGGCGATCGCCACGCGGGCGCGGTCGGCCGGCGGCAGGTTCTTCACCAGCGTGCGCAGCGAGTGCGTGAAGCCCAGCCGGTCGAGCGCGGCGCGCGCCTGCTCTGCCTCGCGATGCCACCGGATCCGGCGCAGGAGCGTGCTGCCCCGGAATGCCGCGATGCGCACGTTCTCGACAACCGTCGCGTGCTCGATCAGGCCGAGGTCCTGATGCACGATCCCGACTCCCGCCGCGCGCAGGTCCCGCAGCCGCACCGGCACCGGCAGCGCGCGCCCATCGACGGCAACCTCGGTGCCGGGATCCGGTGCGTGATATCCGGAGATCACCTTGGCCAGGGTCGACTTCCCGCAGCCGTTCTGGCCCACGATCCCGTGCATCTGCCCCGGCATCACGACGAGGTTCACGTTGCTCAGCACGGTCCGGGCGGCAAACGTCTTGGACGCGCGGCGCACCTCCAGACGCGGGGTCTGCGCAATCGTCGTCTCACTCATCTCGCTGTCTCCGTCCGGCGCCGGGGCCAGGTGTCTATCCGAGACCCCAGAGCTTCGGGAACTCCCGCTTGTACGTCGTGGGCCCCCACCACTCGCCGGTCACCTGCGCCGCGTCGGTCACCTCGATGGAGTCGACGTTCGTCTCGTCGAAGAGCCGGATGGGAAGGGTCACGTCGTCGGCCGGCGGCTCGTCGAGCATCATCCGCAGCAGGCCATCCATCGCCTCCCACCCGATGAAGTTGGAGTTGGCGCCGGCGTCGGCAACCTGGAAGCCCCCTTCCGCGACCTCCTTGACCTGGCTGGCCGTCGCGTTCGTGCTGATCATCTTCATCGTGTCGACGCGTCCTGCCTGCCGAGCACCGCGCTCGAACTCAGGCGCGAAGTAGTCGAACTGCGGGAAGCCGTATCCGGCGTCGGGGTCCTTCAGCAGCGCGCTGCTGGTCGCCGACGCCACCGAGCCGAGCTGGCCGTCGGTCAGCTCGATCGACTCGTACTGGCAGTCAGGGCACCGGTCCTGCAACACATCCGCTCCGGCGGTCGCCGCCTCATCGACCTGCACCGAGCCGGTCAGCGTCACCGCAAAGATGTTCGCCGTGCCGTCTGAGTCGGCGATGATCCAGTTCATCGCCGCGGCTTGGGACTCGGCGTTGCCGTTGCCGATGAACCGCACGGCGTCGGATTCCTCCCCGGCCGATCCCAGAGCCATGACCGGGATCCCCGCTTCGGCTGCGGCCTTCATCGCCGGCGCGACGTTCTCGGGGTCGACGGCGTTCGTGATGATGCCGGCTGGCCTGGCGTTGACCGCCTGGCGCACACAGGCGGACAACTGCGCGGGCGTGAACTTGCCGTCGCACGTCTTGAGCGTCAACCCCAGGGCTTGGGCGGCCTCCTGGATTCCCAGCTCGTTGCCGTTCAGTGCCGGAATCGACGCCGACAGCGGGACGTACCACACCGACTTGCCCTTCAGCGACGTGGCGTCGACCGGCGGTCCCGGCGCCTGGAACTCGGTGATCTCGCCGCGGAGCCGCTCGACCTCCGTGCGCGCTGCCTCGACACCGTCGGCGGCGACGCTCGCGCCGCTGTCGGCGATCGTGCCGGTCTCGCCGTCAGCCGCGGTCCCGGTGTCCGCCGTGTCGTCGCTTGCACCGCAGGCCGCGAGGGCGAGCGCCGACAACGCCGCCACGCACAACGCCGGCCCGATCCGGAAACGTCCCCTCGCCATCTCTCTCCTCCTCAGGGCTCTGCTCTCGCGGCGCCTGGCCCGTGCGTCATCTGAGTCACATCGATCCGACGCGACGCCGGCGACATCGCCACCGGTCTAAACCTGATCCTGTTCATTTCTACTAGAAGGTCGCGCGGCCGTCAAGGCGCTCATGCACGACTTTCAGCGCCGGCTGCTCCGGCCCTCGCAACCGATACAAGCGCTCCGAATCCAGAGGCGCATTTCCTCTATAACTGATCTTGATCAGGATCGCGCGCGATCTCGTCCCACGACCATCGGTGCGATCGTCTGGCCGGCCAGGGCCACGGTCTCGACGTCGTGGACGTCGGGCAGCGAGAAGGTCAGCCCGTCGACCCCGGCCTCGAGGAACCGCTGGACCTGCTCGCCGACGGCGTCGGGATCGCCGGCCACGACGGAGCGACGCAGACGCTCGGGGTCCATCCGCGCTCTGAGGGGCTCGAGCTTCGCGGCCGCCGCCTCCGCGGTCGAAGCGATCACCAGCGTCCCGAGACGGGTCTTCGTGATCTCGGACGGGTCGCGGCCGAGTTGCTCGCAGTGCCCATCGAGCACGCCCATCAGGCGCCGGACGTCCTCCGGGTCGCCAAACACGTTGCAGCCGTCGGCGTACTGCGCCACGAGCCGCAACGTCCTGCGCTCCCCACTGCCGCCAACGACGATCGGGATGTCGCCTCGAAGCGGCCGCGGGTTGTTGAGGACGTCGTGCGTGCGGTAATGCACCCCCGTGAAGGTCGACTCCTCCTCGGTGAACATCTGACGGGCGATCTGCAGCGACTCCTCGAGTCGCTCGAAGCGCACTCCGAGCGGTGGGAAGTCGATGCCGTAGGCGTGGTGCTCCTCCTCGAACCACGCCGCGCCCAACCCGAGGAACGCCCGTCCCCCGGACAGCACGTCGATCGTGGTCATGATCTTCGCGAGCAACGCGGGGTTGCGATACATCACGCCACCCACGAGCAGTCCGAGGTGGATCGTCGACGTGCGCGCTGCGAGCGTCGCCAGCGTGCAGGTGCCCTCGAGCATCCAATCCGTGCGGGGGCCGATCACGGGCGCCTGATGCAGATGGTCCATCACCGACACCGAGCTGAATCCGGCGTCCTCCGCGACGCGAACGATCTCGGTGAGCTTGTCGAGCAGCGCGGCGGGCTCGACGCCCGGATAGTTGAAGTTCGTCAGGTGAAGGTCGAGCGCAAGAGGTGCGCGCATCGCGGCTCCCTGGTGTCGGTAGCGGTTACAGAGCGCTTCGTGAACGACGAGGTCCGCGGCTCACCACAGCTGAGCCGTTGCGAGGTCGGCGCCCTCACGCATCGCGGCGAACTTCGCCCACATCACTTTCGGATCGACCTCCGGCTTGTAGGTCGCCTGGGAGGAGAACCCGCAGTCGGCACTCGCGATCACCCGCTCGCGCCCGACGAGCCGCGCATAGCGCACCAGCCGCTCGGCGATCACCTGCGGATGCTCGACGATGTTGCTCGCGTGCGTGATGACGCCCGGGATCAACACCCGGTCTTCCGGCAGCGCGACGCGCTCGAAGACGTGGTACTCATGCTCGTGACGGCTGTTGGCCGCCTCGAACGAGATGCCGCAGGCGTCGACCTTCAGGATCGTTGCGATGAGGTCGGCCAGCGAGGCGTCGTGGATGCGCGGGCCTTCGTTGATGCCGTAGCAGGTGTGAAATCGCACCTTCTCCCGGGGGATCCCATCCAGGGCACGATTGATGGCCTCGACGTAGAGCTCGGCGCGCGCCTCCGCTTGCCGGCGGGTGAAGGCCGGATCGGAGAACAGCTCGGCGATGAAGGGGTCGTCGATCTGGACGAGAAAGCCGGCATCGACGATTGCCCGGTACTCCTCGCGCAGCGCGTCGGCGACCGCGAACAGGTACTCCTCGTAGGTGTCGTAGTACTCGTTGCCCGCGTCGGTGCCGGGCGCCAGACTGCCCGGACCGCTCGGAGCAACCGCCGGCAGGAATACGTCCTCGACCGGGAGCCCGTCGATTGCCGCGCGGAGGTTGGCGATGTCGGCCGCCACCGCCTGATGCCCACGGTAGGTGACCGGTCCGACGCATACGAGCGGCACCGGCGGCGCTACCGCGCTGCCGCTCATCGCTCTGGCGAAGTAGTCCTCGTAGTACTCCGGGAAGTCACGGATCTCCGCCGACCAGGCCGCCACCCCGAGCTCCGGACGCGGCTCGAACCCGGACAGACGGTCGGTCACGTACGTGAAGAACCCGGGCTTGCTCAGCTCGCCGTCGCTCACCACGTCGATGCCGTGGGCCACCTGGAGGGCAACCGCGTCCTCGACCGCCGCTCGGACCGCGTCGGCGTACGCCTCGCCTCGGGCCTCGTCGCGGGACACGAGGTCGAGCACCGCTGCCGGTCGCGGGAGGCTGCCGCAATGCGTGGTGATGATGCGCTCGGTGCTGCGCCTCATGCGGTGACCTCCACTCGGATGGGCTCGCGCTGGCCGGTGACCCGGTCGAGAAGCTCGTGACAATCCCCCGGGAGCTCGTCGCCTCTCCAGCAGACGACCTGGTCGGGCCGGATGAGCGCCAGGTCGGCCTCGTACAGGTCGCGCAGCGATTCGTCGGTCAGCTCGACCACGGCCAGGGGAACGCCTTGCGCGGCCGCAGCCGCTTCGAGACGCCCGGTCGCGCGCCTGCTGCCGCCCAGCCGCAGCAGCGTGAAGTCGAACCCGAGCGCGTCGAACAGCGATCGGCCGTCGGCGAGCCAGGCGTGCGGCGCACGCCCTCCTGGGCGAGCGCTCGGCGTGTACACATTGGGACTGTCCACCGGCGGGAGCGTCCCGTCGGAGACGATCAACGGACTGTCGTCGTACCGCGCACCCAGCGTGATGCCCGGGATGTTGAACTCGCTGCGCGCGTGTCCGATGAGGTGCTCGCCGACGCGGAAACGCGCGGCCTCCCCCCGGACGGAATCCTCCTCGATCTCGTCGGGGACCGCAAAGCCGCCGACCGACTCGGCGAACATGCGCGCGAACGCGATGTTCCGGCGCGCGATCGGCTGCCGCTCGAGCTCATACGTGGCGAGCAGGTCCTCTCCGCCCCAACCGTTGACCACCGCCGCGAGCTTCCAGCCGAGGTTGACCGCGTCCTCGACGGCGGTGTTGTAGCCCAGCCCGCCCGTCGGCGTGAACAGGTGGACGGCGTCACCTCCGAGAAACACGTGGCCCGCCTGGAACCGATCGGCGACGAGCGCGAGCCCGGCCGTCCACGGCGCCCGCGCCAGGATGTCCAGGTCGAACTCCGTGCCCATCGCCTGGTAGATCAATGCTCGGGCATCGGCGTCGGAGATCGTCGCGGGGTCCTCGTCCCGCGCCAGCTGAGCCATGAACACGAACGAGCAGTCGCCGTCGAGCGCCAGCATGAGGCCGCGTCGTTGCGGGTTGACCGACCAGTACTGCCACGCGGGCTGATGCGGGACCAGCCGGTACACGTCAGCCGAGCGGAAGTGGATCGAGTACATGGCGCCCGTCATGAACGGACGCTCGCGGTCCTGGCGGCCGCGCAGCCCGATGCCCAGCTGCTTGCGGATGACGCTGCGCGGCCCGTCCGCGCCGACCAGGTAGCGCGCCATGTACCGGCGGGTCGCGCCGTCGGGCAGGACGACGTCGATCTCGACGTGATCACCGCGATCGGTGAACCCGACGACGCGGTGTCCGTACCGCAGATCCGCGGCCGGCAGCGCATCGGCCTCCTCACGCAGGATCCGCTCGATGTACATCTGCGAGCAGCGATGCGGCAGCTCCGCCACGCTCCATGAGCCCGACATCCCACGCACGAGATCCTCGACTTCGCCCGAGCTCGGCTGCTCCAGACGACCGAGCTCGTACGCGGTGAACCTGGTGAAGTACGCGATGTCCGGCCAGTAGTCCCGCGGCAACCCGGCCGCTCGGATGCGTTCGACGAAGCCGAGCCGGCGGTAGTGCTCCATCGTGCGCGCCTGCGTCGCGTTCGCCTGCGGGTGGGGTGACGTGTCCGGACGGTCGTTGAACAGCAGCGTCCGAACGCCGCGACGGCCGAGCTCGTGCGCGAGCACGAGCCCACACGGCCCGCCGCCCGCGACGATCACGTCGGCATCAAGGCGTTCTGACATCACGCAACGGACTCGGCACGAGCCATCTCCGGACCGACTCAGACCGGCACGCCGGTCATCGCGATCCGGCGCTCGAAGTACGTCCAGAGCACGGCCGCGACATCGTCGGCCTTCGCACGGCTGCGCGCTGTGTCCCGCACGACCTCCGGCGAGAACGGCGCGGGGCCGCCGAACGGCTCTGCCGCGATCTGATATCGCGCGTTCTCCTCGACGGAGTAGCAGTTCAGGAGCGCCCGCTCCGCCGTCTCTCCGACCACCACCGACCCGTGACCGCGCATCTGGCAGGCAACCTTGTCGGCCAGTGTCCGCGACAGCGGTGCGGCCTGCTCGTCGCTGAGGACCAGCGACGGATCGTCCCACGTCGGGACACCCTCGTGCAGATAGAACGCCTGGTTGTAGACCGGGACGATCGGCCGGTCGACGATGCCCAGGAGCGTCGAGCTTGGTGCATGAAGGTGCGCCACGCAGAGCATCTCGGGCTTGTCGCGATGGATGCGCGTGTGGATCGGATGCTCGAGGGGGACCGTGAACCCGCCGGGATGGAACAGATGGTTGCCGTGGACGTCGAACACGAACAGCTGATCGGCGCGGACGATCGTCTTCTCCGAGCCGGCCCCCGGCGTCACCAGCACGATCTCCGTGCCTGGAACGCGCATGGAGATGTGTCCGAACTCCCCGATGTAGCCCAGCGAGGCGGCGATGCGGCAGAGAACAGCCAGCTTCTGGCGTTCATCCCAATAGGCGTCTGGGTCCAACGGCCTGCCAGCGATCTCGGTGGACATTGCACTTGTCCTTTCACAGCCATCCATAGTGATCACGATCAGTTTTTTGCCTCAGGCACGGCGTACCGAGACGGCGCACGGCATGCCGTCGCTGGCCTCCCGTGGTGTTCGCGGTGTCAGGCGGTGGTGCGCAGCGCCGCGTACCACTCGTCCCAGAAGCTCATCTGCTCGAGCCTGGGCACCGGCCCCATCCCGATCCTCTCTCCGAACCGCATCGCGCTCGGCTGCGCAGGGTCGAACGCCGTCCATTGCGGAAGCTCACCGCTGTTGGGGTCGCCGGTGCGCGCGAAGTTCACCCAGAACGACGACACGGCATCGCGCAGCGCAAGGTCGTACTCACCCCACGGCCAGTCGAGGTACTCCAGGTGGCCGAACACATAGGGCAGCTCGACGCCGTGGTACGCGCCTCGCATGATCCCGGCGAACTCGTCGGCGACGCGGATGGGCGGAACGTGGCTCCAGTGGTAGTAGAACGACGGAGATGACGCCGTCCGTGCGTGCGCCCGCACCCACGCCCAGTTCTGCCAGATGAACACGCGGTCGCCGCGTGCCGCCGCGCTCACCTCGGCCACGTCCGCGTCACTCGCCGGATAGAGCTCGAGGAACCGGTCTGCCCGCTCGCCGTACTCAGCGCGGACCTCCTCCAACCAGTCCGCGACCACCGGGATGGCCGGCAGGTTCGACGACTCGCGCACCCCCGTGCCGGTCAGCAGCGGGACGTCCGCCTGCTCGCCGTCCGCATAGATCTGCGCCGGCGTGCGCGGCAGCACGTAACCGTCGACCACCGGGTAGCTGCCGTCGAGCAGCCCGCGGGCGATCGGATGACCGCCGCGCCGCCACGGCGTCTCCTCGGCCGGCCCGACTCGGACCTGGTCGGGCGACACGGCGGCGATGTCGGCGGCGGGACGGCGACGCAGGTCCTCGATCGACCCGCAGCCCAGCGCCCGGCCCAGGGCCAGGCCGGTCTGCTCCGCTCCCTCCAGGTCCTGCATCAGATCGGCGTAGCCGGTGCTCCGCGCCGATCCCGCCATCAGCGCGCCGCTCTGGCCGATCGCGCGATGGAAGAGCCCGCGGGAGAGCGGGGAGGCCATCAGGAGGTTCACGCTCGCCGATCCGGCGGACAGGCCGAACAGCGTGACGCACTCGGGGTCGCCGCCGAACGCTGCAATGTTGTCCTGGACCCATCGCAGGGCGCAGAGCTGGTCGAGCAGGCCGTAGTTGCTCGACGCCCCATGCTCTGACTCGGCCGTCAGCTCCGGGTGCCCGAGGAACCCCAGGAACCCGAGGCGATAGGCGACCGACACAACGACGGCGCCGCGCCGCGCGAGCCGCTCGCCGTCATACGCCGGGATCCCGGGCCCGCCGAACCGGAAGGCGCCATGATGCAGCCACACCATGACCGGGCGCCGCTCATCGGGCTCCTGCGCTCCGGTCCAGATGTTCAGGTACAGGCAATCCTCGCTCGTCGGGCCGTAGTCGCCGCCGGCGATCGCGTCGCGGAGCGGCGGCTGTATCGCGTGAGGGGCGAACGCCACCGCGTCCCGGACGCCGTCCCAGCGCTCCGCCGGTTGCGGAGGCCGCCAGCGCAGCGGCCCGACCGGCGGACGGGCGTATGGCACGCCGCGGTAGATCCGCACGCCGCCGGCCGCCGACCGGAGCCCCCGGAGAACGCCCTGCTGCACGCGCGTCTGCTCCGGCGCCATCATTCGCCCTCGAGCGTCGCAGCGAACAGGGACATGGTCGCCGCCCACGCGAGCCGGTGCGCTCGCAGGTTGGCCTCACCCGGCGTGTAGGAGAACCCGTGGTCGGCCGAGGGGTGGTACTCGTAGAACGTCGGGTCCGGCCGGGCGCAGAGCGCATCGAGCAGCCGCTGGTACTCCGCGGGCTGCGTGAAGTCGTTCTCCGGCCGGCTGACCTGGACGGGGCCGCGGATGGCCCGCGCGAGCTCGAACTCGTCGAGCGTCTGCTGTGGGAAGTCGGCCTTGCTGAGCACCTTGCCGTCGATGTCGACCGGCGTCGGCGACCAGATCGTCGGGTTGTACGCGGCGAGCACGCGGACGCGCTGGTCGGTTCCGGCGTGCAGCAGCCCGACGCGACCGCCGAAGCACCAGCCGATGCCGGCGATCACGGGGAGACGCAGCTCGTCGCCCATGTGGTCGACGATGCGGGTCAGGTCAGCGACGACCTGACGATCCTCGCACTGCTGCGATCGGGCGAGCATCTGTGGAACGACGCCGTTGCCGTCCTCACCGTCGTAGGGGTCCCAGACGACCGCGGTCATGCCGGCCGCCGCGAAGACCCCCGCGCAGGCGCGCATCGTCGCGTCGAGCCCCATGATCGTCGGATACAGCAGGACGCCCGTGCGCGACTCCGCCGCCGGGAAGGCGACATGAATCCGCAGGGAGCCGATCCGCCGGTCCTCCGACCGGGGGACCGCGGCGGCGGTCGCGGCGAGTTCGATGCCCGTCACGCTGCTGGATGCGCTGTCCATCATCACGAGCGACCCTTCGAGGAGCCGGACACGGCGGGGCGTGCCCGATGGTGCGGCGGTGCGTCTTCCTGCAGGCCGGACGGCTCGGCGACGATGGGCGACCGGACCGTGCCGACCCCGGAGACCTCCACCTCGACCTCGTCACCCGGCTTCAGGAAGACGGGCGGGCGGCGGGACTGCCCCACGCCGGACGGCGTGCCCGTCGCGATGATGTCGCCCGGCTCGAGCGTCATCAGGCTCGTGATGAACGCGATCGTCTCCGCCACGGGGAAGATCATGTCCGCGGTGCTCGCGTGCTGCACCGTCTCGCCGTTCAAGCGCGTGGTGACCGTGAGCGCCTGCGGATCCCCGACTTCGTCGGCTGTCACGAGCTCCGGCCCGCACGGGGCGAAGGTGTCGGGAGCCTTCCCGGCCGTCCACTGACCCGTCTGCTTCTGGAGATCACGCGCGCTGATGTCGTTGAGCGGCATGTACCCGGCGACGACCGAGATGGCGTCCGCTGCATCGACGTGCTTGCAACGCCGTCCGATCACGAGCGCCAGCTCCCCCTCGTAGTCCACCGTTGCGCTCGCGGCCGGAAGCTGCACGGCCGCGCCGGAGCCGACCAGCGCGTTGCGGAACTTCGCGAACAGGACCGGCGCGACCGGGATGTCCATGTGCGACTCCTCGGCATGCGCGCGGTAGTTGAGCCCCAGGCACAGGATCTTGTCCGGATCGGGGACCGGCGGACCGAGCTCGAGCCGGTCCACGGGCCCGACCGCCGGTCGCGTCGCGATGCGCTGCTCGAGCTCCGCGAGGCCGTCGGCGGCGAGCAGCTCGCGCACGGACGGCCCGGCGTCGACGACCTCGCCGTCGACGACCACACCGGCCCGCCAGCCCCCGTCCGCCGCGTAGCTGACGAGTCTCATTGCGGAATCCGCAGGTCCTGCGGCTCGCTCACGGGGAACTCGCCCGCATAACCGCGCCGGTGAATCTCCGGCGCGGGGACCCCTTCGTCCCGCGCGCGCAGCATCTGCTCGGGGTCGACCAGAACACCGATGGGGTCGGCCTCGAAGCTCGGCGACGTGCGCATGAACTCCTTCGACTTCTCCCAGTCGCCGAAGTTGTCCACCTGCAGCTCGACGCTGTTGCCGTCCGGGTCCAGGTAGTAGAACGACGTGGTCATCCCGTGGTCGACGGTGAAGTGCGGGCGTATGTCGGCCGCGGCCAGTCGCGCGTACGTGGCGAGCAGGTCGTCGAGCGACTCGTACTCGAAGGCGAGATGGTGGATCCCGGCGTGGTGCACCTTCGCCTCATCCTCGGTCATGGCGGGACTCGCCGAGAGCGCAACCCGGTGATTGGCCTCGTCGTTGGTCAGGAATGCACCCCCGGGCCACCTGAAGACCGCTTCCATCCCGACGGCATTGCCGTACCACGCGATCATCTCGTCGAGCCTGGTCGTCTTGAGGTTCGCGTGGTGAAACACCGGAGCCTTCATCCAACGTCCTTCCACTCTGCCGGCTTCAGCAAATTCTGAACACGATCAGTTTACCGCTGGTTCGATTGTTGTCAAGGACGCAGACGGGCGATCACAGCTCGGCCGAGGCGAGCTGCGCCCCCTCGGTCAGGGACCGCAGCTTCAACCAAGCGATGTCCGGATCGACCACCGAACTGCGGATCGAGGTCCCGAACCCGCAGTCGGTGCCGGCGAGCAGCCGTTCCCTTCCGACGATGCGGCCGATCCGGACGAGGCGGTCGGCGACCACCCTTGGATGCTCGACGCAGTTCGTCTTGACGTCGACGACTCCGACGATCATGGACTTGTCCTCCGGCAGCCCGATCTCCTCGAAGACTCGCCACTCGTGCTCGTGGCGCGGGTTGGCGCCTTCGACGTAGATGGTGCCGGCGTTGACCCGCAGCGCTTCCCCGATGACGTCGGCGAGCGGGATGTCGTGATGGTGGGGCCCGGGGTAGTTGCCCCAGCACAGATGCAGCCGCACCTGCTCCGGCGGTATTCCCTCGAGTGCCGCGTTCAGCGCGTCGACGGCCAGGGGGAGGTGGTGCTGCCAGTCGCCGACGCTGCTGCCGAGCATTCGGCAGTGCGCCGCCATCGCCATGTCCGGCGAGTCGACCTGCAGCTGCAGTCCGGCATCGGCGATCGCCCGGTACTCGTACGCCAGCTCCGCCGCGATCGCAGCGAGGTACTCCTCGTGTGATCCGTAGTACCGGTTGGGATACGAGAACGAGATCTGCCCCGGGCTGACGGTGCCGAGGAACCCTCGCTCGGCGCCGGATCGGTCGAGCGATCGGATGAGACGAGCCACGTCGCGGTGGATGGCGTCCCGGTCGGCGAGCCGCACCGGCGCGACGCAGTAGGAGAAGACGGTGTGGGCGGACGACGGCCGATCGGAGACGCGGGCCGCGACGTTGGGGAAGTCGGCGAGGTCGTCCACGCGGAACTCGGCGACCCCGTCGAACCCCGAGAATCGCTCCCCGACGTACGTCGCGAAGCCGGTCTTGCTGAGCTCGCCGTCGCTTACCACGTCGATGCCCACATCGCGCTGCCTGGCGACGACCTCGTCGACCGCCTCGTCGATGCGCGCCTCGAGCGCCGACGGCGAGACGTCCCCGCCGCCCGCTCGTGTCCACATCATGTCGGCCAGGTCGTCGGGACGCGGAAGGCTTCCGGCGTGCGTGGTCAGGATGTGATCGCTCATCGCGGTCTCCGTTGTCGGTGTCTCAGCGGTGGATGCGCGTCGCGTGCCGAGCGCACGGCCGCACGGCGCGCGGGACGGTCACCGTGCATGCGGCATGTCCGCATGCTCGTCGTCGGCCGGGGCGCTCGGCGCGCTCGTCGACCGGATCAGCTCGAGCACCCGCGCCCGGTGCTCGGCGAAGCGAGGCGAGCTCTTGGTCTCGAGCTGATCGCGAGGGCGCGGCAGGTCGATGTCGACCACGTCCAGGATGGTCGCCGGACGCGTGGACAAGACCACCACGCGATCGGCGAGATAGACGGCCTCGTCGATGTCGTGCGTGACCAGCAGGACCGCCGTGCCCACGTCGTCGAGGATCGAGAGCATCAGGTCCTCGAGACCGGCACGGGTCTGTGCGTCGACCGATGCGAAGGGCTCGTCCATGATGAGGATCTGCGGCTGGTAGGCGATCGCGCGCGCGATCGCCACCCGCTGCTGCATGCCGCCCGAGAGCTGCCAGGGATACCGGTCGCCGAACCCGTCCAGCCGCACCTCACCCAACGCCCACGAGACGCGCTCCGCGCGCTGGCGCTTGTCCTTGATCGTGTTCTTCAGCGGCAGCGCGACGTTGCGCTCCACGGTGAACCACGGCATCAGCGAGCGGCTGTAGTCCTGGAACACCGCCGCCATCTCCGGCGGCGGCTGGGTGACGTCGCGCCCATGCAGCTGGATGCGTCCGGACGAGCGGCCATGCAGCCCGCACAGGCACCGCAGCAACGTCGTCTTGCCGCCGCCCGACGGCCCGACGATGCACACGAACTCGCGCTCGTCGACGCGAAAGCTGACGTCGCGGATCGCCTCGACAGCTCCCTGGCCGGCGTCCACGTAGGTCTTGGCCAGCCGGTCGACGACGAGCATCGACATCAACTCCTCCCCATGGATCGGTAGTGCCATCGCAGCATGCGCCGCTCGAGGAACACGAACCCGATGTTCGTCAGTGCTCCGAGGAGTCCCAGGAGCATCATGCCGGACCACATCAGCGGCACCTGAAAGCTCTGCTGCGCGTTGAGCGTCACGAAGCCGATCCCGCTGGTGGCGCCGACCATCTCCGTGACGATCATCATGATGAAGGCGATCGCGAGGGCGATGCGCATGCCCGCGAAGATCCGCGGCGCGGCAGACGGCAGCTGGATCATGAGCAGCCGCTGGCGGCGGGTCAGGCGAAAGGCGCGCCCGACGTCCTCCAGGCCGCGCTCGATGCCGCGGACGCCGTCGATCGTGTTGAGCATGATCGGGAACACGCAGACGAACGCGATCAGCCAGATCTTCGGCGCGTCGCCGAGCCCGACGAGCGCGATGCTCACCGGGACGAGTCCGGTCGCGGGAATCGACCGGGCGAACTGGATCGCCGGCTCGAACGCGATGTCCAGCGTGCGAACGCGTCCGAACAGCACGCCAAGCGCGATGCCGATCACGACGGCCAACAGGAATCCCGCTCCCATTCGCACGAGGCTCGGAACCACGTCCGAGCCGAAATGCGCGAACAACCAGGTCTCCCGGAAGTTCGTGAGGATGGTCTCGAGCGGCGGATAGAACGTCGAGCTGCTGTCCGCCGACGCCACCCACCACACGACCAGGATGGCCACGGGGACGATCAGCGAGATCGCGACGGCCTGCGCCCGTGCGCCGGCGCTCATGCCGCACCGTCCCGGTGCGAGACATGCCAGCCCAGGAGCCGCCGCTCCGCGCGCTCGAACGCGACGTTGAGCGCCAATCCGAGCAGACCTGAGACGAGCAGCAGGCCGTACATCGCTGCGTAGACGCCGTTCTGCGCGGCGTTCGCCAGCGCCGCGCCGAGCCCGGGGATGCCACCGACGAGCTCGACCGAGACGGCGACGACGAGCGCGATCGACGAGGAGATCCGGACGCCCGTCGCGAGGTACGGCAGGATGCTCGGCAGCGAGACGTTCCACAGGATCTGCCCGCGCCGCAGCCCGAACACCCGCGCGGTCTCGACCGAATGAGGTTCGATCGCGTGCACGCCGTAGATCGTCTGGAAGAGGACGGGCCAGAGGGCCGCGAGCGCCGTCAGGATGATCGCGGTCTGCGACCGAGACCCCATGACGAGGATGAGCAGCGGCAGGAACACGATCGTCGGGATGGGCCGCAGGAACTCGAGGGGGACCGTGAGCAGGCGCTGGACGATCGGCACGCTGCCGATGGCCGCGCCGAGGACGACGCCCACCGTGGCACCCAGGACGAGTCCCGCGAACCAGTGCCACACGGTCTGGCGAATCGCCGTCCAGAAGGCCGTGTCGTCAAGCTGCTCGACGATCCAGGCGAGGACGTCGGTGCATGGCGAGACCTCCGCGGGCAGGACGCCGGCTCGAGCGAGCAGTTCCCACAGGGCGAGCAGCCCGAGCGTCGTGGCGATGGGAAGCAGGCGCTGCAGCAGGGTGCGTCGGCGCCTTCGGGACCGTGAGACGCGCGGTACGGCTGCGCGCGTGCGCCGTCCTGCTGCCGCCGACGCCGATCCGGCGGCCGATCGTCCGGACGTCTGCATCGGCGTCCTCAGCGCAACGGCACGCCGGACCACTGGACTTCGTCAACGGCGGGTGCGTTCTCGATGACCCCGTACTTGACCAGGAGGTCGGCCCATGCGTTGGTCTCCGCCGCATCCACCTGCGTGGTGAACTCCGGCGCGGGCGTGTTCGCCAGCGCCTCCTCGGGGATCTCGGTGATGCGGGCGATCGCCGTGCGCATCTCCTCCGGATGGGCGTTGCACCACGCGTTGCCCTCCTCGAGCGCGGCGATGTACCGCTTGACGACATCAGGGTTCTCTTCGACGTACTTCCTGGCCATGAATGTGACGCTGGTGACGCTGTCATCCGTGCCGAGGCTGATCGCCTGCGGATCGCCGATGCTCGTGTACCCCTCCGCGGTCAGCGCCGAGACGAGCGGCTGGGTCGTCGAGATCGCATCCACGCGACCGGCCTTCAGCGCGGTGACCTGATCCGAGAACGGGATGACCACGAGCTTGACCTTGGACGGATCGCCGCCCTGCTTGGCGACGGCCTCCCGCAGCGCGAGCTCCCAGGTGCCCTGGAGCGAGTTGACGCCGACGGTCTTGCCCTCGAGATCGCGAAACGACCTGATGCCGCCGTTCTTGCCCACGATCGTGGCGAGGGCCGTCTGCCCGTCCGCGTCGTAGTCCTTGTCCGTCGCGTTGGTGATCACGACCGGCAGGTTGTTGCTCGCAGCCGCGATCACGCCGGTGTAGGCGCCGTTGCCGGCGGTCATCTGCCCGTTGAGGATCTGGGCGATCTGCGCGACGCCGCTCGGTGCCGCCGGCGCGAACTTCATGGTGATGCCGTGCTTGCGGAAGATTCCGCGTTCGTCGGTGACCTTCAGACAGGTGTTCGTCGACGCGGGCGTGAAGGCGAACGTGATGGTCGCGTTCTCGGGCCCCGATGAGGTCGTCGCCGCGCCGGATGTGCTCCCGCTGAGGCTGCTGTCGTCGCCGCAGCCGACGATCGCCAGTCCACCCGTCAACAACGCCGGGACGACCCACGTACGCAAACTCCTCGCCATCACGCCTCTCCTCGTCGGAACCCCGATGTGCCTGCTGCGGCATTATCGCCAGATGGCGATGCTGGATGCAAGATATTTCTGAACACGATCATGATTTTGGGACGCAATCTGCGAACATGCCTGACCCAGGCGGCCTGATCGCCGGACATGGCGGGGCGCCGCCGACATGAAGAAACCGACCCCGATCACATCGATGTCGAGTGATCAACCCCCGCGTGCTCGCCGGCGAGCTCCACACCGGCCGCGCGAACCCGAGCCGATGAGGAGACCCAGCACATGGGCGTCGTAGCCGTCGAAGAGCACTTCCTGACCCCCGATCTGCGCGACGCGTGGTCGCGGCTGGACCCCCAGCGGCGCGACGACTCGACCGGCTACTACTACGTGGACGAGATCGTCGAGGCGCTGCTGGACCGCGCCGATCGGCGCCTGAGGTACATGGACGAGGTCGGCGTCGACGTCCAGGTGCTGTCGCTGACCACTCCGGGCGTGCAGCGGCTCGCCACCGAGCAGGCGATCGAGCAGGCGCGGCTCGCCAACGACGTCCTCGCCGGAATCGTGCAGGCCCATCCGACGCGGTTTCAGGGACTCGCAGCGCTGCCGATGCAGGACCCAAGTGCGGCAGCCGACGAACTGCGGCGCGCCGTGACGGAGCTCGGCCTGCTCGGCGCGATGGTCTTCGGACGCACCGGCCAACGCAACCTCGACCACCCCGGCAACGCGCCGGTCCACGAGGCAGCGAGTGCCCTCGGGGTGCCTCTCTACATCCATGCCCAGATCCCTCCGCGCACCGTGCGTGAGGCGTACTACTCAGGTTTGCCCGGCAACTTCGACATCGTCCTGGCCACGGTGGGTGTCGGATGGCACTACGAAGCGGGGCTGCAGTTCCTACGGCTCATCTCCGCAGGGGTGTTCGACCGCCATCCGGACCTGCAGGTGATCCTGGGCCACTGGGGCGACCTGCTGCTCTTCTATCTCGACGAGCTGGACAAGATCCCGCGGCTCGCGCGGGCGGACATGCGCGACGTCTCGGCGTACTTCCGCGAGCACGCGTACATCACGCCGAGCGGGGTGCTCAGCGAGCGCTACCTGGCATGGGCGATCGAGGTCATGGGCGCCGAGCGGGTGATGTTCTCGCTGGACTACCCGTTCGGCCGGCGGTCACGGGACGAGATCCAGGCGTTTCTCGACTCGGCGCCAGTCGACGACCAGGACCGCGAGCGGATCACGTCCGGCAACTGGGAGCGGCTCACCCGCCGGGCACGCGGCTGACGCCACGTCGCCGGTCACGCCGGCTTCGCCGAGCGATCCCCGAGCTCGGACGCGACGCCGACCGCGCCTTGGTGCAGCGACCATCCACGGATCGTGCAGCGGCGCAGTCCCTCCGCGTGGAACGGGTCGCCGGCGAGCAGCTCGGCGGCTTCGGCGCGGCTCTGCGCCCGCACGATGTAGAGGCCGTCCGCCGCAATCGCTCCGTCGTCATCCACGAACGGGCCCGCGGCGACGATGGCTCCCTGCCGCTCGAGCTCGGCCGCCCACTTGAGATGGCGATCGATGACGTCAGCCGGCAGCGGCGAACCAGACCGCTGCGCCGTGCTCACCGCGACGAACAGGGAGCCGTCACGCGCCGCACCCGAGGGTTCGCCGGTCCCGCCGGCCAGCAGCACGGCGAGCTTGCCCGGATCGCTGTCGTCATCGCCACCGTCACCGAGCTCGTCGAAGAGGCGCTTGGCCGTCGTCGCCAACGGGACGACGGCACCGGCGTCGACGGCGGCGGTCGTGATGTGGGCGAGCACCTCGCGGGCGTCCTTCACCGTCACGAGCTTGCCGTCGAACTGACCGGCGGCGATCATCGGAGCCCGAAAGGAGAACTGGCCAGAGCTCGCCGCCGGGCTGCGCGCCACGAGCTCGGCGACCATGTCGAGGTCGAGGCCGAGCGAGGTGGCAAGCGCCATCGCCTCGGCCGCAGCCGCCACGTGCACCAGCACGAGGAGGTTCGCGACGAACTTCATCCTCGTACCCGCTCCCAGCTCCCCGACGTATGCCGCATCGGGGGAGATGGTGTGGAGCAGCGGCGCGACCCGCTCGTAGGCTTCACGGTCACCGCTCGCGTAGACGACCCCTTTGCGCGCAGCGACCATGGCCGGCGTACCGCTCATGGGACAGTCGAGCAGGTCCACGCCGCGCGCGACCGCCGCCGCGCGCAGTCGCAGCTTCTCCGCGATCGGGGCGGTGCTCAGCTCGACGCAGACCGGTGCCGGTCGATCAGCAGAAAGGAGCCCGTCCTCCCCGGCGAACGCGGGCTCAAGGCCCTCCGCGGGAAGGCACGTGAACACCACGGCGGCCGCTTCGCCGACGGCTCGGGGCGACCCGTCACCCGCGATCTTCGCGCCACGGGCGACGAGCTCGGCGCTCCGGCCTCGAGCACAGCAGACGACGTCGTTGCCGGCCTCGAGCAGCAGGGACGCGATCGGCACCCCGAGCCTCCCCAGACCGACGAATCCGACGGGACCCTCCATTGCGCCTCCCACCTCGAAATCGGCCGTATTCTGATCTTGATCAGTATAATGATCTGTGGATAGCGCGCTAGCAGGGCTATACTCCCGCGGCGTCGGACGCGACCTCGCCGGAGACCGGATCGTCCCTTCGCACCATGCCGCCCAGCCAATCTGACAGCCTCGAGAAGCCGCTGGGGCGTCGCGAGGCCAACAAGCGCGACAAGCTCCTGCGCATCCGACGCGCCGCTCAGGAGGTGTTCCTGCGCAAGGGCTTCGAGGGCGCCACGCTGCGCGAGATCGCCGACGGCGCCGACGTCGCGTTCGGCACGCTCTTCCTGTACGCGAAGAACAAGCAGGACCTGCTGCTCCTGCTGTTCGACGAGGAGCTGCCGCTGGTCACCGAGCGCGGCTTCCAGCGCGCCGGCCCGGAGCTGCCGTTCGTCGACCAGCTCGTCGAGTTCTTCACCGAGTTCTACGAGTTCTTCAGCCGCACACCCTCGCTCTCGCGCGACATGATGCGGGAGAACACGTTCACGAGCGGCATCGTGTCCACCCGGATCTGGGAGGGCGTGAAGAGCACCGAGGACCATCTGGCCCGCATCGTCGCCCGGGCGCAAGCCGAGGACCAGGTGAGCTCCGCCATCGCGCCGGGCATCGCCGCTCACATGATCTTCAGCCTCTACCGCGTCGAGATCCGCTTCTGCCTCGATCACGACGAACCCGACGTCGCCGCCAGCCTGGCCAAGCTGCGTCAGCAGTTCGAGATCCTGCACACGGGGCTCGCTCCTCGCCCCGCCGCCACAGCGCCGTAAGCCACAGCGCCTCGTGCACCGGAACCCGGCGGATGCGCCCGCACGGGTTGACGTCGGCGTCCCTGCCCTGATAAAAGTGAGCAGGATCAGAAAATCGTCGTGAAACGAGAGGGCTGCTGGTGGTATCGGACGTGATCAAGCGGATGGCGCACGTCGCGCTGCGGGTGCCGGACCTTGACGCGTCCGTCGCCTGGGCTACGACCGTGATGGGCATGCGGGAGGTGGAGCGCACCGACGGCGTGTCGTACCTCACGCACACCGACTGCCATCACTCCCTCCAGTACATCGCGGACGACACGCCGGCACTCGACCACATCGCGATGGAGGCGCACGACGCGCAGGCGCTCGGCACCCTCGTGCGCCGCTTGCGCGACCACGACGTCGTGATCGTGTCGGAGGCGCCCGAAGAGCTCGGGATCGATCGGGCCGTGCGGTTCCTCGGCCCCGCCGGCCACCTCATCGAGGTGTTCTGCGGGATGGCGACGACCGACGGGCCGCACACCGGGAAGGGGGTGCAGCCGCGGAAGTTCGGCCACCCCACGATCACGTGCCCCGACATCGCTCCGACGCAGGAGTTCTTCGAGAAGGTGCTGCGCTTCCGGCTGTCCGACGAGGTCGGAGACGGGATCTTGGCGTTCATGCGCTGCAACGTCGACCATCACGGGCTCGGGCTGCAGAAGGGCGTCGCGGGCATCAACCACTACGCCTGGGAGGTCGAGCACGTGGCCGAGCAGGGACGGCTCGGCGACGTGCTCCAGGCCAACGGGAGCCGGTTCATCTGGGGTCCCGGACGTCACGGGGCGGGCCAGAACATCTTCACGTACCACTTCGACCCGGCGGGATGCATCGTCGAGTACTACGCCGACCTCTACCAGGTCTGGGACGAGCGAACCTACCGGCCGGGCCGGTGGGCGGCCGACGACTGGCGCGCGCAGAACCTCTGGGGGCCGGGCGCCCCCGCCGAGATGCTGGAGACGGCGATCCCGCTCGCCCAGCAGGTCGTCGGACTCAGCGCCTGAGCGGCGGTCTGGCGTGGGGTCCGGCGAAAGCGCGGGAAAGGCGCTGGGTCGTCGCGAGGCCAACAAGCGCGACAAGCTCCTGCGCATCCGGCGTGCCGCGCGGGACGTCTTCCTGCGCAAGGGCTACGAGGACGCCACCCTGCGCGAGATCGCCGACGGCGCCGACGTCGCGTTCGGCACGCTCTTCCTCTACGCCAAGGACAAGCAGGACCTCCTGCTCCTGCTCTTCGACGAGGAGCTCGACCAGGTGAGCGAGCGCGGGTTCCGGCGGGCCCGCCCGGAGCTCCCGTTCGTCGACCAGCTCGTCGAGTTCTTCACCGAGTTCTACGAGTTCTTCAGCCGCACCCCGGCACTCTCACGCGACATGATGCGCGAGATCACCTTCACGAGCGGCATCGTGTCCGCGCGCATCTGGGAAGGCGTGCGGAGCAGTGAGGAGAACCTCGCCCGCATCGTCGCCCGCGCGCAGGCCGAGGAGCACGTGAGCGCCGCCATCGCGCCCGGCGTAGCCGCGCACGTGCTCTTCAGCCTCTACCGCGTCGAGATCCGCTTCTGCCTCGACCATGACGAGCCCGACACGGCCGCCAGCCTCGACCGGCTTCGCCACCAGTTCCAGACCATGCTCAGCGGCCTCGCGCCGCGACGCACCACCATCACCCCGAGGTCGTGACATGAACCCCATCCCCGATGGCGAATACCGGCTCCTCACCTACCGTGACGACGGCAGCGCCGTCGCGGGCGTCCTCGTCGGCGAAGACGTGCACCGGGTCGCTGACCTCGTCCGCGGCACCCAGCTCGAGGGATCGTCGGTGCTTGGCCTGCTCGAGGACTGGCCGAACGCGCATCAGGCGCTGGCCGAGGCGGCCGCGGGCGCCGCGCCGGGCACAGGAACGCCGTTGGACCAGGTGGAGCTGCTCGCTCCCGTGATCTACCCCCGGGCGGTCTTCTGCACGGGCGCCAACTACTGGGATCACATCGCGGAGATGGAGGGCACGATCGACCGCTCCAACCGCGCCAAGGAGCCGTGGTTCTTCCTGAAGTCGTCGGCGCACTCGATCGTCGGCCCCGGCGCGGCCGTCCGTCCGCCGACGCCGCAGCTCGACTGGGAGGCCGAGCTGGGCGTCGTCGTCGGCACCACCGCCCGCGACGTCCCGGCCGAGCGTGCGGCCGAGGTGATCGCCGGCTACACGATCGTCAACGACCTCTCGGCCCGGGACCTGATGACCCGCGACGACCGGCCGCCGTCCATGACCTTCGACTGGGTCGGCCAGAAGTGCTTCGACGGCGCGGCTCCCATGGGGCCGTGGATGACCCCGGCTGCGTTCATCCCCGACCCGCACGCGTTGTCGGTCCGCCTCTGGGTCAACGACACGCTGAAGCAGGACTCACACACGAGTCAGCTCGTGCACGACATCTACGAGCAGATCGAGTGGCTCAGCCACCACCTCACGCTGCTGCCCGGCGACATCGTGTCGACCGGCACGCCGGCCGGTGTCGGGATGCCGCGCGGCGAGTATCTGCGCCGCGGCGACGTGGTGCGGATCGAGATCGAGGGGTGTGGCCGCCTGGTCACACCGATCGCGTAGCGCCCGCGCGGCGGGCTGCGCGTCCAGGGACCGGGAGCCCGTCCGGTTCGGTCCTGAACGACGGCGAGCCGGAGCGGGCGTGCATGAAGGAGAGGGCCCGCCCCGGCTCGCCCATGCCCGCCGCCGTTGAGACGGCGGCAGGCAGGCTCGGGATCGTCGCTACCGGATCACCTGCTCATGCGTCGGGCTGACCGACGCCCCACAGCGCCGGGAACTCCTCCTTGTAGGTCGTCGGCCCCCACCACTCGCCGGTGGCCTGCGCCTCGTCCGTCAGCTGGATGCTGTCGACGTTGGTCTCGTCGAAGATGCGGATGGGAGCGGTCACGTTGTCCGCCGGAGGCTCGCCGAGGATGAGGCGCAGCAGCCCGTCCATCGTCGCCCACCCGACGTAGTTCGAGTTGACGCCCGCGTCCGCGGCCTGGCCGCCCGAAGCGATCTCGCGCAGCTGGCTCGCGGTCGCGTTGGTGCTGAGCATCTTCATGGTCCGCGCCCGCCCCGCCTGGCGCATCCCGCGCTGGAAGTCCGGCGCGAAGAAGTCGAACTGCGGAAACCCGTAGTCCGCCTGCGGGTTCTTCAGCAGCGCGCTGCTGGTCGCCGACGCGACCGAGCCGATCTGCCCATCGGTGAGCTCGATCCCCTCGTACTTGCAGGCGGGGCAGTTCTTCTCGAGCTCCGCCACCCCGGCGGCAGCGGACTGCTCGGTCTGGACGGAGCCCTTGAGGGTGATCGCGAGGATGTTCGCCTCACCATCGGAGTCGGCGATGATCCAGTCCATCGCCGCCGCCTGCGACTCGGCATCGCCGTTGCCGATGAACCGAAGGACGTCCGACTCCTCGCCGTCGGTGGAGAGCGCCATGATCGGGATCTCCGCGTCGGCCGCGGCCTTCATCGCGGGCGCGACGTTGGCCGGGTCGATGCCGTTCGTGATGATGCCGGCCGGCCGGGCGTTGACCGCCTGCCGGATGCACGCCGACATCTGCGCGGGGGTGAACTTGCCGTCGCACGTGTTGTATTCGAGGCCCAGCGCCTGAGCCGCTTCCTTGACGCCTTCGGCGTTGCCGTTGAGGGCGGGGATCGAGGCGGACAGGGTGATGTACCAGACGGACTTGCCCTTCAGCGACGACGCGTCGATCTCCGGGCCGGGCGGCGTGAACTCCGTGATCTCGGCGCGTAGCTTGTCCACCTGCGCGCGAGCGGCCCCGACGCCTGAGGCGGCGTCCTCCCCGCCCGTCGTCGAGCTTGCGGTGGCTGCGTTGGTTGCGCCCGCGGACGTGCCGCCGCCCTCGCTCGAGGACCCGCACGCCGTGATGAAGACCAGCAGCGCCCCGAGGCACAGCGCCAGCGCCGTACCCCGGAATCGTCGGGTGACCATCTCTCTCCTCCTGCTGTGAGTGGTGGGATCGCGCCGGGAGCGCGCGTGACCGGTTCCCGTGACAGTCCTGCTGGCTATTGGTCCAGCAGAAATGTGATGGCGTTCATTTTTATCATGATGTCCCTCACGCCGCAAGAGCCATCCGTAGGCCAGTCAGCCCAGGCAAGCTGATCCCTGCTCGCACCCTTCAAGGAGCTCGACCGCGGCGCGGACGTCGTGGTTGTGCGGTCGTCGTGCGGTCGTGTCCGCCGGGACGCTCGAGGGCCGATGCCCTCAGCGGGTCACGGCGACGGCCGGTTCGGCGCGGCGCCCGCGCCGCGCACCGTGTCGATGACCTCGAGCGCATCGGCCGGCGGAGACGAGGCGCGCCACGCCACGTAGTGGTCTGGCCGCACGAGGACCATCGTTGCCTCGTAGAGACCCGCGAGGCCGTGATCCGCGATGGTCACGACTCTGAGCGGCACGCCACGCCGGCTTGCGGCCTCCTCGAGCGGGGCGCTGTCAGCACCGTTGTCGACGCGCAGCAGGGTGAACCCCTCATGGGCGATCTCGTCATTGATCGATCGGCCGTCGCGCAGCCACACGTGCGGGAGCCGGGCACCTGGAGATGCCGACGGCCGGTACTCGCCGAACGTGGCGCCCGGAGGCCGCGTGCCGTCGGGCACGATGATCGGCGAGTCGTAGTAGACGGCACCGAGCTGGGCGCCGAGACTGATCACCTCCTGACGCTTGTCCTCCATGATCTGCGCACCGATCTCGGCGCGCAACGCGTCGCCGGCGGACCCCGGCTCCTCCATGCCGGCTCGAGCGAACCTGCCCATCGGGCTCAGGCGTTCCTCGGTCAGATCGCGGATCCAACGGACCACCGGAATCCGCTCCGCGTCGTAGCTGTCGAGCAGCGCGGGACCGGCCCACCCGCGCAGCGACGCCGCCAGCTTCCAGCCCAGGTCGGCGGCATCGGCGATCCCGGTGTTCATGCCGAATCCGCCCACGACGGAGATGTGGTGGGCAGCGTCGCCGGCCAGGAACACCCGCCCCACGTGCAACACCGGCGCGACGAGCGAGTTGATGCGAAAACGCCCGCCGCCCACCATCTCGACCTGCACCTCGCGTCCGACCGCACGGCACAGTCGCTCGCGCATCGTTTGCCAGTCGCCTCCGTCAGCGCCTTCCTCGAGCGGCACGTCCATGTACTGGTACAGGCCGTCGCTGTCCTGCGCGATCAGCAGGACGCCCGACCGGTCTTCGTTGGTCAACCACGTGAACACCGGAGCGCCGAAGTGCTCTGCGAGCAGGTCGCGGATCCCCGGGGCGCGGACGTACCAGGCGGTTCCCTCTGCGACGTTCTGACGGCCTTCCATTCGCAGCTCCAGCTGCCTGCGCACGGCGCTGGCGCTGCCGTCCGTGCCGACCAGGTACGCACCCGTGACGGTCCGCTGCACCCCGTCGGCGGTCCGGTAGACGGCGGTCACCCCACTGCCGTCCTGGACGAACCGCTCGAAGGTGCTGGCGAACCGCAGCTCACCCGTCTCAAGCTCCGCCAGCCGTGCGCGCAGCCCGCGCTCCACCGACGATTGCGGACCGAAGTGTGGCACCCCGGCCGCGATCGGGAACGGCTCGGCGTCGTCGAACGCCCCTGGGATGCGCGCGAGCACGTATCCATTGGCACGCGTCGCGAACAGCGCGTCGCGGGCGAGATCGGCGCCGATCGGATTCGCCGCACGCACGTGCTTCGTCGCGCCCCAGCGACGCAGGTGCTCCATCGACCGCATGTTCGTCAGGTTGGTGCCCGGATGCGGCAGATCGTCGGCTTCGCGCTGCTCCAGCACGACGACGCGGATGCCGGCCACGGCGAGGTCGATCGCCAAGGCGGTGCCGACCGGGCCGGAGCCGACGATCACGACATCGACGTCACGGCCAGCGCGAGTGCCGTCGCCGCTCATCACAGCTCCGCCGAGGCGATCGCCGCCCCCTCCGCGAGCGATCTCAGCTTCAGCCAGGCGACGTCCATCCGCGCCCAGGTCATCTCGACGAGATCATCGGGACGGGGCAGGCTGCCGGCGTGCGTGGTGCGGATCTTGTGGGCCATCTGCTACCCGTCCTCCCTCAGCCCCACAGGCGCCGAGCGACGCGCCCCGTGAGCTCGAGCTTCTTCCATTGGATGTCCTCTGTGTGGCCATGGCCTCGCGCGGCGCCGGGTTGTCGCGCTTGAACAGCCGCTTGACGACCGGGACAGGCTCCCGTGCTGGTCTCGAACACGCCCTTCAGTGCTGCTGGACGCAGCAGACTCCCGACCCCCTCGGCGCGCGCAGGTCTGCGCACGGAGGTCTCTCCCGTCCCGGTCACCGATCTCCTCTTCGACCCTCAGCCGATTATGATCGCATTCATTTTTAGCGCGTTGGCGATCAATCTGTCAAGGGCGATCTCCGCAGGCGCAGCGACGACGCCCCAGCCGTCGCCGGCCTCCCGAGACGGCGCGGCGGCGTCAGTGGGAGTGCGAATCGCCTCATGCAGACGGCGCAGATCCGATTCGACTCGAGCGTGGAGAACACGATCGTGCTCGTCTGGGAGTCGTGCTCCACGAGGCAGCGCGCGGCGAGTCGAGCGCCCCCGGAGCGCCGTGCATACCGCTCGTAGCGGGCCATGTTAGGGTGCCCTAACTCATGCGCCTCTCCTCCTTCGCCGCCCGCACGGGCGGGCTCCTCTGCCTCGTCGCCACCGTGGTCCTGCTCGCCGGCTGCGGATCGGGCGACGACGACGGCTCCACGACCCAGCGCGCCGCCGCCGCGACCACCGGCGAAGCCGCGTTCCCGGCCCAGGTCGAGCACAAGTTCGGCACGACCACCGTCCCGGCGCAGCCGCGCCGCATCGTCGTCGTCGGGCTCACCGAGCAGGACACGGTCCTCGCCCTGGGCGCCAAGCCGATCGCGACCACCGAGTGGTACGGCGAGCAGCCCCACGCGGTCTGGCCGTGGGCGCGCGCGGCGCTCGGCGACGCCAAGCCGACGGTCCTCCACACCACCGACGGCTTCGAGTTCGAGAAGATCGCCGGGCTGCGGCCCGACCTCATCATCGGCGTCAACGCCGGCATGAAGCGCGCCGACTACGCCAAGCTCTCGCGCCTGGCGCCGACGATCGCAGCGCCCAAGGGCAGCACCGACTACTTCTCGCCGTGGGACGAGCAGGTCGAGCTGATCGCCGCGGCGCTGGGCAAGCCCGAGGAAGGACGCGCGCTCGTCGACGACGTCGAGGACGCCTACGCCAAGGCGGCCGCCGAGCACCCCGAGTTCCGCGGCAAGACGGTCACCTTCAGCCAGAACGGGTTCTACAGCGGGGTCATCTACGTCTATCCCGCCGGGCTGAACACCGACTTCCTCTCGATGCTCGGCTTCACGATCAACCCGAAGCTGACGCCCCTGGCCAAGAAGCCCGGCGAGCAGGTCGGCGTCTCCCCGGAGCGCCTCGAGGTGATCGACGCCGACGTGATCGTGTTCGCCACCGAGAAGCCCTCGGACGTCGCGGCCCTGCGGAAGGTCCCCACGTTCAACCGGCTCCCGGCCGTCGCCGACCACCGCTCGGTCTACACCGACGGGACCCTGGCCGGCGCGATCTACTTCATGACCCCGCTGAGCCTGCGCTACGCGCTCGACCGGCTGACGCCGCAGCTCCAGGCGGCCGTCGCCGGCAAGGCGCCCCAGGCGATCCGATGAACTTCCTGCCGCTGCGTCGTCTACAGGGATAGCAAGCCCACCGCGGCCCCCTCCCGGGGGCCGCCCCACCCCAAGGGGGACGACGCGATGCCCACCATCACGCCATGCCTGTGGTTCGACACACAAGGCGAGGAGGCCGCCGCGTTCTACACGTCGGTGTTCCCGAACTCCCGGATCGTCGAGGTCGCGCGCTACGGCGAGGCCGGACCGCGAGCGGCCGGCACGGTCATGACCGTGGCCTTCGAGCTGGACGGCCAGCCGTTCCTCGCGCTCAACGGCGGCCCGGAGTTCACGTTCAACGAGGCGCTCTCGCTGCAGATCGACTGCCGGTCGCAGGAGGAGGTCGACGACTACTGGGCCAAGCTGACCGACGGCGGCGAGGAGGGCCCGTGCGGCTGGCTGAAGGACCGCTTCGGCGTCTCCTGGCAGGTCGTGCCGACCCGGCTGACCGAGCTGGTCCAGGACCCGGACGCCGGCCGCGCGCAGCGCGCGATGGCCGCGATGCTGCAGATGCGCAAGATCGACATCGCGGCGCTCGAGGAGGCAGCGAACGCGCCGGCGTGAAGGCGGGGAACCAGCCCACACTTCCCAGCACCGCGCTCGTCCCCGGCAACCGCAACCGTCGGTTGTTGGCGACCGGCTGCCCGCTGCAGTGCGAGCTGAGCAGCGATGCACATGCATCGGCCTGCTGAGGCGGGCGAAACACGCTCGCGCGCTTGCTAAGCGCCGACGGGCCCCACCCTCGTCGGGTTCGGCGAGCGGCCGCTGCACCTGTCGTCCTTGCAAGGACATATGGTCAGCAGAACATGATCGGTCTCAGCACGCCGCTTGAACCGAAGGCACTTCGGTCTGAGCGGCTCCCGACATACGACGAGCATCACAAGGCAAAGCACAGGCTGCTCGAGGAGTACATGAAGGTCTGGCTTCCAAAGCTCGCGCAGAGATACCCAAGAGTGGCGATCATCGACGGATTCGCGAGCGCCGGCCGCTATCGCGATGATCGCATCGGATCGCCTCTCGTGTTCCTCCGCGCGTACCTCGACCACGCGGCGCGCAAGAACTTCAAGTCGCCCCCGCACTTCGTGTTCATTGAGGCGCGGCGTGAATTCGCGCAACACCTCCGCTGGGAGATCGACCAGGTCCCAGATCTCGCCGGCGCCAAGATCGATCTGATCCACGGGGAGTACGCAGACGCGTTCCCACGGGCCGTCGACTGGCTCAGCCGACACTATCGCGGCGCACCGCTTCCGACCTTTGCGTTCGTGGATCCGCTCGGCTACATGAACGCGCCTTGGGCGCTCGTCCGCGACTATCGGCGGCGGCTCGGGAAGACCGCTGAAGCGATGGTGTACGTCCCCACCGATTTCATGGCTCGCTTCGTCGGCACCGACATCACGGGCCGAGCGCTCGACCGTGCATTCGGGTCGCGCAAGGCGTGGGAAGAGGTCCGAGACCAAGCCGAGCCGGGCGCGGAAGCCTCACTACTCCTCGCCGAGACTTACGCAGAACTCCTCCGCAGCGAGTACCCCTATGTGAGCCGATTCGCTGTCGATCCGGCGAGCCGCAACCGCTACTACCTGTTCTTTGGGACCAGTCACCTCGAGGGACTCAAGGCGATGAAGAAGGCCTACTGGATGGTTGATCCCGAGGACGGACGCGCTTACCGGCAAGACATCCTGGCCGCGGGTGGACAGGGGAGCCTCTTCGCACCAGAAACGGCAGCGCCGAAGCAGCCTGACCAAGACCTAGCGGCGCTCATGCGCGCGCACTTCGGCGAGCGGGAATTCGCCGTCGATGATGCCGAGCTGTTCGCACTGACGAAGACCGGATTCCGTGAGACCCACGTACGCAGCATGGTGCTCGGACCGGCATCCGAGACGGGGAGACTCGTGGTCACGGTGAGGAAGTCCACGCGACCAGGCGTGTTCCCTCCCGGCACACGGATGCGATTCTCGAGTTAGGACGTCAAGCGATGGCGAGCGCAGACCGACGATCGACAGGCGTCGGAAGCTGGTTCCACACCCGTCCATCCAGCTCCCGTCCGCCGGCCTTGCTCGTGCGCCCGCCCCACTGCTTGAAGAAGTAGGCAACCCTCTCGTCCCGACACCGATCTCGCAGCTCCCGAGCCCACTCTGCGCGCATCGGACGGTGCTTCGGTCCGCTCTCTCCGCCCGCGATGAGCCAGTCGATACCGCTGAGGTCCAGTCCTTCCAGCGGGCCGAGCAAAGGCTCAGCCGAGATGAACCTAACCGCAGCAGGTACCGCGCGAAGCGCATCAGCGCGATGCACGAACCTCCGATTCTCGATCGACACGCCCATCCAAACGTTCCTCGGCCAGTCGAGACGAGCACCGAGCGCTTCCAGACGTTCATGGCGTTTGGTGAGGATCTGAAACGTATGCCAGGCTGCCTGACGCATCACGACGAACACATCCTCGATGAACGTCTCGGGAACGTCGTCGTGGAACAGATCGCTCATCGAGTTGACGAAGATCATGCGCGGGCGGCGCCATCGGAGCGGAACCTCGAGGCGCTCGGGCCAGAGTCTCAGGTCAAAGCCCTGCTCATATGGATGGCCGGGGATACCCCGCCAGCGCTCCGCGAACGTTTCGGCATAGCAGTGCGCGCACCCAGGGGACACCTTATGGCACCCCGTGACCGGGTTCCAGGTGGCCTCAGTCCACTCGATTTTGCTGTTGTCAGCCATCTCGCGCCACCCTATTCGTGCTGGAGCCGAAAGCTCCTCTCGACGTGCGAACACATGTTCGCACGGGTACAGGACGCACCGCTCAACGCGCGATGCACGTCAACGGCTGGCATGCGACAGGACGATCGATGAGAATAGGGCCCTCATAAGTCACCACGAGGCGACCTCGTACACCAAAGGCACGCACCGGAGGAGCCCATGGCCACGGCTACATCCCTCATCACCGGGACCGACTTCGTCACGGTCGCGACCGACGACTTCGACCGTGCGGTCGAGTTCTACGGCACCGTGCTCGGACTGCCGAACTCGGCGCGCTACGGGCAGATGCCCGGTGCGGAGTTCGAGACCGGCAACCTGACGATCGCGGTCATGGAGTCCAAGGCGTTCGGCATCGAGTTCGCGACGAACCGCAACCCGATCGCGCTGCGCGTCGAGGACATCGCGGCGGCGCGCGCGACGCTCGAGGAGCGCGGGGTGCAGTTCGCCGACCAGATCGACAGCGGCGTCTGCCACATGGCGTTCTTCCGCGACCCGGACGGCAACGCGCTCATGCTCCACCAGCGCTACGCGCCGCGGACCTGACGCAGCCGCATGGCGACGCTGGACGTCGACACCCCGCACGGCCCGGCCCGGGCGCATCTCCACCTGGTCGACGACCCGGTGGGCGCGCTCGTGCTCGGCCACGGGGCGGGCGGCGGCGTGGCCGCGCGCGATCTCGTGACGGCGACCGCGGCGGCGCGCGCGGAGGCGGTGAGCGTCGTGCTCGTCGAGCAGCCCTACCGCGTGGCCGACCGCCGCGCGCCGGCGCCGTCGCGCCAGCTGGACGCCGCATGGACCGCGGTGATCGACCGCCTGCGCGGGGACGGACCGCTGGACGGGCTGCCGCTGGTCACCGGCGGCCGTTCGTCGGGCGCGCGGGTCGCCTGCCGGACCGCCGCGGCGACCGGCGCCGCCGGCGTGCTGTGCCTCGCGTTCCCGCTCCAGCCGCCGCGCCGGCGGTCCGGGACGCCGGCGCCGAGCCGCCTGCCCGAGCTCGATGCGGTGGAGGTGCCGACGCTCGTCGTGCAGGGCGAGCGCGACCCGTTCGGCCTGCCGCCCGCCGCCCCGCGGCGCACGGTGGTCACCGTCGCCGGCGACCACGGGCTGAAGGCGGACCTCGACGCGGTCGCGCGCGCGATCCGCGCGTGGCTGCCGGGCGTGGTCGGCGCGCCACGGACGGCGTAGGCCGCCGCGACGGCGATGCCGCCTGCCACCCTGTCTCCATGGAGCTCGGACCGATCGGCATCTGGCGCCGCCACCAGCAGGGCACCGACGTGACAGCGGAGATCGAGGCACTCGGCTACGGCGCGCTGTGGGTGGGCGGCAGCCCGTCGCTGGCGCAGGTGCGCCCGTTCCTGGAGCGGTCGACCACGCTGCCGATCGCGACCGGCATCCTCAACGTCTGGCGGCACCGGCCGGCGGACGTCGCCGCGCAGCACGCCGAGCTGGCCCGCGCCTTCCCCGGGCGGTTCCTGCTCGGCATCGGGATCGGGCACCCCGAGTCCACGAGCGACTACACGCGGCCGCTGGCCACGATGCGCGCCTTCTTCGACGGTCTCGACGCCGCCGCGCCGCCCGTGCCCCGCGAGCAGCGGATCGCCGCGGCGCTCGGGCCGAAGATGCTCGACCTCGCCGCCGAGCGCTCGCTGGGCACGCATCCGTACTTCACCACCGTCGAGCACACGCGCTTCGCCCGCGAGCGGGTCGGCGCGGGCGTGCTCGTCGCGCCGGAGGTCGCCGTCGTGGTCGAACGCGACCCCGAGACCGCGCGCGGGATCGCCCGCCGGTTCGCGGCCACCTACCTCGCGCTGCGCAACTACGCCGACAACCTCCGGCGCTTCGGCTTCACCGAGCGCGACCTCGCCGACGGCGGCAGCGACCGCCTCATCGACGCGGTCATCCCGCACGGCTCGCCGGAGGCGATCGCCGAGGCGGTCCGCGCGCACCACGACGCCGGCGCCGACCACGTCTGCCTCCAGCCCCTGGGCCACGGCGACGGGCCCCTGGACGACTACCGCGCGCTGGCCGCCGTGCTGGTCTGAGCGAGGAAGTCGATCGCCCGCCGCTTCAGCCGCGCCGACGACAGCGTCGTGACGTGGTTGCGATGCGGCAGCTCGACCAGCTCGCCGGCCGGCAGCGCCGCGGCAACGCCGGCCAGCCCGGCCGCGAGCTCGTCCTCGGCGCCGGCGAAGAGCAGCGCCGGCCCGCCGAACGTGCCGAGGTCCGCGGGCCGCGCGGACGCGCTGACGCCGGCCAGGCATGCGGCGAGCGCCGGCCGGTCGGCGTCGGGCGCCGCCGCCTGCGCGCCGCGCCACAGCCATCCGCCGCGCCCCTCGGGCAGCGGTCCGCCGCCCGTCGCGTGGGCCAGCACCGCGTCCGCCTCGGCCGCCGTGAGCGCGCGCTGCCCGCCGAAGCCGCCGGCGACCAGGCGCCGCACCCGGGCGGGCCGCGTGACGGCCAGGTCGAGCGCCAGCTCGCCTCCCAGCGAGTAGCCGACGACGTCGACCGGCTCGGGGTCGCCGACCGCGGCTTCGAGCGCGTCGAGGATCGCCGGGACCGCGTACGCCGCCCGGTCGTGCGGCTTGTCGCTGGCGCCGTGGCCGGGGAGGTCGACCGCGACCCAGCGCCGACCGGCGCGGTCGAGCGCCGCCAGCCAGCCGCTCGTCCCCCAGGTCGCGCGATGGTCCGAGGCGAACCCGTGGACCAGCAGGACGGTGGGCCCGTCGCCCCCGGCCGACCGAACGGCGTGCAGTCGCGTCATCGCCGGCAGCCTACGAACGCTCGCCGCGCCCGCTCAAGCGCGATTCGTTGCGCAGGCGGGCGCCGTGCGCGCCCCGGGCGCGGTCCGGCGACCAGCGTTCGTTGCGAGCCCCCGACGGGGTAGGGAAGATCCATGGCGACCACCCGTACCGTCAGCCGCGCCGCGCTCGACGAGCTCACCGGCGCCACCTCCAGCAGCCCGGTCCTCAGCCTCTACCTGCGGACCGATCCGCGCGACCCGGCCAACACCGCCGCCGACCAGGGCTGGCTCGTGACCGCGCGCAACCAGCTGCGCGCCATCGGGACGCGGCTCGAGGAGACCGCGCCGCGCGACGACCGCCTCGCCTTCCGTGCGCTCGCCGGGCGCGTCCTGGACACGCTGGCGGGGCTCTCGCCGCACGAGCTGGCCCGCACGCTGGCCTGGTTCGTCTCGCTCGACGGCGCGCTGGACCGCCGCTACGTCCTCCACCTCCCGGTCGCCGAGCAGATCGTGCGGCTGGACGCCGGGCCGTACGTGGCGCCACTCGTCGACCTCGCCGAGCGCGGGAAGCCGACCGGCGTCATCCTCGCCAGCGTCGAGCACGTGCGGATGCTGACGTGGGCCGACGGCGCGCTGGAGGAGGCCGACGACACCGCGCTGGAGGTCGATCCGTCGCGGTGGCGGCCGTATCGCGGCGCCTCGCGGCCCGGGCCAGGCGCGCGAGCGGCCAACCACACCGAGCACTTCGAGGCGCGGATCGAGGATCACCGCGAGCGGTTCCTGAGCGCCGCCGCCCGCCGCTGCGCCGAGCTGGCCGACGAGCTGGGCTGGCGGCGCATCGTGCTCATCGGCGAGGCCGCGGTCGGCGCGCGGCTGCGGCGCGCGCTGCCGCCGGAGCTCGCCGATCGGATCGTGCTCGAGCTCGACCGCAACCTCGTCGCCGAGCCGGCGGGCCAGCTCGTCAAGGGCCTGGAGCCGCAGCTGGAGGCGCTCCACCGCGCCGCGGCGACGTCGCTGGCCGAGCGGCTGGAGTCCAACGGCGCGGCGATCGGTCCCGGAGCGGTGCTCATGGCGCTGGCCGAGGGCCGCGTGGCCCATCTCGTCCTCGACCCCGACCACGTGCCCGACCCGCGGCCCGCCGGCCCCGCCGTCGACGAGATGCTCCACGGCGCGCCGCCCGACCTCATCGGCGAGCGCGCCGTCGAGGCCGCGCTGGCCTCCGACGCCGCCGTCACGGTCCTGCCGGCGATCGACAGCGAGCCGCTGGAGCGGGCGGACGGGATGATCGCCAAGCTGCGCTGGTGATCAGGTGCGCAGGGCCCGCAGCGCGTTGAGGATCACGCCGACGTCGATCGCCTCCTGCAGGAACGCGCCCGCGACCGGCGGCAGGTAGCCGAACGCGGCGACGACCATCGCAACGATGCTCAGCGCCATGCCGACGACGACGCTCTGGCGGGCGATCGCCATCGTCCGCCGGCCGATCCGCACCGCCTCGGCCACGCGGTCCACCCGGTCGACGGTGATGACCGCGTCGGCCGCCTCGCTGGACACGGTGCGGCTGTCGCCGGCGAGCGCGATGCCGACGTCGGCCAGCGCCAGCGCCGGCGCGTCGTTGACCCCGTCGCCGACCATGACGACCGGGCACCGGTCGGGCCGCTCGCGCATCTCGCGCACGACCGCGAGCTTGTCCTCGGGCGCCTGCTCGGCGTACACCCGGTCGAGGCCGGCCTGCGCGGCGACCGCCTCGGCGACGTCGCGCCGATCGCCCGTGACCATCGCGACGTGCCGCACGCCGGCGCCGTGGAGCGCGGCGACGAGGTCGGCCGCGTCGGGGCGCAGGCGGTCGGCCATCACGAGGACGCCGGCGACGCGGCCGTCCACCCCGACGTGGACGAGCGCGCGGCCGGGCGCCGCCCCGAGCGCCTCCGGGCTCGCCCCGGCGCTCGTCGCGCCCGCGCCCGCTCCGTCGCCGCCGGCGAACCCCTGCGCATGGAGCCAGCGCTCGCCGCCCACGCCGACCCGGCGGCCGTCGACCGTCGCCTCGATCCCGTCGCCGGGCGCCTCGCGGGCCGCCTCGGGCTGCTCGAGCGTCAGGCCGCGGGCGAGCGCGTCGTGGACGATCCCGGCGGCGACGACGTGGGCCGAGAGCTGGTCGACCGACGCCGCCAGCCGCAACAGCTCCTGATCGCCGACGCCGTCCAGCGCGACGATCCGCTCCACAGCGGGCCGGCCCTGGGTGAGCGTGCCGGTCTTGTCGAGCAGGACCGTGCGCGCAGCGCCGAGCCGCTCCAGCGCCGCGCCGCCCTTGAGGACGATGCCGTCGCGTGCGGCGCGCGACAGCCCGGAGACGAGCGCGATCGGCGCGGCGAGGATCAGCGGGCACGGCGTGGCGACGACGAGGACCGCCAGCGCGCGGATCGCGTCGCCGCTGATCGCCCACGCCGCGCCGGCGATCGCGAGCGTCACCGGCAGGAAGATCACCGCGTAGCGGTCGGCGAGCCGCGTGAACGGCGGCCGTTCGCGCTCGGCCTCCTGGACGAGCTGGACCAGCGCGGCGTAGGAGCTCTCCGCGGCGGCGCGCGTCGCGCGCAGCTCGAACGGGGCGCCCGCGTTGACCGTGCCGCTGCGGACCGCGCTGCCGTGCTCGGTCGCGACCGGCAGCGACTCGCCGGTGACCGCCGACGCGTCGATCGACGCGCGCTCGCTGACCAGCGTGCCGTCGGCCGGCACGACCTCGCCCGCGCGCACGAGCAGGACGTCCCCGGGCTGGACGGCGTCGACGTCGACCTCCTCCCACGTGTCGCCGACCCGCCGCCGGGCGAGCTGCGGCGCGCGGCGCAGCAGCTCGGTCAGCTCGCGCCGGGCGCGGCCGGCGGCGTAGTCCTCCAGCGCGTCGCCACCGGTGACCATGACCGCCACGACGGCGCCGGCCAGCAGCTCCCCGCCGACGAGCGCGCCGGACATGGCCAGCAACGCGATGACGTCGACGCCGACGTCGCCGTGGCGCAGCGCCCGGACCACCGACCACGCCACGGGGACGATCGTCGCGACGATCGTGACCCGCCAGACCGCGTCGCCGGCCGCAGGCGCATCGAGCAGGTGGCAGAGCCCGCCGGCGATCGCCCCGAGCACGACGGCGACGGCCAATGCGAGGACCGGCGTGAGCACCCGCCGCACCTCAGCCGCGATCCGCGCGAGCGACACGCCGCGGATTCTCGCGCATCGCCCGCACCGCCGGCCCGCGACCGCCCGCGACCGCGCCGGCGCCGCTCACCCGCGACGCGGCCCGCCGTCACGCGCCCGCGACCGCCCGCCTCACGCGCGGGTCGTGCCGCCGAGCGACGCCGCGATGGCGCCCACGCTCGCAAGATGGGCGCGCATCGCCTCGCGGGCCTCCGCGGGGCGCCCCGCCCGCACGGCCTCCACGAGGCGCTCCAGCTCGCGCACCGCTTGCTCCCGCACGGCGGGATCCACGGCGGTGATCGAGCGCGACAGCCGCTGGATCTGGTCGAGGTCGTCGAGGCTTCGCGTCAGGACCGGGTTGGCCGCCGCCTGCGCGATCGTCGCGTGGATGGCGAGGTCGGCCGCGCGGAAGCGGGCCGCGTCGTCGACCCCGCCGCGGACCTCCTCGAGCAGCTCCACGAGCCGGTCGCGCTCGGCGGGGCTGGCGTGGCGGGCGGCGAGCTCCGCGGCGAGCGGCTCGAGCTGGAGGCGGACGACGAGCAGGTCGTCCACGTCGATCGCGGCGAGGTAGGTGCCCGAGCCCCGGCGGGCGACGAGCACGCCGCGCAGGACGAGGTGCCCGATCGCCTCGCGCAGCGCGGGGCGCGACACGCCGAGCTGGATCGCAAGCTCGCGCTCGGGCGGCAGCTTGCCGCCCGGGCGCACGCCGAGCCCGAGCACGTGCTCGATGAGGCGGTCGAGAAGGGGCTTGCCGGAGGCCACGGACCACAGTATATTGGCCTGACCACTTTGGTCTGACCACTTATGCGCTACGCCACCATCACCCTCCCCACCGGTCCGCACGTCGCCGTGCAGCGCGACGGAGCCCTCCACCTGACCGCCGGCGGCGCCGGCCGGACGCTGTCCGACCTGCTCGCCCTGCCGGCCGCCGAGCGCGACGCCGCACTCGCGCCCGCCGGCCCGGCGCCGGCGGACGCGCCGCTCGCGGCGCCGCTGCGCCCGGCCTCGATCGTCTGCATCGGGCTCAACTACCTCGACCACATCCGCGAGGCGAACATGGAGCGACCGACGCGGCCGCTGGTCTTCGCCAAGCTGCGCTCGTCGGTCATCGGGCCCGGCGAGGCGATCCGCATCGACCCGGCCGTCACCGAGCAGGTCGACTGGGAGGTCGAGCTGGCGGCGGTGATCGGGACGACCGCCAGCCGCGTCGACGAGGCCGACGCGCTCGACCACGTCTTCGGCTACACGGTCGCCAACGACGTCTCCGCCCGCGACGTCCAGTTCTCCGACGGCCAGTGGGTGCGCGGCAAGAGCCTCGACACGTTCTGCCCGCTCGGTCCCGTCGTCGTCACCCCCGACGAGCTCGGCGACCCGCAGGCGCTCGCGCTGCGCACCCGCGTCAGCGGCGACCTCGTGCAGGACTCCAGCACCGCCGAGATGCTCTTCGGCGTCGCCCAGCTGATCGCGTTCTGCTCGCGCAGCTTCGCCCTCCAGCCCGGCGACCTGCTGCTCACCGGCACGCCGTGGGGCTGCGGCGCCTTCATGGACCCGCCGCGCTTCCTCGCGCCAGGCGACGTCCTCGAGACCGAGGTCGAGGGGATCGGGATGCTGCGCAACCCGGTCGTCGCGGCCGGCTGAGTCAGACCGGCTCGGCGACCACCACGCACCGCGGGCACGAGCGCGCCTCGGCGTGCTCGCGGTGCAGGTCGCGGGCCGAGAGCCGCGCGACGTCCACGAGGAACGGATCGGTGTAGGCGAGCGGCACGCGCACGTGCCCGCAGCGCCGGCAGGGGATGTGGACGTTCCACTCGATCCCGTTGTGGTGCACGCACCAGCCGTCGTAGATCGCCTCGACGTCGGTCACCTCCGGCGGGGCGTCGATCGCCAGCAGCCGCAACGCGGAGGCGAGCGCGAGGTCCGGCCGCCCCGGCGGGGCGTGGAGCGCGAGCGGCACCTTCGGCCCGTCGCGCCGCGTGGCGACCAGGGCGGTCCAGCGGCCGGGCGGCGACTCGACCAGCCCTGAGCCGGGGCCGGCGAAGCGAGCGAAGATCGCATCGGCCCGGGCGGAGATCTCGGCCAGGTCGGCGCGCGTGTAGGACGGGCCGGGACGGCGCATGCGGCGGCTGAGGAGCATGAGCCCCACCGCCACCACCATGAGGACGTCCGCCATCCAGATCGTGTCGCCGACCATCCCGGGCGACGGTATGCCAACGGTCCGCGCGCGGACAGGGGCGCTCAGCGGGTGGACGACTGCACGACCGCCCGCCTCAAGTGGCGGATCAGTCCCAGGCGTCCTCGTCGCGCAGCTTCCAGTAGCCGAGCACGGCGACCGCGTCGGAGGCCAGGCCGCGCTCGCCGCGCAGGTGGTCGCGGACCTGGCGCATCGTCCGCGCCTCGCCGGCACCCCAGGCCTGGCCGGGGCCGTCGGGCAGCTCGGCGGCGCGGACGGCGTCCGCGAGCAGCGTGGTCGTGCCGGGCCCGGCGCCGTCGCGGGTCAGCCAGCGGACGGTCAGCTCGGCGGCGGACTCCAGCTCCTGGCGCTCGCCGTCGTCGGCCACCTCGACGAGCGCGAGCGCCGGCTGCCCGACGGGCAGGCGCTCGACGATGGCGGCGAGCGCGGGCAGCCCGGTCTCGTCGGCGACGAGCAGCGTCCACGCCGCGCCCGGCAGCGCGCTCCAGTGCGGGCGCGGACCGGCGAAGCCCACGCGATCGCCGGGTCGCGCGGCGGCGGCCCAGTGCGAGGCGCGGCCGGCGTCGTCGTGCAGGACGAAGTCGACGTCGAGCTCGCCCGACTCGGCGTGCCAGCGACGGACGGTGTAGTTGCGGGCGTGCTGGGCGTCGGCGACGCCCGGCGGGAAGCGCCACCCCGGCTGGGGCAGCACGAGCCGCTGGTCGGGGGCCGGCCACAGCAGCGTGACGATCTCGCCGGGCTCCTCCACGAAGAACCCGTCCAGGTCCGGGCCGCCGAGCGTGATCCGCGCCATGTGCGGCGTGAGGCGACGGACGCGCAGCACCTGGGCGATCCCGGTGCACAGGGGGAACGGACGACGGGTCAGCGTGCTCATCTTCGGGCACCCTAACAATTTCTCGCCCGGCGCCTCCAGGACGGCCGGGCGTCAGCTCATGGCCTCACCCCCGGAGGACCGAGGAACTCGACGCCGACCTCGGCGGCGAGCTGTGCCGCCCGCTCGAGCGCCGCGGGATCCGGGGCGATCGGGTCAGGGAGCCGGCGCTCGGCGGCCGGCACGGACACGGCCTCGACGAACCGCTCGAAGCCGGACGGCGAGGTGATCCCCAGCCAGCGCGCGGACTCGCTCGACGTGACCTTGTAGCAGTGCGGGACGTCGCGCGGCAGGAGCGCGAAGTCGCCGGGGCGGAGGGTCGCGGTTCGGTCCCCCATCCACACGGTCAGCTCGCCCTCGAGCACGAAGAACGCCTCGTCCTCGTGACGATGCACATGCAGCGGCACCTCGTCGCCAGGCGGGCCGAGGAGCTCCCACATGCTGTAGCGCCCGTCGGTCTGCGCAGCGGTCACGAGCGGGTCGACGAGGTCCTGGAAGAACCAGCGCCCCCGGCGGTCGTCGGCAGCCACCACGACGCGGCGGTCGTCCCCATCGCCGTGATCCATGACGTCCTCCTGTTTTGTTTGATGGCAAAAAGTATACGCAGATATTGACTCAAGCGTATACTAGGCGCCATGCCGTTCGCCGAGGCGGGTCCGCTCGCCATCCACTACGACGACCAGGGCAGCGGTCCGACCGTCGCGCTGCTCCCCGGCCTCGGGCTCGGCGGCGCCGCCTGGGAGCCCGTCGCGGAGCGCTTGCGCCGGCGAGGCCTGCGCACGCTGGCGATCGACCTGCGTGGAGCAGGCGCATCCGACGCACCAGACGAGCCGTACGACGGCGCCGAGCTCGCCGCGGACGTCGTCGCCGTGCTCGACCATGCGGGGATCGAGCGTGCGGCGATCGTGGGGCTCTCCCTCGGCGGCGCGGTCGCGCAGCACCTGGTGCTCGACGCCCCGCAACGGGTCGGCGCGCTGTGCCTGGTCGCCACCGTGGCCTGCCTGGACGCCTGGTCGCGGCGGATCATGGAGCTGCGGGTCGAGCTCCTCGAGCGGCTGGACATGGCCGCGCAGGCGCGGTTCGGGCTGCTGACGATCAGCTCGCCGCAGACGTTGCGCACCCACGAGGCGGTGCTGAGCGCACTCGCCGACCGTCTTGCCCAGCTGCCGCCGGAACGCCAGCGCGCGTACCGGCGCCAGCTCGACTTCACGCTCATCCACGACACGCGCTCGCGCCTCGCGGACGTGCCCGCACCGACGCTCGTCGTCGCGGCCGAGCACGATCTCCTCGCTTCCCCGCTGCAAGGCCGGGAGCTCGCGGCGCTGATCCCCGGGTCGCAGTACCGCGAGGTCGCCGGCTGCTCCCACGTGCTGTTCCTCGAAGCGCCCGAGCACCTGGCCAAGTTGATCGGCGACTTCGTCCTCGAGCACGGGCCCAGCCCGAGTCCCATCGCGACCCCACCAGGAGGCTCTCGTCCATGACCGTCCTCGGCACCGACCGCGCCATCGAACCCGACCAGCTCGTCCAGCGCGCGATCGACCTGCAGCCCTTGCTGGCCCGCCACGCGGCGCAGGTCGACGCGGAGCGGCGCATCCCCGAGGAGGTCGTCCAGGCGATCGCCGACGCCGGCCTGCTGCGCCTCGGCGTCCCGCGCCGCTTCGACGGGTTCGAGACCACGATCCGCACGCAGCTGCAGGTCAGCGCGGCGCTCGGCGAGGCGTGCGGCTCCACGGGCTGGGTCGTGCAGAACCTCAACGCCTCGTGCGTCGTCGGCGGGCTGTTCGGCGACCGGGCCCAGCAGGACGTCTGGGGCGCGGACCCCCAGGCCCGGCTCTGCGGTTCCATGGCGCCGACGAAGGATGTGCGGCGCGTCGACGAGGGCTGGGTCGTCAGCGGGAAGTGGCCGTGGCTGTCGGGCGCCGACCATGCGCAGTGGGCCTTCCTCGGCTTCCCGCTGGTGGACGCCGAGGGCGTCGTCACGGACATGGGCTTCGGGCTCGTCCCGCTGTCGGCCGGCGAGATCGAGGACACATGGTTCGTCACCGGCATGCGGGGCACGGCCAGCAACACGCTCGTGCTGCGCGACGTCCTCATCCCCGAGCACCGCGTGCTCTCGGGGATGCGGGCCATCGAGGGCGAATTCGCCACCGAGCACACCGACGAGGCGCTCTACCGCGTGTCGCTCGGGCCGATGCTGATCCTCATCCTCGTGGGATCCCAGCTCGGCCTCGGTGCGGCGGCGCTGTCGCTGGTGCGCGCGCAGGCCGGGCGCCGCGGCATCACCTACACGTCGTATGCGACGCAGAGCGAGTCGGTCGGCTTCCAGATCCAGGTCGCCGAGGCCGCGATGCGCATCGAGTCCGCCCGGCTGCACGCCTTCCGGGCGGCCGACGCGATCGACGCGGCCGCGGCCGCGGGCCGGCAGCTGCCCTACCCCGAGCGGGCCCGCATCCGCGCAGAGGCCGCGTGGGCCTGCGACCAGCTGCGCGACGCGGTCCAGACGCTGATCGACGCGCACGGCGCGTCGACCTTCGCCGAGGCCAACCCGCTGCAGCGCATCTGGCGCGACCTGAACGCCGCGTCGCGCCACGCGATGCTCACCTCGCAGATCGGGCTCGAGCTGTACGGCAAGGCGCTGCTGGGCCGTGAGGAGCGCATCTCGCCGCTGCTGTGACCGCCCCCGGCCGTGCGCCGCACTAGCCTGGAGCGGCCGATGACCGAGCCCGCGACCCGCTCCGGCCGGCGCCCGCAGGACCTCGTCATGACCCTGCTCGGGGCCTACGTCCGCGACCGTAGCCGGCACGTGTGGTCCGGCGGGCTGGTCGCGCTGCTCGGCGAGCTCGGCTTCAGCGCCGGCGCCGCCCGCATCGCGCTCGGCCGGCTCGTCAACCGCGACGTGCTGCGCCCCGACCATCACGGGCGCCTCGTCCTGTACGAGCTGACGTCGCACGGTCGCGAGCTGGTCGCCGAGGGCGAGCGCCGGATCGCAGCGCTCCTGCGGGCCGGCGGTCCGGCGGACGCCTGGACGCTGCTGTGGCACCAGCTGCCCGACGATCGCCGGATCGAGCGCGGACGCCTGGCGCGCCGCCTGCGGTCGTGGGGGTTCGGTTCGGTCCAGGGCAGCATCTGGCTCGCCCCCCACGACCGCGAGCGAGCGGTCGCCGAGCTGATCCGCGCCCTGGACATCGCGCCGGAGACCGGCGTGCTGCTGTTCCGGCCGGCCGCGTCGCTGCCCGCCAACGCCCTGATCGCGCAGGCGTGGGACCTGCCGGACCTCTCCGTGCGCTATCGGGAGTTCACCGAGCTGTTCGGGCCCCATCTCGACGCGCCGCCCTCCGATCCCCCCGAGGCGTTCCTGGTGCGGACACGGCTCGTCCACGGGTTCCGCCAGTTCGCCGAGCTCGATCCCGAGCTGCCCGACGACGTGCTGCCGGCGCCGGAGCGACGGGCCGAGGCAGCGGCGCTCGTGCAGGAGCTGGCGGCCGCGCTGGCCGAGCCGGCACAGCGCCATTTCGACGAGGTCGTCCGCGCGCAGCGCACCGAGGCGCTCATCGCGGGCGACTGACCGCGCCGCCGTCCCCGGCGAACCGGGTCCGAAGCTCGCGCTTGAGCACCTTGCCCGACGGATTGCGGGGCAGCTCGTCGACGAAGTGGACGAGCTTGGGGACCTTGTGCGCGGCCAGCTGGCGCCGCGCATGGTCCTGGAGCTCGGCCGCCGTCACGTCACCGTTGGGCACCACGATCGCGGTGATCGCCTCGATCCAGCGCTCGTGGGGCGTGGCGATGACCGCGACGTCGGCCACGGCGGGATGGCGGAACAGCGCGTCCTCCACCTCGCGCGAGGCGACGACGACGCCACCGGTGTTGATGACGTCCTTCGTGCGATCCACGACCCAGAGGTAGCCCTCCTCGTCGCGGCGCACAAGGTCGCCGGAGTGGAACCAGCCACCCGCGAACGCGGCCTCGGTCTCCTCCGGCTTGTCCCAATAGCCGAGGCACAGCTGCGGGGAGCGGTAGACGGCCTCGCCGATCTCGCCGGGCGCGACGTCCCGCAATTCCTCGTCCACGACGCGCACCTCGACGAACAGCACGGGGCGGCCGGCCGAGTCGGGGCGAACGTCGTGCTCCTCCGGGCGCAGCACGGTCGCCAACGGCCCGATCTCCGACTGTCCGAAGAGGTTGTAGAAGCCGACGCCCGGCAGCGCCTCGCGCAGCCGCTCGAGGATCGGCAGCGGCATGATCGAAGCGCCGTAGAAGAGCTTGCGCAGCGCGGACAGGTCGCGGCGGCGGAAGGCGTCGCTCTGCGTGACACCGATCCACACCGTCGGCGGGGCGAAGAGGGATCCGATCGCGTCCTCCTCGATCCGCCGCAGCAGGTCCTCCACGACGGGCGCCTCGACGATCTCGCTCGTCGCCCCGACCGCGAGGTACGGGACGAGGAAGATGTGCATCTGCGCCGAGTGGTAGAGCGGCAGCGCGTGGAGTGGGCGATCGTGCTCGCGCAGATCCAGGGCGACGATGCACGAGAGGTAGTGGTGGATCAGCGCACGATGGGTGAGCATGGCGCCCTTGGGCGCCGACGTCGTGCCCGACGTGTAGAGCAGCTGCACGAGGTCGGTGTCGTCGACCTCCGCTTCGAACCGCTCGCCGGCACCGGACGACCCCCAGGCGAGGACGTCCCACTCCTCGTCGGCGCCGTCGCGCAGGCTCCCGCAGCGTTCGACGCCGACCTCGGCGGCGACCCGGGCCGCGGCATCGCGATAGGCGGGATCGGCGAACAGCGCCGCGCTGCCGGACTGGCGCACGAGGTACTCGAGCTCCGGCCCGGTGGCGTTGTAGTTGAGCGGGACATGCACCAGTCCGGCGCGCGCACAGGCCAGGAACAGGATCGCGTAGGCGTCCGAGTTGCGCCCCAGCGCCGCGACCCGGTCCCCCATCGCCAGCCCGCGTGAGCGCAGCCGCAGCGCCACCGCGTCCACGGCCGCGTCGAGCTCGGCGTAGCTCCAGCGCCGCTGCCCGAACACGATCGCCGTCCGGGCCGGATGCCGAGCGGCGCTGCGGCGGACGAGGTCGCCGATGGTGCTGGACAGATCGCGTGACATCGCTTGCTCCTCTTGCTCGTGGTGACGATCAGCGTTCGACGCGCGCCTGGTGGACGCAGAGGCGGGCCAGGGCGCCGGGCGTGGGGGTGACGCCGATGCCGGGTCCGACCGGCACGGGCAGCCGGCGTCCGTGAGCGACCGGGGGAGCGACGACGTCGATGAGAGGCTCGACCGCGTCGCCGACGTCGGCCGGCAGCGAGACGTTCGGGAGCGAGGCGAGCGCGAGGATCGCCGCTCGGCCGATGCCGGTCGCGGGCGCGCCGCTGCAGCGCACGGGGACGTCGCACTCGGCGCAGAGGTCGTGGATCGCGCGCGCCTCGTGCAGGCCGCCCACGCGCGCGACGTCGAGGTCGACCACGGTGCAGGCCTCCGACGCGAGCGCGGACTCGCACGCCGCGATCGAGGTGATCGCGTCGCGCAGGCAGACCGGCGTCTCGAGGCGGCGCGCGAGTCGCGCGTGCGCCGCGAGGTCGCCCGGGGCGAACGGCTGCTCGAGAAGGTCGAGCCCGTAGCGGTCCAGGGCGACGAGCGGCGCGGGGTCGGCCGGGTCGTAGGCGCTCCCCGCCTCCGCCTGCAGCGCTACGCCGTCGCCGAACGTCGCGCGCAGCGCGGCGACCGGCTCCACGTCCCAGCCGGGCCGGATCGCGAGCCTGACGTGGGGCCGGCCCGTCTCTGCGAGCGCCGCCACGGCGGAGAGCAGGTCCGCGACCGATCCGCGCGCGGTCAGCGACACGCCGCATTCGACCGCGTCGCGTCCGCCGCCGAGCCAGCTGGCCAGCGAACGACCCTGAGCGCGCAGCCACGCGTCCACGACCGCCGCCTCGAGCGCGGCGCGGGCCTCGCGCGGACCGCGCGGTTCGGCCATCGCCAGCGCCGGCGCCAGGTCGGGATCCGGCGCCGACGCCAGCAGCGCGGGAGCCAGGTCGCGCTGGAGGACCGCGGCCGCACGGGCGAGCGAGCCGTGGTCGTCGGGACCGATCGACGGGAGGCATTCGCCCCAGCCCTCACCGGCATCGGTCTCGACGCGAACGAGCAGGGCCTCCCGCGCACGCTCCGACGGCTGCGCCGCCACCGGCAGGCACAGGTGCAGCAGCTCGACGGCCCGTACGGGCATGGCGGTCACCGTGTCACCTTATTGAATTCTGAATCATGAATCCAGAACTCATTAGGATGGAGACTGGAAGCCAGGTAAGACCGAACAAGGAGGTCGTGATGCCCAGCTGGAGCGACGTGGAGACCGAAGCGCCGCAGCTCGCCGCGACCGCCCGCGGCCTCCTCGACGCGCACCCGTTCAAGCTGCTGGGAACCGTGCGCCGGGACGGCGCCCCCCGCGTGTGCGGCGTCGAGACGTTCTGGGCCGAGGGCGAGCTGTGGTTCGGCTGCATGGGGGAGTCGCGCAAGGCGCTCGACCTGCGGCGCGATCCCCGCTTCGTCCTGCACAGCGTCCCCGAGCGCCCGCCCGGCTGGGCCGGCGACGCCAAGCTCGCCGGCGCCGTCGAGGAGGTGCTCGGCGAGCGCAAGGTCGCGCTCCTGCGCGCCCAGTCCACGAGCCATGACCCCGACGCGGCCCACCTCTTCCGCGCCGACGTCAGCGAGCTCGTGGTCGCGCGCTACGGCGGCGATCCGCCCGATCATCTGGCGGTCGAGTCCTGGCACGCCGGCCGTGGCGTCGAGCGCCTGCAACGCCGCTAGCGAGGCCGTCAGGTCGACCGGCGCCGCTCCGCCGACGGCGCGAGGTCGACGGGCAGCGACCGCAGGCCGCGCACCGTCGCGCTCGCCCGCCAGGCCGGGCCGGGATCGGCCAGGCTGATCCCCGGTGCCAGCCGCGCGACCGCGGCGAGCGCCGCCTGCGTCTCGATCCGGGCCAGCTGCGCGCCGATGCAGAAGTGGATGCCCTTGCCGAACGTCAGGTGCCGGTTGTCCTGGCGCGCGATGTCGAACCGGTCGGGGTCGGCGAACCGCGCCGGATCGCGGTTGGCCGCGCCGACCACCGCGCTGACCATGGACCCGGCGGGGATCCGCACGCCACCCACGTCGACGTCCTCGAGCGCCGAGCGCGCGACGATCTGCCCCGACGGGTCGTAGCGGGCGACCTCCTCGACCGCGCCCTCCAGTAGCCCGAGGTCGCCGCCCAGGAGCGCCCACTGGTCCGGGTGGGTCAGGAACGTGTGCATGGCGTTGGCGATCAGGCTCGCCGTCGTCTCGTAGCCGGCGCCGACGAGGTTCACGCAGGTCGCCGTGAGCTCGCCGTCCGACAGCTCGTCTCCCTCGTCGTGGGCTTCGATCAGAGCGTCGAGGAGCGCGTCGCCCGGCGCGCGGCGCCGTTGCGCGATGAGCCCGGTGAAGTACTCCAGGAACGGCCCGAGCGCTCGGCGCCCCTCCGCGCGCGCTTCCTCCGGTGCGGTCGCGTCGCCCGCGAGGACCAGCTTCGTCGTCCATTCCGCGAACGGCGCGCGATCCGCGACCGGGATGCCGAGGATGTCACAGATGACCGCCAGCGGAAGGTGGTCGGCGAAGTCGGTGACGAAGTCGATCCGACCGCGGGGTACGAGCGACGCGAGCAACGCGCTCGCCGTCTGGTCGACCTGCGTCCGCAGGAGGTTGACGCGGCGCGGCACGAACGCCTGCCCGACCAGGCGGCGCAGCCGGGTGTGGCGCGGCGGATCCATCGCGAACAGGAAGTCCTCGAAGACCTCGACCTCGGGGCCGCCGCCGAACCCGGCCTTCAGCGCCGCGCGCAGGCCGCTGCGATCGAAGCGATCGTCGCGCAGCACGAGCTCGACGTCGGCGTACCGGGTCAGGTACCACATGCCGATGCTGCTGCGATGGACGGGATCCTGCTCACGCAGGCGGCGGTACCACCCGTACGGATCGCTGACGACCGCCGGGTCCAGCGGGTTGAAGTCCAGCGGCGCCGCGTCAGTGGAACGGGTCATGGCTCAGGCTCCGAGGTCGTGGGATGACGTGACGCTCGGCCCGGCGCGCGCCACTCGCACGCGCCGGGCCGGGCCGGCGTCGTGCTAGCTCGCGACGCTCCCCTTGAAGGTGAGCGTGCCGTTGGGGAACGAGAACTTGCCCGTCATCCGGCCGCCGCCCTTGGCGCCGCGGTACTTCCCGGTGCCCTTGACGACCTTCCAGGTCCCCGAGACCGAGTTGCCCGCCGGCTTGAGCGAGCCGCGCAGCGAGAGCGTGCCGCCCTTGAGCTTGAACGTGATGTCGACGTTCGGCGGCGTTGTCCTGGTGGTGACCGTGCCGCGGCCGAGCGACCCGCGAACCGTCCCCTCGCCGTCGCGCTGGTTGAGCATCTCCACCTGGCCCACCATCGTCACGCTCTTGGCCGCCACGGCCGGCGCGCTCTGCTGGGCCATCGCCGGCCCGGCGAGCGCGAGCGACGCCGCGATCCCGGCCGAGCACAACATCGCCTGCATGGTGCGTGAGGTCCTCACGACTTGCCCTCCTGTTGTGGGGTTGTGTACGGACGTCCTCGGGGTCAGCCGGTGTACTCGGCCTCGTAGGAGGTGCGCGCGAGCTCCGGCTTGGTCAGGATCGGCGGGTACTTGCTCTCGGCGACGGCGTCGACCCCGCGCGGCGCCTTCAGCTCGCCGCGCATCGCCTCGTCGAGGATCTCCAGCCCGGCCAGCATCTCGCCGCGCGGCACCGCGAGCTGGGTGGAGACCCACGCGCCGTCCTTCACGCGCTGGACCCCGTCCGTGGTGCCGCCGAGGCCGACGATGCGGACGTCGCCCGGGCCGGTGCCGATGGTCTTCCCGGCCTGCTTCAGCGCCACCTCGGCGCCGAGCAGCGGCTGGTCGCCCGACGCGATGACGTTCACGTCAGGATGCGCCGACAGCAGGTCCTGGGTGGCCTTGACGCCGGAGTTGCGGGTGAACCCGGTGCGATCGAGGACCGCCACCGTCTCGACGTTGGGGTACTGCTCGAGCTCGGCGCGGTAGGCGTCGAGCAGCGCCTCTTCGGTCGACACGCCGGCGCTCGACGACAGGTACGCCACGCGGCAGGGATCGAGCCCCTCGCACGCCTGGGCCATCTGCTGCGCGAGCCAGCGCCCGCGCTGCGCCGGCGGGGTCCACACCAGCCCGTCCAAGCCGGGAACCTTCGGGTCCAGCGACTCCAGGTCGCCCGACAGCGGCGCATACAGCGCGACGGAGGCGATGCCGGCCTCGTCGGCCTCCTTGACGAGCGGCGCCAGCGCCGGCCCGTTGAGCGGGAAGAAGATCATCCCGTCGAGGCTGTGCTGGGCGATGACGTCCTGGATCTGCGCGTACTGCCGCTGCGGATCGATGCCGCTGTCGAAGACGCTGACCTTGGCGTCGTTGTCGGCGGCCCACTGCTCCGCCGCGTCGGTCATCGCCTTCGCGTAGCTGTTGCCCTGGGGGATGAAGACCCCCACGCGCCGCTGGCCGTCCTGCGTCGACGAGCCCGACGTCGCGTCGTCGGCGTCGCCGCCGCCGCAGGCCATGAGGGTGCCCGCGAGCACGGCGAGCGCCACGGCGGAGATGCGCCGTACGTGTCGCATGCTGGTCCTTTCTCGAGGTGTGCGTCGTGGCGGCCCATCGGCCGCCGTCCTGCCGTGCTGCTCTACGACCTGCTGCTCTTGGCCCACGCGTCGACGCCGACCGCGGCGAGGACGATGGCTCCCTGCACGATCTGCTGGTAGGTCGCGCTCACCCCCAGCAGGTTGAAGCCGTTGCCCAGCAGCGCCAGGAGCAGGACCCCCAGCACCGTGCGCCAGATCGCGCCGGCGCCACCCGCGATGCTCGTGCCGCCGAGGACGATGCCGGTGACGGCGTCGAGCGCGAGGTTCAGTCCGCCCGCGTCCGCCTGCCCCGTCGCCACGCGCGAGGTGACGAGCACGCCGCCGATGCCCGCCGACGCGCCGCTGAGCGTGTAGGCGATCGTCCGCACCGCGCCGACGTTCACCCCTGACAGGCGCGCCGCCTCGGGATTGCCGCCCGCCGCGTACACGAAGCGGCCGTAGACCGTCCGCGACAGGAGGAAGCCGCACGCGGCGACGAAGGCCGCGCACACCCACACCGAGTACGGCACGCCGAGCAGCTCGCCCGCGCCGAGATCGGTGAAGCCCGGTTCGGTGACCGTGATCAGGTCGCCGTCCGTCAGCGCGTAGGCCAGCCCGAGGATCATCATGCCCGTGGCCAGCGTGGTGATGAACGGGTTGATGCGGCCGGCCGTCGTCAGCAGCCCGTTGACGATCCCGCACGCCACACCGGCGCCGACGCCGAGCAGCAGCGCCGGCCAGACGCCGACGTCGTCGGCGCACAGCGCCGCGACGACGCCCGCGAGCGCGTAGATCGAGCCGACCGACAGGTCGAAGCCGCCGGCGATGAAGACGACCGTGCTCGCCGCCGCGATGATCAGCACCGGCGACCACTGGTCGAGGATGTTCAGCAGGTTCGTGGAGGTGAGGAAGGCGCTGCTCGACACGGCCAGCGCGACGAACAGCGCGACGAAGCTCGCGACGATCCCGTAGTCGCGCACGGCCGACGGCCGGATCCGTCCGAGGCCGCCGGCCAGCATCCGCGACGTGGCGGCCGTCGCCTCGAGGCTCATCGGGACCCTCCCGCGCCGAACGCCGCCGCCATCACCGCGTCCTCGGAGAGCTCGTCCTGCGACAGCGTCGCGGCGATCCGCCCGGAGCACATCACGCAGACCCGGTGCGACAGCCCGAGCACCTCCTCCAACTCGGACGAGATGAGCACCACTGCCATTCCCTCCTCCGCCAGCTCGACGATCAGGTCGTAGATCGCACGCTTGGCCGCGACGTCCACGCCGCGGGTCGGCTCGTCCGCGATCAGGACGCTCGGCCGGCGCAGCAGCCACTTGGCGAACAACACCTTCTGCTGGTTGCCGCCCGACAGCTGCCCGACCGGCACCGACAGGCTCGGCGCCCGCACGCCCAGCCGCGCGGCCAGGTCGCCGGCGCGCCGGCGCTCCTGCCGCCGCGCCACCACGCCGAACCGCGACACGGTCCGCAGGTGCGCGAGCGTCACGTTCTCGGCGATCGGCCGCCCGAGGACCAGGCCCTGGGTCTTGCGCGACTCGGGCAGGAGCGCGATCCCGGCCCGCGTCGCGTCGCGCGGCCGGCGCGCGGCGAGCGGCCTGCCGGCCAGCTCGATCGTGCCGGCCGTTCGCGGCAGGCTCCCGCAGATCGCATGCGCGACCTCCGAGCGGCCGCTGCCCACGAGCCCGGCCAGCCCGAGCACCTCGCCGGCGCGGACCTCGAACGACACGTCGTGGACCGCGCCGCCGACGCCCAGGCCGCTGACCCGCAGGATCGGCGCCGCGTCCGCGTGCGGCGGGCGCTTGGACGGGAACGCCGCGTCCAGCGGGCGCCCGATCATCTGCTTGACGAGCCCGGGCTCGGTCTGCGCCGCCGCGGGGCCGGTATCGACGACCTGGCCGTCGCGCAGGACGGTGACCGTGTCGGCCAGCGCGAGCACCTCGCCGAGGAAGTGCGAGACGTAGACGATCGTCGTCCCCCGGTCGCGCAGCGCCCGGACGATGGCGAACAGCCGCTGCGCCTCGTCCCGGGTCAGGGCCGCTGTCGGCTCGTCCATCACGATCAGCCGCGCGTCGAGCGCCAGGGCGCGGAGGATCTCCACCTTCTGCTGATCGGCCAGCCGCAGCATCCCGACCGGGCACTCGGCCGGCAGGGCGAACCCGGCGTCCTCGACCAGCTCGGCATAGTGCCGTGACAGCGCGCGGCGCTCGACGCAGCCGAGCCGGCGCGGCAGGCGCCCGAGGAACACGTTCTCCAGCACCGAGCGCTGCGGCACGAGCGCCAGCTCCTGCGCGACGATCGTCACCCCGTCCTCCAGCGCCGCCCGCGGCGAGCCGTACCGGCGCTCGGTCCCGTCGATCAGCAGGCGGCCGGCGTCCGGCGCATGGACCCCGGCGATCACCTTGCCCAGGGTCGACTTGCCGGCGCCGTTCTCCCCGACCAGCGCGTGGATCGTGCCCGGTTCGATCGCGAGCGACACGTCGCGCAGCGCCTGGACGCTGCCGAACCGCTTGCTCAGCGCCTCGACGCGCACGGCGGCGCCCACCCTGCCCGCGGTCGCGGGCGGCGCAGGCTCGCTGGGCCGGGTGGCGATCACCGCAGCTCCCGGCGCAGCAGGCGCAGCATGTTGGCGCTGAGCACGCCGTCCACCTGCTCGGCGGTCAGGTCGCTCTCGCGCAGCCGCGCTTCGAGGTTGCCGTAGTCCTGCGGGCCCTCGAGATCGTCGAGGCCGGTGTCGATGGTGACCCCGGGCGGGAGCGAGTCGAGGATGTGCGGCGGGACCGCCACGACGTTGGCTCGGGCGAGCTGCACGCTGAAGTCGCTGCCGATCGCGACGTGGTCCGCGCCCGCGACGTCGACGGCGTGCGCGATGTGCTGCACCATCCGGCGCGTCGAGCGGTCGTCCAGGCCCAGCAGGTAGGGATTGCCGCCGATCGCCACGACGCCGCCGGCCGCGCCGACGGCGCGCAGCTGATCATCCGACAGATTGCGGGGAACGTCGCACAGCGCGCGGCAACCGACGTGGCTGACGATGACGCTGCCGCCCTTGTCGGCGACCAGCTCGAGCATCTCGTCGAACGTGCCCGGCGAGGTGTGGGCGAGGTCGAGGATCACCCCGCGCTCGACCAGCCGCTCGACGACCTCGCGCCCGAACGCGCTGAGCCCGCCACGGCCCGGCTCGGTGTCCCCGTCGGCGGCGAACGTCCGGTACTGCCACGTCAGTCCGACCATGCGGACGCCGAGGTCCACGAACGCGTCCGCCAGCTCCACGCTGCGGCCGAACGGCTCGGCCCCCTCCATCGCGAGGACCATCCCGACCCGTCGGCTGTCCAGCGCCGCGTCGAGGTCGGCCGCCGAACGGACGTGGACGGCGTGCTCGGGGTTCTCGCGAACCGCCCGGTGGAACGCGGCCGCCTGGAGCAGCGCCTGTTGCAGGCCGGCCCCGGGGAAGACCCGCTCGTCGCTGGAGATCGGGCAGACCTGGACGCCGACGCCACCGCGCTGCAGGTGCGGCAGCCAGAGCTGTCCGAACGGGTTGCGCTCGGGCGAGCGCAGCCACAGCTCGATCAGGAGGTCGTTGTGCGCATCGACGATCATGCGGTTTCGGCCTCCACGAAGGCATGCGGATAGGACCGGCGCGCCTGCTCGTCGGAGACGTAGCCGGCCGTCACGTCGGCGTGGACCGCCGCCGGGTCGCGCTCCGCCGGCGAGCCCCAGCCGCCGCCCGCGCCCGTGCTGAGCTCCAGCACCGAGCCGGCGGGCAGCGGGAACGCGCCGAGCTTGCCGCGATCCACGACCGATCCGTCGGGCAGCTGCAGCCGCCAGCGCCCGGGCCGCCCCTCGCCGCCGCCGTGGACGCCCCACGCCGGCGTCAGCGTCTGCTCCCACGGGGCCGTGAGCTGGCAGTCGTCCAGCGTCCGGTACGTCATGTCGAGGCCGAGGCCGCCGCGGTGGCGGCCGGCGCCGGCCGAGTCGGGGCTGAGCTCGCACCGTTCGACCGCGAGATGGCCGCGCGACTCGAGCGCCTCGACGGAGCCGAACCGCACGCCGGAGGTCGAGATGTGCATGAGCGGGCCGCGCCCGTCGCCGGCTGCGGAGGCGCCCTGCCCGATCGAGTGGTTCATCCCCGCCACCCAGAACGATCCGTCCTCGGCCTGACCCCAGAACGCCATGGCGCAGTTGTCGCCGCCGTTCCCGGCGGGCACCCGATCCGGGAGCCCCGCGGCCAGCGCGCGATGGATCGCGTCGATCGCCGCGATGACCGGCCACCCGTACAGGTAGACGGGCGCCGGGGGCTGGGGCTCGAACATCGTGCCCCGAGCGGTGCGCACGTCCAGCGGACGGAAGAACCCCTCGTTGCAGGACTCCGCGCCGCCCGCGATCGACATGATCGCGATGCGCGACGCCGACACCGTCATCGGCCGCGGGCAGTTGATCGGGCCACGCTGGGCCGGGGGCGCCTGGGTGAAGTCGAACGCGACGTCGCTGCCCGATACCTCCACCGCGACCGTGAACGGCACCGGGTCGTCGGTGATGCCGTCGTTGTCCATCTGGGCATGGCCGACGTAGCGGCCGTCGGGGATGCGCTCGAACAGGCGGCGCACGACCGCCTCGCCGTGGTCGAACATCGCCTCGACGCTGCGGCGGAACGTCTCGGCGCCGTGGCGCTCGACGAGCCGGAAGAGCCCGTCGAGCCCGAGCTTCGCGGTCGCGATCATCGCCGCCACGTCGCCGGCGACCGCCTGCGGCATGCGCGAGTTCGCCAGCAGGATCCGGTACACGTCCTCCTGGCGCTCGCCGCGCCGGTACAGATGGACGTGCGGGAGGATGAGGCCCTCCTGGAAGTTGTCCGTCGTGTCGGTGCAGGCGAAGTCCTTGGCGCCCACGTCGGCGAGGTGTGCCTTCACCGCCGCGTAGCCCGCGAGCTCGCCGTCCAGGAAGCCCGGCACGATCACCGTCAGGTCCGGCTGGTGGGAGCCGGTGTCGTAGGCGTAGTTGGAGACGATCACGTCGCCCGGCTGCAGCGCCTCGGCCCCGCCGACCTGCCGCACGGCGGCCTCGATGCAGAAGCCGAGCGTGCCCAGGAACGCCGGCAGCGCCCGCGCCTGGGCGAGCAGCCGCGCCTCGCGGTCGTAGAGCCCGGCGCCGAAGTCGATCATCTCGTAGATCACCGGCGAGAAGGCCATCCGGCACAGCGCCACCCGCATCTGCTCGGCGGCGCCTTCGAGCCCGTGGCGGATGATCTCGGTGGTGACCGGGTCCAACTCGGTCGCGTGCGCCGCGCCGGCCACCGGTGCCGTGGTGGGCGAGACGGTCATCGCGGGACCTCCAGGTTGCGGATCAGCATGCTGCCGTCGGCCTGGGCCTCGACCTCGAAGCCCGTGTCGACGTACGTCGTGGTCGTCGGCTCGGTGACGATGAGCGGACCGGCGACCGCGGCGCCGGCGGTCAGCGAGCCGCGGTCGAGCAGCTCGAACGACGTCCGGGCGCCCATCCGGAACGAGTACGCGTCGAGCGTGGCGGTCGCCGCGCCGTCGACGCTCGGGCGATGAGGCGGCAGCGGCGCCGCCAGGCGCGAGCGCACGGTCGCCCGCACCGTCACCACCTCCAGCGGCGCCTCGAGCGTGTGCCCGAACGCGCGCTCGTAGGCGGCGGCGAAGCGGCGCGCCACGTCGTCGGCGCCGGCGCTCGCATCTCCGCCCTCCTGCGGCAGCTCGATCGTCAGCGTGTGGAACTGGCCTGCGTAGCGCAGGTCGAGCGCGACGTCACGCTGGGCATCGGCGGCACCGGCGCCGTCGTCGCCGTCGCCGGCACGCTCGGCCAGCTCGTCGAACAGCCGCGCCGCCGTGGTCTCGATCGCGGCGATCGCCTCGGCGTCCAGCGCGCGGATCAGCGTCCGCGAAGCCGAGCGCGTGACGTCCTGCCCGAGCAGGCCGACCGCCGAGAAGTTCCCGGCGTGCGGCGGCACGAGCGTGTCGACGATCTCGAGCTCGTCGGCCAGCAGCGCGCCGAACAGCGGCCCGGCCCCGCCGAAGGCGAGCATCGTCGCGGCGCGTGGATCCTCGCCCTGCTCGATCGTGACGGTGCGGATCGCATCCGCCATCGCCGCGTTCGCGATCCGGATGATCCCGGCGGCGACCTCGTCGACGGCGAGACCGAGCTCGTCGCCCAGCGCGCCGAGCGCCTGCGCGGCGGCGTCCAGGTCCAGCGACAGCCCGCCCGCGAGCCGCCCCGCGCCGAGCATGCCGAGCACCGCCGCCGCGTCGGTCACCGTCGGCTGCCTCCCGCCGCGGCGATAGCAGACCGGGCCCGGCACGGCGCCCGCGCTCTGCGGTCCCACGCGCAGAAGCCCACCGTCGGCGTAGGCCAGGGACCCGCCGCCGGCGCCGACCGACCGCACGTCCACCCACGCCGACTGCAGCGGCATGCCGAGGACGTCGCCCTCGTACTTCATCTGCGGCCGGCCGTCCAGGATCAGGCAGGTGTCGAAGCTCGTGCCGCCGACGTCGGCGGTGATCGCCCGCGCGATCCCGCGCGACACGCACAGCTGCGCCGCACCGGCCGCGCCGGCCACCGGACCGGAGATGATCGTCTCGAACGGGCGCGCCTCGGCCTCCGCGAAGAACATCGCGCCGCCTCCGCTGCGCGTGATGAGGCAGTCGCCGTCCAGCCCTGCCTCACCGAGCTCCGACTCGAGGTCGCGCAGGTACACGGACATCAGCGGCCGGACGTAGGCGTCGACGACCGTCGTCGAGGTGCGCTCGTACTCGCCGAGCTCGCCGGAGACGACGTGCGACAGCGAGATGTCGCCCGCGAACCCGGCCGCGCGCAGAGCCTCGGCGGCCGCGAGCTCGTGCTCGGGGTTCGCGTAGGCGTGCAGGAACGCGATCGCCACCGACTCGACGCCCTCGGCCGCGAACAGCGCGGCGGCCGCCTCGACGTCCTCGAGGGCGATCGGCGTCCGGACCGAGCCGTCGGGGCCGATGCGCTCGCGGACGGGCCGGCGCAGATGACGCGGCACCAGCGGCTCGGGCGTGCGCCAGAGAATGTCGTAGATCGCGGCCCCGCGGTCGCCGCGGCGGATCTCCAGCACGTCGCGGAAGCCGGCGCTGGCCAGCAGCCCCACGACCGCACCCTTGCGCTCGAGCAGCGCGTTGATGCCCACGGTGCAGCCATGCAGGAAGTGCGAGACCGACGCGAGCTGCTCGGCGCTCAGCGTCGAGCGCACCACCGCGGTCACGCCCTGGTTGGGCGCCCCGGGCGTCGTGGGGCCCTTCCCGACGATCACCGTCCCGGTGTCGTCGTCGCAGAACATCAGGTCGGTGAACGTGCCACCGACGTCGATCCCCAGGCGACTCGCCAAGGTGCTCTCCTCTCGCCATCTCGTCACGGCGGTCGTCGCGGACCGCCCCCTGTTCACGCGTCGGCGATCGCCGCCGGCCGCATGCGCTGCAGACCTGCTCGCAGGCGCTCCAGTCCGCGCGCCTGTACCTGCGGGTCGTTCGCCAGCGCGATCCGCAGATGCCCTCGTCCCTGCGCGCCCCACGCCGAGCCGGGCATCACCGCGACGCCGTCGCGGCGCTTGAGCTCGACCGCCAGCCCCACGTCGTCGCCGCCCACCCAGGGGAACGCGAACTGACCGCCGCGGACTGCCGGAAACCGCAGCGACGAGTCCGCGGCGAAGACCTCGGCCGTGGCCCGGGCGTTGGCGGCCAGCAGCTCGCACGACCGGGCCGGATGGCGATCGCGCACCGGCGGCCGCAGCGCCGCCAGCCCGGCGTGGAGCGCCGGCGCCGAGGGGGGCGCGATGTGGAACATGAACGCGACGTCGTCGAGGCGGCTCATCAGCCACGCCGGCCCGGCCAACCAGCCGAGCGGCAAACCGGTCATGTCGTAGACCTTGCCGGTGCCGCCCACCACGATCGTGTGCGCGCGCTCGCCGACGGCCAGCGCACAGCAATGGCGGGCGCCGTCGAGCACGAGGCGGTCATACACCTCGTTGACGAGCAGCACGCCGCCGGCGCGGGCCACCGCCTCCGCCACTGCGCCCAGCTCCCGGCGTGACCACACGTAGCCGGTCGGATTCCCCGGGTTTGTGAGCAGCACGATCCGACATCCGGCGGCGATGTCCCGCACCATCCGATCGACGTCGGCGGTGAGCGATCCGTCCTCGCGGCGGTGCATCGGGGCGCGCACGATCCGGGCGCCGAGCCCGGCGGCCGGGTGGGCCAGGCCGACGTAGTCGGGATCCGGGATCAGCACCTGGTCGCCGGGCTCCACCACGGCGAGCAGCGCGAGCGTCATCGCCGCACGCGCGCCGCCGACCAGCACGATCTCGCTCGCGGGGTCCAGCGCGACGCCCTGCTCGTCGGCGTACTTGTCGGCGACCGCGGCGGCGACGTCGGGCCGGAAGAGGTAGTGGGTGTCGCCGCCGTGCAGCCCGTCGACCGCGGCCTGCACGATCGCGGGATCGGCAGCGAAGTAGGTGCCGATGCCGAGGTCCACCACGTCCGTGTGGGCGGCCGGCACCTCCGGCGCGCCGCCGCCGAAGTGCTCCGGATAGACGCGCGCCATCACCTCGAGCGGGGGCAACAGGCCGAGCTCGGCGGCGTGCGGCACGTACGCGCGCGCCACCCGCTCGGCAACCGCGGGGTGGGCGGTGGCCATCACGCGAGCCGCCCCTCCTCCAGCGCGGTCAGCAGGCGCTCGCGCCCCTGCCAGAAGTGAGCGCGCATGCGGCGATCGGCCTCGGCCCCGTCGCCCGCGGCGATCGCCTCGTAGACGGCGCGATGCTCGGCGCGGGACGCCTGCTCGTCCGCCGCGACAGACGCCGTCCGGCGCGCGGAGACCTCGATCACGTCCGTGCGGTGTGCGAGCACGGTGCCCGCGTGCGTCGCGGTGCGCATGCGATCCAGCGCTGGACAGCGCGCGATCTCGCCCACCACGAAGTGGAAGTCGTTGGGGTCGTTGGCCGAGAGCGCCAGGACCGGACCCTCCTCCACCGCGCGGACGAGCCGCTCGAGGTCGGTGGGGGTGGCGCGCTCGGACGCCATCCGCGCGGCCACGCCTTCGAGCGCGCCGCGAATCTCGTAGAGGTCCAGGGCCTCCTGGATGCTCGGCTGCGAGACCCGGAAGCCGTGGCGCGCCTCCTCCACGAGCCCGTCGCGCGCCAGCGCGATCAACGCCTGGCGCAGCGGGGTCCGGCTGATCCCGAGCGCGTCCGCGAGCTCCTCTTGCCGCAGCGGCGCCCCGGGCGGGTAGGTGCCGTCGGTGATCGTGTTGCGCAGCTGCTCGATCACAGCGTCGACGAGCGGCTGGCGCGGGACTTGCTCGAGGGGCATGGCGTAGGATGCTAGCACATTTGGGTTCTGAATCATGGATCCAAAATCCACTGAATGGCCGCGTCCACGCGGCCACCTCGAAAGGAGCCCCGCATGGCGTCCGTCCGCAACCTCATGGACCCTGAGTACGCCCGGCGCCGCTCGGCCGGCGGGTTCTTCGACCTCGTCAGCTCGATCGACCTGTCCGAGGTGGCGATGCTGTGCTGGGCCGACCCGTTCCGGCCCGACGACGTCACCCCGAGCCACGTGCGCGAGGCGGCGATCGCCAGCCTGCGCGGCGACGGAGCCCACTACACGCTGCCGATCGGCGCGCGCGAGCTGCGGGCCGAGATCGCCGCCAAGGTGGCGCGGGTCAACGGCCTCGACGTGGATCCCGACCGCAACATCACCGTGGCGGGCGGCTCCGAGATCGGCCTGCTCTTCGGGGTCCGGCCGTTCCTCGAGCCTGGAGCCGCCAACGAGGTCCTCGTCCCCGCGCCGTCGTACGTCACGAACTTCGACGCGGCGCCGCTCGCCGGCGGCGTGTCGGTGCCCGTCCCGACCTACGCGGAGGACGGCTACGAGCTGCGCATCGACGAGTTCGAGCACCGTCTGACGTCCAAGACCAAGGCCGTCATCCTCACCAACCCCAACAACCCCACGACCACGGTCTACCGGCGGGACACCCTGGAGGCGCTCGCCGCCTTCATCCAGGCCAACGACCTCGTGCTGATCGTGGACCAGTGCTTCGAGGACACCGTCTTCGACGGCACCGTCATGACCCAGATCGCCGCCCTTCCCGGCATGTTCGAGCGGACGATCCTGGTCGCCTCGCTGTCGAAGGGCATGGCGCTCTGCGGCTACCGCATCGGCTACATCGTCGCCTGCGACGAGATCACCGACGTCTTGCACGCCTGTGCCATGCCGTACATCGGCGCGCCGAACACCGCGGCCCAGGCCGCCGCGCTCGCCGCGCTGCGGCGGCCCGAGTTCATGGACGGCTACCGCCAGGAGCACATGGCACGGGCCGCGGCGGTGTGCGACATCCTCGACGGCGTCCCCAACCTGCCCTACCTGCGCCCCCAGAGCGGCTTCTTCGTGTGGATCGACGTCTCCCGCTACGGCGGAGCCCACGCGGTCGCCCGGTACCTCGCGCAGGAGGCCGCCGTCGTCCCCAGCGAGGGCGACCAGTTCGGCAGCGCCGACCACATCCGGCTGGTCTACGCCACGTTCCGCGACCGCGACCGGTGCCTCATGGCCGTGCAGCGCCTGGCGGACGCGCTCGCGCGCCACCCGGCGAACCGATCGCTGGCCTGACGGCGCCCGTCAACCGCGTTCGGCCTCGACCCCGCGCCGGCTCCAGGCCCCGATCCGGTCCAGATCCGGGATGCCGGTCAGCAGCAGGGCGACCATCGAGACCAGGCCGCCCACCGCCGCGGTGACGAGCATCCCGGCCGTGGGCGGCGCCAGGTCGAAGAAGTCGCGCGTGGCCGGCAGGAGCAGCGCGACGACGTAGGCGGCGCCGAGCACGAGGCACATCCCCTCGATCAGCCGCCGGCGCAGCACCGAGCCCTCGATCTCCAGCGCGATGACGAGGTAGAGGCCGACGACCACGAGCACCGTCGTGGCGACCGTCCGCGCCTCGTAGACGTCGTAGTCGAGATCGTGGACGGCGAACAGGTAGCTGGCCACGACGCCGACGCCGGTCAGGGTCCCCGCGGGGACCGCGAAGCGCGCGACCCGCCGGGCGAACTGCTCGGGCCGCCACGGCCCACTGCTCGGCGCGAGCGCCAGGAAGAACGTCGGGATGCCGATCGTCAGCGCGGCCGAGATCGTGAACTGGCGCGGGAGCAGCGGATAGGCGGTCGAGGTGATGCCGATCGTCAGGATCAGGAAGGCGGCGAACGCCGACTTCGTGACGTAGAGCCGCGCGACCCGCTGGATGTTGCGCAGCGCTTGGCGGCCCTGGCCGATCAGCTCCGGCACCGCGGCGAAGTCGCCGTTGACGAGCACGAGGTCGGCGACGCTCTTGGCCATCTGGGCGCCGCTGCCCTGCGCGATCGCCAGGCGCGAGGCCTTCAGCGCCGGCACGTCGTTGACGCCGTCGCCGACCATCGCGACGTAGCGGCCGGCCTCCCGCAGCGCCTCCACCACACGCTTCTTGTCCTGCGGCGAGACGCGCCCGATGACGCTCGCGTTCAGCGCCTGCTCGCGCAGCGCGTCGGGGTCCTCCGCCAGCTCGCGGCCCTCCAGCACGCGGTGCATCGGGATGCCGACGTCGGTCGCGATCGCCGCCACCGTCTCGGGGTTGTCGCCCGAGAGGACCTTCAGCTCGACGTCCTGCTCGAGCAGGAAGGCGACGGTCTCGCGGATGTTGGGACGCAGTTGCTCGGCCAGCACGACGAGGCCGATCGGCTGCGTGCCCGGCGGGAGAGCGCGCTCGGCCTGCTCGGCGTCGGCCGGCAGCGGCTGCGCGGTGCGGCCGAGCGCGACGACGCGGCGGCCGGCTTGGCGCTCGCGTGTCGCGTCGGTCTCGAGCGGGCCCAGGTCGAAGTGCTCGGGCGCGCCGAGCACGAGCGTGACGTCCGAGAGCTGCACCGCGCTCCACTTGCGCGTCGAGTTGAACGGCACCTCGGCGACGACCGCCTCGGGCTCGCCGGGATGCGCTTGGGCGAGCGCCTCCAGCGTGCCGTTGCGCAGCGACGACGACGCGCCGTAGCGCGCGAGCTGGCGCTCGAGGTCGGTCACCCCGAGCGCGGGGATCGCCGCGACCGCGCGCAGCGCCGACTCGGTCAGCGTGCCCGTCTTGTCGAGGCAGATGACGTCGGCCGAGGCGATCGACTCGATCGCGTTGAGCTGCTGAGCGAGGACGCCGCGGCGCGCCATCCGCACCGAGGAGACGGCGTAGGTGAGGCTGACGAGCACCACGAGCCCCTCCGGCACGAGGCTCACGACGCCGGCGGTCGCGGTCGAGACCGCGTCGGAGATCGACGCGTCGTTGTGCCAGAGCGAGTAGCCCAGCAGCGAGCCGAGCCCGACGACGAGCACGACGAGGGACAGCAGGAGGCGGTTGATCGCGGTCTCCAGCGGCGAGCGCGGATGGCGGAACGAGCGCGCCTCGCCGACGAGCTGGCCGGCGTAGCTGCCCAGGCCGACCGCGGTCACCTCGTAGCTGCCGGAGCCCTCGGCGACGAAGGCGCCGGAGCGCAGCTCCTCGCCGCTCGTGCGCTCCACCGCCTCGGACTCGCCGGAGAGGATCGACTCGTCGAGGTGCAGGTCGGTCGCGCCGACGACGCGGCCGTCGGCGACGATCTGGTCACCCGCCTGGGCGTTGACGAGATCGCCCTCGACGACCGCGGCCGCGGGCACGGAGCGCGGCGTGCCGTCGCGGACGACCGTGGCGTGCGGGGCGACGAGCAGCGCTAGGCGATCGAGCGAGCGCTTGGCGCGGACCTCCTGGACGATGCCGATCCCGCTGTTGACCACGAGCAGCCCGAGGAAGAGCGCGTCGCGCCAGTCGCCGAAGGCCAGCGTGAGCCCGCCGAAGACGGCGAGGATCAGGTTGAAGATCGTGAAGACGTTGGCGCGGACGATCGAGGCGTACGAGCGGCTGCTCGGGGGCTCGCGTGCCTCGCCGGAGGCCGCCAGCCGCCGCTGCGCCTCGGCCTCGGTCAGCCCCGTCGCCTCGATGACGGCCATGCGCCGAACGCTACTAGCGGCCTTTCCCCGGGGCGGGACGCACCGAGCTCCCGCGTCGCTTGCGCGAGGCGAGGGTGCTCAGTTGCCCTCCGTGAAGAACGGCGCCATGTACTCCGGCGTGAGGAACTCGTTCTTCGGGCCCTCGGCCTGGCCCGGCGTGCGCAGGTTCCACCCTGGCTCAGCCCACTGGTCGAGGTTCTCCTCGGTGATCATCGGCAGCGTGTCGGTGATGTCGGTCGTCTTCGGTCCGTGGCCCTCGAGCATCTGCCGCACCACCTCGGCGCCGGCGAGGCTGAGCGGCTTGGCCCCCAGGCCGATGCCGATCCCGTGATAGGTCTCCTGGTTCTCGCGCCAGTAGCCGAGCGAGCCCTTCTGCGCGGCGATGTCGGTCACGATCGGCATGTCGCGGCCGATCTGCTCGAAGCCGCTCATGATGCCCGTGCTCATCAGCGCGGTCTGCATCACGCCGTCGATCTGGCCGGGGTGGGTCGCGAGGAACTTCAGCGTCTGCTCCTTCGCGGTCACCGGGGAGAACGCCCCGAGGGTCTCGCCGACGACCTTGATGTCCGGGCACTCCTTCAGCACCGCGTCGAAGCCCTTGAACTCCTCGATGTCGACCTGCACGGTCGGGAACCCGTGCATGAGCATCACGTTGCCCTTGCCGCCGAGTCGCTGCACGAGCCCCGACCCCGCCTGGGCCGCCGACACGTAGTTGTTGGAGTCGACGTTGATCGACTCCGGCGTCGGGATGCTGCCCTGCAGCACGATCGTCGGGATCCCGGCCGCGGCCGCCTTCTTCACCAGCGGGACGAACGGCTCGGGCTGGAGCGGCTCGGCGATGATGATGTCCGGGTCCTCCTGCAGGAGCGACTGGAACTGCTGCAGCTGCTCCGGCACGTTGACCGCGTTGAGCGTGCGGACGACCACCTCGCCCACGTCGGGGTTGGTCTCCAGCGCCGACTTCAGCGTCTCGAGGGCGTCGACCTGGTAGGCGTTGGTCAGCAGCGCCCAGCTGATCGCGACCTTGTAGGGCGGGTCGCCCTTCGGCTCGAAGTCCGCCCACGGGCTGCGGCGCACCTCACGCGGGTAGCCCGCGAAGGCCTTGCGCTGCTCGGGCGGAAGCGCCGCGACGACGCCGTCCGGATCCGCCGGCATCGGCGTCGGGAAGCTGCCGCAGCCCGACGACACCTCCCGGATCTGTGTCTCCGTCGAGGTCGGGGGCGGCTCGTCCGACGAGGTGCCGGAGGAGCCGCCGCCGCACCCGGCGACCGCGAGGCAGGCGAGCCCGATCGCGGCCGTGAGGCACCGACGCGAGGTGAATGACCGAACCATCGGCGAGCCGCCCCTTCGTCGCTAGTACTTCGCCGAGCCGGTGAAGCGGTACTTGCCGGTCGACAGGTCGCCGCTGCCGCGGCCGCCGCCGGTGATGCCCTTGTAGGCGCCGGTCCCGGAGGTGAACTTCCACGGGCCCGAGACCTTCACGCCGTTCAGGGTGCCGTTGAACTGCGCCTTGAACGTCCCCTTCGGGAACTTGAACGTGTAGTAGACCATCGGCGGCCGGAACTTGCCGGTGAGCGTGCCCCGGCCGAACGGCGTCGACGACGTGACGCTGGCGGTGAAGGTCGGGCTGCTGCTACCCGGATCGCCCTTCATCTTGATGTCGACCTTGTGCGTGGCACCGGCCGCCATCTGGGCGGGCACCAGCAGCGCCGCCGCGGCGATCGCGGCAGCGAACAGCTTCGACGTCATCCTCATGACTTCCCCCTAACGCCTGCTTCTCAGAGGTTGCGCCCCGCTCGAACGCAACCTAATGTACATTCACTAAGTGCAACCGTAGATGACGTCTACGGCCAAGTCAAGCCCCTTCGGGGGCCTCCCTCACCCACCCATCGGAACTAGACTTCGGCCCGGTCATGACCCCCTCTTCGCCACGAAGCAAAGCCCGCAAGACGCCGGCGGTGCCCGCGCGCAATGCGGACACCAAGCAACGGATCCTGGATGAGGCCATCCAGCTCTTCCGGGAGCGCGGCTACGAGGGGACGAGCCTCGAGGAGCTGGCCAAGCGCGTCGGCATCACGGCCGCCGGCCTCTACTACCACTACTCCAACAAGGCGGAGATCCTGTACGCGGCGCTCGAGGCCGCCCAGAAGGAGCTCGCCACGTTCACCGCGCCGTCGCGGGACGACCTGACGCCGTCGGAGCAGCTCGCCGAGCTCACGCGCAAGCACCTGCTCGCGCAGGTCGGCCGCGCCGACTACGCCGAGCTGTACTCGTTCGGGCCGGCACAGCTGTCCAACCCGCTGAGCGCCAAGCAGCGGCGCAAGCTGCGGGCGCTCGAGCGCGCCCACCTCGACCGCCTGGAGGCGATCATCGAGGCAGGCCGCGACGAGGGCACGTTCTCCGTCGACCACGTGGCGCCCGTGGCCTTCGCGATCATCGGCATGTGCGAGTTCGTGATCCAGTGGATCAAGCCGGAGGGCGAGCTCTCGACGGACGAGATCGCGGACATCTACGCCGAGCTGGCGCTGCGCATGGTCGGCGCTACGGCGTGACGATCTCCCCACCGACGACCGTGGTCCTGACCGCGATCGCCCCGATCTCGCCGGGCGGCACCGCCAGCGGGTCCCGGTCGAGCACGACGAAGTCGGCGAGCTTCCCCGGCTCGAGCGTGCCCTGCTCGCGCTCGTCGAAGGTCACGCCGGCGGCGCCCACGGTGTAGGCGCGCAGCGCCTCCCACGCGGTCATCGCGTGCTCAGGGCCGATCGTCCCGGCCACGCTCTCCCGAGTGGCGAGCCACTGCACCCCGCTCATCGGCGCGTACGTCGCCACCGGGCTGTCGCTGCCGGCCGCCACGGGCACCCCGGCGTCGAGCCAGGCGCGCACCGGGAACACCCGCGCGGTCCGCTGCGCGCCGAAGCGCTCCAGCAGCGCGGACGCCAGCTCGTGGAGCAGGTGCGGCTGCACGGTCACGATCAGGCCGAGCGCGCGGGCGCGCTCGATCTGCCCCGCGTCGGCCAGGAAGGCGTGCTCGAGCACCCACCGCCGGCCGGCGACCTGGTGCACGGCGTCGACCCGTTCGATCGCCCGCAGGGCCTGGTCGAGCGCGGCGTCGCCCACCACGTGGAACCCGATCGGTACCCCCAGGCGCGCGGCCGCGAGCAGGACGCGCACGAGCGCCTCGTCCTCCCACAGCGACTCGCCGTGGTACCCCGGCACGCCGATGTGCTCCTCGCGCAGCCACGCGCCTTCGACGCCGCCGTCGAGCACGATCTTGGCGCCCGCGACGCGCAGGCGGTCCCCGCCCCGCTCCCGCTGCGCGCGAACCTCCTGCAGCTGGGCCTCGCCGGTGGCCGGGTCGAGGTAGACCAGCAGCCGCGTGCGCAGCGTCAGCCGCCCCGCGTCGCGCAGCGCCGTCAGGCAGCGCACGGTCGACGGCAGCGCCCAGGCGTCGCGGAGGCTCGTGACCCCCGCGGCGTGGAAGCGCGCGATCGCCGTCGTCGCGGCCCGCTCGAGATCGACCTCGGACGGCGGCGGCAGCGCCTCCTGGATCGGCCGCAAGGCCGGGTCCTCGACGACCACGCCGGTGAGGGCGCCCGCTTCGTCGCGCTCGTACCGCCCGCCGGCGGGGTCCGCGACGTCCTCCGCGATCCCGGCCGCCGCCAGCGCGCGCGAGTTGACGACCGCGAGGTGCCCGCCCCGCGGGAGGAAGACCGGGTTGTCGGGCGCGACGCGGTCGAGCTCGGCCCGCGTGGGCAGGCGCTGCTCGCGCAGGCGCCCCTCGTGCCAGCGCCCCGAGCAGACCAGCCAGCTCCCGCGCTCCCGCTCCCCGCACGCGCGACCGATCGCGTCGAGCAGCTCCCCGACGGACGCGCAGCGCGACAGGTCGAGCTGCGCCGACACCAGCCCCGTCTCCACCAGGTGGGCGTGCGCGTCGTAGAAGCCGGGCAGCACGGCGCCGCCCTCCACGTCGAGCATCCGCGTGTCGTCGCCCGCCAGGCCGAGCACCTCCGCCTCGCTCCCCACCGCGACCACCCGGCCGTCCACGACGGCCAGCGCCTCGGCGCGCGCCTCCGGCGCCGTCAGCGGCACGACCGCGCCGCCCCGGACGATGAGGTCGACGCCGCTCATCGCAGCACAGGCCAGCGCGGCGCGGGGCGGACGCCGGCGCGCTCGATCACCTGCCCCGCGGTCGACGACACCGCCCGGGCCAGCGCCGCCTCGTCGACCCCGACGACCCGTCCGCCGTCCACGACGACCTCGCCGCCCACCAGCACGAGCTCCACGCTCCCACCGTCCGCCGAGTAGACCAGCTGGTTGACGACGTCGTGCAGCGGCAGCCACTCGGGCCGCGTCGCATCGAAGACCACCACGTCGGCGTCCTTCCCCGCTTCGAGCGACCCGAGCCGGTCCTCGACTCCCAGCGACCGGGCGCCGGCGATCGTGCACATCTCCAGCGCGGCCTCGGCGGGCAGGACGTCGAGGCTCCCCCGCGCGTCCTTGTAGACGAGCGCCGCCAGATGCACGGCGCGCAGGACGTCGTTCGTGTTCGAGACGTTGACCGTGTCGGTGCCGATCGCCACCGGGATCCCGAGTCCGAGCATCTCGGGCACGCGACTGGAGCGCAGCGCCCCTTCGCCCATCTTCAGCAGCGCCGTGTCGCAGTGCACCACGGCCGCGTCGCGCGCGGCGATCAGCGCCAGCTCCTCGTCGTCGACGAACGTCGCGTGCACGAGCCGCACGTTGCGGTCCAGCGCACCGAGCGCGTCCAGGTGCGCGACGGGCGCGACGGGCAGTCGGTAGGCCGCGATCTCCTCACGCGTCGCCGACTGGTGCAGGTTGAGCATCGCCCCGTAGCGGTCGGCGAGCGCCTTCGCGCCCTGGATCAGCTCGTCCGAGCACGTGCCCATGCCGATGATCGAGGCGCAGGCACGCAGGCGATCGCCGCCCTCGCGCAGCACCGACTCGACGACGGCCAGCGCCTCGTCGGTCGACCACCGCAGCGCCGGGAAGTCCCCGATGAGGTCCCACGCCCACGCCCCCAGCACGCAGCGAATCCCCGACCGTCGCACCGCCTCCGCCGCCGCGCGCGGGAACCGCAGCGTCCCCGCCTCCCCGACCAGCGTCACGCCCTTGCGCAGCAGGTCGCAGCAGCCGAGCTGCACGGCAAGCAGCTCGTCGTCCTCGCTCAGCGCGGCGTAGTACGGGAACGCCCACTCGAACAGGTACTCGGCCGGCGGCGTGTGATCGGGCACGATGCCGCGCAGCAGGTGCTGCGACATGTGGACGTGCGCATTGACCAGCCCGGGCGTGATGACCTTGTCGCGGGCGTCGATCACCCGCGCGGGCGCATACCGTGCCGACACCGACGCCCAGGGGTCCACGGCCAGGATCCGACCCCCGCCGATCGCCAGCGCGCCGTCGACGAGGATCCGCCGCTGCTCGTCGACGGTGACGACGGTGCCGCCACGCAGGAGCAGGTCGCAGGGCTCGGGCATCAGCGTCCGGCGAGCGCCATGGTCCGGAAGCGACCGGTCGCGGGACCACGCTGAAGGCCCCGCCGAGCGGCGCGCTCCTCGAGCGTCCGCTCGACCAGCACGCGCCCGCCCTCGATGTGCACGCCGTAGTCGGCCAGGGCGGCCTGCGGCGACACGATTCCGTCGAGCACGTCGGCCAGGACCGCCTCGGGATCACGGTCGAGCGGGTCCCCCCACCCGCCGCCGCCCGACTTGTGGAAGTACAGCGGCTCGCCCGGCCCCTGCGGGATCATGAACGCGACGTCGGTCACCACGCGCTCGTGCTCCGTCCCGCGCGCCAGCACCGCGAGGTTCCCGGCCCCCGACTGCCCCCCGACCCAGCCCTGGAGCGGGTGCTCGCAGCCCTGGATGATCACGTTGAGCATCTGCGGCCCCGCCGAGTTGTAGGCCTCGCGCTCCATCTCGAACGCCGGCGAGCCGCGCCACTGGCCGGGCGCCGCCGAGTCGGTCGTGAACTCGGCGCGGTGGTAGAGCACCGGGTACTGCATCTCGGTCATCTCCAACGAGGGGAGCTTCAGCGCGCAGAACAGCGGCGAGAACGCGCCCCAGCCGTCGACGCCGGCGACCCCGCTCGTCGAGACCGGGCACGTGTAGAAGTCGTAGAGGACGAAGAACTGCCCGGTGCGGGCGTCGACGCCGTGGACGAACGCGCCCAGGAGGTCCACCACCCCGCTGCCGACCTGCCGCGGCGCGAAGCCCTCGCATGCCTTCATGACCGCCTCGCCGATGTCGGTGCCGATGCAGACCGTCGCGTACGACGCGGCGGCGGGCGGGTCGGGGTTCACGACGGTGCCGGCCGGGATCCGCGCCGACAGCGGCCGGAAGAAGCCGGAGTTCAGCGGGATGTCCGGGCACAGCGCCGAGAAGACCCCGTACAGGTACGACAGCGTGTTGGCCGGCACGCTGTTGATGACGCCCGGGGCCTGCGGCGCGGAGCCCGCGAAGTCGGCGACGATCGAATCGCCCGAGATCTCCAGGCTGACGCGGACCTCGACGTCGCGCCGCCCCGCGTAGTCGGTGTCGAGCGTGCTGGACCCGACGTAGGTGCCGTCCGGCCAGGCCCGGATCTGCTCGCGGAACGTGCGCTCCGAGTAGTCGAAGATCCAGTCGATCGAGTCCGCGACGGTCTGCGCGCCATACCGCGAAGCCAGGGTCCGGATGCGGTCCTCGCCGATCGTGCACGCGCCGATCATCGAGCGGATGTCGGCGACCACCATGTCCGGCAGCCGGTTGTTGCCGCGCAGGAGGTCCCAGACCTCGCGGCGCTCCCGGCCGCCCTCGACGAGCTTCATCGGGCTGAAGCGAAAGCCCTCCTGCCAGATCTCGTGCGCGGCCATGTTCGCGCCGCCGGCCACGGGCCCGCCCACGTCGAGCATGTGCCCGCGGACCGACGGGAAGAAGATCGGCCGGCCCTCGAAGAAGACCGGCTTCACCACCGTGTAGTCGGCGATGTGCGTGCCGCCGAAGTACGGGTCGGACACGATGATCACGTCGCCCTCGGCGAGGTCGCCGTGGAAGAACTCCAGGCAGGCCTCGACCGAGGTGAGGCAGGCATAGATGTGCACCGGCACCGAGTCGGCGCGGGCGACGATCGAGACCTGCTCGTCGTCGTAGTAGAAGATGCCGGCCGAGCAGTCGTGCGCCTCGTTGAAGATCGGGCTCAGCGAGGAGCGGATCATCGTCTCCATGATCTCCTCGCACGTCGTCTCCAGGTAGTTGCGCACGATCTCGGCGGTGATGGGATCCGTCATCGGTTCGCCCTCCGCAGCGCGGCGGTCGCCGCCGCGTCGACGCTGTTGTCCTCGCGCAGCACGACGCCGTACACCGAGCGTGCTGCGGCGGCCGAGACGTAGCCGTCGGCCACGTCGCCGGCGACCAGCTCCGGCTCGCGCTCCATCGGGTCGCCGTAGCCCGCCCCGCCGGCGAAGCGCAGGCCGAGCTCGCCCGGCGCCAGCGGGCCATCGACCGCCACCGCGGGCGCAGGCGTGCCGCCCACCCACACCTCGGCCGGGGCGCCGTCGCGTCCGCCGTCCACCCCCGCGACCGGGTTCGCCCGCCCCTGGACGCAGAACGTCGCGCTCATCTCCCGGTCCACCCCGAAGACGACCGCCAGCGCCGGCGCGCCGCGCCGCCGGCCGGCGCCGCCGGAGTCGGGCACGTGCTCGAGCGAGCGGACCGCCACCCCGGTGTCGACCTCCCATGCCTCGATCGACGGGACCGTGCCGCGCGACAGCACCCCAGGCCGGCCCCACCCGTCGCAGTCCCCGCCGGCCGACCCCGCGCCGAGCGCCCACACGCCGAAGTCGATCCGGTCGTGATCGCGAGGGGTCGTGCGCAGCGCCGCGAGGATGGCGGGGGCGCTCAGCGCCCCCAACGCCTCGGGAACGGCCTGCCGCAGCGCGGCGGCCGCGGCCTCGGCGACATCCAAGCCGCAGTGCGACGGGGACCACCCGACCGCGGACGGCGGCAGCGCGTGGACGATCGAGCCCGGCCGCGTCCGCACCTCGACCGCGCGCAGCACGCCGCCGTTGGCCGGGACGTCGTCGCCGATCAGCGTCAGCACCGGCAGCAGCGCGAAGCCGATCGTGTTCGCGCGTGTGCTGTTGACGAAGCTCGGACGGGCGTCCGCCGAGGCGGTTAGGTCGAGCACGAGCCGGTCGCCCTCGACGACCGCCTCGGCCTCGACCGCGACGTTCTCGCCCCCGGCGCAGTCGTGGTCGAGCAGCCGCCGGCCTCGGAAGGTGCCGTCGCGCCAGCCCTCGATCGCGTCGGCGACGCGCCGCTCCGTGTAGTCCTGCGCGTAGGTCAGCGCGTCGCGGACGCGGGCCACGCCGTAGCGGCCGATCAGCTCCGCGACCCGCCGGCGGCCGACCTCGATGCAGGCGAGCTGCGCGTCGAGGTTGCCGCGCAGCTCCTCCGGCCGGCGCGAGTTGAGCAGGACGGTGCTGAGCACGTCGCGGACCGGCCGCGCGTGGCGCTGGAGCTTGACCGGCGCGAATGGGACGCCCTCGGCCCAGACCTCGGTCGCCGTCGGGAAGTAGCTGCCGGCGACCTGGCCGCCGACGTCGGAGGCGTGGGCCCGCGCGACGAGGTGGAGGACGATCGCGTTGTCGACGACGTGCGGCGCGATCAGCGTCACGTCCTGCACGTGCGTGCCGCCCCGGTAGGGGTCGCTGACGAGGACGACGTCGCCGTCCTTCATGTCGAACTTGAAGGTTGCGAGCGCGTCCGCCGCGGTCTGGGCCAGCGCCCCGAGCTGGAGCGGGTTGTCGGTGGCGGCGACCGAGCCCGCGCGATCGACGATCGCCACCGCCGAGTCCCGGCCGACGTTGACCTCGGACGAGCGGGCGGTGTGCTCCAGCGTCACGCCCATCTCCGCGGTGATGGCGGCGAGCATGTTGCGGAGGATCTCGAGCTCGACGGTCTCCGTCATTGGACCACTTCGATGACGTAGGTCTCGTACTGGTCGAGCATCGCCTCCTGCCCGGGGTAGACGACGATCGTCGTGTCGGGCTCGTGGATGACCGCGGGGCCCGAGACGACGTTGCCGGGCTCGAGCAGCGCGCCCTCGAAGATCGGCGTCGACACGAACCCCTGGCCGTCGAAGAACACGTCGCGCGTGCCGACGGCGGCGTGGTGCGGGCTCTCCGGGCCGAACGGACGCGGCGCGACCGCCATCTCCTCGCGCAGCGCGGTCAGCTCCACGCGCAGCGACACGACCTGCGCCGGGTGCTCGGGCCGCTTGAACGCGTAGAGCTGCTCGTGCAGGTCGTGGAAGTCGCGCAGCGCCCGGGCGAGGTTCACCGGCGTGACCCGCCGCGTGCGACTCTGCAGCGGGACGATCACCTCCTGCACCTGGCCGTGGTAGCGCAGGTCGAGGAAGCGCTCCAGCCGCGCTCCGTCCGGCGCGCCGAGGAGCGCCTCGGCCTCCGCGATCATCCCCTCGAAGACCTGGTTCAGCTCGTCCAGGTCGACGTCGGTCGAGCTGCGCACGAACGACTGGATCTTCGAGACCTTGAAGTCGGAGACCATGCCGCCGAGCGCGCTCAGCACCGAGGCGTTGCGGGGCACGAGCACGGTGCTCATCCCGAGGTCGGCGGCCTGCACGCCGGCGTGGATCGCCCCCGCGCCGCCGAACGCCATCAGCGCGTAGTCGCGCGGGTCGCGGCCACGCGAGACCGACACGTAGCGCAGCGCGTTGGACAGGCTGTTGTTCGCGATGCGGAAGATGCCGATCGCGGCGTCGGTCGCCGACATCGCCAGCGGCCGCGCGACGTTGGCCTCGATCGCCTCGCGCGCCGCGGCCAGGTCGAGGCGCATCGCGCTGCCGAGGAAGCGCTCGGGGTCCATGTAGCCGAGCACGAGGTTCGCGTCCGTGACCGTCGGCCGCTCGCCGCCGCGCCCGTAGCACGCGGGCCCGGGGAAGGCGCCGGCGCTCTCCGGCCCGACCCGCAGCGCGCCGCCGCTGTCGACCCAGGCGATCGAGCCGCCGCCGGCGCCGATCGTGTGGATGTCGAGGAGCGGCACCGCGATGCGGTAGCGGCCGAGCCAGTGGTCGACCCCCACCTCGGGGCGTCCGTCGTGGATCAGGCACACGTCGTAGCTCGTGCCGCCCATGTCCGCGGTGATGATGTTGCGGTAGCCCGACCGCGCGCCGGTCCACAGCGCGGCGACGACGCCGCCGGCCGGGCCGGAGAGCACCGCGTCGACGCCGCGCTCGGCGGAGAAGCCGACGTCCATCACGCCGCCGTTGGACTGCATGACCAGCAGCTGGCCCCGGAACCCCTCCTCGCGCAGCCGCTCCTCGAGCCGCCGCAGGTAGGCCTTCAGCTTCGGGCTCGTGTAGGCGTTGACGATCGTCGTCGAGACCCGCTCGAACTCCCGGATCTGCGGCAGCACGTCGCAGGACAGCGTGACGAAGCAGTCGGGGTGCTCCTCGAGGATCAGCTCCCGCGCGCGCCGCTCGTGCTCCGAGTTGACGAAGGCGAACAGGAAGCAGACGGCGATCGCCTCGACGCCCGCCTCGCGCAGCTCGCGCGCGGCGGCGCGCACCGCGTCCTCGTCGAGCGGCGTCAGGACGTTGCCGGCGAAGTCGATGCGTTCGGGGATGCCGCGGCGGTGGCGGCGCGGCGCGAGCGGGTGCGGCGCCGGCAGGTGCAGGTCGAACAGGCTCTCCTTGTAACCGCGGCGCAGGTCGATCACGTCGCGGAACCCGCTCGTCGTCAGCAGGCCCGTGCTGACGCCCGTGTACTCGAGCATCGCGTTGGTGACGACCGTCGTGCCGAGCACGAACGTCTCCGTCGCGCCCAGCAGGCCCGGCACCGACTCCTCGTAGTGCTCGGACACCGCGGCCACCGCCTCGAGCACGGCGGTCGCCTCGTCGTCCGGGCGCGACGAGACCTTCCCCTTGAACGTCCCGTCGCCGTTCGTGGCGACGAAGTCCGTGAACGTCCCTCCGACGTCCACGCCCAGCATGTACGTCATCTCTCCTCGTTTCCTTCCGTGTTCACGACGTGCGCCGGGTCACGAAGCTCGCGGCGCAGGATCTTCCCCGACGAGGTCTTTGGCAAGTCGTCGAGGACCTCGATCGAGCGCGGGACCTTGTAGGCGGCGAGCCGCTCCCGGGCGAAGCCGATCAGCTCGTCCGCGGTGACGGACGCGCCGGGCTTCAAGCTGACGAACGCCTTCACGGTCTCGCCGCGGTACGCGTCCGGGATGCCGACGACGGCGCCCTCGCGCACCGCGGGATGCTCGTAGAGGACGTTCTCGACCTCGCGCGGCCAGACCTTGTAGCCCGACGCCACGATCATGTCCTTGCGGCGATCGACGAGGTAGAGCCAGCCCGCCGGATCCATGAACCCGACGTCGCCGGTGCGCAGCCAGCCGTCCGAGAACGCGCTGCGCGACTCCTCCGGGTTGCGCCAGTACCCGCGCGTGAGCTGCGGCCCGCGGAGCAGGATCTCGCCGACCTCGCCGGGCGGCAGCTCCCGCCCGGCCGCATCGACGACGCGCGCTCGCGTGCAGGGCAGCGGAATGCCGACGGAGAGGACGCCCGTGGCGGGGTCGACCGGGCCGCGAGCGCCGAACGGGACGAGGTGCGTGCCCGCGGTGCTCTCCGTGAGCCCGTAGCCGTTGTGGATGTACCGGCCGGTGGCGCGCTCCCACTGGTCGACGATCGCCGGGGGCACCGGCGCGCCGCCGGACGCGACCTTCGTCAGCGAGGTCAGGTCCCGGTGCGCGAACGTCGGCTCGTTCAGCAGGGCGGTGAACGCGGTGATGGCCATGAGGACGAACGTGACTCGGTGACGCTCGACGAGGCGCAGCGTCTCGGCCGCGTCGAAGCGGCCGGCGAGGACGAGCGGCATCGGGACGAACAGCGAGCTGCCGAGGCCGACCACCAGCCCCGCGATGTGGAAGAGCGGCGCGCCGCCGAGGTTGACGTCGTCGGGGGTGAGGTCGAACCACGTCGGCGCCATCTGGGCCGCGTAGCAGAAGCCCTGATGCGTGACCTCCGCGCCCTTGGGCACACCGGTGGTTCCCGACGTGTACACGAGCACCGCCGTCGCGTCCGGCTCCACCGCGGGCGTCGAGGGCCGCCGTCCACGGTGGGCCTCCAGGAGGTGGGGCAGGTCGCCGATCAGGAGCACCGACCGCACGTCGGTGCCGTCGGCGGCGGCCCGGGCCGTCTCGCCCAGCTCGGTCATCGCGAGCACCACGGTCGCGCCGCTGTCGGTGAGGATGTGGCGGAGCTCGCGCTCCTTGAGCATCGGGTTGCAGGTGACCGCGATCGCGCCGCACTTCCAGGCGGCGACCAGCCCGACGAGGAACTGCGGCACGTTCTGCAGGTAGAGGGCGACCCGATCGCCCGCCCGCAGGCCGCCCGCCTGCCAGGCGGCGGCCAGGGCATCGGAGTCGGCGTCGATCCGCTCGGCCGGGATCGGCGTGTCGACGGAGAGGACGAGCGGGCGGTCGCCGAAGTGGTCGACGGCGTTGCGGAACAGCTCCAGGCCGGTGCGAAACGACGCCACGAAGTCCGCCGGCGTCTGCGGCCGGTACAGCTCCAGCCACGGGCGGTCGCTGGCCGTCATGTGCTGAGCGATCCTGCCTGGAGCAGGTCGCGAAGTCGAAGCGGCTCGCCGACGACCCCGTCGCGCAGCTCGAAGACCTTGAGGTCGCCGCCGCGCAGCGACACGCGCGCGAGCTTGGCCAGGATCGCGCCGGGGTCGAGGCACTCCGGCGCCCACACGCCCGGTGGCAGGCCGCCGCCGTCGAGCAGGGCGAGCGCGCCGGCGGCGGCGGGGATGCCGGTGGCGTCGGCCATCGAGGTCGAGGCCGACCCCGAGGCGAACCGATAGCCGCGGCCGTCGGACACCACGTCGACCATCAGCGCCGAGCCGCCCACGGGGTCGAGCCGCCGAACGGCCTGGTCGGCCGCGGCGAACGCCTGGAACGCGTCGCCGACGTCCGCGCCGCGCGCGACGGACTGCCATGCCGTCCAGGCCAGGTGCATGTAGGCCGACGGCGCGCTGCCGCCCTTGTTCGTCACCCGCGCGGCGCGCGTGAAGCGCGGGATCGTGAGCACCTCGGGGTGGCCCATCGTGACGACTTCCTGGAGGCCGACGGGTGCGGGGAACTCCAGCAGCTCGGGCCCGAGGTCCGCCCAGGTCGTCTGCGCCCCGTCCCCGGCGACCGCGGTGAAGCAGTGGACCACGTGCTCGAAGATCGCCGCGTTCATCTCGCTGCCGTCCGCGACCCAGCGGATGCGCACCTCGGGCTCGCGGGCGTCGTCTCCGAGCGCGTCGAGGCCGAGGCGCGCGAGCACGTTCGTCATGCCGGGCGCCGACCCCATGCCGACCAGCGCGACGGTCCCGGCCTCCTTGGCCCGCGCGTCCAGCGCGAGCAGGCCGGCGGTGGCGTCGAGGTCGTCGCAGATGTCGAGGTACCGCGCCCCGAGCTCGATCGCGAGCTCGAGCGCCACCGTGCCGACGGCGTCGAACGGACCGATGAAGCTGACCACGAGCGCGACCCCCGCGAGCCGGGCGCGCAGCGCCTCGCCGCCCGCGTGGATGTCGGCGGAGACGATCGTGCAGCCGAGCGCCTCCACGCGTTGACGCGCCGGTGCTTCCCACCGGCGGTCGACCGCCACGACGGCGACGTCTTCCCGCGCCCGGTCGAGCGCGTCGAGGAAGCCCTCCGCCTGCGTGCCGGCGGCTCCGAGCACGGCGATGACCGGCGTCTCCTTGACAGGCGGATCGGACTTAGCGAACATTCATTAACCCTATCCGCACCGTCGTGACGTTGTCAATCCAAGACCCCTCAGCTCCGCCCGCCACCGGGCTCGCGCTCCGCGTCGCCGGCGTCGCCAAGCGCTTCGGCACGACGCAGGCCCTGCGCGACGCTCAGCTCGAGGTGCGCGCGGGCGAGATCCACGCCGTCATGGGCGAGAACGGCTCGGGCAAGAGCACGCTGGTCAAGATCCTCTCGGGCATCCACCGGCCCGATGCGGGGAGCATCGAGATCGGCGAGCGGGCCGGCGCGCCGCGGTCGCCGGCCGACGCGGCGCCGCGTGGCATCGCCACGGTCTTCCAGGAGGCGCCGGTCGTCGGACCGCGCTCGGTGCTCGAGAACGTGTGGCTGGGCACCGACGGCGTCGTGAAGGCGCGCGTGGCGGTCGAGGAGAAGCGCCGGCGCGCCGGAGCGGCGCTCGCCGAGCTGCTCGAAGCTCCGCCGGACCTCGACGCGCCGGTCGAGACGCTGTCGTTGTCGGACCGCCAGGCGTGCTGCGTGGCACGGGCGCTCGTGCGCGACCCGCGCGTGCTGATCCTCGACGAGGCGACCTCTTCGCTCGACGTGGCGACCCGCGACCGGCTCTTCGAGGTCCTGCGGCGACGCACCCGCGACGGCGTCAGCGTCGTCTTCATCTCGCACCGGATGGACGAGATCGCCGCGATCGCCGACGCCTGCACCGTGATGCGGTCGGGGACCACCGTCGCCACGCTCGACCGCGACGAGATGGCGCCGGACGAGCTCGTCCGGCTCATGAGCGGCGACGAGCGCGCCGCCCGCCGGGCGGCGCGGGCGGTCGTCGAGCCCGGCCCCGTCGTGCTCGACGTGCACGACCCCGAGGTGGCGATCCGCGCCGGCGAGCTCGTCGGGCTGGGCGGGCTGGAGGGCCACGGCCAGGACGCGTTCCTGCAGGCGCTGTGGGGGCTCGCTCGCACGCGCGGCGTGCGGGCGGCGTACGTCCCGCGCGAGCGCCGCACGGAGGGCCTGTTCGCCACCAAGTCGATCCGCGAGAACTTCGGGGTCACGACGCTGCGCGACGACGTCCGGGGCGGGCTGCTGCAGCCGGGCCGGACGCGCATGCGCCTCGCCGAGTACGTCGACAAGCTGCGGATCACGCTCGGGCGCCCCGACGACGCGATCGAGACGCTGTCGGGCGGCAACCAGCAGAAGGTGCTGATGGCGCGCTGGCTGGCCACCTCGCCCGACCTGCTGCTGCTCAACGACCCCACGCGCGGGATCGACCCCGGCGCGAAGCACGACCTCTACGCGCTGCTGAGCGACCTCGCCGCCGGCGGGATGGCGATCGTCGTCCTGTCGACCGAGCTGGACGAGCTCGTCGAGCTGATGGACCGCGTGCTCGTGTTCCGCGAGCACGCGCTGGCGGCGGAGCTGCCGCGGCGTGCGTTGAGCCGCCAGGCGCTGGTGGCCGCGTTCTTCGGATCGGAGGTGCCCGATGCGTGACGTCCTGCGGACGCGACCGTTCGCGTTCGCCCTGCTGTTGAGCGTCGCGCTGCTGGTCGCGAACGTCGTGGCGGAGCCGAGCTTCGGCGACCCCTCGAACTGGCCGGAGCAGCTCGCGGCGCTCGCGCCGTTCGCGCTGATCGCGATGGCGTCGACGCCGGCGATCGTGTCCGGCGGTGGCGGCGTCGACATCTCCGTGGGGCCGATCGCGGCGGTCTGCAACGTGCTGCTCGTCGGGACGCTGCTCGCCCACGGCGTCGACTCCGCGTGGATCGGGGTGCCGGCGCTGCTGGCACTGGGCGCCGCGGCCGGAGCGATCAACGGCGTGCTCGTCGCCTTCTTGCGCTACCAGCCGGTGATCGCCACGCTGTGCGCGTTCTTCGTCCTCGGCGGGCTGGCGACCGAGCTCGGCGAGACGCCGAAGACCGCGGATCCGAACTGGACGACGAACCTCGCCGACAGCGTCGGCCCCGTGCCGGGCGCCCTGATGCTGCTGGCGATCCCGATCGTCGTCTGGGTCGCCTTGGGCCGCACCGCGTACCTGCGCAACCTGTACGCGGCGGGCGGCGACGACGTGGCCGCGTTCTCGGCGGGCGTGAACGTCCGGCTCGTCCGTGTGCTGGCCTACAGCCTCGGAGGATCGTTCGCCGCGGTGGCGGGGATCGCGCTCACCGCGCTGGTCCAGTCGACGCAGCCGATGGCGAGCGTGCAGTACACGCTGGTCGCGCTCGCAGCGGTGGCGCTGGGCGGCACGCCGCTGGGCGGCGGCCGCGGGGGCCTGCTCGGCGCCTTCCTCGGGGCGACGGCGATCTACCTGATGCAGACGCTCTTGTCGGCCGTCGGCGTCGCGTCGACCTACCTCCAGCTCGTCTACGGCGGCCTGCTGATCGCGGGCGTGCTGGTCGGCGCCGTGCTGACCCGGCCGCGCGCGGCCGAAGCGGTGGCGACATGAGCCCCTGGCTCGTCGCGGCCGGCCGCGTCCAGCGCCGGTGGCCGATCCTGCAGATCGTCGCGCTCGTTCTGCTCTTCCTCTACGGCGGCGCGACGATCGACGGCTTCTCGTCGAGCCAGAGCATGCGCAGCATGCTCGTCCTCGCGGCGCTCCTGGGGCTCGCGGCGGCCGGGCAGACGCTGGTCGTCGTGCTCGGCGGCCTCGACCTGTCGGTCCCGGGGCTGATCGTCGCGGGCGCGACGCTCGTCAGCCAGCTGTGCGGCGCCTACGGCTGGTCGCTGGCGCCCGCGGTCGCGGTCGTCGCGGCGATCGCCCTGGCGCTGGGCGCGACGAGCGGCTGGATCTGCCATCGCTTCCAGATCCAGCCGCTGATCGTGACGCTCGGCATGGGGGCGGTCGCGCTCGGCGGCTCGCTCGTGTGGACCAAGGGCCAGGTGACCGGCAGCGCGCCGCAGACGCTGAGCGACCTGACGGCCGCCAACGGCACGACGTTCGGCCTCCAGGTCAGCCCGGTGGTGGTGATCTGGGCCGTGGTCGCGATCGTCCTCGGCGTGTACCTGCACCGCACGGTCGCCGGCCGGCGGCTGTACCTCACCGGCGCCAACCCGCGCGCGGCGCAGCTCGCGCTCATCAGGACGCGGCGGATGTGGGTCGGCGTGTTCGCGGCGAGCGCGCTGATCTCGGCGATCGTCGGCGTGCTCCTCGCGGGGTTCGCCGGCGCCGACGCGTCGATCGGCGACCCCTATCTGTTCCAGGGGCTCGCGGCGGTCATCGTCGGCGGCACCGCCCTGATGGGCACGCGCGGCGACTACACCCACACGGTCGTCGGCGCGCTCATCCTCACCGAGCTGACGACGATCCTCGTCGGCCGCGGCTACGGCTACGGGACCCAGCAGATGATGCTCGGCGCGCTGATCCTCGTCGTCGTGGCCGGCTACGGGCGCGGGCCGCGGCTGCGCGATCAGGTGTAGCCCACCGTGCGCGGCCGCTGGCCGCCGTCGGCACCCCTAGATGGCCGGCAGCGAGATGCCGGAGGTCTGGAGCGCGGGCGCCAGCGTCGTGGCCCAGTTGGCGGCGATCTCCTCGGCGGTCCAGCCGCCGTCGCGGAAGGCGACCGCGACCTCCTCGGAGTGCGACCACAGCGAGAGGCGGTCGCCGCCCAGGCCGATCGCCTGGCCGGTCACCTCGCGGCCGGCGTCCGAGGCGAGGAACACGACGAGCGGCGCGCTGTCCTCGGGCATCCCGAGGCCGTGGGCCTGGCGGACCGCTCGTGGGAGCGGCTCGCCCTGCTCCAGGCGCTCGGCGAGCGACGCGTAGAACGGGATCGTCGCGGTCATCCGCGTCCAGGCGGTCGGCACGATCGCGTTGACCGCGATGTTCGCGCGGGCGAGCTCGAGCGCCCACGTGCGCGCGAAGGCGACGATGCCCGCCTTCGCCGCGGCGTAGTTCGTCTGGCCGAAGTTGCCGCGCTGCCCCGCCGGCGAACCGACGAGGATCAGCGCTCCCCCGTCCCCCTGCTCGCGCATCCGCGCCGCCGCGGCGCGGGCGCAGGTGAACGTGCCGCGCAGGTGCGTGGCGACGACGAGGTCGAAGTCCTCGTCGGTCATCTTCCACAGCACCGCGTCGCGCAGGACGCCGGCGTTCGTGCACATCACGTCGAGGCGCCCGAACGCCTCGACCGCGCGGGCGACGAGCAGCTCCGCGGTCGCCGTGTCGCCGACCGGCGCGACCACCGTCACCGCCCGGTCGCCGATCGCCGCGGCGGTCGCCGCGGCGGCGTCTGCGTCGACGTCGTTGACGACGACGGACGCGCCCGCTTGCGCGAGCGCCAGCGCGTAGGCGCGGCCCAGGCCCGCCCCGGCTCCGGTCACCACGGCCACGCGGCCGTCGATCCGCGTGCTCATGCGTAGTACCGGAACAGGCACTCGGCGACGACGGCCGGCTTCTCGGCGCCCTCGACCTCGACGCGCGCGCCCACCTTCACCTGGACGCCGCCGTCGATCGCGGTCGCCTCGAGCAGCTCGGCGCCGGCCCGGATGCGGGCGCCGACCGGAACGGGCGCGGGGAAGCGCACCCGGTCGAGCCCGTAGTTCACGCTCAGCGACGCGTCCGGCACCGGCAGCAGCTCGTTGACGTGCGAGGCGAGCAGCGACAGCGTGAGGAAGCCGTGGGCGATCGTCCCGCCGTAGGGCGTCTGTGCGGCGCGCGCGGGATCGACGTGGATCGGGTTGTGGTCGTCGGTGAGGTCGGCGAACCCGTCGACCGTCGCCTGGTCGACCTGGTGCCACGTCGTGCATCCGAGTTGCTCGCCTTGGCGGTCGAGCAGGCCGGCGAGTCCGGCGGTCGTCATCGGCGGGCTCCTGTGTCGGTGGTGGGCCAGACGTCCGCGGCCAGCTCGACGAGGAGCGCGAGCTTGGCCCGCTGGGCGTCCTCGGTGAGCGGGTTGCCGCCCGCGGTGCTCGCGAACCCGCACTGGGGCGAGATCCCCAGGCGCTCGGGGTCGACGAAGCGCGCCGCCTCGTCGATGCGCCGGAGCAGGTCGTCGGGGTCCTCGAGCTGCGCGGTCTTCGAGCTCAGCAGCCCGAGGACGACGCGCTTGTCGGGCGGGACGAAGCGCAGCGGCTCGAACCCGCCCGCCCGCTGCGAGTCGTACTCGAGGAAGAACGTGTCGACGGCGACGTCGGCGAAGATCCGTTCGGCGATCGCGTCGTAGCCGGCCTCGGCCAGCCAGCGGCCCTTGTAGTTGCCGCGGCAGACGTGCAAGGCGGCGGTCATGTCGCGCGGACGCTCGGCGACCGCGGCGTTGAGCGCGTCGACGTACCGGGAGACGAGCGCGTCCGGGTCGTCCACGGCCGCGCGCACGGTGGGATCGGCGAGCATGATCAGCGGCACCTCGTCGAGCTGCACGTAGCGGCAGCCGGCGTCCGCCAGCTCGGCGATCTCGGCGCGGAAGATCGCCCCGAGGTCGGCGAAGAACGCCTCCGTCGTGGGGTAGGCGGCGCGGGGCAGCGTCCCCGCGCCGCGCCAGAACAGCATCGTGGACGGCGACGGCATCGTGATCTTGACCGTGCCGCGCGCGACCGCCGCCGCCGCGGCGTACTCGGCCCCGGAGATCGACCGCGTCCGCGCCAGGCGGCCCTCGACGCTCGGCGAGGTGAAGGCCGACTCGTTGCCGTGGTCGTCGTGGAAGCGGAAGACGGCGTCGGCGATGCCGAGGCCGTCGATCGCCTCGACCCAGTGGGCCCAGTACGAGGAGCGGCGGAGCTCGCCGTCGGTGACGACGCGCAGGCCCACGGCCTCCTGCATGGCGATCGCCTCGCGCACGGCGTCGTCCTGGGCGCGGGCAAGGCCCTCGTCGTCGAGGTCGCCGCGCCGGTGCGCCCGGACCGCGTCGCGCAGGCGCGCCGGCCGCAGCAGGCTGCCGACGTGCTCGGCGTGGTGGAACGGCCTCATGCGTCCACCTCGATGACGACCGCGCCGCCGGTGTCGCCCGCCGCGCAGCCGGTGAACAGCCCGATGCCGCCGCCCCGCTCCGCCAACGCGTGGGCGAGCTCGACGATCGCCCGGGCGCCGGTCGGTCCCTGCGGGTGGCCGTAGACGAGGCTCGAGCCGTACGGGTTCATCGCCGCGACGTCGAAGCCGGTCTCGCGGGCGAACCAGACGTCGTTGACCGCGAACGGGTTGTGGGTCTTGACGACGTGGACGTCGGCGATGGAGAGGCCGGCGTCGTCGAGCGCGGCGAGGGCGGCCGGGACGGTGGCCTTCGGCATCTCGGCCTTCGCGACGCGGGCGAACCCGGTCGCGAGCACGCGCACGAGCGGTCCTTCGCCCGCCACGTCGGCGCTCGTCACGACGAATCCGGCCGCGCCGTCGGCCGGATGGGTCTGCGTGCCGTACGTCACCACGCCGCCGTCGGCGACCGGCCGCAGCGCGCTGAGGTCGCCGGGCGGCCGCACGCCCCAGTCGGCGTCGAGCGTCTCGGGGCGGCGCTTGGTGCCGACGTCGACCGCGGTCATGTAGCGCCGCTGGAAGGCGCGGTCGCCGGAGAGCGCGTCCTCGTACTGGCGGTGGCGGATCGCGGTCACCTCGTCGAGCTCCTCCTTCGTGATCCCGGCCTGGCGCGCGACGTTCTCGGCGGTGTCGAGCATCGAGCGGCCGGTCCACGGGTCGCGCTTGAAGTTGTCGAGCGTCCAGTGCTCGAGCTCGGGCGCGCCGCCCTGCCGCGCGGGCGCCGGGTAGATGACCTGGGGCGAGTTGCTCACGCGGTCGGTCGCGATCACGAGCCGCGCGCCGGCCGCGTCGGCCTGCTGCGCGGCGGCCGCCGCCTGCAGGCACGCGACCGACGTGGCGCACGCCTGAGCGATCGTGGCCCCCGAGACCGCCTCGTAGCCGAGCCGCGCGGCCAGCGTGGGCGCGCCGTAGAAGGAGGCGGGCTGCGGCACGGTCATGCCGAGCACCAGCTCGCGGATCGGCCAGTCGACCGCCGTGCGCTGCAGCGCGCGGCGCGCCGCGCCCTCGGCCAGCTCGAGGCTGTGCACGTTCGCTGCCGGGCCCTGCCAGCGGGCGAACGGCGTCGACCACATGGCCGCGAGCGGCAGGCACACGCCGTCGAATCTCATGTCCGGAAGGAGTCAGTTCTCATTTTGAACTCACCCTACCGCAACTACGATGGTCGGGTGGCAACGAGGCGCGGCAGCGTGCGACCGTCATCGGTGGAGCGCACGCTCGACCTCTTCGGCGCGGGCTGGGCGTTCCTCGTCCTGCGAGAGTCGTTCTTCGGCGTCAAGCGCTTCGACGACTTCCAGCGCAACCTCGGCGTCTCACGGGCGATCCTGGCCGACCGCCTCAAGGTCATGGTCGAGGCCGGCATCCTGGAGCGGCGCCGGTACCAGCAGCGCCCCGACCGCTACGAGTACGTGCTGACCGAGAAGGGGCTCGAGCTCTATCCGATCTTCATCGCGATGATGCGCTGGGGCGATCGGTGGCTGGCCGGCGAGGAGGGGCCGCCGCTCCTGCTGCACCACACGATCTGCGGCGCGCAGACCACGCCCGTGATGGTCTGCGACCACTGCGGCGAGCCGATCGACGCCCGCTCGATGCGCTACGAGGCCGGCCCCGGCGCTAGCGTCGCCCCGGACGATCCTCCCGGCGCTCACGCACCGCGATCGTGACGCGCGACAGGGCGCTGACGCGCCCCGCGTCGTCGCTGAACTCGACGTCCCAGATCCAGGTCGAGGCGCCGCGGTGGCAGAGGGTCGCGGTCGCCGCCACGCGGCCGTCGGACACGGGTCGCAGGAAGCTCGTGTCGTTGCTGAGGCCGACCGCGATCATCCCCCTCGGGTAGACCTCGGCGATCGTCGCCTCTGACGCGAGCATCTCCGCGAACGCGGCGTAGGCGCCGCCGTGGATGAGCCCCATCCGCTGGCGCACGACGTCGGTCACCGGGAACGACCCGGTCGCGCGATCGGGCTGGAGCTCGTCGACGTGGAAGCCCAGCGTCCCGTCGAGCGCCCGCTCCGCCGGCACGACGTCGCCGCCGGGCAGCGCCGGCATGCCGATCTCGTTGCGGTCCGTCATCGCCCCTCCCATACTTGAATCAGGATTCATGTAGCCTAGCTCGCGATGGACGCGCCCACCAGGCTCTCCGTGGCGATCGCCGACGCGCCCCGGCCCGAGCCGCGCAGCGCCCGCGGACGCCGGACGCGGGCGGCCCTCGTCACCGGCGCCCGGACCGTCTTCGAGCGCGACGGCTTCCTGGACAGCCGGATCGTCGACATCGCGGCCGAGGCCGGCGTCGCGGTGGGCAGCTTCTACACGCACTTCCGCGATCGCGAGGAGGTCTTCGCCGCGGTCCTCGCGGAGGTCGAGGAGGACATGCTCGCGCCGGCGCTGACCGAGTCCGGCGATGTCCGCACGGTCGTGGAGGCCGCCAACCGGACGTACTTCGAGGCCTACCGGCGCAACGCCCGGATGAACGCGCTGATGGAGCAGGTGGCGGCGATCGACGCGGGCTTCATGGCGCTCCGGCGCCGGCGCGCCGACCGCTTCATCGAACGCAACGCCCGCGCGATCCGCCGCCTGCAGGACGAGGGCGTCGCCGACCCCGAGCTGGATCCCGCGATCGCGGCCGCGGCCCTGTCGGGCATGGTGAGCCGCATGGCCTACCGGGCGTTCGTGGAGGGCCGCGCGTCGCCGATCGACACGCTCGTGACCACTGCCACGCGTCTGTGGCTCAACGCGCTGAGGATCGGCTGATGGACTTCGAGCACAGCCAGCAACCGAACGAGATGCGCGAGCGGCTGCTCGCGTTCATGGACAGCCACGGCTTGTGCTCGAGCTTGCCGATGCTCAGCCCCGGCGCGTCCTTGTCCACGAACGCCGTGATGCGCCGCGTGTCGCGATCGGTGTCCACGTCGGCGCGGCCCTCGTCGGTGACCGACGGCGGTCGGTCACTACCGTGGCGTGGATGCCGTTCCCACGCTCGACCCTCCTGACCGCCGTGGTGGCCGCGGCCGCGCTCGGCGTGGCCGGCTGCGGCGGCGACTCCGACGAGTCGTCGGTCACGTTCATGGACACGACGACGCAGCAGACGGCGCCGGAGACGCCCACCACCGCGACCGCGCCGACGACCACGAGCCCGGCGACCACGACGCCGACGCAGAGCGGCGGGACCCCGGCGCCGACGACCACCGGCGAGACGCCGACGACCGCGCCGGCGCCGACCGGCGGGGCGACCGTGCCGCGGGAGACCGAGGGCGGCGGCCCGACCGGCGGGGCGACCGTCCCCTCCGACACCGGCACCGCCACCACGTCCCCGCCGCAGGATCCCGACTGCAAGCCCGGGACCGGCCCGGGCTACCCCGACCGGCCGCAGTGCGAGCCGCTGACGGGCCCGGACGCGCGCGAGGACGAGGGCGAGGGCGGCTGAGCGACCGCTACTTCAGCGACACGGAGGGCACCATCGGCGCCGCGGGCGCGGCCGGGGCCGCGGTCGGCTGCTCGACGTAGCGCGCGAGGACGACGTGCCCGGGGAAGTCGCGCAGCAGCCCACGCGCGACGCGGCCGGGACGCGGCCCGGTGCCGAGCACGAGCGTGTCGTGGCAGCCGCGACGCATCGCGCAGCCCAGCGCCCGGCGTACGCAGCGGGCTCGGGAGAGGCCGGCGCTGGCCTCCGGCCCCGAGACGAGGTGCCAGCGCACCGCGAGGTCGTCGGGCAGCTCCTCCACGGCGCGGCGCACGAGGTCGCAGCCGCTCGTCACGACGTCGTCGACGAGCGGCACCGCCAGCATGCCCACGCCGACCCAGCTCGGCGGCGGGACGGCGACGTGCACGATCGTCAGCTCCGCGCGATCCGCGTTGGCCATCGTCACGGCGCGGCGCAAGCCGGCCGCCGCCTCTTCCGAATGGTCGAATCCGACGAGTATCCGCTGCGGCATGCGCGCCGCCCCTCTCTTTCCCCTAACGACTGGGTATGCGGGCATCGTATACGAGCTTGCGACAGGCGTCGCAAGTGGAGATGCGAGGTGTGACGGCGGCGTCCCGCGGCCAGTGCGCCGGGCAGCACGAGGAGGCAGCGCGATGGCCGCCTCCTGCGGTGCGTGCTCGCCCTACGCGGCGGTGGGCTCGGCGAGGCCGGCGGCCTCGGCCAGCGCCTCGGCGCGA
>CAYRCB010000009.1:176409-225803 GCA_964422645.1 uncultured Solirubrobacteraceae bacterium | reverse complement strand
TCTTCTGGTTCTACTCGCACCCGGCCGTCTACATCATGATGCTGCCGGGCTTCGGGATCGTCTCGGAGATCATCGCGGTGAAGTCGCGCAAGCCGATCTTCGGCTACCGGATGATGGCCTTCTCGCTGCTGGCCATCGTGGTGCTCGGCTTCACCGTGTGGGCGCACCACATGTTCGTCTCGGGCATGCAGGAGTGGATCCGCGTGCCGATGATGATCACCACGGCCGTGATCGCGGTGCCGACCGGCATCAAGATCTTCTCGTGGCTGGCCACGCTGTGGCGCGGCGTGCTGCACCTCGACACGCCGATGCTCTTCGCCCTGGGCTTCCTGACGATGTTCACGCTGGGCGGGATCTCCGGCGTTATGCTGGCGATGATCCCGTTCACGATCCACGTGAGCGACACGTACTTCATCGTCGCCCACATCCACTACGTCCTGTTCGGCGGCTCGCTGTTCACGATCTTCGCCGGGGTCTACTACTGGTTCCCGAAGATGACCGGGCGGATGTACGACGAGCGCCTGGGCAAGATCCACTTCTGGACGACGTTCATCGGGTTCAACCTGACCTTCGCGCCGATGCACCTGATCGGCATCGAGGGCATGCCGCGCCGCGTCGCCGACTACGCCGACAAGTTCGCCGGCTGGAACCTGTTCATCTCGATCGCGTCGTTCGTGGTCGGGCTGAGCACGCTGATCTTCGTCTACAACATCGTGAAGTCGTGGCGGGCGGGCATGCGCGCGCCGGCCAACCCGTGGCGGGCGATGACGCTCGAGTGGCAGGTCTCCTCCCCGCCGCCGATCTTCAACTTCGACACGATCCCGACCGTGGTCGGCGGTCCGTACGAGTACGGCGTGCCCGGCGCGGTCCACGGCGTCTTCAAGGGCGCCGAGGTGAAAACGACCGCGGCGCCAGCCGGCACCGCGCCAGCGGGGGACTAGGCGATGGCACGCATCCTGGTGGTGGCCAACGAGACGATCGCGGGGCGCAACCTCATCGAGGCCGTCCGCAGGCGGATCGAGGAGGGCGAGCCCGAGTTCGTCCTCTGCGTGCCGCGCACGCGCCCGCATCACGGGTCGATCATCTACGACGACTTCCAGCACCAGGCCGCGCAGGTGCGCGTCGACCTGGCGCGCGCGTTCATGCGCGACCAGATGGGGATCGAGGTCATCGGCGAGGTGGGTGACCCGGATCCCTACACCGCCACGCTCGACGCCATCCGCGAGCACCATCCCGACGAGATCATCGTCTCGACCAAGCCGGCGACGATCTCCGGCTGGCTGCGCCGCGACCTCGTCGACCGCATCCGCGAAGTGACGAGCCTCCCGGTCGAGCACGTGGTCACCGACCTCGAGCGCGAGGACCTCCCGTTCACCGTCGTGCTGGTGGTCGCCAACCGGACAGCGTCGACCGACAAGCTGCTGGGCCATCTGCGCGAGAAGAACGCCCAGCCGGGCCCCCGGCACCTGTTCATCGTCGTCGTCCCGCAGGAGGGCGGCGAGGGCCACCACGCCCACCGCGCGCGCGGGCGGCTCAGCCAGTTCCTCGACCGCGCCCGCGCGGCCGGCCTGCTGGCCGCGGGGATGATCGGCGACCCGGATCCCTACATCGCGGGCCGCAACGGGCTGCAGATGTTCCACATCGACGAGGTCGTCATCTCCACGTTCGGGCCCGAGCGGTCCGGGTGGCTGCGGGCCGACGTCGTCGAGCGGCTGCGCAAGGCGACGTCAGCGCCGGTCGAGCACGTCGTCGCCGACGACCGCGAGCCCGCGAGCGTGAGCTGAGGCATGGAAGCCGGCGCCCTTCCCGTCCACGACCACCACGGTCCGCCGCCCGCGAACCAGTCCTCGCGCGTCGAGCCGCAGCTGCTCGGCATGCTGCTTTTCATCATCAGCGAGGTGATGGTCTTCGGGGCCTTCTTCACCGCCTACTTCTTCATCCGGGTGGTGGCCGGGGACTCGTGGCCGGGGCCGGGCGACGAGCTGCCGAAGCTGATCGCCGGCTTCAACACGGCGATCCTGCTGTCGTCGTCGCTGACGATGCACTGGACCGTGGTGGCGGCCAAGGCCGACAACCGCCTCGCGATGAAGGCCGGGATCGTCACGACGTTCCTGCTGGGCGCGACGTTCCTGTTCATCCAGGTCAACGAGTACGTCCACATCGGCTTCGCGCCATCGGACTCGGCCCAGGCGTCGATCTTCTACGGCCTGACCGGCCTGCACGGCTGCCACGTGTTCGTCGGCCTGCTCCTGTTGGGGATCGTCATGATCCGCATCTTCCGCGGCCACTTCAGCCCGCAGGAGCACCGCGGGATCGAGGTGCCGGGGATCTACTGGCACTTCGTCGACGTCATGTGGGTGATCGTCTACTCGACGGTCTACCTCCTCTGAGGCCGCGATGCTGAACCCGCTGCGCTCCGAGGACGAGGCCTTCCGGTTCCTCATGTGGACGGCCGCGATCGTCGCGGCCGTCGTCATCGTCGTGGTCGTGCTGCGCGCGCTGTTCTAGGCCGCCGCTCACTTGATCGTGAGCGTGCCCTCCATCCCGCCGGCGCGATGGCCGGGGAGCGTGCAGTAGTACGTGTAGGTGCCGGCCGGGATGTCGTCGAGCTTGAACTCCGACGTCCCGCCCTTGCCGACCGCCGGACCCTTGCCGGTCACGCCGTTGCCCTCGATCGCGATGTCGTGCTCGACGGTGGACTCGTTGCCCATCCGGATCGTGATCGGCCCAGGCGTGCCCTCGGCCTTCTTCGTCACGTAGGCCAGCTGGCCCGTCGGGTCGGCGTCGATCCGCAGGACGCCGTCGGACTCGACGGCCGGCTTGCCGCTGCCGGCGGCCTTGACCGCCGTCGCGAGTACGCCGGTGTCCTCGCCGGGGCGATCCACCGAGGCTGCGACGTACGCGGCGACGTCGGTGACGTGATCGCCGGTGACGAGGTCGGCCGGCATCCCGCCCGTCCGCGACGGGATCTTGATCTGCTCGGCGACGACTCCGCGCACGGCGCTGCGCCCGAAGCCCTCCGACAGGCTCTGGCGGAACGCCGCGTCCAGGTTGGGACCGACGGTGCCCTTCGTGCCCGCGCGCGCGAGCGTGTGGCACGCGCCGCACTTGGCCACGAACATCTGCTTGCCGGCGACCAGGTTGTCGTCGGGTTGGGTCGCGGACTGGCTTCCGCAAGCCGCGAGCACGGCCGCCGATGCCGCCAACGCGGCAACCGTGACGACCCTCCCCTTGGGCAGGCCTCTCTCCACCCGCGGCACTCTAACCGAGGAAACGGCGTCATGGCGAGGTCGGCGGCCCGATCGGCGCTGCCGAGGACCCGATCGGTATCATCGGCCGCCGAATGAGCCTGACGCGTTACCGCATGCGCACGCCCTCCACGGGCCGCGAGACGATCATCGAAGCCGAACCGGGCGAGATCTACGTCGATCGCGACACGGGCGAGGAGCTCGAGGTCCTCGCCAAGGTGGTGCCGCTGCCGCCCAGCAAGTCCAAGCTCCCGTGGGCGGTCGAGAACCTGCGCTTCTGCAACTGGTGCGACCAGCTCGCCCAGATCGACCTCAACGACTGCCCCACCTGCGGCCGCCGCATGGCGCCGCTGGCCTCCTGACCGCCGCCTTCGCGATGCGAGCGCGCCCCCTCGCCGCTGTCTTCGCCGCCCTGTCGCTGGGCGCGGGCGCGGCTGCCTGCGGGGGCACGACGGTCTCGGAGGACCGCCCCACCTCGACGCCGCAGATCACGGTCTCGGAGGCCGACGCCCAGGGCCTCGACGGCGGCGGCTCGTCGGCGGACTCCGGCGGCACCTCGACGACCGCCACCACATCGACCACGACCACTCCGGACACGTCGACCGGCGACACGTCGTCGGGCACCTCGTCCAGCGGCACGTCGGCCGGGACCGGCGGCACCGCGCCGAGCGACACCGGCACCGGGACCTCGTCGGGCACGGGCTCCAGCGGCACGGGCACGTCCAGCGGCGGCGGGACGACCGGCGGCGGGACGACGAGCGGCGGCACGACCGGCGGGGCCACCGGCGGCGCGACCGGCGGCGGGACGACGAGCGGCGGCGGTACGTCCAGCGGCGGCACGACGAGCGGCGGCGGCACGTCCGGCGGCGGCACGTCGAACGGCGGCGACGGCAGCAGCGGCGGCGCCGGCTTCCAGGACTTCTGCGACCAGAACCCCGGCGCCTGCTGAGCGGGCGCGGCGGCGACGCGTCGCCGCCACCGCGGGGCCCGGGCTCAGGCCGGGTTCGGGATCAGCGTGGCCGAGTAGGTCAGCCGCGCCGTGCGATACACGCAGTTGTACTGCGTGAGCTGGTTCACCGACTGCGACGTCTGCAGCTGGTTGATCGACGGATCCGAGCACTTCTCGGTGCGGCTGGCCCGCCACGAGAAGTCCCGGCCGAGGCCGACGGCGAGCGCCGGGGCCCAGGTGGGGACGTTGAGGGCGATGAGATCGTCCTTCTTGACCGCGATCGTCTCCTCGAGCGGGAACTGCACCGTCTTACCGAAGAACGGCGTGAGCTTCACGATCGGGCTGAGCGCGATCGTGCGCGCGCGCCGCTTGATCCCGGTCGTGAGGACCGCGATCCCGGCCTGCGCCTCACCGCCGTAGTTGTCGGTGAAGAACTGGACCTGGGACTTGCCCTTCTTGCCCGTGTTGGGGTCCTTGGTGGGCTTGGTGCCGGGGTTGCCGAGGGTGATCGTCCAGGCGACGATGCGGCCGTCCTGTGGGACGCGGTAGACGCCTCCCTTGCCGGCGATCTGCTGCTGGTACCCGGTCGTCCGCGTGACGGCGATGCAGTCCGTGGGGCAGGCCGGGGTGCCGGCCGCCTGATCGCCCGTGGGGCCGATCTCGGTGATCGCCGCCAGCGCGGACGATGCCGGGACGAGCGCGGCGCCGAGGGTGACGGCGAGCGCGATGGTCGTGCGAGCTGGGCGGAACATTCGGCCAGATTGAACACCACCGGGCCGTCAAGGTTGCGGTGCTCCATCGCGGACACGCGCCCGCTTCACCCGCTCGGGACGAGGAACGCGCCCGAGCGGGCGGTCAGGACGGCCAGCGTCTGGGCCGCCGCGACCGCGTGCCCGCGGGCGTTGAGGTGGAGGCGATCGGCGCTGTAGATGCCCGGGTCCGCGCCGGCCCGGTGGCCGGTGAGGTCGACGTGCCAGGCGCAGTGGCGGGCGGCCACGGCGGCGGTGCGCGCCGAGAGCTCGCGCAGGCGCTCGCCGAACGGGCGCTCGTACGGCTGCGGGATCACGCCGCTCGCGCTGATGTCGAACAGGCCGATCGTCAGGACCGCGGCACCGGCGTCGCGCAGCGCGCGGACCATCGCATCGAGCTGCTCCTCGACGCCGTCGCCGTCGAAGCCGGGGCCGAAGAGGTCGTTGCCGCCCGCGGTCACCGCGGCCAGGTCCGGACGTAGCGCGAGCGCGGCGTCCAGCTGGGTCTCGCGCACCTCGGCGGCGAGCAGGCCGCGCCGGCCCAGGTTGCGGTACTCCAGCCCGGGGCGGGCGCGCGCGAGCGCGGCGGCGACCGAGTCGGCCCAGCCGCGGTGCGGATGGCCGGGCGCCGGATCGCCGATGCCCTCGGCGACCGAGTCGCCCAGCACGACGAAGCGGCGCCAGGGTACGTCGGCGAGCGGCTCCTCGTCGTCGGTCGCGCAGAGGCCCGGGAGGCCGTGGAGGGGGTTCGTCATGATCGGCTCCCTTCGGGGATCGAGGTGGTCGCCGCGGAGGCGGTCCGGTTCGCGGCCGCCGCGGCGCCGGTAGCGCGGCTGCGCGCCGGGGCCAGCGCCAGCCCTGCCGCGGCGGCGGCCAGCGATGCGGCGCCGCAGAGGACGTAGACGGCGACGAAGCCGTCAAGGCCCGGCGTCGCCTGGACGATGAGCGCCAGCGCCGCGACGCCGAGCGCACCGCCGACCTGCCGGGCGGTGGTGTTGAGCCCGGTCGCGTCCGCGAACCGCGCCGGCGCGACCGCGAGCGCCGCGGCGGTCGAGGTGCCCGTGGTCAGCGCGCCCGTGCCCAGGCCGATGAGGACGCCGCCCGGCAGCCACAGCTCGAGGAACTGCGGCTCGGAGGTCAGCGCGAGCGCGATCCACAGCGCGACGCCGGCGAGCACCAGCCCGCCCGCCACGACGACCGGCCGCGTCCCGATGCGCGCCGCCACGCGACCCGCGAGGACGGCCGCCGCGGCGGCGACGACGGCGCCCGGGCTCATGGCCAGGCCGGCCTCGAGCTCCGAGTAGCCCCACAGCTGGGTCAGCACGAGGACGCCGAGCAGAAGCCACGGGTACAGCGCGAGGCCGTAGAGCAGCGACGCGAGGTTGGCGACGGCGAACGTCCGCGACCGCCACAGCCGCGTCTCGATCGCCGGCACCGCCACGCGCCCGCTGCGCGCGAGCGACGCCGCCACGGCCGTGACCCCGCCGGCCAGCGAGCCGACCGTCGCCACGGTGCCCCAGCCCCACGTCGAGCCCTCGGTCAGGCCCAGGACGACGGCGGCGATGCCGACGACGAGCAGCGTCGTGCCGAGCGGGTCGGGCAGCGCTCCGCTCTGGCGGGCGCCGGGCCGGAGCACCGCGCGCGCCGCCACGACGAGCGCGACGCCGAGCGGGACGTTGATGACGAACAGCGAGCGCCAGCCGAACGCGTCGACGAGCAGGCCGCCCAGCGCCGGTCCCGCGGCTGCCGCGAGCGCGGCGGCGGCGCTCCACAGCCCGACGGCCGACGCGCGCCGCTCGGGCGGCGCGGCGAGCAGCAGGATCGCCAGCGAGGCGGGGATCATCGCCGCGGCCCCGGCACCCTGGAGCGCACGAGCGCCGATCAGCACGCCGAGCGTCGGCGCCAGGGCGCAGACGGCCGACATGAGCGTGAACAGCCCCACGCCGCCTGCGAAGAGGCGCCGCAGGCCCAGCGGCCCGGCGAGGCGCCCGGCCGGCGTCAGCAGCGCAGCGAACGGCACGGCATAAGCCGTGATCGCCCACGAGAGGTCGGCGATCGACGCCGCCGAGAAGTCGCGGCCGAGATCGGCGATCGCGAGGTTGGCGACGGTCGCGTCGAGCATCGCCAGGAACGTGGCTCCGGCGGCCAGCGGCAGCACCCGCATGGTGGTGGTCCTTCCGGCTTGATCTAAGTGCACGAACGGTCGTACTATTAGTTGCCGGTGCCCGACGTGTCAAGCTTTCCGACCATGACGACGACCGACGGACGCCTGCTCCGCGGCGAGCAGACGCGGCGCGCGATCCTCGAGCGGGCCGCCGACATCGCGTCCGTCGAGGGCCTCGACGGCCTGTCGATCGGGCGCCTGGCCACGGAGCTGCAGGTCTCCAAGAGCGGGGTGTTCGCCCACTTCGGCTCCAAGGAGGAGCTGCAGCTGGCCACGATCGAGCGCGCCCGCGAGGTGTTCATCGACCAGGTGATCGCGCCGGCGCGCGACGTGCGCGGCCTGGCGCGGCTGTGGGCGTTCTGCGAGAACCGCCTCGTCTACGCCAGCGGACGGGTCTTCCCGGGCGGGTGCTTCTTCTACGCCGTCGACGCCGAGTACGGCGGGCGACCCGGTCGGCTGCGCGACGCGATCGTCCAGCAGAAGGACGACTGGGAGCACCTGCTCGTGCGCACGATCGCCAAGGCGCGCGACGCCGGCGAGCTGCGGCCCGACGTCGACCCCGAGCAGCTCGCCTTCGAGCTCGACGCGTTCGTCGCCGCGGCCAACGCCGTCGTGCAGCTGCGCGACGACCCCGGCGGGTTCGACCGCGCCCGGACGGCTATGCGCGACCGCCTGCGGGCCGTGGCGACCGACCCGGGCGCGATCGGCTAGCTCCGCTCAGCGCCCCTCGAAGGTCGCGTGCCCCGGGCCGCGGTCGAGGAAGCTGCGCACCGCCTGCTGGAGGTCGTCGGTGGCGAACAGGTCGCCCGAGAGCTTGGGCACCGCGTGGTCGGCACGCAGCACGCCGCCGTCCATCGCCGCCCGGACGATCTGCTTGGTCACGCGGTGGGCGCGCGTCGGGCCCGCGGCCAGGTCGCGCGCGAAGGCCCGCGCCGCCGCGTCGAAGCCCTCGTCGTCGAAGACGCGGTTGACGACGTCCCAGCGCTCGAGCGTGGCAGCGTCGAACAGCTCGCCGGTCATGACCAGCTCGCGGGCGCGCCCCGGGCCGGCGCGCTCCGCCAGCCGCTGCGTGCCGCCCATCGAGGGCGTGAGCCCCACGACGCGCTCCACCAGCCCGAACCGCGCCGCGCGCGCGGCGACGATGAGGTCGCAGGCGAGCGCGACCTCGAAGGCCGCCGTGAGGGTGAGCCCGTGCGCCGCGAAGACCGTGGGGCACGGCAGCTGCTCGAGCCGATGGATCGTGGCCAGCCAGTGCGACCACAGCCGGCTGCCCTCCTGCGGCCCGAGCCCGTCGAAGACCGCGCCGACGTCCACGCCGCCCGAGACGACCTTGCCCTCCGCGCGCACGAGCAGGCCGCGAGGCGACGCGCCGTGCAAGGCATCGACCTGCTCGGCCAGCGCGTCCATGAGCGCGTGATCGAACAGGTTCAGCGGCGGATGGTCGATCGTCAGGACGGCCAGCGGACCGTCGTGCTCGAGGCGCACCGGGGGCATGCCGGCAACCTATCCGTCCGCGTGCAGCAGCGCGCGCGCCGCGGCGATCGCGTCCTGGCGATCGTGCAGCTCGCCGGCGAACCGCGCCTCGGCCAGCTCGGCGAGGATCGCGCCCAGCTGCGGCCCGGGCTCGATCTCCAGCTCGCGAGCCAGCTCGTCGCCGCGGATGAGCGGGACCGGCCGCGTCTCCCCAGCCCGCCAGCGCAGCGCCTCGCCGATGACCTCACGGGCCAGCCCCACGTGCTTGGCGATCGACTCGTCGGCCTTGCGCCCGCGCGTGGCGAGGCGATCGGCGACCGACAGCAGCGTCACGTCGACCTCGACCGGATCGGTCGTGGAGAGGTAGCGGTAGAGCGCGCGGCGCGGCAGCACGCCCTCGACGCGCTCGTGGACGAGGAAGCCGAGCTTCAGGTGATGGCGGGTCAGCGCGCCGACGTGCGCGCGCAGCCGCTCGCTGGTGCGCAGCCGCTCGAAGATCCGGCGCACCATCGCCTCGCCCTCGACGTCGTGGCGCGGGAAGCCGAGCGTCTCGCCGTGCTCGTCGACGATCCGCGTCTGCGGCTTGGCCGCGTCGTGCAGCAGCGCGCCGAAGCGCAGGCCGGCCGCACGGGTCAGCCCGTCGGCCAGCGGCTCGGCCAGCACGGCCCGGATCGCGGGCCCGTGCTCGGCGCCGAAGGTCGCGCCCGGATCGGCCTCGAGCATCAGCGCCTGGTCGAGCACCTCGAGCGTGTGGCCGAGGACGTCGGCGTGGTGGTAGCGGTTCTGCTCGACGCCGTGCAGCGCGCTGAGCTCCGGCAGCACCCGGGGCGTGAGCGCGAGGTCGTCCATGAGCGCCAGGCCGGCGCGGATCCGCGGCGCGGCGACGATCCGCTTGAGCTCGGCGAAGACGCGCTCGCCGGACACGCGCTCCAGCCCGCCGGCGTGGTCGCGGGCGAGCCCCGCGGTGCGGGGGTCGACGGTGAGGTCCAGCTCGCAGGCGAAGCGGGCGACGCGCAGCGTGCGCAGCGGGTCCTCGGCGAAGGCGGCCTCCGAGACCGTGCGGGCCCGGCGCGCCGCGAGGTCCTCCTCCCCGCCGGTGGGATCGACGAGCTCGCCGCCGTCGACCGGCTCGGCGATCGCGTTGATCGTGAGGTCGCGCAGGCGCAGGTCGGCCTCGATCGACCCGCCCCGCAGCGGCGTCAGGTCCACCTGCCAGGCCTGATCGGGGCCGACGACGCGCCAGGTGCCGAACGCGTCCGACAGCGAGAAGCGGGCCGCGCCGCGCCCCGCCGCCCCCGCGATCGCCGCGGCGGCCGCGCGGGGGTCGCCGTCCAGCACGACGTCGAGGTCCAGCTCCGCCGGCTCGCGCCGCAGCAGCCGGTCGCGCACCGCGCCGCCGACGATCCAGGCCCGCTCGCCGGCGAGCGCCACGCGCACCGCCTCCCGCGGGCCGGCGCTCATCGCTCGGCGGGCTCCCCGCCCCGGTGGTAGGCGCGGGTCGTGCGCGCCGAGAGGCCGGTGGCGATCTCGTAGTTGATCGTCCCGATGCGGTGGGCGACCTCCTCGGCGGTGAGGCCGGCGCCGAGGAGGTACACGTCGTCGCCGGGTTGCACGTCGGAGTCCAGGCCGACGTCGACGGTGAGGTTGTCCATCGAGATCGTGCCGGCGATCGGGTAGCGCCGCCCGCGGATGACGACCTCGCCGCGGTTGGAGAGCGCGCGCCGCCAGCCGTCGGCGTAGCCGATCGGCAGGGTCGCGATGCGGGTCGGCTCCCGCGCCACGAACGTCCGCCCGTAGCCGGCGCTCTCGCCGGGCGCGCAGGCCTTCACCGTGGCGACGTAGGAGCGCAGCTCCAGCGCCGGGCGCAGGCCCTGGGCGGCCGCGTCCTCGCCGAACGGGTCGAGGCCGTAGATCGCGATGCCGCAGCGGACGAGGTCGAAGTGCGACGACGGGTCGCGCAGCGTCGCGGCGCTGTTGGCGGCGTGGAGGACCAGGCCCGGATTGCGCTCCCGGTGGGGCAGCGCCCACGCGCGGAAGCGCGCGAGCTGCTCGTCGAAGAACGCGTCGCCGCGCTCGTCGGCGGTGGCCAGGTGGGTCCACAGACCCGCGGCGCGCTCGCCCAGCGCCGCGACGACCTCGTCGGCCTGCGCCGGGTCACGGGTCCCCAGCCGCCCGAGGCCGGTGTCGAGCTTCACGTGCACGCGGGCCGGCCGGTCGCCGAGGCGGCGCAGGAAGCGGGTGCTCCACGCGGCGATGTCGGCGTCGGCGTCGAGGGCGCGCCGGAGCTGGTCCTCGTCCAGCGCGCCGACCGCGAGGATGCGCGCCTCGATCCCGGCGTCGCGCAGCTGCGCCGCCTCGCTGCCGGTGACGACCGCCAGCCAGGTCGCCCCGCCGGCCAGCGCCGCCCGGGCCACCGGGACCGCCCCGTGGCCGTAGCCGTCGGCCTTCACGACCGCGCAGAGCTCGGCGCCGCCGATCAGCGCGCCGCGCAGGCGGGCGACGTTGGCCTCGATCGCGGCCAGGTCCACGCGGGCCTCCGCGCGGGGCACGTCACTCCCCGTGCAGCGCCTCGAGCACGTCCAGGCGCGTGACGATCCCGACGAAGCGGCCGTGCTCGACGACCGGGAGCCGGTTGTGGCGATGCTGGGCGATCAGCTTGGCGGCGACCTCGACGTCGGCCTCCGCGTCGATGGTGATCGGGTTCGCGGTCATCATGTCCTCGACCTTGGAGGCGAACGCCTTCTTCAGCCGCGACTCGAAGCGCCGCAACGGCTCGAGGTAGACGATCCCGCCGAAGAGCTGGATGTAGTGCGGGAGGTGCAGGTCGCCCTCCTCGTCGGAGATCACGAGGTCGTTCTCCGTGATGATGCCGACGCAGCGGCCGCCGTCGTTGACGACCGGCACCCCGGGCAGGTCGTGATCGCGCAGGAGGCGGATCGCGTCCTCCACCGGCTGGCCGGGCTCGACGGTCGGGACGTCGCTCTCCATGATCTCGCGCACCTGCATGGGCGGGGAAGCCTACATGCACGTGCGTCTCTTGGCCCTGGCGGCCGAACCTCACGCTCGAGTTGAGGGTGAGATCAGTGCTCGTCGGCCAGGGCCCGCGGCAGCGCCGCGATGACGTCGGACGCGATCACGCCCTCGGCGGCGCCGATCTCGGCGGCCGCCCGCCGGCCTGCCCGCCGGTGGAGCTCGACGGCGGCGCAGACCGCGTCGAACGGGCGATCCACGCGCGCGAGCATCGCCGCGACGACGCCCGACAGCACGTCGCCGGTGCCGGCCGTGGCCAGCGCCCCTGCCCCGCCGCGGCTGACCGCCACGCGGCCCTCCGGCTCGGCGACGAGCGAGTCGTCGCCCTTCAGCACGACGATCGCCCCCGAGCGCCGCGCCGCCTCGCGGGCGTGGTGCAGCCGGCGCGCATCGACCTCCCGCGATGACAGCTCCAGGAGGCGCCCCAGCTCTCCCGCGTGCGGCGTCAGGACGGTCGGCGCGGTCCGTTCGCGCAGCTCGTCCAGGCGGCCGGCGTGGGCGTTGAGCCCATCGGCGTCGAGGACCACCGGCACGGTCGCGCGGCGCACCAGCTCGCGGGCGAGCTGCGACGTGGCGTCGGCGCGGCCGATCCCCGGGCCGACGACGAGCGCGCCGCCGCGCCGGGTCGCCTCGTCGAGGACCGTGTCGGCGCCGGCCATCGTCAGCGCGCCGGTGTCGTCGGGCAGCGGGCGGGTCATGACCTCCAGCAGCCGCGTCTCGAAGACGAGGTTCAGCGACGCCGGCACGCACGCGGTCACGTAGCCCGCACCGGCGCGCATCGCCGCCTCGGCGGCCATGCAGGGCGCGCCGGTCAGCCCGAGCGAGCCGCCGCAGACGAGCACGTGGCCGGAGCTGAACTTCGTCGAGCCGGCAGCGCGCCGCGGCGCGACCTCGGTCACGCGCGGGTCGAGCAGGAACGTCGACGGCCGCGCCGGGGAGCCGTCGGGGATCCCGATCTCGATCACGTGGACGGCGCCCGCGTGCGCCTTGCCGGGCGCGATCCACAGGCCCGGCTTGCTCGCGTGGAACGTCGCCGTCGCCCGCGCCCGCACCGCCGGACCCGCCACCTCCCCCGTCGAGGCGTCCACGCCCGAGGGCACGTCGGCGGCCACGACCGGCACCGGTGCGTCGACGAGCGCGCGGACCGCCTCGCCGACGACCCCACGGACCGCGCCGGCGAAGCCGGTGCCCAGCAGCGCGTCGACGACGACCCCGGCGCCGTCGAGCGCCTCCACGCTCCACGGCTGCACGCCGACCGGCAGCCGGCGCAGGTTCTCGGCCGCGTCGCCCGCGACCTTCGCGGGGTCGCCGGCCAGCAGCACGCGCACGTCGCGCCCCGCCTCGTGGAGCACGCGCGCCGCCACGAAGCCGTCGCCGCCGTTGTTGCCGGTGCCGCACACGACCACGACCGCCCCGTGCGAGGCCACGCCCCCGGCCACCTCGGCCAGCCCGCGCCCGGCGCGCTCCATGAGGTCCAGGGACGGCACGCGGCGCTCCTCGATCGCCCAGCGATCGGTGTCGCGCATCTCCTGCGCGGCGTACAGCGGCTGCAGCCAGCCGCTCACGGAGCGGGCCTCTCCCGCACGAGCGCCACCGCCCCAGCCATGCCCTTGGAGTGCGTCAGCGACACGTCGACGTCCACGCCGAGCTCCGCCAACCTCCCGTGCAGCGCGACGCGCGCTCCGTCCGGCCCGCCGACGACCTCGATGTCCTGCCAGCTCCACGCGGTCAGGCGCAGCGCCTTGGCGACCGCCTCCTTGGCGCAGAAGCGCGCTGCCAGGTGCTGGCCCGGGCGCGTGCGGGCGGCCGCGTAGGCGCGCTCGCCCTCGGTGAACAGGCGCTCGGCGAGCCTGGGCCGCCGCTCGAGCGCCCGCTCCAGGCGGTCGATCTCGAGCAGGTCGAGCCCGATGGCGCTCATCGGGCTACTCGACGGTGACCGTCTTGGCGAGGTTGCGCGGCTGGTCGACGTTGAGGCCCCGGCGCCGCGCGATGCCGTAGGCGAGCAGCTGCAGCGGGATGACCGCCAGCAGCGGCTGCAGCATCCAGTTCGTGCGCGGGATCGGAAGCGTCGCCTCGGCGTGCTTGCCGATCTCGGCGTTGCCCTCGGTCGTCACCGCGATGACGTGCGCGCCGCGGGCGCGGACCTCCTGCATGTTGGAGACGACCTTGTCGAGCACCGGCGAGTCGGTGGCCACGCAGACGACCGGCGTCATCTCGTCCAGCAGCGCGATCGGGCCGTGCTTCATCTCGCCGGCCGCGTAGGCGTCCGTCGAGATGTAGGAGATCTCCTTGAGCTTCAGCGCGCCCTCGTGGGCGACCGCCAGCCCGACGTGGCGGCCGAGGTAGAGGAAGAAGTCGGCCTGCCACCAGCGCTCGGCCAGCGCCTCGACCTCCGGCCCCAGCGAGGCCATCAGCTCGCTCACGAGGCTCGGGAGGTGCTTGGCCTCGGCGACGAGCTCGGCGAGCTGCGGCGCGTCCATCGTCCCGCGCAGCTCCGCCAGGCGCACCGCGAGCAGGAGCATGACCGCGACCTGGCAGGTGAAGGTCTTCGTCGCGGCGACGCCGATCTCCAGGCCCGCGCGGGTGAAGAGCACGCCGTCGGCGTCGCGCGTTGCCTGCGAGCCCATGACGTTGGTGACCGCGAGGACGGTCGCGCCGCGCTCACGGGCCAGGCGCATGGCGGCCAGCGTGTCGGCGGTCTCGCCCGACTGGGTGATGCCGATCACGAGATCGCCCGGCCCGACGATCGGATCGCGGTAGCGGTACTCGGAGGCGATCTCGACCTCGACGGGCACGCGCGCCCACGTCTCGATCGCGTAACGGCCGATGAGGCCGGCGTGGTAGCTCGTCCCGCAGGCGACGACGACGATCCGCCGGACGTCGCGCAGCAGCGCCTCGTCCAGCGCGCCCTCCTCGTCGAGGTCGACGCCGGCGCCGCGCGCGGTGCGATCGAAGATCGTGTCGGCCAGCGCGTCGGCCTGCTCGTGCATCTCCTTGAGCATGAAGGTCTCGTAGCCGCCCTTCTCGGCGGTCTCCTCGTCCCACGCGACGTGGGTGACCTCGCGCTCGATCGGCGTGCCGTCCGGCCGCAGCAGCTCGACGCCCTCGGGACGCAGCACGACCAGCTCGCCGTTCTCGACCACCTGCACGTCGCGCGTGTAGGACAGGAAGGCCGGCACGGCCGAGGCGACGAACTGCTCGCCGACGCCGCGGCCGACGATGAGCGGACACTCCAGGCGCGCGCCGACCAGCGTGTCGGGATCGTCGACGGCCATCGCGACGAAGGCGAAGTGGCCCTCCAGCTCGGCGTACGCCGCCCGCACCGCCGCGACGAGGTCGCCGTCGAGGTACGTGGCGATGAGGTGGGCGATGACCTCGGCATCGGTCTCGGAGGTGAAGACGGCGCCCTCGGCGATCAGCCGCTCCTTGAGCGCCATGTAGTTCTCGACGATCCCGTTGACGACGACGTGGACGCGGTGGTTCGTGTCGAAGTGCGGGTGGGCGTTCTCCTCGCACACCCGGCCGTGGGTGGCCCAGCGGGTGTGTCCGATCCCGGTCGTCGCCGGGCGGGTGGCCAGCGCCACCCCGCCTGCCTCGTGCATCGCCGCGTCCAGCGCGCTCAGGTTGCCGACGGCGCGGACCGAGTCGATCTCACCGCCGGCGAGGATCGAGATCCCCGCGGAGTCGTAGCCGCGGTACTCGAGCTTGCGCAGCCCCTGCAGGAGGACCTCCTGCACCTGGCGCTGGCCGACGTATCCGACGATGCCGCACATCGGCGAGACGGTAGCAGTGGGTCAGGCCGCGTCGGACACGACGCGGACGAGACGCTCGCAGACGGCATCGGCCTCCTCGGCCGTCGGCGCCTCGACCATCACCCGCACGAGCGGCTCGGTGCCGCTGGGCCGCAGGAGGACGCGGCCACGACCGGCGAGCGCGTCGGTCTCGCGCGCGGTGGCCTCGGCGACCGCCGGCGCGGCCATCGTCGCGTCGCGGTCGGCCACGCGGACGTTCACGAGCCGCTGCGGGAGCTTGCGCATCGCGTCGCGATCGGCCAGGTCGGCGCCGCCCAGCGCCTCGAGCGTCAGCAGCGCGCTCGCGATGCCGTCGCCGGAGGGGCAGAACGCCATGTCGATGATGTGGCCCGACTGCTCGCCGCCCAGACGCCAGTCGCGCTCACGCAGCGCCTCGAGGACGTAGCGGTCGCCGACCTTGGTGGAGACGACCTCCACCCCGGCCTCCTTCATCGCCGCGTGGAAGCCGAAGTTCGTCATCACGGTGATCGCCACGCCGGGGACCTTCAGGTGCAGCACGGCCAGCGCGATGAGCTCGTCGCCGTCGACGATCGTGCCCTCGCGGTCGACGGCGAGCACCCGGTCGCCGTCGCCGTCGAAGGCGAAGCCGAGATCGAAGCCGTCCTCGCGCATGCGCTCGGCGAGCGCCTCGACGTGGGTGGAGCCGCAGCCGTCGTTGATGTTGCGCCCGTCGGGCTCGGCCGCGAGCACCGTGACCTCGGCGCCGAGGCGGCGGAAGATCTCGGGGGCGACCTCGTGCGTCGCGCCGTTGGCGCAGTCCAGCAGCACCTTGGTCCCGGCGAGGTCGAGCCCGTCGAAGCGGGTCGCCAGCTCGCGCAGGTAGTCCTCGTGGGTGCCGTGCAGGGCGTGGATGCGCCCGACGCGTCCCGGTGCCGGTGCCGGGTTCTCCAGCGCGCGCTCGATCTCGAGCTCGGCGTCGTCGGAGAGCTTGAAGCCGTCGGGGCCGAAGAACTTGATCCCGTTGTCGGCGAACGGGTTGTGCGAGGCGCTGATGACCGCGGCGAGGTCGAAGCCGTAGCGACGGACGAGCAGCGGTGCCGACGGCGTCGGCAGGACGCCGCCCAGGTAGGCGTCGCCGCCCGCCGCGGTGACGCCCGCCGCGAGCGCGGCCTCGAGCATCTGCCCGGACTCGCGCGTGTCGCGGATGATGAGGACGCGCGGCTGCTCCGCCGGCGCCCCCGCCGCCGCGGCGCGGCCGAGTGCGAGCGCGAGGTCGGCGGTGAGGAACGCGCCGACCTCGCCACGGACGCCGTCCGTGCCGAAGAGCTTGCGGGCCAAGGCGTCGGCGGGGTCGGTTAGCGCTTGGAGAACTGCGGACGCTTGCGGGCCTTCTTGAGGCCGGCCTTCTTGCGCTCCTTGGCGCGCGAGTCACGCGTCAGGAAGCCGCGGCGCTTCAGCTCGCCGCGCAGGTTCGGGTCGGCCTCCAGCAGGGCGCGGGAGATCCCGTGGCGCAGGGCGCCCGCCTGAGCGGAGACGCCGCCGCCGGTCATCGTCGCCACGACGTCCATGCGGTCCTCGTAGCCGACGGCCTCCAGCGGCTGGCGGATGTTGCGCTGCAGCGTGGGCCGCGGGAAGAACGCCTCCAGCGACTTGCCGTTGATCGTGTAGGCGCCGGTGCCCGGCTTGAGGATGACGCGCGCGATGGCGGTCTTGCGCTTGCCGGTCGCGGTGTAGCGCGCGCTGGCGCCCAGGTCGATCGTGGCGGCGACCGGCTGGTCGTCGGCCAGGTCCTCGGCCTCGGCGGCGGCCTCCGCGGCAGCCTCGGCCTCCTCGGCCTCGGCGCGCGCGAGCGGGTCGACGCCCTCCGGGACGATGTCGACCTCGAGGTCCATGCCCGGGATCGCCGGCTTGACGCGCGGCGCGGGCTCCTCGTCGGCCTCGTCCTCCTCGCCCTCGGCGGCGGCGGCGGCGGGGGCCTCGGCCTGCGGGGCGGCGGCGGGCTCGCCCTGCGGCGCGGCCGGCTCCTCGGCGGCGGGCTCCGGTGCCTCGGCCTGGGCGGCCGGCTCCTGCTCGGGCGCGGCCTCCTCAGCCGGAGCGGCGGCGGCCTCGGCGGCCTCGTCGGCGGCGGCCTCCGTCTGGGGAGCCTCCGGCTCGACCTGCTCGTCCTGCGGGGTGGCGTCGTCGGCCATGCCTACGAAATCTCCATCGGTTGCGGCTTCTGGGCGGCGTGCGGATGCTCCGGGCCGGCGTAGACCTTCAGCTTGGTCAGCTGCTTGCGGGCGAGGCGGTTGCGGGGCAGCATCCCCTTGACGGCGAGGCGGATGACCTCCTCGGGCCGGCGCTCGATCATCTCGTCGAACGTGCGGCTCTTGAGCCCGCCGGGATACCCGGAGTGGCGGTAGTAGCGCTTCTCGCTGCGCTTGTTGCCGGTCACCTGGATCCGCTCCGCGTTGATGACGACGACGAAGTCGCCGGTGTCGCAGTGCGGGGTGTACTCGGGCTTGCGCTTGCCGCGCAGCGCGTCGGCGATCTGGGTGGCGAGCCGGCCGAGCGTCTGGCCGGTCGCGTCGACGACGAGCCAGTTGCGCTCGGCAGTCGCGGGGGTGGCAACGAAGGTCTTGGTCATGGCAGCGAGATGGCCGCGTCAGGGCGCGGCCGGGGACAGAGGATAGGCAAAGCGCGCAGCGGCGGCGCTGAGCCCGTTGGAATCGGACTTCTCCCCGTGCTGGCAGGGGGTCGCATCCTACAAGCCCGCGATCAGAGCAGGAGGCGCAGGAGGCCGGTGCCGCGCGACACGCAGGCCGCCAGCGCCTCGGAGCGCTCCTCGCGCGAGAGGCAGAGGTCGCGGTGGATCGGCTCGCCCTCCAGCAGCTGCACCTTGCACGAGCGGCAGATGCCCGCCTCGCAGGCCGACTCCACGGTCACCCCCGCCTCGCGCAGGACCTGCAGCAGGCTGCGGTCCGCGGGCACGTGGACGCGGCGCCGGCTTGCGACCAGCTCGACGTCGAACGGCTCGCCCTGCGCGGCGCCCGCCGTCACGCCGCCGAACGGCTCGAAGCGCACGGTTCCCTGTGGCCAGTCGGTCGTCGCGGCGCGCACGGCGTCCATCAGGCGCTGTGGACCGCAGCAGCAGACCTGCGCGCCCGGCGGCCGCGCGCGCAGGAGCCCCGCCACGTCGAGCCGCTCGCCCCGATCTCCGCGGTAGAGGCGCAGCCGCGCCGGCAGCGCCGCGAGCTCGTCCAGGAACGCCGCGTGCTCCTGGGAGCGCACGCAGTAGTGCAGCTCGGCCGGCGCTCCCGGCGGCACGTCGTGGAGCATCGCCAGCATCGCGGTGATCCCGATCCCCCCGGCGATCAGCACGTGGCGCTCGGCCGCCGGATCGAGCGCGAAGTCGTCCTGCGGATGCGAGGCCCACAGCTCGTCGCCGAGCCGGACGCGATCGTGCAGGTAGATCGATCCGCCGCGGCTGTCGGGCTCGCGCAGGACGGCGATGCGGTACGTGGAGCGGTCGCCCGGGTCGCCGCACAGCGAGTAGGTGCGGCGCGTGCCGTCGGGCAGCTGCACGATCGTGTGCGCGCCGCCCGCGTACGCCGGCAGCTCCCGGCGATGCACCGGGGCGAGCGCGAACGACTTGATGTCGGTCGCCTCGTCGCGGACGTCAACGACCCGCACCTTCATGAGCAGCCGCGGCGCCATCGCTAGACAGGGACGACCACGTCGCCGGGGCGCACGACCGCGCCCTCGACGACCTGGCAGTTGAGCCCGGACCGGTTGACGAGCGGGTGGAACACCGGCTTGTCGAGCAGGTCCTCCAGGTACTTGCAGGGCACGTTCAGGCGCCCGCCGTAGAGGACGGCAGCGCCGACCCGGAAGCGCCGCCCCACGAGGTGGTTGAGGGGCACGCCGCGCGTGACGAGGTTGCGGCGCGTCTCGGCGGGCGTCAGCTCGATGTCGTGGTCGCGGGCGAGCGCCTCCAGCGTCTCGACCTCGATCAGCGTGACCTGACGGTCCTCGTGCGGCATGTAGGAGTAGTGGCCGCGGCCGGTCGCGTAGCGGTCGCCTTCGACCCCCGAGCCGGCGATCAGGCGCGCAGCATCGTGCTCGAGCATCTCCGCGCCCGCGATCTCCGCGCTGAAGACGTGGAGCAGCTCGCCCCGCCAATCCAGCGATATCTTGCCCATAGCGTCCAGTCTATCGTCCGAGGCGCTCGCCGCAGCGCGCGAGCACGTCCGCGTAGACCCGCGCCCCGCGATCGAAGCTCTCCAGCCGCAGGAACTCGTCCGGCGCGTGGAGGCGCTCGTCGGGCATCGACCAGCACAGCATCACCGTGTCGAGCCCGAGCTCCTGCCGGAGCATCCCGGCGACGGGCAGCGAGCCGCCGCTGCGCATCGCCAGCGGCTCATGGCCGGACTCGCGCCGCAGCGCCCCGCGGACGATCTCCACGACCGGGTCGTCCGCGGCGATCGCGAACGGCTCGACGGCCACCGGGAGCGCGTCCACGCGCGCCTGCGCCCCAGGCGGCGTGTGACGCGCCACGTGGGCGCGCAGCAGGTCGATCGCGTGCGCGGGCGCCAAGCCGGGCGCGAGGCGGCAGGTGATCTTCGCCCCCGCCTCGCCGGGGATGATCGTCTTCGTGCCCGGACCCTGGAACCCGCCCCAGACCCCGGCCACGTCCAGCGTGGTGCGAAGCCAGTTGCGCTCCAGCGGCTCGTGGCCCGGCTCGCCCCAGAACGCGGCGATGCCGCCCTCGGCGAGCACGCGGTCGGCGTCGAACGGCACGGCGGCGAGCTGCTCGCGATCGGCGGCGCTGAGCGCTTCTCGCGACGCCAGTCCCTCGACGAGGATCGAGCCGTCCGGCGCGACGAGGGTCGACAGCAGCTGCGCGAGCGCCTGCGCCGCGTTGGGCGCCAGCCCTCCGTAGACGCCCGAGTGCAGGTCGTGGGCCGCGGTCCGCACGTGCACCTCCACGCTGACGAGCCCCTTGAGCCCGAGCAGGACCGACCACCGGTCGTGGGCGTACATCACGCCGTCCGCGCTGAGCAGCGCATCGGCACACAGCTCGTCGGCATGCGCGCGCAGCAGGCCGACCAGGTTCGGCGAGCCGAGCTCCTCCTCGCCTTCGAACAGGAACACCAGGTTGACCGGCAGCTCGCCCGTCGCCGCCACGAGCGCCGCGGCCGCCCGCACCGGCGCGAGGAGGTTGCCCTTGTCGTCGGTCGCCCCGCGGGCGTAGAGCCGGCCGTCGCGCATGGTCGGCTCGAACGGCGGCGACGTCCACGCCTCCACCGGATCGGGCGGCTGCACGTCGAAGTGGCCGTAGACCAGCACCGTCGGCGCACCGGGTCGCCCGGACCGCCAGGTGCCCAGGACCGCCGGGTGGCCCGGCGTCTCGACGACCCGAGCGCTCGTCGCGCCCGCCCCCTGCAGGGCACGCGCGACCCAGGCGGCCGCGTCGCGCACGTCCGCGGCGTGCTCGGGCAGCGCGCTCACGCTCGGGATGCGCAGCAGCTCGCACAGCGCGGCGAGGTCGCGCTCGCGGTGCGACCGCAGGTGGGCGTCGACCCGGTCGCGGACGCTCACGCCGCAGCCGCGACCTCGGCGGCGACCGTCGCGTGCAGCTCCAGCAGGCCCGGCACGTCCCCGCGCCGTTCGCGCCCCATCCCGCACTCGGTGGCCACGCCGAACTCGGCGACGAACGGGCGCGCGGCCGCGATCCGCCGGCGGGCGCCCTCGACGCCGTCCTCACGGTGCAGCAGCCCGAGGAAGAGCGTGGTGCCGGGGTCGAGGCGCAGCTGCGCCAGCGGCGCGAAGTAGGCCTCGTCGTCGCGGCGGATCGGCACCGGCACGTGGAAGAAGTCGACCGGCCGCGAGCACGCCGCGGTGACCCGGTTCATCATCGTGGTGAGGACCGCGAGATCCTCGGGATCCTTCCAGTGCGACCCCTCGGGGTCGTCGACGTCGCCGGTGTCGCCGTAGCAGAGGTGGTAGCCGAGCTGCACCCCGGCGGGAACGGCGTCCCCCAGCCGGCCAAGGCGCGCGATCGCGCCGTCGAGCCGCTCTCGCGTCCCGTCGTAGGCCGGGAAGACGCCCTCGACGATCCCCACCTCCGCCGGGGCGTCCCACTGGATCGCGAGGTGCTCGGCTCCGATCGCCGCGACCATCGCCTCGACCTCGGCGAGGAGCGCCCGCTCGTAGGGTCCCTCGAGCGCGAGCTGGTCGGCCGGATCGACGAACGCCAGCAGCACCGCGGCCGGCGTCGGGAGGCTGACCTGGAAGCGCGCCCCGGGCGCGATGCCGGACTCGTCGCGCACGCGGGCGAAGTGGGCGTACGACCGGCGCGCCACCTCCGCGTAGCCCAGATCGCCGAAGACGACCTCGTCAGCCGCCACGCCGGGCCGCAGTCGGTAGCGCGGCCGTTCGATGCCCGCGACGACCGCGGGAGGCGCCTCTTCGAGCAGCGGGGGCTCGCGCAGCACCTCCAGCTGCCACGTCGTCCACGCCAGCCGGTCGCCGGTCTCGCCGTCGGGGATCCGCGGGGCCGCCGCGCCCATCGCGGCCCCGACGGATCGGAAGACGTCGTCGGCGCTCGGGAGGTTGATGCTGCCGACGAGGTGGGCCTCAACGGACATGGCGATGCTCCTTTTCGGTGGTCGGGTTCGTGAGATAGGCCTGGCGCAGGAGCCGTGGATCGGCCAGCAGGTCGGCGGCCCGCGCGTGGGTGGCGATCCGGCCCCGTCGCATGACGTACGCCCGGTCGGCGACCTCCAGCACCTGCGTCGCGTGCTGCTCGACGACGAGCACGGCGAGCCCGCGATCCGCCGCCGCCCGCAGCGCGGACAGCAGGCGCTGGACGACCTTCGGCGCCAGCCCGAGCGAGAGCTCGTCGGCGAGGAGGACCCGCGGGCGCGCCGCGAGGATCCGCGCCACGGCCAGCATCTGCTGCTCGCCGCCCGAGAGCAGCCCGGCGCGGCGGCCCAGCAGCGGCCGCAGCTCCTCGAAGAGCTCGAGCGCGGGCTCCACGCCGCCGCGGCCGAGCCGCAGGTTGCCCGCCGCCGTGAGCTGCGTGAAGATCGCGCGCTCCTCCGTGAGCAGCCCGACGCCGTCGCGGGCCCGCTGATGCAGCGGTGCGCGGGTGGGCGTCCCGTCGAGCAGCACCTGCCCCGAGCTCGGCGCCAGCGCTCCGGCGAGCGTCAGCATCGTCGTCGTCTTGCCGGCGCCGTTGGCGCCCAGCAGCGCCACGACCTCGCCGCCGGCGACCTCGAGGTCGACGTCGCGGATGACGTCGCTGTCCCCGTAGCCGGCCGTCAGCGCCTCGGCCCGCAGGATCGCCGTCATGAAGCCACCCCCGCCGGCGCATTGCCCAGGTACGCGGCCACCACCCGCTCGTCGCGCGCGACGGCGGCCGCCGGGCCGTCGGCGATGACCTGGCCGAACTCCAGCACGACGACGCGGTCGCACACGGAGAAGACGAGGTCGACGTCGTGCTCGACGAGCACCACCGCCATGCCGCGCCGATCGGCGAGCCGCCGGATCAGGTGTCCGAGCGCCGCGCTCTCGTCGGTGTCCAGCCCCGCGGCCGGCTCGTCGAGCAGCAGGACCGACGGCTCGGCGGCCGCCGCGCGGGCGATCGCGACGAGCCGCCGGCGGCCGGCGGTCAGCTCGCCCGGGAGGCGCGGCAGCTCGTCGCCCAGGCGGAACTCCTCGATGGCCGCCCGCGCCGCCGGCGGCAGCTGGGTCCGACCGGGACGCACGAGATCCGTGACGTAGGCCGCGGCGCGGTGCCCTTCGGCGGCAGCGAGGAGGTTCTCCTCCACGGTCATGTCCTCGAACAGCTCGAGCGACTGGAAGCAGCGCCCGAGCCCCGCGCGGGCGCGTCGCAGGGCGGGCCAGCGCGTCACGTCGACCCCGTCGAGGGCGACCGCTCCCGCGACCGGTCGCGTGAACCCCGTGATCGCGTCCACCAGCGTCGTCTTGCCCGCGCCGTTGGGCCCGATCAGGCCGACGACCTCGCCCGGACCGACCGAGAACGAGGCCGCGCGGACCGCCTCCACGATGCCGAAGCGCACCGAGAGCCCCTCGACGACGAGCGTCGCCGGCGCCACCGGGCGCAGCTCGCCGACCGGTGGGGGCTCCTGGGCCGGCGCACCGCGGGCGCGCGTCCGCCGACGGCCCAGGTGCTCGGCCACGGACGCGACGCCGTCCGGGTGCAGCATGACCATGGCAACGACGGCGAGGCCGGCCACGAGCGTCAGCGCGTTGGTGATGTCCACGACGGAGTGCACGGCACCCGCGCTGAGCCCGCCGGTCGCGAGCAGGCTGCCGATCGGCGCGCCGGCGACGTAGCCGATCCCGCCGATCACCGCGAGCGCCACGGCCTGGATCGAGTCCAGCACGCCGTAGCCGTCGAACTCCACGAACGGGTTGCGGTACGCGCCGACCACCCCGCCGATCCCGGCGATCACGCCGGCGAGCACGAAGGCGTAGAGCTTGGCCTGCACGACGCTGATGCCGAGCGCGGTGGCCGCGCGCTCGTTGGCCCGGACGGCGAGCATCCGCCGCCCGCTGCGGCCCCGGCGGACGTTGGCGACGACGAGCGCGACGAGCGCGAGCACCACCAACGCGAAGATCGCGTAGCGCCGCGGGTGGAGGATGCCGTCGAGGCTGTACCCGAGGATCGACGGCGGATCCACCTGCGTCCCCGTCGGCCCGCCGGTGAGGTCGGCGTCCGTCAGCACGAGCTGGTCGAGCACGAACGCGAACGCGAACGTCACCACTGCGAGATTCGCGCCGCGGGTGCGCAGGGCCGGGAGCCCGACGGCGGCCGCGATGGGCACCATCGCCAACGCGCCGACCGCGAGCGCGACGCCGAACGGCAGCCCGGCCGTGACGGCCAGCCGCGTCGCGACCCACGCGCCGATCCCCGCCAGCGTGTACTGGGCCAGCGAGAGCTGCCCGCCCAGGCCCGTCACCACGACGATCGACAGCAGCACGATCGCCATCACCAGCGAGGTGATGGCCGGATCGACCCAATCGTCGGGCACCACCCAGCCGAGCAGCACGGCGGCGACCGCCACGCCGACGACCACGCCGCGGACGCTGGCGCGCCCGGTCCCCACCCGCGGCAGCCGGGCCGCCACCGCGCCGCGCACCGGCAGTGCCTGGCCGCGCAGCACCAGCAGCGCGACGATGACGAGGAACGGCATCGACTTGCCCCAGCCGGGCGCGTCGACGTACCGCGTGACCAGCGACTCCGCGACGCCCACGCCGAGCGCTCCGGCGAGCGTCAGCGGGAACGACGTGAAGCCGCCCACGAGCGCCGCCGCGAACGCCGGGATGACGAGCAGCGCCAGCGTGGGCGAGAGGCCGTTGATGGAGCTGATCACGACGGCCGCGACACCGCCGAGCGCGGCACCGAGCGTCCAGTTGAGCGTGGCGATGCGCGCCGGCGACCAGCCCAGCGTCGCGAGCGCGCGCTCGTTCTCCGCGGTCGCCGTCGTCGCCAGGCCGAAGCGGGTGGCGCGATAGGTCACGGCGAGCGCGGCCGTGACCGCGACGGCCAGGCCGAGCAGGATCAGGCGATCCGCGCCCACGCTCACCCCGTCCAGGAGCTCGACGCGCGCCGTCGGCAGCAGCGACGGCACGACGGGCGCCCCCTTGCCGGTGTAGCGCTGGAGCACCGCCTCGTAGAGGAACAGCAGGATCCCCAGCGTCGCGATCAGGCGGGTCAGCGGCGCCGCCGTGCGCAGGCGCCGCATGACCAGACCGCCGGTGACGAGCCCCAGCGCCGCGGCGGCCGCGACGCCGACCGCCACCGCCGCGACCGCGGGCCAGCCGGCGTTGACCCGCAGCTCGTAGCAGACGTACGCGCCGACCATCCCCATCGCGCCGTGCGCGAAGTTCAGGACGCCCGAGCCGCGGTAGACGAGCACGACGCCGAGCGCCGCGAGCGCGTAGCCGGCGCCGAGGCCCAGCCCGAGGACCGTGAAGAGCAGGAGCTCGCGCACCGGCGCTCAGCTCGCCGCGCCGAAGTAGTCCACCCACGCGTCCGGGTCGGCCACGACGACCTTCCCGTCCCGCACGCGGCCCACGAGCATCTTCGTGTTGAAGACGCGGGTGACGCCGGGGAAGCTCGTCGCGGGCTGGTCGAAGCTGAGCGGCGCGACGAGCCCCGTCTCGTAGTCCTTCAGCTTCGGCATCGCCTCGAGCATCGACGCGGCGGTCGGCTCGCCGTCGACCATCGACGCCACGTGCGAGGCGACCTTCAGCCCGACGTACAGCCCCTGCGCCGCCCACGGGAGCAGCTCCTTGCGGGGGTCGAGCTTGGGGTCGGCGGCGGTCAGGTCGTCGATGAACCGCTTGACCGCCGGATCGGAGAGGTCGGTGAGCGGCTTGTAGATCGCCCCGATGTACATGCCCTCGGCCGGCTCGCCGAGGGTCGAGACGACCGCGGGCGGCAGGTTCAGGTCGGAGGTGGCGAAGGCGACGCCGCTGATGCCGGCCTGGCCGATCGCCTTCATGTACGCCTGCAGCACGTTGTACTGCGGCAGGGCGATGACGCCGTCGATGCCGCCGCGGGTCGACGCCAGCGCGGCGGGCGCCAGGTCCGTCGCGGTCTCGTCGACGTACGTCGTGCGGGCGGCCTTCGTGCCGCGGGCGGAGAGCACCTGCTCGGCGCCCTTGACGGCCGTCCGCGACGGCGCGTCGTTCTGGGCGACGATGCCGATCTTCGCGGGATCCGCCCCCTCGACGAGCACACCGGCGGCCGCGGCGGCGATCCCCGGGGCGCCGCCGGTGATGTTGAAGACGTTCGAGCTGGTCAGCTCGTCGTCCTCGAAGCCGAGCACGGAGATCACCGGGATCTTGGCCTGCTCCAGGACCTGGACGCCGGCGGCCGACGCCTGGTTCTCGGTGACGACGACGTCGACGTCCTGGGCGATCGCGTCGCGCGAGCACTTGAGGTTCCGGTTCGGATCCGCCGCGTCGTCGCAGACCACGAGGTCGATCGGCCGCTGCGCCGGGTCCTTCGCCTTCGCGATCGCGGCGGCGGTCGCCTTCGCGATGTCGGGGTAGTTGGCGAACGGGACCACGCCCTTCGCGCTCCACGGGCCCACGATCATCACCTTGACCGGCTCGTCGCCGGACGCGGCGCCCGACGTCGTCTGCGTCGCGCCGCCGTCGTCGGCGTCGCCGCATCCGGCCGCCGCGATCGCGATCGACGCGGCGATTCCCAGCACGGCACGTGCGTGCGTGCGCATTCCCCACTCCTCCTCACCCCAGGTGGCGTACGTCCAGCCACCGATAGATCGACACAGTCGTTCGATAGATTGGCTGCGTGTCACACGCAACGTAGTTGGCCGCCGCGCCGCTGTCAACCGACGCGCGGACCGATCCGGCGGCTGCTCAGGCGGCGCGTCGCGCGAGGAGCGACGTGCGCCCGCTCGCGATGCCGGCGGCGAAGCGCTCGAAGCGCTCCGCGAACGCCGCAACGTCCTGCGGCGACCACTCGCCCAGCACCTCGGCGAAGGTCTCGCGCAGCTCGGCGCTGATCCGCTGCGTCGCCTCGCGGCCCTCGTCGGTCAGCGCGATCAGCGTGCCGCGCCCGTCGTCCGGATCGGCGTGCCGCGACAGCAGCCCGAGCGCCTCGAGCTGGGCCGTGTGGCGGCTCATCGTCGACGGCACGATGCCCGCGGCCTCCGCGGCGTCGGAGACCCGCGTCGTCCCCAGCGTGCGCAGCGCGAGCAGCACCGGGACGAGCGCCTGGTCCATCTGGACGCCCGTCGCCCGCACGAGGCGGTCGTACGTGTGCGCCCGATAGGAGCGCATCAGCAGGCGGGTGAGCGCCTGCTCGATCCGCTGCAGCGCGATCTCGTCTCCGGCGGGCGTCATGCCGGGATCCGCTCCGTGGTGACGATGAGGACGCGAGCCTCCTCGTCGCCCTCGGTCGCGATCCGATGCGGCCGCTTGCTGGAGAAGAACACCGCATCGCCGACGCCCAGCACGACCGGCTCGGCCCCGCGGAACTCGACCCGCAGGCTCCCCTCCAGCACGTACATGAACTCGTCGCCCTCGTGCTCGGAGTAGCTGCGCATCCGCGCGCCCGGCTGGTACACGCCGATCACCGGCAGGAACGGACGCCGCCGATCCGGAGCCGCGAGGAACACGTCGATCCCCTTCGCCACCGAGAACAGGAACGGCGCCTCGCCCGCACGGACGACGGTCTCCACGGTCCCGTCGTTCCACGACAGGACGTCCGCCGCGCTCAGCCCGTAGAACTCGAGCAGCGGAAGCAGGCGGCCCAGGCTGACGTCCGTCTGGCCCTTCTCCAGCAGCGACAGGAACGAGGTCGAGATCCCGGTCGCCTTGGAGACGGCGGAGAGCGACAGCCGGCGCTCTTGCCGTATCTCGCGCAGCCGCTGTCCGAGGACGCCCGCCCACGGAGGCTGCTCGGACGGCGTGAGAGATGCCTTGGCGCGAGACACGACAGGAACATACGACAGCGCTCGGCCTACGCGTCTCCGAGGTTCGCCGCGGCGACCTCGCGCATCTCGGCGATGCGCCCGTCGCGCATCGTGAAGATCGCGATGACGCGGATGTGCTGGCGGCCATCTTCGGCCCCGAAGACCAACGCGTCCTCGCCGGCCTTCGTCTCCCCCGTGATCTCGTACTCGATCACCACGGTGTCGCCCACCTCCAGGTAGCGGTGGTAGGGCTCGTGGACGCGGATGCCCGAGTACTTGGCCGGGAACTTGTCGAAGTGCTCCTTCAGCTCCGCGATCCCCGCCGACTCGACCATGCCGTTGGTGATCATGCGGGCGTCATCGGTCCAGAACCGCGCGACCTCCTCGTCGCTGTTGGACACCTCGCCGGTGCAGAGCTGCCCGAACCATCCGTACACCTCCGAGAAGAACCCGCGGTAGCGCTCGTCGCTCATCGGTCGACTCCTGTCGTGTCGTGGGTTGGCGCCCCGGCCCAGCGAGCCACGGCATCGATGACGTCTTCGGTGCCGCGCGGCACCTCGGCGGCCCACGCGACGTGCCCGTCGGGCCGGATCAGGACGGCGCTCAGCGCGCGCCACGCGGGCCGGTCGTCGACGACCGTGGCGCGGTGCACCTCGACGCGGCCCGCGAAGGCCGCGCGGACCGCCTCCCCGGCGCCCTGGCCGTCGAAGTCCAGGAACGCGAAGCGTCCCGTGCGCAGCAGCTCGAACAGCGACGCGCCGCCGCCGGCCTCGAGCCGCACGTCGGGCGCGCGGGCGCCGACGAGCTGATCGCGGTCGTCTGCATAGGTGACGTCCAGCGCCGAGAGTCGCTCGGCCAGCGCCCGGGCGAGGTCCGGGATGCGCTCCACGAGGCCCGCCAGGACCGAGCGCAGCGCCTGACCCTGCGGTGTGAAGGCGTCGACGAGCGCGGTCTGCGCCAGGCTGCTCTCGATCAGGCGCTCGCCCACGGGGCGCCGTTCGGCGTCGTAGCTGTCGAGCAGCCCGTCGGGCGCCCACGCCTGGAGCTCCGCGGCGAGCTTCCAGCCGAGGTTCATCGCGTCCTGCAGCCCGACGTTCAGCCCGACGCCGCCGGTCGGGAAGTGCATGTGCGCGGCGTCGCCGGCCACGAAGAGCCGGCCGTGCCGATACCGCTGCGCGATCCGCGTGGCGTTGCCGAAGCGCGACAGCCAGGCCGGGCTGTGCATCGGGAAGTCGGCACCCGCGATCCGGGCGACGCGGGCGCGGAAGTCGTCGAGCGTGAGCGGCTCCTCGGGGCCGACGCCCGCGAGCTGCGGATCGACGATGACGAAGCGGAAGTGCCCGCCGGGGAGCCCGACCATCAGCAGGGCGCCGGCCTCGGTGTGCTGGCTGATGATCGGCGCGGGCGGCGGCTCGCTCAGCTCGACGTCGGCCAGCGCGCCGAAGAGCGTGCTGTCGGTCCCCGGGAAGCCGATGCCGCCCGTGTCGCGCACGACGCTGCGTGTTCCCTCGCAGCCCACGACGTAGCCGGCCGTCTCGCGGTAGGTCCCCGCGGGGCCCTCGACCTCGACCTCGACGCCGTCGGCGTCCTGGCGGACCCCGACGACCCGATGCCGCCGCCGCAGCTCGGCACCGAGCCGCAGGACGCGCTCCTCGAGCAGCTGCTCGGTGCGCACCTGCTCGATGGCCAGCGTGAACGGGAACGGCGTGTCGAGCACCGTGAAGTCCAACCGGCTGTCGAGCAGCCCGAAGTGCCCGCTCGGGATGGGGATCCCCTCGTCGAGGAACGGCCCGGCGAGACCGCGCATGGCCAACAGCTCCACCGAGCGCGGATGCACCGTCAGCGCGCGCGAGTGCGGATTGCGCTCCGCCTCCTTCTCCAGGATCGTGACGGGAATGCCGGCGAGGCGCAGCTCGGCGGCCACCCAGAGGCCGACCGGCCCGGCGCCGGCCACGATGACGTGGCGCATCGGCGGTGCGCTCCCTTCGTTCACGACGCCACCGTGCCGACGACTTCGATCTCCACGAGGAAGCCGTCGGCGTAGAGCGTCTCGACGCCGACGCACGTGCTCGCCGGCGGCGCCGGATCGTCGCCGCGGGCGGCGGCGATCAGCTCGATGAGCCGCTGCCCGTCCTCCGTGCGGTAGCCGACGAGGTAGATCGTCTCCTTGATCACGTTGCGCCGCGTCGTGCCGGCGGCCGCGAGGACCAGGTCCACGTTCTCGTAGGCCTTCGCGAACTGGGCGGCGAGGTCACCCGCGCCCACGACGGCGCCGTCGGCGTCCCAGGCCACCTGGCCCGCGGTGAAGACCAGCCCCGCCTGCGGGACCACGACGCCATGGGAGACGAGTCCCGGCAGGGCCGGGAGCTCGGGCGGGTTGATCAGCGTCGGCTTCGGCTCGGACATGGGCTTCCTCGAGGTCTTTGCTTTCATCACGCACGTATTCGCGTCAGTCGACGGCCGCCAGCAGCGCGTCGGCCACGACGGCCGGCTCGGTCACCATCGCCATGTGCCCGGCGGCAAGCTCGACGACGGGCCACCCCTCGGCCGCCAGGCCGCGCGCGAGGTCGGCGAAGAACTCGCCCTGCGCGCAGCGCAGGTACACCGCCCGGACACCCTCGGGCACCCCCGGCGACGGTTCGGCATGCGTGCGCAGCGAGAGCGGTGTGACGCGGCCCTCGACCCACGCGACGTCGTCGGGCGACGCGATGCCCAGCGCCGCGAGATCGAACGGCGGCACCAAGCCCTCGGGATGCTCGCGGGCCGCGGCCTCGAAGGCCTCGCGCGTCCACGGCAGGATGTCGAACGCGCTCTGCCCCGCCCGCGGCACGAAGCCATCGAGGTAGACGAGTCGGCCGACGACGTCGGGGGCCGCGGCCGCCACGCCGGTGATCACCATCCCGCCGTAGCTGTGGCCCACGAGGACGATGTCGTGCAGGCGGCCGTAGCGGATGGTCGCCAGGACGTCCCGCGTATGCACCTCGAGCCCCACGTCGGCGCTGGCGAGGTGCTCGCGCTCGCCGAGCCCGGTCAGGGTCGGCACGACGACGTCGTGGCCGTGCTCGCGCAGGCGCGGCACGACGCGATCCCAGCACCACCCTCCGAAGAACGATCCGTGAACGAGCACGAACGTGGCCATGCCTCTCCTCCAGCGCGTCGGACGACCGATAGATCGGCCTGTTGTCCTATGTATAGACGGACACGACCCAGCCGTCAAGCCCCAAGGCCGTTCGACCCGCCCAGCCGTTTGCCAATACGGCAATGCCTCTTGCCACGGTCGGGACCGCACGGCAAGCTGGGGCCATGAGCCACGACACCGACCCACCCGCCGTGCAGGACGCCGCCGCGTTCTGGGAGCGCCGGTACGGCGAGCGCGAGCAGATCTGGTCCGGCCGGCCCAACCAGGCGCTCGTGACCGCCGTCGCCGACCTGGCCCCGGGTCGGGCGCTGGACCTCGGCTGCGGCGAGGGCGGCGACAGCGTCTGGCTCGCCCAGCGGGGATGGCGCGTAACGGCGGTGGACATCGCCGCGACGGCGGTCGCTCGCGCACGAGCGCTGGCCGCGGCCCGCGGCGTCGCCGACGGCCTGATCGCGTGGCGCGTCGAGGACCTCGGCGCCTGGCGGCCGACCGACGACTTCGACCTGGTCTCGGCCTGCTTCTTGCACTCGCCCGTCGAGTTCCCGCGCACCGAGGTCCTGCGCCGCGCCGCATCGGCCGTGGCGCCAGGAGGGCACCTGCTCGTCGTCGGTCACGCCGCGCCGCCGCCGTGGGCGAAGGCGACCGATCATCGCCGGCACCGCTTCCTGACGCCCGCCGAGGAGCTCGCCGGGCTGGAGCTGGCGCCCGGCGCCTGGGAGACCGTCGTCGCCGACGTGCGGCCGCGCCAGGCGACCGGACCCGACGGGGCGCCCACCAGCCTCGACGACACCGTGGTCCTCATCCGCCGGCGCTGAGCGCTCGCTTCGACCGTCAGCGAACGATCAACCCGCAACGTGGGGCGATTCCCCGCGCGATGCCCGCGGTTCGGCCGACGGGCGCAGTAGAGTGCCGGCCCGTCAGACCATGCCGAATCCGCGTCCCGCCATTCCGCGGCGGGGCGTGGAACGGGGGACCCGATGGGGACGTGTCGAACCACGTCCCCGGGGGCGAATCCGGGCGTCTGCCCGGTAGCGCGGTCCTTGCCGCGCGAGCCACCGACCACCCGCGAGGGGTCGGAAGCGGGTTCTTGCGAGCACGGGTGGTGCCCGGCTCACCTCGTAGGCCCGACAGCAAGGAGAAGGTCAGCGGTGAGAACGAGCGCGCTCGGGCGCGGATCGCGACGGTGGGCGGCGACCGCCCTGGCGTCGGCGTGCGCGACCGGCCTGGCGGCGGACGCCGCTACGGCCGCCACGACGGCCGTGTCCGGAGGCGCGTCGGCCTCCCCCGCGCTCGCCGTCCCGACGATCGCCGACGTCGCCTGCCAGCGCGGCTGCGTCGGGCTGGAGGCCGTCGAGCCCGGGGCCGTCCTGCGCGTCACCGGCGTGGCGCTCGGCGGCGCGTCCCAGATCGTCTTCCTCGGCGACGCCGGCGCGGCCGACGACGCCGCCGTCAGGCCCGCACGGGTGGGCGCGCGCAGCGTCGAGGTGACCGTGCCCCCGGGCGCCGCCACCGGACCGCTGCTCGTGCGCACCCGCGCGGGCGCGTCGGATCCCAGCGACGACGTCGTCGCGATCGGGTCGGCGGCCGACGAGCTGGCGTTGACCGGCGCGCCCGTCGCCGACGTGGTCGCCGACCTGCGCTCCTCGCCCCGGCTCGACGCTCAGCTCGCCGCGCGCACCGTCTACTACGCGGGCGCGCGGTCGGCCACCCTGAGCGTGACGGTCAAGGGCCCCAGCCCGGTCGCGCTCAGCGTGGCGCTCGTGCGCGTGCCCGACGGCACCGTCGTGCGCCGCTGGTCGACGCCGCCGGTTGCGCCGGGCGGCCGCCAGGCGATCGTGTGGGACGGCAGGGTGGGCAAGACGGTGCCCGCCAAGGCCGCGCGGTACCAGTTCCAGGTGTGGACGGCCGGCTCGACGCCCACCGCCACCGCGGCCCAGGCCGACGCGCCGCCGGAGGCCGCCGACACGGTCGAGCTGCGCCCGTACGCCTTCCCGATCCGCGGCAAGCACAGCTACGGCGAGGGCGCCGCGCGCTTCGGCTCGGGTCGCGCGGGCCACTCGCACGAGGGCCAGGACGTCTTCGCCGCGTGCGGCACGCCGCTCGTCGCCGCCCGCGGCGGGGTCGTGAAGTTCCGCCAGTACCACGGCGCGGCCGGCAACTACCTCGTCATCGACGGCGACGGCACCGGCCAGGACATGGCATACATGCACCTGCGCGACCCGGCGCTGCCCGCCAAGGGCGACCGCGTGGAGACCGGAGAGCTCATCGGTTACGTCGGCGACACCGGCGACGCCCACGGCTGCCACCTGCACTTCGAGCTGTGGAGCAGCCCGGGCTGGTACACCGGCGGGATCGCGATCGACCCGTTGGCGGCGCTCAAGAGCTGGGACGGCTGATCGCAGCCGGACCCGCCGGCACGGGCTCGTCGGCTGCGGCGCCGGGCAGCGCATCGTGCAGCCGATCGACGAGGGCACGCGCGGCGGGGCCGCGGGCCTCGCCCGCGCGCCACGCCAGCGCGATGGAGGCGCGCAGCGGCGGATCGACGAGCGCGAGGATGCGCAGCCGCTCGGCGTGTGCGGCGGCGATCGGCGCGGGGAGGATCGCCACACCGAGGCCACGTGCGGCGAGCTCGGCAAGCACCGCCGGGTCGCTTGCCTCGAAGGCCACGTGCGCCTCGAAGCCCGCGGCAGCGCACGCCGCATCGACGGTGGCACGAGCGTCGATGCTGCGATGGAACGCGATCAGCGGCTGGTCGCCGAGCTCGCCGATCGCGATGGCGCCGCGCGCGGCCAGCGCATGGTCCAGCCCAACAGCGGCAACGAGCGGCTCGTCGGCGACGACGGCGGTCACGATGCCGGGCGGCGCGGCCGCCGGCGACGCGATCACCGCGACGTCGAGCGTCCCATCGCGCAGCGACGCCAGCAGGTGATCCGACGCGGCCTCGGTGAGGGTGATCGTCACCGCGGGATGGTCGCGGTGGAAGCACGCGAGCAGCTCGGGCAGGTCGAACGACAGCGCCGACGAGGCCACCATCCCGACGGCCACCTTCCCGCGCAGCAGCCCGGCGTGCTCGTCGACGATCTGGCGCAGCTCGGCCACCGCGGCGAGCGCAGCCCGCGCGCTCGGGAGCACCGCGGCCCCCACGTCGGTCAGACGCACCGTGCGTCCAGAACGATCGAGCAGCGGCTGACGCAGCTCGCGCTCGAGCTGGCCGATCCGGGCGCTGACCGCGGGCTGCGACGCGTAGACCGTCGCCGCCGCGCGGGTGAAGCTGCGCTCCTCCGCCACGGCCACGAAGTACTCGAGCTGCCGCAGGTCCATGGCGATCGACGATAGCTGCGATCCGGTTTCGCTCTTGGACTTCCGCGCACGGCTGGCCGATCGTCGCCGCATGTCAGCAGCAGCGATCGCGCCGGACGCAGACAACGGCCGGACCTCCCGTTGGAGCGTGCCCATCCTGGCCTTCGGCGTGCTGGCGGTCGCCACGAACGAGTTCGTGCTGGCCGGCATGCTGCCGCGGCTGAGCGACACGCTGGACGTCTCGATCCCGACGGCCGGCCAGGTCGTCACCGTCTTCGCGCTCGCCTGCGCGCTCCTGGGTCCGGTGTTGGCGACGGCGACCGCGGCGTGGCCGCGCCGGCGCGTCCTGCTGGCGGCCACCGCGATCTACGCCGTCGGGACCGCTGGCGCGGCGCTGGCGCCTTCGTTCGCGCTCTTGCTCGTGGCGCAGGCCGTCGCCGCCGGCGGCACCGGCCTGTTCGTTCCGGTCGCCTGCACGACGGGCGCAGCGCTGGTCGCGCCCGAGCGGCGCGGCCGAGCGATCGCCACCGTGCTCACCGGCTTCACCACCGCCACCGCCTTCGGAGCGCCGATCGGCACGGCGGTCGGCGGCCAGCTCGGGTGGCGCGCGACGATGTGGTTCGTCGTCGCGATGGCGCTGGCGGGCCTGGTCGGCCTCCTCGCGCTCGTGCCGCGCCGCGTCGTCACGCCCGCCCCCGCCGGGCTGCGGGAGCGGCTCGCGCCGCTGGCCGACCGGCGCGTGCTCACCACCCTCGCCACGACGCTGTTGGCCTTCACCTCGGTCTACGTCCTCTACACCTACATCGCCGAGGTCTTCGCGCCCGCGACCGCGAGCTCCGATGCACGCCTGCCGGCGATCATGCTCGTGTTCGGGACGGTGGCGATCGTCGGCAGCTACGCCACGGGAGCGCTCACCGACCGGATCGGTGGTCGCGGCGTGATGGTCGTCTGCCTGCTGTGGGTGGCGGTCGGTCTCACGCTCCTGCCGCTCGTGCGGGACTCCTTCTGGTCCGCCGTCGCGTTCGTCGCCGTCTTCGCGCTGGCCGCGTTCAGCATGAGCGCGCCCCAGCAGCACCGGCTCATCGAGCTCGACCCCGCCGCCGCACCGATCCTGGTCTCGCTGCACGCATCGATCCTGTACCTCGCGATCGCCCTGGCCGGCGCGATCGGGGCCGTCGGCGTCGCCGCCGTGGGGGCCGCCGGCCTCGGCTTCGTCGCGGCCGCGATCGCGCTGCTCGCGCTGGCGCTCTCGGAGACGGCCCACCGTCTCGCGCGACGCGGGCGCGCCGCGAGCGCGCAGCGGCCCGATCCGGCGCCGGCCGACGCCGGGTGACGTTCGCCCCCCTTCCCGCTCCCCCGCCGCGCGCGAACAGGACCGGGAGGCGGGCGCGACGGCGACGCCCGAGCCGGCCGCGACCTCGCGACCGGCGTCAGCGCGTCCGTGGCGCCGGCGCGGGACGCGCGCTGCCCTGCCCGAGCGCCACGCCCGCGGCGACGAGCGCGAGCGCCGCGGCGCAGACCAGCAGCGACGTGTCGATGCCGACGCGCTCCATCGACCAGCCCAGGAGCAGCGAGCCGAGGACCGCCCCCGCGCCCGTGGCGGCCAGCCAGACGCCGATCTGGAAGCCGACGCGGCGGTCGGGGGCGTGCGGGAGGACGCCGAACAGCGTCTCCAGCGCGCAGATCTCCCAGCACGTGCCGGCGAGCACCATCGTGACGAGCGCGAGCGCGAAGCTCGGCCACGCGGCCAGGGCGACGAGCGCGAGCGCCGCGGCGCCCATCGCGACCGGCAGCGCGCGCCGCACCGGGATCGCCCGATCCTCGTCCCCGCGGACGAGCAGACCGCCGATCAGCGCTCCGAGCACGATCGCGCCGACGTAGAGCCCGAGTCGTCCGGCAGAGGCGCCGTGGCGGGCCGCGATCACGGGCGCGAGGTGGGTCAGCGGCTCCAGGACGAACGCGAGCAGGAGCGCGGCCGCGACGAGCCACCAGGCCGGCCGCGGCACCCGACCCAGCGTCCGGCCGACCGGGGCGAGCGGCTGCAGCGGGCGCTGGGGAGCGTCGAAGCGGGCGAACACGATCGCCACGCCGACCGCGCAGACCGCCGTGAGCGCGAACACGAGACGCGGGCCCTCGGCAGCGACGAGCGCGCCGCCCCCGACCGCGCCGACCACGCCCGCGGCGTAGCCGGCGGCGTTGTTCAGCGCGCGGCCGCGCCGGCGCAGCGCCAGCGGCAGGGTCGAGCTGACCTCCAGCTGCATGCACGGTCCCATGACCGCCGCGAGCAGGGAGATCGCGAAGACGCCGACGTAGACCTCGACGCGGTGCAAGCTGCCGTCCCAGGCCAGGGCCGCCAGCGCGATCGCCGGCACGGCCTGGACCGCGGCCAGCCAGCGAGTGAGGACGCGCACGTCGAACGCGTCGGCCAGGGCGCCCGCGTGGGCGGCGAGGAAGACGCCGGGGATGCGCCCCGCCACGGCCAGGATCGCGACGGCGGTCGGCGATCCGCCGTCGTGCAGCACCGCGTAGCCGGCGGCGACCGCCAGCGCCCACACCGCGATCGCGTCGACCACGTGCGCGAGCACGCCGACCCGCCAGGCGCGGACGGCGAGCGGCGAGACGGGCGCACCTGGGACGCTGGCGACGTCTGTGGCCATCGTCGGGAATGTCGGGCGCGCGGCGGCGGGACTTGAGCTGCCGCGGTCAGCCCGTGCGGCTCACTCCCACTCGATCGTGCCGGGCGGCTTGCTCGTGATGTCGAGCACCACCCGGTTGACCTCGCGCAGCTCGTTGATCATCCGCGAGGCGATCTGCTCGAGCAGGTCGTAGGGCAGCCGGGCCCAGTCGGCGGTCATCGCATCATCGCTGGTGACCGCGCGGATCACGACGACGTAGCCGTACGTGCGCTCGTCGCCCTGGACGCCGACCGTCCGGACGTCGGGCAGGACGCAGAACGACTGCCACAGCTCGCGGTAGAGGCCGGCCTTGCGGATCTCGTCCTGGAGGATCGCGTCGGCGTCGCGCAGGACGTCGAGCCGCTCCTTCGTCGCCTCGCCGCCGACCACGCGGATCGCCAGGCCGGGCCCCGGGAACGGCTGGCGCCAGACCAGGCGCTCGGGCAGGCCCAGCTCGGAGCCGACCGCGCGGACCTCGTCCTTGAACAGCGACCGCAGCGGCTCGACGAGCTCGAACTCGAGATCGTCGGGCAGGCCGCCGACGTTGTGATGGGACTTGATCGTCGCCGCGCCGGTACCGCCGCCGGACTCGATGACGTCCGAGTAGAGCGTGCCCTGGACGAGGAACTTCGCGCCCTCGAGCTTGGCCGCCTCCTCCTCGAAGACGCGGATGAACTCGGCGCCGATGAGCTTGCGCTTGGCCTCCGGCTCGGTCACGCCCCGGAGCTTGGCCAGGAAGCGGTCCTCCGCATCGACGGCGACGAGCGGCACCTTGTAGGTGTCGCGGAACGCGGCGACGACCTGCTCGCCCTCGTTCTTGCGCATGAGGCCGTGGTCGACGAACACGCACGTGAGCTGGTCGCCGATCGCGCGGTGCACGAGCAGCGCCGCCACCGAGGAGTCGACGCCGCCCGACAGCGCGCAGATCACCTTGCCGTCGCCGACCTGGGCGCGGATGCGCTCGATCTGCTCCTCGACGATGCTCGCGGCCGACCACGTGCGGTCGCAGCCGCAGATGTCCTCCAGGAACGTCGTCAGCACGTGCTGGCCGTACGGCGTGTGGACGACCTCGGGGTGGAACTGGATGCCGTAGATCCCGCGCTCGACCGACTCCAGCGCCGCGACCGGCGACGCGGTCGACGACGCCAGCGCCGTGAAGCCCGGCGGGGCCGAGAAGACCGTGTCGCGGTGCGACATCCAGCAGGTCTGCTCGTCGGGCGTGCCGGCGAGCAGCCGCCCATGCTCGAGGACGGTCAGGTCCGAGCGGCCGAACTCGCCGACCTCGGCGCCCTCGACGCGGCCGCCGAGCTCGCGCGCGATGAGCTGCATGCCGTAGCAGATGCCGAGCACCGGGATGCCGAGCTCGAGCAGCTCCCGGTCGAGCTTGGGCGCGTCGGGGGCGTAGACCGACGCGGGGCCGCCCGACAGGATCAGGCCCTTCGGCTTGCGCTTGCGGACCTCCTCGAGGCCGACGTGGTGGGGCAGCAGCTCCGAGTAGACGCCGCACTCGCGCACGCGTCGGGCGATCAGCTGCGAGTACTGCCCCCCGAAGTCGAGGACGACGACCTCGTCCACCGCGCGCGGCGCCTCGACCTCGGTCGCCGACTCCTCGACGAGCTCGGTCGCGGCGGTCGCGCCGGTGACCAGGTGATCCTGGCTCACGATGACACGCCCCGCCAGGGTCGAAGCCGCGGTGTGTGAGGACCCGCAGGGTCTCGCGAGGTGGCCCCGCGCAGGGTGGCGATGCCGCTCACGCCTCCTGCAGCGCCTTCTCGCCGGGCGCCGGGGCGCCGTTGCCGTTGCTCGGCGCGTGGGCCGCGGCCGCCGCGCCGCGGGAGCCCATGCCGACCTGCTGCGCGGTCTGCAGCGCCTTGCCCTCGGTCTGCAGCGCCGGGGCGATCATCAGCTCGGCCCGGTTGAACTCCGCGATGTCGCGGTAGCCGGTGGTCGCCATCGACGTCTTCAGCGCGCCCATGAGGTTGAACGTGCCGTCGTTCTCCCGCGCCGGGCCGACGAGGATGTCGGCCAGCGAGCCGTTCTGGACGGTCTGGACCCGCGCGCCACGCGGGAGCGTCGGGTGGAACGTCGCCATGCCCCAGTGGTAGCCGTGGCCCGGCGCCTCGTAGGCGCGGGCCAGCGGCGACCCGATCATGACCGCGTCGGCCCCGCAGGCGATCGCCTTGGCGACGTCGCCGCCGGTCCGCATGCCGCCGTCGGCGATGACCTGGCAGTACTCGCCGGTCTCGAGCATGTGCTGCGAGCGCGCGGCCGCGACGTCGGCGATCGCCGTCGCCTGGGGGACGCCGATGCCGAGCACGCCGCGCGTCGTGCACGCGGCGCCCGGGCCGACGCCCACGAGCACGCCGGCCGCGCCGGTGCGCATGAGGTGCAGGCCGGTGTGGTAGCTGGCGCAGCCGCCGACGACGACCGGCACCGGCACCTCGCGGCAGAACTCCTTGAGGTTCAGCGGCGGGCGCGACTCGTCGCGCGAGACGTGCTCGGCCGAGACGACCGTGCCCTGCACGACGAGGATGTCCAGCCCGGCGTCGAGCGCGAGCTCGTAGAAGTCGCGCACGCGCTGCGGGGTGAGCGACGCGGCGGCGACGACGCCGTGCGCCTTGATCTCGCGGATGCGCTGGGCGATCAGCTCCGGGATCAGCGGCGCCTGGTAGATCTCCTGCATCTCGCGGGTCGCCTGCTCCTTGGGCAGCTGGGCGATGCGCTGCAGCTGGGCGTCGGCATCCTCGTAGCGACACCAGATGCCCTCGAGGTTGAGGACCGCGAGACCGCCGAGCTTGCCGATGATGCCCGCCGTCTCGGGCGAGACCACGCCGTCCATCGCCGAGGCGAGCAGCGGGAGCTCGAAGCGATAGTCGCCGAGCTTCCACGTGATGTCGACGTCGTCGGGGTCACGCGTACGACGGGACGGCACGATGGCGATGTCATCGAAGCCGTAGGCGCGGCGGGCTTTCTTCCCGCGACCGATCTCTACTTCCATGGGCGATCCTCGGATTCCGGGGCGGACGGCGGCTGGTGATCCAGCCTACCAACGGCCTAGGCGGATCCTTCGGGGCCGAAGCGCCGGTGGCTACGAGACTTCTGCGGCCGACGGAAGCGTCTCGACCTCGACCTCGTCGAGCAGCCGATCGACCGCCCGCGGGTCGATGACGCCGGCGCCCAGGCGCTGGATCGAATCGGCCCCGCAGGCGACGCCGAAGCGCAGGCACTCGTCCAGCGCCTCGCCGCTGTAGCGGGCCGCGACGTAGCCGGCCAGGAACGCGTCGCCGGAGCCGACCGTGGCCACCGGCTCGCGCGGCTCGACCCGCACGCGGACCATGCGGTGGCCGCCCTCGCCGGGCAGCGCCGCGAAGACGCCGTCGTCGACGGTCATGATCGCCTCCTTGGCTCCGAGCTCGACCATCTCGCGGACCGCGATCGTGCGGTCCTCGTCGTCGTTGAACTCGTGGCCGACGAGCTCCTCGGCCTCCAGGACGTTCGGCGAGACCACGGTCGGCTCGGCCCGCACGGCCAGCCGCAGCGGCTCGCCGTCGGTGTCGACGACCGTGGTGAGGCCCTGCTTGCGCAGCTCGCGGATGAGGTTCGCGTAGGCGTCGGGCTCCACGCCGGGGGGCAGCGAGCCCGCGAAGACGACGACCTCCGCCCCGCGCGCGAGGTACATCAGCTTGTCGTGGAAGAGCTCCATCTCGCGGCTGGTGATCTGCGCGCCGCGCTCGTTGACCTCGGTCTGCACGCCGGTCGTCGGGTCGACCACCGAGAGGTTCGTCCGCGACTCCGCGCGGATGCGCACGAAGTCGGTGAGGATCGACTCCTCGGTGAGCTGCTCGACGATCTGCGTCCCCGTGGCGCCGCCCGCGAAGCCGGTCGCGATCACCGGCTGCCCGAGGGTCTTCAGCGTGCGGGCGATGTTGACGCCCTTGCCGCCGGCCATCGTCGTCGACTCGACCGTGCGGTGGCGCCGCCCAGGTCGGAAGTTGGGCACCGACAACGTGCGGTCGATGGCTGCGTTGAGCGTGACCGTGATGATCATGCCGTCTCGGTTCCTCCACGCCTCCGGGCTCGTGCGCGGCGGCGGCGAACCCGCCGCCGGTGTCGGAGGGCGAGAGGGAGGCTACACGCCAGGACCGCCACGATCAGCAGGATCGTCCAGATCGGCGGGAGCGCGGCGGACACCTTGTCCGTGACGCTCGCGGCCGTGACCGCCTGGGCGGTGACCAGCGGCACGCGCGCGACGACGCGGCCGTCGCGAGCGACCACGGCGGTGCCGACCCGCGTGCCGCGCTGCAGCGGCCCCTGCAGCTCGGCGGGGACGCCGGTGACGCGCACGGTCGGCTTGCGCCCGCGCCGGGTGACCAGCCGGACGGTCCGGCCGGCGACGACGTCGACGCGCTCGTCGTCGCGGAAGTCGAGGGTCGGATCGGCCATCACCTGGCCCTTGCGCAGTGCGACGACCCGCTGGTACTGGCGCATCCCCCAGCGCAGCAGCGCGAGCGAGTCGGCGTCACGGGCCGCCTCGCTGGGATCGCCGAGCACGGCCGACACGAGCCGCACGCCGTTGCGACGGCCCGAGCCGACGAGCACGTAGCCGGCCTGCGACGTGTGCCCGGTCTTGACGCCGTTGACCCATGGCACCTCGCGCACGAGCGCGTTGCGGTTGATCAGGGTGCGGGTGCGCCCGCCGGAGGTGACGGTGGCGCTGGGGCGATCGACCGTGCGGGCGAAGAAGTCGTCCTGCAGCAGGATCAGCGCGAGCTTCGCAAGATCCTGGGCGCTGGAGTAGTTGCGCGGATCGTCGAGGCCGACCGGGTTGGCGTAGTGGGTGTCGGTCAGGCCGAGCTTGCGCGCCCGCGCGTTCATCATCCGCACGAAGTTGCGCTCCGTGCCGCCGACGCGCACCGCGAGCGTGTGGGCGGCGTCGTTGCCGGAGGCGAGCAGGAGCCCCTCCAGCAGGTCGCGGATCGAGACGCGCTCGCCGGTCCGCAGGCCCATGAGCGACTCGGCCGGGCTGGCCGGGTAGCGCGCCGCGGTGACGACGTCGTCGAGATCCGCGTGCTCGAGCGTGACCAGCGCGGTCATGAGCTTCGTCGTCGAGGCGATCGGACGCCGCTGGGTCGCCTGGCGACGGAACGGGACGTCCTCGGTGTCGGGCTGGACGAGGATCGCCGCGTCGGCGGCCAGGCGCGGCGGGACGGCGACGGCCGTGGGCGCGGCCGACGTGGCCGTCATGCCCAGGACGGCCAGCACCGCCGCCACGAGGGCGGCGAGGGCCTGGCGCGTCACGGCGTCTCCGCGGCGCTCTCGTCCGTGGATCCGCGGGACTCGAGCTTGATCCGCTGGCCGACCTGGAGCGCCTGGGCGTCGAGGTCGGGGTTGAGCTCCTGGATGCGCTCCACCGAGACGCCGGTCTTCTCCGCCACGCTGCTCAGGATGTCGCCCGGCTTGACGACATAGACCCGGCGCCGCTTCTTGCTCGACGACGTGCGCTTGCTGTCGCCCTTCGTCGTCGAGCCCTTGGTCGACTCCACCCGGGCGGTCGACGTGCCCTGCTGGTCGGCGCCGGAGTCGCTGCGATTGGCCTGCACGACGAGCAGCACGGCGGCGGCCGCCGCCACCAGGGCGATCGGCGCAAGGAAGCGCGCGGGGCTGCGACGGCGGGACATCGGCCGGGAGCATAGCCGTCGGTCTGGCGGCCGGAATCCCCTGGACCTGCGCTGCTGGCGCGCTGCCGCATCCGCGGCGCTCGCCGGCGCTCAGGCCAAGGCCCACGCGGCGTCGCGCAGTCGCTCGGCCTCGCGACGAGCGGCCAGCGCCGGGGGCTCCCCGGTGGCCTCGTACGCGCGGGCGATGGAGCGCGACGCGCTGACGAGCCCGCCGGCGGGCCCGGGCGCGAAGGCCGGTGCGAGGTCCTCCACGCGGCCGCCCTGCGCGCCGATCCCGGGCAGCAGGAACGGCGCACGCGGCAGCAGCTCGCGGGCACGCTGGAGATGCTCCGGGCGGGTGGAGCCCATGACCACGCCGAGCGAGGAGATCGGGCCCGCGCTGGCCGCCTCCGCCGGCTCGTCGAGGTGCGAGGCGAGCCCGGCCACGAGCGTCGCGACGTGCTCCCACACCGTGAGGCCGCCGGCGAGCTGCGCGTCTTCGACGTCCTGCGCGCCGGGGTTGGACGTGCGTACGAGGACGAACAGGCCCGCGCCGGCCGCGCGGGCGCCTTCGACGAATGGCTCCAGCGCGTCGCGACCCATGTACGGGTTGACGGTGACCGCGTCGACGCGCAGCCCGTCGACCCGGCCGAAGGGCGTGTCCAGGCCGGTGAGCAGACCCTGGGCGTACGCGGCGGCGGTCACGTCGATGTCGCCCCGCTTGGCGTCGGCGAGGACGATGAGCCCCGCGCTGCGGGCGTGCTCCACGGTGGCCTGGAGCGCCGCCCAGCCGGGGGCGCCGAGGCGCTCGAAGCACGCGACCTGCGGCTTGGCGGCGACGCACGCCGGCCCGGCGGCATCGATCAGCGCACGGCAGTGGGCGAGGATCGCGGCCGCCGCGCGCTCGGCGGGCGGCGCGGCCGCACCGGCATCGGCCGCGCCCAGGACCTCCGGCCACAGGCGCGACGGATCCGGGTCGAGCCCCAGGACGAGCTGAGACTCGCGCTCGGCGACGCGCGCGGCCAGCCGGCCGGCGAAGCCGGTTCCGACCGCCCGCGCGCCGCCGTCCATCACCGACTCTGCGAGAGCTGGATCAGCCCTTGACGGCCTTCTTCAGGCCGGACCCGGCAGTGAACTTCGGCAGCTTGGCGGCCGCGATGGTGATCTTCTCACCGGTACGCGGATGCACGCCCTCACGAGCGCCCCGCTCGGTCACGTGGAACTTCCCGAACCCGGAGAAGTTCACGTCGCCACCGCGCTTGAGCGTGTCCTGGATGGTCTCGATCACCGCATCGACGGCCTTGGAGGCGTCGGTCTTGGCCAGGCCGGCCTTCTGGGCGATGTGATCGACGAACTCGGACTTCGTCACGGCTGATGCTCCTCCTTCGGATGGGTCTGCGAGCAGCGAGCGAAGCTAACACCGGCTTCGGACGCTGCTTGCGATGGCAACGCGGTTTTCGCGCTGTTTGCGGATTTCGCGGCGGCGATGGTGGCACCCCCACCGGACGATCGTCGGCCCGGGACAGCAGAATGTCCGCGCATGCCCCTGCCCCGCATCGCCTGGCTCGTCACCGTCGCCGTCGCCGTGCTGACCGGTGTGATCGTGCTCCTCAACGGCTACACCGGGTATGGAGCGTTGTCCTTCGTCGTCGCCGCGGCGGCGGCGATCAACCTGCGCTGAGCGCCGAGGTGGAGGTTGGGCGTCATGGCCCTAGGGGGTAACCACTTGGGCGTCCCGCAAACGCGATTCTTCCGATTCCTGCAGGGTTTCCGGGCCTCGAGTGGCTAGCGCGGCTCGGTGTGGACCACGACCTCGGCCAGCTCCGGGTGGTCCCGGCGCAGCGCTTCCTCCAGCTCGCTGGCGACCGTGTGGGCGTCGATGAGGCTGCGGTCGTCGCCCACCGCGACCGCGATGAAGGCGATCGGCCCGGCGTTGGTGTCGATCACCTGCACCTCGCGCGCCGGACGGCCGAGATAGGCGCGGACCGCGGCCCGCACGTGCTCGTCGCGATCGGCCGCCGCGCCGCCCGGGCCGTGCACCGAGATCGGCTGCTCGAGGGGCTCCAGATGGGTGTGGACGTCGTCGATCCCGCCCAGCGCGAGGATCGCCGCCTCGACGCGCTCGGCGATCTCGTGCGCCTGGGCGATCGTGCGCTCCAGCGGCAGCTTCAGGTGCAGCGAGACGATGCAGCGCCCGTCGGGACGCGAGAAGATGCCGATGTCGTGGGCGTCGGCCACGTCCGAGTCGGCCAGCGCGGTGGCCAGGATCCGCTCGCGCAGCGCCACGCCGCTCTCCTGCGGCTCGACGTGGACGACCACGTCGCTGGCCGGCACCGCGCGGCGGACGGCCTGCTCGACGCGATCGGCCACGTCGTGGCTGGCCGACACCGCCGCGGCCGGCGAGATCGAGATCGTGACGTCGGCGAAGACGCGCCCCGCGACCTCGCGCAGCCGCAGCCGCCGGAGGTCGTCGCGCGGGACGACCAGGGCGATCGCGTCGGCGACCCGGTCGCGCACGTCCTCCGGCGCGTAGTCCATGAGCGCCCGGGCGTTGTCGGTGATGAGCCGGCCGACGGCGAAGAAGATGATCCCCGAGACGACGAGCGCCGCGATCGCGTCGCCGGCCTGCACCCCGCCGGCGACGAGCGCGAGCCCGGCCAGGACGGCGATGGAGCCGGCGAGGTCGCCGGCGAAGTTGAAGGCGTTGGAGCGAAACGCGGCGCTGCCGAAGCGCTCCGCGGCGCGCAGCGAGATCAGGATGCGGCTGACGTCGATGACGATCGCCACGCCGATCACCACGAAGACGTACCAGCTCGCGTCCACGTCGCCGCGATGCCCGGTCGCGAGCTGGCGGATGGCCTCGAACGCGATGATCCCGCCGCCGGCCGCGACGATCGCCGCCTCGCCCAGCGCGGCGAGGTTCTCGGCCCGCCGGTGGCCGTAGTTGTGCTCGCTGTCGGCGGGACGCAGCGCGGTACGGATCGCCACCAGCGTGAGCAGCGCGGCGACGACGTCGCCGCTGGACTCGACGCCGGCGGAGATCAGCGCGAGGCTGCCCGTGAAGAGCCCCGTGCCCAGCTTCAGCACGACGAGCACGGCCGCCGCGACGATCGAGGCGATCGCCGTGCGCCGCTGGGCCCGCGCGTCGGGCCCGCGCCGCTCGATCAGCGCTCCAGCCACGCCCGCAGGAGCCGTACGGCTCGGCCGCGGTGAGAGATCGCGTCCTTCTCGGCCGGGGTGAGCTCGGCCATCGTGCGATCCGGGTGCTCCTCGGGGACGAAGGCCGGGTCGTAGCCGAAGCCGCCGTCGCCGCGCGGCTGCGCGGCGACCGTCCCGGTGCAGCGCCCCTCGAAGACCTGCTCGACGCCGCCGATCGGGTCGACGTAGGCCATCGCGCAGACGTAGGCCAGGCCGCTGCCCGCCGGCGCCTCGCGCAGGAGCTTGGCCAGGTTCTCGGCGTCGGTGGCGTGCTCGCCGGCGAACCGCGCCGAGCGCACACCGGGCGCGCCGCCCAGCGCCGCGGCCTGCACCCCCGAGTCGTCGGCGATCGCGACGCGTCCGGTCGCCGCCGCGGCCGCGCGGGCCTTGCCGAGCGCGTTCTCCGCGAACGTCGCGCCGTCCTCGGGCGGCAGGTCGACGTCGTCGGGCAGCGGATCGACCCGGTGCGGCGCCAGCAGCCCGCCGAGCTCGCGCACCTTGTGCGCGTTGCGCGTGGCCAGCAAGAGCTCCATCCGCCGCCGCTCCCCTCAGCCCGCCGGGCGCGCCGTGGCCCCGGCGACCGCCGCCGCCTGCACCGCGCGCAGCTCCTCGATGCCCAGCGCGGCCAGGCCGAGCAGGTCGTCGAGGTGGGCGCGCGACAACGGCGTGCGCTCGGCGGTCGCCTGAACCTCGATGAGCGCGCCGTCGCCGGTCATGACGACGTTGGCGTCGACCTCGGCGGTGGAGTCCTCGCGGTAGTCGAGGTCGAGCACCGGCATGCCGCCGACGACGCCGCACGAGATCGCCGCGACGGAGCCGGTCAGCGGCACCGCCGTGAGCCGGCCCTCGTCGACGAGCCGCCGGCACGCCAGCTCGAGCGCCACGTACGCGCCGGTGATCGATGCGCAGCGGGTGCCGCCGTCGGCCGTCAGCACGTCGCAGTCCAGCCACACGGTCCGCTCTCCCAGCGCGGCGAAGTCGATCACGCCGCGCAGCGAGCGACCGATGAGGCGCTGGATCTCGACCGTCCGCCCGTCCGGGCGCCCCTTGGTCACGTCGCGGGGCTTGCGGTCGCCGGTCGACGCGGGGAGCATCCCGTACTCGGCAGTGACCCAGCCGCGGCCCTCGCCGGCCATCCAGCGGGGGACCGACTCCTCGACGGAGGCGGTGCAGATGACCCGCGTCTCACCCTGGACGATCAGCGCGGAGCCGGTCGCCGAGGGCACGAAGCCGGGTTCGATCCGGGTGGGGCGCAGCCCGTCGGGCGCGCGGCCGTACGACCGTGAGCTCATGGCGTGCATGATCCCAGACGGTCGCCGCCCGCACGCCCCGCCAACGGCGCCCGCGGCTACTTCCCGCCGCCGACGTTCTCGATCGCGTCCTGGAGCTTGCCCACGATCGCGCCGCCGAGCTTGTCGCCCTTGAAGCCGCCGCCAAAGGCCACCACCGCGCCGATCACGCCCGCGATGAGGAGGATCAGGCCGACGTACTCGACCGTCCCCTGGCCGCGCTCGTCGCGCAGCGCGATCGCGAGCGCGTGCATCCGCCCCATGAACCGATAGACCATCTCGACCTCCTGCGTGGATCGCCATTGCGCCGTCGATCCTGAGCGGTCGCGCGTCACGGATCTACGCCTGTCCGTTACGACTTCGCATCAATGCACGCGCTCGTCGTCTCCAACATGCGGCCCGACGCGGCCCACCCGGCACGCGGCAGCTTCGTGCGCGACCAGGTCGCGGCGCTGCGCCGGCGGGGCGACGTGGAGGTCGACCTCGTCGAGGGGCTCCCGGGCATCGCCGGCTACGCGCGCCTCGCGGCGGCGCTGCGCGGTCGCCGCGGCTACGACGTCGTCCACGCCCACTTCGGCCTGACGGGCTATCCGGCGCTGGTCGTGCCGGATGCGCGGCGCGCGATCACGCTGCATGGCACCGACGTCCGCCATCCCCGTAGCGGCCGGCTGACGCGGCTGGTCCTCGGCCGCTACGACCTCGTGGCCGCGGTCTCCGCGGACCTGGCGCGCGAGGTCGGCCCGCGGGTGCAGGTCTTGCCGACCGGCGTCGCGCTCGAGCGGTTCGCGCCGATCGAGCGGCCGATCGCCCGCGAGCGGCTCGGGCTGGCGCTGGACGAACCGCTGCTGCTCTTCCCCGCCGACCCGCAACGCGCGGGCAAGCGAGTCGATCGCGCGCGCGAGCTGGCCGCCGACGTCGGCGTGCGCCTGGTCACGCTCGGTGACGCGACGCCGGATGCGATGGCCCTGTGGATGAACGCGGCCAATGCGGTCCTGGTGCCCTCCGACGCGGAGGGGTTCGGCCTCGTCGCGGTCGAGGCCCTCGCGTGTGATGTGCCCGTGCTCGCCACGCCGGTCGGGATCCATGGCGAGGCGCTCGAGGGCATCGCCGGGACGCTCTGCGCGCCGTACGACCGCGCGACCTGGGGGGCCGCGTTGGCGCCGCTGGTCGCCGCCCGGGATCCGCGGATCGCCGGACGGGCGCGGGCGGAGCGGTGGAGCTCGGACGCGATGGCCGCGCGCGTGGTCGAGGCGTGGCGGGAGCTGACCGCATCGTCGGGCCCGGCCGCCCGTTCTAAGGTGTGAACGATGGCTGGACCGTTCTCACGTCTGCGCCGCGGAGACGCCGAGCCGCCCGCGTCCGACGCACCCGCCGAGGGCCACGAGCCTGGGACCGACGACACCGTCGTCGTGCCGGCGCCCGACGGCGTCGGGGCAGGCGACGCGAGCGCGGCCGGCACCGACACCGCCGGGACCGACGCGGGGGCTGACGGCACCGACATCGCCGCGACCGATCGTGGCGCCGGCGGCGCCGAAGCGGCGACAGGCGTCATGAGCGCGACCGGCACGGACACCGCGGCGACCGACGCGAACGCGGCCGGCAGCGACGACGCGGCAGGCGACGCGGCCGCCACCGATCCCCGCGACGAGCCGCATCCGCGGCTGCTCGAGCGCGGGAAGCTGCGCCGGCGGCTGCGGTACGTGCGACGGGCGCGCGAGGTCGCGCTGCGCGATCTCGGCGGGCTGGTCTTCGACCTGCATCGCTTCGGGCGCGACCGCGGCGACCTGGTCGAGCAGAAGCTCGCGGGCCTCAGCGCGCTGGACGGCGAGATGCGCGCGCTCGAGACGGTGCTCGACGATCGCCGCGAGATCACCGTGCTGCGCGAGCCCGGCTTGGCGAGCTGCCCGCGGTGCGGCGCCCTGCACGCCAGCGACGCCCACTTCTGCTCGGCCTGCGGCCTTCCGCTCGATCGCCGCGCCGATCTGCCGGTCGGCCCGGCGCCTGCGGGCCCGGCGGGGCTGCCGGCGCCGACGCCGACGCCCGGCGGCTCCGGCCCGGCCAACGGCACGGATGGCAGCGAACCGGCCCGGGCGCCCGAGCAGCCGACCGCCACGTCGTGAGCCCGCCCGACGGTCCCGACCGCGAGGCCCGCACGGATCCCGCGACCGAAGCCGCCTCCACCCCGGCACCCGATCCCGAGGCGACCACCCGGGCCGCGAACGCGGTCAGCGATTCGGAGGCGACCACCCGCGCCGCGGACGCGGTCAGCGATTCGGAGGCGACCACCCGCGCCGCGGACGCGGTCAGCGATTC
>CAYRCB010000009.1:0-176309 GCA_964422645.1 uncultured Solirubrobacteraceae bacterium | reverse complement strand
GGTCAGCGATTCGGAGGCGACCACCCGCGCCGCGGACGCGGTCAGCGATTCGGAGACACCGACCCACACCGCGGACGCGGTCAGCGGTTCGGCGGTGCCAGCTACGGACCCAGCGGCCATCGACACGACTGCTCCCACCCCGCCCCCCATGCCCTGCCCGCGCTGCGGCACGCCACTCGCCCCCGAGCAGGAGTGGTGCCTGCAGTGCGGCACTGCGGCCCGCACGACCATCGCCGCCACGCCCCGCTGGCGCCTGCCGATCGCGATCCTCGCCGTCGTCGCCGTGCTGTGCGGCGCCGCACTGGCCTGGGCCTTCGTCGAGCTGACCAACAACGACGACGCCGTGCAGGCAGTGACCGCGACGCCGACGACCGTCACGACGGCGCCCGCACCGGCACCCGCGCCCGGCGGCTAGGGGCGCCCGACTCCGCGCCCACGTCGGTCGCCGGCTGAAGGGCGCTGAACGGCGGGCATCGAAGGGGACATGAGCGGGTCACGGACCTGGGCGCGGACGTGTCGCGCATTCCGCCGCACAGGTCGGAGAAAGGCGCGACACGTCGCAATCTCCCGCACGTCCCGCGCCCTGCCGCCACACAAGGCGAAACGCGCGGAACGCCCAAAGAGCGCCCCCGCCCGGACCACCCCCGGCCGCACACCGCCTTCGATGCCCGCCGTTCAACCCGCACCCGGCCCGCAACCCGGTGCGAGCCGAGCGCCGAGCCGCACGCCGCCCGCCGATGCCGAGCGTCGAGCCGCCCACCACCCCTCGACGTCGCGCGCCCGCGCCTACACCGCGGGCTGCTGCCCGAGCGCCGGCCAGATGCCCTTCGCCAGCCGCTCCTGCGCCCGCAGGGCCAGGCCGTGCACCGGGATGTCGGCGACGGACGGCACGTCCCCCGGCCCCCACGCGACCAGCACCTCGGCCACGGACCGCGCGAGCGCCTCCAGCGCGTAGCCGCCCTCGAGCACGCCCACGAACGGGATCCCGTCCGCCTCGCACGCGCGCCGGACCAGCGCCGCCATCGTCGCGAAGCCCGCCTCCGTCACGGCGCATGTCGCCAGCGGATCGGCGGCATGCGCGTCGAAGCCGGCCGACACCAGCACGAGCCCTGGCTCGAACGCCCGCACGAGCGGCACGCCGACGTGGGCGACCAGCGAGGTCCACGCGTCGTCGCCCGATCCCGACGCGACGGGCAGGTTCACCGTGTACCCGTGCCCGGCGCCCGAGCCCACGTCGTGCATCGACCCGGTGCCCGGATAGAGCGGCGACTCGTGGATGGAGACGAAGAGAACCTCGTCGGTCGCGTGGAAGATGTCGTTCGTCCCGTTGCCGTGGTGGACGTCCCAGTCGAGCACGAGCACCCGCTCGATCCCGAGCGCGTCACGGGCGTGCTGGGCGGCGACGGCCACGTTGTTGAAGAGGCAGAAGCCCATGGCCTGCGCGGTCTCCGCGTGATGGCCGGGCGGGCGGTGAGCGCTGAACGCGCACGGCGCGGCCCCGCCGACGACCAGCTCGACCGCCTCGATCGCCCCGCCGGCCGCGTGCAGCGCCGCCGGCCACGAGCCCTCGACCACGACGGTGTCGGCGTCGATCGGGCCGCCACCCGCCTCGCACAGCCCCCGGATCGTCTCGACATACCCCGGTGGATGGATGCGCTCGAGCTGCTCGACGGTCGCGGGCGTCGAGGCACGCCGCTCCCAACCCAGTCCGCCGCGGGCTTCCAGCTCGCGCTCGATCGCGACGAGCCGCGCCGCCCGCTCGGGGTGCGCCCCCGTGTCGTGGCCCAGCGAGGCGGGATGGCTGAGGAGAACCGGTGCGGCCACGCGGCTACGGTACTGACGCCATGGCCTCCGAGGCGGTCCACCACGCAGACGTCGCCGTCGTCGGAGCCGGCGCGGCCGGCCTGTTCACCGCGCTGACCGCCGCCCGCGCCGGCGGCCGGGTCGCGCTCGTCTCGGCGACGCCGCTGGCCCGCACCGCCAGCTACTGGGCCCAGGGCGGCCTCGCCGCCGCGCTCGCCGCCGACGACTCCCCGGAGCTGCACCTCGCCGACACCGAGCGCGCGGGACGCGACCTCGTCCGCCGCTCGGCCGCCCAGGCGCTGTGCGAGGAGGCGGCCGACCGGGTGCACGAGCTCGTGGCGCTCGGCGTGCGCTTCGACGCCGACCGCCGCGGCCGCCTCGCGCTCGGCCTCGAGGGCGGCCACTCGATCCGCCGCATCGTCCACGCCGGCGGCAGCGCCACCGGCCGGCGCGTCGTGCGCCAGCTGTCGGCGCTCGCCGTCGAGCACGAGCGCATCGCCGTGCTCGAGGGCTCGCGCGCGGCGGCGATCTGGACCGACCCCGACAGCGGCGCCTGCCGCGGCCTCGTGCTCGAGGACGGCCGCGCGCTCTCGACGCGGGCGGTCGTGCTCTGCACCGGCGGGACCGCGGCGCTGTGGTCGCGGACGACGAACCCGCCGGGCTCGCTGGGCAGCGGCCTGCTCCTCGCCCACCGCGTCGGCGCCCAGCTCGCCGACCTCGAGCTCATGCAGTTCCACCCGACGGCGGTCACCGGCGTCGGCGGACGCGAGGGGTTCCTCATCACCGAGGCGATCCGCGGCGAGGGCGCGACGCTCCACGGCGCCGACGGCGAGCGCTTCGTCGACGAGCTGCAGCCCCGCGACGAGGTCTCCCGCGCCGTCTACGCCGAGATGCAGCGCACCGGCGCGCCGTCGGTGGGCCTCGACATGCGCCACATCGACCCGGCGCTGTTCCCCAACGTCGTCGCCGCGCTGCGCGAGTCCGGGCTCGACGCCACGAAGGAGCTGATCCCGGTCGCCCCGGCGGCCCACTACGGCATGGGCGGGATCGTCACCGACCTGGACGGCCGTTCGACGGTGGCCGGCCTCTATGCGGTCGGCGAGACCGCCTGCACCGGCCTGCACGGCGCCAACCGCTTGGCCTCCAACTCGCTGAGCGAATGCTGCGTCTTCGGCCGCCGCGCGGCGCTCGCCGCCCTCGACGACCCGCTGCCGGCGGGCGCCCCCGAGCCGCCCGCCGCGCGGCCGCTGCCGATCCCGGGTCGCGAGACGAAGGACGCGCTGTGGCGCAACGCCGGCATCGTGCGCAGCCGCGAGCGGCTCGCGACGCTGCTGCTGGATCCCTATCCCCTCGCGCGGCTCATCGCCGCCTGCGCGCTGGCCCGCGAGGAGTCCCGCGGGGCGCATCAGCGCAGCGACTTCCCGGAGCGCGACGCGGAGCTCGACCACCGTCACGCGGTGATCTCACCGGGCGCTGCGCCCGTCTTCGAGCACTGGCGCTGAGCGGGCCGCGGTCCGCCTTAACGCCAACTCAACATCGCTCGGGTTTTTCTTCACACCGGCGGTGCAACCTAGTCAGTGCAACCGCCAGGAGAGGTTCGCGACGCAAGGAGCGAAGGGATCGCATGTACCAGTTCAGCCGCGTGATCTATCGGGAGCTTGCCCCGTACATCGACGCGACGGCCCCCGCCCATGGCGGAGACCCGCACGCCGAGGTGCTGCACGCGTGCGAAGCGACGGTGGAGCGGCTTGCCAACGATCGCCATTACTTCGCGCGGCCGGCAAGGACGCTGTTCAACGACATCCGGATCTACTTCCCGATGAGCCAGCAGGCCCGCGTCTGCCAGACCGTGACCCGCGTGCTGGCGCTCGCCGAGGACTGGCTCGAGCATCAGCCCCGTCGCGGCTACGACATCCACGGCAACCCGCTGCAGTGCCGCGCGACCACGCGCAAGGGGACGGCCTGCCAGCGGATGCCGCTGCCGCGCAACGGCTACTGCCCGTCGCATCAGCACCTCGCCGAGACCGAGCAGCCCGCGGCCGAGCACGCGCTCGTCGCCGCGTAGGACTCGAGCACGCGCCGGGCGGGTAGGGTCCCGCCCCCATGTTGCTCGGCGTCGACGTCGGAGGGACCTTCACCGACGCGGTCCTCGCGGTCGACGGCCGGCTCGTCACCGCCAAGGCGCCGACGACGCCCGGCGACCAGTCGGCCGGGGTGATGGCCGCGATCGCGGCGGCCCTGGAGCGCGCTGGCCGCGATGCGAGCGACGTGACCGCCTTCGCCCACGGCATGACGGTGGCGACGAACGCGCTCCTCGAGGGCCGCGGCGCACGCACCGCGCTGCTGGCCACGGCGGGGTTCACCGACCTCGTCGAGCTGGGCCGTCAGGCCCGCGCCGACCTCTACCGCCTCTGCGCCGCCCGCCCGGCGCCGCTCGTGCCGCCCGAGCGCCGCGTGGCCGTCGACGAGCGCGCCGGGCCCGAGGGGATCGAGCAGCCGCTCACGGAGGCCGCCATCGCCGCGGCGCTCGACCGGCTGAGCGCGCTGGAGCCCGAGGCCGTCGCGGTGACGCTGCTGCACAGCTACGCCCATCCGGAGCACGAGCGCGCCCTCGGCGCGGCGATCGAACAGCGGCTCCCCGGCGTGCACGTCTCCCTGTCGCATGACGTCGTCGGGACCTTCCGCGAGTTCGAGCGCGCGGCCACGACCGAGGTCGACGCGGCGCTCTCGCCGCTGCTCTCCGCCTACCTGAGCGCGCTGGCCGAGCGCGCCGCGGCGGCCGGCCTGCCCGCGCCGGACGTCATGCAGTCCAGCGGCGGGCTGGCGACGCTGGACGTCGCGGCCGCGCACGCCGCGCTGACCGTCCTCTCCGGACCGGCCGGCGGCGCGGCCGCCGCCGGGCTGATCGCCCGTCAGACCGGGATCGGCGACCTGCTCTGCTTCGACATGGGCGGCACGTCCTGCGACGTCTGCGTCGTCGACGGCGGCGTCGTGCGCGAGACCGCCGGCCGCGAGGTCGGCGGGCGGCCGCTGGCGCTGCCGATGGTCGACATCCACACGGTCGGCGCCGGCGGCGGCTCGATCGCCTGGCGCGACCCGGGCGGCGCGCTGCGCGTCGGTCCGCGGTCGGCGGGCGCGGATCCCGGCCCGGCGTGCTACGGCCGCGGCGGGACCGAGCCGACGGTGACCGACGCCAACCTCCTGCTCGGCCGCCTCGATCCCGAAGCCGAGCTGGCGGGCGGCGTCGCCCTCGACCGCGGCGCGGCGGCGCGGGCGATCGGCGAGCTGGCGCGCACGGTGGACCTCGACCCGATCGCCTGCGCCGAGGGGATCGTGCGGGTCGCCGACATCGAGATGGTGCGGGCGCTGCGCGTGATGACCGTCGAGCGCGGCGTGGACCCGCGGGCGTACGCATTGCTGGCGTTCGGCGGCGCGGGCGGCCTGCACGCGGCAGCGATCGCGCAGGAGCTCGGGATCGACCGGATCGTCGTGCCGCGGGCGTCAGGGGTGCTGTCGGCGCTCGGGCTGGCCGTCGCTCCGCGGCGCACGGACGCGCGGCGCACGGCCCTGCTCGCCGGCGACGCCCTGACCGACGACGCGATCGCAGCGGTCGTCGAGGAGCTCGCGAGCGAGATGCCCCGCGGGGATCGGCGCGTGCTGCTCGACCTCCGCTACGCCGGCCAGTCGTTCGAGCTGACCGTCCCGTGGGAGGGCGACGTGCGCGAGCGCTTCGCCGCGCTGCATGAGGAGCGCTACGGCTACCGCGATCCCGCCGGCGCGATCGAGCTCGTGACCGTGCAGGCCTCGGTGATCGAGCCGGGTCCGGAGGTCGAGCTGGCGCCCACCGGCGGCGCCGACGCGCCCGACGCCGAGCGCGAGGTCGTGCTCGACGGCGCGCCGGCACGCGCGGCGATCTGGCGCGGCGAGCTGGCCGCCGGCGCGCGGCTCGCCGGACCGGCGGTCTGGCAGGGCCCGGAGGCGACGCTGCTGATCCCGCCAGGCTGGTCGGGGGCGGTCGACGCGACGGGGACGGTGATCCTTGGACGCGATTGAGCTCCAGGTCGTCGCCGGCGCCCTGCGCGCCGCCTGCGAGGAGATGGGCGCCGTGCTCATCCGCTCGGCCCACTCGTCGAACATCAAGGAGCGCCGGGACGCCTCGACGGCGCTGTTCGACGCGCACGGCGAGATGGTCATGCAGGCCGAGCACATCCCCGTGCACCTCGGCGCGATGCCCGAGGCGGTGGCGGCCGTCCTCGACGAGGAGCACCGGCCGGGCGTGTCCTGGGTGCTCAACGACCCCTACCGCGGCGGCACCCACCTGCCCGACATCACGGTCATCACGCCGATCTTCGACGAGGCGTCGGCGCTGCTCGGGTTCGCCGCCTCGCGGGCCCACCACGCGGACGTCGGCGGCCGCATCCCCGGCTCGATGCCGGCCGACTCGCGCACGCTGGACGAGGAGGGCCTGGTCATCGGGCCGCGCGTGCTGGACGCCGACGCGATCGAGGAGCTGGTCGCGCAGATGCGCCAGCCCGACGAGCGGCGGGCCGACCTGCGCGCCCAGCTGGCCGCCAACCGGATCGGCGCCCGGCGCACCGCCGAGCTGACCGCGCGGGTGGGCCGCGACGGGTTGCGTGCGGCGTTCGCCGCCGTGCTCGACTACGCCGAGCGGCGGACGCGCGCGTGCCTGGCCGAGCTGAACGATGGGACGCGCACCGCGGTCGACGTGCTCGAGGGCGTGGAGGGCGATCTCGCGCTGCGCGTCGCCGCGACGATCGCCGGCGACGAGCTCGTGCTCGACTTCGCCGGCTCGGCCGATCAGTACGACGGCAACCTCAACTGCCCGCTGGCGGTGACGAAGTCCGCGTGCCTGTTCGCGGTGCGCGTCCTCACCGATCCCGACATCCCCGCCTCGGCCGGCGCCCACCGGCCGGTGACGGTGCGCGCGCCGCTGGGCTCGCTGCTCAACGCGCGGCCGCCGGCGGCGGTGGTCGGCGGCAACGTCGAGACCTCCAGCCGCGTCGCCGACCTCGTGCTGCGCGCCTTCGGGCGGGCGTGCGGCCAGGGCACGATGAACAACCTCACGCTCGGCAACGACCGCTTCAGCTACTACGAGACGCTCGGCGGCGGCCAGGGCGCCTGCCCGGACGCCGACGGCCCGTCCGGCGTGCACGTGGCGATGAGCAACACGCTCAACACGCCGGTCGAGGCGCTCGAGCGGACGTTCCCGCTGCGGGTCACCCGCTACGAGGTGCGCCGCGGCTCCGGCGGCGCGGGCGCCCATCGCGGCGGCGACGGCGTCGTCCGCGAGGTCGAGGCGCTGGAGGACGTGACGTGGTCGCTCATCACCGAGCGCCGCCGCCACGCGCCGCCGGGCGCGGCGGGCGGCGCCGACGGCGCGCCCGGGCGCAACGTGGTCGCCGGCGAGGAGGTCGGGCCGAAGGCCACCGGGACGCTGCGCGCCGGGCAGCGGCTGCGGCTGGAGACGCCCGGCGGCGGCGGCCACGGCACCGGCTGAGCGCTCTATCGTCCCGGCGATGGGTGACGAAACGCTGCGCGTCGGATTCTGCGGGCTGGGGATCATGGGGTCGCGGATGGCCGCGAACCTCGCGCGCGCCGGCCACGATCTCACCGTGTGGAACCGCACGCGGGCGACGGCCGAGGCCTGGGTGTCCGAGCACGGCGGCCGCCTTGCCGAGACGCCCGCGCAGGCCGCCGAGGGCGCCGACGCGCTCATCACGATGCTCGTCGACGGCGACCAGGTCGCGGCGACGCTGGAGGGGATCGTCGAGCCGCTGTGCATCGACATGTCGACGATCGGGGCGCCGGCGGCGCGGGCGCTGGCCGAGGGCCGTCGCTTCGTCGACGCGCCGGTCACCGGCTCGTCGCCGGCGGCGCAGGACGGGACGCTGACGATCATGGTCGGCGGCGCCGACGCCGACGTGGCCGCGGCGATGCCGCTCCTGGAGGCGATGGGTCGGACGATCGTCCACGTCGGCCCGGTGGGTCACGGGCAGGCGATCAAGGTCATCGGCAACGCGGTCGCCGCCACGAACGCGGCAACGCTCGCGCAGGCGCTCGTGGTCGGCTCCGCGTGCGGCGTCGACCTCGAGAAGCTGCTCGCGGTGCTGGGCTCCAGCTCGGCCGGCTCGACCATGCTGAGCCTCAAGGGCGGACCCATGCTCCGCCACGATTGGAGCACGCTCTTCAAGCTCGAGCACATGCTCAAGGACGTGCGGTTGTGCCTCGAGCAGGCGCACGCCGCGCAGGTGCCGTTCCCGGCCGCCGCGACCACCGGACAGCTGCTGGAGGGCGGGATGGCCCGCGGCCTCGGAGATGCCGATTTTGCGGCGGTTCTGGAGGTCGTGGAGGCCTTGGCTGACCGGCCAATCGCCTCCCCCTGATCGGGTGGGGTGATTTGGACAAAGGCCGTCGTCTCTGCAACGATGCCTGCACGTTCCCGCGTCGCTTCGGATGTCCCTCGAGGCAACGAGCGCGGGACTTCGTCGTCCTGATCACGAACCTTTCCTTCTCATGCCACCTGCCTTCAAGGAATGGGCGGTCACCGTCCGGGCGCTCGCCGAGGGCGAGCAGCTGGTGACCCTCCGGAAGGGCGGCATCCGCGAGACCGACAAGCACTTCCGGCTCGAGCACGACCGCTTCTTCCTCTACCCGACGTTCGACCACCAGCGCGGGGATCTCGTCCGCGCGTCCCACCAGCCGGAGCTGCGCCGCGCGCTCGAGGAGGGCGTCTGGCCCGACGGCGAGACGCCGTGCGACTCGCTGTGGTTCGACGGCGGGATCGACCAGCCCGACCGCGTACGCATCCGCGCCTGGGCCGAGGTCGCCGCGCACTTCGAGATCGACGACCCGCGCCGGGTCGACGCGCTCTCCCCGTACTACGTGTGGACGCCGGACTACGCCGAGAAGCGGCTGGCCTGGAAGCATCGCCATCCGCTGCACGTGCTGCTGCTGCGGACGTACCGCATCCCCCGTCCGGTGACCGTCCGGGTCAAGGACGACTACCTCGGCTGCCGCTCCTGGCTGGAGCTGCAGCGGGACCTGCCCTTCGAGGGCACGCCGGTCCTGGCCGACGACGAGTTCGAGCGCGCCTCCGAGGAGATCTGCGCGATCGTCGGCGGGCGGGAGCTCGTGCTCGCCTAGCAGGCACCATCGCCGGCGCGCCGCAGCCCGTGACCTCGGGCTGGGGCGCGCGCGGCAAGCAGCGTCTAGGTCGCCGAACCGCGCTCGAGCTCGCGCAGCCGGAAGCGCTGGACCTTTCCGGTCTGCGTCTTGGGCAGCGCGTCCACGAAGGCGATCTTCCGCGGGTACTTGTACGGCGCGATGCGCTCCTTGACGTGGCGCTGCAGCGTGGCGACGAGCTCGTCGTCGGGCTCGATCCCCGGTGCGAGCACGACGAAGGCCTTGACGACGTTGCCTCGCTCTTCGTCGGGCGAGGCGATCACCGCGCACTCCTCCACGGCGGCGTGCTCGAGCAACGCCCCCTCGACCTCCAGGCCGGAGATGTTGTAGCCGGACGAGATGATCATGTCGTCGGCCCGCGCCTGGAACCAGAAGTAGCCGTCCTCGTCGACGAGGTAGGCGTCGCCGGTGAGGTTCCATCCGTCCCGGACGTAGGTGGCCTGACGCGCGTCCGAGAGGTAGCGACAGCCGGTCGGGCCGCGCACGGCCAGACGACCGACCTGGCCCGGGGGCAGCGGGCGCATGTCGTCGTCGACGACCATCGCCTCGTAGCCCGGGACGGGAAGCCCGGTCGACCCGGGCCGGACGCGGTCCGCAGGGGCCGAGATGAAGATGTGGAGCATCTCGGTCGCGCCGATGCCGTCGACGATGCGGATGCCCGTGCGGGCGAACCAGGCGTCCGAGGTCGCCACGGGCAGCGGCTCACCGGCCGCCACGCACGTATGCAGTGACGTCACCTCCGAGAGACCCTCCTGGCGCAGGAGCGCCCGGTACGCCGTCGGAGCGGTGAACAGCGTCGTCACGTTGCGCTTCTGGATCGCCTCCAGCAGCGCCTCCGGGCTCGGCCGCTCGAGCGGCACCGTCGACGCGCCGAAGCGGAACGGGAACAGCACGAGCCCGCCGAGACCGAACGTGAACGCGAGCGGCGGCGTGCCGGTGAAGACGTCGTCGGGCTGCGGCGCGAGGATGTGGCGGGCCGCGGTGTCGCAGACCGCGAGGATGTCGCGGTGGAAGTGGATGCAGCCCTTCGGATCGCCCGTGGTTCCGGAGGTGAACGCGATCAGCGCCACGTCGTCGCTGGCGGTGTCGACCACGTCGAAGTCGGCCGGCTTGCCCGCCGCCCGCTCCTCCAGCTCGCCACCCGGACCGAACGTCAACAGCTCGCGCAGCACCGGCCGAGCGCGCTGCGCCTGCTCCAGCTCGTCGGCGATCCGCGCGTCGGTGAGCGCGTGGCTGACCTGCGCACGCTCGATGATCTGCTCCAGCTCGACCGCGCGCAGCAACGGCATCGTCGCGACCACGACGCCACCCGCCTTGAGCACCGCGAACCAGCACGCGATCAGCTCCGGCGTGTTCGCCGCGCGCAGCAGCACCCGGTTGCCGGGAACCAGGCCCATGTCCTCGACGAGCACGCGCGCGATGCGATTCGACCGCGCGGCCAGATCGGCGTAGGTCCACGCGCCGTCGTCGGTATGGACGCACGGTCGATCCCCGAAGGTCGAGCACATCGCGTCGAGCAGCTCGGTGGCGGCGTTGAGCCGCTCGGGGTACTGCAGCTCCGGCAGCTGGAAGAGCAGCGTCGGCCATCGCTCGACCGGCGGGAGGCCGTCACGAGCAAACGTGTCGACGTGCGAAGTCAGGGGCGATCTCACGGCCATAGTCTACACCTGACCGCGTTGCTGCGCCAAGCGTTTCCCGGGCTAGGCTCCGAGCCTTGTCCATCCTTCGGGTCCTCCAGGACGCGACCCGCGTCCTCTGCGTCGGCATCGGCGGCGGCGGCGATTGCGTCGGCACGCTCGTCATGGCCGACCTCGCGTCGCAGTGCGGCGCATCGGCCATCGCGGGCGGGCTGACCTGGGAGCGCCGGGTCGTCGACCCCGTGCCCGGGCCACGGCGCCTGGCGGAGGTCCGCGACGTCGCCCGCGCGGTCAACGACGCGGTCGCGCTCGCCGGTCCCGACACCACCGGCCCCGGCGGGTTCCGCTTCGCGGAGTCGCACCTGGCCGGTGTCCTCGGGGAGCCCGTCGCGCTCGTCGACCCCCACGGCGGCCCCGCCGCCATCGCGGCCGCGCTCGACGACGCCTGCGAGCGGCTCGACTGCGACCTCGTCGCACTGCTCGACGTCGGCGGCGACGTCCTCGCCCACGGCGACGAGCCCGGGCTCGGGTCGCCGCTGGCCGACGCGGTGCTGCTGGCGGCGGGCGCGCACCTGCGCACGCCGGCGGTCGGCGCGATCTGGGGGGCGGCGTGCGACGGCGAGCTCACGCTCGACGAGGTCCTCGACCGCGTGGCCGAGCTCGCCGCGGGCGGGGCGCTGAGCGGGACCTGGGGCACGCCGCCGGAGCTGCTGCCGCGGCTGGACGCCGCGATCGCCGCCGTGCCGACCGAGGCAAGCGCCGCGGCGGTCGCGTGCGCGCGCGGCGCGACGGGGATCATGGAGATCCGCCGAGGCGCGCGCCACGTGCCGCTCAGCCCGATCGGCGGGCTGACGTTCCTGTTCGACCCGCGCGCCGCGCTCGCCTGCGCTGCGCCGCTGGCCGTCGCGGTGCAGGAGGCCGGGTCACTCGAGGACGCCGAGCGGATCCTCGCCGGGCGGGGCATCCGCACCGAGCTGGCGTACGAGCGCGAGCTGTACGCGCAGTAGCCCCCAGTCGCCGGCGCTTGCAGCGCCACGCGGGCCGATCGGCCCGCTCGGGCGTCAGCCGGGCTGGATGTTCTTGTTGTGGTGGAACACGTTGTCAGGGTCGTACGCGGCCTTGACCTCGGCGAGTCGCCGGTAGGTCTGCTCGCCGTAGGCCTCGCGCACCCGGCTGGCATCGTCGTCGGAATCCAGGAAGTTGACGTAGACGCCCCCGGCGCGGTGCGGTTGCAGGGCATGGAGGAACCGCCGCGCCCATGCGGTCTCGGCCGCGGCGTGCTCGCCGGACTCGTCAGGGAGCCACACGGCGTCGATGACGATCGCGTGGGCCACGTCGCGACCGGCGTAGGCGGTGGCATCCCGGGAGACGCGGGCGACGGCGCCCCCCAAATGGAACATCGCCGCGTACGACCTCGGCGAGCTGGCGGCGTAGGCGCGATCGGCGATGACGGCGATGGCGTCGTCGGAGAGGCCGGCGAGGTTCGTCGCCTTCCAGGAGTAGTGCCACCCGTGGAGGACGGTGTCGTCGAAGCCGCCCTGGAAGGCGACGTACGCCGAGGGCGCGAGGAGGTCAACCAACGGCGTCCCGAACCGGCGGAGGGCCCGTACCGCACGCTCGCCGTCGTCGACGGCGCCGGCGTAGCAGCAGATGACGGCGATGGCCGGCCGCCAGTGCAGGTCCTCGGGGACGACCGGCAGCGGGGGGACGGTGCCGAGCCTGACGACGCTGCCGAGCTCGTCAGGCGCTTCGGCGGCGAAGTCCCGGTAGAAGCGCAGCACGTCGGTGGTGTCGTCGGCCGCCCAGAAGACGGGCCCGGCCATCACGGTCGGGCCGAGGGGATGCAGCGCGAACCGGAACGACGTGACGACGCCGAAGTTTCCGCCGCCGCCTCGCAGCGCCCAGAACAGATCGGGGTGGTCGTCGGCGGACGCCCGGACGATGCTGCCCTCGGCGGTGACCACCTCGGCGGCCAGCAGGTTGTCGACGGTGAGCCCGTGCTTGCGCATGAGGAAGCCGATGCCGCCGCCGAGGGTCAGCCCGGCGACGCCGGTGTGGCCCACGATGCCGCCGGTGGTGGCTAGACCGTGGGCCTGCGTCTCGTGATCGACGTCGCCCCACAGCGCACCGGCCTGCACCCAGGCCGTGCGACCGCCGGGGTCGACCCACACGCTCCGCATCGCCGAGAGGTCGATCACGACCCCGTCGTCGCACACCGCGGTGCCGGCCACGTTGTGGCCGCCGCCCCGGACGGCGATCTCCAGGTCGTGGTCGCACGCGAAGCGCACTGCCGAGACCACATCGGCAACGCCTGTGCAGCGGGCGATGCAGGCCGGATGGCGGTCGATCGCGCCATTCCAGATCCTGCGGGCAGCGTCGTAGCCGGGGCTGGTCGGCAGCAGCAGCTCTCCGCGGAGCGACCCGCCGAGCTGGTCGAAGGCGATCGACGCCTCGGATAGCGGCGTCCGGGTAGGCATGCGAGCAACGTAGGCTTGCCGGCCCGAGCTGCCTAGTTCTCCCTTCGAACCAACCGGTTCGAGGAGCAGACCTGTTGGCCGATCCGCGGCTAGCATGGGCAGTGCGGTGCGCAGCTACGCGCAGTACTGCCCGGTCGCCAAGGCGACCGAGGTCCTCGGCGACCGTTGGACGCTGCTGATCGTGCGCGAGATGCTCGGCGGCGCGAGCGGCTTCAACGAGCTCCAACGCGGCCTCCCCGGGATCTCGCGCTCGGTGCTCGCCGACCGCATGCGCGCGCTCGAGCGGGCCGAGGTCATCGAGCGCCGGAAGGGCCCCCAAGGTCGCACCCTCGCATATCGCCTCACACCCGCCGGCCGTGACCTCCAGCCGGTCGTGCAGGCGATCGGCGAGTGGGGGGCGACGTGGTCGTTCACCGAGCCGCGCCCCGAGGAGCTCGATCCCGACCTGTTGATCGTCTGGATGGCCCGCCACGTCGATCGCCTCCGGCTCCCACCCGACCGAACCGTGGTTCAGTTCGACTTTCGCGACCCCAAGCGGCGGTACTGGATGGTCCTCGAGCCCGCCGAGGTCTCCGTCTGCCTCCAGCATCCCGGCTTCGACGTCGACCTTGCGGTCACCGTCGACACCACCACGCTCTACCGCGTCTACCTGGGACGGGCCGAGCTGGGCGGCGCGATGCGCGCCGGCCAGCTGACGATGCGCGGCCCGCAGACGCTGCAACGCGGATTCGGCCACTGGTTCACCTGGAGCGCATTCGCCCCAGCCAGCCGCTCGGCGCAGGAGCGCCGCACCGCCGCCGCACGCCTGGCCAGCCCGCAACGCGTGCGGATCGCCGAATTCGGCGGTCACGGTGGGTGAGGCCAGCCACAGCGGTCGCTGGAGCGCACGTCGCGGGCAGGGCGTGGCACGCCGGCGGCGAAGCTCCCGGGCGTGAGCTCGTGGCTGGAGACGGCGTCGGCGCACTTCACGGCGCGCCACGCCGAGCAGGACGCCGAGCACGCGACCGCCGTGCTCGCGCAGCTCGAAGCGATGCGCGCCCGGCTGGAGCCGCTGCTGCCGTCGCTGCCCGAGGACGTCGCCGTCGTCCTCCACGGGTCCGAAGGCCAGCTGGCGATGGCTCGGCCGGCGCTGCCGCTGCGCCGCCGGCTGACGGCGCCCGCGTCGCGCCGCTACGTCGCGGGCGCGCTCTCGGGCACCGACGTCCACGTCCTCACGCCGCCGCTGCTGGAGGCGCGGGCCAGCGGTGCCGAGGGCTCGCGGGAGCTGCTGGCGCTGACGCCGAGCGCGCTCTACGCGCGGCTGGCCGTCGGCGCCGCCAGCCCGCGCCTGCCGCCGCCGGCGCGGATCGGCACGCTCGTGCGCGCGTGGCGCTGGGCGTGGCTCGTCGAGGGCGTCGGCGCCTGGGCGTCCGGGCAGACCGCCCTCGCCCGGCCCGCGATCGCGCGCCGGCTGCACGAGGGTCCGCCGCCCGCCTTCCCGCCGGCGCCGCGCGACGCGATCCTGCTCGGCGGCACGGTGATCGACCTGCTGGCACGCGAGGAGGGCGAGCAGGCGGCCATCGACCTCGCGCTCGAGCTCCACCCGCGCGGCCCGCGCGGCGCGCTCGTCCACGCCTTCCATGGACGCTCGCTCACCCACACCGAGGGGACCTGGCGGGCGCATCTCTCACGGTTGGCCGAATCCGCTCGCTAGCGGAGGCTTGTCGCGGTCGGCGCCGCGCGAGACCATGGAGCGCATGGACGTCGCCATCCCGCTCTACGACCGCTTCACCGCGCTGGACGCCGTCGGCCCCTACGAGGTGCTGGCGCGCCTGCCGGGGGCGCGCGTGCGATGGCTCGGCGCCGAGGCGCGCCCATACCGGACGGACCGCGGCCTCTCGATCGTCGCCGACGCGACGCTCGATGAGCTGCCTGCACCGGAGGTGATCGTCGTGCCGGGCGGGACCGGGACGTGGGCCGCGCTCCACGACGAGCGGCTCGTCGGCTGGATCCGCGCCGCGCACGAGACGTCGACCTGGACGACCTCCGTCTGCACCGGCTCGCTCCTGCTCGGCGCGGCCGGCGTGCTCGACGGCCTGCGGGCCACGAGCCACTTCGCCGCCCTCGGACTGCTCGAGCGGTGGGCCGCCGAGGTGACCGAGGAGCGCGTCGTCGAGCAGGGCAAGGTCATCACGAGCGCCGGCGTGTCGTCGGGGATCGACATGGCGCTGACGCTCGCGGCGCGCATCGCCGGCCCGGAGCTCGCCCAGGCGATCCAGCTCGGCATCGAGTACGACCCGCAGCCGCCGTTCGACAGCGGCTCGACGGCGAAGGCATCGCCGGCGATCCGCGAGCTCGTCGGCACGGTGATCGCCGATGTGAGCTGACCGCGCGTCGGCCCTTCCGCCGCCGGGCCGGGAGGCGGCCGCTGCCTGAATGTGCCTGTTCGTGCACGTTCGTGTAACCTCGGGCAGCATGCTGACCGACGAGCGGCGTGCGCTCATCCTCGATCGGCTGCGCACGCAGGGACGCGTGCTCGCCGCGGACCTCACCTCCGAGCTCGACGTCTCCTCGGACACGATCCGGCGCGACCTGCGCGAGCTGGACGACGCCGGGCTGCTGCGCCGCGTCCACGGCGGCGCGCTGCCCCGCCACGGCGACGCCGCGCCGTTCGCCGCCCGCGCGCGCCGGGCGCCGGCGGCCAAGGCGTCGATCGCGCGCCACGCGGCGACGCTCGTCCGCGACGGCGACGTCGTCGTCATCGACGGCGGCACCACGACGCTGGAGGTCGCGCGCGGCCTGCGCGACGACCTGCGCGCCACCGTCGTCACGACCAGCCCGCCGATCGCGGTCGAGCTCGCCGACCATCCCGGCCTGGAGGTCACGGTCGTCGGCGGCACGCTGCGGCCCCGCTCGCTCGTCACCGTCGGCGCCGACGCGATCGAGTCGCTGCGCGCGATCCGCGCCGACGTCGTCTTCCTCGGGATCTGCGGCCTGCACCCGGAGATCGGCGTGACGACGAACGACATCGAGGAGCGCCACGTCAAGGCGGCGATGATCGAGGGCGCCGCGTCGGTCGTCGCGCTCGCCGACCACGACAAGCTCGGCACGGCGATGGCCTTCGTCGTCGCGCCGCTGAGCGAGGTCACCCACCTGGTCACCGACGCGGAGGTCGCCGACGCGGCGCTCGAGCCCTACCGCGCGGTGGGGATCGAGGTGCTGCGCGCGTGAGCCTGCGCGCCGCGATCACCGTCGTCTTCTTCGTCAACGGCGCGCTGTTCGCGTCGTGGGCGGCGCGCATCCCGGCGCTGTCGGACCGCGTGGACGCGTCGACCGGCGCGCTCGGCCTGGCCCTGCTGGCGCCGGCGCTCGGCGCGGTCGTGACGATGCCGATCGTCGGGCGGCTGCTGCCCGGCCGCAGCAGCCGGACGTTCTGCCTGGCCGGCGTGATCGCGCTCATGGTCGCGGTCGTGCCGCCGACGCTGACGGGATCGGTGCCCGCGCTGGCCGCGACCCTCGTGCTCGTCGGCGCGGCGAACTCGACGCTGGACCTCGCGATGAACGCCCAGGGCATGACGATCGAGCGGCGGCTGCATCGGCCGATCCTCTCGTCGCTGCACGCCGCGTTCTCGTTCGGCGGGTTCGCCGGCGCCGGCCTGGGCGCGCTGGCCGCCGCGCTGCACGTCGCGCCGCTGCCCCACATCGTGTTCGCCGCGCTGCTGTTCGGCCTCCCCGGCCTGCTGGCGATCCGTCCGCTGCTCGCCCGCGACGAGGACCCACAGGCGGCCGCGCCCAAGGTGGCGTGGCGGCGGCTGCCGGCGCGGCTCGTGCTGCTCGGGCTGGCGTGCTTCTTCTGCCTCATGGCCGAGGGCGGCGCGTCGGACTGGAGCGCGAAGCTCGTCCGCGACGAGCTCGCCGGCTCGGCGGCGATCGGGGCGATCGCCTACGCGATCTTCTCGGTCGGCATGGGCGGCGGGCGGCTCGTGGCCGACCGGCTGTGGGCGCACTGGGGCGCGGTCGGGCTGCTGCGCCGCTCGGGCGCGCTGGCTGCCGTCGGCTTCGGCGCGGCGCTGGCGATCGGCACCGCGCCGGCGGCGCTGGTCGGCTTCGCGGCGCTCGGCCTCGGTCTCAGCGGCGTGGTGCCGACGCTGTTTCGCGCCGGAGCCGACCAGCCGGGCATGCCGACCGGCCCCGCGCTGGCCGCCGTCTCCACGCTCGGCTACCTCGGCTTCCTCGCCGGACCGCCGCTCGTCGGCGGGCTGGCGGAGCTGACGTCGCTGCGGGCCGCGACCGCGCTGCTCGCGTTCGCCGGCCTGCTCGTCGTGCTGCTCGCGCCGACCGCCGCGGCGCCGCGACCGCACGGGCGCGGCGCCCGCGTGCCGGACGCCGTCGCGACCTGAGCGGCGGCCGGCCTCAGCCCTCCAGGCGGCCGCGCAGCGCGGTCAGGAACTGCGCGGCGTAGACGCCGTCCAGCGCGCGATGGTCCCAGCCGAGGATGAGGTTCACCATCGGGCGGATCGCGATCGCCTCCGCCCCGCTCGCGTCGGTCACGACGACCGGACGCCGGACGATCGCCTCGAGGTCGAGGATCGCGACCTGGGGCACGTCGATGATCGGGGTCGCGAGGATCGCGCCGGCCGCGCCGGGGTTGGTGATCGTGAACGTCGCGCCCCGGACCTCGTCGGGGGCCAGCTGCTTGGCCCGCGCCCGGGTCGCCAGATCCTTGATGCGACGGCCGAGGCCCTCCTCGGACAGGTCCTGCGCATCGTGGACGACCGGGACGATGAGCCCGTCGGCGCCGAGCGAGACGGCGATCCCGAGGTGCACGCGCTCGTGGCGGGTGATGGTCGTCCCGTCGAGCGTCGCGTTGAGCTCGGGGAACGCGCGCAGGGTGTCGACGACGGCGCGGGCGACGAGCGGCAGCGCGGTCAGGCCCAGCTCCCGCCGCCGCGCCTCGACGCGCGACATGTCGCACTCGACGACCGTGTGGCAGGTCGCCGCGGTGTCGAGCGACCGCCGCATCGCCGAGCCGATCGCCTGGCGGATGCGGGAGAGCGGCTCGGCGACGCCGCCGTCGACCGGCGCCGCGGCGACCGGCTGCGGGTCCGGCCGATAGGGCGACTCGGAGTGCAGCGGACGCTCCGCCCCGGCGGCCTCGAGGTGCGCGAGGACGTCGCGCTTCGTGATCCGGCCGTCGCGGCCGGTGCCGGCGATCGTCGCGAGGTCCAGCCCGTGGGCGGCGGCCATGCGGCGGACGACCGGCGAGGAGCGGCGGGCGCCGGCGGGCGCCGCGGCGCCACCGCCCGGCGCAGCAGCGGGGGGCCCGGCGGCGTCACCGTCCGACGCGGCTCCCGGCGCCGCGGCCCCGCCCTCGACCGCCAGCCGCGCCAGCACCGTTCCGACGTCGACCGTCTCGCCCTCGGCCACCAGGATCTCGGCGACGACGCCGCTGGCCGGCGACGGGCACTCGGTGTCGACCTTGTCGGTCGAGACCTCGCAGATCGTCTCGTCGGCGGCGACCGCCTCGCCGACCGCCTTCGCCCAGCGCACGACGGTCCCCTCCGCGACGGACGTCCCCATCGCCGGCATGACGACGTCGACGAGGGCGCTAGTAGTCGAGGAGCTCACGGATGGCCTCGCGGATCGAGTCGGCGCCCGGCAGGAGCGCCTGCTCGAGCGGGGGGCTGAACGGGATCGGCACGTCGGGCGTCGCCAGGCGCCGCACGGGGCCGTCGAGGTCGTCGAAGCCGCGGTCGGCGATGAGCGCGGCGACCTGGGCGCCGGCGGCGCACGTGCGGTTGGCCTCGTCGACGACGAGCACCTTCGACGTCTTGCGGACCGACGCGAGGATCGCCGCTTCGTCGAGCGGCACGAGCGAGCGCAGGTCGAGCACCTCGATCGAAGCGCCGCCGTCGGTCGCGATGGCCTCGGCGGCCTCGAGGGCGGCGTGGACCATCGCGCCGTAGGCGACGACGGTGAGGTCACGCCCTTCGCGCGCGACCCGCGCCCGCGGCGCCGTCGCGTAGGTGCCCTCCGGCACGTCGCCCTTCACCCGGCGGTACAGGTGCTTGTGCTCGAGGAAGACGACCGGGTTGGGGTCGCGGATCGCGGCGATCAGCATGCCCTTGGCGTCCTCGGGGGTCGACGGCGCCACGACCTTCAGCCCGGGCGCGTGCATGAACCACGCCTCGGGGCTCTGCGAGTGGAAGGGGCCGCCCGAGAACCCGCCGCCGCTGGGCAGCCGCACCACGATCGGCACGGCCAGCCCCAGGCGGTAGTGCATCTTGCCGGCGACGTTGACGAGCTGGTCGAAGCCGCACGCGACGAAGTCCGCGAACTGCATCTCGCAGACGGGGCGCAGCCCGGCGAGCGCCGCACCGACCGCGGTGCCGACGATCCCGGCCTCGGCGATCGGCGTGTCGCGCACGCGCGTGGCGCCGAACTCCTCCAGCAGCCCGTCGGTGACCTTGAACGCGCCGCCGAACGCCCCGACGTCCTCGCCCATGACGAAGACGCGCTCGTCCGCGCGCATCTCCTCACGCAGCCCGTCGGAGATCGCCTGCAGGTAGGTCCGCCGCGCCATCACGCCGCCTCCGCGAAGCCCGACCACGGGGCGCGGCCGCGCCCCAGCGGCTCCGGCTCGCCCTCGCAGAACACGTCCGTGGCGGCGCTCGCCGGGTCGGCCATCGGCGTGGCCAGCGCGGCCTCCACCGCCGCCTCGACCTCGGCCGCCACCGACGCCTGCAGCGCCGCGACGTCCACGCCGCGCTCCTCGAGCGCCGCGGCGTAGCGAGCGATCGGATCGCGCGCCGCCCACGCCTCGAGCTGCTCGGCCGGCACGTAGCGGGCGTCGTCGTGCGCGCCGTGGCCGTGCATGCGCATCGTGACCGCCTCGACGAGCGTGGGCCCCTCGCCGGCGAGCGCCCGCTCGCGCGCCCGCCACACCGCGCCGAAGACCGCCTCGACGTCGTTGCCGTCGACGCTGACCGCGGGGATGCCGTAGCCGGCGGCTCGCTCGATCGGCGCGACCGCGAACTGCCGCTCGGGCGGTGTCGAGTACGCGAGCTGGTTGCTCTCCAGCACGAGCACGAGCGGCAGGCGGTCGACCGCCGCCCAGTTCATCGCCTCGTGCCAGTCGCCGCGCGACGTCGCGCCGTCGCCGAAGAACGTCAGCGCGCAGCGCCGCTCGCCCCGCATCTGGAAGGCCATCGCCAGGCCGGCGGCGACGACCATCATGTCGGGCAGCATCGACACCATGCCCACCACGCCCAGGCGCCGGTCGCCGAAGTGGACGTTGCCCTCGCGCCCGCGGCTGAGCGCGTTCTCGCGGCCCATGTAGTGGCGGAAGATCTCGGCGAGGTCGGTGCCGCGGACGAGGTGGGCGCCGAGGTCGCGGATGAGCGGCGAGCAGACCGGGTCGTCGCCCGCCAGCGCGTAGGTCGCGCCGACGCTGATCGCCTCCTGCCCGCGCCCGTCGTAGAACGAGCCGGGGACCTTGCCCTGCTGGTAGAGCTTCATCCCGCGCTCCTCGACGGCGCGCATGAGCTGCATCGTCCGCAGCAGCCCGACGCGATCCTGGTCGTCGAGGAGGTCGCCGGCGCCGGCCGTGGCGTCGGCGTCGCCCCGCGCCGTGCCTCGCGTGGCCATCAGGCGACCGCCGCCGGAGCCGGGGCTTCCGCGCCCTCGCCGCGCAGGCGCGCCTGCGCCCGCTCGACCGCGAGGTCCTGGGGCAGCCGGCCGGTCGCGCGCGCCTCGCGCAGCAGCGCGCCGGTGCGGGCGATCGACGCCTCGATGCGGCGCTCGACCTCGGCGTCGTCGAAGCCGAGGACCTCGGCGCCGACGTGGATGATGCCGCCGCAGTTGGCCAGGAAGTCGGGGACGTAGAGAATGTCGGCGGCAGCGAGCTCGGCGGCTCCGGCGGGGTCGGCGAGCGGGTTGTTCGCGGCGCCGGCGATGACCGTGCAGCGCAGCCCGGGGAGCTCCTCGGGCCCGATCGCCTCCCCCAGCGCGCACGGCGCGAGCACGTCGACGTCGCGGGCCAGGAAGCCGCGCAGCGGCACCGCCTCGGCGCCGTGGGCGGCCGCGACGGCGGCGGCGCGGTCGCCGTCGACGTCGGTCAGCACGACCTCCGCGCCCGCCGCCCGCAGCAGCTCCACGAGCACCGAGCCGACATGTCCGACGCCCTGGACGCCGACGCGCACGCCGATGAGCGTCTCGGCGCCGAGCCGCAGGCGGACCGCCTCGACGATCGCGCCGAAGACCGTGCGCGCGGTGGCCGGCGAGGGGTCGCCGCGCCCGCCACGGTCGACCGGCCGGCCGGAGACCCAGCGGGTCTCCGCAGCGATGTCGTCCATGTCGGCGGGCGTGGTGCCGACGTCCTCGGCGGTCACGTAGCGCCCGCCGAGCCGCTCGACGACTCGGCCGACGGCGCGCATGCGGGGGCTGCGCACGTCGCGCTCGCCCCAGCGGCCGTCGTCGATCAGCACCGCCTTGCCGCCGCCGAGGTCAAGCCCGGCAGCCGCGTTCTTCAGCGACATCGCGCGGGCGAGGCGCAGCGCGTCGGTGGCGGCGGCGGACGGCGTCGGGTACGCGCGCAGGCGCAGGCCGCCCATCGCCGGGCCGAGCGCGGTCGAGTGGATCGCCACGGCACCGGTGACGCCGGTCGCTGGGTCGCGGAAGACCTCCAGCTGCTCGTGATCGAACTCGCGATCGAGGTCGGGGGTGCTCATGCGGCGGAGCGTAAGCGCGCTCCGAGAGCCCGGCTGGAGCCTGCTGTCGCGCGTTCCAACGAGGCCGCGCGACACTTGTCGCGCGGCGTGCGTCAGCGCCCGGCGAGGCGCCGCAGCCGCAGGCCGAGCTGGAGCTGCAGCCGGTCGTCGCCACGGCGCAGGTCGACGCCGGCGACGTCCTCGATGCGACGCAGGCGGCGGTACAGGCTGGCGCGGTGCACGAACAGCGCGGCGGCCGCCGCCGGTGCGTCGCCCGCGTGCTCGAGGTAGGCCTCCAACGTCGCCAGCAGCAGCTCGGCATCGCGATCGGCCTGCAACCGACGCAGCGGCGCCGGCAGCAGCGTCGCGGGATCGCGGTCGCCGACCAGCGCCGCGATCGTGGCGTCGGCACCCAGGTCTTCCCAGTGGACGACCGGTCCGTACGCCGCGACGCGCAGCCCGAGGTGCACCGCGTCGCGCGCCTCGAGGTAGGACCCGCGCAGATCGGTCGCCGCGGCGCGCTCCGCGCCGATGCCGACCGCCACCTGCCAACCGTCCGTCATCTGCTCCCGCGCGGCGGCGAGCAGCGCGTCGGCCCGGCGGCGCGGCTCGTCGGCGTCGTCGTAGGCGAGGACGGCCGCCAGCTGCTCGTCGTCGATCGCCAGCAGCAGCCGGTGCGGGGCGCTGCGCCGCCGGATCGTCTCCGCGGCGGCGGCGAGCCGGATCCCCGCCGCGGTCAGCGGCTGGGCCGCGGCGTCGCGGCGGACCTGCGCAACGAGGACGGCGTAGCGGGTGGCAGCGGCGAGCCCGCCGTCGAGCGTCCCGGGCGCCAGGTCACCGGCGGCGGTCCCCGCGAGCAGGCGCCGCACGAGCTGCGCCTCCCGCGCGCGCTCCTCGCTGTCGAGCTGGCGGATGCGAAACAGCTCCGCGCCCAGCTCGCCCGCGCACCGGCGCGAGGCCTCCAGCGCGGCCTCGGCCAGCGGCTCGGGCTCGTCGATGAGCCACAGGAAGCCCAGCAGCGTGTCCTGGAAGCGCACCGGCACGCACACCCTGGCCGCCATCGCGAGCTCGTCGTTGCGAGGGACGCGCTGGTGGTCGGCCGCGCCGGCGACCCCCAGCGAGTGCAGCCAGTCCTGGACCGCGCTCGGCGCCTCGCGGCGCAGGATGGAGTCGCGCCGGACGGGGTCCACGTCGTCGCCGTGCGAGCTGTAGGCCAGCGCCCGGAACCGGCGATCGTCCAGCCCGACGGGCCGCCCGAGCTGCGCCGCGAGCGCATCGACGAACTCCTGGACCTCCTTCACGCCACTCCTTCCCCTCCGGCCTGCGTTGGCGGCCACCGTAGCGGAGGGCCGCGGTCGCTCACGCCGAGCGGCGCACGGGGCGGCGCGCCTTCGGCAGCCCGTCGACCACGAGGTCGTAGGAGTCCTCGATCAGGTCGAGCACCATCCGATCCGGCAGGGCGCCGTCGACCGTGACCGTGTTCCAATGGCGCTTGTTGAGATGGTATCCGGGCCGGATCTCGGGATACGTCGCCCGCAGCTGCTCGGCCAGGAGCGGCTCGCACTTGACGCTCACGCACAGCGGCGTGGCGTCCAGCTGGCTGATCGCGAAGACCTTCCCGCCGACCTTGAAGACCGACGGGGACGACGCCCCGAACGGGAACTCCTCGGTCGCGCCCAGCTGGGCCAGGCAGGCGTCACGCAGCTCGCGGGCGGTCATCCTCGGACATGATGGCGCGCCCGCTGTGCCCTTGCCCTGGCTGGCGCGTGGTGAGAAGCTCGCTCCAACCTGACCAGACGAGCCGAGGAGGTCATCATGGCGTCGGTCGAGGTCAAGAGCGTCACGTCTCCCGATGAGACGCGCCAGTTCGTCGACAAGGGGCAGGCCGCGGTGGTCAACGTCGGCGAGCACCCAGTCCTGTACGGGACGTTCGAGCCCGGGTGGCGCTGGTCCGAGCACGTCAAGCCGATCGCGGGCACCGACACCTGCCAGGCCCCGCATCTCCTGTACTGCATCTCCGGGCGGATGCATGTCGCGATGAACGACGGCGCCGAGGTCGAGGTCGGCCCGGGCGACGTCGCATCGATCGCCCCCGGCCACGACGCGTGGGTGGTGGGCGACGAGCCGTGCGTCGCCGTCGACTTCGGCGGCTACGCGCAGTACGCCCAGCGGTAGCGTCACATCTCCATCACGGCGTCACCGATGTTCGTCGCCTGGTGGGCCAGGCAGCGCCACCGATCGCCGTCGCGCCGCCACACCGCGGTGAAGACGCTGTCCTGCTCGTTGCGACGGCCGTTGGCGAGCACGCCGCGCGACGTGTAGCGGCCGGTGGCCAGCGCCAGGTCGTCGGCCAGGCGCTGCGCCCGGAGCTCGAGCAGCTCGGTCTCGTGGCCGTCCTGGATGAGCGTGCGGACGATCTCGAAGTACTCGTCGCGATCATGGACGTGCCCGGTGTAGTCGGTGTAGATCCAGTCCGGGTGGATCGTGTCCTCCAGCACCGCGAGGTCGCGGGCCTCGATGGCCGCCAGCCACCAGGCGAAGCGGTCGTACAGCGTCGCGTCGAGCGTCGTCACTCGATCACCTCCCCGATGAGGTCGATGGCCCGCTTCTCGTCGACGTAGCTGAAGACCTGCGCGATGAGCTCGCCGACCTCCGGGCTGGGGTTGGCGAACGCCGCCCGGTAGGCCTCGACGTCCTCGATGTCGAGCACCTCGATGTACGCGTACGGCACGTCGCCCTCGGAGACCGCGCGACCCTCGATGCGGGTGGCGACGTAACGGCTCACCGGCAGCAGCTCCTGCGTGCGCGGGTAGTCGACGTCGCGCAGGAAGCGCTCGTAGGCGGCGGGGTCGATGCCCTCGCGCAGGTGGGTCAAGAAGAACACGCGACGCCTCATCCAGGCGCTCCTCTCTCGGTCGGCTCGGTCTGCCCCAGGCCGGCGACGACCTCCTCGCCGACCAGGCCCGCGGCGGGCAGCCGCCGCGCGAAGGCCAGCAGCTGCGGACGGCCGCGCGCCGCCTGCTCGAACGCCGCGCGTGCCTCGGCCACGCGCCCGGCGCGGCCCAGCAGGACGCCGCGCCAGAACGTCGGCTCGACGTTCGCGCCCAGCGTCCGCTGCGCGGCGTCGAGGTCGGCCAGCGCCGCCTCCAGGCCGGCGTCGTCCAGCGCGTACTCGCCGGTCACGCGGCCCGGCTGGAACAGCGCCGCGCCGAGCAGCCCGTACGCGCGGTCGTACGCCATGAGCCGCCGCAGCTCGGCCAGCGGCTCGGCGTGGTCGTCGACGCGCAGGTCGTGCTCGACGCCCTCCCACGGCCGCTCCGTCCGCTCCGCGGCGACCACGAGGATCGCCGCCGACTGGCGCCCCCGGATGTCGCCGCCCTCGGCCTCGGCGGCGTCCAGGGCGGCGAGCAGCCGGTCGGCGAACGGCCCGTCGGCCCGCTCGTAGGCCGCGACCATCGCGCCCGGCACGGTCGCGCGCTCCATCATGTTGGCCTGCGCGCTGACGCCGTCGCCGGCCCGCGCGCCCGCCTCGGCGACGCAGCCCGTCCCCGTGTGCGCCGCCGTCCGCCCGCTCGCATCGACGACCGCGACCTGGCGGAGCTCCGGCTGCGCGTCGCGCGCCACGAGCGCCGCCAACGCGTCGGACGCCGAAGCCCCCTCGCGCAGCAGCCCCAGCGCCAGCGGCCCGTAGCCGGGATCGACGAACGACTGCGTCGCCACCGCCCCCACGCCGGCCTCCGCCCACGTCACCAGCCGCCCGACCGCGAAGAAGTGCGACTGGACGGCGACGCCGAGCGCCCCGGTGGCCGGGTCGCGGGCGACGAGCGAGTAGGTCACGCGCGCGCCTCGCTCGCGTCGAGGTGCGCCGCGACCGCCGCGGCCAGCGGGGCCGGCGCCTCGACCATCGGTAGGTGCCCGACGCCGTCGAGCACCTGGAACGGCGCCCCGAGCGCCGCGGCCATCGCCCGGCCCTGCTCGACCGTGCACGTCAGATCGTGCTCGCCCGAGAGCACCAGCGCCGGGCAGCGCACGTCGCCGGCCAGCGGCGCCGAGTCGGCCGCGATCGTCGCGCCCCAGATCGCGCCAACCGTCTCGACGTCATTGGGGTTGGCGAGCTCGAGGATGTCGTCGATGATCGCCTGGTCGGTCCCGGGCGCCACCGAGATCTGCGGGATGACCTCGCGGAACATCCCCTGCACGCCCTTCTCGCGCAGGACGGCCAGCACCGCGCTGACGTCGTCGCCTTCGATCTTCAGCGCGCTGCCGATCGCGGTGATCGACGCGACCCGGTCGGGCACCGTCGCCGCGAGGTACACCGACAACGGCCCGCCCAGCGACCCGCCGACCACGTGGACCCGCTCCAGCTCGTGGTGGTCCAGCGCCGCGAGCAGGTCGGCGCCCCACTCCTCCAAGCCGTACGGACCGGCCGCGTCGGACTGGCCGTGGCCGCGCAGGTCGGGCATCACCGCGAAGCGGTCGATCCGCGCCGCGACCCGCTCCCAGCATGCGCCGCGCAGGTTGATCGGATGGGCGAAGAGGACCGCCAGCGCGTCGGCGTCGCGCGGGCCGGCCGTCCAGCCGTGCAGCCGGCCGGCCGGTCCCTGGATCGAGAACGGCTGCATCAGGCCGGCTCCACCGCGCGCGGAGCGATCCGCGGCAGCATCTCCGCCGCCGCCAGCTCGATCAGGTCCGCCGCGCGCTCCGGCGGCACCGGGAAGAGCTCGACGGTGTCCGAGCCGGCGTCGAGCAGCCGCTCGACCTTCTCGGCGCACTCGGCCGGGGTGCCGGCGATGGCGAGGTCCTCGACCCACTGGTCGGGCATCGCCGCCTCCACCGCGTCGACCCCGTCCTTGGCCAGCTCGAGCACCTGGTCGGTGACACCGTAGGCGCGGACCAACGCGCTCTCGGCCACGGTCGCCAGGTAGAAGGCCACGAGCGGCCGGACCGCCGCGCGGGCGCGCTCACCGTCCTCGTCGATGGCGAACAGCGCGAACGTCGAGATCCGGTGGTGCTCGTCCTCGCGGCCGGCGCGCGCCGCGCCCGCGGCGATCTGCTCGCGCGCCCAGCGCACGTACTGCGGGCTGGCCAGGACCGAGAGGATCGTGCCGTCGGCGGTCTCGCCGGCGAGCTGGAGCATCTTCGGCCCCATCACGCCGCTGAACAGCGGGAGCTGCTCGCCCTCCACCGGGTAGGTCAGCGCGACCTTGTCGAAGGAGAAGTAGTCGCCGGCGCTCGTGACCTCCTCGCCGCCCAGCAGCGCGCGCAGCGAGGTGAAGCACTCGCGCATCGCGGTCAGGCTCGAGCGCGGGTTGACGCCCATCTGCCCCAGCCAGTGCGGCACGCCGAGGCCGATGCCGGGCAGCACGCGCCCCGGGTACATCCGCGCCAGCGTCGCCAGCTCCATCGCCAGCACCGCCGGGTGGCGGACCATCGCCGACACGATGCCCAGGCCGACCGGGATCTCCTTGGTCGCCCCCAGCACGGCGGCGGCGCCGGAGATGCCGCCGGTGAAGAAGTAGTCCTCGGCCAGCCACAGCTGGCCGAAGCCGAGCCGCTCGCCGGAGACCGCGACCTCCTGGATGCGCTCGGGCGCCAGCGCGCTCCCGAGGACCAGGCCGACGGGGGAGCGGTCGTTGCTCATCGTGACGTCTCCTTGCACTCGTGATCCATCAATCAACGGCCGGATCGCCCTCCGGCGCCCGCCGCCACCGCAGTCGGCTCGGCCACCCCAGCTCGCGCCCGCCCATCAGGCCCTGCGGGCGCAGGACGAGGATCGCCAGCATGGCGACCGCCAGCCCCACCTCGCGCAGCCCCGGCCGGTCCACGGTCGTCTCCACCCGGCGCAGCACCTCCGCCACGGCGGTGAGCACGAGCGTGCCGACCACCGCGCCCGAGAGCGACGTGATCCCGCCGACGACGAGCATCGCGATCGTCAGGAAGGTGATCGGCAGGAAGAACGCGTCGGGCGTGATCGTGCCCAGCTGCATCGCGAACAGCCCGCCGCCGATCCCGACCAGGAACGCGCTGACGACGAACGCGACCCCGCGCTCGCGCGCCACGCGCACGCCGGTGGCGCTGGCCGCCACGTCGTCCTCGCGCGCGGCGCGCAGCCGCAGGCCGGTCCGCGACTGCTGGAAGATCCACGCGCAGGCGATCGCCACCAGCGCCCAGATCAGCGCGGTGTCGCGCGTGGTCGCCGTCGGGATCGCGGTCACGCCCGCGGTGCCGTGGGTGACCGCCTGCCAGTTGATCGCCACCACGTTCGTGATGAGCAGCATGGCGAACGTGCCCAGCGCCGCCGTCAGCCCTGATAGCCGCATGAGCGGCACCGCCCACACGAGCGCGAAGATCGCCGCCGCGACGCCGCCGGCGAGGATCGCCGGCGCCGGCGCCAGCGTGGTCGTGGCCAGGAAGCCCGGCAGGTCGGGCAGCAGGACCTTCTTGGTGGTCTCGGGGATCGACAGCAGCCCCGCCGCGTAGCCCCCGACCGCCATGAAGCTGATGTGGCCGAACGAGAACACGCCGGAGTTGCCGACGAACACGTAGAGCCCGACGACCACCACGAGGTTCACGAGGCCGCTGACCACGACGTAGTCGAGCTGGCCCGAGATCCCGAAGAAGATGAGCGCGACGAGCACGACGATCGCGCCGAGCACGATCGGCGTGCCGTTGCGCTGCAGGAAGGTCGCGACCATCCCGATCACACCCGGGTCACGCGCGAGCGCGCGACGATCAGGCCCTGCGGGCGGATGACGAGCATCGCGATGACCGCGGCGAACGTGAACGCGTCGCGGTAGGGCCGCAGCTCCAGCGGCAGCACCGCCTGCAGCAGCACGGTCAGCGCGCCGAGGATGAAGCCGCCGAGCACCGCGCCCTGGAGGCTGCCCATCCCGCCGAGGATCGTCGCGATGAACGCGAACAGCGCCGCGCTGACGCCCATCGTCGGCGTCACGGTGCCGGTCTGCGCGACGAGCACGACGGCGGCGATCCCGGCGAGCATCCCGCTGAGCGCGAACGCGATGGCGATCACGCGATTGGCCCGGACGCCGAGCAGTCGCGCCATTCGGAAGTCCTCGGCCGCCGCGCGCATCTGCGTCCCGGTGCGAGTGCGCGTGAGGAACAGCGCGAGCGCCACGAGCAGCACGAGCGTCGCGACGATCACCGCGATGCTCAGCCGCGAGATCGCGATCGAGCCGATGTTCACGGTCTTCGACAGCGCCGTCGAGACGTTCGTCGACTTCGGCAGCGAGCCGAACGCGACCATCGCCAGGTTCTGCAGCAGGTAGCTGACCGCGAACGAGGTGACCAGCAGGGTCGCCGGATCGGCGCCGCGCACGGGCCGAAACGCGATCCGCTCCATGCCCAGCGCCAGCGCCACCGCGACGATCACCGCGCCGGCCACGAGCACCGGCAGCGGCGCCCCGGCGAACCAGATCAGCGCGTACCCGCCGACCATGATCAGCTCGCCGTGGGCGAAGTTGATGAGCTGCATGACGCCGAAGATCAGCGCGATCCCGAGCGCCAGCAGCGCGTACAGGCTGCCGAAGCTCAGCGCGTCGACGACGTCCTGGACGAGCGTGTCCAAGCTATCCCTCCACTCCCAGGTAGGCGGTCGCGAAGTCGGCCCGCGTGCCGAGCTCCTCGCGCGACCCCGACAGCGCGACCGTGCCGGTGCGCAGCACGTAGGTCCGGTCCGCGAAGGCGGCCGTGCGGGCGGCCACCTGCTCGACCAGCAGGATCGTGACGCCGGCGGCCCGCAGCTGGTCGAGGACGTCGAAGACCTGGTCGACGACCAGCGGCGCGAGGCCGAGCGACGGCTCGTCGAGCAGCAGCAGCTGCGGCGAGGCCAGCAGCGCCCGCGCGATCGCGAGCTGCTGCTGCTCGCCGCCGGAGAGCATGCCGGCCGACGACCGGTAGTAGCGCCGCAGGACCGGGAACAGGTCGAGCATCCGCTCGACGTCGGCCTGCGCGCCCTCGCGATCGCCACGCACCGTGGTGCCGAGCTCGAGGTTCTCGGCCACCGACAGCGTCGCGAAGATGTGGCGGCCCTCGGGCACGAGTGAGATCCCCGCGCGGACGATCGCCTCCGGCGAGCGCTTCAGCACCGACGCGCCGGCGAAGTCGATCGAGCCGGCGCTCGGGGCGATCAGCCCGGCGATCGCCGACAGCAGCGTCGTCTTGCCCGCGCCGTTGGGCCCGATGAGGCCGACGACCTCGCCCTCGTGGACGTCGAGCGACACCCCGCGCACGGCGGCCACGCGGCCGTAGTGGACCGCGAGGTCACGCACCTGGAGCATGCGCGCTGCCCTCCTCCGTGCCGAGGTACGCGGCCAGGACGGCCGGGTCGCGGCGGACCTCCGCGGGCGTGCCGACGGCCAGCGTGCGGCCGTAGTCGAGCACGTGGACGCGGTCGCACAGCCGCATGATGAGCGCCATGTCGTGCTCGATGACGAGCAGGCCGCAGCCGAGGTCGGCGCGGATCGCGGCCAGGGTGGCCAGCAGCTCCTCGCTCTCGGCCTCGTCCAGGCCGGCCGCCGGCTCGTCGAGGAGCACGAAGCGCGGCGCGGTCGCCAGTGCCCGCGCGATGCCGAGCTTGCGCTCGTCGCCGTAGCTGAGGTCGGTGGCGGCGCGCGGGGCCTGGGCAGCGAGCCCGACGCGCTCGAGCAGCTCGAGCGCCGCGGAGCGCGCGGCCCGGCGCGAGGCGCCGGCGCAGACGAGCCCGACCTCGACGTTCTCGCGGACAGTGAGCCGCGCGAACAGCCGGACGGCCTGGAAGGTCCGGCTGAGGCCGGCGTGCGCGAGGCGACGCGGCGCCCAGCCGGTCACGTCGACGCCGTCGAGGGTCATGCGCCCGGGCGAGGGCGGCTGGAAGCCGCTGAGGACGTTGACCAGCGTGGTCTTGCCGGCCCCGTTGGGCCCGATGAGGCCGAGGATCTCGCCGCGGTCGAGGCGCAGGTCGACCCCGTCGATCGCCTTGACGCCGGCGAACGACACATGGGCGTCGTGCAGCTCGAGAGCGCCGTCGTCGGGCGCCGCCGCGCGGTGCCGGTGGATGGGGTGCGTGAGCGTGGACACGTGGGCGGTCGCGGCCCGCGGGGACGGTCCCCGCGGGCCGGCGTGATGCGGTGCGGTCGGCCTCAGACCCCGACGACGCGCAGGGGCTCGCCCCACGGGTTCCAGCCCAGGCCACGCTCACGGGCGGTGTCGCCGATCGACGGGCGCGGCTCGTCCTCGGGCGGCAGCGGCGAGCAGTGGAAGTGCCACATCTTCCAGACGGGGTTGCCCTCGCCGTCGTCGCGCCGGTAGATCTCGGTGGCCCGCAGGCGGAACGGGTCGAAGCCGCTCTCCTCCTCGAGCTGCCACGTCTCCGAGCCGGTGCCCGCCGCGCCGATCGCCCGCAGCGGGAAGATGCCCTCGACGCCGATCCACGCCATGTCGCCGGAGATCTCGAACTTCATGATGCGCATGTCGCCCATCTGGATCTCGAGCTGCTCCTGATACCACTCCCAGAGCTTGACCTTCTCGTCGATCCCGAAGTACGGGTGCCCGTTGAGGTTGAACATCAGGTAGTTCATCCCCTTGGGGAAGCAGTTGGCCATGCGCGGGATGTCGAGGCCCGCGTTGGCCTCCCACCAGTCCTTGTGGCGGGCGAGGATCTCCTCGCGGTCGGCCTCGACCGACGCGTTGTCCGTGCTCATGGTGCTGCTGCTCCTCTCTCTCGTGGACGTGACGCTCAGCAGGGGGCCGGCGGAACCGTCTCCGGCTTGACGGTCTCGCCCGTGTAGGAGTTCTTGCCCTTCTGGACCTGCATCATCAGGTAGGGCCGCCCGCTCGGGATGTGGCAGGCGTCGGTGTACGTGGTCGGACCGGTGATGAGCGGCTCGTCCTTGAACGTCTCGAGCGCCGCCTTGACCTGCTCGCTGTCGGTGCCGCCGGCCTGCTCGATGGCCTTGGCGAGCGACTGGACCGCCGCGTAGCCGAGCAGCGGATAGGAGGCGAGCGTCGGCGGCTTGCCGGTCTTCGTCTCGAACTCCTTGAAGAACGCCGTGCGCTTGGGGTCGGGGTCGTCGCCGAAGATGGAGCCCAGCGCCGGGTAGTACAGCTCGCTCAGGCCCGGCACCGCGTTGAGCCAGTAGGAGCCGTCGAAGGCGGCGGCGCCGAGGATCGGCAGGTCGATGCCGGCCGCGCGGATCTGCTTGACGGCGCTGGCCCCGCTCGGCGGCAGCGAGCACAGCACGACGAAGTCCGCCTTGCCCTGGGCGGAGCGCAGGCGCGAGACCTGGGCGTTGATCGAGGTGTCCTTGGCGTCGAGCGTGTCCTTGCCGACGATCGAGTCGTCGCCCGCCAGCTGCTTCCAGCGCTCCTCGAAGTAGGTGCAGACCGACTTCGTGTACTCCAGGCCGGTGAGGCTGAGCAGGTACGGGTGGCGCCAGCCCTTGGTCTTGTAGGCCCATTCGGCCATGAGCGCGCCCTCGGTCGCCGAGCCCGAGTACGTGTTGAAGGTCAGCGGGCCGACGCCCTGGAGGCCGAACTGGAGGCCGCCGGCGCAGCCGACGGCGAGCACGCCCTTCTGGTTGGCCGCGCGCGCGACCGGCGCGCCGAGGTCGTAGTCGCAGGTGGTGAGCACGAAGTCCGCGCCATCCTCCAGGACCTGCTGCGCCGCCGCGCCGCCTTGGGTCGCGTCGGTCTTCGTGTCGGCCTCGGTGAAGGTGATCTTGCGCCCGAGCACGCCGCCCTTGGCGTTGATCTCGTCGGCCGCGATCTGGGCGCCGGCGAGAACCGGCTGGTCGTAGGCCGCCATCCAGCCGGTCTTGGCCGCGGCGTCTCCGATCACGATCGGGTCCTTGGTGCCGCTGCCCGACTGGGTCCCCGTCCCGCCTGCCGTCTCACTGGATCCCGAGCCGCCGCACGCGGCGAGCACGAGGCACCCCGCGAGTGGCAGCAGCGTCCACGCACGTCGCATCGACTTCCTCCTCACCCAGCGAGGCAGCCGCGACGGGCGGCTCCGTTCCCGTTCGTCGCGCCTCGCTCCCGAAGTTGGGTTCGAAGGTAACTCCTATGGACCTATGTGTCAAGGGTGCATATGATCGACCTATGAGCCCCAGCGCCCATGATGACGATCGCGGCCTCGGCGCGTTCCACCCCGTGCGCGTCCGCACCGCCGGTGACGAGGTGCTCGCCGTCCTGGCCGACGCGATCCGCGGCGGCCTCTACCAGCCCGGCGACCTGCTGCCGCGCGAGCGCGACCTCGCCGAGCAGCTCTCGGTGAGCCGCACCGTCGTGCGCGAGGCGATCGCCGTCCTGCGCGACGCCGGCATCGTCTCGGTGCGGCGGGGCAACAGCGGCGGCATCGTCGTCGCCTCGCCGGCCAACCTGCCTCAGGTCCTCGGCCGCATCACCGGCGAGACGCGCGTCGAGCTGCTCTCGCTGCTGGAGATGCGGCGCGCGCTCGAGCTGCCGGCGGCGCTGGCCACCGCGCGCCGGGCGGGCGAGGCCGGGCTCGCGCGACTGCAGGAGCTCGTCGACGCCCTCGGCCAGTACGTGGGCCAGCACAAGGAGTTCTACGAGGCGGACGTTCGCTTCCACCTCGCGCTCGGGGAGCTGTCCGGCAACCCGCTGCTCGCCACCGCGATGCGGGAGACCTTCAACCGGCTGGCCGTGGTCCGGGAGCCGTTCCCCCACGCCCACGTCGACTTCGACGCGGCGCTGCGCAACCAGCCGGAGTACCTGGCGGCGATCGTCAGCGGCGATCCCGAGGCGATCGCCACGGCCGTCGACCACCACCTCGCGGCGTTCGAGGTCGTGTTCCTCGGCGAGCCGCTGCCGCCGTCGCCCGGGGTGTCGCGGCGCGCGACCGACGGTCCAACGAGAGAGGGAGATGGGTGAATGGCGATCACGGTCTTCACCGGAGGCGTGGTCCTCGACGGCACCGGGAGCGCGCCGTCGCGGGCCGACGTGGCGATCGAGGACGGGCGGATCGTCGACGTCGGCGTCGGCCTGGACGGCGACGAGCAGGTCGACGTCGGCGGACGAGCGCTGCTGCCGGGGCTGTTCGACTGCCACGTGCACGTCATCCTCAGCCACCTCGACTTCCTGCGGCTCATCAACACGCCGCTGAGCTATCGCTTCTACGAGGCGGCGCGGAACCTGCGCACGCTGCTGGACACCGGCATCACCACGGTCCGCGACGCCGCCGGCGCCGACCTCGGCGTCAAGCGCGCGGTCGCCGAGGGGCTCATCGACGGGCCGCGCATGCAGGTCTCGATCGGCATGATCTGCCAGACCGGCGGCCACAACGACGGCTGGATGCTCTCCGGCGCCGAGGCGCAGGCGATGTTCCCGGTCTACCCCGGTGTCCCCTCGCCGCGGGCCGACGGTCCCGACGAGGTGCGGCGCACGGTGCGCGAGATGCTGCGCAGCGGCGCCGACGTCATCAAGATCGCCACCTCCGGCGGCATCATGTCGCCGCGCGACCATCCGTCGCACGCCCACTACCGCGACGAGGAGATCGCGGTGGCGGTCGCCGAGGCCAAGGCCGCGGGAGCATGGGTCATGACGCACGCCCAGGCGTGCGACGGCGTCAAGGCCGCGGTCCGCGCCGGCGTGCGCTCGATCGAGCACGGCTTCGCCCTCGACGACGAGGCGATCCAGATGATGCTCGACGCGGGCTCCTACCTCGTGCCGACGCTCTCGGCGCCGCTCGCCGTGGTCGAGGCCGCGGAGTCCGGCATCGACATCGATCCGGCGATGATCGCCAACGCGGTGGAGGTCACCGAGCAGCATCGCGCGTCGTTCCGCCGAGCGGTCGACGCCGGCGTGAAGATCGCGATGGGCACCGACAGCGGGATCAGCCCCCACGGACGCAACCTGCGCGAGCTCGAGCTCATGGTGGCCGGCGGCATGGCGCCCGCCGACGCGCTGCGCACGTGCACCGCCACGGCGGCCGAGCTGCTGGGCGTGGAGGGCGAGCTGGGGACGCTCGAGCCGGGCAAGCGCGCCGACCTCGTGGTCGTCGACGGCGACCCGCTCGACCTGGCGACCCTGCGCGAGCGCATCCGCGCGGTGTTCCGCGACGGCCGCCAGGTGTCCGGCGCGCCGCTGCAGGCGCAGCCGAGCGGCGCGCCGCTGGCCGCCTGATCGCGCCCACGGTTCGGCTACGCCGGGTCGGGCGGATCGTCGAGGGGCGCGCCGGCGAGGACCCGCTCGGCGAGCTCCGACACCCGCTCGCGGCGCGCGCGCGCCACCGAGCGCAGCCGGCCGTAGGCGGTGACCGCGTCGATGCCGTCGCGGCCCATGACCATCCCCACCGCCCGCTCGATCACCACGCGGCTGTCCAACGCGTGCTGGAGCTGCTCGACGAGCTGGCCGCGGGCGTGCGCCTGGATGGCGCTCGCCAGCAGCCGTCCGACGAGGTCGGCGTAGGTCTGGAGCGCCTGGATCTCGCTGGCGTCCCACGCGTACGGCTTGTCCACGTAGCCGTTCAGGCTGCCGATCGCGGTGCCGTTCACGTGCACCGGCACGCCCAGCAGCCCGCGCACGCTGTGCTCGCGCAGCTTCTCGGACAGCTCGGGCCAGCGATCGTCGGCCGGGAGGTCCTCGCTGATCACGACGCGGTCGTAGACGAGCGCGTCGACGCACGGCCCGCGCCCGACGCGCTCCTGCAGCTCCTCCAGGAGGCGGCCGGGCTCGTCGGTCGCCGCCAGGTAGGACAGGCCCCGGTTCTCGTCGACCGCCATCAGCCCCGTGCCGGTGATGGCGAACAGCCGGCAGGACGCCTCGAGCAGCTCGGTCAGCGCGTCCTCGAGCGCGGTCGTCTCGAACGCCGAGCGCAGCGCGCTGACGCTGCGCTGGAGGGCTTCGGAGTCGATGTGTCCGCGGTCGTCAGGCACGCGCATCCCCCTCTGGTGGCGTGGACGACGGCGCGTGCCAGGGCTCTACCCGGGTCCTGGCGCCACCGATCGTCGAGGCGCTGACGACGGTCTTGCGCAGCGGCAGTCCGGCGCCGCAATGGGCGCAGCACTCCAGCGTGGCGTAGGCGGCTGCCGAGTAGCTGACGAGCTCGCACGACGGGCACTTCACGTAGGGCATCTGATCGGCCCCTCCTGCATGGTTCGACGACGTGACTCCTGCGGGCCCTGCTTGAGCGGTGCGCGGGGTCAGGGCGCGAACCACGACCCAAGCTAGCCAACCTGGCCGGTCGGTCGCAACCCGCGGTGTCAGGAGACGAGCAGCTCGACGCCGATCCAGACGACGAGCGCCACGAGGACCAGCGCCGCGAGCAGGCTCAGCGCCAGCCGCCCCCCGGAGGGCGAGCGGTCGCGTGCGCCCGGCGCCACGGCCAGTTGGACGTCGGCCTGCAGCAGCACGTCGCGCGCCACCTCGAGGCCGGAGGCGGCGACGAGGACGTCCCGAGGCCCGGCGGCGAGGAAGTCGGGGACGTCGAAGCCGGCGGCGCGGCGCAGCGTGGACGGGACGCCCGCCTCGAGCAGCAGCGCCTGGAGGAACTCGGCCTCGGCCTGGTTGGCCGCGCCCGCGACGCGCACGAGCGGTCCCTCGGCGAGCTGCGGCTTGATCTTGCGCGCCCGCTCGCGGGCGTCGCTGGGGATGAGGGGCTCGGCGGCGCCGACGACGAGCGGCTCGCCGCAGGTGGGACAGCGCCACTCCTGCGGGCTGGGAACGGCCCGCCCGCAGGACGGGCAGGCGCGCTCAGAGCTCTCGGACGTGCCCGTCCTCGATCAGGTACGTTCGCACCGTTGCCTGACCGGTGCGATCGAGGCCGACGATCACCCACTCCACGCCCGGCCAGTTGGCGGCGAAGTTGATGTCGGTCTGCGACGGGTAGGGCTCGGTGCGCGTGTGGGAGTGGTAGATGGCCCCGAGCTCGGCGCCGGCGGCCTCGAAGTCGTCGAGCGCGCGCATGACCTCCAGGCCGTCCATCTCGAAGCGCAGCGGACTGGCGGCCTGGTTGACGGTACGGCGGACCTCGATCGCCTGCCCATCGCGCACCGCGACGAGGCCGCAGCACTCGTCGGGGGCGTCCTCACGAGCGTGGGCGACCATCTGGTCGACCAGCTCCTGCGAGACGTTCAAGACTTCTGCGACGTGCTCGTCGAGCTCAGCCCGGGGAACTCCGCGTCGTCGTCCTTGCGGTGGTCTGCGCCGGTGATGCCCTCCTTGAACTCCCGGATGCCCTTGCCGACCGAGCGCCCGACCTCCGGGAGCTTCTTCGGGCCGAGCACGAGCAGGGCGATCACGAGGACGAGGATGATCTCCATGGGACCGACGTTGCCGGGCATTGCTGCGCTCCTAGCTCACCACCAGACGGTGGAGTCGAGGTTCTCGATGTCGTCCACCGGCAGCGTGTAGATGCCGCTGGACAGGTACTTCCAGCCGTCGTCGGCGACGAGGAATACCACATTGCCCTCGTCGAGCTCGTTGGCGATCCGCACGGCGACCCGGGCGATGGCCCCGCTGCTGACGCCCGCGAACACGCCCTCCTCGTCGAGGAGCTTGCGCGTCCAGATGATCGCGTCCCGGTTGGTCACGAAGATCTTGCGGTCCAGGAGCGACAGGTCGATGATCGGCGGGATGAAGCCGTCGTCCAGCGAGCGCAGGCCCTGGACCGGCTCGCCCTGCATCGGCTCGGCCGCGACGATCTTCACCTGATCGCCGAGCTCCTCCTTGAAGCGCCGCGCGTTGCCCATGAGCGTGCCGCCGGTGCCCAGGCCCGCGACGAACGCGGCGATGTCCCCGTCGAGCTCCTCGAGGATCTCGGGCGCGGTCCCGTGGTAGTGGGCGCCGGGGTTGGCCGGGTTGCCGTACTGGTACGGCATGTAGTACTGCGCGTCGCTCTCGGCCATCTCGAGGGCCAGCGCGACCGCGCCGTTGGAGCCCTGGTCGCCGGGCGAGTAGACGATCTCCGCGCCGTACATCTCCAGCAGCTGCGTGCGCTCGGGCGTCACGTTGTCGGGCATGACGACCTTGAGCCTGTAGCCCTTGCGCGAGCAGATCATCGCCAGGGCGATCCCGGTGTTGCCGGAGGTGGGCTCCAGCAGCGTCATGCCGGGGCGGATCGCGCCCTTCTCCTCGGCGTCTTCGATCAGGGCCCGCGCGACGCGGTCCTTGACCGAGCCCGTCGGGTTGAAGGACTCCATCTTCGCCCAGATGCGCACGCCGGGCTTGGGGGACAGGCGCTTGAGCTCGATCAGCGGCGTGTTGCCGATCGCCTCGACGATGTCGCCGTAGCGGCCCCCGCAGGGGCGGTTGCGCAACTCTGGGACAGGGCTCACTTCACGAAATATAGCGGTGGCCTGGGGCCCGCTCGCCGTGCGGATCGGCGTCGAGCGCGGCGATGACCGCGTCGGTCACCTCGGCCGTGGACGCGCTGCCGCCCAGGTCCGGGGTGCGCGGCGCGCCGGCGCGGATCGTCGTCGCGATCGCCGCGACGATCGCCTCGGCCGCCGACGCGTGTCCCAGGTGCTCGAGCAGCATGGCGCCCGACCAGATCTGGCCGATCGGGTTGGCGATCCCGCGTCCGGCAATGTCGGGCGCCGAGCCGTGGACGGGCTCGAACATCGACGGGAAGTCGCCCTCGGGGTTGAGGTTCGCCGACGGCGCGATGCCGATCGAGCCGGCCACCGCCGCGGCCAGGTCGCTGAGCACGTCGCCGAACAGGTTGGAGGCGACGATGACGTCGAAGCGGCCGGGATCGAGCACGAGCTGGGCCGCGAGCGCGTCGAGGTGGTGCTCGCCGACCTGGACCTCGGGGCGCGCCGCGGCCAGCTCGCGGACCACCCGGTCCCAGAACGGCATCGAGTGGCGGATGCCGTTGGACTTCGTCGCCGAAGCCAGGCGCCCGCGCCGGCGCGCGGCCAGGTCGAGGGCGTAGCGGACGACGCGCTCGGTCCCCGCCCGCGTGAACGCCGCCACCTGGAGCACCACCTCCTCGGGGAGGCCCGGAGAGAGCGCCCCGCCGACGTCGGAGTACTCGCCCTCGTTGTTCTCGCGCACGATGACGAGGTCCACGTCGTCGGGCCCGCGGTCGCGCAGCGGCCCCTCCAGGCCCTCGAAGAGCCGGACGGGCCGCAGGTTCACGTACTGGCGAAACGCGCGGCGGATCGGGATCAGCAGCCCCCACAGCGAGACGTGGTCGGGCACGTCGGGCCGCCCCACCGCGCCGAGGAAGATCGCGTCGCAGCGGCCGAGGCGGTCGAGCCCGTCGGCGTCCATCATCGCGCCGGTGCGCAGGTAGTGGTCGCAGCCCCAGGGCAGCTCGTCCCACGTCAGCTCGAAGCCCCAGCGCCGGCCCGCGTGCTCGAGCACGCGGACGGCCTGCGGCGCGGTCTCGTTCCCGATCCCGTCGCCGGGGATCAGCGCGATGCGGTGCGCCAACGTCCTCTCCTCGTCCGTCCGCTTGACGCGCTCGCGCGCGCTCCGATAGCTTCATCCTACATCACGAAAACGCGTCCCACTGAGTGAACCGAGGAGCGAGATGGCGCGCTACACGAAGGTCAACGCCGCGGAGCTGGTCGCCGCCGGGACGCCCGATCTGACCGGGCCCCTGGCGTGCGAGCACATGGCGCTGCGCGCGGCGCGCATCGCCCCCGGCGGGTCGGCGACCGCCGCCCGCGCCGGCGCCGGCGTCGCCGAGGAGGTCCACTTCCTCGCTGCCGGTCGGGGCCGCATCGAGGCCGGCGAGGAGCGCTTCGACGTCGGTCCGCTCGACGCGGTCCGCGTCCCGGCGGGGATGGTCGCCACGTGCTCGAACATCGGCGACGACGACTGCTGGTGGATCGTCATGGCGGCGCCGACCGACGGCGCGCCCGGCCGCGCGGGCAGCGACCGGCCGTCCCGCCTGGGCTGGGACGACCTCGCCGACGGGACGAAGCTCGCGCCGCCGCCGGGCTACCGCCATCCGTGGCCGACCGAGCGCGGCTACGTCTCGCGCGACTACACCGATGCGATCGGCTGCACGCACCTGTCGTTCGTCGTCAACCGGATGGAGCCCGGCACCGCGGGCCAGCACCACCGCCACGTCGAGGCCGAGGAGCTCCACTACCTGCTCGAGGGGACGTGCGAGATGCGGGTGGGCGACGAGCTCCTGGAAGCCCGCGCGCACGACGTGATCAGCGTGCCCCCGGACGAGTACCGCTCGTTCCACGACCCGGGCCCCGAGCCGTGCCGGTGGCTCGTCGTCGGGGCGCCGATCACGGAGTTCATCGAGGAGGACCTGGGCCGCTACCTCGCCGCGAACGACTGGAGCGCGGCGGACGCGCCGCGGTGACGAGGACGAGCAGTGCGCCCGGGGCGACGCCCGCGCCGGTTCGCCTCGTCTGCGCGCTCGCGCTCGACGATGCCGCCCGCGCCCGCCTCGACGCGCTCCACCCCGCGCTCGAGGTCGTCCACGTCGCCGAGGCGGCGCTCGACGAGCTCGACGACCCGCGGGCGGAGATCCTCCTCGCCCACCACCTCCCCCGCGAGCGGGCGCGGGTGCCGGCGCTGCGCTGGGTCCAGCTGTCGACCGCCGGGATCGACCATCTGCCCCGCGACCCGGCCTGGGACGGCGTGGCCATCGCCAGCGCCTCCGGCCTCTACACCGTCCCGATCGCCGAGTACGTCCTCGGCGCGATCCTCCAGGCCGCCCAGGAGACCCGGGCGCGCGCGGCGTGGCGCGCCACCCGGCGGTGGGAGCCGCGCTGGCACCTCGGCGGCCACGCGCTGCGTGGCGCGCGGCTGCTGCTGCTTGGCTACGGCTCGATCGGCCGCGAGGTGGCCCGTCTGGGAAGCGCGTTCGGGATGCGCGTCACGGCGATCAAGGCGCGCCCGGATGTCCGGGCCGACGACACGTTCCGCGAGCCGGGCACCGGGGATCCCGACGGCGCGATCCCGGAGCGGCTCGCCGGGCTCGACGCGCTGGCCGAGGAGGTACGCGACGCCGACTTCCTCGTGGTCACGCTGCCGCTCACCGCTGCGACGACCGGCCTGGTCGACGCGCGCGTGCTGGCGGCGCTGCCGGAGCGCGCATGGCTCGTGAACGTGGGCCGCGGGGCCGTGGTCGACGAGCGGGCGCTGGTGGACGCGCTGCGACGGGGCGCGATCGCGGGGGCCGTCCTCGACGTGTTCGCGCAAGAGCCGCTCCCAGTCGACCATCCGCTGTGGGACGAGCCGCGCGCGGTGCTCACCCCGCACGTGTCGGGCCGCCTCGAGCGCTGGGACGTCTTCCTCGAGCTCGTGGCCGACAACGTGCGGCGGGATCGGGCCGGGATGCCGCTCTGCAATCGGGTGGATCCAGCTCGCGGTTACTGAAGACTCACCCTCGAGTGGAGGGTGAGCTCTGCGTGGTCGCGGGCCGCTGCGGCCCCCGGAAGCTCTCGCGGTAGGCGCCCGGACTGACGCCCACCAAGCGGCGGAAGCGCTCCCGGAACGTCGCCGTCGAGGCGAAGCCGGCCTGGCGCGCGACGCGCTGGATCGGGTGGTCGGTGGTCTCGAGCAGCTCCTGCGCTCGCCGGACCCGCGCCCGCAGGAGCCATTGGAGCGGCGAGTCGCCGAGCTGGGAACGGAAGCGCCGGTTGAGCGTGCGCGTGCTGATATGTCCGGCCGCCGCGATGTCCTCGAGGTCGAGGTCGCGATGCAGGTTGTCGTCCAGCCAGCGCAGCAGCGGCTCGAGCGTCCCGTCGGCGGGCGCGGGCGGCGGGTGGACGATGAACTGGGCCTGTCCGCCGGCGCGCTCGAGCGGCATGACCGACAGGCGGGCCACGTCCGCGGCCACCGCGGCGCCATGGTCGCGGCGGACCAGGTGCAGACACAGATCGAGGCCCGCAGCCGCGCCGGCCGAGGTGAGCAGCTGCCCGTGGTCGAGGTACAGCACGTTCGGATCGACGCGCACCGCGGGAAAGGTGCGCGCCAGGAGCTCCGCGGCCCGCCAGTGCGTCGTGACGGTCAGGCCGTCGAGCAGCCCGGTGGCGGCGAGCGTGAACGCGCCCGTGCAGATCGAGGCGATGCGCGTGCCGCGGGCCGCGGCCTCGCGCAGCGCGTCGAGGACGATCTCCGGCACCGGGTCGGTCGGCGAGGCCCGCCCGGGCAGCACGATCGTGTCGGCGCAGCGGAGCTCGTCGAGCCCCCACGGCGCCCGGAGGCGGAAGCTTCCCGCATCGACCTCCGCGGCCATCGCGCAGACGTGGACGCGGTAGCCCGGCCGGCCGTCGGGCAGCCGCGTGCGCCCGAACACCTCGCATGGCGTCGCGAGGTCGGCCGGGACGACGCCTTCGAGGGCCAGCACCGCGACCGTCTGCACGGTCGAGATCGTATCTGGCCAGAACTCAGCGCAACATGGCAATCCCGCCAGCTCGTGCGGCCATAAGGTGCCGTGCCAGCCGCCCTGCCCCACCCTCTCACCGGCGGGCGCGCCGAGATCGTCACCGAAACCGGAGGCAGCCGCCATGCACGCCCAAGTCGTCCTGTTCGACGGCTTCGACCCACTCGACGCCATCGCGCCCTACGAGGTGCTCCACGCCGCCGGCCTCATGACCGACGGCGACGTGACCGTCGAGCTCGTCTCCGCCGAGGGGCCGCGCGCCGTGCCCAGCGGGGTGGGCCTCACGCTCGCCGCCAACGCCGCGCTCAACCCGGCGGTCGCCGACGTCGTCCTGCTCCCCGGCGCGGCCGGACGCGTGGGCGCCGACGACGACCCTGACGCCGACCCCGACCCCGCCGCGCCGCCGACGATCCCGATGCTGCTCGCCCGGACGCTCGACACGCCGCTGCCGGACCTGATGCGGACGGCGTTCGAGGAGCCCGCGACCCTCGTCGCGACCGTCTGCGGCGGCTCGCTGTTGCTCGCGATGGCCGGGCTGCTCGAGGGACGGCACGCCGTCACGCATCGCCTCGGCATGGACGTCCTTGGCGCAACCGGCGCCAGTGCCGTCCAGGCCCGCGTCGTCGACGACGGCGACCTCATCAGCGCCGGCGGCGTGACGTCGGGGCTCGATCTCGGGCTCTACCTCCTCGAGCGTTGCGTCGGACCGCAGATCGCGATCGCCGTCGAGCAGTTGTTCGAGCACGAGCGGCGCGGCACCACGTGGACCGCCGCCGGCCGCGTCCCCTCGGCCCTGTGAGCGCCCCGCACGAGCCCACGGACGAGACGTGGCAGCTCTCGATCTCCACGCCGATCGGCCGCCAGGACGTGACCCTGCGCCTGCGCGAGTACGACGGCGAGCTCAGCGGCGAGGCGGAGGGGCGGCACGAGACGGTCCCGCTGCTGGAGCTGCGGCGCGACGGCCACCGCCTCACTTGGACCCAGCGGATCACCCGCCCGATGCGACTCAACCTGCGCTTCGACGTCACCGTCGAGGGCGACCGCATGACGGGGACGTCCAAGGCGGGGATGCTCCCGGCCAGCACGGTGACCGGGACTCGCATCAAGCCGACGCCGGCATGACGGCCCCCACAGCCACGGTGACGCCCGCGCTCGGGCTGCTGCGGATCGTCACGATCGTCGCGGTCGTCGACTTCGTCCTGCTCGTGCCGCTCGTGGCCGGAGCGGTGACCGGTCACCACCAGCTGGCGCCGGTCCTGGGCCCCGTCCACGGCGTCGGCTTCCTCGTCGAGGTGCTCCTGGCGGCCCGTGGGGCCGGCGAGCGCTGGTGGGGATGGTGGTTTCCCGCGGTGGTGCTCGTCAGCGGCGGGCCGCTGGGCGCGCTGCTCGGCCACCGCCGCGCGCGGCGCGAGGCGAGCAGGGCAACGGCATGAGCGCCGTGCCGTCGGCCGTGACGCTCTACGACGCCGCGGTCGCCGTCCACGTGATCGCCGTCATCGCGGCGTTCGGCGTGCTGTTCGCCTATCCGTGGCTGGAGCGGGGGACGCCCGCCGCGCACGACGCGCGACGCCGGCTGCTGTCGGTCGTCGTCACCCGCGCGGCGACCGTCGCGCTGCTCGTCGGCATGTACCTGGCCAACGACCGCGGCTACCTGGGCCAGCTCTGGGTGGTCGTGCCGCTCGCGATCATGATCGTCCTGCTCGGCGTGGTGGGGGCCTACCTCACGCCCGCCGAGCGGCGGCTCGGCGCGATGACCGAGCGCGATCCGCGACGGGCCGCGCTGCAGCGCACCGTCCAACGGGTGGCGGTGGTGTGCGCGGCGCTCGTCGCCGTCGCCGCGTTCTTCATGGTGACGAAGCTGGGCGCCTGAGCCGAGCTCCGTCGCCACGGTCAGAACATCGCGACCGGGTTCGGCGTCTGCGCCGGCAAGGGTTGGACGACCTCCCAGTGCTCGGCCAGGCGCCCGTCGCGCAGCCGGTAGATCTCCATCACCGAGTCGGGGGCCGCGTCGGGCGTGACCCGGCCGCGGACGTGCAGCGCGACGAAGTCGCCGTCCACGATGACACGGCGGATCTCCAGCTCGATGTCGGGGAAGCGGTCCTGGAAGCCGGCGAAGTACCCGGCCAAGCCGTCGAGGTCGCCACCGGGAACGTCCGGGTTGTGGTCGACGTAGTCGTCGGCGAAGAGGTGCCTGACCGCGGCGAAGTCGCGCGTGCGCCACTGCGTCTCGTAGCAGTCGAGCACGAGCTGGCGGTTGCGCTCCTCGGCTGGGGTCAGGGCGCCCAGGCCGTCCGAGCGCTCGTCGGTGACGCGAAACGAGGTCACGGGTCCTTCCTCTCGGTCGATGATCAGGGGTGTCGTTGCAGCGGGATGGGGCTCAGCTCGGTCGCGGCGATGATCTCGCCGCCGTAGCCCGCGGTCGCGGCGGCGGCCCGCACCTCGGCGGCGATCGCCTCGGACGGCAGGATGCCGCCGACGTAGTGGTGGAGGACGAGCCGCTTGACGTTCGCGCGCTTGGCGATCGCCGGCAGGTCGGTGCTCTTCGTGTGGCTCTCGACGATGTGCCGGCGCAGGTCGGCGCGCACCTTGGGATCCACGTACCGCATGACCGCGTCGACCCCCGCCACCGAGAGCACCTCGTGGACGAGGATGTCCGCGTCCTGCGCCAGCCGCACGAGGTTGTCGCTCGGGACGGTGTCGCCCGAGAAGACCACCGACGTGCCGTCGCGCGGGATGTCGAACCGGTAGGCGTAGGCGTCCTTGATGTCGGGCCCGTGCTGCACGCGCACGGCGCTGACCGCCACGTTGCCGTCCCGGAAGACCGGCTTGATCGCCGTCCGGCCCAGCTGCACCTGGTGGGCGTGCACGACCTCGTCGAGCGGGCGGGAGCCCTGGTAGACGCGGGACGGGATGTCGACCGCGAAGAAGTCCATCAGCCCCGCCTGCATCCGTCGCAGCGGCGGCGGCCCCCACACGTCCAGGCGCGGGAACGGGCGCGCCTGGACCCAGCCGAGGATCGCCAGCGCCGGGTAGCCCGCGATGTGGTCGGAGTGGTAGTGGGTCAGGAACGCGTGCGCCACGCGGTCGACGCCCAGCCCCGCCGCCGTCAGCTGGGGCAGGGTGTCGCCGCCGACGTCGACGAGATACGTCGTCCCGTTGACCACGAGCGCCATCCCGGGCTGGGCATGGCGGGCGCTCAGGACGGGACCGCCGCTGACGCCGAGCGGGATCAGCGCGTCGCCGGTCGGCGCGAGCGCCCCAGCCACGGCCGGCGCCTGCGCTGCTGCCGTCTGCTCGAGCGCCGCGACGAGCGAGGCGCCGGCGATCATCCCGCCGGCCGCCTTCACGGCGCCGCCGAGCAGGCCGCGCCGCGAGACGCCCGCCGCGCGGCTCTCGGCCAGCGGCGCGTCGTCGACGAGGAAGCGGCCATCGGCCAGGCCAGGGATCAGGCACATGCTTCGTCACCTCCGGATCGGGGTCCATCCCCGCGCGGCGCCGCCGCACGGTCCGCGACCGCGTCGACGTCGACACCGACGTCGCGCAGCAGGTAAGCGGAGCTGAGCAGGCTCGGATCGGCCCGCAGCCTCGCGGCGTGCTCGTGATGCGCGATCCGCCCGCCCACGAGCACGTACGCGGTGCGGGCCAGCGCGAGCGCGACGTGGGCGAACTGCTCGATGAGCAGCACGCCGGCGCCCGCGGCGGCCACCCGCTCGAGCACGGGAACGAGCCGCTTGACGACGACGGGGGCGAGCCCGAGCGAGAGCTCGTCGACGACCAGCGTCGAGGGCCGGGTCGCCAGCGCCTGGCCGAGCACGACCATCTGCTGCTCGCCGCCCGACAGGAGCCCCGCCGGCCGCCCGAGCAGCTTGCGCAGCTCCGGGAACAGCTCCAGCGCGTGGTCCACGCCGGCCCTCGCGGCGCCCGATCCGAGGGCGTACGTGGCCATGGCGAGGTTCTCGGCGACCGTCAGCCCGCGCAGGAGCCGCCGCCCCTCCGGGACGATGGCGACGCCGGCGGCGCGCACCTGCTCGGGCCGCCGGCCGGTCAGCCGCCCCTCCCCCAGCATCACCGCGCCGCTCACCGCGGGCAGGACGCCGCCCACCGCGAGCACGAGCGTGGACTTGCCGGCGCCGTTGGGGCCCAGCAGAGCCGTCACCTCGCCGGCGGGGACGTCGAGCGAGACGCCGTGGAGGACCGTCCGTCCGGCGCGCTGGACGGTGAGACCGTCGAGGCGCAGGGCGCCCTGCGCCGCCACCCCGATCACCGCTCCTCCTCGGTGCCGAGGTAGGCGCGGATGACGTGCGGATCGCGCAGGACCTCGGCGGTCGGCCCCTCGGCGATGAGCTGTCCGAAGTCGAGCACGGCGGCGTGCTCGCAGCACTCCGACACGAGGCCCATGTCGTGGTCGACGAGGATCACGAGCGCGCCCGTCTCCCGCGGGATCCGGCGAATCACCGCGGCGAGGTGGGCGGTGTCGTCGTCGGGCAGGCCGGCGGCCGGCTCGTCGAGCAGCACGAGCCTCGGGGCGCCGACGACCGCCCGGGCGACCTCGAGCAGGCGGCGATCGCGCGCCGGCAGGGCGGCGACCCGCGCCCGCGGGTCGCGATCGAGGCCGACGAACTCCAGCGCAGCCCGCGCCGCACGCACCCGGGCGGCACGGCGCGCTCGGGGGGCACAGCGCTCGGCGACGAGCAGCACGTTGTCGAGCACCGAGAGCTCCTCGATCGCCTGCTCGGTCTGGAACGTGCGCCGCAGCCCCCGGCGCGCCCGCTGGTGGGGCGCCAGCGCCAGCAGGTCGCGGCCGTCGACGTGCACGCGGCCCGCGGCCGGCGCGACGAAGCCGCTGAGGACGTTGAAGAACGTCGTCTTGCCGGCGCCGTTGGGACCGATCAGGCCGCAGGTGCCGTCCCCGAAGGCGACGGTCAGGTCGCGGATCGGGCTCACGCCGCCGAACCGGACGGTCAGGTCGGTCACCTGGATCACGGCTCCACCTCCGCACGGCGCGCGGAGGCCGCGCCGAGCCGCCGCAGCGCCCGGGCCGCGCGGCGGGCGTCCTGCGGGAGCTGGCCGGCCATGCCCCGCGGCGAGGTCAGCAGCACCTGCAGCACGCCCGCCCCGAACAGGATCAGCAGCACGTTGGCCGACACGCCCCAGAGCTGGAACGCGCCCGGCAGGACCTTCAGGAAGCACGCGGCGAGGACCGCTCCCCACAGGCTGTACGCGCCGCACATCAGCACGACCGCAAGCAGCGTGATCGAGCTCTCGACCGGGAACTGGTAGGTCGTCAGGCCGCCGCCGGCCGCGGCCAGCAGCGCGCCCGCGACGCCGGTCGTGGACGACGCGAGCGCGAACGCCCAGAGCTTGCCCATCGTCACGTCGACGCCAGCCGCGAGCGCCGACGGCTCGCTCTGGCGGATCGCCGCCCAGCCCCTGCCGATCGATCCACGCAGGTGCAGCAGCGCGAGCCCGAAGAGCAGCACCGCGGCGACCGTGACGTACCGGTAGTAGGCGGCGTCGCCGGTCGCGATCTCCGGTCGCCGCAGCTGCGGCGCACCCGTCAGGTTCGCGTCGAAGCCGAGGAACCCGGACCCGCCGTTGGGGAACTTCGTCACCCCCAGCGCGATCGTGATCGCGGCCGCGGCCATGAGCGTGATGAGCGCGAAGTGCAGGCCGCTGATGCGCAGGGCGGGCAGGCCGACGACCGTCCCCAGGACGCCGGTGATCGCGCCGGTGAGCAAGAGGATCGCCACGAACGGCAGCGACGTGCCGTAGCCCAGGCGCAGCGCGATCCAGCCGCCGAGCGCCAGGATCGCCGCCTGCCCGAGCGAGATGAGGCCGACCCGGCCGACGAGGAGTCCGAGGCTCATCGCGACGACGGCGTAGATCACGGCGCCCGTCAGCACCTGGGTCCAGTAGGGGTTCGCCAGCGCGGGCACGGCGACCAGCAGCGCCACCACGAGCGCAGCGGCCGGGAGGGATGTGCGCAACACGGACACGGACCGTCAGACCCGGACCAGCGCCGGCCGGCGGCGTGCGAACCACAGCACCGCGGCGATCGCCACGACGAACGGCGTCATCGTGCGGTACTGCGCGACGGCGTCGACCGCGGTCAGGCAGGACTCGACGAGGCCGATCGCGAGCGCCGCGACCAGCGTGATCCCGAGCGACGCGAGCCGGCCCACGAGCGCCGCCGCGAGCACGGGGACGACGAGGAACGTCAGCGTCGCCGCGTCCAGGCCGACCAGGTTGGAGAGCAGCAGGCCCGTCACGCCGGCCAGCGCTCCGGACGCCGTCCAGGCGATCGCCTCGACCCGCCGGACGGGCACGCCGAGCAGCGCCGTGGCCTCGCGGTCGTCGGCGAGCGCGCGCATCGCCGTCCCGAGCCTGGTCGCGCGCAGGAAGAGCGCGGCTAGGACGGTGACGCCGAGCCCGAGCCCCAGCGCGATGAGCTGCGTCCCGTTGACGCGCGCCCCGGCGACCTCCATCCCCCAGTTCGTCGAGGGCAGCGTCAGCGAGTACGCCGCCTCGTTCCACCGCAGCGACATCGCCCCGTAGAGGATCAGCAGCAGGCCGAGCGTCCCGACCGCCTTGACCAGCGGCTCGCGCTGCGCGAACGCCGGGCCGACGATCAGCCCATAGAGCAGCGACAGGAGCGCCGCGCTCGCGACCGCCGCCGCGAACGCGACGCCGCCCGGCCACCCCGCCTCCTCGACGAGCGACCACGCGACCAGCGCGCCCACCGCTCCGATCGCGCCGTAGGCCAGGTTGAGGACGGCGGTCGCTCGATAGAGCAGGACGATCCCCACGCCCGACAGCGCGAAGACGCCGCCGAGCGCGAGGCCCAGCACGAGGTACGGCTTGAGATCCGTCATGGACGTCGCCTCGGTCGGTCAGGCGATGCCGTGCTCGCGCTCGTAGGCGCGAATCTCGTCCAGGTGGTTGCTCGGCGTGGCGGCCAGCGGGAAGCAATCGCGGATGACCCGCAGCTGGCCGTCCTCGATCCCGCGCGTGCGCACGACGTTGACCGGCATGTGGTAGCGCTGGTCGCCGAAGTACCACGGCGCGCACAGGAGGTCGCTGCGGAAGTCGTCGACGGCGCGGAATGCCGCGTTGACTCCCTTCTGGTCCAGGTCGGCCGCGGGCCGTGCCAGCAGCGCCGAGGTGGCGATCCTCGCGATGAGGAAGCCCATCTGCGCAAACGCGCTCTGCGGCGTCTTGGGCGCGTAGCGCTCCTGCACGTCGCGGAACAGCTGCGCGTCGGGGCCGTCGGAGTCCGGCAGCGCGTACTCGCCGTTGAAGGCGAGCTTGCCGTCCCACGCGGAGCCGAGCGCCTTGACGACGGACGCGTCCGAGCAGGCGCTCGAGCAGCCCCACCTGGCCCGGTCCTGGAGCCCCTGGCGGACGACCGCCTGCAGCACGGGCAGCGGCTGGTTGAGGTTGACGATCACGCCGCCGCCGTCGCCGGCGGCTTCGACCGCCTTCAGCGCCACGGCGTTGGCGTCGACCTGCGCCGGGGGCTCCAGGAACGTCTTGATCGCGATCCCCTTGGCCTTGGCGTACTCGGCCACCGGCTCGTTGACGCCGGCGACGCCCTCGTTGCTGAGCACCGCGAGCGAGGTCACGCCCTCCTGCTCGACGAGGTATTGCGCCGTGCTGAGGGCGTCCGACGGCGCGCCGATGCTCACCGGCGCCCAGGCCGGGCTGCGGAACGAGCACGTGTCGAGGCCGGGGCCGATGACCGCGTAGCCGGCCTTCGCGTAGGCCTGGGCGTTGACCGAGCAGTCCAGGATGCTCAAGCCCGCCAGGACCCCGTCCACGTGGTCGTCGGCGATCATGCGGGTCGCCATGGCCTTCGTGACCTGCGGGTCGATCTGGTCGTAGTAGGGCCGGTACTCGACCGGGCGGCCGTGGATGCCCCCGTTGGCGTTGACGCACGCGAAGTACGCCGAGATGAGGTCGGACGCGTCGGTGAGGCCGACCGCGTTGGGCATCTTCGTCGTCAGGCCGCCGAGGCGGATCGGCGCGCCGCTCGCCTGCTTGCCGTTGCCGAGGCCGCACGTGCTCGCCTTGGCGGCCACGGCGGTCGTCGCCGTCGCCGTGCTCGACGGCGCGGTCGCGGCGTCGTCGCCGCTGCCGCACGCGCCGACGGCGAGCGCGGCGACGGCGCTCGCCAGGAACGCGGCGACCACGCTCGGCGGGCGTCCGGCTCGTAGCACCTTCCCCATCTGCGACTCCTCTCCTCGCGGCTGCGCCGCTTTCGAGCACCACACGTTGCGAGTGGCCGATCGTAATGACGATTCATCAGTCGTGTCAAGCATTCATTAGTCATGATGTATGGTGACCACCTCATTGATGGCTCACCGGTTGACGTGATCGTTCACCGACCATTACGGTCCGCCAGCGATGACTGACCTGCATGAGCTCTCAGCCACCGACGCCCTCGAGCTGTTCCGCGCCCGCGCCCTCTCGCCGGTGGAGCTGCTCGACGCCTTGATTGCGCGCGCGGAGGAGGTGGAGCCGGCGATCCGCGCGTTCTCCGACGAGCTGTTCGACCAGGCCCGCGCGCAGGCGCGCGCCGCGGCCCGGCGCTATGCGCACGGCGGCGAGCCGCCCCGCCCGCTCGAGGGGCTGCCGGTCGCGACGAAGGAGCGCCAGGCGATCACCGGGCACGTCGTGACCCACGGCGTCGCGGTCGACGGCCAGCCGCCCGCCGAGGCCACCGACCTCGTCGTCCAGCGCGTCGTCGACGCGGGCGCGATCGTCCACGCGCGGACGACGACCGCGGAGTTCTGCTGCCTGCCGGTCTCGCACGCCCGGCGCTGGGGCGTCACCTGCAACCCGTGGAGCCCGCAGTGGAGTGCGGGCGGGTCGTCGGGCGGCGCGGCGGCGGCGCTGGCAGCGGGGACGACGCCGCTCGCGCTGGGCACCGACATCGGCGGCTCGATCCGCGCCCCCGCCGCGTTCTGCGGCGTCGTCGGGTTCAAGCCGCCCTACGGCCGCGTGCCGATGGACCCCCCGACCAACCTCGACACGTGGCTGCACACCGGTCCGATGGCCCGCACGATCGCGGACTGCGCGCTGTTGCAGAACGTGCTCGCGGGCCCCCACTCGCTCGACGTCGCGTCGCTGCGCCCCGCGCTACGGATCCCGGCCGAGCTCGGGCCGGTCGCGGGCCTGCGCATCGGCTGCGTCGCGCGCCCGGGGGACTTCCCGGTCGCCGCGGAGGTCGCCGAGCAGACGATCGCCGTCGCCGGCGCGCTGGCCGACCTCGGCGCCATCGTGGAGCCCGTCGAGGTCGACTGGCGCCTCGCGGACGTCAACACGGCGATGTGGGGCCACTTCGGAGGCGCGGTGGCGGAGCTGCGGGCGTTCGCCGAGGCGCACCCCGACGCGCTCTCCCCCTACACCCTCGCGTTCGTCGCCAAGGCGTCGGAGATGGCGGCGCGGACGATGCCCGCGGACGGCCTGCGCGCCGCCGCGCGGGTCTACGCCGCGCTCGGTCCCGTGCTGGAGCGCTACGACGCGCTGATCTTCCCGACGATGGGCGCCATCGGCTTCGAGGCGGGCGAGGACTACGTCGAGCGCCCGCTCGTCGTCGACGGGCGGGCGGTCGAGCACTTCGCCGACGCGTCGCTCACTCCGGCGTTCAACATCTGCAGCCGCTGCGCGGTGCTGGCGGTGCCATCCGGGCGCGCGTCGAACGGGGTGCCGACCGGCGTGCAGATCGTCGGACGCACGTTCGACGACGTGACGGTGTTCCGCGTCGGGGCGGCGATCGAGGCGGCGCGGCCGTGGCCGCGCCTCGCCCCGATCGCCGCAGACGCCGACGACGTGACGGGGTGACGCCCGCCCTCAGCGGGCGTGCTCGTCCAGGAACCGTGCGAGCAGGCGCGTGTACTCCGCGCGGTGCTGCCGCTGGCTGTGGATGCGGTGGGTCGCGCCCTCGAGCGCGACCACGTCCACCTCCGGGTGCGTGGTCGCGAGACGCTCCGCATCCACCGCGCGGAACACGCCGCCACAGGCCTCGTCGGCCGCGAGGATCAGCATCGGGACCTGGATCGGGCCGTCCACGTCCAGCCCCACCAGCATCCGGTTGTCGCGCGCGGTGACCTGCACACCGGGATCGAGCTGCAGGAACGCGCGCGCCTGCGCGGCGATCGCGTCGTCGTGGAAGAGGTCGGTCTGGATCTCCGACGCACCCGGCGCGACCGGGGAGCTCGCGTACCGGCGCAGGACCGCCGCCTCGTCGAGCCGCTCGGCCTTCCAGCCCGCCACCATCCGCTCGAGGTCGGCGATCATCGCCGGGATCGCGCTGGCGGCGAACACCTCGGGCACGCTCATGAAGAGCGGCGGATCCTCGGCGAACGCCGCGTGAAGCAGATCGGGCCGCTGCTGGGCCAGACGCCAGGCGAGGACGCCGCCGAGCGACTGCCCGACGACCACGGCCGGCCGCCCGGCGACGCGCTCGAGCACCGCGACGACGTCCGCGTAGTAGTCGTCGAGCGCGTAGCTCCCGGGCTGCGCCGACCGGCCATGCCCACGGTGGTCGAGACGCAGCACGCGGCGCCCGTCGGTCACGGCGGCGGGCAGCCAGCCGTACGTCTCGGCGTTGGACTGCACGCCGTGCAGGAACAGCACCGGCGGACCGTCGTCGGGCCCGTCGACCTCCACGTTGAGGCGATGGCCCCCGTCGAGCGTGACCTCCATCTCAGCTCAACGCTCCGCGGCCGCGAGGACGGCCGCGCGATGGTCGCGCATGGTGGCGGCGGGGTCCTTGCCCGGCTGGCGACCGAAGCCGCAGTACATCGCGACCCCGAAGTCGTCGAGGTACTTGCGGGCGGTGGCGGCGCGGCGCTGGACGCCGGCGATGCCGTCCACGGGCAGCACGATGCCGAGGTAGACGCGCGTCGACCCGACGCGCAGGTCCCGTAGGGGCGCGAAGAACCGCTCCTCCTCGCTGCGCAGGTACCGCGGGCCGGCCATGTGCAGCCAGTCGACGGTCCGGCCCGAGTGGGCCACCGCGTGGTTGGCCATGCCGACGAGGAGCCGCAGGTCGCGTGCCTCGAACATCGGCCACTCCGGGAACGTCCCGTAGCAGAGGTGGTAGCCCACGAGCACGTCCTCAGGGACGAGCGGACCGAGCCGCTCGACCTGCCCGGCGTAGCGCTTCCACCCGTCCGCGTCGGTCCAGGGCAGCACGCCCTCGTTGTCGAGCACCTCGTAGCAGACGTCCCACTGGATCGCGAGGTCGTCGGCCGGGATCGCCGCGAGGAGCCGGTCCAGCTCGCGAGCGACGAGATCCTCGTAGGCGCGCTCGACGATCGGGAAGTCGCGAGCGAAGTCCACCTGGAACCCGTTCAGCGCGCTCAGCGGGAACGGCAGGCCGACCTGGAAGCGCACGCCCGCCGGGATCGCGCCCTCGTCGCGCAGCTCGGCGAACCGCCGGTAGGACGCGATCGCGTCCTCGATGCGCGGCCAGCGCTCCCAGCGCAGCTCCTCGGTGCCGTCGCGCAACCCGAGGATCGGCGTCTCGTAGAGGTGGCGCGGCGCGTCGGTGCCGCGCAGCACCTCCTCGACCGCGGGGTGGGGGGCGAGCATCTCGAGATGCTCGTAGCCGACCCACGCCGAACGCGGTCCGGTCTCTCCGTCGGGCAGCGCGAAGACGAGATCGCCGAAGTGCTCCGCGCCGCCGCGCAGCGCCGCCTCGGTCGTCTCTGCGGGCAGGCTACCAACGAGCAGCATCTCGCTCGCGACCCTCGGTGACTGCATCGTCATGGTCCTCCGTCGGTTGATGGAACGATGGGCTGGGCCGGTCACTCCCCGAGGAACCGGAGGGTCGCCGCCGTCACGGCTTCGCGCTGCTCCAGGTGGGGGCAGTGGCCCGCGCCGGGGACGAGCTCGTGCGCCGCGTCCGGGATCGCAGCGACGAACTCGCGCGCGTAGGACGCGGGCACCAGCCGATCCTCGCGGCCCCAGATGACAAGCGTCCTCGCGCGCACGCGCCCCAGGCGCCGGCGCAGCCCGCGCTCCGGGATCGGGTGGATGAAGTGGGCGGTGGCGCCCAGCGCGTCGAACAGGCGCAGGACGCCGGCCTGGGCCTCCGCGAGGTCGTCAGGGACGCGCAGGCGCTCGGCGACCTCGGGGACGGAGCGATCGTGGTAGAGCAGCTCCGCGCGGCGCTCCTCGGAGACCAGCAGGTGATCCTCCACGGGGCTCGCGTCGGTCCAGAGGCCCATCGGGTCGATGAGGACCAGGCGGCGCACCCGCGCCGGAATCGTCGCGGCGATCTCGGCGGCGACCATGCCGCCGAACGAGTGCCCGACGAGGTCCACCTGCCCGAGCCCGAGGGCATCGAGCAGGTCGTCGTAGTAGAGGACGAGGTCCCAGAGCCCGTCGAAGCGCTCGAGGTCGGTCGCGTCGGCGATGCCGGGGCTCGCCGGCGCCAGGACGCGGTGCCGCGCGGCGAGGTCGTCGAGGTAGCCGGGCCACTCCTGGCCGAACGGTCCGTGCAGGAAGACCACCGGGGAGCCCGAGCCCTGCGCGAGCACGGGGTTCTCGGCCAGGTCGGTCGCGATCCGGACGCTCGTCGTCGCGCTGCTCATGCCTGCACCTCCACCTGCGCGATGCTCGCCGCGGCACCGCCGTTGCGGGTCGCGCCGGACGGCCACCACCGGTCCACGTAGCCCTCGTCGTCCCAGATCGAGCCGATGCGCGGCATCACCTGCTCGGCGAACAGCTTGATGTTGTGCTTCGTCAGCTCGGTGTCCATCGACATCAGCTGCAGGTTGGCGATCAGATGGCCGAACCGCAGGTCGCGGATGCACTCCTCCAGCCGCTGGCGGCACGTCTCCGGGCTGCCGGCGATCACGGCGCCGGACTCGACGATCTCCTCGTAGCTGGCCGTGCCGAGCGGGTTCGCCCCGAACGGGCTGGCCGACCCGGTCTTCTCCATGAAGCGCTGCAGGCTCGCGCGGCTCATGAAGCCGGGGATCGTGCTGTGGTGGGGCGCGACGTACAGCGCCTTGTTGAAGTAGGCGCGGATGTGGCGCTCGTACAGCCGCTTCGCCTCGGCGTCGGTGTCCGCGACGCAGATGATCTGCGCGAAGCCGGTGCGGTACGGGTTGTCGTCGACGCCCTGGGACGCCAGGACGTCCCAGTAGCTGCGCATCATGCCCTCGGCGACCTTGTAGCCCAGGAGGCTCAGGTAGCAGTAGACGTAGTCGTGGCGAGCGGCGAAGTGCCACGTCTCGACGGATCCGCCTCCGGCCAGCCAGATCGGCGGATGCGGGTCCTGCACGGGCTGAGGCCAGGGGTTGACGTAGCGCTGCTTGGTGAACCGCCCGTTGAACGGGAACGGTCCGCGCTCGGTCCACGCGCGCTTGACGAAGTCGTGCGCCTCATAGAACCGCGAGCGCACCATCGACGGCGGGATCCCGGTCACGCCGACCGTGTCCATCGGCGAGCCGACCGGCCAGCCCGCGATGAGCCGGCCGCCGCTGATCGCGTCGATCGCGGCGAGCTCCTCGGCGACGCGCAGCGGCGGGTAGAGCGGCAGCGTCGTGCCGAGGATGCAGATCGCCGCGTCCGACGAGCGGGCGGCCTGGATCCCGGCGAGCATGTGCGGCGAGACGGGGAAGCCGAACGCGTTCTGGTGATGCTCGTTCGTGCCGATCCCGTCGAAGCCCATCGCGTCGGCGTACGCGAGCTCCTCCAACGTGGAGCGCAGGTAGTGCCCCGCCTGGGCGGGGTCGCAGAGCTCCTGGTTGGGCGGCGTGACCCAGACGCTCTCGTACCTGTCGCGGAAGTCGTCGGGTAGGTCCCGATACGGGTTGGTCGCCAGATAGACGGTCTTCACTGCTGGCCCTCGCTGGTTGGTGGTGGCGAAGAGAAGGCGACGCGCAGCGCCGCCGCGATGACGGCCCGGGCGTGCTGGGCCTTGGCGATCGCGTCGCCCATGCCGAAGAAGCCGTGGAAGACGCCGGTGTACGGCCGGTAGGTCACCGCCACGTCGTCGGCGACCAGGCGCGCCGCATAGGCGCGGCCGTCGTGGAGCAGCGGATCGTGGTCGGCGGTGACCACCACCGCGGGCGCGACGCCGCGCAACGACGGCGCGCTGGCCGGGACCGCGCGCGGATCGAGGCGGTCGCGGGCGTCGCGCAGGTACAGGTCCTGCGCCCAGCCGACGTCCTCGGAGCTGAGCATCGGCCCTTCGCCCTGGAAGGCTCGTGAGGAGACGCGGTCGTCGCTGGCATAGGCGGTGCCCGGGCAGACGAGCACCTGCGCCGCCAGCCGCGGGGCGCCGGCATCGCGGGCGTGGATCGCGACCGCCGCCGCGATGCCCGCGCCCGCGCTCTCGCCGCCGACGGCGATCCGGGCGCCGTCGAGGCCGTGCTCGCGGCCGTGCGCCGCGACCCAGCGGACGGCTCCCCAGGCGTCCTCGAACGCGGCGGGGAACCGGTGCTCCGGCGCGAGCCGGTAGTCGACCGAGACCACGGCGCAGCCGATCTCCCGGGCGATCGCCAGCACGGGGCCCAGCCCCGTCTCGGCGTCGCCGATGCAGTAGGCGCCGCCGTGCATCCACACGAGCGTCGGCAGCGGCGCGTCGGCGCCGGGCCGGTCGATGCGCGCCTGGACCGGACCGTGGGCGCACGGCAGCGTGCGGAGGTCGGTCGCGTCCATGACGGGCAGCGGCGGCGCCGGCAGCGCCGCCGCGAGCGCCCGCGTGCGGGCGACGCCCTGTACGTGCAGCGGGCGCGGCATGAGCAGGGGCTGCACGGCGTCGACGACGGCCTGCGCGTCGGGATCCAGCGCGGTCGGGCGGGACGTCATGCGCCCGACCATAATGCATACTTATCCGACTCGTCAACCGCTCACCAGACATTCTGTCTAGTGACCCGCGCGGCGGCCGCTCAGCGCGCGCGCCGCCTGGCGGCCGGGCGCTCCTGCGGCTCGAACCCGAGCGCGCTCGCGCACAGATCCGTCAGCACCTCGACCATCGTGCGCTCGTCGACCTCGGGGAGATAGCCCTCCTCGCGCACGACGAAGGTCCGCGACATCTGGGCGACGAGCAGCCACACGCGGAAGCGCGCCTCGTTGCGGCGCCTCGACCCCCAACGCTCGAGGAACTTCGGCATCGCCTCGCTGGGCGCGCTGTCGAGCCCTGCGCGCACGAAGCCGCCGGCGGCCACGACGCCCTCGAGGGCGAGGATCGCCGCGCGGTGCTGCTCGTACCACGCCATGCTCTCCTTCACCCACGCGCGCAGGTCGTTGCGCGAGCCGCCGACGAGGATGTCGTCGAGCCGCGCGAACGCCTCGTCGGCGGACGGGCGCAGCTCCTCCAGCAGCGCCGTCGCGACATCCTGCTTGCTCTTGAAGTGCGCGTAGAACGTCGCCCGGCTCGCGCCCGCCACCTCCGCGATGTCGTCGACGGTCGCCGCCGTGTACCCACGCTCCTCGAAGACCTTCACCGCGCTCTCGAGCAGCCGCTTGCGGGTGAAGAGCTTCTGCTCGTCGCGCAGCGACGGGCGCGACTTCGTCCGTTGACTCGATGCCATGTCGCCACAGTACCGGCCGTGGCTAGCGGCCGGACACGGCGTTCGCGCCGCCGTCGGCCGCCGCCACCCGCGGCACCGCGGCGAGCAGCTGCGCGGTGTACGGGTCGCTGGGCGCGGCGAAGAGCCGCTCCGTCGGGCCCGTCTCGCGGATGCGTCCGTCCTTCATGACGCACACGCGGTCGGCGATCGAGCGCACGACGGCCAGGTCGTGCGTGACGAACAGCACCGCGGTGCCGCGCTGGGCGCTCAGCGACGCCAGCAGCTCCAGGATCGAGGCCTGGACGGAGACGTCGAGCGCGGAGACGACCTCGTCGCAGAGGATCACCTGCGGATCGGCGCAGAACGCGCGCGCCAGCGCGACGCGCTGCTTCTGGCCGCCCGACAGCTCGCCCGGATAGCGGTCCGCGAGCGCCGCGTCCAACCGCACCGCCTCCATCAGCCGCGCGACCTCCTGCGCTCGTCCCCGGCGATCGAGGTCCGGCTGGAACAGCCGCAGCGGGCGGTCCAGCAGCCGCCGCACGCTGTGGCGCGGGTTGAGGCTCGCGTCGGGGTTCTGGAAGACGATCTGCAGGACCCGGCACGCCTCCCGCGAGCGCTGCGCGGCGCGCGGCGCGAGCCGCTCGCCGGCCAGCGCGATCGTGCCCGCGTCGGGCGCGTGCAGCCCCGCGATCGCCCGCAGGAGCGTCGACTTGCCCGACCCGGACTCGCCGACGACGCCGAGCGTCTCGCCCGGCGCCAGCGCCAGCGAGACGCCGTGGACCACGGTCGTGCGGCTCGTCGTGCCGTACGAGCAGACGACCTCGTCGACGGCGAGCAGGGCGCCGGCGTCCGCGCCCGTCGGCGCGGCCGCGGCCGGCAGCGGGCGTCGCTGGGAGGCCAGCGCGCCGAGCTCCTCGACGCGCACGCAGCGGACCACGTGATCGGACGCGAGCGCGACGGGCGGCGGCGCCTGCTCGAGGCAGCGCGACTGGGCGAACGCGCAGCGCGGGGCGAACGCGCAGGCTCCCTCGACGACCTCCGGGGGCGGCAGGCCGGGGATGCCGGCCGCGATCGCCGCTTCGTCGACGTCGGGCGCGGCGTCCAGCAGCGCGGCGGCGTACGGATGGCGCGAGCCGTGATGGAGCACGCGCGCCGGCGCCTGCTCGACGATCTCGCCCGCGTACATGATCGCGATCGAGTCGCAGATCGTGGCCAGCAGCGCCAGGTCGTGGCTGATGGCGATCGCCGCGGCCTGCGTGTCGTCGACGATCCCGCGGACCAGCTCGGTGATCTGGGCCTGGGTCGTGACGTCCAGGCCGGTCGTCGGCTCGTCGAGCACGAGCAGCGCCGGGTTGCACGCGAGCGCGATCGCGATCGCGATGCGCTGCTGCTGGCCGCCGGAGAACTGGTGCGGGAACCGGCGCAGCGCGCGCTCGGGCTCCGGGATGCCGACCGCGTCCAGCAGCTCCAGCGAGCGCGCGCGGACCGCGGCCCGATCGAGGTCGAGGTGGAGCAGCATCGGCTCGGCGAGCGCGAACTCGATCCGGCGCAGCGGGTTGAGGACCTGCGACGCGTCCTGGCCGACGTAGGCGATCCGCCGCCCCCAGACCGAGCGCAGGTCCTGGCGCGAGAGCGCGAAGAGGTCCTCGCCCTCCAGCAGCGAGCGGCCGCCGAGACGGACGCTGCCGGGGGTCGGGAAGCCGATCGCCGCCAGCGCCGCCGTCGACTTGCCGCAGCCCGACTCGCCGGCGAGCCCGTGGATGCGGCCGGGCTCGACCTGGAGGGCCAGGTCCCGCACGACCGTGCGCTGGATGCGGTCGCGCCCGACGTAGGCGACGGTGAGGCCAACGACATCGAGCACGGGGCCGCTCATCGAGCGGCCGCCCGCAGGGTCGACGCCGTTCGTGGATGAGGACCCGCGGGGTCTCATCGCAACACGCTCCCTCGCCCCGTCCGCCCGATGCTCTGCGTGATCGCGTCGGCGATCAGGCTGACCCCGATCGACACCGCGCCGATCGCCAGCGCGGGCGCGAGCGTCTGGTAGGGCGCCGTCGTGATCGTCGGCCGCGACTCGGCCACCATCACCGCCCAGTTGGCCGAGGGCGGCTGGACGCCGAGCCCGAGGAAGTTCAGCGTCGCCACGAAGATGATCGCGTAGGTCAGCCGCGCGGCGAACTCGACGAGCACCGTCGGCAGGATGTTGGGCAGCAGCTCGTTCCACAGCACCGAGAGCGGGCGCTCGCCGCGCGCCTGTGCGGCCTGGACGAACTCGCGCGTGGACAGCGTGTGCGTCGCGCCCGCGAGGACGCGGGCGATGCGCGGCGCGAAGACGAGCGCGACCGCGCCGATCAGCACGATCGAGGACGGCGGCAGCACCGTCACCACGACGAGCACGACGAGCAGGTACGGCAGCGAGATGAGCACGTCGACGAAGCGGCCGATGACGAGCCCGGGCCGGCCGCCGCGGTAGCCCGCGTACATGCCGGCGGTGCCGCCGATCGCGAACGCGAGCAGCGTCGCCGCGACCGGGATGAGGATCACCGAGCGACCGCCGAGCAGCATCCGGCTGAGGACGTCGCGGCCGAGCTCGTCGGTGCCGAGCGGGAACTCGGCCGACGGCGACGCGTTGGGCAGCCCGACGCCGACCTCGTTGACGCCGTAGGGCGCGAGCATCGGCCCGAAGATCACGACGAGCGCGAAGACGAGCAGGATCGCGATCCCGATCTTGCCCTCGATCGGCTCCCAGACCGCGCGCAGCGCGCCGATCCTCCGCCGCGCGACGGGCGGGACCTCGGCGATGTCGGCGACGACCCCGGCCATCGTCAGCGCGCCCTCAGCCGCGGGTCGACCGCCACGCGCAGCAGGTCGGCGAGCAGGTTCAGCGTCACGAACCCGAGCCCGACGACGAGCGCGACGGCCTGGACCATCGGCACGTCCTTGGCCAGCACCGAGTCGACGAACAGCTTGCCGATCCCGGGGAAGGCGAAGACGGTCTCGACCACGACCACGCCGGCGACGATGTCGGCCAGCGTGAGCGCCACCACGTTGATGACGGGCAGCGCCGCGTTGGGCACCACGTGGCGCCACACGACCGTGCGGTTGGGCAGCCCGCGCAGCACGGCGCTGCGCACGAGCGGCTGGTCGAGCACCTCGCGCACGTTCGTGCGGACCATGCGCAGGATGTAGGGCGTGAAGACGAGCACGAGCGTCAGCACCGGCAGCACGTAGGCCTTGGCCGCGTCGAGCAGGTCGCCGTAGAGGATGCCGCTGGCCGACTCGATCGGCAGGATCCCCAGCTGGACGGCGAACACGACGAGCAGCAGCAGCGCGGTGACGAACTCCGGCAGCGCGTTGAAGATGAGGGTCACGATCGAGGTGACGACGTCGGAGAGGCGACCGCTGCGCTGCGCGGTCGCCGTGCCGACGACGAACGCGATGAGGACCGCGATCGACACGGCGATCGTGCCGAGCAGCATCGTGCGCAGGATCCGGGGACCGACCTCGGAGCGCACCGAGACCTTGTTGGCGAGCACGGAGTGGCCCCAGTCGCCGCGCACGTAGCGGCCCAGCCACTCGAAGTAGCGCGTCACGACCGGCCGGTCCAGGCCCTCCTGCTGGCGGTAGGCCTCGACCTGCTCGGGCGTCGCGGTCTTGCCGAGCGCGACGCGGGCCGGATCGGCCGGCACCGCGTTGGTCGCCGCGAACGTGACGATCGAGATGAGCAGCAGCGTGCCGAGCGCGACGGCGAGCCGGACGCCGATGTGGCGCCCGGCACGACGGCGAGGGGTCGATCGACGGCTAGGCCGCCAGCCAGGCATTGCGGAAGTCGACCATGTCCGTCGGGTTGGCGACCAGCCCCTGGAGCTGCTCCTTGTGCGGCCACAGGTTGTGCGACCAGAAGGGCCAGATGCACGAGGTCTGCTCGGCGTAGCGGCGACCGATCTCGCCGTAGATCTCGATCTGCTTGGCCTCGTCGGTCGTCTGTGCGGCCTCGTCGATCCACGCGTCGATCTTCGGGTCGCTCATGCGCGCCTCGTTCCACTGGCCGCCGGTCTTGGCCATGTAGAGGGCCATCGTCGACGGGTGCTGGCGGCCCCAGTAGTTCGCCACGATCGACGAGTTGAACAGCTGCTTGACCCACTGCTCCTGCGGCACGTTGCGCACCGCGATGTCGATCCCGCCCTGCTGCATCGAGGCCTTGAACATGACCGCCATCTCGGGCATGCCGGGCAGATTGGTCGTCCACGCCTCGGCCTTGAAGCCGTCGCCGTAGCCGGCCTGCTGGAGCAGCGACTTGGCCTGCTCGGGGTCGAACGCCGGGTATTCCAGGCCCTGCGGGTAGAACGGGTCCTTCGGGTGGACGAAGAGGTCGGTGATCGGCGTCGCCGCGCCCTGGGCCACGATGTTCACGTACTTCTCGCGGTCGATGAGCAGCTTCATCGCCTGGCGGACCTTCGGGTCGCTGTAGGGCTTGACCTTCATGTCGATGCCCATCGTGTACGGGAAGCCGAACTCGTTGGTGAGGACGGCGACGCCGGACGCGCTCTGGAGCTTCTTGGTCGAGCTGAAGTCGCCGGGGTCGGCGAAGTCGACGTCGCCGCTGACCACCGACTCGATCTTCGTCGCGACGTCGGTGACCGCGATGCCGTTGATCGCGTCCAGGTAGGGCAGGCCGCTCTGCCAGTAGTTGGGGTTGCGCACGAGCTCGAACCCCTGACCGCCCTTGAAGCTCTTGCCCTTGAACGGGCCCGTGCCCTGGGACGTCTTGAAGTCGGCGCCGTCCTGGATGATCCGGCCGTACCAGAACCCGAGCTTGATCGGGAAGAAGCCATCGGCCTTCTTGAGCTTGAAGGTGACGGTGGTCGGATCCGGCGTGAGGATGCCGCTCGGATCGAGGTACGGGCCGAAGATCGCGTCGCCGTGGAGGTCCGGACCGCCCTTGAGCATGCGGACGATCGTGTACTTCACGTCGGCGCTCGTCAGCGGCTTGCCGTCGTGGAACTCGACCCCGGGGCGCAGCTTGAACGTGTACTGCCTGGCGTTGGGCGCCGCGCTCCAGTCCTCCGCCAGCATCGGCGTGATCTTCCACTCGTTGTCGAGCCGCAGGAGCGAGTCGTACATGAGCCCGGCGCTGAGCAGGCCGAGCGTCGACGAGTTGCGCTGCGGGTCGTAGGAGTCCTTCGTCGTCTGGTCGGAGATCGCGATCTTGATCGTGCCGCCCCGCTTCGGCGTGCCGGCGTCGGCCGTGGTCGTCGAGCCCGTGGAGGGCGCCGCCGTGGCGCCGCTCGCGCCCGTCGAGCCGGAGTCCCCGCCCCCGCACGCGGCCAGCCCGCCGATGGCGAGCGCGCCGGCGGCGCCGGCTCCGACGCCCAGAAAGCGCCGGCGCGTGACGTCGCGACCGTCGCGCTCGTCTCCTCCAGGTCCATCAACGTGCCGCTGCATGATCCCTCCTGTTGCACTGCGGAACCACGCCGCCACCAGCCGGCGTCCGATCGCCGGCATCCTAGGCAGGCGTCCTGGACGAGGTCAAGATTAATGACATACTGTGTTGCATCGTGGAACTTTGTCCCCCGGGCCGCGTAGCCGGCCCCAACGTGAGAGGCTGGCGCCGATGAGTCAGGCCGTGACCCGCATCGCCTCGGTGCTCGACACGTTCACCGTCGAGGAGCCCGTGCTCTCGCTCGCCGAGTGCGCGCGACGGTGCGGGCTCAACAAGAGCACCACGCACCGGATGCTGCTGAGCCTCGAGGAGGTCGGCTACACCGAGCGCGCCGACGAGGGCTGGCGCCTGGGCCCGGCGCTCGTCGGGCTGGCCATGGTCCGCCTCGGCACGCTCGAGCTGCGCCGCGAGGCCGTGCGCCACCTGCGGGCGCTGCGCGACGCCTTGCACGCCTCGGTCGCCTTCTCGATCCCCGACGGGCACCACATGCTCTACCTGGAGCGGCTCGACTCGCCGGACGCGTTCGGCGTCAGCGCGCGCCTGGCCAGCCGCGCTCCGCTGTGGGCGGGCGGCTCGGGGCGCGCGGTGCTCGCCGCGCTGGCGCCCGAGGAGCGCGCGGCCCGGCTCAACGTCGACGAGTGGCATCGCCTGCCGCTCGACGTGCGCACGCGCGTCGAGGACGAGGTCGAGGAGGCGGCGGTCCGCGGCTACGCGATCGACCGCGGCGAGTTCTTCGACTCGATCGGCGGCGTGGCGGGCGCGGTGCGCGACCCGCACGGCGAGCCGATCGCGGCGCTGTCGGTCATCGAGCCGCGCGAGCGCCTGACCGACGAGCGCATCGCGCTCGTGGCCGAGCGGGTCGTGCAGGAGGTCGCGGAGCTGGAGCGCGCGATGGGCCACCGGCTCGACGACGCGGCGCAGGAGCCCGTCACCACCAGCGCGCCGGGCACGCCGCCGTCATGATCTCCGGCGCGCCGTCGGTGACGAGCACGGTCTCCTCGTAGCGGACCGTGCCGGCGCCGGGCCGGCTGACGTGCTGCTCGATGGCGAGGGTCATGCCGGGGACGAGCACGGTGTCGTCGACCGGCGTCAGCGTCGGGAGGTCCCAGCCGACTCCGATCCCGTGGCCGGCCGACTCCAGCACGTCCTCCGAGAGCGCCGAGCCCAGCTCCGCCGGCGGCGGCTCGTGGTCGAGCCCGCGCTCGACGAGATGCGCCCGGCAAGCGCCGAAGACGTCGCTGGCCCGGTTGCCGGGCCGCGCCGCATCGGCGGCCGCGTGGATGCAGCCGATCGCGCCCTCGAGGATCTCCAGCTGCGCCGCTGACGGCTCGCCGCCGACGACGATCGAGCGCACGAAGTCGTAGTAGTAGCCGCCGACCGCACCGTAGATGTCCGGGTGGACGATGTCGCCGCGCTCGTATGGCCGCGCCCAGTTCCAGCTCGGCAGCCGCGACCACCAGAGGTGGCCGTCCTCGGGGCCGGAGGCCATCGCGAAGTCGTAGGCCTGCGCACCCAGGCGGGCGGCGACCTCCGCGCCGGCGCCGACGACGTCGCCGTCGGTCCGCCCCTCGGCGACGGCGCCCAGCATCGCCGACATGATCTCGCAGCTCACCGCCGAGGCGGTGCGCAGCAGCTCGATCTCCGCCGGGCTCTTGACCATCCGCTGGCGGGCCAGCAGCTCGTCGGCGCGCTCGAGGCGCAGCGCGGGCAGCTCCCGGCGCAGGGTCGTGTAGGCGGTGGCGCTCATGCGCTCCTCGTCGGTCAGGCCGATGCGGGCGCTCGCCAGCCCGGCGTCGCGCAGCGCGGCGGCGGCGCCGACGTAGAGGTCGCGGGCCTGGCGCACCTCGTCGCAGGCGACGAGGTCGTCGCGCCAGTCGGGCTGGTTGACGACGAGGATCGCCGGGCCGTCGACCGGGAGCACGAGCGCCGCCTGGCCGAAGCCGGTGAAGAGCGGCCGGACGTCGGGATAGACGTTGCCGGGGTCGTAGTGGTTGGTGAGGTAGAAGACGTTCGCGTACCGATCCAGCGTGGAGCCGCCCATCGACCACACGAGCAGACCGTCCAGGCCGGCCGCCCGGGCGTGCTCCCGGGCTGCGTCGCGCCGCTGCGCGTACTCCTCGACCGGGATCCGCGGACGTCCCGCTTGGTGAAACGTCGTGTCACGCACCGCACCGGCACCGTAGATGAGGCGGCAGCGTGCCGTCAAGCGGCGCGTGCTCAGCCCGACAGCTGGGCGCGCAGGCCGAGCAGCGCCTCGAGCTGTCCGCCCGCTTCCAGCAGGCGCGCGGCGATGCGCTCGGCGTCCTCGGGGCGCATCCGCTCGGAGGGCAGGATCACGCTGAGGACCGCGATCGGCTGACGGGCCAGGTCGCAGATCGCGACGCAGACGCCGCTGATCCCGTCGTGGAACAGCCCGTCGTCCACGCTGTAGCCGCGCTCGCGGGCCAGCGCGACGTCGGCCCGGATGCGGTCGCGCACCGGGACCGGCAGCGCCCGGAAGCCGGCGTCGTCGAGCCGGCGCTCCGCGACCTCGGCATCGAGGCGGGCCAGGAACGCGCGCCCCGCCGCGCTGCCCCACAGCGGCGAGCGGCCGCCGAGCCGCGCACCGACGCCGACCGCGCCCGGCCCCGCGACGCGATCCACGTAGACGATCTCCCCGCCCTCCGGCACCGCGAGCGCTGCGGACGCCCGCTCGTCGGCGGCGACGTCGCGCAGGAGCGCGAGCGCCTCGTCGCGCAGGTCGAGCTCGCCCAGGCGCGTCGCGGCGAGCGTCACGATGCGGCCACCCAGGCGCCAGGTGCGGGCGCTGCGCTCGACCAGACCGATCGCCTCGAGGCTCGACAGGAGCCGGTGCGTCGTGCTCTTCGTGAGGCCGACCGCGGCCGCGCAGTCCGACAGGGTCAGCTCGGGACGCTGCTCCGTGAAGGCCTCCAGCACGCGGCCGATCCGTTCGACGACCTGGATCACGGCGCGGAGCCTATCCCGGCGTCGTCGGGCCGCCGCGCTTGACAGGCCGCCAAGGCAGCACCTATCTTCGGCCCGCTCGCTGAGACTTCATTTCACGATACGGAATTTTTCTTGCCGCTCGCTCTCGACCTGCTGATCCGCGGCGCCGACGTCCATCCCGGCGACGGTCCGCCGCAGGTGGCCGACGTCGGCGTGGCCGCCGGCCGCATCGCCGCCGTCGCCCCCGACCTGTCCGACGCGACGGCGCGCGCGGTCGTCGACGGCGCTGGCCTGCTGCTCTGCCCGGGCTTCATCGACCTGCACGCGCACACCGCGCTGCACCCGTTCGTGGACCCGCTGCTGGCGGCGAAGGTCGGCCAGGGGTTCACGACCGAGCTGATCAACCCGGACGGCCTCGCGCCCGCGCCGGTCGGGCCCGATCAGGTCGACGACCGCCGGGCCTACCTGCTCGCGCTCGAGGGGCCCGGGCCCGAGCGCTGGAGCTGGAGCACGTTCGCCGAGTACCTCGACGCGCTCCACGCCGCCCGCCCGGCGATCTCGCTGGTGCCCTCGATCGGCCACAGCGCGGTGCGGGATCTCGTCCTGGGCAGCGCCGCCCGCGCGCCCGACGAAGCCGAGCTCGCCCGGATGCGCCGGGAAGTGCGGCTCGCGCTCGAGCAGGGCGCGCGCACGCTCTCGTTCGGGCTCATCTACCTGCCCGGGATGTACGCCGACACGCCGGAGCTGCTGGCGGTGGCGGAGGAGGCCGCGCGCGTCGGCGCGCCGCTCGTCCCCCACGTCCGCGACGAGGCCGACCGGGTGCTCGAGGCGATCGGCGAGCTCGCCGCGGTCGCCCGCGCCAGCGGCGCGCCGCTGCATCTCTCCCATCTCAAGGTGCTCGGCCACCCGCAGCTCGTCGACCCGCTGCTCGAGCTGGTCGACGCGACGGCGGCCGACGTCGACGTCAGCTTCGACCAGTACCCCTACGGCGCGGGCTCGACGACGCTCGCCGCCCAGCTGCCCCCCTGGGCGCTGGAGGGAGGCGCGGCGCGGACGCTCGTGCGGCTGCGCGATCCCGTCACCCGCGCCACGATCGCGGAGGACATCCGCTGCGGGCTGCCCGGCTGGCAGAGCTTCCTCGGCGCGCTGGGCGCCGACGCGATCGTCGTGGCCCACGCCGCCGGCGGGCGCGGAGCCGACGGCGGCAAGTCGATCGCACAGATCGCCGACGAGCGCGCCACGGATGTGCCCAACGCGATCGTCGACCTGCTCGTCGACTCCGAGCTGGACGCGATCATGATCCCCCACTACGCCGACGACGCCTGCGTCGAGGCGATCTTCGCCCATCCGCGCATGCTCGTCGGTTCCGACGGGATCTTCGGCCCGCAGCCCCACCCGCGGCTCTACGGCACCGCCGCGCGGACGCTCGGGGACCTCGCCCTGGAGCGCGGCGTGGTCTCGGTCGACGAGGCGGTGGCGCGGCTGACCGCGCGGGCCGCCGACCGGCTGCGGTTGACCGACCGCGGGCGGATCCGACCGGGGCTGCGCGCCGATCTCGTCCTGCTGGACCCGGCGCGCTTCCGCGACCGCGCCACCTACGCCGATCCGCGGCGCCATCCCGACGGGGTCGAGCTCGTGCTCGTGGCCGGCGAGGCCGTGTGGCGCGACGGCGGTCCGACCGGCGCGCGCCCGGGCGGCGTCGTCCGCGAGCCGCTGCCCGGCGCCTGACCGTCATCTACGATCGCCGCCGTGGTCCAGGTCGTCGATCGCATCGGAGCGCTGCTGGCGACGTTCACGCGCGACCACGCGACGCGCAGCCTGACCGAGATCGCCGACGAGGCCGGGCTCAACAAGAGCTCGGCCTACCGCCTGCTCGTGAGCCTCGAGGCGATCGGGCTGACCGAGCGGCGCGGGACGAGCTGGCGGCTCGGTCCGCAGCTCGTCCACCTCGCCAACGTGCGGCTCGGCCAGATGGCGCTGCGCCGCGCCGCGGCGGCGCGGCTGCCGCCGCTGTGCGAGACGTTCCGCGCCAGCGGCGCGCTCTCGATCCCCGACGAGCACGACATGGTCTACCTCGACCGCTACGACAGCCCGGAGCCGTTCGCGGCGCGGGCCCGGCTCGGCGCCCGCTGGCCGCTGTGGGCGGGCGCGTCCGGCCAGGCCGTCCTCTCGCGGCTGGCGCCCGAGGCGCGGGCGGTACGGCTCGAGAGCCCCGAGTGGGCGGCGCAGGACGACGAGCGGCGCAGCGCGGTCCTCGCCGAGCTCGAAGCCGCCGCGCAGCGCGGGTACGCGATCGACCGCGGCGACTTCATCGACGGCGTGGCGGGCGTGGCGGCGCCGGTGTGCGACGTGGACGGCCGCCCGGCTGCCGCGGTGGCGCTCATCGTCGCGCCGTCGCGGATCGCCGCGGGCGAGGACGCGCGGATGGGCGCGGCGCTGCGCGCGCTGGCCGACGAGCTCGTGCCCGAGGTCGCCGACGTGGTCGGCCTGACGCGCTGAGGCCGTCACCCACGCCGCCGCATCCCCTCACCGCGCCGACCCGACGGCCGGCTCGGGCTCCCGCGCGGCCTGCGCCCGCGGCTGCCGCCCACCGCACCGCCGCGCTTGCGCCCGTCCGCCCCGCCCGCTACGTTCTTCCCGCATTGCGCGATGACGTTTCAATGACTGATACGAATCCGCTCGACGACGGGCTCGCCGACACGATCGTCGCGGCCGTCGACGCCGCGGCCGACGAGCTGGTCGCCGCGGTCAGCGCGGCCGTGCGGATCCCGAGCGTCACCCCGAACTTCCCAGGCGAGGACCCCGCCGCCCACCTCGGCCGCGAGGGCGAGGTGTCGGCGCTCGTGGGCGAGCTGCTCGCCGACGCCGGCTGCGAGATCGACCGCTTCGCCATCGCGTCCGGCCGCGAGAACTGCGTCGGGGTGCTGCGCGGCGCGGGCGGCGGGCGCTCGCTGATCCTCAACGGGCACGTCGACGTGGTGCCGCCCCAGCCCGCCGCCGAGTGGACCGGCGGGGACCCGTTCAGCGGACGGGTCGCCGACGGCTGCGTCTGGGGGCGCGGCGCGGTCGACATGAAGGGCGGGCTGCTCGCGCAGGTCTTCGCCGTCCGCGCGCTGGTGGCGGCCGGGGTACGCCTGCGCGGCGATCTCCTCGTGCAGGCGGTCGTCGGCGAGGAGGGCATGGAGCACGACCTGGGCACGAGCGCCTGCGTCCAGCGCGGCTACCGCGCCGACGCCGCCGTGGTCGCCGAGCCGGCCCCGCCCCACGCGCGGCTGGCCGTGTCGCCCGCGTCGCCGGGCCTGCTGTGGTTCGCCGTCACCGTCGAGGGCAAGGCGACGCACGCCACGATGCGCGCGGAGACCATCCGCCCCGGGCGCGCCGGCGCCGCCGTCGGCGTCAACGCGATCGACAAGGCGATCCCCGTCCACCTCGCGCTCGCCGCGCTGGAGGAGCAGTGGGGCATGAGCAAGGTCCACCCGCTCTTCCCGCCCGGCAGCTTCACGGTCCACGCGGGCGTCGTGGTCGGCGCGCCGCGCCTCGGGCTCGTCCCGTTCGCCACCGCGGAGTACACGACCTTCGAGTACATCGCGTTGTACCCGCCGGGCGAGGACGCCGAGGCGGTGCGCGGCGAGATCGCCGCTCAGGTCGCCGCCGCCGCGGCGCTCGACCCGTGGCTGCGCGAGCATCCGCCGCGGATCGACTGGCGCAGCCACTGGCCGGCGTCCGCGCTGGCCGACCCCGAGCACCCGATCGTCGCCGCCACCGCCGCCGCGCACGAGCTGGCGACGGGGACGCCCGCCACGATCGCCGGCTTCACCGCGGTCGCCGACATGACCTGGCTCAACGCCGCCGGGATCCCGGCGATCGCCTACGGGCCGGGCGACCTCGCGCTCGCCCATGGCGTCGACGAGCGCGTCCCGGTCGAGGACCTCGTGGCGGCCGCGCGCACGTACGCGCTTCTGGCCGCGAGCTGGTGCGAGCCGTGCTGACCGTCGACGAGCTCGTGACGCCCGCCGCGATCGTCGACCGGCCGACGCTCACCGCGAACATCGAGCGACTGGCCACCGGCGCGCGTGCCCGCGGCCTTGCGGTGCGCCCCCATGTCAAGACCCACAAGTGCGCCGCGATCGCCCGCCTGCAGGCCGATCGCGGCGCGGTCGGGTTCACGACGGCGACGCTCGACGAGGCGGCGATGCTGATCGACGCCGGCCTCGACGACGTCCTCGTGTGCCACCCGCTGCGCGACGACGCCAAGCGCGCCCGGCTGCTCGCGCTCACCGCCCGCGCGCCGCGCACCGCCACGATCGTCGAGGACACCGAGGGCGCCGCCGCGCTGGACGCGGCCGCCCGTGCCGCCGGGCGCGTGCTCGACGTGCGGATCAAGGTCGACACCGGCCTGGGGCGGATCGGCGTGCAGCCCGGCGAGCCGTTCGCGCGGCTGGTGGACGCGGTGCGCGCGCTTGCCGGCCTGCGCCTGACCGGCTCGGTCACCCATGAGGGGTACGGCTACAAGATCCCCGATCGCCGGGAGCGCGCGCGGATCGTCGGCGAGCGCCTGGCCACGTTCGCGGCGCAGTCGAGCGCGCTCGGCCTCGACGTCGTCTCGATCGGCGCCACGCCCGCGCTGCACGACACGCTCGACGTCGCCGGCGTGACCGAGGTCCGCCCCGGCAACTACGCCGTCTACGACGCGATGCAGGTCGGCCTCGGCGCCGCGCGGCTGGAGGACTGCGCGATGACCGTGCTGACGACGGTCGTCAGCGTCCGCCCCGGCGGGCGGCGTGCGATCGTCGACGCCGGGTCCAAGGCGCTGACGACCGACACCGGCGTCCATGGCATGCAGCTCGCGCCGGGGCACGGCATCGTGCTGGGGCATCCGGACGTGACGGTCACGGGCCTGTCGGAGGAGCACGGCTGGCTCGAGCTCGGCGACGACGCCGCGCCGCTGCGCGTCGGCGATCGCCTGCGGATCGTGCCGGTCCACGCCTGCGCGGCGATCGCCTGCTTCGCCGAGCTGCAGCTGGTGGAGGACGACGCGGTCGCGGCAAGCGTGCCGGTGGGAGCGCGCGGCCACGCCCGCGTGACGAGCGACGAGGGGAGCGCATGACGGCGACGCAGACGACGGACGAGCGCGCGGGCTGGGTCCCGGAGCTCGAGCGGACGGCGACCGGGCTGTCGTTCGACGGCTGCGACCTGGAGGCGGTCGCCGCGGCGTTCGGGACGCCGCTGTGGGTCGTCTCCCGCGGCCGGCTGGAGGCCAACTACGCCGCGTTCGCGGGCGCGTTCCAGGCCCGCCATCCGCGCGTGACCGTCGCGTACTCGATGAAGGCCAACGCGACGCTGGCGATCGTCCGCGCGCTGGCGCGCTGCGGCGCGGCGATGGACTGCACGGGCGAGAACGAGCTGCAGATCGCCCTCATGTGCGGCGTCGCGCCCGAGCGGATCATCCTCAACGGCAACGGGAAGTCCGACGCGACGCTGCGCGCCGCGGCGCAGCTCGGCGTCTTGCAGGTCAACGTCGACTCGCCGGACGAGGCTCGCCGCCTCGCCGCGATCGCCGCCGAGCTGGGCCGGACGGTGACCTGCGTCGTGCGCGTCCAGCTCGGCTACGAGGAGCTGCTGCGCGCCGACCCGAGCTTCGACTCCACGCTGCACGTCAGCGAGGGCAAGTTCGGCAGTGCGGTCGCCACCGGTGCCGCGCGGCGGGCGGTGGAGATCGTCGCCGAGGCCGAGCACCTGCGCTTCGCCGGCCTGCACCACCACGTCGGGTTCTCCGGCTACATGGCCGACTACAGCGCACGGCGCGAGGTCATGCACCATCGCGAGTGCACCCGCGAGCTCGTCCGCTTCGCCCGCGAGCTGGAGCGCGACCTCGGCGTCCGCTGCGACCGGCTCGACCTCGGCGGCGGCTTCCGGGGCGGCGAGCACGTGTACCTCGCGACGCCGGGCAACGCCGACGACGGCGCGCCGCATCCGCTCCCGCGGATCGAGGAGTACGTCGACGCGATCGTCGAGGAGGTCGCAGCGGGCTTCGCGCCCAACGAGCTTCCGGAGCTGCAGTTCGAGACCGGCGGCTACCAGGTGGCCAACGCCGTGCTCTTCCTCACCCGGGTCGTCGAGGTCAAGGACGACCATGGCCAACCGCGCCGACGGTACGTGGCGCTCGACGGCTCGATGCAGATGTTCACCGCCAAGGGGGCGATGCGCGTCGCCAACCAGGTCGTCGCGGTGGCGCCGCGCGGCGGCGAGCCCCGGCGGACCGATCTCGTCGGCCAGACCTGCGTGTACGACGCGCTGGCCGAGGACATGCCGCTGGGCGACCTGCTCCCCGGCGACCTCGTCGCGCTGCGCGACCACGGCGCGTACACCGACACGAGCGGCACGCAGACCAACGCCGTCCCGCGGCCCGCGACCGCGCTCGCCGACCGCGGCCACGCCGTGCTGGTCAAGCGGCGCGAGACGCTGGCCGACGTGATCGGCCGCAACGTCATCCCGCCCGAGCTCTGGGCGCCGTGACGCCGGCGTTCGCGCTCGGCGGCCCAGCCCGACGTCCGCGATCTGGCCGCTGGACGGCGACGCGGCGTAGCCGTCCGGAGAACCGGCCTATCGGCGGCGGCTCGACGTCGGAGCCCGCCGGGGAGCCGGAGCTGCGTCGGGCGCCGCGGTCAGCAGCCGGCGCAGCCGCAACGCGACCCCGAGCTCGGTCGCGCGATCGCGGACGGGACGGCCGAGCTGATCCTCGACGCTGCGCAGGCGGTAGCTGATCGTCCGGTCGCGGACGCCGAGAACGGCGGCGGCAGCCGACGCGCTCATCGCCCGGCCGAGGTAGGCCTCGAGCGTCGCGCACAGGACCTCGGCGCGCCGGGTGGGCGCCGCGAGCGGGCCCAGCTCACGCGCGAGGAGCGCGCGGGCGGCGGCCTCGTCGGCGAGCGCCAGGGCCTCGACGGTCACGTCGTCGAAGCGCGTCATCGCGCGGCCCAGGCGCATGCCGACGTCGAGCGCGGTGACCGCCTGACGATGCGTCGCGCGAAACCCGTCGAGGCCGGGCAGAGGATCGCCGAACGCGACGATCGCGCCGCCGGCCGACCCGGCACCGGGCACCCGGCTCAGCCGGCCAGCCGCGCCGACGGACCCACCGCCGTCGCCCGCCCCCGCGCCCGGCGCCGGGAGACGCGCCGCGCCCACGACCCGCAGGCCGGCCTCGATCGCGTCGCGCGGCGGGAGCGCCGGCAGCCAGGCCCAGACGCGGTCGGCCTCGGGCTGGACGATGAGCGCACCGCCGCCGGCCAGCCGGGTGATCTCCTCCAGCGCGGCGTACGCGCCCTCGCCGGCGCTCGCCGCGCCCACGTGCGTGCGCGCGAACCGCACGCCGAGCTCGGTCTCGTCGATCGGTGCGCCGTCGAGCAGGTCGCGCAGCAGCCGCACGCGGCGCTCGCCGCTGCGGCGCAGTCCCGCCTCGCGCTCGGCGGTGAACTCGGCCGCCACGGCGGCGATCTCCGCGTCGAAGAGGGTGAACAGGAACCGGTTGGCGACGCGCAGCGCGGCCCGCCGCGTCGAGGCATCGAGGTCGTCGGCCTCGAGCGCGTCGAGCACGCCCTCCCAGATCACCGCGTGGCCGACCCGGTAGGACCGCAGCAGCGCCTCCAGCGGCACCCGCGTCCGCGCGAGGCTCCGCGCCTCGGCGACGAGCGCGCGCTCCAGCGGCCGGGCCGGGTCGCGGTCGCTGCGCAACGCGCCGAGCGCCAGCTGCGCGCCGGCCAGGCAGCCGGCTCGCAGCGCCTGCGCCAGCTCGGGCCGCCCCGCGACGTCGTACTCCGGGACCTCCTCGCGGATGCGCTGCATGATCCGGTCGACGAGGGCGGGCAGGTCGGCCTCGAGCGCGAGGGCCGTCTCCCGCAGTGCCGAGTCGACCGTGCGCATATGCGGCAGGATACGGGCGTGAGAGGCACCGAATTCGTCGAGAACCGGAAAGGAACGCGGGCGAATTCGGCGAGGGACGCCGCGCGCGCTGCCGCGCGTCCGGACGAACCTGTGGCATGACCGAACGAGAGGGACCGGCGGCGCCCGCCGCCACCGAGACGCTGCGCGCCGGCTCACTGGGCACGGCGGCGGTCGTGCTCATGGTCGTCGCGGCCGCCTCGCCGCTGGCGACGGTGATCGGCCTCGTGCCGCTGTCGATCGCCTTCGGCAACGGGATCGGCACGCCGGGGGCCTACGTGCTCGCGGCTCTGGTCCTCGCCTGCTTCGCGGCGGGCTACGTCGCGATGAGCCGCGACATCGCCAACGCCGGCGCCTTCTACGCCTACGTGGCCCGGGGCCTGGGGCGTCCGGCGGGCGTGGCCGCGGCGCTCGTCGCGATCCTCGCCTACGTGATGGTGGGCACCAGCCTGCTGGGCATCTTCGGCTTCTTCGCCCACGACGTCATCGCCCGCCACCTGTCGATCGACCTGCCGTGGGAGGTCTGGTCGGCCGCCGCGCTGGCGCTCGCCTCCGTCCTCGCCTTCCGGGAGATCACGCTGAGCGCCGGGGTGCTCGGCGTCGCACTCGTGCTGGAGATCACGCTGCTGCTGATCTTCTCGGTGGCGGTGCTCCTCGACGTCGGCTTCGCCGGCTTCTCGCTGGAGGTCTTCTCCCCCAGCTCGATCTTCGCCGGCGCGGCGGGCATCAGCCTCGTGTACGCGTTCGGCTCGTTCATCGGCTTCGAGGGCACCGCGATCTACCGCGAGGAGGCCCGGGACGGCCGCCGCACCGTGCGCCGCGCGACGTACGCGGCGATCGCCCTCATCGGCGGCTTCTACGCGATCACGACGTGGGCGGCGATCAGCGCCTACGGCGCGGAGGGCGCCGTCGAGGCGGCGACCGCCGATCCCGCGGGCTTCGTGCTGGCCGCCAACGAGCGCCTGCTCGGCCCGGCCGCGAACACGATCCTCGACATCCTGCTCGTCAACAGCTTCTTCGCGGCGTTCCTGGCCTTCTACAACGCGATCGCCCGCTACCTCTTCGCGCTCGGCCGCGAGGGCATCCTCCCGCACTGGCTCGCGGTCACCCATCCTCGCCACGGCTCGCCGTACCGAGCCGGCTTCGTCGGCGCCGCGGTCATCGCGGCGATCGCCGCCGCCTACGCCATCGCCGGGCAGCATCCCTACCTCGTGCTGTCGACCTCGACGCTCGGCGTCGGCACGCTCGGCCTGGTGACGCTGCAGGCCGCGACCGCGTTCGCGGCCATCCGCTACCTGCTGCGGCGCCCTGGCGGCGCCTCGCCCGCCACGATCGCCGCGACGCTGGTCGGCGGCATCGGCCTGACCGCCGCGGCCGTGCTGATCGTCGACAACTACGGCGCGTTCGCCGGCGTCGACTCGCCCGTGCTGGCCAAGCTGCCCTGGCTGATCCCGCTCGCGGCGCTCGCCGGGCTGGCGCTCGCCTCGTGGCGCCAGCGCACCAGCCCCCAGCAGTACGCGCTGCTCGGCGCGGACCACAGCCAACCGGAGGTGTCGTGACGATGCAGGTCGAGATCCCCGCCCAGTCCGGCCGGGCGCTGCGCGTGGCGCGCGGCGGACGCGTCGAGGTGGAGGACCCGCACGGCACCCAGATCGGCGACCTGTGGGCGCTGGTGGACGGCGATCCGCGCGAGTGGCTCAGCGTCGGCCACACGCGGATCGCGGTCGAGGGGCTGTTTCCCCGCCCCGGGCAGGCGTTCTGGTCCAACCGCATGCGGCCGCTGCTGACCGTCGTCGAGGACCGCTCGCCCGGCGTGCACGACACGCTGTGCGCGCCGTGCGACGCCGGGCTCTACCGCTGGATCGGCGCACCCGACGGCCATCCGTCCTGCCACGACAACTTCCTCGCGGCGGTGCGCGCCGCCGGGGTCGAGGTCGACGACGTGCCACCGTCGGTGAACCTGTTCCAGCACACGCCGGTCGGGCCCGACGGCACGATGAGCGTGCATCCGGCCGCCTCGCGCCCCGGCGATGCGATCGTCCTGCAGGCGGAGGTCGACCTGCTCGTCGTCGTGACGTCGTGCTCGATGGACGTGTGGGGCGTCAACGGGGAGCAGTGCACGCCGCTCGCGATGCGGGTGACCGCGCCATGACCCTCGTCGAGCTGACGGGCGCGCTGGCCCGGCGCGAGCGCTCCGCCCGCGAGGTCGTCGAGGAGCACCTGGCCCGGATCGACGCCGCGACGGAGCTCAACGCCATCGTGGCCGTGCGCGCCGAGGCGGCGCTCGCGGAGGCCGACGCACTCGACCGCGGGCCCGTGCGGGGGCCGCTCCACGGGGTGCCCGTGGCGGTGAAGGACAACCTCGACGTCGCGGGCCTGCCGACCCGCGCGGGCAGCCGCGCGCTCCCGGACCGTCCGGCGACGGCCGACGCCGAGGCGGTGCGCCGCCTGCGCGACGCCGGCGCGATCGTGATCGGCAAGACCGCGATGCACGAGCTCGCCTTCGGGATCACGTCGCAGAACCCGCACACCGGCACGGTCGGCAACCCGTTCGCGCCGGGGCGCTGCGCCGGCGGGTCGAGCGGCGGCAGCGCGGCGGCGATCGCCGCCGGGCTGTGCGCGGGCGCGCTGGGCACCGACACCGGCGGCTCGGTGCGGATCCCGGCGTCGCTGTGCGGCGGCGTCGGGCTGCGCCCGACGACCGGCCTGGTCCCCCGCGACGGCGCCGTGCCGCTCTCGTGGACGACCGACACCGTCGGTCCGATGGCCGCGACCGTCGCGGACGTGGCGCTGCTGTTCGCGGTGCTCACCGGCCTGGACGACCGACCCACAGCAGACCGCCCGCGCCTCGGCGTCTGGCCCGCGGCCGCGATCGGGGCCGAGCCTGCCACGGCGGCCGCGTTCGCGCAGACGTGCGAGCGGCTCGCCGGCGCCGGCGCCGACCTCGTCGAGCTCCCGGCGATCGACCTCGACGCGATCGTCGAGCTGCAGGTCGTCATCGCCGCGTGCGAGGCGGTCGCGGCGCTCGCCCAGCAGCTCGACGTCCCCGTCGGCTCGCCGGCGTTCGAGGCGGCGACCGAGCTCATGGGCGACGACGTGCGCGAGATCCTGCGCGCGCCGCTGCCATCGGCGGCCGCCTACCTCGAAGCGGTGCGCGTCACCGCGCCGCGCGTCCGCGCGCAGCTGCTGGCCGCGCTCGCGGGCCTCGACGCGATCGTCGTCCCGACGATCCCGGTCGCACCCCCGCCCGCCGACGTCGGCCCCGAGCTGGAGCTGGCCGGCCGCCCGGCGAGCACGTTCCTCACGCTCATCCGCTGCACGGTCCCCGCGAGCGTCGCGGGGCTCCCTGCGCTCGCGCTGCCGCCGAACCTGCAGCTCGTCGGCCACCCGAAGGGCGACCGCGAGCTGCTCGCGCTCGGCGCCGCGCTGGAGGCGGCGGCCCGCTAGCGGCTCCCGCCGGCCATCGCCGGCAGGATCACCAGCACGTCACCCTCATCGACCGCGGTCTCGAGGCCCTCCAGGACGCGCACGTCCTCGTCGTTGAGGTAGACGTTCACGTAGCGGTTGAGGTCGCCGCCCTCGCCGAACAGCTGGCTCTGGGTGGCGGGGTGCTGCTCGGCGAGCGAGCGCAGGACCTCGCCGACGGACGCGCCGTCGGCGCCGACCTCCTTGGCGCCGCCCGTGGACGAGCGCAGGACGGGGGGAATGCGAACCGTTGCCATAGACGATCGACCCTAGCCGGCCGCGGCGCAGAACGCCTCGTAGTCGGGGAAGACGCCCATCTCCTCGTCGGAGATGTCCTCGGGCGCCCGCGAGCAGACCGGGCACTCCGGATCGCGGCGGACCTTCAGCTCGGTGAACGTCGCGCCCAGCGCCTCGTACAGCAGCAGCCGGCCGACGAGCGGCTCGCCGATGCCGACGATCAGCTTGACGACCTCCGTCGCCTGCAGCAGGCCCATCGTCCCCGGCAGCACGCCGAGCACGCCGTTGGCGCCGCAGCTCGGGGCGAGCTCGGCCGGCGGCGGCACCGGATAGAGGCAGCGATAGCACGGGCCGTCGTAGGGCTTGAAGACCGACAGCTGGCCGTCGAAGCCGAGGATCGACGCCGACACGACCGGGATCTGCAGGCGCACGGTGGCGTCGTTGAGCAGGTAGCGCGTCGGGAAGTTGTCCAGGCCGTCGACGATGACGTCGTAGCCGGAGATGACGTCCATGATGTTCGTGGCGTCCAGACGGAAGTCGTACTTGACGACGTTCACGTCGGGGTTGATCGCCTTCATCGACTCCTCGGCGGAGTCGACCTTCTTCACGCCGACGCGGTCGGTCGTGTGGATGACCTGGCGCTGCAGGTTGGAGAGGTCGACGACGTCGTTGTCGATGATGCCGATCGTGCCGACGCCGGCCGCCGCGAGGTACAGCGCGGTCGGCGAGCCGAGGCCGCCGGCGCCGAGCAGGAGGACCTTGGCGTCCAGCAGCTTCTCCTGGCCGGCCTGGCCGATCTCCGGCAGCAGGAAGTGGCGCGAGTAGCGCTCGCGCTGCTCGGGCGTGAGCTTGCGCGGCTGGTCGACCTCGTAGCCGCGGTCCTTCCACAGCGTGATGCCGCCGGTCATCGAGGCGACGTTGGCGTAGCCGAGGTCGGCGAGCGTCTTGGCCGCCAGCGCCGAGCGGGTGCCGGACGCGCAGTAGGCGATCACCCGCTGCTCGCGGTCGGGCACCGAGCCGTCGATCCGCGACTCGAGGTAGCCGCGCGGGATGTGCGTCGCGCCGGGCAGGTGGCCGGCGTCCCACTCCTCGGTCTCGCGGACGTCGAGGAGCGCCACGCCCTGGTCGAGCAGGCCGTGGACCTCGGACGGGTCGACCTCGGTGATCTGCTCCTTGACTTGACGGATGTAATCGGCGCCGCTGGGGCTCATGGCGAATTCCTGTCGGAGTTACGGTGCTTCAGAAAGTATAGCCGCCTGCAGCCGGCGCATCCCGGCGATTCCAGCGATCGCGATCACGGACGATCGCCGACCGGTCGCGCCATGAGGAGCGACGAGCGCAGCGAGCCGTCGCGCCGCCGGTAGTGGTCGCGCCGGAGGCCCTCGACGGCGAAGCCCGCGGCGACGTAGAACGCGATCGCCCGGCCGTTCTCCGGCCAGACCTCGAGCTCGATCTTGTGCGCGCCGTGCTCGGCGGCGTGCGCGAGCACCGCGTCCATCAGCATGCGACCGCCGCCCCGGCCCCGCGCCTCGGGCAGCAGCGCCATGCCCAGCGAGACGACGCCCGCTGCGCCGGTCGGATGCGCGCCGGCGCAGCCGACCACCCGCCCGCCGGCCTCCAGGACCCACATCCCCGCCGGGGCGCCGGCCTCGATCACGCCGCGCATCCGGGCCGCCTGCTGGGCGAGGTCGACCGGCGGCTCGGTCGCGATCAGCCCTTCGGGGGCGACGGCGGCGAGCGTGCGAGCGACCGCCTCCGCATCCTCGATCGTTGCGCGCCGGACCTCCACGGGCGACAGCATGCCAGGCCCCGGCCGTCGCGGATCGCACTCGCAGCGCCTCGGGCCGGCCGCGCGCCCTACCACCTCACGCCCGTAGCGCCTCGGCGGGCGCCAGCCGCGCCGCACGCGCTGCCGGGTACAGCCCGGCCACCGCGCCGATCGCGATCGCCGCGCCGATCCCCGCGGCCAGGCCGAGCGGCGGCACGACCGCCGTCCAGCCGCGCGCCGCCGCGTAGGCCGCGGTCGCCCCGGCACCCAGCGCGGCGCCCGCGACGCCGCCCGCGGCGGCCAGGAGCACCGCCTCGGCGAGGAACTGCGCGCCGACCTCTCGCCGCGTCGCGCCCAGCGCGCGGCGCAGCCCGACCTCCCAGCGCCGCTCCAGCACGCTGATGACCATCACGTTCGCGATCCCGACGCCGCCCACGAGCAGCGCCACGCCGCCGAGTCCGAGCAGCAGCGCGGTGAACGCGCCCTTGGCCGCCGCGCGCGCCTCGAGCGCGTCGGACGGGCGGCTCACCTCGACGGCCTCGGCCTGCTCCGGGCTCGCGGTGCGCGGGATCACCTCGCGCGCCGCCACCACCGCGTCCTCGTGGGCGCGCACGAACAGCGTCGTCGGGTTGCGCTCGGTCCCGAACAGCTCATGGGCGATCGGGTAGCCGATGAGCGCCGCGCGGTCGAGCTCGGGCGCCAGCGGCAGCGGGTCGAGGATCCCCGCGACCGCGAACGGCCGGCCGCCGATCGTCACGACCTCGTCGCCCTGCAGCCGCTCGAGCCCCAGCCGGGAAGCCGCCACCGAGCCGAGCACGACGACGGCCAGCCGGCCGGTCGACGCGTCGAGGAAGCGGCCGCTGCGCACCGTCCCGCCAAGCGTGGCCAGCAGGTCGGGCGTCGCGGCCTGCACCGAGATCCCGCTGGTCTCCTCGGGGTCGATGTACGTGCTGCGGCGCACGGTGACACCGGTGTTCGACACCGCGGCGGCCTGCTCCACCTCGGGCAGCCCGCTCACCGTGCGCACCGCCCGCGCCGGCAGGTCCTGGTCCTCGCCGAAGAACGACCGGCCCGGGCTGACCGTCAACAGGTTCGTGCCGAGCTTGTCGATCTGCGCCATGAGGTCGGCCCGCGACGACTCCGACAGCCCGAGCACCGCGACCAGCGACGCGATCCCGATCGCGATCCCCAGCGCCGACAGCGCCGCGCGCAGCCGCCGCGCGCGCAGGCCGGCCGCGCCGACCGCGAGCAGGTCCGCGGCCCTCACACGATCACCCCGTCGCGCAGCGCGACGCTGCGCGGCAGGCCGGCGGCGATCTCGCGGTCGTGGGTGATGATCACGAGCGTGGCGCCGTCGCCGTGCAGCTCGCGCAGGAGCGCCATGACCTCCCCGCCGGTGACGGTGTCGAGGTTGCCGGTCGGCTCGTCGGCGAGCACGATCGCCGGCTCGCCGACGATCGCCCGCGCGACCGCGACGCGCTGGCGCTCGCCGCCTGACAGGTGCGCCGGCCGGTGATGCACCCGCGCGCCCAGCCCGACGCGCCGCAGCGCCTCGGCGGCCCGCTCACGCCGCTCGCGCAGCCCGACGCCGGCGTACAGCAACCCGTCGGCGACGTTGTCCAGCGCGCTGTCCCACGGCTTGAGGAAGAACTGCTGGAAGACGAAGCCCACGTGGTGGGCCCGCAGCCGGGCCAGCTCGTCGTCGGCGGCGCGCGAGGCGTCGTGCCCGGCGATCGCGACCCGGCCCGACGACGGCCGCTCCAGCGTCCCCATGACGTGCAGCAGCGTCGACTTGCCCGAGCCCGACGGGCCGACGATGCCGACGAGCTCGCCTTGCGCCACGGTCAGGCTGACGCCGCGCAGCGCGAGCACGCCGCCCGGGTAGGCCTTCGTGACCTCGTCCAGCTCCAGCACGGCGACGGCGCTCACTCGGGCACCACCACCCGCAGCCCCTCCCGCAGCGAGCGCCCGGACACCTCGACCATGCCGTCCGCGAACAGCCCCGGCGTGACGGCGATCTGTCCGCCGGTCGGCGTCTGCACCGCGTACCCGCCGCCGGCGACGCCGATCAGCGCCGTCGCGGGGACTGCGAGCACGTCGCGGCGGCGCTCGGAGACGAGCTCCACCGAGACCGGCGCCTGGTCCAGGCGCGTCGCTCGCGCCGCGCGTCCGACGAGCCGGACGGTGAGGTCGACCGTCGCGTCGCCCCCGCCGTCCTCGCCGGTCGCGGTCTGCGCGACGCGCCCCACCTCGGTCACCCGGCCGGCGACGTCGCGCCCGTCGGGCAGCAAGACGTCCACGCGCATCCCACGGCGGGCGAGCTGCTGGTCGGCGGCGTCGAGCGAGGCCTCGACCGACGGCCGCGTCGTGGTGGTCGTCAGCACCGGGCCGCTCGCCATCCCGCCGAGCTGCCCGTCGGTCTTCGCCACGCGGCGCGCCCCCGGCAGGAAGACGACGCGGCCCAGCTCCAGGCGTCCGGTCTCCTCGAGCCCGTGGCGCTCCTGCAGCTCCTGCACGGCCTCCGTCGTCTCCCAGCCCCACTCGCCGTCGGCGGTCACGCCGAGCGCGCGCTGCAGCTGGCGGACGTCGGCGCCGTCGGACACGCCCGGCCCGAGGTCCCGCCACGCCGGCATGCGGCCGTCGAGGAGGATCACGGGCTCCCCGTCGACCGCGAACAGCCGCTGCCCGCTGCGCACGACGTCGCCCTCGTGCGGCAGCCAGGTCAGCGTCCCCTGCAGGCGGCTGCTCGTCGTCCGCGAGCCCCCGAAGCCGAGCGTCCCGTCGATGGTCTGGCGCTCGACGAGGTCGCGGCGCTGCACCGTCGTGACGCGGCCGGCCGGCGGGTCGGCCGCCGCCCGTGGCGCGTCGGCGCCGTCGGCGACCCGCCAGCCGACCACGGCGATCGCCGCCGTCGCAACGACGCCGGTCGCGATCAAGGCGCGCCGTCTCATGCGCCCGGGCGCTTGGGCTGGTATTGCTCGCAGGCCTCCGCCGCCTGCTTGAAGGCCGGCGAGTCCGGGTCGAAGCCGGAGGCGCCCTTGCGCGCGCGCATGATGATCCCCCCGCCCTCGACCTGCGGATCGGGCATGTCGACGCCGTGCTCGCGCATGCAGCGCGCGAAGGCCAGCGCCTGGTCGCGCAGCTCCGTCTCCTGCTCGGGCGTCAGATCGGGCCGCGCCGCGTCCTGGTAGCGCTTGCACGCCTCCTGGGCCCGCTCCATCGCGGCGCGAGAGCCCTTGAGCTCGACCTTCTGCGGCCCGCCGTCCGCGGACGGGTCGGGGATGTCGACGCCGTGCTCGCGCATGCAGCGCGCCCAGTTCAGGGCGGCCGCCTCCTGGTCCTCGGTCGGGCCGGTGGACCCGCCGCCGTCCTCGCTCCCGCACGCCGCGAGCGCGACGACGGCGCCGGCGACGGCCGCGGATGTCATGAGGGATCTGATCGTCATGAGGCCATCTGGCCCGCGCCGGATGAGAGCTTCCTGAGAGCCGGATGAGCGCCGGCTAGGAAGCCGCCGGCAGGCGCAGCTCGACGCGCGTGCCGCCGCCCTCGGCCGCCTCGGCGCGCGCCCGACCGCCGTGCGCCTCGGCGACCTGGCGCACGATCGCCAGGCCGAGACCGGAGCCGGGCAGCCCGCGCGCGTCGGGCGCGCGATAGAAGCGGTCGAAGACGAGCGGCAGGTCGGCGGCGGCGATCCCGCTGCCGTGGTCGCGCACGCCGACGACCGCGTCGCCGTTCGCGCGGCCGACGGTGACCTCGATCGGCGCGTCCGGCGGCCCGTACTTCACCGCGTTGTCGAGCAGGTTGCCGACCGCGCGATGCAGCCGGGCCGGCGCGCCCGCGACCAGGACCGGCGCCGCCGCCACGGAGAACGCGCGGTCGGGCGCGTGCGCCTGGGCGCGGCGGACGGCGTCGCGCACGAGCACGTCGAGCCGCACGTCCTCGCGCTCCTCGCCGCCGCCGTCGCCGTCGCGAGCGAGGTCGACGAGGTCGCCGACCAGCACCGTCAGCTCCTCCAGCTGGCGCCGCGAGGCGGCCAGGACCTGCTCGCGCTCGTCCGCGGGGAGGTCGTGAGCGCGAGCCAGCAGCTCGACGTTGGCGCGCACGCTGGTCAACGGCGTGCGCAGCTCGTGCGAAGCATCGGCGACGAGCTGGCGCTGCGCGTCGCGCGAGCGCCGCAGCGCGCCGAGCAGGCCGTTGAACGTGGCGCCGAGGCGATGGACCTCGTCGCGGCCGTCGGCGGGCAGGCGCCGGCTGAGGTCGCCGGTGGCGGCGACGGCCTCCGCCGCGGCGGTCAGCCGGGCCACCGGCGCGAGCGCCGCGCGCGAGACCAGCCACCCCAGGAACGCCGCGAGCGCCACGCCGGCGAGCACGACCGCACCGAGCACGACCGCCAGGCGCCGCAGCGTCGCGTCGACCTCGGTGAGCGGCCGGGCCACCTGGATCACCTCGCCCGCCGGACCGGCCGCCGTGAGGACCCGCAGATGGACGCCGTCGACGGTCTGGTCGGCGAGCCGCACCGCGCCCGCCCCTTCGCCGGCGACGGCCCGCTCGTCCTCGGTGACCGGCAGGTCCGGCCCACCGCCCTGCGAGCGCAGCACGTTCCCGTCCGGCGTGATGATCTGCGCGTAGGCGGTCGGCCCGCCCAGCCGCTCCTTGGGCACCGGCAGGACGAACGTGCGGTTGCCGGCCTGGCCGTCGGCGCCCAGAAGGCGGATCCGCTCCACGGCGGGCGTCGCGGAGCGCAGCGCGTCGTCGACCTGGCCGCGCAGCTGCGCGCGGGCGAGCACGAAGGTCACCACCGCCGCCAGGGCGACCGCGACCGCCACCGCCGCGGCGGCCAGCAGCACCAGCCGGCGCCGGATGCTCATCCCGCCTCGCCGCGCAGCACGTAGCCGACGCCGCGCACGGTGTGCAGCAGGCGCGGCCCGCCGCCCGCCTCGGTCTTGCGCCGCAGATAGCCGACGTAGACCTCCAGCGAGTTGGACGTCGGCCCGAAGTCGTAGCCCCACACCGCCTCGAAGATCTGCGAGCGCGTCAGCACCTGGCGTGGGTGGCGCAGGAAGAGCTCCAGCAGGAGGAACTCGGTGCGGGTCAGATGCAGCTCGGTCCCACCGCGGCGGACCTCGTGGGCGACCGGGTCCAGCTCGAGGTCGCCGCAGCGCAGCGGCCCGTCGCCGGCCCCCGCCTGCCAGCCGCTGCGGCGCAGCAGCGCGCGCAGGCGGGCCAGCAGCTCCTCGAGCGCGAACGGCTTGACGAGATAGTCGTCGGCGCCCGCCTCGAGGCCGGCGACGCGGTCGGCGACCGCGTCCCGGGCGGTGAGCATGAGCACCGGCGTGCGATCGCCGCCGTCGCGCAGCCTCCGGCAGGCGGCCAGGCCGTCCAGGCGCGGCATGAGGACGTCGAGGACGATCGCATCGGCGCGACCGGCGGCCTGCGCGCGCAGGGCCTCCTGGCCGTCGGCGGCGAGCTGCACGTCGTAGCCCTCGTGGCGCAGGACGCGATCCAGCGCCTCGCGCACGAAGGGCTCGTCGTCGACGACCAGGACTCGCACCGCGTCAGGGTGCAGGCGCAACCTGAGAGCAGGGTGAAGATCGGCTGAGGCGCCGACTTCGCCATCATGGAGGGGTCGTGTCCCGCGTCCGTCTCGCCCTCGCCACGCTCGTCGCCTGCGCCGCCGCCGTCGTCATCGCCCTGCTGCTCGCGGCGGGCAACGACGGCGACACGTCGTCGACCGCGGCCGGGGTCGAGCATCCCGACTCGGGCTTCGCGGGGGCCCTGCGCCCGCCGGGCATCCCGCCGCAGGACTTCTCGCTCGCCGACCAGGACGGCCAGCGCGTCAGCCTCCGCGACGATCGCGGCAAGGTCGTGATCCTCACGTTCCTGTACTCGACCTGCGAGGACACCTGCCCGATCACCGCCCAGCAGATCCGCGGCGCGCTGGACCAGCTCGGCCACGACGTCCCGACGCTCGCGGTCAGCGTCGACCCGGCCAACGACGACGAGCTCAACGCCCGCCGGTTCCTGCTGCGCCAGAAGCTGACCGGCCGGATGCGGTTCCTGCTCGGCTCGCGCGCGCAGCTGGAGCCGATCTGGAACGCCTACGCGATCCAGCCCCAGGGCGAGGGGTTCGAGCACTCCGCCTACGTGCTGCTCATCGACCGCCGCGGGCGCCAGCGGATCGCCTTCCCGGTCGACCAGCTGACGCCCGAGGGCCTCGCCCACGACATTCGCAAGCTCGAGGCCGAGCGCGCGTGAGCGCCGGTCACCCGGTCGCGACGACGAGCGCATCCTGCGCGGCGTCCGCGCGGTCGGCCGCGGCGCGGTAGGCCGCGAAGGCCTCCGCGCCGGGCCGCGCGCGCCAGGCCTCCAGCGCGCGCCCGGCCTCGTGGTGGGCGGCCCGCCAGGCAGCGAGCAGCCCGTCGTCGGCCTCGGCGCAGCGCACGACGAGCTCGAGCGTGTCGGGCACCGCTTCGAGGAGGTCGTGGAGCTGGCGGACGTTCATCGCCCGGGCCCTTTCCCCGTCGGCGGCGGTTGCACTCATCCGCCGGAGCGGTCGCGCCGCTTGGCCCGCCAGCTCTGCAGCGACAGCCACACGATGACGATCACGACCGGAGCCAGATAGAGGATCGACGTCCACCAGTGGCCGATGTGGGCGAACAGCGGCACGGTCATTGCGCCGACGCCGACAGGATCCACAGGCCCAGGCTGGTGAAGCCGACCATCACCACGAGCATCCAGTACTGCGAGCGGGTCGCCGCCCGCGCGTCGCGGTAGACGGCGAGCGCGCGGTCGTGGGCGAGCAGCAGGCCGCAGACGTGGCCGATCACGAGCGCCCCGACCTGGACGTACCAGATCCCCGTCGCGCTGATCCAGCCGTAGTCGATCGTCGCGGTCGCCGTCCCCAGCAGGTCGGAGCCGTCCCCGAGCGGGTCGGAGATGAGATACGCGGTCGCCTGCCCCTGGTAGGCCAGCAGCGAGAAGTAGTGGGCGACCACGTAGGCCAGCGCGATCGGCACCAGCGTGTGCACGAACTTGCGCGCGAGCTCGCCGACGTCGTGTCCCTCGCCGACGGACTGCATGCCGGTCACGCCGAGCCGGTAGAAGGCGGCGATGATCGCGACCATGGCGACGAGGCCGATCGTGAACGCGATCTGCAGGGCCGTCTCCGCCGTGAAGCCGAGGTCGATGAACCAGCGCTGGAGGTCGGGCGCGACGTCGCTCCACAGCGCTCCCTGCGAGAAGCCGTCGAACGACGTGGTGCCGATCATCACGCAGACCAGCGCGACCGTCCCGGGCCGCGGGTCGAGCTGCACCACCCCCGCCAGCGGCTTGCGCGTGGCCAGCCGGCCGTCGCGCCAGTGCAGCGGCGCGAGCTTGGCGAACATCCCGAAGTAGACGCCGAACGGGTCGGCGTTGCGCAGCCACGGGTCGATCCCGTAGAGCGACATGCCGACGAGCTGGACCGCCAGGTAGACCAGGCCCATGATCGCCAGGGTCGACGGATCGTCGCGGTTGACGTAGACGAGCTCGACCCAAGCGAAGAACAGGATCCCGATCGCCGCCGGCCAGCGCCCGAGGCGGCGCGGGTACTCCAGCGGCTCGGGCAGCGTGCCGCCCGACGCCCGGCCGGCCACCCACGCGGCGAAGCGAGCGATCGCCCGCCACGGGTTGAAGGCGCGGAAGACGTCGCCGGCCCAGAACGAGACGAACGGGACGCCGACCCAGAGCAGCACGAAGACGAAGGTCGGGGCGAGGTTCTCCAGCGGGCTCTGGCTGCCGGCCAGGCCGGCGTAGACGACGATCGCGAAGACCGCGACGCCGATCGCGCCGCAGACGACCTCGAGCACGACCGGCACCCGCCAGACGACCCGCTCGCGCAGCTCCTGCAGCCGCGGCTTGGGCCACAGCGTGGCCAGCGCGACGAACGACACGACGAGCACGACGGCCGCGCCCCACGCGAACAGCCAGCGCGGGATCGGCAGGTCCTGCTTGCCGACGAGGCCGTGTGCGGAGGCGACCGCGGGCAGCGCGAGCGCGGCCCCGAGGCCGGCGCCGGCGGCGAGCAGCAGGCGACGCCTCATGGCTGCACCTCGACCTCGGCGATCTGGGTGCCCGTGGCCTCCATCTCCACCTCGAAGCGCCCGTCGAACTTCGCCTGGGTGGTGAAGCGGACGCGGCCGCCGTCGGCCGGGATCTCCTTGGCGAGGTCGTAGCCGTGGAAGTGCACCTCGCCGCCGGGCGCGTTCGCGCGCACGACGAAGTCGATCGTGCCGCCCTTGTCGAACCGCAGCCGCTCGACGCCGCCGACGGGCTGGCCGTCGCGCACGACGACGGTCGCCACGGCGGGCTTGGGGGCCGTCGTCTCGGTGGTCTGGACGGTGCGCACGGTGTCGCCGCCGCCGGCGGCGGTCGTCTCGACGACGGTGCGCACCACGGTCGCGGTCTGCGTGGTGCTGTCGGAGCCGTCGTCGCTCGCGCCGCGGGCCAGGAGGAACCCGACGACGAGCACGACGACGGCAAGGCCGACCAGGGCGTAGCGCTGGTTGGCGTTCATGATGGGGTCGCTTGCTCCTTCGGTTGACGGGATGGGTCAGCCGAAGGCGGGCGGCGCGCGGCCGGCGAGATGGCGGGCAAGGCCTGCCGGCACGCGGACCTCGCGATCGCCGCGCGCCAGGAGCACGATCGGCGCGACGAGCCGCACGCGCGGCGCTCGCGCCGGGGCGGTCGCCTGCGCGAGCAGGCGCTCGGCGCGGCCCAGGGCCAGCGCCACGACGGCGCCGGCGATCGCCGACAGCGGCACGACGAGCGCGACGCCGGCGTCGAGCGGGCCCCCGCCCGCCAGCAGGCGCTCGAGCAGCTCCTGGCCGCCGTGGATGGCGACGAGCGCCACGGTGGCGGCGGCCCACGAGAGCCGGCGACCGCCGGCGGTCCGGCGCCCCAGCCGAACGAGCGAGTGGCCGGCCGCCAGCGCGGTGGCCAGCGCCAGCACGACCGGCATCGCGGCGAGATAGCCGTGGCCGGCCGCGGCGTGCCCGTCGGGGACGAGCAGGTAGCGCGCCTCGTGGACGCCGAAGGCGGCCACGGCCAGCAGCACGGCGGCCCGCAAGGTCATGGGGCCGATGATACGAGCGGGGCGGGCCCATGGCCCGCCCCGTGGCACGTCAGCTCAGCGCGCGACCGCGCTCAGCAGCGGGCCGCGCCCCGCGAGACGCTCGTCGAGCCGTTCTCGGCGGTCAGCGTCAGCGTGACCGCACGGCTGCCCCCGCGGCAGCCGACGGCCTGCGTGAAGCCGACCGTCCGGCCCCGGACCCGCGTCGTCTTCTTGGAGATCGTGGCCGAGATCTGCGAGATCCCGTTGTCGAGGCCGCCGATCGGGTGGCGCAGGTTCGACGGGATCGAGAACTGCAGGCCCTGACCGCCGCCGGACTTGACGATCCGTGCCGGCAGCGCCTGGTTGATGCTGATCGGGCAGTTGGCGCCGGAGATCGTCGGGCCGCCGACCAGCCACAGACCGACCAGGTTGCGACCGCTGTTGTAGATCGTCACCTTCAGGTTGCACGGCACCGAGGTGTCGTTGGGGTCGGCGGACGCGCCGGCCAGGTTGTTGACGACGCCGGACCCCATCCGCGACGCCCGCGAGCAGCTGCGGTCGCTCTTGTCGCGGTTCATCCGCGTCACCGAGCAGGTCTTGAACGCCGCGTTGTTGAAGCGGATGCCCGCGAACGCGACCCGGAACTGCTCCGACGAGCTCGGACGACCGGTGCCCTGGGCCTTGATCGAGAACTTGATCGAGACCGGGACCGGCTGCCGCGGCGAGCCCGCCTTGGCGGGCGACGTCGAGGCGGTGACGTCATACGACGTCGACTGGGCGAAGGCGACCGTCGCCATCGCGAACACCGCCACGAGGGCGGCGATGAGCACTGCCAGCTTGCGCAACGTGGAAGACCTCCAGGACATGGGACAACGGTCGGGAAGATCCACCGTCGGACGCCTCCCGCTTGCTGCAACACATGAGGCGGCCGGACGGACCGCCCTCTCTGTGAGACCCGTCACGGTAGTGAGGTGGTCTCCCCTCCGAGACGGTGGTGATGGACCGTCGGGAGTGTTCCCGACCGTGCGGCGGTGCGCAAGCGGCAACCGAGCGCGCGCTACCGTGGCCGGACGTGCGCCCGCCCGTCGCCGACATCGCCGCGCCCCCGTTCCCCGCCCGCCTGCCGTGGGTCAACGTGAAGATGCTGCGCATGGACCAGCAGCGCGGGCGTCCGGTGCTCGTCGAGTTCTTCGACGTCTGCCGCGTCAACTCGCTGCGCACGCTGCCGTACGTGACGGCCTGGCACGAGCGCTACGCCGAGGCGGGGCTGCGCGTCATCTCGGTTCACAGCCCCGGCTTCGAGCCCTCCCGCGACGAGGACGCGGTCCGCGCCGCCGTCGCGCGGCTGGGCATCGAGCATCCCGTGCTGCTCGACACCGCGATGCAGGTCTGGCAGCTCTACGGCAACGAAGGCTGGCCGGCTCGCTACCTCTTCGACCAGGAGGGACTGCTGCGCGACGTCCACTTCGGCGAGGGCGCCTATGCGGAGACCGAGCTGGCGATCGGGGAGCTGCTGGGGCTCGACGTCACGCCGCTGGCGCCGGTCCGTCCCGAGGACGACCCGGACGCGCTCGTGGCCGTCCCGACGCCCGACCAGGCCGGCCCATGGTCGGGGCCCTACGAGGCCGGCGGCGTGTGGGCGGTGCTCGACGGGCGCGGCGAGGCGACCGCCAACGGTCGCCGCATCGCGGTCGACCATGCCGGCGCCTACCCGCTCGTGGAGCACGACCGCCACACCGCCGGCAAGCTCGACCTGCGGGTCGGCGACGGCGTGACCTGCCACGCGGTCTGCTTCACCGCCGGCATCGCCAGCACGAACGACTAGAGCAGCCGCTCGACGACCGGCTCGCCCCGCTCGCCGACCCGCACGGCGCCGCCCGGCGCGTACGGTCCGCGGCCGTCGTCGTGGCCGTGGTCGCCGCGGACCCAGGAGCCGCAGTTGACGAGCCGCCCCCACGCGGCGCGATCGTCGCCCGGCAGCGGTCCCGGCCGGTGGGAGTGGCCGAAGATCACGTGCTCGGCGCCGATGCTCAGCCGCGCGACGGTCTCGTGCATCGCGCGCAGCGACGCGGCGCGCAGCGACGCGCCGGAGAGGTCGGCGCTCACCGGGCCCAGGCCGGCACGGTTGATCGCGGCGATCGCGACGGGGAACGAGACGCCCAGCAGCGTCGCGCGCACGCCCCGGCGCCCGCCGGCCAGCGCGCGGTAGGCGCGCGCCGCCGAGCCGCTGCCCCCGGCTGCTGTCCCGTCGGGCGCCCACGCCGCCGCGGCGTCGAGCCAGCCGTAGATCGGCGCCAGGCGCGCCTCGTAGTCGGCGGGCGTCGCGCGGGCCGGCAGCGGGCCGCGCAGCCGCGTGCTCACGGCGGCGGCGAGCCGCTCGAACGTCGGCACGGTGGTGTGGAGATCGAGGTAGTGCCCGTGCGTCGCGTAGACGTCGTCGCGCAGCCAGACGCCCGGATAGGCGCAGGTGGTGCGCGCCGGCAGCCAGCCGGCCAGCTCCCGCGCCATCCACGACGCGTCGGCCGGCGCGATCGTCTCGGCCAGCGCGAGCTCGACCGGCGCCTCGCGCGCCCGCCGCTCCAACCACGCGCCGACGAGCGCATGGTCGTGGTTGCCCGCGACGAGCACGACCTCGTCGACCCGCGCCGCGAGCGTCTCGAGGACCGGCCGGGCGGCGGCCAGCGCTTCGCGCGCCGGCCCGTGGCGCAGCTCGAGGACGTCGCCGAGCAGCACGAGGCGCTCCACGCCGTCCAGCGCGGCGACGAGCGCCTCCAGCGCCGGGGCGCGGCGCAGCACGTCGACGCCGGTCCGTCCGCCGAGGTGCAGGTCGGAGACGACCAACGTGGTCATGCGCGCACCGCCATGAGCACGGGGCGACGCGCGAAGGCCACGGCGGTCGTGGCCAGCGCCGCCGCGCCGGCGACGAGGAACGGCCCCCGGGTCAGGTGCTCGGCCAGCACGCCGCTTGCCGCCGCCCCGACCGCCACGCCGCCGGTGATCCCGCAGGTCGACCACGTGAACGCCTCCGTCACCGTGCCGGGCGGCGCCGCCTCGCCGAGGAGGACGAGCAGGCCGTTGACCGTCGGCGCCAAGGTCAGTCCCGCGAGCAGCAGCAACGGAGCGATCAGCAGCGGCTCGGTCGTCACCACCAGCGCCGCGTGCGCCAGCCCGAACGCCATCGCACGGGAGACGAGCGCCCGGCCGGGATCGTCTGGGGCGGGCCGCCGGGCGATCAGCAGCGCGCCGATCCCGGACCCCAAGCCCCAGAGGCCCAGCAGCGCGCCGGCCGAGCCGGCATGGCCGGCCGCGTCGGCGACCGTCGCCACGCCGACCTCGATGCCCCCGCCCGCGGCGCCGGCCGCCAGCGCGACCAGCAGGAGCGCGCGCACCGCCGGCGCCGCGAGCGGCCCCGCCAGCCCGCCGGTGCGCCGGACCGGGCGCCAGCCGCGCGTGGCCCGCTGCGCCAGGTAGAGCGCCGTCCCCACCGCGACGCACGCGGCGGCGATGCCGAACGCCGCCCGCAGGCTCCACGCGCCGATGCCGCCGGCGAAGGTCACCGGCCCGACGACGTACAGCAGCTCGACGGCCGCTCCGTCCAGCGCGAAGGCGACGTGGCGGTCGGTGTCGTCGACCGTGTCCATCCACAGCGCACGCAGCGTCGAGCCCAGCGGCGGCATCGCGATCCCGGTCACCACGGCCAGCGCCAGGACGACGCCGGCGGGCGCGTCGGCCGGCACCAGCGCGATCGCGGCGAGCGCGGCGGTGGCCACCGCGCCGCACGGCGCCAGCACGACGAGCTGCCCCGCCCGGTCGATGAGCCGGCCGACCACGGGCGCGCCGACGGCCATGCCGAGCGTGAACAGACCGGCGGCCAGGCCGGCGAGCCCGAAGCCGCCACTCAGCTCCCGCACGTGCAGCACGAGCAGCAGCGCGATGGCGGTCAGCGGCAGCCGCGCGACGAGCGAGGCGCCGAACGGCCCGGCGACGCCGGGCGTGCGCAGGAAGCGGCGGAGCGGCATGGTGGCGCGGGCGCGACCGAGTGCGCCCGCGCCTATTGTGACGGTCGCTACCGCGACAGCGGCGAGGCGACCCGCGAGGCGGCGAGCAGCGCGGCGTCGGCGCTGGCCAGCAGCTCGTCCGGTGTGCGGCCGTCCTCGGGGTACATCGCGATCCCGATCGCCGCGTTGTACGCGCCGACCTCGTCGTGGCGCAGCCGCGCCATCACGTGCTCGATCCGGCGGGCGAGCGCCATCGCCCCGAGCGCGTCGGTGTCGGCGACGATCGAGAGCCCCTCGTCGGAGGACCGGGCGACGAGGTCCTCGCCGCCGACGTGCTCGGCGACCGTGCGCTGGAAGGCGGCGAGGTCCGCCCCGTCCAGGCCGTCCAGGTCGAGGGTGAGCACGGCGAAGCGCTGCGGCTGCGAGGCGACCGCGGCGGCCAGCCGGCGATGCAGCTCCGTGACGTCGCGCAGGTGCCCGCGCGCCGGGGCCGCGTGCGCGTTGATCTCGCGCACCGCGCGGCTGGCGGCGGCGACCGCGAGGACCACCGCGGCGACGACCAGGCTCAGCGGACCCGCGTCCGGGGCCGGCTCGGCCGCCAGCGCGGTGGCGAGCAGGACCCCGCCGGCGAGCACGCCGGCCTGCCAGGCGACCTCGACGCGGGTGCGTCCCGCCTTGCCGATCACCATCGCCAGCAGCACCGCGAACGGCCACGCGACGAGCGCCCCGCGATCGAAGGCGATCGACGCGGCGGTGGCCTGCATCGACGCCGCCACGAGCAGGACCTGCAGCGAGCGGTCGCGCTGGTGGGTCCAGTCGCGCAGGGCCCAGGTCAGGCCGAGCCCCATCCCGACGGCGGCCAGAAGCCAGCCGTTGCGACCGATCTCGATCCCCTGCAGCTGCGCGCCCGCGAGGGTGAGCGCCCACCCCGCGGCGATGGCGGTGCAGGCGAGCCGTGCGAGCCGGCTCCGGCGCGTGTCGGCAGGCGCCTGGAGCGCCGCGATCCCGGGGCTGACGATCTTCATGGTGCACCGGTTCTCGGACGAGGCCCGGCGAACTTGAAGAAGCGAGACGGCGCCGTTCAGGCGCTCTGCGCGGCGAGGCCCTGGCGGATCGCCTTGGGCAGCATGAAGCGGATGCTCTCCTGCACGACCTCGAACTCGGCGATGTCGCGGACCCCGCGGTCGCGGAAGAAGCCGACGAGCCGCTGGACGAGCTCTTCCGGCGCCGAGGCGCCCGACGAGATCCCGACGACGCGCTTGCCCGCGAGCCACTCCTCGCGCACCTGCGACTCGTTGTCGATCAGGTACGAGTCGGCGCCGTAGTCGCGGGCGACCTCGACCAGGCGCTGCGAGTTGGAGGAGTTCTGCGACCCGATGACCAGGACGAGGTCGCACTCGCCGGCCATCTGCTTCACCGCGGCCTGGCGGTTCGTCGTCGCGTAGCAGATGTCGTCGGTGCGGGGGCCGACGATGTGCGGGAAGCGCTCGCGCAGCCGCGCGATGATCGCGCTCGTCTCGTCGACCGAGAGCGTGGTCTGGGAGATGTAGGCGATCCGCTGCGGATCGTCGACCTCCAGGGCGTCGACGTCGGCCTCCGTCTCGACGAGCACGATGTGGTCGGGCGCCTCGCCCATCGTGCCCTCGACCTCCTCGTGGCCGCTGTGGCCGATGAGGACGATCGTGTAGCCCTCGGCGGCGAACTTGATCGCCTCGCGGTGGACCTTCGTCACCAGCGGGCAGGTCGCGTCGATCGTGGAGAGCCTGCGGGCGGCGGCGTTGGCGTGGACCGCGGGCGAGACGCCGTGGGCCGAGAAGACGACCGTCGCGCCCTCGGGGACCTCGCGCTCGGACTCCACGAAGATCGCCCCCTGCTGGCGCAGCGTCTCCACCACGTGCTTGTTGTGGACGATCTCCTTGCGCACGTAGACCGGCGCCCCGTGGAGCTCCAGCGCGCGCTCGACCGTCTGGACGGCGCGGTCGACGCCGGCGCAGTAGCCGCGCGGGGAGGCGAGCAGGAGGCGCTGGACCATGGAGTCCCAGCCTAGCGCCGCAAGCCGCGGACGAGCGCGAGGACCGCCTCGCCGGTGGCGTCCAGCGAGCGCTCCGAGAGCTTGTCCATCGTGTCGCAGGGCCGCTGCCAGCACGGGTAGTCGAAGTCGATGAGGTCGATCGCCGGGATGCCCTTGCGAGCGAAGGGCGTGTGGTCGTCCTGGATCTCCGAGCGGGCGGTGTCCGGGAAGACCGCCCCGACGCCGACCCGGCGCGCCGCCGCGCGCAGCCGGTTCCACAGCTCGGGGTCCGACCCGGCCTCGCGCGGGATCCGCAGGCCACGCTGGGCGACGAAGTCGAGCACGATCACCTCACCCGGCCGCATGGTCTGCGCCGCGAAGCGCGAGCCGCGCAGTCCCTGGGAGAAGAAGTCGCCGTGCACGGGGTACTCCGGCGCCTCCTCCCCGTCGGTCAGCAGGAAGCGGATCGGCCGATCCGTCGGGCGCTGGTCGCGGCGCAGCGCGCGGGCCAGCTCGAGCACCGCGCCGACGCCGGCGGCGCTGTTGTTGGCGCCGACGTAGCCGGCGACCGGCGTCGTGTCGTAGTGGGCGACGAGGAGGATCTCCTTGCCGCGCCCCGGCAACCGGCCCTCGATGTTGCGCAGGCCCCCGCCGATGTCCACGAAGCGACCGCCGGGCAGCGCGGGCCGCAGGAGCTCCGCCGCCGCGCGCTGGGCCTGCGAGCCGGCCGGGCGCGGGCCGAGCGCGACCTGGCGCCGTGCCCAGTCCATCGCGCGCGCCGCGTCGAAGCCGTCGGTGGTGGCCCGCGGGACCGCGGCCGCGGCCGCGCCGGCCGCGGGCGGGGCCTGCGGCGTCGTCTTGGCCGCGTCGTCGCCTCCGCCGAACAGCGAGAACCCGGTCGACGCCTGCCAGATGAGCAGCCCGCCGATGAGCAGCTGGATGCCGAGCGCCCAGAACAGCAGCTTCGGCGTGGCCGGGTTGGAGCTCGCCATCTAGTGGTCCTTCTCGTGACGGTCGGCCGGAGAGGGCGTTCGGCGGCGCCGGCTGTCAAGGACGCAGACCCGAAGGAATCCCTCTGGGATTTCGAGGGTCGAGGACGCCGGCAGGCGGTGATCGACGGACGTCATCTCCGGTCGAGCGTTGCGGGAAGGGCCACGAGATTGAGCGTAGTCGCGGGCGGGGAACCGGCGGCCATGAGGGTCGCGGTCGTGGGAGCCACCGGGAATGCAGGCACGGCCCTGCTGCGCGCGCTGGGAGCCGATCCCGCGGTCACGCAGATCGTGGGCATCGCGCGGCGGCCGCCGCGGCTGGAGGCGCCCAAGACGATCTGGCGCCAGGCCGACATCGCACGGGACGACCTCGCGCCGCTGCTGGCCGGCGCGGACGCGGTCGTCCATCTCGCATGGCTGATCCAGCCGTCGCGCGACGAGGACGTCACCCGCGCCGTCAACGTCGACGGGTCGGCGCGGGTCTTCGCGGCGGCGGCGCGGGCGGGCGCGGGCACGCTCGTGTACGCGTCGTCGGTCGGCGCCTACGCGCTCGGGCCCAAGGACCACGCGGTCGACGAGTCGTGGCCGACCGACGGGATCCCCAGCTCCTTCTACGGGCGCCACAAGGCGGCGGTCGAGCGCATCCTCGACCGCTTCGAGGTCGAGCACCCCGACGTCCGCGTCGTCCGGCTGCGCCCCGGGCTCATCTTCCAGCGCGCCGCGGCGACCGAGATCCGGCGCCTGTTCGCCGGCCCGCTCCTGCCCGGCTCGCTCCTGCGCCGGCGGCTGATCCCGATCGTCCCCGACCATCCCCGGCTGCGCGTCCAGGTCGTCCATGCCGACGACGTCGCCGAGGCCTACCGCCTCGCCCTCACCGACCCGGACGCCCACGGCGCGTACAACGTCGCCGCCGAGCCCGTGATCGACGGTCCGGTGCTCGCCCGGCTGCTCGGCGCCCGTCCGGTACGTGTCCCGACCTGGCTGCTGCGCGGCGCCGCGGACCTGACCTGGCGCGCGCACCTGCAGCCCACGCCGCCCGGCTGGGTCGATCTTGGGCTCGGCGTGCCGATCATGGACATCTCGCGCGCCCGCCGCGAGCTGGGCTGGGCGCCCCTGCGCACCGCCGAGCAGGCGCTGGAGGACCTGCTCGGCGGCTTGCGCGACGGCGCCGACGCCCCCACGCCGCCGCTGGATCGCGACACCAGCGGCCCCGCCCGTATGCGCGAGCTGCGCACGCGGGTTGGGGCTCACAACCCGTGACGCGGCCTGTAGGCTCGCGCCCGGGATGCAGCAGCACGGGGACCGGCTCAGCGCGACGGACGTGTCGTTCCTCGCCCAGGAGGGGCCGACCTCGCACATGCACATCGGCGCGGTCGCGAGCTTCGAGGGCCCTGCGCCGGCGTTCGAGGCGCTGCTCGACCTCCTGCGCGGCCGCCTGCACCTCGTCCCCCGCTACCGCCAGAAGCTCGCCACCCCGCCGCTGGGCACCGGCCGGCCGCTGTGGGTCGACGACCCCGACTTCGACCTCGAGTACCACGTCCGGCAGACCGCGCTGCCGTCACCGGGCTCCGAGGAGCAGCTGCTGAACCTCACCTCGCGCGTCTTCTCCCAGCAGCTGGACCGCTCCAAGCCGCTGTGGGAGATGTGGGTCGTCGAGGCGCTCGCCGGTGGGCGCTGGGCGCTGCTGTGGAAGACCCACCACGCCCTCATCGACGGGATCAGCGGGATCGACCTCGCCACGGTCCTCTTCGACCTCGACCCCGTCCCGCGCGTCGTGGAGCACAGCGGCGTGCCCTGGCAGCCGCGCCCGGAGCCCGGCGCCGCCGAGCTGCTGGCGCGCGGCGTGCGCGGGCTCGTGCGCAGCTCCCTGCGTCTGACCGAGCGCGGCATCCGCGCGGCCACGCACCCCGAGCGGACGCTGGCCGCCGGCCGCGAGGCGGTCGAGGGCGTCGGCGAGATCGTCTGGGCCGGGCTCAACCCGGCGCCCGCGACGCCGCTGAACGTCGAGATCGGCCCCCATCGGCGCTTCGTCGGCGTGCGCAGCCGCCTCGACGACCTGCGGCTCGTCAAGGCGACGTTCGGCACCACGGTCAACGACGTCGTCCTCGCCGTCGTCGCGGGCGCGTTGCGCGGCTGGCTGCGCTCACGGGGCGTGCGCACCGAGGGGCTGGAGCTGCGCGCGCTCGTGCCGGTCTCGATCCGCGCCGCCGACCAGCGCGGGCAGCTCGGCAACCGCCTCGCGGTGATGCGCGGTCCGCTGCCGGTGTACATCGGCGATCCGGTCGCGCGGCTGCGGGCGGTCAAGGAGGCGATGGACGGGCTGAAGGAGTCCAAGCAGGCCGTCGGCGCGGAGGTGATCGCCGGCGTCCAGGCGTTCGCGCCGCCGACGATCCTGGCCCGGGCCTCGCGCCTGCAGTTCTCGACGCGGCTGTTCAACCTGCTCGTGACGAACGTCCCCGGCCCGCAGTTCCCGCTCTACGTGTGCGGCCGTGAGCTCATCGACGTGTTCCCGGTCGCCTTCCTGCCCAAGCGCCACGGGCTGGCCGTCGCGATCATGTCGTACCACGGCTCGGTGAACTTCGGCCTGCTCGGCGACCTCGACGCCCTGCCCGACATCGACGTCATCGCCGACGGGATCGCCGGCGGCGTGAGCGAGCTCGTCGAGCGGGCCCGCGAGCGCCAGGGCGAGGGGACCGCGCCGCCTGAGCCGGCGCACGCCTGAGCCGGTCAGTCCTGGGCGCGGGCGACGCGCGTGCGCGCGTCCGGCGAGCGCGGGACCGCCTCGACGTTGCCGGCCCGGTCGACCGCACGCGTGTGGAAGCGGTAGCGACGGCCGGGCCGCACGGGGATCCGCACCGCGGCGTCGCCGGCGGTCGTCGCGACCTGCTTGAAGCGGCCGTGTCCCGTCGCGGCGTAGACGTGGACGGCGCGCACGCCGGCCACCCGCACGCCGGGTGCGGCGGTGTCGGTGGCGGAGACGCGCAGGACGACGGAGCGCGCGGTCGTGGACGCGGGGGCGCGCACGCCGGAGGTCGGCGCACGGCGGTCCAGCCGGGCGGCGCGGCGGACGGCGGCGGCCGCGTCGACGATGCCCCAGCCGAGGTCCGGCGTCCACCCGGTCCCCGTCGGGCGCTGGGCGGTCTGCTTCAGCACGCGGATGACGTCGGCCGGCCCGAGGTCGGGGTTGCGGTCGCGCACCAGCGCCGCCGCACCGGCGACGATCGGCGTGGCCATCGACGTGCCGGCCAGGAAGGCGAAGCGGGTGTCGCCGCCGAGGACGTCGGAGCGGCAGCGGCACGGCTTGGTGCCGATCCCCTGCTCGATCTGCGCCGGCCCGGCCGGGAACGCGCCCAGCAGGCCGTCGGGCCCCGGCCGCGCGAACGCGCCGTAGGCGGCGATGGAGATCTGCGAGCCGTCGCCGGCGAAGCGGGCGCGGCCGCCGCGGAAGTCGGCCGCGGTCACCGTCAGGCCCTTGCCGGCGTCGATGTCCGAGCCGGTGCCGGTCGGCTGGAGGACGTTGGCCGGGTCGCCCTGCTCGGTCGTCGGCTTGTCGGAGGCCGCCGCGACGAGGACGACGCCGCGCGCGTAGGCGTAGTCGATCGCGTCGACGATCGCCCGCGGCGGGATCTTGCGATCGTCGGTGCCGATCGACATCGAGATGACGCCGGCGCCGCGGTCGGTCGCGTCGACGATCGCGCGCACGACGCTGGTGTCGGTGAGATCGGACTTCTCGACGAGCAGGCCGCACCCGTAGCCGGCCCCGGCGATGCCGACGCCGTTGCCGGGCTGCCCGCAGGCCAGCGAGGCCACGTGAGTGCCATGGCCGCTCTCGTCGACGTCCGCCGGCCCGGCGGCGGGATCGCCGTCGAGGTCGGACAGCCCGCGCAGCTTCGGGGCGAGGTCGGGATGCGTGCCGTCGACGCCCTGGTCGACGATCGCGACGGTGACGCTGTCGCCGTCGGCCTGGTCCCACGCCTCGGGGAAGTGCGAGCGCACCGCCCACCACGCGAGGCTCTCGCCGTTGCGGGCGGCCGGGTCGGCGATCAGGAACGCGGGGTCGACGGGGATCGAGCGCGGCCGGGCGCGATGCTCGACGTCGACCGCCCGCACGGACGGGTCGCGGCGCAGGCGCTGCGCCAGCGCGCGCAGCGACTCGCCGGGGCGCGGGCGGACCGTGATCAGCCCGACCTCGGGCACGCTGCGCCCGACGGGTCGCGCGCCGGCGCGGGCCGCCGCGGCGGTCGCGGCGGCCGCCGTCGTGGCCGTGCCGTGCGCGGGGGTGCGCACCGAGACCAGCAGGCGACCGGTCGGCTGCGCGTGGGCACCGGCGGGCACCAGGAGCCACGCCGCGAGGAAGACGAGCGCGACCCGCCGCATGTGCGCCAGGATAGTGCCGGAACCGGGTAGGTTTCTCGTATGACGACCGACGCTGATCTGATCGGTCCCGACGACACCGCGTTCCGGCTCGAGCTCACGCCGGCGCAGCTGAAGGTCACCTGGACGGCCCTCAAGACGTTCTTCGACGGGCTGGGTCACGACGAGCACGACGTGCGCGACGTGATCGGCGAGGTGCTGGCCAAGCTGCCCGGGGAGCACGACGTCCGCGCGATCGACCTCGATCGCGAGCGGCGCCGGCGGGTCTAGCGGTCGTACCGGCGCGGACGCGTCAGAAGCCGAGCGCGAACTTCGCGTCCTCGGACATGCGATCCGGCGACCACGGCGGCGTGAACGTCATCGTCGACTCGACCGACTCGACGTCGGGCAGCTCGCCGACGAACTCGTCGATCTGCTCGGTCACCTGCGGGCCGATCGGGCAGCCGGGCGTGGTGAGCGTGAACGTCACGTGCACGCGGCCGCCGTCGATCTCGATCCCGTAGATCAGGCCGAGCTCGACGAAGTCCAGCCCGAGCTCCGGGTCGATGACGTTGGCCAGGGCCTCTTCGACATCCTCGACGGTGGGCATGAGAGTGAGTGTATTCCCTACCCTGAGGGGCTCCATGATCGTCTTGCTGATCGCGCTGTTCATCGTCGTTCCGATCGCGGAGCTGTACGTGATCATCCAGGTCGGGGGAGCGATCGGCGTGCTCCCGACGCTGGCGATCCTCGTCGCCGACTCGATCCTCGGCTCGCTGCTCATGCGGGCCCAGGGCCGCGCGGCGTGGCGGCGCTTCAACGCGGCGGTCTCCGAGGGGCGCGCGCCCACGCGGGAGGTCGTCGACGGCGCGCTCATCGTCTTCGGCGGCGCCTTCCTGCTCGCCCCCGGGTTCATCACCGACGTCTTCGGGCTCCTCTTCCTCATCCCGCCCACGCGCGCGGCCATCCGGCGGCTGCTGACGCGCAACCTCATGACGCGGATGGCGGTCTCGGCGACCGGCTGGGGCGTCGGCAAGGTCGCCGGGCGGACGGCCGCGCGGCGCGCGTACGACGTGGACGGGACCGCGAGCGAACGGCCGCGGGAGCGGCTGCCGTGAGCGGCGCCGAGGCGGCGCCCGCGGGCGCGGTCGCGCCGGAGCTCGAGGCGCCGCGGCCGGTCGCGGGCGAGGCGTTCTCCGACGCGGTGACGTGCTCGTTCGGCGACGAGCGCGCCGGGGTGTTCGGGCTGGCGCGGATCGGCCTGACCGCGAGCGGAGCGAGCGGCCTGGCGCTTGTCTTCTCCGGGCGCGACACGATCGCGGCGCGCGCCGAGGGCGGCATCGCCGTCGAGCGGCATGCCTGGGAGGCGGTGGCCGCCGCCGGCGTGACGACCACCGTGCAGGAGCCGCTGACGCGCTGGACCGTGCGCTTCGCCGGCGACCCGGAGTCCGGCGGCGAGGGCGCGTTCGCGCTGGAGCTGGCCGCGCTGGGCGCGCCGGCGGCGATGGCCGGTGGCGGCATGTCCGGCTACGAGCAGCTGTGCCGCGTCCGCGGGACGGCGCGGATCGGCGGACGGGACGTCGCGCTCGACTGCCTGGGCCAGCGCGGGCACCAGTGGGGCGCGCCGGACTGGGGCCGGCTGGGGACGGTCCGCACGATCGGCGCCTGGCTCGGCGACGACCTCGCCGTGCTGATCGGGGCGTTCCGGTCGGCCAAGGCCAAGGACCACGGCAGCGACGAGATCGACGCCGTCGTGCTCGAGGGCGCGGCGCCGGCGCCCGTGCCGATCGCCGAGCCGCTGCTGTCGACCGCCTACGACCGCGAGGGCCGCCAGCGGCGGGTCGGCTGGGAGCTGTGGCCTGTCGACGAGGAGAGCTACGCGCGCCGCGGCGCCGGCGAGGTGCTGTGTGGCACGTCGCTCGACCTCGGGCGCCTGCGGATGGACTGCGCGTTCTTCCGGGTCCGCATGGACGGGCGCACCGGCGTCGGCCGGTACGACGTGCTGCGGCGAGCTTGATCGAGGTCGTCGTCAGCGACTTCGGCGGCGTGCTCACCACGCCGCTGGAGGGCTCGTTCGATGCGTACGCACGCGAGGTCGGGCTGCCGCTCGAGGCGCTCGGCAGCGCGATCCGCGCCCGGGCCGACCGCGACGGCGTCAACCCGATCCACCAGCTCGAGGTCGGCGCGATCACCGAGCGCGACTTCCTCGACGGCCTGGCCGCCGACCTCACCGCGCTCGGCCACCCGGAGGTGGCGACCGAGGGCTTCGCCGCCGCCTACTTCCGTCACCTGGACGTCAACGACACGATGGTGGCGGCGCTGCGCTCGTGGCGGTCGCGCGGCCTGCGGCTGGCGTTGTGCACGAACAACGTGGCCGAGTGGGAGCCGTTGTGGCGCGCGATGCTCCCGATCGACGAGCTCTTCGAGGTCGTGGTCGACTCGGCCTTCGTCGGCGTGCGCAAGCCCGACCCGGCGATCTACCGGCTCGTCCTGGAGCGGCTGGGCGTGCCCGCCGGGCACTGCGCGTTCGTCGACGACCTCGCGGTGAACTGCGATGCCGCGAGCGCGCTGGGCTTCCACGCGGTCCGGTTCACCGGGACCGCCGCCGCGGTCTCGGCCGTCGAGCGGCTGCTGGCGCACTGAGCGCCCACCGTCTGTTCCCGTCGGCCTGCCTACGCCGCGGCCGGGCGGTCGCTTGACATCTCGATCGTTGTCGATATATCGTTACTACATCGCGTTAGTCCAACGAAGGAGGAAATGATGCATGCGATGTCGATGAGACACCTGTGGGATCCGCGCGTCGCCGCATGGCGCGCGATGTCCGGCGGCGGTCATGGCGGTCGCCACGGACGCGGGCACCGCGGCGGCCCGGGACGCGGACCTTGGGGCGGCGGACCGCCCTTCGACCTCGCCGGGTTCGGCGGCGGCCGCGGCGGCCCGTTCGGGCGCCGCGGGCGGATGCGCCGCGGCGACGTCCGCGCGGCGCTGCTCGTCCTGCTGGACGAGGAGCCGCGCAACGGCTACGGCCTGATGCAGGAGATCGAGCACCGCAGCGACGGCGCGTGGCGCCCGAGCCCCGGCTCGGTCTACCCCGCGCTGGCCCAGCTCGAGGACGAGGGCCTCGTGCGCGCCGAGGAGCAGGAGGGGCGCAAGCTCTTCCACCTGACCGACGAGGGCCGCACCTACGTCGCCGAGCACCGGGAGGCGCTCGGGCAGCCGTGGGAGCAGGTCGCCGGCAGCGTCCGCGAAGGGGCGTTCGAGCTGCGCGACCTGATCTGGCAGGTCGGGGCGGCGACGATGCAGGTCCTGCAGGCGGGCAACGAGGCGCAGGTCGCCCGCGCCCGCGAGGTCCTCACCGAGGCGCGCCGGTCCCTGTACCGGATCCTGGCCGAGGACGAGCCGGACACCGGCTCGGAGTCCGGGTCCACCCCGCAGCAGTGATCACCGGCCTCCGCGCGCTTCGGCGCGCGGAGGCCAGACCACCGACGTTAGGTCGCGAGGTCGCCCGTCATCACGCGGCGCGTCAGCTCCACGCGCGACCGGACGCCGACCTTCTGGTAGACGCGCTTGACATGCGCCTTCACCGTGTGCGGGCTCAGGAAGAGGATCGCCGCGATCTCCGCATCGGTGCGCCCCTCGGCGAGCAGGCGGCTCACCTCCCGCTCGCGCGGCGTCAGCAACGGCGCTCCCTCCGCCGGGTCGGACCGCGGCGCCGGCGGGAGGCCCGGTCCGGTCAGCTCGAGCGCGGTGATGACGGTGCTCTCGTCGTGTCGTGGACGCCGTGATCGGCCGCGCAGGCGCGCGATCCCCCCACCGGCCAGCTTCACGTCGAGCTCGTGCGCAGTCTCGCCGCGGGTCGTCGTCCGCACGGCCAGCGAGTAGATCAGCTCCGCCTCGCCGTCGAGCTGCTCGACGAGCTCCCTGGCCGGGCGGTTCAGGAACGGCGTCGGGTCGTCGCGCGTCGTGATGGCCAGCGGTCGTGCGTGCAGGTCCATGGCGGCGACGAGATCGGCGACGCGGCGCTCCATGCGCTCCGCTCGCCGGACGTTGGCCAGCGCGACCGACATGATCTGGCAGATGTGCGCGATCGCCTCGCGCTCGGCACGGCCCGGTGGACAGCGCGAGTCGTCGCGGGCGAACGCGACGCTGCCCGCCAGCTTGCCCTCCACCACGATCGGACCATGCACGTTGTAGATGATCGCGTGCATGCGGTGCAGATCGCGGAAGAGGTCCGAGCGCACCCAGTCGTCGAACGAGAACAGATCGAGGTTGCGCACCGGCATCCGCTGCGCCACGACGCGTCCGTAGACCGGATCGATCGCGCGCCACGCCTCCTCGTAGCGATACAGGAACCGGTCGCTGACGTTGACCGCCGCCATGCGCTCGGGTCGCGTGCCCGAGGCGTCGTTGAGATAGAGCCCCGCGAGCGGCATGTCCAGCAGCGCCGGAGCACGCTCGAGGAAGATCCGCTCGAGCTCGGGGACCGTCGTGGCCTGCGTGAGCTCCAGCCCGAATCCCAGCAACGCGGGGAAGGCATGGTCCCCCAACGGATGCGAGCCTCTCTCCTCCACCCTCGGCGCACGCTACCAGACGGCCTGCCGACGGCCGCTGCGATCACCGGGCGCGCCCGAAGCCGAGCCCGGCCCACCCTTCGCGCTGGAAGCGGTCGAGCGCGACCGCGGCGATCAGGATCAAGCCGCTGACGACCTGCTGCCAGAAGCTCTCCACCCCGGCGACCGCCAGCCCGTTCTGGAGGACCCCGAGGAACAGCACGCCCACGACCGTGCCGGTCACGCCGCCGACGCCGCCGCTGAACCGCGTGCCGCCGAGCAGGACCGCCGCGGCCGCGTCGAAGACGATCGTCTGACCGACCAGCGGGCTGGCGGCGCCGATCCGCGCCACCTGCATGATGCCGGCCAGGGCGCTCAGCAGGCCCGCGATCGCATAGACGACCACGATCGTCCGCGCCACGTCGATGCCGGACAGGCGGGCCGCCTGCGGGTTGCCGCCGACCGCGTACACATCCCGCCCGAAGTACGTCCCGCGCAGCACGTAGAGCGCGGCGAGGAAGACCGCGACCATGATCCACACCGCAACCGGCAGGCCCACGATCTTGTCGAAGGCCAGCCGATCGAGCAGTGACGACGTCAGCGGAATGGTCTCGGCGTTGGACCACAGGTTGAGCACCCCGCCGTAGAGCGAGAACGTGCCCAGCGTGACGACCAGGAACGACAGGCCCATGCGACCGATCAGGACGCCGTTGATCAGGCCGCCGAGGGCCAGGCCGGCCAGCAGGGTCATCAGCAGCGCCGCGACCACCGGGACGTGGGCGCCGGACACCAGCTCGCCGAAGAGGATCCCCGCCAGCGCGAGCAGGGCGCCGAGCGACAGGTCGAAGCCGCCGCTCAGCATCACGAACGTCATCCCGATCGACACCACGCACAGCATCGAGACGTTGCTGAGGAGGTTGGTGAGATTCGCGGAGGTGAAGAACTCCTCCTGCGTGATCGAGAAGAAGGCGAACAGCAGCACGAGGAGGCAGAGGACGGCCAAGAAGCGCGAGCCGGACGCCGCAGCGCGCAGCGACCGCACGCGTCCGGTGCACTCAGCGCCATCGGTCGACGGCGGCCTGGGAGGAGAGGCGGTCGCCGCCATCAGCGGTGGCCCGTCGCGTAGTGGGTGATCCGCGTCTCGGTCGCATCGGGGCCTGACAGCGACGCCGCGATCCGCCCGCGGAACATGACGACGATCCGGTCGCAGAGCAGCCGCAGCTCCGCGACCTCCGAGGAGCTGACGAGCATGCCGAGCCCGCGCCTTCGCGCTGCCTGCAGGAGCCGGTAGATCTCGGCCTTGGCCCCGACGTCGACCCCGCGCGTGGGTTCGTCGAGGAGGAGGACCTTCGGGTTGGTCCCCAGCCACTTCCCGAGCAGGACCTTCTGCTGGTTCCCGCCGCTCAACGTGGCCACGGGCGCGTCGATGGCGGTACGGGCGACGCGCAGCTCCTCCATCATCGCCTCCACCGCCGGCTGCTCGTGAGCGCGCCGCGGACGCCGCGCTCGCCACGCCCGCGCGGTGCGCGCCATCATGAGGTTCTCGCGCGTGCTCATGTCGAGCACGACGCCGGCGCTCTTGCGATCGGCAGGCACGTACGCCAGGCCGGCGGACATCGCCCGCCGCGGCGATCCCGGCGCGACGCGCTGCCCGTCGACCTCGACGCTGCCCGTGGCGCTCGGCTCGAGCCCGAAGGCTGCGCCGAGCAGGTCGCTGCGGCCCGCTCCCACGAGCCCGGCCAGTCCGACGATCTCGCCCGGCGCCACCGCCAGCGAGCAGCCGTGCACGCGGCCGGGCACCGAGACGTCGTGCAGGCGCAGGATCGGCTCAGCCACCGCGCGCGCCTCGCCCTGAAGCCCCTCCAGGCGATCCAGCTCCTTGCCGACCATCGCCCGGATCAACGTCGCCGGTTCGAACCGCCCGATCGGCCCGGTCGCCACGGTCTCGCCGTCGCGCAGCACGGTCACCTGGTCCGCGATGGCCTGCATCTCGTTCATCCGGTGGGAGACGAAGACCGTCGACACGCCCTGCTCCTTGAGGCGCCGCACGATCGCGAACAGCGCCTCAACCTCGTCGTCGGTCAAGGAGCTCGTGGGCTCGTCGAGGATCAGGACGCGCGCGCGGAACGAGAGCGCGCGCGCCACCTCGACCATCTGCTGCTCGTCGGGCCGCAGATCGCCGACCACGCGGCGAGCGTCGATGTCCAGCTCCAGGCGACCGAGGATCGCCTCGGCGAGCTCGCGGCTGTCCTGCCAATCGACGCCATACCAGCGCCGCGAGCCCCGGCGCCCGAGCGTGATGTTGTCGGCCACCGAGAGATCCGGCACGAGCGTCGTCTCCTGCGTGACGGTGACGATGCCCGAGGCGATCGCCGCGGTCGGGTCGCCCGTTCGCAGCGGCGCGTCGTCGACGGTGATCTCGGCGCGGTCGGGCGGCACCTGTCCCGACAGGATCTTCAGCAGGGTCGACTTGCCCGATCCGTTCTCCCCGATCAGCCCGTGCACCTCCCCGGCGCCCACGACGAGCGACGCGCCGCGCAGGGCGTGGACGCCTCCGTAGCGCTTGTGCACGCGGTCGGCGACGAGCCGCAGCTCACGTCGCGGGGCCGGCGCTTGCGTCCTCATCATCATGTCGCCGGATACTGCGGCGAGGCCCGCCCAGCGTCATCCCTCGGACGGGCTAATCGCGCGGCACATCCCTCGGACGAGGGACCTCGCGCTCACCTGGCCGGTGCTATCACTCTCGCGCCGTCATCGAACTCACACCGACGCATGGAGTGACACTGTGTTCACTGCAACCGAAGGCAAGATCCTGCCGACAACGGTGACCGGATCATGGCCGCGACCCGAGTGGTACGACGCGGACATGAGAGGTGAACGGTTCGCGATCTGCATGAACGACTCCCGCTTTCGCGAACGGTTCCTCGACGCGACCGCAGTCGTCATCTCCGACCAGGAGCACGCCGGGCTGGACATCCTGACCAACGGTGACTACCACCTGGACCCCGAGCTCGCCGGGCGTTCCTGGTTGCATTACCCGCTCGACCGCTTGAGCGGCCTCTCCTCCGACGAGTTCCTGCCACGGTCCCAGGCGGTTCACCGATACTCGCGCGGGACGTTGCTGAACGACATCATGGCCGAGAGCTGGATGTGGCCGAGGGTGAACGGCAAGCTCTGCACGGCCAAGCCGTTCGACTTCGACCGGATCTGGGAGATCGCCCAGGCGCGCACCGACAAGCCGGTGAAGTTCGGCGGCGTATCTGCCCAAACGATCGCCGACGTCGTCTCCCTGGACACCGACGCCTACCGGGACAAGCGCTCGATGATCTGGGACCTCGCCGGTCTGCTGAACCGCGAGTGGCGCCGACTGGCCGACGCCGGCTGCCGGATGATCCAGGTCGAGGAGCCGGCGATCCACGCGCTCGCCGCCGCCCAGCCGGACCACCCGGACCTCGAGTTCATGATCGAGGCGTTCAACTACGAGATCGACGGCCTCGACCACGTCGAGGTCTGGGCCCACACCTGCTGGGGCAACCCGATGATGCAGCGGGTGTACGGGGCGCGCTCGTACGAGCCGTCAGTCGAGATCTTCATGGACCGGCTCAACATCGACGTCTGGACGATCGAGGCCAAGGACAACGGTCAGGAGGCGCTCCCGCATCTCGCGCGCTTCCGCGACACGTCGCGGGTCAAGGTCGCGCTCGGCGTGGTCAGCCATCGCGACCTGATCGCCGACTCCGCGCAGGACGTGGCCGCGGAGATCCGCAAGGCGCTGGAGTACGTCGCGCCCGAGAAGCTGATCGTGACGTCCGACTGCGGCTTCGGCCGCGATGGCTGCAAGCGGCCGATCGCGCTCTACAAAGCGGCCGGGATCGCCCAGGGGACGAACCTCGTGCGCCGAGAGCTCGGCGCTCCCGACAGCCGCGTCCCGATCGCCGAGGAACGTCGCGAGCAGGTGGCGGCGTAGCCGCCCGCCCGCGCAGAGGAGGAGCGAGATGGAGCACCGTGAGAGACGACGGTGGCGCCGAGGCCTGGCGGCGGTGGCGCTGCTCGTCGCCGTCGCGTGCGTGACGAGTGCGTGCGGCGGCAGCAGCGACGATGGAGGATCGGCCACGACGCAGGCCGCCCGCGCCCCGGCGGTGCCGTTCAGCGGCCCGGAAGCCGCGTTGGACATCGGCTTTCCCCGGCCGAAGCCGGCACCGCTCAAGCTGCTGTTCCTGTCACCCCAGGCCGCCGACGGAGCGCTCCACCAGCAATGGCTCGGGTTCCAGCAAGCGGTCCAGGAGCTCGGCGGCACGGCGCAGGAGTTCGACGCGCGCCTGGACCCCAATCGGCAGCTGGAGGGCTTCGACCTCGCGGTCGTGAAGGACTTCGACGGCGTCGCGTACAACGCGGTGGACGCCAATGCGGCGATCACCGGGATCAAGCGGGCACGTGCCGCGGGCATTCCCGCCATCGGGCTCGACTGGAACCCCACCGATCCCGCCGACGTCGCTCCCGCGACCGCGCAGGTCGTTCGGGGGGTCGATCGGCTCGGCTACATCGCCGCACGAGAGCTCGCCCGGCGTGTCGAGCCGGGAACGAAGGTCGGCCTGATCGGCATCTCGGTGAGCGCACCTGCGGTGCAGGCCGTCGTAGCCAGCGCGGGGAAGTGGGCCAAGCGCTTCGGGCTGGACGTCGTCAGCAGCGTCCCCAACCGGTCCGGCGATCTCGCCGGCGGCGAGAAGGCCGCGACGGAGCTGCTCAACCGCAACGCCGACGTCCGGGGGGTCATCGCCTTCAACGACGAGTCCGCGATCGCGACCGCGTCGGTGGCGCGCCAGCTCGGGCGCAAGATCGTCACGGTGAGCACACTGGGCGGCAGCAGCCTCGGACCGGCCGCGATCAAGGCGGACAAGCTCGCGGCGAGCGTCAGCGCCGATCAGCGTGCGATCGGCGCGACCATGGCCTGGGGCCTCTACGCCGCCGCGGCCGGGAGCAAGCTGCCCAAGGCGGTCATCGGCGCCAAGCCGGTGGCGATCACCAGCGACAACGTCGATCAGCTCGGGACCGCCCGATGACCCCACCGAAGGAGCGAGGATGAAGACCATCGACGTCGACGGTCACGCGATCGAGTACGACGAGACCGGCGCTGGCCCGAGCCTGCTGCTGCTCTCCGGCTGGTGCCAGGACCACCGACTGTTCGACCAGGTGGTCGAGCGCCTTGCGCAGCACCACCGGGTCGTGCGGGTGAACTGGCGCGGCCACGGGCGTGACCGAGCGGTCGCCGGCGACTTCGGCGTCGCCGAGCAGGCGACCGACGTGATCGCGGTCCTCGACGCGCTCGGCATCGACCGCGTCGTGCCGGTCTCCACCTCGCACGGGGGCTGGGCCGCCGTGGAGATCGCCGAGCGGCTCGGCGTCGCGCGCGTGCCGCGGTTCCTCGTCATCGACTGGATCATGGTGGAGGCGCCCCCGGCGTTCGTGGCCGACCTGCAGGCGATCCAGGATCCCAAGCGCTGGCTGGAGGGACGGCGCAACCTCTTCGATGCCTGGTTGGACGCCAGCGATCACCCCGCCGTCGAGCACCACGTCGAGCAGGAGATGGGCTCGTTCGACTTCGACATGTGGGCGCGGGCCTGCCGTGTCATCGAGCAGTCCTACGCCACGTTCGGCTCGCCGCTGCAGCGCATGGCGCAGCTGTCGCCGCCGCGTCCGGTCCTCCACCTCTACTCGCACCCCAGAGACCCCGCCTACGACGCGGCGCAGCGCCGGTTCGCCGCCGAGCACCCGTGGTTCGCGCACGAGCGGCTCGGAGGGCCGACGCACTTCCCGACGCTCGACTCGGCCGAGCTCGTGGCCGCCAGGATCGGGCAGTTCGCGCGCTCGGACGGCTGATGGCTACACGTCGGCGACGGGCCAGCGCCAGGCCGTCCGGATCGCGTCACCCGGCGCCAGGCGCGACCAGGCGTCGGCCGCGTCGTGCAGCCGCCGACCCGCGCGGTCGAGCGCCTCGACGGTCACGGCGTCCGTCCACCAGCGCTCGCCGACGGCGCGACGGACCTGTGTGACGTCGGGCTTCGCTGCGATCGCGATGAGATCGCAGACCGCCCGGGTGAGGATCTCGGCCTGCATGATCTGGTCCCCCGCACGCGCGATGACCTCCCGCCCGCGTCGCGTCGCGTGCGGCGATCGTCGCCCGGCGACGACCCGTGCATGGCGGAACATGCCGCCGGCGACGAGGACGCCCCAGACGCCGAGTCGCAGCCCGAGCTCGTCCTCGACGATGAGATGCGCGAGATCGTGCGGCACCTCGCCCGCCGGGCCGATCTTGTTGTACGAGCCGCCGTCGAAGACGACGTCGATGCCGTCAGGGCGACGCAGCAGCGACTGGTAGCGCCGCGTGCTCCCTTTGCGGACCTCGATCGCGGCCGTGTCGCTGCGCTGCCGAGTCCGTGCCATCGCGATCGATCGTAGGAGCCCCTCCACGGCAAGTGGACCTCCGTCCCGAGCGGAAATGGTCGCCGGACCCCATGGCGCCGCCCGGCCCCGTGGTGCGACGGTAGGTGGGCGCGGGCGACGCGGTGCGGCCGGCCTCGCCAGCGCAGCGCACGGACGGTCGGCCGCCGAAGGAGGCACGCGATGCGACAGCTGCTCGCGATCGCCCGTGGCGTCGCCACGGTCACGCTCACCGGACTCGGGCTCCTCGTCGTTCTTCGCGGCGACGGGGCGGCGACCCACCTGATCGTCGGGTCGCTCCTCATCGCGGCCGGGTGCACGGCGGGGATGATCGGCGTGCTGCTCGCGGTCGTCGACGGCCGCTTCCCGCGCGACGGGCAGCAGGCCGCGGACCGCGCTCAGTTCTCGGAGCCGAGCCGGTCCCAGAGGTAGAGCTCGAGGCACTCGGAGGCCAGCTCCATCGCGCGCTCGCGGCTCAGGTTGGGCAGGACCGTCTCGAGGGCCTGCTCCTCGGCGACGCCCGCGTCGAAGGCCTCCTCGCCCCGGAAGCCCGCGGCGATCTTCAACGCCTCGCGCCGGTTGTCGCCGAGGTTGGCGAACACGTTGACGAGGAACTCGCGGTTGGCGATCGGCGTGCCCACCTCGAGCGACGCGTGCCACGCCGCGAGCATCGACAGGTCGTGCTCGTCGAGGTCCGCCACGGCCTGCGCGTAGTGGCGATCGAGCTCGCGCTCGGGGATCTCGTCGACCCAGGCGCGAACGACCTCACCGACGAGCTGCCGACGAGCCTCGCGACCGATGGACTCGGCGACGACTCGGATGGCATCTTGCGGTTCGATGAAGCAGAGGGGCATCGCAGCTCCCTGGACGGGACGATGACGGATCCGGCGAGACTTTAAGCATCGGTGTGGACGGCAAAGTGCACGGTCATCCGCCGAACTCCGAGCCGCCTGCGCCGCCTGGACGCTCGACGACGCCGGCGGCGGAGCCACCGGTGCGCACCGCAGGACGGCCGGCCCCTCCGCGCGAGAGCAGGACGGCCCCGGCCGACGCTCCAGCCGCGACTTCGGGGCGAGCATCCGCCGCCGATCCCTCGACCAGCCTGTGTGCCGCGCCGCCGCGCGACCCGACCGTGCCGGAGGCCGCAGCGCGACGCCGCTCGACCGCGCCGGCGCGCGACGCGGCCGTGCCGGAGGCCGCAGCGCGACCCCGCTCGACCGCGTCGCGCCGCGCGCCCCGCTCCACGACCGCACTGCCGGCGCCCGCCGTGCCGTCGCCACGTCCCACGCTGCCCGCGCGCGCTGCACCGTCGCCACTTCCCGCACCCGCCGCGCCGTCGCCACTTGCGGCGCCAGCCGCAGCTTCGCCCGCGTCCGCGCCGCCGATGACGCCGAGGTCCGCTGGGCGGTCCGCGCCTGCCCCGCCCGCACCGCCGCGGTCCGCCGGCTCCAGCCATTCGGGCGACCGCAGTGCGACCGCCGACCCGCCAACCCGGAACTCGGATGTCGATCCGAGCACGTCGGGCCAGCCCACGCTCGCGAACTCGCCGACGCCGAGGCCGAACTCGCCGGACGAGCCGCGATCGGCCGCCGCCGGCGCCGCCGGCGCACCCGCCGTCCCGCCCGACCCGGCGACACCGGTCCCCGGCCCCGCCACGCTCCCGGTCCCGGCCACCGACGGGCGCAGGAGCGCGACCATCCCGCCCGCGCCCGCCGATCCGGGCGCCGCCGCCCCCGCAGACACGGCCGCCGCGCGCTCCGCCGCCGGCGGGTCCTCCTTGCGCACCTCGCGCACCGTCACCGCCCCGCCGCCCGCCACGACCGCCGCCGACGCGACCGCCGCGACCTTCGCGCCCGAGACCGTCTCCGCGCCGGCCTGCGCCTTCGCGCCCCATGCGACCGCCCGCTCGTGGACGGACACGAACGCGGACTCGACCCAGCGCACGAGCGACTCCCACCGGCCGCCCCCCGCGTGCGGCGCCGCCGCGCCGACCAACCCCGCCACGGGGAGCACGCCGGCCAGCCCAGGCCCCGCGAGCCGCAGCTCACGCACGGTCGCCTTGCAGCTCGCGCAGCGCCGCAGGTGCGGCCGGGCCGCGGCGAGCTGCTCCGCCGTCGCCTCGCCGTCCACGAGCGCGCTCACGACCGGCGCCCACCGCACGCATTCGTCACCGGCCTCGATGTCGGCGAACCGGCGCAGGAACGCCCGCCGGCCCTCTGTGATGCACCTGTTGACTTTCGTATAGGTCCAACGCTGCTGCTCGGCGATCTCCTGATACGACAACCCCTGCGCCTTCAGCCACAGCGCGGTGACCTCCTGCGGCTTCAGGCGCTGCAGCGCCTCGGCCGACCGCGCGACGCGGTCCCAGCGCATCGCGCGCTCCTCGGCGTCGACGTCGCGCTCACCCGCGCGGGCGTCGAGGTCCGGATCGTCGGCCGCGACCAGCTCCTGGCGAGCGCGCCGCACCGCCATCGCCTCGTGCTTGACGACGACGTGCAGCCACCGGTCGACGGTCGCAGGGTCGAGGGTCGAAGCGCGCCGGAGGAAGATCTCCAGCGCACGCTGATAGGCGTCCTGCGCATCGTCGGCACACAGCGAATGGCGCCGGGCCGTGCGCAACAGCGCGCTCGCGTGTGCGCCGATGGTGCGCACCACGAGCTCATGGGCTTCTGGGTCCATGTCGACCACGAGGGAAAGCCTGATCGCTCTTCGCCCCCTGATCGACGCGTGATGGCCGGACGTTCGACCAGCACGCGGCCCGCCGGGCTCAGCTGCCCTTGATGCCCTCCCCCGGCGGGCAGCCGCCGCCCGTCAGGTCCTTGATCACGACGTCCGGCGCGACGCCGCAGCCGACCAGCGCCGTGCCCAGCGAGACGACCGTCCACCGCTTGGCGCCCTGCGGCTGGACGAGGATGAAGTACGCGGGCTGGAACTTGCCCTCGCCGGCCTTCGTCGCCGTCTGCCAGGCGAGCGCCCACGACGGCGACAGGGATGAGATCGCGATCCGGTTCACCGTGTACCAGCGCTTGGGCAGCTTGTTGGCGCCGCCGAGCGTGGTGCTCCGCACGGCCGCGGTGATCGCGGCGGCCTGGGCACGGGTGGGCGACTTCTTGGCCGCGGCGGGACCGGCGGCGAGCCCGAGGGCGAGCACGCCGACGACGGTCGCCGCGAAGGTGGAGCGCAGACGCATGGGCGCCACCCTACTGCCGCCGCCACACGCTCCTAGTCCGACGCGCGCAGGAACGCCAGCACGGCGAGCACCCGCCGGTGGTCGTCGTCGCTGGCCGGCAGGTCGAGCTTGGAGAAGATCGACGAGACGTGCTTCTCCACGGCGCTCGGGGTGATGACGAGCTCGCGAGCGATCGCCGCGTTCGTGCGCCCCTCGGCCATGAGCGACAGCACCTCGCGCTCGCGCGGGCTGAGCGCGCCCAGCTCGCCGTCCATGTCGCGCGGGTTGCGCGAGCGCAGCAGCGCGCTGACGACCTCGCTGTCGAGCGCGGTGCCACCGCTCGCGACGCGCTGCACGGCGTCGAGGAACGCCTTCACCTCGCCGACGCGCTCCTTGAGCAGGTAGCCGACCCCTTCGGCGCCCTCCTCCAGCAGCTCGGCGGTGTAGACCGGCTCGACGTACTGCGACAGGATCAGGATCCCGACCGCGGGATGGCGGCGGCGCGCCTCGATCGCGGCGCGCACGCCCTCGTCGGTGAACGTCGGGGGCAGGCGGACGTCCACGATCGCCAGGTCCGGCTTGTGCCCGTTGACGACGCGCAGCAGTCCCGGACCGTCCTCCACCTGGGCGACCACCTCGATCTCGTTGTCGGTCAGCAGGGCGATCAGCCCTTCGCGCAGCAGCGCGTTGTCCTCGGCGATCACGACACGCATGGCAGCTCCACGCGCACCAGTGTGCCCGTCCCGGCGGCGCTCCTCACGGTCAGGCTGCCGTCGAGCGCCTCGACGCGGTGGCGCAAGCCGGTCAGCCCGGCGCCGTCCGCGTTCGCGCCGCCCGGGCCGTCGTCGACGATCTCGGCCACGAGCCGGTCGCCGCGCTGCGCGATCCGCACGCGCGCCTGCGCGCCCGGCGCGTGCTTGGCGACGTTCGTCAACGCCTCGGCGATGACGAAGTAGGCGGCGTTCTCGACCACCGGCACGGGACGCTTGTCGAGCGCGCCCTCCACCTCGACCGCGATCGCCGAGCGGCGCCCCAGCGCCTCCGCGGCGGCGACCAGCCCGCGGTCGGCAAGCACCGGCGGGGCGATCCCGCGCGCGAGGTCGCGCAGCTCCTGGATCGCCGCCGTCGCCTCGCCGCGGGCCTTGCGCACGAGCTCGGCGACCTCGGGGCGGTCCTCGAGCTTGGCCTCCGCGCGCCCGAGGTGCATCGACAGCGCCACGAGGCGCGCCTGGGCGCCGTCGTGGAGGTCGCGCTCGATCCGCCGCAGCTCGGCGGCCTGGACGTCGAGCGCTCCCCGCCGCGTCCGGGTCAGCTCGTCGACGCGCTCGCTGAGCTCCTGCTCGCGCGCGCTCGGAGCGAGGTAGGCGATCAGGGCATGGATGGCGACCGACGCCCCGAGCGGCACGAGCGTCCACACCGGCCAGAAGTGCGACGTCCCCGACAGCCCCCACATGCCGACCAGCACGGCGCCGAGCACCGCACTGATCCCGCCGTGGATGGCCAGGCCGCGGTCGCGGTGCCGCTCGAAGGTCAGCCCCCACACGACGGCGCCGTGGATGCCGAGCGGCAGCGCCAGACCGAGCAGCACCCACAGGATCCACGGGGAGCTGGCGCCGGTCGCCGCCCACACGGCCACGCCGGCCGCGGCCACGACGGCCGTCAACCCGGCGTGGAACGCAAGCCTGGTGACGCGCGGGTCCAGCTGCATGGCACCAGCATGACGCAGCCGCGGCCCCGCGCCGCTGAGGTGGGAGCCCGTCTGCCGGCGGCGCACCCCAGCGCGCGGGTGGGGGCAGCCCCACCCGCGTAGGCTGTAGGCGACGGCGATGACGCGCGATGTCCTCATCGGCTACGACGGCTCCGAGAACGCCGACCTGGCGCTCGAGCAGGCGATCGTCATCGCCCAGCTCGTCCACGCGCGGCTGACGATCATGAGCGTCGTCCCCGACGTCGCGACCACCGTCCACGCCGTCTGGCTGGCCGGCGGGAACCCGACCGAGCTCGAGGCCGAGATGACGACGGAGGTCGGCCGGACGCTCGAGCACGCGGTCGAGCAGGTGCCCGACGACCTACCGGTGACGAAGATCCTCGGCCATGGCCACGCCGGCCCCGCCCTGGTGGAGGCGATCAAGGAGCGCGGCTGCGACCTCGTGGTCGTCGGCACCCGCGGCCGCGGGGCGATGCGGTCGCTGCTGCTCGGCAGCGTGACCGAGCACCTCGTGCGCCACAGCCCGGTGCCGGTGGTCGTGGTGCCGCCGCCGTCGCGGCTGCGCGACGACCTGCGCTGAGACGCGCCCCTACGCGTCCAGCCCGAGCGCCGCGAGCGCGCGCTCGCGGGCGGCGGCGTCGGCCGCCGACGTGCCGGCGCCGAGCGTCAGCCGCGGGGCGGTGGGCGGGCGACCCAGGTTGGCCAGCGCCAAGTCGAGGGCGGCGACCGGCACCTCGGCCGCCTCGGCCAGCTCGAGCGCGCGACGGTCCAGCAGGAAGCGGTCGCCGATCCCGAAGACGCGCTTGGCGGCGAGCGTGGCGTCGTCGCGGTCGCCGGCCATGAGGCTCGTCGCGGCGACGTCGGCCAGGCCCAGGCGGCCGGCCACGACGAGCAGGTCGTAACGGGCGCGGCCGACGCCGCTCACCGTCCCGAGGCGCTCGAAGAGCCGCTCGAACCGACGCTCCGGGCTCCAGGTGGCGTCGCCGTCGAACGCGGCGGTCGGGCCGCCCTGGCGCTCGGCCCAGGCCCGCAGCGAGGCGAGCCCGCGGGCGGCGGCGTCGGCGCCGGAGAACGGCGAGCGCTCGCCGAGCGCGAAGCGGTCGAGCTGCGGCACGCCCGCCGACCACGGCGTCACGATGTCCGCCAGCGCGGCGAACGGGTCGCCCTCCGGGGCCGGGCCCAGCAGGACGATCTGGGCGGCGAGCCACAGGCCGTCCTCGCGCGCGGGTGCGCTCGCCGCCTCGGCGTAGAGGCCGGGCGGGGCGGCCGCCAGCTCGGCGAGGCGACCCGTCGCGAAGGCGAGTTCGTCGGCCAGCTGGGCGGCGTCGGCGCTCGCCTTCAGGCCGGGCACGAGCGGCGAGGCGTAGCCGTCCTCCTCGGCGCGGGCGAGCTTGCGTACGCGCATCCCGCCGCTCGGCGCGCCGCGGGTCGGCCGCCGCGCGGTCGTGGCCGACGACGACCGGGTGCGCGTGCCGGCCGGCTTGGCCGCGCGCCGCGGCGGCTCGGGCTCACGGCAGATCGGGCAGTTCTGGAGGAAGCGGTTGTGACGGCAGAACGTCGGCACCTGCCGTTCATGCTAGGGGTGGCGCGGCCCGCCGCGAGCCCAACGCGTCACGCGGCGCGGGTGCGCGCCCAGGTCGCCGCGTGCAGCAGTGGGTCGGGCTCGACCGCCGGCGCCGCGCGCAGCGGATCCCGAGCGAGGCCGAGCTCGACGGCGACACGGTCGACGAGCGCGGCGCTGCGCCGCGTCGCCACCTCCCAGCACGCGGTGAGCAGCGCCCGGTCGGGCCGGCGCGCGGGACCCGCGACGATCCGGATCGGCCGCTCGGGCGGCGCCGTCGGACCGTCGAACGGACCAACGGGCCGCAGCTCGGGCAGTCCGAGCACGGCCGCGACCGTCACCGGTGGCCGGGGTCGACCGCGGCGCGGCGGCGGCAGGCGCGACCAGCCGGCGGTGCGCACGGTCGCGACCCGCGGTCGCGCCTGACCCGCGACGGAGGCACGCGAGCGCGCGACGCCGGCGAGCAGCAGATCGGCCACGACCCAGCCCAGCAGCAGGCACAACGCGACGGTCGCGGCGCCGGCGCCGTCGCCTGGCCGCATCGCCCAGACGCCGACGGCCAGGCCGGCGGCGGGAAGGACGAGGGACGGGAGCAGGCCACGACGGCGCATGTTCCCGGTGACATCGGCCGGGGCGGCGAGATCCTGACCGCCGCCCCCACCGAGGTGGACGAACTACCGGCCGATCTCGCCCTTGACGACGCCGTACCCCGGACGGGCGCTGCCGTTCGGGTTCGTGAGACCCGCGTCGAAGCGCGCCCGGGAGCCCGACCCCGTCCACTGGAAGATGTACAGCCGCTTGATGCGCGGGTTGGCATCGGCGATCTTGAACATGAGCTTCAGCGCCTTGGCCGCGCGCTTCTGGCCGGTCGTGCCCCCCGGCAGCGCGCTGCCGAGCTTCACCACGCCGCCGGTCTCCGTCAGCCACACGCTGCCGCGCACGGCCCGCAGGAACGCCCGCGTGCGCACGTCGGAGTTGCGGTTCGTGTCGGAGTAGTTGTGCAGCCCCCAGATCCGCGGGGCCGGCTTGGCGTACTTCTGGAACTGGCGCAGGTAACGCAGCGACGGCGCCATGTTGATGCCGTCGAGCAGGTCCAGTCCGGTCACGGTGCAGCCCTTGCAGACCGAGCGCAGCGCCATGTAGTAGTCGGCGGCCTGCTTGGCGGTCGGGCTGGCGAACTGACCGGCGACGGTGCCGCGATTGGCCTCGTTCCACGGCTGGTACTCGCGGACCGTCGGGAACGCGGCGATGAACTTCTTCACGGCCGCGGTGTAAGCGGCCTTCGACGGCATCCGCATCGGGTTGACGCGCGAGTGGTAGAAGGCGACGAGGACCTTCGCGCCGGCCGCGTTGGCGGCGCTGATGAACGCGTCGGCGTTGCGGGCATCGACGCCGCTGTTCATCGCGTCGTAGGGAGCGATGTAGCGGACGACCGGGACGTCGAGATCCTGGAAGAGCGGGCTCGAGAACATGGACGCCTGCTGGTCCCCGATGCCGATGATCGCGGCGCTGGAGGCCGCGGGCGCAAGCGCGCAGGCGAAGAGGACGCAGCAGAGCGCTGCGAGGGGGCGGAACATGGCGCGGCAGGCTATCTCGCCAGCCGGTCGAGCCCGCCGAGGAAGAGCCCGGTGCAGAACGCCGCCGCGCGCTCGACGTCGGGCGGCTCGTCGTCGAGCATCCGCACGCCGACCTCGAACGCGGTGCCGACCATCGCGGCGGCCATGAGACGCGTGTCGTGCTCGGGCACCAGCCCGGCCGCGATCCCCTCGCGCAGGTCGTCGGCCAGCTCGGCGATCCCGGCCGCGATCCCGGGGACGTCGAACATCGCGCGGATCGTGCCGGCGTTGCGGCGCACGAGCTCGAAGGTCGCGCGGTCCTCGGCCAGCAGCTCGAAGTAGGCGCGAAAGCCGTCGGCCACGAACGCCTCCAGCGTCGTGCCCCGGCGGCGGGCGACGTGAGCCCGCGTGGCCGCCTCGCGCGCGGTCTCGTCGATGAGCGCGCGGAAGACCGCTTCCTTGTCGGGGAAGTAGTTGTAGAAGGTGCCCGAGGCGAGATCGGTGCGACGGACGATGTCGCGGACGGTCGCCGCGCCGTAGCCGAGCTCGGCGAAGACGTCGCGGGCGGCGTCGACGATCGCGGCGCGGTTGGCCTGCTTGGTCCGCTCGCGCTTGCCGGTCTCCACGCTCATCCCCCGACCCCCTCGCCGCGCGCCGGCACCGGCAGCGCGAACCCCCGCCGCGCCGCCCGCTTGGCGCCGGCGCGGCGCTCGCGCTCCACGTCGCGCACGTACTCCTCGAAGTCGACCTGGATCGTGTGGCGCTTGGAGGCCACGTAGCGCCGGCGCAGCGCCGCCTCGGCGCGGGCCGTCGACGCCAGCATCGCCGCGCGATCGGGCAGCGCGTAGCGGCCGGTGAGGTACTCGGCCAGCCACCGGCCCTGCAGCTCCGCCAGCGGCATGATGGCGCCGAGCGGCTGCAGCAGCCCGACGAAGGCGAGGTCGTCGTAGTCGGGGTGGAACACGCGCTGGAACAGCTCGAGGCGGTTGTCGGGGGCGGCGACCAGCGCCTCGTCGAAGAACGGGAAGCTGATCTTGTAGCCGGTGCAGTAGACGACGACGTCGGCGTGGACCGACGAGCCGTCGACGAAGACGACCTCGTCGCCGTCGAGCCGGGCGATGTTCGGCTTGGGCACGATCGCGCCTTGGCCGATGCGGTCGAGGATCCGGCCCGAGACCGTCGGATGGCTCTGGCCGAACGCGTGGTCGGGCTTGGGCAGCCCGTAGCGCTCGGGCGCGCCCACCGTGGCCCGCAGGATCAGCTCGGTCGCGCGGCTGCGCAGCGCGAACGGCAGCCGCGGGTCGTTGCGCAGCACCTGGTCGAACGGCCGGCCGAGCACGTACTTCGGCATGATCCACGCGCCGCGGCGCGCGGCCAGGGAGGTCGAGCGCGCGACGCCGCTGGACTCCACGGCGATGTCCATCGCGCTGTTGCCCATCCCGAGGACGACGACGTCCTTACCGCGCAGCAGCTCGTCGGTCTTGTAGTCGTGCGCGTGCAGCTGCACGCCAGCGAACGTGTCGCTGCCGGGGAACGCCGGCTCGGGCCAGCGCGGATCCCAGTGGTGACCGTTGGCGACGAGCAGGGCGTCGAAGCGCTCGACCGAGCCGTCGCCGAGCGTCAGCGTCCAGCCACCCTGCGGCCCCCGCTCCCCGCGGCGCACGAGCGTGCGGAAGCGGATGCGCGGCCGCAGCCCGAAGTGGTCGACGTAGTCGTCGAAGTAGCGGGCGATCTGGGTGTGGTGCGGGAAGTCGGGATACGACTTCGGCATCGGGAAGTCGCTGAACTCCATGCGCTCGCGCGACGTGTTGATGTACAGCCCTTCGTACGCCGACGACATCCCGTTGACGTTGCCGAAGACCCAGTTGCCGCCCACGCGGTCCGACGCCTCGAAGACCGTCACGTCGATGCCCCGCTCGCGCAGGCCCTTGGCGGCCGTGATGCCGGACGACCCGGCGCCGATCACCGCGCAGCGTGGCAGAGCGTTGGACATGACGTGGACATCCTCGCGGAAAGTTGACGCCAGCGTCACGCTAGATCGAAGTGACGCAGACGTCAACGTTCAGGCGATAGGTTCGCGCGCATGTCCCGCACCACCGTGGCATGGGTCACCGCGGCCGTCGCGGCGCTCATGCTCCCCGCCAGCGCTCCGGCCAAGGACTATGCCGGCACCGCGCTCAACATCATCCCGTCCGGCCAGTACGGCTCCGTGCCCGTCCCGGCCGGCGCGGACGAGCAGGCGAAGATGTACGACGGCCTCACGCCGCTCTTCGACCAGGTCGGCGCCGCCGACCTGACGAAGTACTTCAAGCCGGCGACGCTCGGCACGTCCGGCCAGTGCCCATGCAAGGTGGAGCGCGTGCCGCGCCGCGGCGTGCGGATCGTCCGCGACCGCTTCGGCGTCCCCCACATCACCGGCCGCAACCGGCTCGCCCTCGACTGGGCCGCCGGCTGGGTGCTCGCCCAGGATCGCGGGCTGCTGCTGGCCCAGGGCCGCTACCCCGCCCGCTTCGCCGCGCTCGACGCGCCCGGCATCGACGCGTTCTCGCTCGTCACCGGCCTGAAGTCCGTGACGGTCACCCGGCAGGCCGACGCGATCATCGATCGCCAGCAGACCGCCGCGCTGCGCGCCCGCGGCGCCGAGGGCCGCGCGCTGCTGCGCGACATCGACGAGTACGTCGAGGGCATCAACGCCCGGTTGCGCTTCGAGCGGTCCACGCAGAAGCCGTGGACGCGCGTCGACGTCTACGCGATCAACGCGCTCGCCGGCCAGATCTTCGGGCAGGGCGGCGGGGACGAGACACGCCGCTCCATGCTGCTGAACGCGCTGCAGGCGCGCATGGGCGCCCAGCAGGGCAAGACCGTGTGGGACGACCTCACCGAGCACCTCGACGCGGACACGCCGACCACGATCTCCCGGCCGTTCCCGTACGAGCACACGACGGGCAGCACGACAGGCAACGCGATCATCGACAACGGCTCGCTCTCGGCCGCCGGCACGCGCGCCGTCGCCACGGCCACCCGCGCGCACCAGAACATGTCGAACTTCCTCCTGGTCGCGGGCAAGCGCTCGACGAACGGCCATCCGCTGTTCGTCGCCGGCCCCCAGATCGGCTACTTCTACCCCGGCCTGACGCTCGAGATGGACCTCGAGGCGCCGGGCATCGAGGCCCGCGGCGCAGCGATGCCCGGCGGCGCCGGCAACATCCTCATCGGCCGCGGTCCCGACTACGCGTGGACGCTCACGTCGGCCGGCTCGGACACCAACGACCAGTTCGTCGAGACGCTCTGCGGCGGGTCGGACACGAGGTACCTCTACCGGGGCAAGTGCCGCAAGATGGGCTTCGTCAACGCCGGCACGATCGCCGGCCAGGGCACCGTCTCCTATCGCACCACGGTCCATGGCCCCGTGCTCGGCTACGCGACCTCTGGCGGCAAGCGCGTGGCGATCTCCTTCCAGCGCTCCAGCCACGGCAAGGACGTGCTCTGGCAGCTGATGTTCAAGCGCATGACCGACGGCAAGGTCACCGGCCTGCGCTCGTTCTACGCGGCGGCGGCGACCTCCCCGTTCACGTTCAACGTCGGCTACGCCGACGACCGCAACATCGCCACCTACTCGGCCGGCGCGCTGCCGCTGCGCGACCGGCGGGTCGATCCGCGGCTGCCCACCATCGGCACCGGCCAGTACGAGTGGAAGGGCTGGCTGAAGCCGATGGCCCACCCGCACGAGGCCAACCCGGCATCGGGCGTCCTCAACAACTGGAACAACAAGCCGGCGCCGGCGTTCGGCGCGGCCGACGACCAGTGGACGTACGGGTCGATCCAGCGCGTGCAGCTGCTGGACGCCGGCATCGCCAAGCGCCGCCAGCACGACCTGGCCAGCGTGACCGGCGCGATGAACGCCGCCGCGACGCAGGACCTGCGGGTGGCCGGCTCCGTGCTCGACGGGATCAACGCCGTGCTGGCGGGGTCGACGGCGCCAAGCCCGCGGTCGCAGCAGATGCTCGACCTCCTCAACGCGTGGCGGGCGCAGGGCTCGTCGCGGGTCGACCGCGACCTCGACGGCAAGATCGACGCCGGCCCGGCGGCGACGATCATGGACGACCTCTACCCGCGGATCGCCGACGCCGTCCTCGCGCCCGTGCTGGGACCGCAGCTCGACCAGCTGCGCCAGATCACGGGCTCGACGAACTCGACCGCCAGCGGCTTCACCGGCGGGCGGATCAACTACGTCGACAAGGACCTGCGCGCGCTGACCGGCACGACGTTCAAGTCGCCGTTCCGGACGAAGTTCTGCGGCGCGGGCGATCTCGCCGCGTGCCGTGCGTCGCTGTGGGCGGCGTTCGAGGCGTCGGGGGCGGCGCTCGCCGCCGCGCAGGGCTCCGAGGACCCGGCGGCATGGACCTCCGACGCGGACGCCGAGCGGATCAAGTTCTCCCCCGGCCTGCTGACGACGACGATCCGCTACACGAACCGCCCCAGCGGCATCCAGCAGGTGCTGTCGTTCACGGGCCATCGCAAGATCCGCAACTGACAGGTGTAGATCCGTGACACGTCCCCCGCCACGCTGGGGACGTGTCCACGATCACCCAAGATTGGCGACTTCCGTCGCCCGACACGACGGAAGTCGCCAGCATCGATGCACGGATTGCGCGACTGGCGGCGACGCAGCACGGTGTGGTCGCGCGCCGGCAGCTGGCGGGTGTGGCGAGCGCGTCGATCGCAGCCCGCGTAGCCGACGGGCGGTTCGTGCGCCTGCATCGGGGCGTGTACGCGGTCACCCACACGGCGCTGCGCCCGGAGGCGTTCCGTCTGGCGGCTGTCCTCGCATGCGGCGACGATGCCGTGCTCTCGCATCGCTCGGCCGGCGAGGCATGGGGACTGTGCGTCAACGGTCGCAGTCGCCACGAGGTCACGTCGCCGAGCGGCGGCGGTCGCACGCTCAAGTCGGTCGAGGTCCGGCGTGCGTCGCTGCACGTCGAGGATCGCCGCCTGCTCGACGGCGTCCCCCTCACATCGCCGGCCCGGACGCTGCTCGACCTTGCCGCCGTGCTGCCCGCCGCCCGGCTCGCGAAGGCGCTCGAGCGAGCCGAGGCGCTGCGGCTGTTCGACCTCGTCGGGCTGCAGGCGGTCCTGGGCCGCGCGCATCGACGGGCCGGCACCGCGCGCCTGCGCGCAGCGCTGCGGGCGTACGCGCCCGAGCCCGCGTTCACGCGCTCCGAGCTCGAGCGGATCGCGCTGATGTTCGCTCGCCGCTACCGGCTGCCGCAGCCAGTGGTGAACTGCGAGCACCTCGGCGAGGAGCTGGACTTCTTCTGGCCTGCTGCCGGGCTGAACGTCGAGTGCGACGGCTGGGAGACGCATCGCACACGTGCGGCCTACGAGCGGGACCGCCGGCGCGACCGGCGGCTGCAGGCCGCGGGCGTCCGGGTCGTCCGCGTCACGGCAGCCCAGCTCCGTCACGAGCCAGCGCAAGTCGCCGCCGACCTTCGAGCGCTCCTGGCCCGATGATGGCGAGTTCCGTCGCCACAGACGACGAAACTCGCCACGCTTGCAGGCGCCTACTCCGGCTCGGCGGCCAGCACGCTGCCCGACGCGTGCAGTGGGGGCCCTTCGGGGCCCTCGTCGGCGGCCGCGACGTTGCCGGCGTGGATCGGCTCCGGCGCGCGAATGCCGAGCTGCTCGCGCAGGTAGCGATCGACGACGCGGGCGCACTGGCGGCCCTCGTTGATCGCCCAGACGATGAGCGACTGGCCGCGCCGTGCGTCGCCGGCGGCGAACACGCCCGGCTCGCTCGTCGCGTACGTGCCGGCCTTCACGTTGCCGCGCTGGTCCCTGGCCACGCCGAGCTGGTCGAGCAGCCCCTGCTCGGGGTGCAGGAAGCCCATCGCCAGCAGCACGAGATCGGCCTGGAGCTCGCCCTCGGTGCCCTCGACCGGCTGGAAGTTCTCCGCCCGGGCGAAGTGGAGCTTGCGGACGTGGCCGTCCTCGTCACCGCTGAAGTGGGTGGTGGCGATCGCGTAGTCCTGCTCGGCGACCTCGAGGGCCTCGCCCTCCTGCATCGCGTAGGACTTGCGGTACTTCGCGGGCCACAGCGGCCATGGCGTGCGGTCGTCGGGGCGCCGGTCCGGCGGGCGGTCGAGGATCTCGATCTGGGTGACCGACAGCGCGCCCTCGCGGATCGAGTTGCCGACGCAGTCCGCCCCCGTGTCGCCACCGCCGATGACGACGACGTGCTTGCCCGCCGCGGTGATCGGGGCGACGAGCGCCGGGTCGACCGCACCGAGCGGCTCGGGGCCGTCGACCGACGCGACCCAGCGGTTGCGGCCGTAGAGGTAGTCCATCGCGAAGTGGATGCCGTCGAGCTCGCGCCCCGGCACCGGCAGGTCGCGCGGAACGCGCGAGCCGGTGGCCAGCACGACCGCGTCGAAGTCGGCCCGCAGCTCGTCGACGGTCACGTCGACGCCGACGTCCACGCCCGGCCGCAGCTCGACGCCCTCGGCCGCGAGCTGCTGCACCCGCCGCTCCACGACCGTCTTCTCGATCTTGAAGTCCGGCACGCCGAAGCGGATGAGCCCGCCCAGCGCCTCGTCGCGCTCGAACAGCACGACGCGGTGGCCCGCCCGACGCAGCTGCTGCGCGGCGGCCATGCCCGCGGGCCCCGAGCCGACGACGGCGACGGAGCGACCCGTCTCGAGGTCCGCCCGTGGCGGGCGCGGCGTGATCCAACCTTCGTCCCAGGCGCGATTGACGATCGCGTTCTCGATCTGCTTGATCGTGACCGCGTCGCCCTCGTTGATCTCGAGCACGCACGCCGCCTCGCACGGCGCCGGGCACAGGCGCCCGGTGAACTCCGGGAAGTTGTTCGTCGCGTGCAGCTGGACGATCGCGTCCTGCCAGCGATCGCGGTAGACGAGATCGTTCCAGTCCGGGATCAGGTTGCCCAGCGGACAGCCGTTGTGGCAGAACGGGACGCCGCACTCCATGCACCGCGCACCCTGCTGGCTCAGCTCGGCGTCGGGCCGCTGGACCACGAACTCGCGGTAGTCCGACGCCCGCTCGCGCGGGTCGCGCTCGACCACCCCGTGGCGGGAGATCTTCAGGAAGCCGCCCAGCTCACCCATCGGACGGCACCTCCTCGATGACGAAGCCCTCGCCGCCCGTCGACGTGGCGTGCGCGGTGGTCGCCGCCTCCTCGGCCGCGAGCTGCTCGAGCACGCGGCGGTAGTCGGCCGGGAACACCTTGACGAACTTCGCCAGCAGCTCCTCGAACTGGTCGAGCACCCGCTGGCCGACCGGCGAGCCGGTCCGCTCGACGTGCTCGGCCACCAGGGCGCGCAGCTCGATCGCGTCGGCCTCGTCCAGCGTCGTGAGGTCCGACAGCGCGGCCGGGTTGCAGCGCGAGGCGAACGTCCCGTCCTCGTCGAGCACGAAGGCCAGGCCGCCGCTCATGCCGGCCGCGAAGTTGCGCCCGGTCGGCCCGAGGACGACGACCCGCCCACCGGTCATGTACTCGCAGCCGTGATCGCCGACGCCTTCGACGACCGCGCTCGCACCGGAGTTGCGCACGGCGAAGCGCTCGCCGGCCAGCCCGCGGAAGAACGCGCGGCCGCTCGTCGCGCCGTAGAGGACGGTGTTGCCGATGATGACGTTCTCCTCGGCCGCGAAGCTGACGCCCTCGTGCGGGCGCACGGAGAGCACGCCGCCCGAGAGGCCCTTGCCGGTGTAGTCGTTGGCGTCGCCGGTCAGCGCGAACGAGACGCCGGGAGCCAGCCAGCCGCCGAACGACTGGCCCGCCGAGCCGCGGAAGGCGACCTCGATCGTCCCCTCGGGCAGCCCCTCGGCGCCGTGGCGCTGGGCGATGTGCGACGACAGGATCCCGCCGACGCAGCGGTGGACGTTGCGGATCTCGTAGTCGAGCGCCACCGCGGGCCCGCCCTCGATCGCGCCCTTGGCCTGCTCGACGAGCTCCCAGTCCAGGGCGTCGTCGAGGACCGGCTCCTGCGGGCGCACGCGGCGCCGCGGCGCGTCGGCCGGCAGCTCGGGCATCGTCAGCAGCGCGCTGAGATCCACCCCGCGGGCCTTCCAGTGCTCGATCGCCTGGTCGGGCACGAGGAGGTCGGTGCGGCCGATCAGCTCGTCCATCGTGCGCACGCCCAGCGACGCCATGATCTCGCGCAGCTCCTCGGCCACGAAGAAGAAGTAGTTGATGACGTGCTCGGGCTGGCCCTGGAAGCGCTTGACGAGCTCCGGGTCCTGCGTGGCGATGCCGACCGGACAGGTGTTCAGGTGGCAGGCGCGCATCATGATGCAGCCCGTCGCGATCAGCGGGGCGGTCGAGAAGCCGAACTCGTCGGCGCCGAGCATCGCGGCGATCGCCACGTCGCGGCCGGTCTTCAGCTGGCCGTCGGTCTGCACGGTGATGCGCGAGCGCAGGTCGTTGCGCAGCAGCGTCTGCTGCGTCTCGGCCAGGCCGATCTCCCACGGCACGCCGGCCGCGACGATCGACGACAGCGGCGACGCGCCGGTCCCGCCGTCGTGGCCGGCGATGAGGACGTGGTCGGCGTTGGCCTTCGCGACGCCGGCGGCGACGGTCCCGACGCCGACCTCGGCGACGAGCTTCACGGAGACGCTCGCGGTCGGGTTCGAGCAGCGCAGGTCGTAGATGAGCTGCTTGAGGTCCTCGATCGAGTAGATGTCGTGATGCGGCGGCGGCGAGATCAGGCCGACCCCGGGCGTCGAGTGGCGAATCGAGCCGATGTAGCGGTCGACCTTGTGGCCGGGCAGCTGGCCGCCCTCGCCGGGCTTGGCGCCCTGGGCCATCTTGATCTGCAGCTGGTCGGCGTTGACCAGGTAGTGGATCGTCACGCCGAAGCGGCCGGAAGCGACCTGCTTGATCGCCGAGCGGCGGTCGTCGCCGAAGCGGACGGGGTCCTCCCCGCCCTCGCCGGTGTTCGACTTGCCGCCCAGGTGGTTCATGGCGCGCGCCAGCGTCTCGTGCGCGTCGCGCGAGATCGAGCCCAGCGACATCGCACCGGTGGCGAAGCGCTTGACGATCTCCTGGGCCGGCTCGACCTCGTCGAGCGCGATCGGCTCGACGTCGCTGCGGAAGGTCATCAGCCCGCGCAGCGTGGCGCGGCGCGTGGCGTCCTCGTTGACGGCCTTGGAGAACTCCCGATACTTCTGCTGGCCGTCCCCGTTGGAAGACCGCACAGCATGCTGCACCAGCGCGATCGTCTCCGGGTTCCACATGTGGTGCTCGCCGTCCCGCCGCCAGGCGTAGACGCCGCCGACGGGCAGGACGTCGCCCGCGATCGCCGGGTAGGCCCGCGCGTGGCGGTCGAGCGCCTCCTGGGCGAGGACGTCGATCCCGATCCCCCCGATCCGCGACGCGGTGCCGGTGAAGTGGCGGTCGATGAGCTCCTTCTCCAGGCCGACGGCCTCGAAGATCTGCGCGCCGCAGTAGGACTGGATCGTCGAGATCCCCATCTTCGAGATCGTCTTGAGCAGGCCCTTGCCGATCGCCTTGACGACGTTGCGCTCGGCGACGTCGGCGTCGTCGACGCCGGGCACGCGACCCTCGTCGACGAGCTCGTCGACGGTGTCGAAGAGCAGGTACGGGTTGATCGCGCCGCAGCCGTAGCCGATCAGCGTGGCCATGTGGTGGACCTCGCGCGGCTCGCCGGACTCCAGCACGAGCGAGCACTGCAGGCGGTTGCCGGCGCGCACGAGGTGGTGGTGGACGGCGCCGACCTGCAGCAGCGCCGGGATCGGCGCACGCTCCGGACCCATCGCGCGGTCCGAGAGGATCAGCACGTTGACGCCGGCCTGGAGCGCCTCGTAGGCCTCGTCGCAGGCGGCGGCGAGCCGGGCCGCGAGGCCCGCGGCGCCCTCCGCGACCGGCCACGTCATGTCGAGCGTGTGGGTGGCGAAGAGCTCGTGCCCGGACTGCTTGAGCTTCTCCAGCTCGAGGTTGCGCAGGATCGGCTGGCGCATGACGAGCAGGTGCGCGTGGCTGGGCTCCTCCGAGAGGAGGTTGCCCTCCGGCCCGATGGCGCTCGAGAGCGACATCACGACCTCCTCGCGGATCGGATCGATCGGCGGGTTGGTCACCTGGGCGAAGAGCTGCTTGAAGTAGGAGAACAGCGGCGGGCGGTTGTCGGACAGGACCGCGAGCGCGCCGTCGTTGCCCATCGAGCCGATCGGCTCCTCGCCGCGCGCGGCCATCGGCGCGATAAGGACGCGCAGGTCCTCCTGCGAGTAGCCGAAGGCGAGCCGGCGCTTGTGGCTGGGCTGGACGCCGGTCATCGTGACGTGGGCCTCGGGCAGGTCGGCGAAGTGGACCTGGTGCTCCTCGATCCACTGGCGGTACGGCGCCTGGGTGGAGACCTGCCGCTTGACCTCCTCGTCCTCGACGATGCGGCCCTGCTCGAGGTCGACGAGGAAGATCTTGCCGGGCTGCAGGCGGCCGAGCCGCTTGACGCGGTCGGGCGTGATGCCGAGCAGGCCGGCCTCGGAGCCGAGCACGAGCCAGCCGTCGTGGGTCTCCGTCCAGCGGCCGGGACGCAGGCCGTTGCGGTCCAGCGTCGCGCCGATGACCCGTCCGTCGGTGAAGCAGACCGCGGCCGGGCCGTCCCACGGCTCCATGAACGAGCCGTGGAACTCGTAGAACGCCTTGAGCTCGTCGGTGAGGTCGTCGCGCCCCTCGTAGGCCTCGGGGATCATCATCATGATCGCGTGCGGCAGCGAGCGGCCGGCGAGCATGAGCAGCTCGAGGACGTTGTCGAACGTCGCGGAGTCCGAGCCGCCGGGGCGCACGATCGGCATGACCTTCTGCAGGTCGCCGCCGAACAGCTCGCTGGCCAGCTGCGACTCGCGCGCGCGCATCCAGTTGACGTTGCCCATGAGCGTGTTGATCTCGCCGTTGTGGGCGATCACGCGGTAGGGATGGGCGAGCTCCCAGCTCGGGAAGGTGTTGGTCGAGAAGCGCGAGTGGACGAGGCCCAGCGCGCTCTCCATCCGCTCGTCCTGCAGATCGGGGAAGAAGCCCTTCACCTGGTAGGAGATGAGCATCCCCTTGTACACGAGCGTGCGCGAGGAGAAGGAGGTGACGTAGAAGTCCGGCCCGGCCGCGAGCTCGCAGACCCGGCGGATGACGTAGAGCTTGCGCTCGAAGGCGTCCTGGTCGGTCTCGAAGCCCTCGCCGGCGCCGACGAAGAACTGGCGGATGTGCGGGCGCGAGGCGTTGGCCGTCGAGCCGACGTGGGCCTCGTCGATCGGGACGTCGCGCCAGCCGAGCACGCGCTGGCCCTCGACGCGCGCGTTGAGCTCCAGCAGCTGCTCGAGCTTCTCGCGCCGCGCGGGATCCGTGGGCAGGAAGCACATCGCCACGCCGTATCGGCTGGCGGGCGGCAGCTCGAAGTCGACGACCGAGCGCAGGAAGCGATCGGGCATCTGGAGCAGGATCCCGGCGCCGTCGCCGGTGTGCTTGTCGGCGCCCGCGGCCCCACGATGCTCAAGGTTCTCGAGGGCCGTCAGGGCCTTCTCGACGACCTCGTGGCTGGCGACGTTGTCGAGACGCGCGACGAGCGCGACGCCACAGGCGTCGTGCTCGTAGGTCGGGTCGTACAGCCCGTGGGCCGTGGGCTTGCGAAGGTGGGTCATATGGAAGCGCTCCGGCGGCAGGCGAGCAGCTGAGGCGGAGCCGAGAAGCCTAGAGCATCCGCGCACGAGGCCGAAACCGCGCGCAACGCGCTACCTTCCGCACGTCCCGCGGTCCCAGCGGGTGTGAAGCACGGGTCTGACGGGCACAGAGGACAACACTGCGCATGGCTGACGTCCAGCTCACCCTGCCCGCTCGCGCCGAGAACGTCGCGGTCGTTCGCCATGCCCTCGGCGGGCTCGGCGAGGCGCTCGCGCTCGACCCGCAGCTCCTGTCCGACGTGAAGCTGGCCGTGACCGAGGCCTGCACGAACGTCGTCGTGCACGCCTACGGCGGCGACGAGGGCCCGATGGAGGTGGCGGCCTCGGTCGATGGCGGCGCGCTGCGCGTGACCGTGCGCGACGAGGGCCGCGGCATCGTGCCGCGCGCCGACTCCCCCGGCCTCGGCCTCGGCCTGCCGCTGATCGCCACGCTCACGGAGACGCTCGAGCTGGGCAAGTCCAGCGACGACCGCACCGAGGTGACGATGATCTTCCCGCTGAACGGCGAGGAGCGGCGGGCCTCGTGACCGCCCCACCCGGGCCGAACGCCGCGACCGTCAAGGTGGTCGAGGGACCACTCGTCGGCCCGGTCCTCTCGCGCGTGGTCGGGATGCTCGCCGCACGCGCGCAATGCCCGGTCGACCGCCTCGACGATGCGCTGCTCGTGGCCGACGCGATCGCCGCCCACGCGCCGCACCACTCGGTCGACGGCCACGTCACGGTCCGCCTGCGGACCTCGGAGGACGGGCTCGAGCTGGCCGTCCTCGAGCTCGGCGAGGGCGGCGGCGCGGCGCTGCTCGCCGACGCCTCGCTGCCGGGAGTCGGGAACGTGCTGGAGCGCATCGCCGACCACGTGGACACCGACGACCGCACGCTGGTCGTCCGCCTGAGCTTCGCGTGACGCCGCGCACCTCGCATGAGGCGCCGAGCGGGGACCTGCCACAATGAGCCGCTGATGCCCGTCGAGTTCGCTCTGACCGAGTCCGCCCTCGAGGGCGACCGCCACGTGGTCGCCGTCCGCGGCGAGATCGACCTCTTCACCGCCCCGGAGCTGAAACAGCGGCTCACCGACGCGATCGAGCGCGACAAGACCCGGATCGTCGTGGACCTCACCGAGACCACGTTCCTGGACTCGACCGCGCTCGGCGTCCTCATCGGCGCGGTCAAGCGGCTCCGTACGCGCGGCGGGGGCCTGGTGATCGTCAACGTCGACACGAACATCGCCAAGACGTTCGAGATCACGGGACTGGATCAGGTCTTCACGATCGTGGCCGAGCGCGACGCGGCGCTCGCCGCGTTCGACGCCGAGCAGGCCACGGGCTAGCGCCCGCCAGCAAGTCGTCGGCGGCGACGACTCCGGTCGACTCGTGGCCCTCGATGAGGTCGAGGACGGCCGCCTCGACCGGGCCCTGGATCGCCGGGTCGTCGGGATCCTCGGCGAGGCGCTCCAGCGCGCCGCCGATCGTCAGCCCGTCGCGGAACCGATCGAAGACGCGCGGGTCGATGTACGAGGCGCGGGCCACCGCCGGCGTGTTGCCGAGATAGAACGCGACCTCGTCCACGGCGCGGCGGACGGCGCGCTGGCGGGCGGTGCGCGTCTGCGCGGCCCGCCCGGAGACCGCGACGGCCACCGCCGCCAGCACCGTGGCGCCCCAGGTGCGGAAGTCCTTGGCCGAGACGTCGTCGCCGAGCGCCTCCTTGAGGTAGGCGTTGATGTCGTCGGAGCGGACGTCGTGCCAGCGTCGCGGCCCGCGGTAGGCGAGCAGCTCGTCGCCTCCGCCGCGACGGCGCTTGAGCGCGGCGACGACCTCGGCCACCTCCGGGTCGACGACCGACTGCACGCGCCGCCGGCCGCTCTTGGCCGGGTAGTCGAAGGCGATCGTGTCGTCACGCACCGTGACGTGCTCCCTGCGCATCGTGGCGAGGCCGTAGGAGCCGTTCGTGGCCGCGTAGTCCTCGGAGCCGATCCGAAAGAAGCCGCGGTCCAGCAGGCGCACGGCGCAGGCCAGCACCCGCTCGCGGGTGAAGGCGCCGTCGGCGGCCAGCTCGGCGGCGATCCGCTCGCGCAGCGCCGGCAGGGCGCGAGCGAAGCGGAGCATGTCGTCGAACTTGCGCTGGTCGCGCCGGGCCCGCCAGCGCGGGTGGTAGAGGTACTGCTTGCGGCCGGCCGCGTCGATGCCGGTCGCCTGGATGTGGCCGCCCGGATGCGGACAGATCCACACGTCGACCCAGGCCGGCGGGATGGCCAGCGCGACGATCCGGGCACGCTCGTCGGGATCGCGGAGCGGACGGCCCTCCGCGTCGAGGTAGCGAAAGCCGCGGCCGCTGCGGCGCCGCGTGAGCCCCGGGCCGGCGGGGTCCGAACGGCGCAGGCGGACGCGCGAGGGCTGAGGGTCGGCGACGGCCATCGTGGCCGTGACCGCTTACCCCTTGGAGCCGCTCTTCTCGCGCGACTTCGCTGGCGCCTTGCGACCCGACGCCTTGCGCGCCGCCGGCTTCTTGGCGGCGCCGGAGCCGCCGCGCACCTGCTCGAGGCTGGCCTGCAGCGCCGCCATCAGGTCGGGCGCCTCCGTCGGCGTGACCTCGGGCGCCTCCTGGACGGCGATCTCCTCGCCGGCCGCCTTGCGCTCGATCAGGGCGAGCACCTGCTCGCGATGGGTGTCGTGGTACTTCTCCGGCTCGAACGGACCGGCGAGCGAGTCGATGAGCTGCTGGGCGATCGCCAGCTCCCGGTCGGTCATCTTGACCTCGTCGGGATCGGGCAGCTCCTCGATGCGATCGGGGTCGTTGACCTCGTCGGCGAAGAGCATCGTCGAGCACTCGAGCACCTTGTCGCCGGCCGGACGAATCGCGACGAGCGACTCCTTGGAGCGGATGACGACGCGCGCGATCGCCACCTTGCCGCTCTCGCGCATCGCCTCCAGCAGCAGGCGGTACGGCTTGGCGCCGCCCGGCCCGGGCGCGAGGTAGTACGGGTGGTCGTAGAAGATCGGGTCGATCTCTTCGCCCTCGACGAAGTCCTCGATGTCGATCGTCCGCGTCTTCTCCGGCTCCAGCGACTCGAGTTCGTCGTCGGTGATGACGACGTAGGAGTCCGGCGCGATCTCGTAGCCCTTGACGATGCGGTCGTAGGGCACCTCGTCGCCGGTGCGCGGGTTGACGCGCTTCTGCTGGATGCGCCCGTTGTCGGTGCTGTCCAGCTGGTTGAAGCGGACGGACTTGCGGTTGACGGCGCTGTACATCCGCACGGGCACGGTGACGAGCCCGAACGAGATGGCGCCGGTCCAGATCGCGCGCGGCATGGGCCACAAGGTCTACCCGATCGGCCCGGGGGTCGACGCAGGACTTCTGTCAGTCACCCCTCGCTGGCGGTCTCGGTGTGCGGTGCACCGACCGGCTTGGACTCCGGCGAGCCGCGCTGGCGCAGGTAGATCGAGAAGACGACCATCGTGCCCACGGCGAGGAACTCCGATTGCCAGTTCTGGAGCGTCTGCTCCCAGAACGCGGCGGTGCCCAGGTACTGCCACCAGCTCAGCGACGGGTCACCGTGCGTGAGCTGCTCGCTGTTGTAGGAGCTCCAGCCGGTGACCGACTGGCCGTACCACGAGCCCAGCCAGATCGCCGCCATGACGAGCACGAGCGAGTTCGAGTAGAGCCACAGCCGGATCCCGGTCACCTTGGCCCACGCCGGCGAGTCGGCGCTCGCGTGGCGGCCGATGCGCTGCGCGCGCTCGCTCTGGACGCCCTCGGTCCCGGGCACCTTGGACTCGGTCGAGCCGCGCTGGACCAGCCAGACGGTCAGCAGGATGTAGAGCGTGAACTGGAGGTACTCCGACTGCCAGTTCTCCAGGACGTTGCGACCGAAGTCCGACGAGGTGAGGTAGCGCCCGAGCGAGATCGTGGCCTCCTGATGCTGGACCGCGTCGGCGTTGAACGCGCGCCAGCCGGCGAAGCCGTCACCCATCAGCGCGGCCACGAACAGGCCGAAGAAGGCGAGCGACAAGGAGTTGTCACGCAGCGTCCTGCGCACGTCAGTGGTGTGTGAGGCCGATGACGATGAAGTAGGCGAGCCCCGCGACGATCGTCACGGCGTACAGGGCGAACGCCGCTCGCATGAGCGCCGCTTACCCGACCCAGCACGTCTTATCCGCCGGCGCGGCGGCCGATCAGGACGCCTTGGCGGCGCGCAGGCGGCGCGCCATGGCCAGTCCGAACCACAGCCACGCGAAGGTGGCGAACACGCCGGCGGTGACCACGACCGTGGGACCGACGTCGAAGAGGAAGTCGGTGACCAGCAGCACCGACGCGGTCATCGCCACCATGAGGAAGACCAGCCCCGCGATCGTCAGGCGCGATGCCAGGCCGATCAGATACGGCTTCTCGTGCTGGCGGAACATCACGCGGTGATAGGCCGTCGGCGCGATGAAGCAGGCCGAGGCGAGCGCGGAGCACACGAGCGCGACGAGGTAGGTGTCGCGCTGCAGGTCCGTCACCTCGCCGAAGCGCTGGTTGAACGGGACCGCCAGCAGGAACGCGAAGAGCACCTGCACGCCCGGCATCGCGACGCGCACCTCCTGCAGCAGCTCGCCGAGCTGGCGGTTGAGCCGCTGCTGCTCCTCCTCGGTCCGGCCGGTACGAGTCGCCACGGCGCGTACCTACCCGACGTCGTCGGGCGCCGATCGCAGCGTCCGCTCCTCGGGGTGCGGGCAGAGCCCGCCGCGCGCCGGGCACGTGGCGCACAGGGCGGCGTGCGGCGCGTCGCTGACAGGATGCTCGCCGCGGACGAGCGCCGCCGTGAGGCGCTCCAGGTCGGCGGTGAGCGCAGGCGCGTCGGCCGCGGTGAACGTGGCCGACGCGACGCCGCCGGCGCCGTCCACGTAGAGGTGGACGACCTCGACGCGCGGCGCCCCGCCGCGCAGCGCAGCCAGCGCGTAGAGGCGGCGCTGGACGTCGTAGTCGCGCCGCACGAGCGCCTCGACGTCGGCGTGCGGATCGTCGAGGCGGTCGGTCTTGAGGTCGACGACGAGCCAGCCGCCGTCGGGTTCGACGGCGAGCGCGTCGATGACGCCGATGAGGAGCAGGTCGCCGAGCGGGAACGCGAACTCGTGCTCCCGGCGCACGCGGCGCGCCGCGGCGAGGCGGCGCGCGGGCTCGCTGGCGGCGAAGGCGGCGATGAGGGCCTGGATGTCGGCGACGTCGGCCTCGCTCGCGGCCGCTCCCTCGCGGGCGGCCAGCTCCCGGATGCGCTGCCCGGTCGGCGGCTGCGGCCTGGCGAGGTCGAGCTCCTCGACGAGGGCGTGGGCCACGACGCCGCGGATGCGCGCGTCGAGGCCGCCTGCGTGCTCCGGGGACGCGCTGGGCAACGTGCCGGGCGGCGCGGCGACGTCCGGCAGGCCGACCTGGCGCTGGACGTAGAAGCGGTAGCCGCAGCGGTGGTAGGCGCTGAGGGCGGTGTAGGAGAGCGGTCCGGTGGGCGGCGGCGGGGCGGTCCGCTGCGGCGAGGGCGGAGTGTCGCCGGGCGGCGGGACGAGCGGCTCCGCCGGGGGCGCGTCGGCGGGCGCCGGGACGAGCCGCTCCGCCGCGGGCGCGCCGCCGGGCGCCGGCGGACGACCGGCGTCCCGCTGCTCGCTCGCCCACGGGTCGCCGGTCGGCAGTGGGCGCAGCGCGGCGCCGAAGGTCGTCGGCGTGTTGAGCGTGAGGCGGACCGCGTAGCCGTCGCGGTCGATCCGGGCGACCGGCTCGGGCGACGGCGCGGCGAAGCGCTCGGCGAGGTCGGGCACGAGCGCGGGGCCCAGCCAGGTCAGCGGCGCGGCGCCGTTGGCGAACGACGGCACGCCGCCGCTCAGCACGAGCCGCCGCTTGGCGCGGGTCAGCGCGACGTAGAGGATCCGCTGCTCCTCGGCCGCCTCGCGTTCGCGCCGCGCGGCGTCCAAGGGCGCGTACTCGAGCGCCGGCGTGGCCTTCGCCCCGTCCAGCAGGCTGAGGCGCAGGCCGACGCGGTCGCCGTCGACGACCAGCGTCGGCGACGCCTGGTTCGGGCGACGGCCGAGGTCGGCGACCGCGACCACCCCGAACTCGAGCCCCTTGGCGGCGTGGATCGTCATGAGCCGCACGGCGTCGAGCTCGGGATCCTCGACGGCCGCCTCGGGCTCGCGCTTCTGCGCCTGCTCGAGCATCGCGGCGTGGTCGACGAACGCGCGCAGATCGCGCCCCTCGGCCGCCTCGAAGGCCCGGGCGAGGCGCAGCAGCTTGTCGATGTTGGCCATCCGCCGCGCACCGCCGGCCAGACCGAGGACGGTGAGGTCGTAGCCGGCGTCCGCGATCGCCCGCTCGAGCAGCTCGTCGAGCGAGCGCCGCGTGAGCGCCGCGCGCTCGGCGTCGAAGCGTCGCGCGAAGGCGAGCAGCCGGGCGCGATCGTCGGCGTCGAGGTCGGCGAGCCACGCGGTGGCGTCGGCCGGCTCCGACGGCGCGGACGACGTCGGCGCGGGCGACGCGGGCGCGGACGGCGCGGACGCGGACGGCGCACGCGCGGCCGGCGCACGCGCGGACGCCGGGCCCGCGTCGCTCTCGCTGCGGGCCGCGCGGCGCAGCGTCGGCCACACCTCCGCCCACGCGGCCCGCGCGGCGCCCACGAGCAGGGCGAGTGCGTCGGGCGTGGCGCCGCAGAGCGGCGAGCCGAGCGTCGTGAGCAGCGCGATCTCGTCGAGCGGATTGGCCAGCGCGGTGAGGTAGGCCATGAGGTCGACGACCTCCTGGCGCGTCCAGAATCCGCGGCCCGCGGTGGCGAGCGTCGGCAGGCCCACGTCGGCCAGCGCCCGCTCGAGCACCGGCATCGACCCCGAGGCGCGCACCAGGATCGCGATCTCGCCCGGCGCCGCCTCGCCGGCGTCGACGAGCTCGCGCAGGCGCTGTGCCAGCAGGCGCGCCTCGGCCTTGCGCCACGCAGCCACCGGCGGCAGCGTCGTGCCGAGGTCGATCGGCGCCTCGGCCTCCTCGTCGTCCCAGCCGTCGGCGGCGGTCACGAGCAGCTCGACGGCCGGCTCGTCGACCGACGTCCCGTCGCGCGGCGAGCGCAGCGGGGCGAAGTGCTCGCCGAACCGCGGCGCGAACGCGGCGTTGACGGCGGCGAGGATCTGCGGGTCACAGCGGAAGGACTCCTCCAGCCGCAGCGCCAGCCCGCGGTGCGCCAGCGCGTCGCGACGGTCGCGGAAGATCGCGACGTCGGCGTGGCGGAAGCCGTAGATCGACTGGAACTCATCGCCGACGCTGAACAGCTGGTCGTCCTTGAGCGCCTGCAGCACCTCCAGCTGACGGCGGTTGGTGTCCTGGAACTCGTCGACCATCACGAGCTCGAAGCGCTCCCGCCACGCCGCGCGGATCGCGGGGTGGTCGCGCAGCAGGTCGCGGGCACGCAGCTCCAGATCGTCGAAGTCGAGCGCCCCGCGCGCCGCCTTGAGCGCGGCGTAGGCCTCGGCGTAGCGGACCAGGAGATCGTCGAAGAGGCCGATCTGGCGGGCCGCGTGGTGGTCGGCGCAGGCCCGCTCGAACGCCTCGCGCGCCTCGACGTAGGCGTGGCAAGCGGGCGTGTCCAGCGCCGCCGCGCGCCCGCAGGCGATCTTCAGCGCCTCCAGCCGGCCGGGCCACGGCACGACGCCGTGCTCCACGTCCTCCAGGAAGCGGGCGCAGCGGTCCAGCGCGTCCCGCGCGTCGTCGACGAGCCGCGAGTCGCGCGCCGACGCCAGCTCGGACGCCAGCCGGGCGTGCGCCGCGGCGAGCGCCACGCGCTCGGCGTCGGGGGCGGGCCGCGGGGCGACGCGCGGCAGGCGCGGCGTCGCCTGCCCGCGGCTGCGCAGCTCGTCGTGGACGGCGGGGATGGCCGCGGCGAGCGCGTCGGCGCGGTAGGCGGCGACGAGGTCCAGCGCCTCCGATCCGCCGTGCTCCAGGAACGCGCGCAGCGCGACCACGAACGCCTCCTCGCGCAGGCGGGCGGCGCGCGGCTCGTCGAGCACCGCGAAGCCCGGATCGAGGCCGGCGGCGAGGGCATGGGCGCGCAGCAGCCGCGAGCAGAAGCCGTGGATGGTGGAGACGAACGCGCCCTCGGTCGCCCGTGCGGCCGCGTCGGCGTCCGGCGTGCCCTCCGCTTCGAGCCGGCGGCGGATGCGCTCGCGCAGCTCGCCCGCCGCCTTGTCGGTGAACGTGATCGCCAGGATCCGCGTCGCGTCGATCCCGTCGTCGAGGACGGCGCGCACGAACCGCTCGACGAGGACCGCCGTCTTGCCCGACCCCGCTGCGGCGGACAGCAGCAGCGAGTGCGAGCGCTCGTCGATCGCCGCGGCCTGCGCCGCGGTGAACGCGCGGGTGGGGGCGGCCGCCGGCGCGGGCTCCTCGCGGCGCACGGGTGCGGCCGCCGGCGCGGGCTCCTCGCGGCGCGCGGATGTGGCCGCCGGCGCGGACTCCTCGCGGCGCGCGGGGGCGTCAGGCGGCGCGGAAGCGTCGAGCGGCGCCGACGCATCGACCGGCGCCGCTTCGCGTCCCGGCTCGCCGGCGTCCGCCTCGTCCTGGTGCGCGGACGGGCCGTACGTGTCGGGATCGAAGAGGGTCATCGCGGTCATGCCTCGCACCGGCACAGGCCCGGGAACGCGCAGCCGCGCGGGCCGCAGGTCTCAGGGCGCGGCTCGAGGGCGCCCGCTCGCGCTTCGGCCGCCGCGGCGACGGCCAGCTCGATCACGGCGCTCAGCGTCCGCTCGACGTCCTCGGCCGGCTTGCGGTCGGGACCGACGACGTCCAGCTCCGGATCCGCGTCCTCGACGATCAGCCCCCGCCGCCGCGCGTCGGCGTTGGACAGCGGCTGGTAGAAGGCGCCGGCCGGCTCGAGGTCGAGCAGCTCGGCGGCCGCGCGGAGGTAGAGCGCGGCCTGGAAGGCGCGGTCGGAGATCCAGCGCCCGCCGGGCACCACGCGCCCGGTCTTGTAGTCGACGACCTGGACGCGCCGTCCGGCCGGATCGACGTCGATGCGGTCGATCCGCCCGCGCAGGCGCAGCGGTCCGTCGGGCGCCTGCAGCTCGAGCGCGGGCAGCCGCAGCGCGTCGGGCGCGTACGACGCGCGCTCGCCGCGATCGGCCGGCTCGTCCTCGGCCTCGAAGCCGAAGCTGACCTCGAGGTGACGCGGCTCGTACGCGCTGCCGTCGTGCGCGGCCGCCTCGAGATAGCGCTCGAGGTCGGCCTCGAGGCGCCGCGTGCCCGCGGCCAGGCGCTCGGGGCTCGTCGAGATCGGCGTCCGTGCGGCGGCCTCGGCCAGTGCGGCGCGCAGCAGCTCCCGCGCCCGATCCAGGGTCGCCGGGCGGACCTTGGCCGAGCCGGTCTCCTCGCGCAGCCGGCGCAGCGTCGTCTCGAGCGTGTCGTGGGCGACGGTGCCGCGGGCGAGCGGCTCGGCGTCGGGCCCGAGGTCGTCGAGCACGAGGTAGCGCTCGACGAACCACTTCACCGGGCAGCCGGACCAGCTCTCCAGCGCCGACGGCGACCAGGCCGGCCGCTCGCGCAGCGCCCGCAGGACCGGCTCGGCGCGCAGCGGGGCGATCGGCGCGGGCGTCCGCGGCGGCGCGGCGGCCGCGGACGCCCGTGCGGCGGCGCGGGCCGTCGGCGGCTCGCCCTCCCAGCGCACCGCGCCCAGCGGCCGGCGGACGACCGCCAGCGGCGACAGGATCGCGCGCACGTCGTCGAGGAAGAACGACGGCATGACGGGATCGCCGTCGTCGTCGGCGATGCGGCTCGTGAGCACGAGCCGCTGCTCGGGACGCGAGACGGTCGCGTAGAACAGGTAGCGCTCGACGGCCAGGGCGTCCTCGTGCTGGGGCAGCACGATCCCGGACGCGCGCGCGAGCTCGCGCCGCTCGACGTCCGAGAGGAACGGCTCGGGCGTGCCGGGCCGCGGGAAGGCGCCCTCCTGCAGACCGCAGAGGATGAGCGCGCGGACCCGCCGCGCGCGCAGCGCGAACGGATCGCAGACGGTCACCCGCCCGGGCCCCGGCGCCTCGCCGACGCGCACCGGCACGCCGGCCAGCTGCGCCGCGAGCTCGGCCGGCGACGGCGCCAGCCCCGGTGCCTCGCGCGCGAGCGCGGCCAGCTCCGCCAGCGCCGCGCGTCCCACCGCCGCCGCCCGCGCCAGCTCCCGCGCGCCCGCGTCGAGCTCCGCGCCGGCGGCCGCACGTGTGGCGAACTGCTCCGCGCCGCCCGCACGTGTGGCGAACTGCTCCGCGCCGCCCGCCCGCGCGAGCTCCGGCGCGCCCGCGTCGAACTCCGCGCCGGCCGCACGTGTGGCGATCTCAGAACCGTCCTGGTGGTCGGATCGCCACACGTCCGGGCCCCGCAGCGCTCCCGCCACCATCCGCGCCAGCTCGTCGGCCAGCGCCTCGCAGACGGCGGCCGGTCCCGTGTCGCCCGCGCGGCGCAGGCGTCCCAGCGCGAACGGCTCGTCGTGCGGCCAGAGGGCGAGCGCTTCGGCGACCGTGGCGGCGCCGCTGCGCCGCACGGCACGTTCCAGCTGGTCCACCGGCCCCGGCTCGCGCAGCACGCCAGGCCCGCGCAGGTAGGCGATGAGATCCGCCGCCGAGCCGCCGGCCAGCGCGCAGCGCAGCAGCGCCACCAGTGCCCGACCGAGCGGCAGGCGGCCGAGCGGCAGCCGGCGCCGCAGCGAGAACGGGACGCCGAACTCGCCGAGCACCCGCTCCAGCAGCGGCCCGGCGTCATCCAGCGAGCGGGCGACGATCGCGATCTCCTCCGCCGGCACGCCGGATCGCAGCAGCTCCAGCGCCTCGGCCGCGACCAGCTCGGCCTCGGCGCGCTCACCGCCCGCCTGCGCCAGCGCCACCGCATCTCCGGGATCCACCGGCGCGCCCGGCGCGACCTCAGCCCGCCCGCCGCCCGCCGGCGCCACCGCATCCTCGAGATCCACCGGCGCGCCCGCCGCGACCTCGAACAGCCGCCGCTCGAGCGCATGCAGCGCCGGCCGTGCGGCCTCCGCGTAGTAACGGCCCTCCGCCTCGAGCTCGATCACCTGCGTCGCCAGCGGCTGCAGCTCGGCCACCGTGCGCGCCCGCCCCGCGAACGCCGCGCGGCCCCGCTCGAACGTGAGCGAGACCCACGTCTCGACGTCGACGCCGATCGCCAGCGCCTCGACCGCGTCGCGCTGCAGCGGGGTGAGGTCGTCGAAGCCGTAGAAGAACACGGGCGTGCTCCCCCACGCCCGCGGCGTCGTGCGCAGCGCGTCCAGCGCGCCGAGCGCCCACAGCTCGTGATCGTCTCGCCCGAGCCGCTCCAGTGCGGCGCGGTAGCCGCGATAGAGCGCGGCTACGTCCCCACCGTAGGCGGCGCGGCCCCGATCGTCGCCCGCCCAGGCACGCAGGCCGGCCGCCAAGCGCGCCGGATCGACGCGCGCGACCTCCAGCTCGGCGAACAGCTCGATCGCTGCGCCGGCGAAGCCGGGCGTCGCAGCCGACGCACCGAGCGCGGCGAGCTCCGTGCGCGCCGCGACCGCGGCGGCCACCCGCTCGCGCGCCAGCCGGCCCAGCGGGCTCGCCTCGATGCCCGCCCGCCGCGCGGCCTCGCGCAGCAGCCCCGCGAAGGTCAGCACGCGCGCGCCGATCACCAGCCCGTCCTCGGCCAGCTCCCGGCGGTAGCGGTCGACGTCCTCGGCCGTCGGGACCACGAGCAGCGGGTCGCGGTCGAGCGCGGCGCGCACGCCGTCGAGCACGGCACGGGCCTTGGCCGAGTTCGCGGGACCGGTGACGAGCGTCAGGGGCACGGCCCCCATCGTGGCGCATCCTCCCGACGACCCGGACGGCCGCCGGGAGAACCGCGCGCGGGGGCCGGCTAGGCGGTCAGCTGGAAGCGCCCGACGAGCCGCTCGAGCTCCTGCGCCGACGCCGCGAGCTCCTGCGCCGATGCGGCGATCTCCTGCGTGGAGGCCGAGGTCTGCTCGGTCGAGGCCGAGACCTGCTCGGTCGACGCCGAGGACTGCTCGGCGACCGCGGCGACCTCCGCCGTCGACGTCGCGATCTCCCCGATGCGGTTCCCCACATCGACCACCGCCTCGGAGATCTGGGCGAACGCGGCACGCGCCTGCTCGACGACCGCCGAGCCCTCCTCGGACCGCCGAGCCCCGTCCTCGACGACCTGGACGGTCTTGTCGGTCTCCGCCTGGATGTCGCCGATGAGGTGGCCGATCGTGCCCGCCGCCTGCTGGGACTCCTCGGCCAGCTTGCGGACCTCCTCGGCCACGACCGCGAACCCCCGGCCCTGCTCGCCGGCCCGCGCCGCCTCGATCGCCGCGTTCAGCGCCAGCAGGTTGGTCTGCTCGGCGATCCCGGTGATCGTGGCGACGATCCCGGAGATCTCCTGCGACTTCACGGCGAGCGACCGGATCGCCTCGGTGACCTCGCCCGACGCGTCGCGCACCGCGGTCATCGCGTGCGTGGCCTCCCCGGCCGCGCGGGCGCCGTCGTCGGCGACCCGGCGGGCCTCCCGGGCAGCGCGATCGGTCTCCTCGGCGCTCTCACGGGTGCGCTCCACCATGCGCACCTGCCGTTCGGCGCCGGCCGCCACGTCCGCGACGGCCGTCGCGATCTCGCCGACCGCCTTGCCGGCTTCCTGCGAGGTCGCCGCGACCTGCTGCGAGGAGGCCGACACCGTGCCGGCCGTCGCCGAGACGCGCTCGAGCGTGTCACGCAGGCTGGCGACCATGCGGTGGAAGGCGCTGCCCAGCGCGTCGCGCTCGGACTTCGGCTGCACTTGGACGGTCAGGTCGCCAGCGGCGATGCGGTGTGCCACGGCGGCCATGCCCTTGAGGTAGGCGACCATGTCGGCGAAGGCGCGCGCCATGTCACCGACCTCGTCCCTGCTGGTGACGCGGACGTCCTGCTCGACGTCGCCCTCCGCGATCCCCCTGGCCGCCTGCAGCACCGCGCCGACGTTGCGAACGATGCTGCGGGCCAGCAGCACGCTGACCGCGAGCGCGATGGCGATCGCCGCCAGCACCGCGACGATCGTGAGCGTCCGGCTCGACGCGTAGGTCGAGGCGATCTCGTCGTTGGCGTCCTTGGCCACGGCGTCGTTGACCTCCACGAGCTCGCCCAGCGCCTGGTCGGTGCCCGCGTAGCCCGCGGCCGCCTGGGCGAAGTACGTGCGCCGCGCGGCGGCGACGTCGCCGCGCCCGGTCTGCGCGAGGATCCGCTCCACGATCGCCTGGTATGCGCGCCAGTCGTCGCGGAAGCGGGCCAGGCCCGTCGTCTCGGCCGCGACGAGCTTCGTCGCCGCGTAGCGCTTCACGGTCGCGTCGATGGTCGCGACATCCCGCTGCACCTGAGCGGCATAGTCGTCGTGGCCGGCCGGGTCGGCGATCGATCGCAGGACCTGGCTGTCGATGTCGCCGAGCGTGGCGCGCATCCGTCCGAGATCGTTGAGCGGGACGACCCGGTCCTGGTACATGCTGCCGCCCAGCGCGTTCACCGACGACAGCTTGTTGATCGACAGCACCCCGACCGCCAGCAGGAACGCCAGCGCGAGGCCGACCGTCGCCATGATCTTGACCATCAGGGGAACGCGACGTGCGCGCATGTGAGATCCCTCTCGTCGTTCTTGACCCTCCCGATTGGTCGCCTGCACCCCGCGAAGCTTGGGGAAGTTGGCGCGTTGCCGCTCATGTCCGCCGCTGAGCGGTCCCTTACCACCGCGCTCTAGGGTTCCGGAGGATGCCTCCCGAGCAGACGGCCCCGTCGCCCCCGGCCGAGCGTGCCAAGCCGGACGGCAACGGCCGCCAACACGAGCCCGGCTGGAAGGTCCAGCCGTCGTCCAGCGGGCGCGGCGCGCCACCGCCCCCACCCCCGCCGATGCTGCCCAAGCGCCGGCGCGGCCTGTGGGCGATCGTGCTCATCGGCCTGCTCGTGCTGAACCTCGCGCTGGCGTTCGTCACCGGCAGCCCCCGCGACCGCGTGCAGGTTCCCTACCAGCCGTTCTTCACCGAGCAGGTCGCGGCCGGCAACGTCCAGGAGATCTCCTCGCAGGCGGAGACGATCCAGGGCAAGCTGAAGAAGGAGGCGACCTACACGCCGCCCGGCGGCAAGGAGCAGAAGGTCACCCAGTTCGAGACGCAGGTCCCGACCTTCGTCACCACCGACGACCTGACGAAGTCGCTGTCCGACCAGGGCGTCGTGGTCAACGCCAAGCCGCCCGACGACGGGCGCAGCATCCTCGGCACGCTGCTGCTCGGCTTCGGGCCGACGCTGCTGCTCATCGGCATCTTCATCTGGATCTTCCGCCGCCAGGCGTCGGGCGCCGGGCTGGGCGGCTTCGGCCGCTCGACGGCCCGGCGCGTGGTCCCCACGAGCGACACGCGCGTCACGTTCGACGACGTCGCCGGCATCGACGAGGTCGAGAACGAGCTGATCGAGATCGTCGACATGCTGAAGAACCCGGAGCGCTACGAGCGCCTGGGCGCGCGGATCCCGCGCGGCGTCCTGCTCTACGGACCGCCGGGCACCGGCAAGACGCTGCTGGCCCGCGCCGTCGCCGGCGAGGCCGACGCGGCGTTCTTCTCGATGTCGGCCTCAGAGTTCATCGAGGCGATCGTCGGGATCGGCGCCTCGCGGGTGCGCGACCTCTTCAAGCAGGCCAAGGAGGCCGCGCCGTCGATCGTGTTCATCGACGAGCTCGACGCGATCGGGCGCTCGCGCTCGGGCAACGTCAGCGGGATCAGCGGCGGCCACGACGAGCGCGAGCAGACGCTGAACCAGATCCTCACCGAGATGGACGGCTTCGAGGCGGGCACGAACGTCATCGTGCTCGCCGCGACCAACCGGCCCGAGATCCTCGACCCGGCGCTGCTGCGCCCGGGCCGCTTCGACCGCCGCATCGCCGTCCAGCCGCCGGATCGGCCCGGGCGCGTGGCGATCCTGAAGATCCACACGCGCAAGGTGCCGCTGGCCGACGACGTCGACCTCGACCGCATCGCCGCCTCCACCCCCGGCATGACCGGCGCCGACATCGCGCTCCTCGTCAACGAGGCGTCGCTGTTCGCCGCGCGCCGCGGCCACCCGGCGGTGACCCTCGCGGACTTCAACGACGCCATCGAGAAGATCATCCTCGGCACCGAGCGCCAGGTCGTGATGACCGACGCCGACCGCGAGCGCACGGCCTACCACGAGTCCGGCCACGCGCTGGTCGGCATGCTCACGCCGGGCGCCGACCCGGTGCGCAAGATCTCGATCATCCCGCGCGGCCAGGCGCTCGGCGTCACGCTCTCGACCCCCGAGACCGACCGCTTCAACTACGCCCGCGACGACCTCATCGCCAAGATCAAGGTCGCGCTCGGCGGGCGCGCCGCGGAGCGGCTGGTCTACGGCGACATCACCACCGGCGCCGAGTCCGACATCCAGAACCTCACCCAGATCGCCCGCGGCATGGTCGGGCGCTGGGGGATGAGCGAGGCGATCGGGCCGGTCGCGGTGACCGACGGGCGCGCCGAGGGCCCGCTGCTGCCGGGCGCCGTGCCGGCGTCGGCCGCCACCCAGCAGCTGGTCGACGAAGAGGTCCGGCGGATCATCGACAACGCCGAGCACGACGTGATGCTGCTGCTGGAGCGCGAGCGCGAGCGCCTCGACGCGCTCACCCACACGCTGCTGGACCGCGAGACGCTCGACGGGCCGGACGCCTACCGCGCGGCCGGCCTCCAGGAGCCACCGCTCGACGCCGAGGAGGAGGCGCGCTCGACGACCGCCGCCCCGGCGGCCGAGACGACGACCGACGCCTGAGGACCGGGTGCCCTACGCCGCCTCGGCCGACGTCGACGCGGGCGCGGCGGCCTCGACCGGCGCCGCCTCCTCGCGGACCGTCTCCTCGTCGGGCGGCTTGGCGCCCTCCTTGGCCCAGGGCTCGTCGAACTCGACCCGCCAGCGGCCCTCCGGCGTCTGCTCGAGCGCCAGCCGGGCGCGGAACGCGCGGCCCGAGCGCCCGCGGAAGCCGGTCACCGGCCGCGCGGTGTAGCCGACCTTGATCAGCTCGCGCACGACCGCCGGCGACAGCGTCTTGCCCGCCTTGGCCTTCCAGATCACGAACCCGCAGCCCGGATCCTCGCGCGACCAGCACGAGTAGCCCTTGCGGTTCTCGTTGATGTCGCGGCCGCAGACCGGGCAGGGGCCGAGGTTGGCCCGCGGGATGCGCACGTCCTTGAGCTTCTCGTCGAGGACCTTCACCGTCGCGTCGGCGAACTGGGCGATGTCGGCCATGAACTTCGGCCGCGAGTCCTCGCCGCTCTCGATCTTGCCCAGGCGATGCTCCCACTCGCCGGTGAGCCCCGGCGAGGTCAGCGGGTGACCGTCGAGCAGCCGGATGACGTTGACGCCCTTCTCGGTGCAGACGAGCGACCGCCCGTCGCGCTCGACGTAGCCGACGTCGATGAGCCGCTCGATGATCGCGGCGCGCGTGGCCGGGGTGCCGATCCCGGAGTCCTTCATCGCCTCGCGCAGCTCGTCGTCGTCGACGAGCTTGCCGGCGGTCTCCATCGCCCCCAGCAGCGATGCGTCGCTGTAGCGCCGGGGCGGCTTGGTCTCCTTCTCGGCCGACTCGACCTTGCGGGTCTCGACGTCCTCGCCGCGCTCCAGCCGCGGGAGCTGCTGCTCGCGGCCCTCGTCGTCGTCGCCCTGCTCGCCGTCGGCGAGCTGCCCGTAGACGCCCCGCCAGCCGGGCACGATCAGGACCTTGCCGCGCGTGCGGAAGACATGCTCGGCGACCGTCGTCTCGACGCGCGTGTTCTCGAACACGGCCTCGGGATGGAAGACCGCGAGGAAGCGCCGCGTCACGAGGTCGTACACGCGCCGGTCGTCCTCGCTCATCTTCTCGAGCTTGTGCTCGGCGCGCGTCGGGATGATCGCGTGGTGGTCGCCCACCTTCTCGTTGTCGACGACGCGGCCCAGCGGCAGCAGGTCGAGCCCGGTGACGTAGCGCGCGGCCGCCGCGTACTCGCGGTGGTGGCCGACGAGCTCCGCGGTCGGCTTGATCTCGCCGACCATGTCGCTGGTGAGGTAGCGCGAGCTCGTGCGCGGATAGGTCAGCGCCTTATGCTCCTCGTAGAGGCGCTGCGCGGCGGCCAGCGTGCGGCGGGCCGAGAACCCGAAGCGGGTGTTGGCATCGCGCTGCAGCGAGGTCAGGTCGTACAGCAGCGGCGCCTTCTCGGTCCGCTTGGTCTTGTCGAGCTTGGTGATGAGCCCGCGCTGGCCGCGGACGGCGGCGACGATCGCCTCGGCCTCCGCAGCGGTGGCGATCCGCGGCTGCGCGCCGGCGTGGAAGCGCCCCTCGTAGAGGCGCTCGCCGTCGGCGGCGAACGTGGCGTCGACGAGCCAGTAAGGCTCGGGCTTGAAGGCGGCGATCTCCTCCTCGCGGCGGGCGAGGATGGCCAGCGTCGGCGTCTGCACCCGCCCGAGCGAGACGGCGCCGTCGAAGGACGAGCGCAGGCGGATCGTGGCGGCGCGCGTGGCGTTCATCCCGACGATCCAGTCGGCCTCCGAGCGCGAGCGGGCGGCCTGCTCGAGCGTGGCGAGCTCGGCGGCGTCGCGCAGGTGGGCGAACGCCTGCTCCATCGCCTCGCGGGTCATCGACGACAGCCACAGCCGCTTGACCGGCTTCGTCGCGCCGGCCTTCTCGTAGAGGTAGGCGAAGATCAGCTCGCCCTCGCGCCCCGCGTCGCAGGCGTTGATGACGAGGTCGACGTCGTCGCGGCGCAGCTGCGCGGAGACGACCGACATCTGCTTCTTGGAGCGCTCGTCGCGCACGACGAGCTTGAAGCGGTCGGGCACGATCGGGAGGTCGGCCATCTTCCACTTCTTGAACTTGGCGTCGTACTCGTCGGGCTCGGCGAGCTGGACGAGGTGACCGACCGCCCAGGTGATGACGTGGTCGGGCCCCTCGAGGAAGCCCTCGTTCTTGGCGAACGGCCCGGGCAGCACACGGGCGACGTCGCGTCCGACGGAGGGCTTCTCGGCGATGACGAGGGTCTTGGCCATGAGCGGCGCAGCGTAGCGAGGCGACCCGTGCGGCGCCTCAGCGTGCGCAGGGCCCGGTCGAGACCACGCCGCCCGCGCCCGCCAGGACCCGCCGCACGACGGCGTTGGGCACCGCGTAGCCACCGGGCCGCGCCGACCCGACCGTGGACGCGAAGACCGTGCCGACGACGCGGCCGCCCGCGTCGACCAGCGGACCGCCGGAGTTGCCGTGGCGCACGCGACCGCGCAGCGGCAGGATCGCGCGCAGGACCGGGCCCTTGCCGTACGCGTCCTCGGCCAGCGCATCGCGGCTGGCGCCGACCCGCACCGCCCGCACGTCGTAGGGTCCGTTCTGCGGGAAGCCCAGCAGCGCGGCCGCCGTACCGGCGGCGACGTCGGAGCGCAGCGCCAGGCCGGGCGCCCGCAGGCCGGCCACCCGCAGCACGGCGACGTCGTTGCGGTCGTCGTAGGCGATCGCCTGGGCGGGCAGGCGCGGCCCCCGGCCGCCGACCTGGACCGTCGTGTCGTCCTGCCCGGCGACGACGTGCGCGTTGGTGACGACCAGCCCGCCGCGCGTCACCCAGCCCGAGCCCTCGACGCCGAGGCCGCACGCGGTGCCCAGCACCTTCACGACCGAGCTCGATGCGGCGCGCACGCCCGCGGCCCGGGCGATCGCCGCGCGCGGCGGCGGGGGCGGGACGTCGGCGGACGGCCCCCGCAGCGACGGCAGCGGGTCGAAGCGGGCCAGGGCGTTGAGGACCGGCCCGGAGGGCGGCAGGACGTCGTTGAGCGTGCGCAGGACGGACGAGCGCTGGACCTCGCGGCGCAGGTCGCCGACGCCGGGCGTCTGCAGCGCCGCCGCGCCGAGCAGCCAGACCAGGCCGAGGGCGACGCCGGCGCTCAGCAGCGCGCCCAGCGCGCCGTCGACGGCCGTGAACCCCGGCACGGCGCGCGCGCCGCCGCGCAGCCGGTAGGCGATGCCCGAGAACGCCGCGGCGAGGATCGAGCCCACCGCGAGCGCGCCGACGAGGCCGAACAGCGCGGCGTACGGCGAGGCGGAGCCCTCGCGCAGCAGCAGTGGCGCCAGGCGCGAGCCGAGCACCGCGCCCAGGCCGAAGCCGGCCAGCGACAGCGCCCCCACGACGAAGCCGCGGCCGTAGCCGATCGCCGCTCCGGCGATCGTGATCGCGACGATGATCCAGTCCAGACGAGTCACGGATGCCTCATGATCTACCGTTCTCGACCACGTGAGCAGCGGGCGGCAGCGGCAAGGACGGTCGCGATGGCGGAGGCTCGGTCCGATCGCCGGCGCCGCCGTGCTCGCGTTCGGGGTCGGCGCCGTCGTCGGCGCGGGCCACGTGCCGAGCTCCCAGCGGGTCGCCGAGCGCTACGCCGACGCGTGGTCGCGCGGCGACCTCGCCCGGATGTACGAGCTCACCGACGCGGGCGCGCAGGACCGGTCGCTGCAGGCCTTCGCGCGCGCCTACCGCGACGCGGAGGCGACGGCGACCGCGCGACGCGTGCGCTTCGGCGACGTGCGCGATGCCGGTGACGACCTGCTCGAGGTTCCCGCCGTCGTGGAGACGATCGCCTTCGGCACGATCCGCGCGCTCCTGCACCTGCCGATCGTCGAGGTCGACGGCGAGCCGCGGGTGCGCTGGAGCCCGGAGCTCGTGTTCCCGGGCCTGCGGGCCGGCGAGCGGCTGAGCCGGCGCACGGCGCTGCCGGCGCGCGCCGGGCTGCTGGCCCGCGATCGCAAGCCGCTGGCCCGCGGCGACGCGACGGCGACGAGCACCGCGGCGGCGGCGATCGTCGGGCAGGTCGGTGCGATCCCGCCCGAGCGTCACGCCGAGCTCTACGCCGAAGGCATCCCGGAGGACGCCCAGGTGGGGCTCACCGGGCTGGAGCGCGTCTTCGACGAGCGCCTGCGCGGCCGTCCGGGCGGCGTGCTCATGGCGGGCACGCGCCAGCTCGCCTCGCAGCCGCCCCAGCCCGCCGAGCCGGTGCGCACGACGATCTCGCTCAAGGTGCAGGAGGCGGCGGTGAACGCGCTCGCGGGCCGGCTCGGCGGGATCGTCGCCATGCGGCCCGGAACCGGGGAGCTGCTCGCGGCGGCCGGCATCCCGCTGTCGGGGCTGCAGCCGCCCGGATCGACGTTCAAGATCATCACCGCGACCGCGGGGCTGGAGGCGAAGGCGACCTCGCTGGGCAGGCGCTATCCGATCGAGTCGTTCACGACGCTGGAGGGCGTCGAGCTGGAGAACGCCAACGGCGAGCTCTGCGGCGGCACGCTGGTCGAGTCGTTCGCCCACTCCTGCAACTCCGTCTTCGCGCCGCTGGGCGCGCAGGTCGGCGCGGAGCGGCTCGTCGAGACCGCGCGCCGCTTCGGCTTCGACCAGGACCCGGGCATCGTTGGCGCGGCGACGCCGACGATCCCGTCGGCGCAGGAGATCGGCGACGACCTCGCGGTCGGCTCGTCGGCGATCGGGCAGGGTCGCGTCCAGGCCACCGCGCTGACGATGGCGGTCGTGGCCGCCACGATCGCGCTCGACGGCGAGCGCCCGCAGCCGACGTTCGCCTACGGCGCGCGGGGGCCGCGCGTGCCGGTGACCAGCCGCCGGATCGCCCGCCAGGTCGGGCGGATGATGCGCGCCACCGTCGCCTACGGGACCGGCGTCGCCGCCGCGATCCCGGGCGTGAGCGTGGCCGGCAAGACCGGCACCGCCGAGCTCGAGGACTCGCGCACGCCCGACGTCGTCGACCCGGCGGCGCCGATCGTCGAGGACACGACGCCCGACACCGACGCCTGGTTCGTCGCCTACGCCCCGGCCCGCAAGCGTCAGCCACGGGCCGTGGTCAGCGTCATGCTCGTGCGCGCGGGCGCGGGGGGCGACGTCGCCGCCCCGGCCGCGCGCCAGGTCCTGCAGGCCGCGCTCTAGCCGAAGAGGCCGCTACACGTCGAGGTCGACGGCCGCTTCGCGCGGGGTGCCCGTGAGCGAGTGGATCTTCAGCTCCAGCGGGCGATTGTCCAGCGTGCTGTTCTTGACCTTGAAGAGCAGCATGCCGCCGTTGACCGACGGGTTGTTGGACGCCGCGCTGTTGAGGACCGGAAGCTGGCCGTCGGCGGGGATCACGCCGCGGCGGAACGCGAAGACGTTCTTGGGCCCGATCAGCAGCGGCCGGTAGACGTTCTCCTGCGTGTCCGTCAGCTCGAACTCCTGGGCGGCCGGGACGGCCTTGTCGCCCTCGTTCCAGGCGATCACGAAGACGCCGAACCACTGCTCGTCGGGGCCGAGCTGGAGCTGGTCGGCCGGGACGTCGACGAGGTAGTCGCGATCGGTGTTGTCGGCCGGGTTGAGCAGGCGCGAGATCTGCACCTGGTAGGTCAGGTCGCCGACGTTCAGGTACGCGCCCTCGGTGTGGCCGAACGTGGTCACTTCCTCCTTGTTGCCGCAGGCGGCGAGCGGCAGTGCGAGGAGGGCCAGGGCGGTGAGGGTCAGGACGCGTCGAAGGCTCATGCGGGCGCGGATCCTAGTTCATCGAGTCCCGTCAGCGCCCTGCGACCGTGACCCGCGCGCCGCGCCCTTCCCCGTCCTCGAGGATGGACCGCAGACGGCGCAGCGCCTTCGTCGCCTTGCGCTTGACCCAGCCGCGCAGGCCGAGCGCCTCCATGAAGCGATCGGACGCCTTCCCGGGCTTCGTCTCGACCGTGAAGCTCACCCGCGTCCCGCCGTGCTCGGGCTGCAGCTCGTAGATGCTCAGCAGCTTCGTGCGGTTGAACTTGCCGCCGCGCCCCTGCTGGACGATGCGCCAGGGCTCCTGCACCTCGACGAGCGTCACGTCGGCGTGGTTGTAGCGGTTCAGGGGCGCCTTGAACTGGAAGCGCGCGCCGGCGCCGCGGCCCACGGAGTCCTCGCGGGTGAGCCGCCAGTCCACCAGGTAGTGGTCGGTGAACTCGGCGTGGTTGGCGATGTCGACGAGGTAGGCGAAGACCTCCTCGCGCGGTCGGGCGATGGTCGTGCTGACCGTGACGGGATCCATGCGGCCCCGGATTCTACGCGGCGGCGCGGGCCACCCGCCGCACGGCATGGCCGTGCTCGGAGTGGCGCACGACCTCGTCGCGCGCGTCGGCGACGCGCCGCAGCGGCCGGCACAGCTCGCAGACGAGCCGCCCGTCGTCGTAGCGCTGGATGCGCTCCCCGGTCAGCGGGGTGCGTCCGCACTGGCAGCACGCGTCGCGGTCCTCGCTGAGCGCATCGACGCTCTTGCGGACGAGATGCTGGCCGAGATCGGGACGGGCGCGACGCATGGCTTGGTGGTTCGGCGCCTGCCGGAACGCTCCTGCCCCGATTCGCAGATCGGCCGCTGCTCAGCTCGCCGAGTGCGTTACGATCGTTGCTAACCCGAGGGAGAGGCGGGACATGGTTGATTCACTCACGACCGGCACGCTGGCCGGCACAGGCTCGTTTCGGTGCGAGGGCTGCGGCTACGTCGTCACGCTGGTCGCGGAGGACGCGCTCCCGGATTGCCCGGAGTGCGGAGGGCACGCCTTCCAGCGTGCCTCCCTGTTCGGCGAGCCGAGCGTCGCTCGCTTCGTGCGCAGCACGCCGACTCGCCGGCGGGACCCGGAGCGCAGCGACTGGCTGGAGCAGGCGCGGGCGCTCGCGCCGGCCCCGGGCGAGTACCTCGTGCTCGAGGAGGACGGCGAGCCCCGCCTGGTCGCGCTGACGCGCGAGTGGACGCGGATCGGACGTTCGCTGGCCGCCGACGTGCGCTTCGACGACCCGACGGTCAGCCGCCGCCACGCGTTGCTCGTGCGCCAGGCCGACGGCGTCCGGGTGCTCGACGACCGCAGCCTCAACGGCGTGTTCGTCAACGGCGAGCGCGTCGACTGGCGCATGGTCTCAGACGGCGACGAGATCGTCGTCGGGCGCTACCGCCTGACGTTCCTGGAGGCCTGACGGTCCCATCGGCGCGCGCGGTCGATAGGCTCCGCGCGCTCCGATGGCCGAGACGATCGCGGTTCTCTCGCAGAAAGGCGGCACCGGGAAGACGACGGCGGTGCGCACGCTCGCCGACGTGCTGCGCCGCTGCGACCTGCGCGTCCTGGCGGTCGACCTGGACCCGCAGGGCAACCTGTCGGACTACTTCGACGTGCCGCCCGACGCCGAGCCGACCATGGCCGAGGTCCTCACCGGCGCCGCACCGCTGCGCGCAGCGATCCACGAGGACGTCGTTCCGGCCGCCCTCTCGCTGGCCGAGGCGGAGCTGCAGCTGGCCGGCAAGCTCGGGCGCGAGCTGACGCTGGCCCGGGCGCTGCGCGACGTGCGCGACGACTATGACGTGATCCTGATCGACTGCCCGCCGGCGCTCGGGCTGCTGACCGTCAACGGGCTCGTCGCGGCCGACCACGCGCTCATCAGCGCCGAGGCCCAGCACTTCGCCCTGCAGGGCGTCGTCCAGGTCCTCGACATGCTCGCCATCGCGCGGGAGCTGCACCGCGAGGAGCTCAGCTGGCTGGGCGTCGTGCTGAACATCGCCGACCTGCGCACGGTCCACTCGCGCGAGACCTACGCCGCGCTGCGCGAGGAGTACGGCGACAAGGTCTTCACGACGACGATCCGGCCGTCGATCGCCTACGCCGAGTCGGCCGAGCGGGCGATCTCGATCCTCGACCACCGCCCCGACCTCGGCGCCGACTACGTCGCCCTCGCCGACGAGCTGCTCGCGCGGCTGGAGCTCGACGGCGCCCGTCAGCGGCTGCAGCGGCTCGCGACCCCGTGAGAGCGCGCGCCGCGATCCTCCTCGGCGCCGCGGCGCTCGCCGGCTGCGGCGGCATGGGTGAGGACGTGGCGGGCGGACCGGAGCGCACGGGGACGGCGGCGGCGGGCTTCGTGCGCGCCGGCGCGTCCACGGCGGCGCAACCGGTCGATCCGACCCGCACGCCCACGGCCGAGCCCGGGCGCACCCGATCCGCCCGGCCGCACCGCGCGCGGTCCGCGGAGCCGGACCGCACCGGATCTGCCCGGCCGCACCGCGAGCGGTCCGCGGAACCGGACCGCGCCCGATCCGCCCAGCCCGGACGCACGCGCTCCACCGGCGCCGAGACCGCGGCACAGCCCCGCGACGCGCCGGCGGCCACCGTGGCGGCGCCGCGCAGCGACGGCGACCCCGTCGTCCACCTCACGCGCCGGCGCACGCCGATGCACGCGGCGCCGGGCGGGCGGATGCTGACGCGGCTGGACCGCAGGACCGAGTACGGCTCGCCGCGGTACCTGCCCGTGGTCGCGCGCCGCGGCGCGTGGCTCGGCGTCGTCGCCACCGAGCGCCCCAACGGCCGCGTCGGCTGGATCCGCGCCGCCCACACCGAGCCTGCGGTCGCCCGGACCCGCCTGGTCGTCGACCTCGGCACGCGACGCCTGCGCGTGCTGCGCGACGGCCGGACGGTGCTGCGCGTGCCGGTGGCCATCGGCGCGCCCGGAACCGCCACGCCGACCGGCCGCTTCGCCGTCACCGACGGGCTGAAGCCGCCGCCGGGCTCGCCCTACGGCTGCTGCATCCTCGCGCTCTCCGGCCACCAGCCCAACATCCCGCAGGGCTGGGCCGGCGGCGACCGCCTGGCCATCCACGGCACGAGCGACCCGTCGAGCATCGGCCGAGCCGCCAGCCACGGCTGCCTGCGCGCCTCCGACCGCGACATGCGCCGCCTGCTGCGCATCGTGGGCCTCGGCTCGGTCGTCGAGATCCGGGCCTAATCGAGGGCGCGAACGTCCGCGCCGGCCGGCTCGAACGCGGCGCGCCGGACCGTCGCCCAGCCGTCGGCGCGGTCGTGCAGCGCGGCGAGCACCGCGCCGGTCTGCTCGACGCTCGACCACACCAGGACGGTGGGCCCGGCGCCCGAGATCGTCGCGCCGATCGCCCCCAGCTCCCGCGCCCCCGCCACGAGCGCGGCCGAGCGCGGGTAGAGCGACGCCCGATGCGGCTGGTGGAGGCGGTCGGCGAGGCCGCGGCCGACGAGGTCGAGGTCGCCGCGCACCAGGCCGAGCATGAGCAGCGCGCCGTGGGCCGTGTTGAAGACCGCGTCGGCCAACGGCACCTGCGCGGGCAGCGCGGCGCGCGCCTGCTCGGTGTGGACCGCCTCGCCGGGCACGACGACGATCGCCTCGAGCGCGGCCGGCGGGTCGAAGCGGATGGCGTCGCCGTCGGCGCAGACGACGAACCCGCCCCGCAGCGCCGCCGCGACGTTGTCGGGGTGGCCCTCCAGCTCGCTTGCCAGCGCCAGCAGGTCGGCGTCGAGCTCGAACAGGTGGTCGGCGGCGGCCAGGCCGGCCACCACCGCCGCCGCGCTGGACCCCAGGCCGCCCGACATCGGGATCGTCGACCGCACGCGGAAGGTCAGCCCGTCGGCGGGAGCGAGGCGCTCGAAGGCCCGCACGAGGAGGTTGGAGCGGTCGCGCGGGACGTCCAGCTCGGTCTCCACCGCGAACGTGCCGGTCTCCTCCACCTCCAGCTCGAGATGGAACGCCAGCGCGGCGGCGAACGCGTCGAACCCGGGGCCGAGGTTGGCCGACGAGGCGGGGACGCGGACGAGGCGACGGCGGCGCACGGGCGCTACCCCAGCACGGCCTGCTCGAGCGCGCCCAGCTCCGCGGTGCACGGGATGACGCCGCCGGCGCGGTCGAGCGCCGTCTGCGGATCCTTCAGCCCGTGGCCGGTCAGGACGCAGGCCAGGCGCTCGCAGTCGTGGGCGCCGTACTTGAGCAGGCCGGCGACCGACGCGGCCGACGCCGGCTCGCAGAAGACGCCTTCGCGCCGGGCCAGGAACGCCCAGGCCTCGAGGATCTCGGCGTCGGAGACCGCGCGGACGGCGCCGCGCGAGGCGGTGAAGGCGGCCATCGCCTCCTCCCAGCGGGCGGGGTTGCCGATGCGGATGGCGCTCGCGATCGTCTCCGGCTTGGCCACCGGCGCCCCGTGGACGAGCGGCGCGGCGCCCTCGGCCTGGAAGCCGAACAGCCGCGGCGCGTGGCCGAGCTCCTGGAAGCCCTTCCAATACGCGGTCACGTTGCCCGCGTTGCCGACCGGGATGCAGAGCCCGTCCAGCTCGCCGGCCAGCTCCTCCACGAGCTCGAACGCTGCGGTCTTCTGGCCCTCCAGCCGGAACGGGTTCACGGAGTTGACGAGCGCGATCGGGTGGCGCTCGACGAGCTCGCGCACGAGCCGCAGCGCGTCGTCGAAGTTGCCCTGCAGCGCGACGACCCGCGCGCCGTGGACGAGCGCTTGGGCGAGCTTGCCGGTCGCGATCTTGCCCTCCGGCACGATCACCGCCCCGCGCAGCCCGGCGCGGCCGGCGTAGGCCGCCGCGCTCGCCGCCGTGTTGCCCGTCGAGGCGCAGATCACCGCCTCGGCCCCCTCGCGCATCGCCGCCGACACCGCGCAGCACATGCCGCGGTCCTTGAACGAGCCCGTCGGGTTGAGCCCCTCGAGCTTCAGCCACACGCGGGCGCCGACCCGCTCGCTCAGCGCGGGCGCCTCGACCAGCGGCGTCGAGCCCTCCCCCAGCGAGACGACCGGATCGCCCTCCGCGAAGGGCAGGCGATGGCGGAAGCGCTCGATCAGTCCAGGCACGACGTTCTCAGACCCCGAATTCCTCTTCGATGACACGGATGAAGCGCGGCCGGCTGCGCAGGAAGTCCAGCCCGGCGATCTCGTCGACCGCCGCCACGAACCGGTGCTCGGGCACCCGGTGCAGGACCATGACGAGCCGGGCCTGCTCGCCCATGCCCTTCTGGACGACCGACTTCACCGACACGTCGTGGGAGCCGAGCGCCTCCGCGACGCGGGCCAGCACGCCGGGCCGGTCGTCGACCTCGAGGTGCAGGTAGAAGGCCGACGAGACGTCGGTGACGATCGTCAGCGAGTCGCTCGTCTCCGGCGTCGAGGCGGGTGGGATCATCGCGCTGATGACGTCGCCGAGCACCGCGCTGGCGGTCTGCGGCCCGCCGGCGCCCGGTCCGCTGAGCGTGATCTCGGTGATCGCCGGCGACTCGATCGTCACCGCGTTGAACGGGCCGTTGACCGAGGCCAGCGGATGGCCCGCGTAGAGGAACGCGGGATGGACGCGGACCGACAGGCCGCCGTCGATCCGCTCGGCGGTGCCGATGAGCTTCAGCCCGAGGCCGAACTGGCGGGCGTACTCGAGGTCGTCGGGCGTGATGTGCTCGATGCCCTCGTAGACGACCTGGTCGAGATGGACCGGCGTGTCGAACGCCAGCCGGGCGAGGATCGCCATCTTGGCCGCGGCGTCGGCGCCGCCCACGTCGGCGGTCGGGTCGGCCTCGGCGTAGCCCAGGCGCTGGGCCTCGGCCAGCGCGGCGGCGAACGTCTCGCCGGTGCGGGCCATCTCGGTCAGGATGAAGTTCGTCGTGCCGTTGACGATGCCGGTGACGCGGTCGATGTGCGCCGCGGCCAGCGTCTCCTGGAGCACGCGGATCGCCGGCACCACGCCGCCGACGGCGGCCTCGAAGCGCAGCTGCACGTTGTGCTCGCGCGCGGTCGCCCACAGCTCCTCGCCGTACTGGGCCAGCAGCTGCTTGTTGGCGGTCACGACGTGCTTGCCGGCGCGCAGGGCGCGCAGGACGTAGTCGCGGGCGGGATCGACGCCGCCCATGACCTCGACGATGAGGTCGCTGGCGGCGAGGATCTCGTCGAAGTCGCCTCGCGAGCGGGTCAGCACGCCGGCGATCCGCGGGCGCAGTCCGGTGATGGTCTCGATCCGCGGGGCGCGGGCGTCCAGCAGCTCGGCGAACGCCGAGCCGACGGTGCCGTGGCCCAGCAGCCCGACCTCAAACGTCTCGGGCAAGCAGGTCCTCGTGGGTCTCGCGGCGCACGACCACGCGGGCCTCGCCGTCCTTGGCGAAGACGACCGGCGGGCGCGGCACGCCGTTGTAGTTGTTGGCCATGGCGTGACCGTACGCCCCGGTGGCGGGCGTGACGACCACGTCGCCGGGCCGCGGGTCGTCCAGCAGCGCGTCGCGGACGATGACGTCGCCCGACTCGCAGTGCTTGCCGGCCAGGTGGCAGGGCGTCGCGCCGCCGAAGCGGTCGACGACGTGCGCCTCGTAGCGGGCGTCGTAGAGCATCGGGCGCAGGTTGTCGGACATGCCGCCGTCGACCGCCACCCAGGTCGACACGTTGCGCTTGACCGACTCGACGGTGTACAGCGTGACCGTCGACTGGGCGACGATCGCGCGGCCGGGCTCGTCGATGATCCGCTTGCCCGGGCCGAGGTGCTGCTCCACGGCGTCCATCTTCGCGCCGACGTAGTCCTCGAACGAGGGCGCGACCTCGTCCGTGTACGGCACGCCGAGGCCGCCGCCGAGGTCGACCACCGGGAAGTCGCCCAGCGCGGCGATCGCGGCGATCGCGCGGCGGAACGGGTCGAGCTCGAGGATCTGGGAGCCGATGTGCATGTGCAGGCCGAGCAGCTCGAGGCGGTCCGAGCCGCGCAGGCGGGCGAGCAGCTCGGGCGCGTCGGCCATGTTGACGCCGAACTTGGAGTCGGCCTGGCCGGTCGAGATCGCGGCGTGGGTGGCGCCGGCGACGTCGGGCGTGACGCGCAGCAGCACGCGCTGGCGCCCGCTCGGGCCGAGGACGCGCTCGAGCTTGTCGACCTCGTCGGCGTTGTCGATGACGATCAGGCCCACGCCCGCGTCGACGGCGGCGCGCAGCTCGGCGGCCGACTTCGCGTTGCCGTGCAGCACGATCCGGTCGGGCGCGAAGCCGGCGGCCAGCGCGAGGGCCAGCTCGCCGCCCGAGGCGACGTCGCAGCCCAGCCCCTCCTCGGCCAGCACGCGGAGCACCGCGGTGCAGGGGAACGCCTTGGAGGCGAAGTGGACCTCGGCGTCGGCGCGGCGGACCCGGTAGGCCGCGACCATCGCCCGCGCCCGCATGCGCAGGTCGTCCTCGGCGACCACGTAGGCGGGCGTGCCGAACTCGCGCGCGAGCGCCAGGGCGTCGCAGCCGCCGATCTCGAGCACGCCGCGCTCGTTCAGGCGGCTGCCGAACGGGAAGACGGGCGAGAGGGTGGGCGTGGTGACGGCCATGTCGACGTGGCAGGATCGCAGTTCGTGAGCTTCGAGCGCAGTCGCACGGTATCCGTGGAGCCACCCGAGCTCGGCCGGACGGTCGGGTTGGCGTGGGCGCGGTTCGTCCCGGAGGGCCCGCCGAAGGGCTCGCTCCTCATCGTCCACGGCGCGGATTCGCGCAAGGAGTCGCACTTCGACTTCGCCCGTCTGGCTCGTGCCGCCGGCTGGTGCGCGCTGTGCTTCGACCTGCGCGGCCACGGCGAGAGCGACGGCCCGCTCGACGGGCGGGTGCTCGAGGACCTCGCCGCGATGGCGGCGCTGCTGCCGCGCGACGTGCCGCTCGCGCTGCGCGGCTCGTCGATGGGCGGCTACCTGGCGATCGTCGCCGCCGCGGACCTCCGCGTGCGGGCGATCGTCGCGATCTGCCCCGCGCCGGCCGACGGGCTCGTGCTCGCGCTGCGCGCGGGGCGGTTCGGCTTCCCGGTCGACGCGCCGTCCGTCCAGGCGTTCCTGGCCGAGCACGACGACCTGCGCGCGATCGCCGAGTACGAGGGCGCGCTCCTGCTGCTGCACGCCGAGGGCGACGAGTCGGTCTCCTACCACCACTCGGTGGCGCTCGAGAACGCCACGGCCGCCGACCCGAAGCGCTTCATCCTCGTCCCCGGCGGCCACCACCGCTCCGTCCAGCACGACCCCGAGCTGCAGGCCGAGGCGCTGCGCTGGCTGGAGCGGGTGGTCAGCGGCGGCTGAGCGGCAGCACCAGCCGCCCGGTGCCCAGGGCGCCGCGGCGGGCTACCCCGCGCGGCTCGCGCCCGCGCGGCCGCGGGGCGCCGCCCGCGGCGCCGCAGGCGTTCGCAGCAGCTCGCCGCCGTTGCGCCGGGCGATCACGACGAGGATCACCATGCCGACGAGGAAGAAGCCGATCGACTCCAGCTGCGCGGCGGTGAGGCCGAGCGCGGCGTCGGCGTTGCGGCGGATGAACTCGACGAGGAAGCGCTCGATCCCGGCGAAGATGAGGTAGAGCGCGAACACGACGCCGGGCTGGAAGCGGTCGCGCCAGCGCCACAGCAGCCACGCCACGAGGCCCATCGAGAGGGTCTCGTAGACCGGCGTCGGGTGGACCTCCTCGGTCGTCGGCACCGTTCCGTCCGGGTAGGCCATGCCCCAGGGCAGCGACGTGGGGGTGCCGTAGTCGCCGTCGCCCGACAGCTGGCAGCCGATGCGCCCGATCGAGTAGCCGATCGCCAGGCCGATCCCGCCCATGTCGAGCAGGAAGCCGTTGAGCATCTTGCGCCACCAGCCCCAGATCAGCACGCCGGCCGCGCCGCCGATCGCGCCGCCGTAGAAGACGAGCCCGGAGCCGCCGAAGATCCCCGAGAAGCCGAGCTCGTCCGGGTGCTGGATGAGGTAGTAGCCGCGCGCGCCGACCAACCCGCCGATCAGCGCGAAGAAGACCACCTCGTAGGCCCAGTCGGCCGGCTTGTCGAGCTCCTTGAAGCGGCGCGCGGCCATCGCGCCGCACGCCAGGAAGGCGAGCGCGAACATCACGCCGAACGTCTTGATGGGCCCGATCTCCGGGATCACGGACGGTCAGCGTAGGGCAGCGGGCGCCCGAGCGTCAGAGGTAGTTCATCGGGTTGGTGACCGCGCCGTTGATGCGCACCTCGAAGTGGAGGTGGTCGCCGAAGCAGCGGCCGGTGCAGCCGACGTAGCCGATCACCTGGCCCTGGCTGACCGACGCGCCCATCGACGTGCCGAAGCGGGACTGGTGCGCGTAGCAGGTCGACATCGACGAGGTGTGCTGCACGCACGTGAAGTTGCCGTACCCGCCCGACGCCGCGTCCGGCTGCATGAGGACGACGCGGCCCGCCGCGGCGGCGCGGATCGGGGTGCCCGCCGGGACGCCGATGTCGATGCCCGGGTGGCACGACTCCCACGCGCGCGACTCGCAGAACGGCGAGGTGATCGGCCCGTTGACCGGCCAGATCATGCCGCCGCTGCCGGAGCGGATCGGCCCGGCCGGCAGGTCGGAGCTGCCACCCTGGGCGACCGCGGCCAGCCGCGCCTGGATCTTGGCCTGCGCGGCCTTCAGCGCGGTGAGATCGCCCTCGAGGTTGTGGCGCTGGTCGCGCACGCGCGACAGGACCCGGCGCTTGCCCTCGCGCGTGCGCTGGAAGCCCGAGCGCGTGTCGACGAGGTCCTCCTTGACCGCGGCGACCTCGTTGCGGCGCTCGAGGATCACCGCGGCGACGCGCTGCTGGCGCTGCTCGAGCTCGGCGAGGCGCTCGGTCGTCGCCGTCGCCTCCGCCTTGGCGTCCTTGACCGCCGAGACGATCCGCTTGTCGGAGTCCGAGATCCGGCGCAGGAACTCGCCGCGCTCGACGAGGTCGACGAAGTCCTTGGAGCTGAGCACGACCGTGATGAGGTCCGGGCGGTCGGACTTGTAGAGCTCGACGAGCCGCGCCGCGAGCGCGCGCCGCGCGACGACCAGCCGCGCCTTGAGGCGGGTGAGCCGCGCCCGCTCGTCGCGCAGCCGGTCCTGGACCTGGGCCAGCTCGGCGCGCTTGGCGTCCAGGTCGGCCTGGATGGAGACCTGCTGGCGCTGCAGCGTCGTGATCCGGCCCTGGAGCCGGTTGATCCGAGCCGTGTAGCCGGCGATGTCGGTCGTCAGGACGCGCTCGCTGCCCTTCTTGCGCTCGATCTGGCGCTCCTTGGAGCGGATCTTGGACTGGACCTCGCTCAGCGTCCGTGGTGCGGCAGCGGTGGACACGAGCGGCGACAGCGCCCACAGCCCCACCGGCAGGCAGGCGAGCGCGCTGAGGAGGAGCAGTCGGAGTCTCAAGGGAGGGTCGAGGGTACGTCGGCCGTCGTGGCGGAGCAGGAAGTCCCTGCTTGTAGCAAGGGCTCGACCGCCGCTCAAAGGGTGCAAGGCCCCGCCCAGCACCCCGGGCCCGCCGATTCAGGACGGCTTTAACGGAATGGGCATACTCTGCCACATGGCGCGCCCCACCTCGTTCGGCAAGGACACCGGCCTCCAGGCCCGGATGCTGCTCACCCTGTTCCTGCTCGGGGCGGTGTACGTCGTCCTGCTGGGCGTGCTCTTCGCCGCCGGAGCGGGCTTCGGGGTCATCGTCATCGTGGCGATCGGCCTCTTCCTCCTGCAGGTCTTCACCTCGGACAAGATCGCGCTCGCCTCGATGGGCGCGCGGCAGGTCACGCCGCAGCAGGCGCCGGAGCTGCACGCGATGATCGAGCGCCTCTGCGTCCAGGCCGACCTGCCCAAGCCGAAGATCGCCGTCATCGACACGCCGATGCCCAACGCGTTCGCGATGGGCCGCTCGCAGAAGTCCGCGACGGTCTGCGCGACCACCGGGATCATGGACCTGCTCTCCCCCGCGGAGTTCGAGGGCGTGATGGCCCACGAGCTGTCGCACGTCGCCAACCGCGACGTGATGGTGATGACGATCGCCTCGTTCGGCGCCGCGGTCGCGTCGATGATCCTGCAGTTCGGCTTCCTCTTCGGCGGCGGCCACTCCGACGACGACGAGGGGCCCAGCGCGCTCGTCGTCCTGCTCGTCTCGATGGTCGTCTACGTCGTCTCGTTCTTCCTCATGCAGGCGCTGTCGCGCTACCGCGAGTTCGCGGCCGACCGCGGCGCCGCGGTCATGACCGGCCGGCCGAGCGCGCTCGCCTCGGCGCTGCTGAAGATCTCCGGCCAGATGCAGCGCGTTCCGCAGCGCGACCTGCGGGCCGCCCAGGAGATGAACGCGTTCTTCATCATCCCCGCCGGCGCGAAGAGCTCGCTGCTGAACCTCTTCTCGACCCACCCGCCGGTCGAGCAGCGCATCGCCCGCCTGCAGCGCCTCGAGCAGCAGCTCCAGGGCTCCATCGCCGCGTAGCATCCGGCGAGCCATGGGCTTCCTCGACGCGCTCCTGGGCCGCCGCAAGGTGGCCGCGCCGGCCAAGCGAGACCGGCTCTTCGCCCTCTCCACCGCGTACGTGACGCTCGACACGTCCCACGACGTGCACTCGCGCGGCGTGGCGGCGATCGTCTTCCAGCCGCTGGCGACCGCCGACTTCTCGCAGATCGTCGGCGAGATGGAGGAGGTCGTGCGCTCGACCGGCGACGAGACCGGGACGACCGTGGAGACGAGCGACGACTCGTTCGGCTACCGCTGGATGATCGTCCGCGACCCCGACGTCGAGGACCTCGTCGTCGCCGTCAACGCGGTCAACGAGGCGCTCGAGCTCGGCGGCTACGGGGACCGGGTCCTCGCCGCCGTGTTCGCGTTCGAGGACTCGGCCAAGCAGCCCGTCTACTTCATCTACAACGTCAAGCGCGGGTCGTGGTACCCGTTCGTGCCGGCCCCCGGCGACCAGCAGCGCTCGGTCGAGCGCGAGCTGCAGCTCAAGGCCCAGATCGGCAGCGAGCTGCCGATCGAGCCCGAGCTGGAGCGCTGGTTCCCGCTGTGGGGCGTGCCGATCTAGTCGCTCAGCGGTAGCCCCAGGTACGCAGCGCCCGCAGCACCGCCGGGGCGTAGCGCCGGCCGGCCGGCCACACGTCGCCCTTCGCCGAGGTGCCCAGCCAGCCGCGCCGCAAGGCCGTGCGCAGCTGCCTGCGGCATTGGGCGCCCCGGTCGAGGAGGTAGAGGTTCGCGCAGATCGCCGGCAGCACGCCGGGCACGGCGAACCGCGCCTCCCGTGAGCGCGCCGCGCGCCGCAGCATGCGCTGGAGCCCGGCGAGGTCCGCGCGGATGCGATCCGGATGCTGGCGCGTCACGTCGACCAGGCGGAAGTCCTGGTAGCGGAAGACCTGCTCGGGCATCGCCGAGCAGGCGTAGGCGCAGAACGCGTAGGCGAAGCGGAAATCGGCGGTGACGATCGCCTGGCCGGGCTCGCCGCGCAGCGTGGTCAGCGAGGAGCCGGGGTCGCCCCAGAAGCCGATCGTGCGGCGGTAGGAGGAGGTCGCCGGATCCCAGCCGTAGATCGCCGAGATCGAGCAGCAGTGGGCGCCGCCCGTGTAGAGGTCGACGATCACCTCGGGGTCGCCGTCGCCGGTCAGGTCGGCGAGCGTCAGCGACGACGCCTGGCTCTCGGGCAGCCCACCGATCGGCATCGCCCCCGGGCACTGGCGACAGCCGGCGGCGACGTCCCCGCCCCGGCCGACCGTCGCGGGCGCACCGGCCCGCGTGATCGCCAGGCGGACGTCCTTGGCGACGTAGTCGTTCTCGCGCGTGTACGTGAGCGTCGCCGCGACGGGGCCCGACGTCGCGGTCTCCGTCTTGGGCGTCGCGGCGCCGGCGGCCGGCGCTGCGACCAGCGCGAGCGCCAGCGCGACACCGGCACCGACGAGGCAGCGGCGCATGCCCGTCGCCCCTAGTCGGGCAGCAGGCCGTCGCCGGTGAACTCGCGCTCGGCCTCGGCCAGCGTGAGGTCGGGTGGCGGGATGATCAGGGAGGACTCACGCAGGTCCGTCGCTTCGAGGGCCGTGCCCCGCGCGCGCACCAGCTCCAGCATCTCCGCGAAGGAGTGCTTGAAGCCGGCCTCGTCGTCGGCCTCGACCGCGGCGACGACGCGGTTGTCGATCTCGTTGAGCTCGTCGAGCACGCCGTCGGGCAGCTCGTACTGCCCCTCGGTCGCGATCCGGACGATCACGCCTTGCCCTCCTCGATCTGCCCCTGCGATCCGCCGGAGCCCAGCTCGGCCTTCATCTTGGCCAGCTCGTCGTCGACCTGGCTCTGGCTGGTCAGCTCGTGCAGCTGGCGATCGATGTCGTCCTGCCCGGGCCCGAGCGCGGTGAGATCCTCGAACGTGCCGGCCGCCTCGAGCTCCTCGACCGCGTTCGCGCGCGCCTTCATGTCCTCGGTCTTGTCCAGCGCCCGCTGCATGGCGAGGCCGACGTCGGCCATCTCCTCGCCCACGCCGGTCGCCGCCTCGGAGATCTGCACGCGCGCCTCGGCCGCCGAGTACTGCGCCTTGACGACCTCCTTCTTCGTCCGGAAGGACTCGATCTTCGTGCGCAGCTTCTGCTCGGAGTCGATCAGCCGCTGCTGCTCGCCCTCGAGCTCCTGGACCTGCACGTCGAGCGACTGGAGCTCGGTCTGCGCGAGCTGCTTGCGCTCGAGCGCGGCACGGGCCAGCTCCTCGTTGCCGGCAGAGAGCGCCTGGCGCGCCTGCGTGTCGAGCTTGACGACCTGCTGCTGCAGCTTGTCGGACTGCATCTGGAGGCGCTTCTTGGAGGTGACGACCTCCGCGATGCCCTTCTTGACGTTCTGCAGGAGCTCCAGCTGCTTGTTGTAGCTGTAGTCCAGCGTCTCGCCGGGATCCTCGGCCCGATCCAGCAGCTTGCTGATCTTCGCCTTGATGATGGTCGTGAAGCGGCCACTCGTGCCGGCCATCACTGCCTCCTGTCCGCGCGTGGTTCCTTCCGCCAGCCTACCGGCGGACGACGCGGTGGGTGCGCAGGCTTAGAAGCCGACCGGGTGGCGGGCCTTGAAGCCCTTCGTGCTGCGCAGCACCGGGCGCCACTGCGGGCCCTTGTTGCCGGAGGGGTCGCCGGCCGCGCTGGTGTCGATGCGCAGGCCCGCGATGACCGCGTAGGCGTGGCCCGGGTTGGTGTAGACCGTGATCCAGTCGCCCTCGCCCGCCGCGCCCCACTTCATGAACGACGACGAGTCCAGCGGCGCGTCGAGCAGCCCGCCCGCGAGGAGCGCGTAGGAGACGGTGCCCGAGCAGTCGTAGCCCGAGTCCTTGACCCGCGCGTGGCCGCCGCCGTACTTGTACGGCTTGCCGACGATCTCGTTGCCGGCCCAGATCGCCTGCTTGACCTCCAGCGGCGCGTCGACCGGCGGGTAGGCCTTGCCGTCGACGATCTTCGCGGCGGGCAGCTCCGGCGTCTGGTTGGGATCGACGCCGTACGCGGCGCCGCCCATCGACGGCTGAGCGGGGATCGTGCCGGGGTCCGGCGTCGTCGGTGCCTGGCGGGTCGCGGCGGACGCGGGGATGGCCGCAAGGCCGAGGACCAGCATGGAAACGATCGACGTCGTCAGGGCACGTGCCCGCACAGCTACCTCTTTCGTCGGCCTCCGGGGTTAGCTGACGGGCTGGCGCGGAAAGAGCCGGCGCCTCTCGTCGTTCTTGACGAGATTCGCCCCAACAACTCGGGTCCCCCGGTCCCTGGCTTGAGGCCAGGGATTCGGCGTGATCGCGGCACCGTACCAGGTGGGACGGCGTGTTGCACACTCGCGTTCTGGGCGCGGTCTTGCAACCTATGATCGGCCGCGTGGCCCGGGCCTTGAACCTGACCGCGGCGAGCGCGCTCGCCGCCCTGCTGCTCGCCACGGGCTGCGGCGACGACCAGCCGGATGCTCCGACCGCCATCGCACCCTCTACCGGCGTCCAGGGCACCCAGACCCAGGCGGCGCAGGCGCTCGGGCTGCCGCTGCTGGCCACGAAGAACACGACGCGCGTCGCCGGCGCCGACCCGACCGCCGACGCGGCCGGCGTCGCTCAGGCCGTGTTCCCGTCGATGAGCGCGGCCACGCGCCCGCCGGTCGTCGCGCTGGCGCCCGCCGAGGACTGGCGCGCGGCGATCGCCGCCGCGGTGCTCATGGCGCGCCCGGTCCGCGCGCCGCTGCTGCTCGCTGCGCCCGGCGAGCTGCCGGCCGCGACGACCGAGGCGATCGCCCGCCTGGCGCCGCGCGGCTCCGGCGTGCTGGGCGGCGCGCAGGCGATCCGCGTCGGCGAGGTGCCGGCCCCGCCCGGCCTGCGCGCCGCCCAGGTCACCGGCGCCGACCCGTTCGCGCTCGCCGCGGCGGTCGATCGCCTGGCGACCCGCGCCCGGGGCAAGCCGAGCGAGACCGTCGTCGTCGCCGGCGCCGACGACCCCGCGCACGCGATGCCGGCCGCGGCATGGGCGGCGAAGTCCGGCTCCTCCGTCCTCTTCACCCGGCGCGACGCCCTGCCCGCCGCGACGATCGCCGCGCTGCGCCGCCACCGCCGGCCGCGGATCCTCGTGCTCGGGCCGCCGAGCGTGGTCTCGTCGGCGGTCGCGCGCCGGCTGCGGGCGCTGGGGTCGGTGACGCGCGTGGCCGGCGCGACCCCGCAGGAGACCGCGATCGCCCTCGCGCGCTCGCCGCTCGCCTGGGGCGTCGTCGATCCCGGCCACGGGCTCGTGTTCGCCAACCCCGCCCAGCCGGCCGCGGCGGCCGCCGCCGCGCCGCTGTCGTCGAGCGGCACGTACGGGCCGCTCCTGCTGGTCGCCGACGACGGCGGCCTGCCCGATCCGGTGGTCCAGTACCTGCTCGACATCCAGCCGGGCTACGAGGACGACCCGGTCCGCGGGGTCTACAATCACGGCTGGCTCATCGGGGACGCCGAGGCGATCGGCGAAGACGCCCAGTCCCGGATCGACGCCCTCCTCGAGATCTCCCCCGTCACCGCACCGTCCCCGTGAGCGAATTCGAGCATCCCTCCCGCACCGCCTCCGACCACGAGGTCACCGTCGAGGACGTCCGCCAGCTGATGGGCGCCGCGACCCCCCACTTCGCGCTGCAGCTGCGCAACCGCATCGCGAAGCTGATCGCGCCGCTGCCGGCCGGCCATCCCGCCCGGATCGAGGGCGAGCGCGAGATCCAGCGCCTCGTCCGTCTCGGCTACAGCGGCGAGACGCGCGGCACGCACGCCCAGCCCGGGCAGCGGACGCTGCAGTCCAACTCGCCCGACGTGGTGCCGGGCGAGGAGCCGATCGCGCAGTAGGTCGCCGCCCGGGCGACTAGCCTCGGGCGCATGCGGATCGGCATCTTCCTGGCCTACTGGCCATGGTTCACGCCGGCCGAGCAGGTCGAGCTCGCCGTCCTTGCCGACCAGCGGGGGCTCGACTCGGTGTGGATCGCCGAGGCGTGGGGACAGGACGCGGTCTCGGTGCTGGGGCTGCTGGCCGGGAAGACCGAGCGGATCGGGCTCGGCTCGGGGCTCATGCAGATCCCGGCGCGCAAGCCGACCGCGACCGCGATGGCCGCGGCGTCGCTGGACGTCATCAGCGGCGGGCGCTTCCGGCTCGGGCTCGGCCTCAGCGGCCCGCAGGTCTCCGAGGGCTGGTACGGCGTGCCGTTCGGCGGCGGGCTGCGGCGCACGCGGGAGTACGTCGACGTCGTCCGCCGGGCGCTGGCGCGCGAGCGGATCGAGCTGCCGCTCGAGCAAGACCCCGCCCACCCGCCCACCGGGCTGGGCAAGGCGCTGAAGCTCCTGACCCGCCCGGTCCAGGACCCGTTGCCGATCTACCTCGGCGCGATCGGCCCCAAGGCGATCGCCCAGTGCGCCCAGATCGCCGACGGCTGGCTGCCGTTCGCCATCGACAAGGCGATCCTCGGCGAGATCGACCCGCCGCGCGACCGCCCGTTCGACGTCGCCGCGGCCGTGCCGGTCGCCGTGGACGCCGACCTCGACGCGGCCCGCGACGCGGTCCGTCCTTGGCTGGCGTTCTACTTCGGGGCGATGGGCGCGCCGGAGCGCAACTACTACGTCCAGACCGCCGAGCGGCTGGGCCACGGCGACGCCGCCCGCGCCGCGCAGGAGCGCTGGCTCGCGCGCGACATGGCCGGCGCCGCGGCGGCGCTGACCTCCGAGCTGGTCGACGCCGCCGCCCTCGCGACCACGCCGGACCGGCTGGCGGCCCGGGTCGCCGAGTACGCCGATGCCGGCGCGAACACGCTGATCGCCGTGCCGTGCGGGAACCGGCCAGCGACGGTGGAGGCGCTCGCGCGTGTCCACCAGGCCTGACGGCATCCCCGGCTCGCTGCTGAAGGGGCCGTTCCCCGTCGGCTCCTACGCGACGATGCTGCGCGACGAGTTGCGCAAGCGCGCCCGCGTGCAGCTCTTCGGCGAGGTATGGGGGTTCAAGCTGGCCAAGGCCCGTGCGTACTTCGAGCTGCGCGACGCCGACGGGGCCGTCCCGTGCTCGATGTGGCGCAACGAGCTCGAGGCGCTGCGGCTCGGTCCGCTGGCCGACGGCGCGAAGGTCGTCGTCGCGGGCGGTCCCGCGTACTACCCGGGATCGCGCACCTCGTCGCCGCACTTCTCCTTCGACGTCACGGCGGTCCGCCTGGCCGGCGAGGGCGACCTGCTCGCCCAGCTCGACCTGCTGCGCAAGCGGCTGGACGCCGAGGGGCTCTTCGCGCCCCAGAAGGCGCTCGCCCGCCCGATGCTCCCTCGCGCGATCGGCGTCGTCACCGGCGAGAGCGGCAAGGCCCGCGACGACGTGCTCGCGGGGCTGCGCCGCCGCGGCTGGGCCGGAAGGGTCGTGTGGGCGTTCGCGCCCGTCCAGGACCGCCACGCCGCGCCGGCGATCACGCGGGCGCTGCAGGACCTGGCGGCCGCCGGCGACGTCGAGGTGATCGTGGTCGCCCGCGGCGGCGGCTCGCTGGCCGACCTCTTCTGCTTCTGCGACGAGACGCTGTGCCGGACCGTCGCGCTGCTGCCCGTGCCGGTCATCGCCTCGGTCGGCCATCACACCGACCGCACGCTCCTGGACGACGTCGCCGCCGCGAGCTGCTCGACGCCCACCCACGCCGCCGAGGCCGCGGTGCCGCTGCACTGCCGCGAGGCGCGCGCGCAGCTCGCGCGCTGCGCCGCACGGCTGGAGCAGCACGGACGCCGGGCGGTGCTCGAGCGCGCGCGGGCGCTCTCGCGGCTGTCGCGCGCGCCGGCGCAGCACGTCGCGCGCCAGCGGACCGCGCTGCACCAGGCGCTGCGCGAGCTGCGGGCCGCCGGGCGCCGCGGCGTCGCGGGGCGCCGCGAGCGGACGGCCCGCCACGCGGTCGTCCTCGCGCGCAAGGGCGCGGCGGCCCAGGCCGCCGGCGAGCAGGTCGCGACCCTGGAGCGGCTGCGGCTCGCGCTCGACGCACACGACCCCGCCCGCACGCTCGAGCGCGGCTACGCGCTCGTCGAGGACGCCGGCGGAAGCGTCGTCACCAGCGCCGCGGCGGCCCGCGCGGCCGGGTCGGTGCGGCTGCGGTTCAGCGACGCCGCCGTGGCTGCGACCATTGACGAGGACGCATGAACGACCACGAGCCCGCCACCCATACCTACGAGAGCGCCACCGCGCGGATCGAGGAGATCATCCGCCGCCTGGACTCCGGCGAGGCCGGGCTGCGCGAGACGCTGGACCTGCTGCGTGAGGGTCGCGGACTGGTCGAGTACTGCGCCGCCGAGCTGGAGGCGGTCGGACGAGGCTTGGAGGAGCTGCGGCTCGACGACCTCGTCGCGCGCCTGGAGGCGCGCAGCGGATGACGACCTCCACGTGGGACCGGCTGCGCGAGCTGCCGGTCCGCATCGAGCGCTACGAGCTGGAGGGCCACGCGATCCAGCCGATCCCCGAGTTCCTGCGCCGGACGACGACGATCCACCTGCTCGGCGCCGGCGAGGAAGGGCTCGGCGAGGACGTCGTGTACGCGGCCGACGAGCAGGAGGCCGCTCAGGCCGCCGGGCCGATCCTGCCGCTGGCCGGCGAATGGACGCTGGAGAGCTTCTCCGAGCACCTGGCGACGCTGCCGCTCTTCGCCGGCACGCCGGAGCTGCCCGCGTTCGTCGAGTACCGCACGTGGGCCTACGAGTCGGCGGCGCTGGACCTGGCGCTGCGCCAGGCCGGCACCACCCTGCACGAGCATCTCGGCCGCGAGCTGCGCCCGGTGACGTTCGTCAACTCGATGCGGCTCGGCGAGCCGCCGTCGTTCGAGCTCGTCCGCGAGCGGATGGCGCGCTATCCCACGCTGCGGCTGAAGCTCGACGCCACGTCCTCGTGGGACGAGGCGCTGTTCGCGGCGCTGCGGGAGACCGGGGCGGTCGACTCGATCGACCTCAAGGGCCAGTACAGCAACACGATCGTCGACCAGGACGCGGACCCCGTCCTCTACCGGCGCGTCGTGGAGACGTTCCCCGACGCCTGGATCGAGGACCCGAAGCTGACGCCCGAGACCGACGCGATCCTGCGCCCGTACCGCGACCGGATCACGTGGGACGCGCCGATCCACACGGTCGCCGACGTCGACGGCCTGCCGTTCCCGCCGCGGATGGTGAACATCAAGCCGTCGCGCTCGGGTTCGCTGCGCGAGCTCATGGCGCTCTACGACCATTGCGCGCAGCACGGCATCGGGGCCTACGGCGGCGGCCAGACGGAGCTCTCGGTCGGGCGCGGGCACATCCAGCTGCTGGCCGCGATCTTCCATCCGGACACGCCCAACGACGTGGCGCCGATGGGCTACAACGCGTCGCCACCGCCGGACGGCCTGCCCGCCAGCCCGCTCGTCTGCGTGCCGGATCGAGGCTTCCGCCTCGCCGCCTTCGGGTAACAGCGCCCAACAGCGAAGAGAGGAGCGCACCATGCGCATCCCGCGCACGCGAGGAGCCCTCAGCGGGCTGCTCCTGATGATCTTGGGCGCTTGGGCTGCCCTGATTCCCCTCATCGGGCCGTACTTCTCGGTCGAGGTCGGCACCACCGACACCTGGGTCTGGAGCTGGGGCGACTTCTGGTTGTCGATCCTGCCGGGCGCTGTCGCGTTCGCCGGCGGGCTGCTCCTGCTGCTGTCCGCCGTGCGCTCGACCGCGATGCTCGGCGCCGCGCTCGCGACGGCCGCGGGCGCATGGCTGGTCATCGGCCCGACGGTCTCGATGCTCTGGAACGACGGGACGAGCGCCGGCGGCGCGCCGCTGGGCTCCGACGAGCGGCAGGTCGTCGAGTTGCTCGTCACGTCCTACGGCGTCGGCGCGCTGATCCTGGCGTTCGGCGCGTTCGCCCTCGGCCGCGTGGCCCGACGGGCCGCACCCGTCACGCCGGCCGAGCGAGCGCGCGGCGCGGCGGCCGTCCCGCCCGCCGAGCGCGGACGCACGACCGAGCCGGCGCCGTCGTCGACGCGCGTCGGCCGCTTCGCCCGCGAGCCGGCGGCATCGCCGCGCGAGCGGGCGGCGACCGGCGCTCCGCTGGCGACCGCGCCCGCCGAGCCGGCGCCCCCGCGCGACCGCGGCGGGGTCGAGCACGGCGGGGAGATGCCGCCCGGGCGGTTCGAGCGCACCGCCGCCGCACCGCCACCGGCCGGTCCCGGGCCGACCGCGCCGCCCGGCCGCTACGACCGCGGCGCGACGGCGCCGCCCACGACGGGCCCGGACCCGACCGCGCGGCCCACGAGCGAGACGCCCGGCACCACGCCGTCGCCGACCACCGGCACGGGCCCGACCGCACCACCTGCGAGCCCGGCGCCCGGCACGACCCCGCCGCCCACCCAGACGCGCCGGCGCGGTGGGCTGCTCGGCCGGCTGCGCGCTAGGAGCGGCCGCTGATCCAGTCCCACGCCCGGCGGAGCTTGGCCTCCAGGCCGCTGGCGGCGACGTCGTCGGGCGTGGCCCGCATCGCCGCCGGCGCCGGGGTCGGCTCGTGCAGCGCTGCGCCGCCGACCGACAGCACGACGCCGCGCTCGTGCAGCTCCGCGATCTGGTCGGCATCGGCGAAGCGATGGCCGCCGGGCCGCGGGCGCGTGTCCACGATCAGCCCATCGAAGACGTCTACTCGTTCGTCGGCGAGCACGTGGTCGACCGTGCCGACCCGCTCGCCGGCGGCGTCGTAGACGGGCACCCCGCGCGGCAGCGCGAGGTAGGAGATCGGTGCGCCGAGGTCGTCCACGGCGCCCAGCATACGCCCGGGACGCTCGCATCCGTAGCGACCACGGAGTCGGTCGCGGGCAGACCGCGGATGGCAGCGCCGCCGCGATCGCACAAGCTCATGGCAGCACTCGAGAAGGAGTTCCCATGAGCACCGTCCCCCATCAGGATCACGAGCCTCACGATGCCAGCGGCCAGTCCCTCCTCTTCGCGATGGGCATCCCCACGGTCCTCGTCACGGGACTGTTCGCCCTCGCGGCCACCCAGCTGGGCGTGAACGCCGCGCTGCTGGTCGCCTACGGCGGACTGCTCGTCGCCGCGATCCTCGTGTTCGCCTTCATCCTGCGCTTCATCGGGCCCGAGGACCACGACGAGTAGCCGATACCCTGGCGCTGACTCCCGAGTCAACGACTAGGAGAGGTATTCGGGTGCAGGAACGGATGGCAGTGGTCGGATCCGGTGCGATCGCGTGCGGCCTCGCCGCGACCGCGTCGGCGCACGGCAACGTGGTCCTCTGGGCGCGCTCCAACGCGTCGGCCCAGCGGGCGCGCACGACGGTGGACAAGGTGTGCTCCAAGCTCGGCGAGGGCGTAGATGCCGGTCGCGTATCCGTAGCGACCGACCTCGACGCGCTCGCCGACGCCACCATCGTCGTCGAGGCCGTCGTCGAGGACCTGGCCACGAAGTCCGCCCTCCTCGGGGACGTCGCGACCAGGGTCAACGGGACGACCGTGCTGGCGACCACGACCTCGTCGCTGTCGATCGAGGAGCTCGCGCGGGCCAGCGGCCGCCCCGAGCGGTTCTTCGGCCTGCACGTGTTCAACCCCGTGGCGAAGATGAAGCTCGTCGAGCTCGTCTTCCCCCAGGCGGCGACCGAGGAGACCCGGGCCCGCGCCCAGGCGCTCTGCGCCGCGCTGGGCAAGGAGGCCGTCGAGGTGCCCGACATCGCGGGCTTCGTCGTCAACCGGCTGCTGTTCCCGTACCTCTTCTCGGCCGTGCGGCTGATGGAAGAGACGGGCTTGGAGCCAAAGGCGATCGACACCTGCATGGCGCTCGGCGCCGGGCACCCGATGGGCCCGCTGGCGCTGCTGGACTACGTCGGCCTCGACGTCGCCGTCGCGATCGGCGGGTCGATCGGCGCGGAGATCCCGAGCAGCGTGCAGCGGCTGACCGCCGAGGGCGCGCTCGGCAAGAAGGTCAAGCGCGGCTTCTACGCCTACGACTAGCGGACTAGTTCACGTCGCGGTTGCGGTCGGCGACGACCGCAACCGCGCTGAACAGCAGCGCCCACCCGAGCAGGACGACGCCGGCCACGACCGGGGCCAGGCCGTCCTCGACGTCCCCGCCGGCGACCGCGCTCGACGCCCCGCCGATGAGGTACGCGTAGGCCTCGGGCACGAAGCCCGAGATCAAGGGCTCGATGATGAAGAGGTAGACGAGCGCGATCACGACGGTCGCGACCTGGTTGCGCAACAGCGCCCCGACCCCGACGCCGATCGCGGCGCACAGCCCACAGGCGACGACCGTGCCGGCGACGATGCCGAGCAGATCGGAGCCCGACAGGTCCGGGCCGGGCTCGCCGGACAGCAGCGGCAGGCCGATCGCGATCGCCAGCAGCTGCACGACGAGCCCGACGAGCGCACCCGCCGCCGCGTAGGCCGCCAGCTTGGCCGCGGTCACGCGGATCCGGTCGGGGGCGATGAGCAGCGCCGAGGTGATCGTGCCGTGGCGGTGTTCGCCGGTGGCCCCCACCGCGCCGAAGATGATCAGCACGAAGGCGATGATGCTGCCCATCGAGAGCGTGCTGCGCTTGTCGTCGAGCGTCGTCGGATCGCCGGCCAGGGTGCCCAGCAGGACCGCGAGCAGCATGAGCAGGAGCGTCACCGCCGCGAAGCCGAGCGCGGTGCGCGTCGTGCGCAGTTTGATGAGCTCGCCCTGGAGCAGGCCGGTCACGCCGCCGCCTCCGCGCCCGCGGTGAGCTGCAGGAAGACGTCCTCCAGCGAGCGGCGCTCCTCGTAGAGCGCGTGCAGCGCCACGCCCTGCGCGAGCGCGAGCTCGCCGACGCGTGGCGCCTCGAGGTCGCGCACCCGCAGCCAGCCGTCGTTGCGCTCGACGTCGCCACCGGCGGACTCCAGCGCCGCGGCGAGCGCGGCGACGTCGGCAGCGCGGACGATGACCGCCTGGGCCGGACCGCCGCTGAGCTTCTCCACCGGACCCTGGTCGACGAGCTTGCCGCGAGCGATGACCACCACGTCGTCGGCGGTCTGGGCGACCTCGGACAGCACGTGGCTGGAGACGAGCACCGTGCGCCCCTCGGCGGCCAGGCCGCGCAGGCTCTCGCGCAGCCAGCGGATGCCTTGCGGGTCCAGGCCGTTGGCCGGCTCGTCGAGGACGAGGATCGCCGGGTCGCCGAGCAGCGCGGCCGCGAGGTGCAGCCGCTGGCGCATGCCGAGCGAGTAGCCGCCGACCCGGCGGCGCCCGGCCTTGCCGTCGAGGTCGACGATCCGCAGCACCTCGTCGGCGCGCGAGGCGGGCAGGCGCGCCATCGCGCACAGCGCGCGCAGGTGATCGCGGCCGGAGCGGCCGGGATGGAACCCCGCCCGCTCGAGCGACGCGCCGACGACGCGCGCCGGCTCGTCGAGCTGGTCGTAGGGGCGCCCCTGGACGAGCGCGGTCCCGCTGGTCGCGCGAGCCAGGCCGAGCACGATGCGCAGCGTCGTCGTCTTGCCGGCGCCGTTGGGGCCGAGGAACCCGGTCACCGCGCCGGCGCGGACCGAGAACGAGAGGTCGTCGATCGCGGTGACGGCGCCGAAGCGCTTGGTGAGGCTGTCCACCTCGATCGCGTGGGACACCGCTGTCACGCTAGCGCAGCCGGCGGCGGCTCACGCGCCGCCCGCCGGACCGCGTTCGCGGATGCGCACCGCCTCGATGCGGTTCTCGCGCACCGACTCGACGCGGATCGAGTAGCCGT
>CAYRCB010000008.1:30045-227059 GCA_964422645.1 uncultured Solirubrobacteraceae bacterium | reverse complement strand
ATCTTCATCTGCTCGGGCGTGGTGTTCTGCGCCTCGTCGAGGATGATGAAGCTGTCGTTCAGCGTGCGCCCGCGCATGAACGCCAGCGGCGCGACCTCGATCTGCCCGCGCTCGAGGGCCTGGGAGACCTTCTCGGCGTCGAGCATGTCCTGCAGCGCGTCGAACAGCGGCCGCAGGTACGGATCGATCTTCGCCATGAGGTCCCCGGGCAGGAACCCGAGCCGCTCGCCGGCCTCGACGGCCGGGCGGGTGAGGATCACGCGATTGACCTCGCGGCGCTGCAGCGCCGCGGCGGCCATCGCCACCGCCAGCCAGGTCTTGCCGGTGCCGGCCGGTCCGATGCCGAAGGTGATCGTGTTGCGGCGGATCGAGTCGACGTAGCGCTTCTGGTTGACCGACTTCGGCGCCACCTTCGTCGAGCGGTGGCGCCAGACGACGTCCTCGAGGATCCGGGCCGGCGACTCGTGCGCGTCCAGCGCGCCGGTCACCGCGGAGATCGTGCCGGGCGCGATCTCGTGGCCCTGCTCGACCAGCTCGGCCAGCTCGCGCACGACCTGAGCGGCCTGGTCCACCGCGTCGGGCTCGCCGTCGAGCGTCACGACGTTCCCGCGCAGGTACAGCTCCGCGTCGAGGTGGCCCTCGAGCGCCTTGAGGATCGCGTCCTCGCTGCCGGCCAGCTCGGCGGCGACGGCGTTGGGCAGCTCGATCGTCGTACGGGTCACGCGCTCAGCACCGCCTTGACCTGGTCGGAGACGCGGCGGCCGTCGGCGCGGCCGGCGACCTGCGCCATCGCGACCGGCATGACCTTGCCCATGTCGCGCGGCGAGCTCGCGCCGGTCTCCTGCACCGCGGCGGCGACGATCGCGTGCAGCTCGTCGTCGGACAGCTCGGCCGGCAGGTAGGCCTCGATCAGCGTCGCCTCGGCCTCCTCGGCCGCGGCCAGCTCGGGACGCCCGCCGTCGCGAAACGCCCGCGCGGACTCCTGGCGGCGCTTGCGCTCGCGGCGCAGGACGGCCAGCTCGTCGCCGTCACCGGCCTTCGCGGCCTTCTGCAGCTCGCTGAGCACGAGGCTCAGGGTTCCCACCCGCTCCCGCTCGCCCGCCTTGCGGGCGGCGGCCAGGTCGTCCTTCACGCGGTCTGCCACAGCGGCCATCTCGTGGCCACATGGTACGCCGCGCTCAGGTCGGCGTCCCCTCTTCCTCCTCGGCCAGCGACGCGGCGCGCGCGCCCAGGCCGTCGGCGTCCACGGGCTGGCCGTCGGCGCCGGTGCCGCCGACGCTCTGCCCGTGCAGCGGCGGCGGGTGGCCGAGCATGCCCAGCTCCGAGACGTCGCGCCCGAAGAACAGGCCGATCGTCCAGTCGGCGACCAGGCGCGCGCGGCGCTTCATCGACGGCATCAGCAGCAGGTGGTACGTCCGCGCGAGGAACCACGCCGGCCAGCCGCGCCAGCGCACGCCCAGGGTCTGGGCGACCGCCTGGTTGCGCCCCATGTCGACGAACACGCCGAGCGTCTTGTAGGTGAACTTGCGCCGTCGATGTCCGGCCCCGAGCGCCGCCGCGACGTTGTGGGCGACCGTGCGGCCCTGGCGCATCGCGTGCTGCGCGGTCGGCGGCGTCGGCCCCTGGTAGCGCTGCGCGGCGTCGGGCACCGCGGCGGCGTCGCCGATCGCCCACACGTTCTCGAAGCCCTCCACCTGCAGGTAGGAGTCGACCGCGATGCGCCCGGACTCGGCCAGGGGCAGGCCCAGGTCGGCGACGACCGGATGCGGCTTGACGCCGGCCGTCCAGGCGACCGTCAGCGTCGCGATCCGCTCGCCGGTGGACAGCAGCGCGCTGTCGGCCGTCACCTCGGTCAGCGTCGTCGCGGTGCGCACCTCGATCCCGCGGCCGCGCAGCTCGCGGGTGGCGAACGCGGCCAGCGACGACGGGATCTCCTGCATGATCCGGTCCTTGGCCTCGACGAGCACGAACCGGGTCCCGGTCACCCGGCAGCGCGGGTAGCGCTCGATCGCGTCGGCGGCGAAGTCCTGCAGCTCGGCCAGGCCCTCCACGCCCGCGTAGCCGGCGCCGACGAACACGAACGTCAGCAGCGCCTCGCGCTCGCGGGCGTCCTCCAGGTTCTCGGCCATCTCGAAGCAGCGCAGCACGCGGTTGCGCAGCGCGATCGCCTCGGGGAGCGTCTTGAAGCCGATGCCGTGCTCGGCCAGCCCCGGGATCGGGAAGACGCGTGTGATCGAGCCCAGCGCCACGACGAGGTGGTCGTAGCGGAGGTCCTCGACGGCGCCGTCGGGCTGCTGGACCTGCAGCCGGTTGGTCGCCGGGGTCGCCCCCACCACCGAGCCGAGGCGCAGGTCGGCCCGCGAGAGCTGCTCGCGCAGCGGGACGACGACGTGGCGCGGCTCCAGCGTGCCCGCGGCGGCGCCCGGCAGCAGCGGCGTGTAGAGCATGAAGTTGACGTCGTTGACGACGGTGATCCGCGCGCTCTGCGGCGTGAGCGCGCGCTCGAGCGTGCGCGCGGCGTACAGCCCGCCGAAGCCTCCACCGGCGATGACGACGTTCCAGGCCATGCCCGGAGGCTAATGCGCCGCGGGGCGCTCCGACGGCTCGGCGTGCAGCTCGAAGGCCATGATCACGGTCACCAGGCCGAAGAACGGCGCGGTGGCCAGCTCGATCGCCAGGTTGGCCAGCGCGTGGCCGACGAAGCCGTCGATGGCGCTCTGCACCGCCTGCTCGGCCACCCCGGTGACGACGACGATGAGCGCGAGCACGAAGAGGACCCGCCAGAAGCTGCCGCGCACCGCCCGCGCGCTGAGCCGCATCGACGCGCGCACGCCGACGCGGTCGATCTTCACGATCGCCGGCGCCAGCGAGAAGTACACGTAGAACGCGACGCCCGGGACGATCAGCAGGAGCAGGCCGATCGCCGTGCCCAACGGGATGATGAGGTCCAGGGCGGCGATCGTCCCCCACTTCAGCGACCGCGCGACGGCGAGCGGGCCGTGCTGCGCCTCGTCCGAGCGCCAGGCGATGACGGCCGCGGCGACGAGGCCCGCGTAGAAGACGTCGCCCACGACGTGCGTGGCGCTCTGGGCGAGCCCGGCGGCCGTGTGGCCGAGCGCCGTGTGCGGGTCGAGCGCCTCCAGGCCGCCGTCGGCGAGGGCCAGCGGGCCGAAGACGGCGAGCGCGGCGAGGATGAGCCGCCACCAGTGCACGCGGTAGATCGCCAGGGCCTGGCGCAGGACGTCGAGCGGACGCAGGCGAGGACGGTCGACGGCGGTCATCGGCCGCGAGATCCTGTCACGCGGGGGGCGACAGGCGCAGCGCCGACCATCCGTCCAGCGTGCGGCGGTCGGCCTCGGCCAGCCCATGCGGCGCGAAGGCGGCGGCGACCTCGTCGGCCTCGTGCTCGAGCAGGCCGCTGGCGATGAGCGTCGCCGGCGGGTCGGTCATCCGCTGGGCGAGCGTCAGCAGCAGCGGGCGCAGGAGGTTGGCGGCGATCGTCGGCGCGACCGGGATCGGGTCGGTGCGCAGGTCCCAGCGATGCGAGCCGACCGTCACGCCGTTGGCGCAGGCGTTGTCGAGCGTCGCCGCGACCGACTCGGCCTCGTGGTCGTAGCCGTCGACCGGGTCCCAGCCGAGCTTGGCCGCCGCGATCGCCAGCACCCCGGAGCCGCCGCCGAGATCGGCAAGCGGACCGGTCGCCCGGCCGGCGGCCGCCTCGGCGAGCAGCAGCTCCAGGCACAGGCGCGTCGTCGGGTGCATCCCCGTGCCGAACGCCTGGCCCGGGTCGATGACGACCTCCGGCCCGCCGGCGGTCGCCTCGTGCCAGGGCGCGCGCAACCGGAGGCCGTCGAGCTGCAGCGGGCGGTGGAACTCGCGCCAGCGCGTCGCCCAGTCGTCGCCCACCACCGTCGAGCGGACTTCGACCAGGGCGTCGCCCGCCGCGGCTCGCAGCTCGCCGACGTCGGGCAGCTCGCCCTCGGCGCCGTAGATCGCGTACTCGACGACGCCCTCCTCGGCGTCGACCTCCTCCACCCCGGCCGGCGCGAGCACGAGCAGCTCGGCGAGCGCGAGCTCGGCCTGCTCGCGCGCCACGCGGACCGCGAGGCGGATCATGCGCCGCGCAGCGTCCGGCGCAGCTTGGAGAACATCGACTCGTCGGCGGTGAGGTTCTCGGGCGCGATGCTCGCGGCCAGCTCCTCCAGCAGCTCGCGCTGGCGGCGGTCGAGGTGGCGCGGGATCACGACGTTGACGACGATCCGCAAGTCGCCCGAACGGCCGCGGCGCAGCGGCGGCATGCCCTTGCCGCGCAGGACGATCGTGTCGCCGGGCTGGGTGCCCTCGGGGATCTCGACGTCCTCCTCGCCCTCCAGCAGCGGGATGCGGACCGTCGTGCCCAGCGCCGCCATCGGGGCGGCGAGGTCGAGGACCGTCACGAGGTCGTCGCCATCGCGCATGAAGCGCTCGTGCTCGCGGACGTGGACCTGGACGTACAGGTCGCCCGCGGGGCCGCCGCGCTCGCCGTCGTGGCCGCGCCCGGCCAGCCGGATCCGCTGGCCGTCGGCGATGCCCGCCGGGACGTCGACGCTCAGCGTGCGCCGCTGCACCTGGCGGCCCCGGCCGCGGCAGACGCGGCAGGGCTCGCGCGCGATCCGGCCGTCGCCGCCGCACTGGTCGCACTCGACCGTGCGCATGACCTGGCCGAACGGGGTGCGCGTGACCGCCTGCAGGTGGCCGGCGCCACCGCACCGCGGGCACGTCTCGATCGGCGTGCCGGGCTCGGCGCCGTTGCCGCGGCAGTGCTCGCAGCGGGCGATCGCGTCGTAGGCGACGTCGACCTGCGCGCCGCGCGCGGCCGCCAGCAAGTCGATCTCGACGGTCACGCCGACGTCGCCGCCCTGCGCCCGCCCGCTGCGCGCCGCACCGCCCATCCCGCCGCCGAAGAACGCGTCGAAGATGTCCGACAGCGAGCCGAAGCCGCTGAAGTCGTGCGGCGCGTAGCCGCCGCTGCGCAGGCCGTCCCAGCCGTAGCGGTCGTAGGTGGCGCGGCGCTCGGCGTCGCTGAGGACCTCGTAGGCCTCCGCGGCCTCCTTGAAGTCCTCCTCGGCCGTCTCGGTCGAGTTCACGTCCGGGTGCAGCTCGCGGGCCAGGCGCCGGAACGCCTTCTTGATCTGGGCGTCGTCGGCGTCGCGGGCGACGCCGAGCACTTCGTAGGGATCGCGGGGCATCAGTCGTAGACGTCGGAGACGAAGCGCGAGAGCTGACGGGCGGCCTCGCGCACGGTCGAGATCGCGACCGCGTAGTCCATGCGCACCGGCCCGACCAGCGACACCGCGCCCAGCCGGCGCGACGGCAGGCCGTACCCGGCGGCGATCATCGCCAGCGAGTGCAGCTCGGGCAGCTCGTTCTCATGGCCGATGCGGACGAACACGTCGGGTGCGGCCAGTGCGGCGGCCAGCGCGCCGAGCAGCGTGACGCGCTGCTCGAGGATCCCCATGAGCGCGTTGATCTGCTCGACGTCCTGGACGCGATGCTCGGCCAGCAGCCGCGTCGTGCCGTCGACGTAGAGCGTCTGCTCGGCCGTCGCGGCCAGCTCGGTGAACGCCGGCGCCAGCGTGTCGAGGAAGCGGCGCTCGACGGGCGCCAGCTCCGGGTCGTCCAGCCGCTTGGCCAGCATCCGGGCGCCGAGGCCGATGCCCGTGAGCTGCTCGTTGAGGAACGCCCCGGCCCAGGCGACGAGGCCCGAGTCCACCGGCGCGTCGAAGGTGAAGACGCGCTTGGTGACACCGCCCGTCGAGGTGATGACGACGACCATCAGCACCTGCGGCTGCAGCAGCAGCACCTCGACGTGACGGATCGTCGCGGTCTCGATCGGCGGCGCGCTGACGATCGCCAGCAGGTTCGTGACCTGCGAGAGCGTCTCGGTCGTCGCCCGCATCGCCTCGTCGACCTCGCGGCGGATGAGGCTCAGCTCGAGCGACACCTCGCGGCGCGGGAGCAGCCGGTCGACGAAGTAGCGATAGCCCGAGTCGGTCGGCACGCGCCCCGCCGACGTGTGCGGATGGGCCAGCAGCCCGTGCTCCTCCAGGAGCGCCAGCTCGTTGCGGATCGTCGAGGACCCGAACTCCACGTCGGGATCGGCGGCGATCGCCTTGGAGCCGACCGGCTGGCCGGCGTCCAGGTAGCCCTCGACCACCTTGCCCAGGATCAGCTCTTGGCGGGGGCTCAGCACACGACACAGTCTAGGAGGGGCGCGGACCGCTCAGGCCGGTGCGCCGGCGCGGAAGCGCTGGCGGGAGGCGGCGATCTCGGCGAGCGCGTCCTCCTTGGGATACCAGCCGTCGACCTTGACCTGCTTCTGCTCGAGATCCTTGTAGACCGAGAAGAAGTGGGCGATCTCGTCCTGCAGCTGCTGGTGGAGGTCCTCGAGGCGATCCAGCCAGTTCCAGCCCGGGTCCTCCAGCGGGACGGCGAGCACTTTGTCGTCGACGCCCTTGTCGTCCTCCATGCGGAAGATCGCGATCGGCTTGACGAGGATGCGGCAGCCGGGGAAGGTGGGCTCGCTCACGGGGACCATGACGTCGAGCGGGTCGCCGTCGCGGCTCAGGGTGTCGGGGATGAAGCCGTAGTCGGTGGGATAGACCATCGAGCTGAACAGGAAGCGATCGAGCTTGATCGCGTGGAGCTCGTGGTCGTACTCGTACTTGTTGCGGCTCCCCTTGGGGATCTCGATGATGGCGACGAAGGCATCTTCAGGGACGTCCATATGGCGACCATCATCGCAGCGCAACGTCCAGGCTGACGTGAGCGCTGCGGGCTGGTCGGGCATGATCCCCACAGAACCTGCGACGAGGAGAGCACATGGCTACCGATCTGGAGCATCAGCTGGCCGACCTGCTGGAGGTCGAGTCGTTCCCGCCCGCGGCCGAGTTCCGCCAGAAGGCGCTGATCGGCGACGAGTCGGTCCATGCGCGCGCGGCGCAGGATCCCCCGGCGTGGTGGCTGGAGCAGACGAAGGCGCTGACCTGGTTCCGTGAGCCGACGGTCGCGCTGGACGACCGCGACGCCCCCTTCTACAAGTGGTTCACCGACGGGACGCTGAACGCGTCGGTGAACTGCCTGGACCGCCACGTCGAGGCCGGCCTGGGCAACCGCGTCGCGCTGCACTGGCGCGGCGAGGAGGGCGAGGAGCGCGACGTCACCTACGCGCAGCTGCTGGCCGACACGCAGCGCTTCGCCAACGCGCTGCGCGACCGCGGCATCGGCAAGGGCGACGTGGTCGGGATCTTCTTGCCGATGATTCCCGAGGTCGTCGTGGCGATGCTCGCCTGCGCGCGCGTCGGTGCGATGCACAACGTCGTGTTCGGCGGCTTCAGCGCCGAGTCGGTGAAGGAGCGCATGGAGTTCTCCGACGCCAAGGCGCTCGTCACCGTCGACGGCGCCCGGCGCAAGGGCAAGACCGCGCCGATCAAGGCGCAGGTCGACGCGGTCGGCATCGACGTCGACACGACGTTCGTCGTCCGCCACACCGGCATCGCCGACTGCCCGATGGGCGACGGCGACGTGTGGTTCCACGAGGCGCTGGAGGCGGCGGCGCCCGACTGCGCGCCCGAGGAGCTGGACGCCGAGCACCCGCTGTTCATCCTCTACTCGTCGGGCTCGACGGCCAAGCCGAAGGGCATCCTGCACACGACGGGCGGCTACCTGACCCAGGTCGCCTGGACGCACCGGTACGTCTTCGACCTCAAGCCGGAGGAGGACGTGTACTGGTGCTCGGCCGACGTCGGCTGGATCACCGGCCACTCCTACATCGTCTACGGGCCACTGGCCAACGGCTGCACGTCGGTGATGTTCGAGGGCGCGCCGGACTACCCCGACAAGGACATCTGGTGGGCGCTGTGCGAGCGCTACGGGGTGACGATCTTCTACACCGCCCCGACGGCGATCCGCGCGTGCATCAAGTGGGGTGAGGAGTACCCGGCCCGCCACGACCTCTCCAAGCTGCGGCTGCTGGGCACGGTCGGCGAGCCGATCAACCCGAAGGCATGGCTCTGGTACCACCAGGTCATCGGCGGCGGACGCTGCCCGATCGTCGACACGTGGTGGCAGACCGAGACCGGCGGGATCATGATCACGACGCTGCCGGGCGCCGAGGCGACGAAGCCGGGCTCGGCGGGCAAGCCGCTGCCGGGGATCGCCGCGCGGGTGGTCGACGACGCCGGCGAGGAGGTCCCGCGTGACACGCAAGGCCTGCTGACGCTGACCCAGCCCTGGCCGGGGATGCTGCGCACGCTGTACCGCGACGACGACCGGTTCGTGGCGACCTACTGGGAGAAGTACGGGCCGCACACGTACCTCGTCGGCGACGCGTCGCGCGAGGACGCCGACGGCTACTTCTGGGTCATCGGGCGCGTCGACGACGTGCTGAACGTCTCCGGGCACCGGATGTCCACGGCCGAGATCGAGTCGGCGATCGTCTCGCATCCGAAGGTCGCCGAGTCGGCGGTCATCGGGCAGACCGACGAGGACACCGGGCAGTCGGTGACCGCGTTCGTGACGCTCGAGGGCGACCTGGAGGGCAGCGACGAGCTCGTCGCCGAGATCCGCGAGCACGTCGCCCAGCGGATCGGCAAGCTCGCGCGGCCCAAGCGCATCATCTGGTCCGACGACCTGCCCAAGACGCGCTCGGGCAAGATCATGCGCCGGCTGCTGCGCGACATCGCCGAGGGCCGTGAGCTCGGCGACGTCACGACGCTGCGCGACCCCGACGTGATGGCCCAGCTCGAGGGCCGCGTGAAGGAGCTGCAGGCCGAGGAGTGAGCGCGGCCGCCCCCGGGGCTACCCGGGGGCGATCACCTCGGCCTCCGCCTTGCGGACGATGGCGCGGCCGCCCTGCTCGACGACGACGTCGACGGTGGCCACGCCGTCCTCCACGGCGCGGACGTTCGAGGTGACGGTCAGCTCCTCCTCGGGGAAGCCCATCCCGCGGAAGGTGACAGCGAGGCGCTTGAGCGCGACGGGGTCGCCCGCCGCCCGGGTCTGGGCGCGGGCGCACTGCGCGAACGTCCAGAGGCCGTGGAGGATCTTCCCCGGCAAGCCGACCTGGCGGGCGAACTCGTCGTCGAGGTGGATCGGGTTGAAGTCGCCCGAGGCGCCGGCGTAGCGGTACGTGACGTAGCGGTCCGGCGTGACCGTGAGCTGCTCGACCTCCATCACGCCCCCCGCACCACGTTCATCCACGTGCCGACGCTCACCTCGGCGCCGTCCTGGTTGACCGAGCGGGTCTCGAACGTGAAGAAGCCGTTGCCGGCGCGCTCGCTGATCTCGGTGACCGAGACCGTCGTGGTGATCTCGTCGCCGGCGACGACCGGCGCGCCCCAGGTGAACTCCTGGCCGCCGTGCACGAGGCGGCTGAAGTCGATCTCCAGCTCGGGGTCGAAGTAGCCGGCGGCCATCGCCGGCGCGGTGTAGACGACGGCGAACGTCGGCGGCGCGAGCAGGTCGGCGTAGCCCGCGGCGCGGGCGGCCTCCAGGTCCAGGCAGCGCGGATCGTCCTCGCCGATCGCGTGTGCGTACTCGCGGATCTTCTCGCGCCCCACGGCGTAGGTCAGTGGCGGGTAGGTCTTGCCGACGGCGTCGGTCCTCACGGGCATGGCCCGCATCCTGGCACGTCGGCTACACGATCGAGGCCCAGACGCCGCCGTCGACCGACCACGCGGCGCCGGCCACGCCGGAGGCCAGCTCCGAGCAGAGCACGACGGCGATCCGGGCGACCTCGTCGGCCTCCAGCGCGCGCCCGATCGGCAGCCGCTCGCCCTGGGCGCGCAGGATCTCGTCGCGGGTCGCGCCGCGGCGGGCGGCGAGCTGGTCGGCCAGGCCGCCGGGCGCGGTCCAGCCCTCGCTGAGCGCCATGCCGGGGGCGATCGCGTTGACGCGCACGCCGTCGGCGGCGTAGCGGTCGGCGAACGCGCGCGACAGCGCGAGCTGGGCGGCCTTCGTGACCGAGTAGGACATCGCGAGCGTCGACGACGGCCGCTTGCCGGAGGACGACGTGACGTTGACGACCCGCCCCCAGCCCGCTGCCGCCATCCGCGGGCACGCCGCCCGCATGAGCCGCATCGCGGCGAGCACGTGCAGCTCCCAGTCGCGCTGCCAGTCCGCGTCGCTCAGCTCGTCGAGGTCCTTGACCTCCGCGACGCCCGCGTTGTTGACGAGGACGTCGACGGCGCCGAGGCGCTGGACGCACGTCTCGACGATCCGCTCGCCGGCCTCCGGGTCGCGCAGGTCCGCGGCCAGCCACGCCGCGCCGAGCTCCGCGGCGGCGGCTCGGAGCGTCTCCTCGCCGCGGGCGACGAGGAGGACGCGGGCGCCTTCGGCGGTCAGCAGGCGAGCGATCTCGCGGCCGATCCCACGGCTGGCTCCGGTGACGATGCAGGCGCGGTCGCGCAGGCCGAGGTCCATCGCTCAACCGTAGCGGCGCGCGGCGCGCTCGACGCTCGCGCCGTAGGAGCCGCCGAACAGCACCGCGTGCACGAGTAGCGGCAGCAGCTGGTAGAGCGCGACGCGTTGCTCGTGGCCGTCGGCGAGCGGGAACGCCTCGTGGTAGGCGGCGTGCGCCCGCGGACCAGGGCCGCCGAAGAGCCGCAGCATCGCGAGGTCGACCTCGCGGTGGCCGCCGTAGGCCGCCGGGTCGATGAGCCACGGCCGCCCGTCGGCGCCGGCGAGCACGTTGCCGCCCCAGAGGTCGCCGTGCAGGCGCGCCGGCGGCTCGGGCGGCCCGGCGAGCTCGTCGATGCGCTCGCATACGCGCTCCACGGCGGCGCGGCCGGACGCGCTGAGCGCCCCGCGGTCGAACGCCATCGCGGCCAACGGGGCGAGGCGGCGCTGGGCGTAGAAGGCGGGCCAGTCGCCGCGCAGCGAGTCGCCGGACGCGGGCCGGTCGCCGGAGGGCGCGGCGGGCGCCGGCGCGCGCTCCGTGGCCGCCGGCTCGTTGGACAGCACGACCGCGCCCAGGCGCAGGGGCCACGGCGCGCCGCACCGCTCCGCGCCAGCGCGGTGCAGCGCGGCCAGGCCACGGCCCAGCTCCTCCTCGCCGGCCGCGCCGAGCGCGCCCGCGTCGATCCACTCGAGCACGAGGCACGCGTCGCTCACGCCCAGCACGTGCGGGACCCGCAGCGTGCCCGCCTCCCCCAGCCACCGCAGCCCCGCCGCCTCGGTCGCGTACTCCCCGGCGGGCGGGTCCGAACGCGCCTTGACGAACGCGACGGTCCCGTCGGCCAGCTCCACCCGCCAGGCGGCGTTGATGTCGCCGCCCGCCACCCGCCGCGCGGCCGCCACCGGGCCGAGCTCCGCGGGCAGCGCCGGCAGCTCGCTCACGCCGCGCGCCCCACGGGCCCAGGCGTCGAGTGCGGCGCCACGATGCCCCTCACGGCGTCAGCGACGGACGGACCTCGTCCAGGAGCCCGCGGCACGCCGCCTCGACCTGGTCGAGCACCGTGTCGAAGCCGCCCGGTCCGCCGTAGTAGGGGTCGGGCACGTCGCGGTCCGCCAGGTCGGCGCAGGCCGGGTCGAACTCACGCAGCAGCCGGATGCGCTCGCGGGCCGCGGCATGCGGCGCGCGCGAGCGCAGCTCGCGCAGGTTCGCGGCGTCCATCGCGACGAGCAGGTCGAAGCGCTCGAAGTCCTCGTCGGCGACCTGGCGGGCCGCGCCGGTCAAGGTCGTCCCACGCGCCCGCGCCGCGGCGGTCGCCCGCGCGTCCGGCGGCTCGCCGACGTGCCACGCCCCGGTGCCGGCGCTGTCGATCTCGATCGCGCCGTCGAGCCCGGCCTCGCGCACGAGCCGCCGCATCACGCCCTCGGCGGTCGGCGAGCGGCAGATGTTGCCCAGGCAGACGAAGAGGATCCGCACGCCGGGTGAGGCTAGTGCCCTAGTGCCGCGCGGCGAGCGCCGCGTTGACGCGGGTGATCTGCTCCTCCAGCTCGTCGGCGCCCAGCGGGGCCGCGTAGAGCCATCCCTGTCCGAAGTCGCAGCCGAGCTGGCCGGCACGATGGTCCTGCTCGGCGACCTCGATCCCCTCGGCCACGACGAGCAGGTCCAGCGAGCGGGCCATCTGCGTGACCGCGCGCACGACCGCCCAGTCGCCGCCGGCCATGAACGAGCGGTCGAGCTTGATCGTGTCGAACGGGAAGCCGCGCAGCACGGCCAGCGACGACTGACCGGTGCCGAAGTCGTCCAGCGACAGGTGCACGCCCAGCTCGGCCAGCTCGGCCAGCGCGACCCGCGCGCGCTCGGGATCCTCCATGAGCGCCGACTCCGTGACCTCGACGCAGAACGCGCCCGGCGGCAGCGCGTGCCGGCGCAGCGACGCCTGCACGTCCTCCACGAGCGTCGCGTGCGAGATCTGGCGCCACGAGACGTTGACCGCCGTCATGACGCGCTCGAGCACCGGGGTCCGCCGGCGCCGCCAGCTCACCGTGTGGCGCACGGCCTCGTCGATGACCCAGCGCCCGAGCTCGTGGATCAGGCCCGCGTCCTCGGCCAGGCCGATGAACTGGTCGGGCACGAGCACGCCGCGCTCGGGGTGGCGCCAGCGCACGAGCGCCTCCAGGCCCGCCACCTCGCGGCGACGCAGCGAGACGATCGGCTGGAACTCGACGATCAGCTCCTCGCGGGTGATCGCGTGGCGCAGATCCGCAAGCAGGCCGACGCGCTCGACGGTGCGCGTGCGCATCTGGACGTCGAAGAGCTCGTAGCGCCCCTTGCCGCGCGCCTTGGCGCCATAGAGGGCGACGTCGGCGTCGCGCAGCAGCGCCTCGGGGTCGGAGTCGCCGCCCCCGGGCGCGACCGCCACGCCGATCGACGCGGTGGGCACGAACTCGCTGCCGCCGAGGTCGACCGGGGTCGAGCAGGCGTCCAGCAGGCGGTCGGCGATGGGCACGACCTCCGACCCGTCGGCCATCCCCTCGCACAGGACGACGAACTCGTCGCCGCCGAAGCGCGCGAGCGTGTCGGTCGCCCGCAGCGCCGCGCTCAGCCGTGGCGCGAGCGCGGCGAGGAGGCGGTCGCCGGCGTCGTGGCCGAGCGTGTCGTTGACGTACTTGAAGTCGTCCATGTCGCAGAACAGGACGGCCATCGTGGTGCCGTCGCGGCGCGCGCGGGCCATCGCGCGACGTAGCCGATCCAGCAGCAGCGACCGGTTGGGAAGCCCGGTCAGCGGGTCGTGCAGCGACTGGTGGAGCAGATCGCGCGCGGCGGCGTCGCGCTGCACGACCGCGGCGAGGATGTTGGCCACCGAGGTCAGGAAGGCGATGTCGTCGGTCGTGAACGCGGACCGCTGCGAGGCGTGGAGGCCGAGGACCCCGAACGGCTCGCCGCCCTCCCCGGCGACCACCACGCTCATGCCGCTGGCGACGCCGCGTTCGACGAGCGCATCGACGTCGAAGCGCTGCTCGGTGCCCACGTCGTCGACGATCACCGGACCGCCGCGCTCGAGCGTGTAGGCGGTCTGCGAGCCGCGCGGCGCCGGCGCGAGGAGCTGACCCACCGGCCAGCCGACGCCGGCGACGACCCGCAGCGAGCCGTCCGTCTCCCGCACCACGAGCCCGGCGAACGGCGCCCCGCAGGCGCTGGCGGCGGTGGTCACCGCCGCCTCGAACAGCCGCTCCGGCGCGTCCTCCAGCAACGCTCGCTGGCCCAGCTGCGCGACCGCGGTCTGCTGGGCCAGCCGGCGCTCGGCGGCCTCGCGCGCCTGGCGCTCGGCCGTGATGTCCTCGATCTGGGAGATGACGAACAGAGCCTGGCCCGCCGGGTCGCGGACCACCGACGCGTGCGTCTTGGCCCAGACGGCGCGCCCGTCCAGGCCGCGCAAGCGGCGGACCGTCGCCCCGGCGCCGCCCCGCCCCTTCAGCAGCCGCGCCCAGTAGTCGCGCGGCATCGGCTGCTCATGCGGGTGGAAGAGCTCCCGCGGACGCACGCCGACGAGCGCCTCGGGCGCGCAGCCGAAGATCTCGCCGGCCGCGCGATTCGCGCGCAGGATGACGCCGTCGTCGCGCGGATGCGGGCTGCTGAGCGTCATGCCGATCGCGGCGTCCTGGAACGCCCGCTCGAAGCCCTCGTCGCTGGCCGGCAGGTGGCGCGCCACCACGTCCGCGCGGGAGCGGCCCCTTGCCTCATGGCTCCATCTCCCCAACACGCGCACCAGGTCTTGATCGACCTTTGCGCGGCAGACCTTGAGCCGGGAGGTCCGTCGTTCAGTCGCCGACCTCGAGGACCGCCAGGAACGCCTCCTGGGGCACCTCGACGCGACCGACCTGCTTCATGCGCTTCTTGCCTTCCTTCTGCTTCTCCAGCAGCTTGCGCTTGCGCGAGATGTCGCCGCCGTAGCACTTGGCGGTGACGTCCTTGCGGAAGGCCTTGACCGTCTCGCGGGCGACGACGTGCGAGCCGATCGCCGCCTGGATCGGCACGTCGTACTGCTGGCGCGGGATGAGCTTGCGCAGCTTCTCGGTGAGCGTGCGCCCGATCTCGTAGGCCTTGTCCTTGTGGACGATCATCGACAGCGCGTCGACCGGGTCGCCGGCCAGCAGCACGTCGAGCTTGACGAGGTTCGACGGGCGCATGCCGGTCACCTCGTAGTCGAGCGAGGCATAGCCGCGGGTGCGCGACTTCAGCTGGTCGAAGAAGTCCAGGACGATCTCGGCCAGCGGCAGGTCGTAGGAGATCTGCACGCGGTTGGCGCTGAGGTAGTGCATCCCCGCGTGCTCGCCGCGGCGGTCCTGGCACAGCTCCATGACCTGGCCGACGAACTCCTTCGGGCAGAGGATCGACGCGCGGATGTACGGCTCGCGGATCTCGGCGATCCGCGCCGGCTCGGGCATGTCCGACGGCGCGTGGATGTCGAGCTCCTCGCCGTTGGTGAGCGTGACCTCGAAGCCGACCGAGGGCATGGTCGCCATCAGCTCGAGGTCGTACTCGCGCTCCAGCCGCTCGCGGACGATGTCCATGTGCAGCAGGCCGAGGAAGCCGCAGCGGAAGCCGAAGCCGAGCGCGTCGGAGGTCTCGGGCTCCCAGGTCAGCGCGGCGTCGTTGAGGGTCAGCTTCTCGAGCGCGTCGCGCAGGTCCGGGTAGTCGTCGGAGTTGATCGGGAACAGGCCGCAGAAGACCATCGGCTTGACGTCGCGGTAGCCCGGCAGCGGCGCGGAGGCCGGACGGGCCTTCGTCGTGAGCGTGTCGCCCACGCGCAGCTGGGTGACGTCCTTGATGCCGGTGATGAGATAGCCGACCTCACCCACGGTCAGGCGCTCGGCCGGCGTCATCTTCGGGGTGAAGAAGCCGATGTCGTCGATGTCGGCCTGCGTGCCGGCGGCCATCGCACGGATCGCCTCGCCCTTCGTGAACGTCCCGTCCACGACGCGGATGTAGGCGACGACGCCGCGGTACTGGTCGAACTCGGAGTCGAAGATGAGGGCGCGGGCCGGCGCGTCGGGGTCGCCCTCCGGCGGCGGGACGTGCTGGACGATCGCCTCCAGGACCTCGTCGACGCCCTCGCCGGTCTTGCCGGAGATGCGGATCATGTCGTCGGCCGGGTCGCCGATCAGGTCGGCGACCTCCTCGGCGACGCGCTCGGGCTCGGCGCCGGGCAGGTCGATCTTGTTGAGGCAGGGGACGATCTCCAGGCCGGCCTCGACCGCCAGGTAGGTGTTGGCCACCGTCTGCGCCTCGACGCCCTGCGAGGCGTCGACCACGAGCACCGCGCCCTCGCACGCCGCCAGCGCGCGGGAGACCTCGTAGGTGAAGTCGACGTGGCCGGGCGTGTCGATGAGATGCAGCTGGTAGGTCTCGCCGTCGCGGGCGGTGTAGAAGACGCGCACCGCCTGCGCCTTGATCGTGATGCCGCGCTCGCGCTCGAGGTCCATCGAGTCCAGCACCTGCTCGCGCATCTCGCGGTCGCTGACCGTGTGGGTGAGCTGGAGGATGCGGTCGGCCAGCGTCGACTTGCCGTGGTCGATGTGGGCGACGATCGAGAAGTTGCGGATGTGGGTGCGGTCGACGGCCATGGCGCGGCCATTGATCGTAGGGGCTGGGACTTGGCGCTCAGGCGTCGATGACGACGCCGTCGCGGCCGCCCTGCTGCGCCCGCTGCAGGGCGCGTTCGGCCCGGGCGATGCCCGCCGCGTCGGGCTCCCCGCCGCGCGGGAGGGCGATGCCGATCGAGACGGTCACCGAGCGCGCGGCGGCCGCCGCGGCGCGCAGGCGGCGCGCCGCCTCGAGCGCCTCGGCCTGCTCGCCGACGCCGACCAGCGCGGCGAACGCGTCGCCGTCGACGCGGAACAGCTCGTCGCCGCGGCGCAGGGAGGCGGCCATCGCGCTGGCGACCTCGCGCAGCGCGCGGTCGCCGGCCTGACGGCCGCGCCGCTCGTTGAACGCCGCGAAGTCGTCGACGTCGGCGACGAGCACGGCCACGGAGGCGCGCGTCGCGCGCGCCGCGGCGAGCGCGCCGGCGAAGGCCTTCGCATCGCGCAGGCCGGTGAGGGGATCGGTGGCGGGATCGGCCATCAGGGGGATGATCGGTCGAGGCGGCTCATCGTTGCACTCCCTCAGCGGCGGATGCGTCGAGCGAGGAGGTCGCGGACCTGGCGGGCCTCCGGCATGCCCATCCACAGCACCGCCCAGCCGTAGACGGCGACCCCGGCCGCGGCGGCGAGCCCGACCGAGAGGATCTGCCCGACGAGCGAGCGGCCGAGGACGCCGTCGACGATCGCCCACACCGTCCACGAGGCCAGGCCGAGCAGGACCGCGGCGACCGTCATCGCGCCCATGTGGATCGCGGTCTCGCGGCCCTCGACCGAGCCGCCCAGCAGCGGGCGCAGGAACCAGGCCTGCAGCAGCGTCGTCGCGACGTTCGACACCGCGGTGCCGATGACGAGGCCGGCGATGCCGTAGGGCCGGTAGAGCGCGAGGCTGACGCCGAGGTTGACGACGAGGCCGCCGACCGCGATCGCCGTGGGCAGCCACGGGCGCTGCAGCGAGAAGTACGTGCGGGTCAGCAGCAGGTTCATCCCCGAGAACGGGAGGCTGAACGCGAACCAGAACAACGCCTCGCTCACCAGCTCCGTCGAGCTGTCGCCGAACGCGCCGTGCTGGTAGATGAGGCGGGTGATCGGCGTGGCCAGCACGAGCGTGAAGGCGGCCGACGGGATGAGCAGCATCGCGATCTGGCGCAGGCCGCTGGACATCGTCGTGCGCAGGCCGGCGATGTCGCGCCGGGCGGCGTAGCGGCTCAGCGTCGGGAACAGGACGGTCGAGATCGCGACCGAGAAGACGCCCTGCGGGAGCATGTAGATGCGGAACGCGGCGTCGATCGCGCGCGGGGCCTCCTCGGAGACGAGCGTGCCGAGCGTCGAGTTGATGAAGACGTCGAAGTTGATGATCCCCAGGCCGATCGTGACCGGCGCCATGAGGACCAGCACGCGCTTGACGCGCGGGTCGCGCAGGTCGAACGACCAGCGGAAGTGGAAGCCGTAACGCCGCAGGACCGGCAGGCACATCGCGAGCTGGACCGCGGTGGCGACGAGCACGCCGATCGCGTAGGCGTAGAGCTGGTCGTCGCCGTCGAAGAACGGCCGCAGCACGATCAGCAGGACGATGATCACGACGTTCCAGACCAACGGCGCGAGCGCCGGGATCGTGAAGTGGTCGTACGCGTTGAGGATCCCGACCACCAGCCCGTTGAGGCCGAGGATCAGCACGATCGGGAACAGGACCTGGCTGAGGCCGATCGTCAGCTGGCTCAGCTCCTCGGTGAACTCCGAGCCGATGAACAGCGGCATGATCACGCCGGCGCCGACCATGAACAGCGCGGTGAGCGCGCCGAGCACCGCGAGGATCAGCAGCAAGAGCGTCGAGGCCAGCTGGATCGCCTCGCGCTTGCGGTTGTGCTCGAGCAGGTCGGTGAAGACCGGCACGAACGCGGCGCTGAGCGCGGCGTCGGCGAACAGCGAGCGGATGAGGTTCGGGAACTGGAACGCGATCGTGAAGGCCGAGAAGGCGCCGCTCGTCGCGAAGAAGCTCGACGCGACGATCTCGCGCACGAGGCCGGCGATCCGCGACAGACCGGTCGCGATCGAGAAGATCGCGGTGTTGCGAGCGAGGCGCCGCCCCTGCGCGCTGGCCGCGGCGGGTCGCGACGCAGAGGTTTCTGCGGCCACGGGTGCGCTATCGTACGGACCGCCGCGGCCCCACTTGCCGCGGCGCTTGCACGTCATGGCCAACATCCACTCACAGAAGAAGCGCATCCTCCGCTCCGAGCGCGAGCGGCTGGAGAACAAGCGCTACACGTCGACGATCAAGACCTACTTCCGCCGCCTCGAGGCCGCGGTCTCCGGCGGCGACGCCGCGGCCGCCGACAGCGAGCACCGGACGCTGGTCAAGACGATCGACAAGGCCGTGAAGGTCGGCGCGCTGCACCGCAACAACGGGGCTCGCAAGAAGTCCCGCGCGGCGCGCCTGCGGAAGTCCCTCTCCGCCTAGCCCCTTCGCGCCCCCGCTCCGCTGACGGCCGGCCCCGCCGGCCGTTTTCGCGTTCTCGGGCGCAGGATCGCCCGAGCGCCCGGCCCCGCACCGGTTCCCGTCTCGGCCATCGCACCAGCCGGCCGCCCGTCCGACCACCGCGGCGGCGGATCAGGAGGCGATCGCCAGGATCGCGCGGATCGCGCTCGTGTCCTCCTCGGCCGCGCTGCCGCCGCGGGAGTCGAGCTCGAGGTCGGCGAGGCGGCGCAGCGCGCGGCGCAGCGCGTCGGCGTCGCTGCGGCGGACGTCGGCGATGAAGCGGTCGGCGGCCTTCGGGGGCATGCGCAGCGAGCGCTTGATGTCGGCGGGGGACTCGCCGGCGTCGAGGCGGGTGACGACGTCGAGGGCCTGGCGCACGCGCTGGGTCATCCAGTACAGGAGCCCCGGCAGCCGCTCGCCCTGCGCGCGCAGCTCGAGGAAGGAGCGCGTCGCGCCGGCGGCGTCGCCGGCGACGAGCCGGTCGGCGAGCTCCCACACGCGGTGCTCGGCCGAGGAGGCCGACCGCTCCTCGATCAGCTCCGCGTCGATGCGCGCGCCCGGGCCGAGCTCCAACGCCATCGTCTCGAGCTCACGGGTGAGGCGTGCCTGGCGCTCGCCGACCTGCGCCACGAGCGCGCGGGCGGCGCCCTGGTCGAGCTCCAGCCCCAGGCGCTGGGCCTGGGCGCGGACCCAGCCGGGCAGCTCCCACGGCTTCACCGCGGTCTCGGCCGCGACGTCTCCCCCGGCCTGCTTGACCGCCTGTGCGAGCTTGGCCGGCGCCTTCGCGCGGCCTTCCTCGCGGGCGAAGAACGCGACGGTCGTCTCGGCCGGCAGCGCGGCGAGCACCGGCGCGAGCTTGGTCTCGACGTCCTTGTCCTTCCAGCGCTCGACGCCGTCGACGATGAGGAAGCGGCGGCCGGTGGCGAAGGTGAGGGTGCTGAGCGCGAGCGCGACGTTCTCCGGCGTGGACTCGTCGCCCTCGAACAGCTCGGCGCCGGCGGCGCCGCCCTCGCGCTCGGCCATCGCGCGGAGGTTCGCGCGGCGTTCGGCGATGCGGGCGTGGTCGTCGCCATGGACGAGGTAGGCGGCCTTGAAGCTCGGCACGGGCCTTCGATCGTAGGGGCCAGCCAACCGCCCCGCATCGCCACGTCCAGCCGATGCGGCCCGGCCCCGGCGATCAACGCCGCGTCGCCACGTCCAGCCGGTGCGGCGCGAGGGTGACCCGCACCGTCCCGTCGCGGTCGGTGCGCACGACGCGGGCGACACCGGCGGCTCGGAGTGCGGCGAGCGTGTCCGGCGCCGGGTGGCCGTAGGAGTTGCGCCGGCCGACCTCGATCGCCGCCAGCGACGGCCGCAGTCGCTCCAACAGCGCGGGCAGGCCCGGATCGGCCGAGCCGTGGTGGGCGACCTTGAGGATGTCGACGGGCGGCAGGTCGACCGACGCGATCGCCGGCGACTCGGCGTCCGCGGTCAACAGCATCCGCGTGCCCGCGGCGCGGACGAGCAGGACGACGGCGCGGTCGTTGGGGTTCGCACCGGGTGGGGCGGGATCGCCGGTCGGCCACAGGACCTCCAGCGTGAAGGGCCCGACGCGGAGCTCCTGCCCGGCCTCCGGCACGATCCGCCGCGCGCCCGCCCGATCGATCGCGGCCTCGATCTCTGCGTTGGACGGTCCTTGGACCGGGCGCCACGCCGTTGCGGCAACGAACGCGGCCGTGGCCGCTCGCACCGCGACCGGAGCGCCGAAGCGGGCCGACGTGCGCATCGCGGCCGGACGATCGCCCGCGCCGCGCGCCGGCGCCACCGCCGACGAGACGCCCGCGAGGCGTGGCGGCGTCGCTCGATCGCCGAGCGGGCCGCCCGCGGGACGAGTCTGCGCCCGTCGATCGCCGAGCGGGCCGCCCGCAAGGCGGGTCGGCGCCCGTCGATCGCCGAGCGGGCCGCCCGCGAGACGTGGCAGCGCCGCTCGATCGCCGAGCGGATCGCCCGCGCGGCGTGGCGGCGCCGCTCGATCGCCGAACGGGCCGCCCGCGAGCCGTGGCGCCGCCGCTCGATCGCCGAACGGGCCGCCCGCAAGGCGTGGCGGCGCCACTCGATCGCCGAGCGGGTCGGCTGCCGCGCCCGGGCCGGCGTGTGGGCCACCGTCCAGCCCGGCTGTCGCGGTGCTGCTCGACGGGTCGCCCCGCGCCGGGGCGGTCGCGGCGCCGTCGAGGACCGCGGCGACCGGGAGCGCGCGCAGGATGCGCGGGGCGGCTCCCGCGTGGTCGGCCTCGCCGTGGGTGACCACCAGGAGATCGATCCGGCGGACGCCCGCGGCTCGCAGGCGGTCGAGGATCGGGCCGTGGGGCTGGCCGGTGTCGACGAGGACCGTGCGCTCCGCGGCCTGGAGCAGGATCGCGTCGCCCTGGCCGACGTCGAGGAACGAGACCGTCGGCGTGGGCGGCGGCTGCGGCGTGGCGCTCGTCGGCGCGAGCAGGAAGGCGCTGGCCGCGAGCGCCACGGCGCCGCCCGCCAGGAGCGCCCGGACTCGCCGCGACGCCGCCGCGGCGGCGATCGCCACGTACGCGGCGACGGCGGCCGGCACGCCGATCCCCAGCGGGAGCGTCGCGTGGGGTGCGCGCGACGCGGCGTCGGCGACGAGGCCGACGAAGCCGAGCGGCAGGGCGAGGAGCGCGCCGATCGCCTCCAGCAGCGGCCGGACGGGATCGCCCAGCTGGCCGATCGCGCCGGCGATCGTCCCGAGCCACACGACCGGCGCGACGGCCGGTCCCGCGACGAGGTTGGCCGGCAGGGAGATCAGCGAGACCTGCCCGAAGACGAGCGCCATGAGCGGCGCGGTGCCCAGCGTCGCCGCGATCGTGATCGCCGCGGCTTCGGCCAGCGGTCGCGCCACGCCGCGACGGACGAGCGCCCGCCGCATCCGCGGTGCGAGCACCGCGATGGCGACGACCGCCGCGAAGGACAGCTGCCAGCCGACGTCGCCGCTGGCGCGCGGGTTGAGCGCGAGGGTCCCATCCGCCGCGAGCGCGAGCGCGTACCACCGCGACGCGGGACGACCGGCGAGGCCGGCGACGAGCGCCGCGCCGCCCATGATCCCGGCGCGGAGGATCGACGGCCCACCGCCCGCGAGCGGCACGTAGAGCGCGACCAAGCCCAGCGCCACGAGCAGCCGGACGTGCCGGCGGCCGCCGGCCGCCGCGACCAGCGCGGTCGCCAGCAGCGCGAGCAGCGCGATGTTCTGTCCCGACGCCGCGAGGACGTGGGCCAAGCCGCTGGTGCGGAAGGCGTCTCGGGTCTTCTCGTCCAGCGCGTCGTCCTGGCCCAGCACCATCCCGCGCGCGAGCGCTGCCTGCGGCGGCGGCAGCCCGGTCGACAGCGCCCGCTCGGCACGGCGGCGCACGCCGTCGACGAAGCCGGCGAGGCCGCCGCGACGGCGGCCCGTCGGTGCGATCGCGGTGGTCTCGAGCTGAGCGTGGGCGCCACGGCGGACCTCGAACGCCAGCCAGCGCGCCGGCGCCGACAACCGTCCGCGGACCGCGGCCTCGTCGCCGACCTGCAGGGACGCCGGCAGCGGGCCGCGCCCGACGAGCACGATGCGCTCCCCGCGCCCATGGCCGGTCGCGACCCGCGCCGCGGCACGCCAGCCGCCCACCGAGAGCGGCCGCGGCGGCTCGAGGGCGATGACGCGCATCGCGACGTGCTGGTCCCAGAGCGGTCGCAGCGCCGTGCGATCGAGCGCAGCGAGCCGGGCCTGCCCGAGCAGCGCGCCGGCGAGCACCGCAGTGGCCGCGAGCAGCGCAAGCGCCGGCAGCCGCAGCACGGCGCCCACGAGCGCGGCCACCGCGGCGACGGCGAGCCCGAGGCGCGGCGCCGCGGAAGCGCAGAGGAGCCCGAGGGCAAGTCCTGAGACGCCGACCAGCGCGACCTCGTGCCGGACGGCATCGACTGCACGTGCCCGCCAACCGAGCTCCGTCACTGCGCCGACCGCTCGCCCGCAACCCGGCCGCCGACCAGCTGCGCGGTCTCGTGACCGACCGCCGCGACGCGCCGACCGACCCACCTCACGGAGCCGACCGATCGCCCGCCGCCACGAAGGGGGCAGCGGCGGCGACGGTGGGTTGGATTCGCCTCGCCGGCCGGGGCGGATCCAACCCACCCCGGCAAATCGGCCCGGCCCCGAGCAGGCGTCAGGGCAAGGTGCGGGCCGCGCGTCATGCCGTCACGCGGTCGCGGAGCGACTCCAGGCGCTTGGGACCGATGCCGGGGACCTGGTCGAGCTCGTCCACGGAGCCGAAGCCCCCGTGCTGCTCGCGATAGTCCACGATCTTCTGCGCCATGACCGGGCCGACGCCGTCGAGCTCGGCGAGCTGCTCGACCGTCGCCGCGTTGAGGTTGATCGGCGCCGCGCCGGCGCCCGACCCCGCGGCGCCACCGCTCCCCTCGCCGCCCCCAGCGCTACCTGCGCCCGCGGTGATCCGGGCCGGCACGAGCACCTGCCGGCCGTCGGTGAGCTTCGCCGCGAGGTTGACCGCATCGAGATTCGCGTTCGGTCGAGCGCCGCCGGCGCGACGCAGCGCCGTGCTGACCCGCGCGCCCGCGGCGAGCCGGTACACCCCGGGGTGCCGGACCGCACCCGCCACATGGACGACGATCGCGCCGGCAGCCGCGCGGTCGAGCACGACCCCATCCTCACCATCGTCGGACGCCTCCGCGGCCTGGCCGCCCGCCCCGCCGTCCGCACCCGCCCCGTCCCCCGCGGACCCGCCGGCCCGGCCGTCCCCGCGCGCCCCGCCGACCGCCCGTCCACCGTCCGCGCCCGCGGCCCCGGTCGGACCTCCGGCGCCGCCCCGCACCCAGAGCGCCCCGAGCACGACCACCACGGCGCCCACGACGAGGTACGCGATCAGCTGCTTGCGCGAGAGGTCTCCCACGCGCGCGACGCTACGCCGACCCGCGTCACGGCACAGCACGCGATCGTCCCGAATCAGTCACGCAGGAGCGACAGCGCACGCGCAACGGCCGCGGCGCCGTCCGCGGCCAGCTCGAGCCCCTCCAGGTGCCAGGGCCCGACGCCGACCACGGGCCGTCCGATCCGGCGCGCGAGCGCGACCTCCGAGAGCGTCCCCCAGCCGCCGTGGATCGCCACGACCGCGTCGGCGCAGCGGACGATCAGGCCGTTGCGCAGCTCGCCCAGGCCGGTCGGGACCGCCACGGTCAGCCAGGGGTTGCCCGCCGCGCGGTCGTCGCCCGGCAGCAGGCCGAGCGTCACGCCGCCGCCTTGCGCCGCGCCACGACTGGCCGCCTCCATCGCGCCGCCCAGCCCACCGCAGACGAGCACCGCACCGGCTGCGGCCACCGCCCGGCCGGCCGCTTCGGCCTCGACCAGCGCCCGCTCGCTCGCGTCGCGGCCGGGCCCGCACACGGCGACGTACTCCATGCGCCGCAGTCTTGCCGATCCCCGGCGGCCAAGCGACGCCTCGCCCGGCTGCCCATCCGCGAGCCAAGCCGTCGAAATCGCCGCCGACCGCGACCACGCGCCGACACCACGGCGGTCGCTCGGCGGTCGCGACGGACCGCGTCGCGCGCCGCGGGCCCCGCCGTGGCGTCACATGACGTGAGGCCCGCGCCTACCCCGCCGCCGGCCGCTCGCCGCGCGTGAAGCGCTCCTCGGTCATCTGCTCGCGCGCCTCGCGGGAGATCCGCTCGGCCTCGGCCTCGGGCTCCTTCTTCGGCTCGCCGCGCAACGGCAGCTGATGATCGCGTTCGGCCGGCATCCCCGCCGCGAGCTCGCGCCCGCGCTCGATCTCGCTGTTGAGCTGCTGACCGAAGAGGATCGCGAGGTTGGAGAGCCACAGCCACACGAGCATCGAGATCGCCCCGCCGAGCGTCCCGTACGTCTTGTTGTAGGAGCCGAAGTTGCGCACGTAGAAGAAGAAGCCGACGGTCGCCACGGCCCAGACCGCCAGCGCGACGAGCGCGCCCGGCGAGATCCACGGGAACTTCGGCAACCGCAGGTTCGGCCCGACGTAGTAGAGGAACGCCAGCAGCAGGACCATCACCGCCGCCATGAACGGCCACTTCGCGATGCCGTAGACGGTGACGGCTGCGGAGCCGAGCCCGATCTGGTCGCCGATCGCCTTCGCCAACGGCCCGGAGATGACCAGCGCCACCAGCACCAGCGCCATCAGCAGCACGATCCCGAGCGTGAGGACGACCTGCAGCGGACGCAGCTTCCAGAACGGCCGTCCCTCCGGGACCTTCCAGATCGCGTTGGAGGCCCGCATGAAGGCGCCGACGTACGCCGACCCGGACCACAGCGCGCCGAGCAGGCCGATGCCCAGCAGCGCGCCCGCGCCGCCCTTGTTGCGCACAACGCCCTCGATCGTGCTGCGCAGGTCGTCGACCGTCCCCTCGTCAGCGCCGGCCTGGAGCAGGATGTCGAAGATCGCGTTCGTCGTGCGCGGGTACTCGCCGACCAGCCCGACGAAGGCGACGAGCGCCAGGATCGCCGGGAAGATCGCGAGCACCGAGTAGTACGTCAGCGCCGCCGCCCAGTCGGTGATCGCGCCCGCGCGCAGCTCCTGCACCATCCGGCGCAGGATCGCCTTGCGCCCGGTGGCGGGGATGTCGGTCGGGTCGACGTCGGTCCGGCTGTCGCGAGCCATGCCCCCTGTTGCCCAGGAGGCCGGCCGTCAACGCGCGACGAGGTTCACCAGCTTGTCCGGGACCACGATCTCCTTGACGACCTGCTTGCCGTCGAGGTGCGCCTGGATGTTCGGCGCGGCGCGGCACAGCGCGAGCAGCTCGTCCTGTGTCGCCCCCGCCGCCGCCTGGACGCGGTCGCGGACCTTGCCGTTGACCTGGCAGACGATCTCGACGACGTCGTGCTCCAGGAGCGCCGGATCGGCGTCCGGCCAGCGCTCCTCCCACACGCGCCGCCCGGTCAGCCGCTCGTACGCGTCGGCGGCCATGTGGGGCGCGAACGGGAAGAGCAGCGACGCCGCGGTCGCCAGGGCGAAGCGGCGCACGTCGAGCGTCGTCTCGTCGCGCAGCCGCGAGCACTCGTTCGTCAGCTCCATCACCGCGGCGATCGCGGTGTTGAACGCGAACCGCCCGCCGCCGAGGTCCTGCGTGACCTTGTCGATCGCCCACGTGGCCTTGCGCGCGAGCTGGAGGTCGGGGCCATCGAGCCCGCTCGGCGCCTCCAGGTCGCCCTCGAGCGGCCCGACGCCGGCGTCGGCGCCGGCGTCGGCCGTCTCGGCGCACAGCCGCCAGAGCCGGCCGAGGAAGCGATGGACGCCCTCGACGCCCTCGTCGGACCAGTCGGCGTCGTGCTCGGGCGGGCCGATGAAGAGGATGTACGCGCGCGCGGTGTCGGCGCCGTAGCGCTCCACGATCGCCTGCGGCGAGACGACGTTGCCCTTGGACTTGGACATCTTCGCCCCGTCCTTGGTGATCATCCCCTGGGTGAAGAGCCGCGCGAACGGCTCGTCGACGCCGAGGTGGCCCAGGTCCTTGAGCGCCTTGACGAAGAACCGCGCGTAGAGCAGGTGCAGGATCGCGTGCTCGACGCCGCCGATGTACTGGTCGACCGGCATCCACTCGGCGAGGACCGCCGGGTCCCAGGCGGCCGCGTCGTTGGACGCGTCGCAGTAGCGCAGGAAGTACCAGGACGAGTCGACGAACGTGTCCATCGTGTCGGTCTCGCGCTGGGCCGGGCCGCCGCACGACGGGCACGCGACGTTGACCCAGTCCTCGGCCGCGGCCAGCGGCGAGCGGCCCTTGGGCGAGTAGTCGGAGATGTCGGGCAGCAGGACCGGCAGCTGGTCCTCGGGCACCGGCACCAGCCCGCACGTCGGGCACTTGACGATCGGGATCGGGCAGCCCCAGTAGCGCTGGCGCGAGACGAGCCAGTCGCGCAGGCGGTAGTTGACCGACGCGTGGCCCTTGCCCTCGCGGTCGAGCCAGTCGACGATCGCCCGCAGCGCCGCGCGGTTGTGCATCCCGTCGAACTCGGGAGCGGAGTTCACGAGCGGGCCGTCGCCGGTGTACGGCAGCTCGTCCCCGCCTTCGACGACCCGCTTGATCGGGAGGTCGTAGGCGGTGGCGAAGGCGAAGTCGCGCTCGTCGTGGCCGGGGACGGCCATGATCGCGCCGGTGCCGTACTCCATGAGCACGTAGTCGGCCACGTACATCGGCAGCCGCTCGCCGTTGACCGGGTTGGTCACGTAGCGGCCGAGGAAGACGCCGGTCTTCGGCTTGTCGGTCGCGCCGCGCTCCTCGTTGGTCTCGTTCAGCGCGTGGTTGACGTACGCGTGGACCTCGTCCTCGCGCTCGGTCCCCTCGACGAGCTTGAGCACGTCGGGATGCTCGGGGGCCATGACGAAGAACGTCGCGCCGAACAGCGTGTCGGGGCGCGTCGTGAAGACCGGGTAGTCGATGGGGTGGGCGGGGTCGACGTCCTCGCAGCGGAACACGACCTCGGCGCCCTCCGAGCGGCCGATCCAGTTGCGCTGCATCGTCTTGACGTTGGCCGGCCAGTCGATCGTCTCGAGGTCGTCGAGCAGGCGGTCGGCGTAGTCGGTGATGCGGAAGAACCACTGCTCGAGCTGGCGCACCTCGACCTCGGCGCCGCAGCGCTCGCAGTGGCCGTCGACGACCTGCTCGTTGGCGAGCACGGTCTGGTCGACCGGACACCACTTGACCGCCGCCTCCTTGCGGTAGGCCAGTCCGGCCTTGAACAGCTGCAGGAAGATCCACTGCGTCCAGCGGTAGTAGCGCGGCTCGTGGGTGCCGAACTCGCGCGACCAGTCGATCGAGATCCCCCACTCGCGGAACTGGCGCTGGAACTGGGCGATCGACGCGTTCGTCGACTCGCGCGGATGCTGCCCGGTCTTGATCGCGTGGTTCTCGGCGGGCAGGCCGAACGCGTCGTAGCCCATCGGGTGCAGCACGCGCCGGCCGGTGCGGCGCTTGAAGTGGGCGACGGCGTCGCCGACCGAGTAGACCTTGAGATGGCCGATGTGCGGCTCACCGCTCGGGTAGGGCAGCATCTCGAGGACGTAGGCGCGCTCGCCGGGGATGTCCGGCGCGTTGGAGACCTCCCAGGTGCGCTCGTCGGCCCAGACGCGCTGCCAGCGGGGCTCGATGTCCTTCGGGTCGTAGCGGTGATCAGCCATGTGCGGGGGCAGAGGATAGATCCGGGGCTGCACACGCGGGCGATCCGTCGGAGAGGCGAACTAGTGTTCGGTTCCGTGGAAGATCTCTCTCCGAGCCGGAAGGGCGCGATCGCGGAGGCCGAGCTGACCTCCGCGGCGCTACGTCTCGGCGTGACGGTCCTGCGCCCGATCGCGGAAGGAGCCCGATACGACTTGGCCTTCGACATCGGCAACCGGGTCCTGCGGATCCAATGCAAGTGGGCGTCTCGCCGTGGGGACGTCGTGACCGCGTTCCTGCGCACGAGTCGTCACACGCCGACGAATGGCTACGTGCACACGACGTACTCGAAAGCCGAGGTGGACGCCTGCGGCCTCTACTGCGCGGATCTTCATCGGTGCTTCCTCATCCCGATCGAGGACGTCGCAGGCGCGACGCACGTGCATCTGCGGCTCGTGCTGGCCAGGAACAACCAGCGTCGTGGCGTCAGGATGGCGAACGCGTACGACCTCGCTAAGATGATCCGCGACCTTGGGGCTATAGCTCAGCTGGGAGAGCGTCGCGCTGGCAGCGCGAAGGTCGCCGGTTCGAGCCCGGCTAGCTCCACTGCAGAGGGGCCGCGCAGCGCGCGGCCCTTCGTCGTTGCGGGGACACCGGTCGGGAGGGACGTCTAGATTGGCTCCCCATGACCGACGCCCCCGTCCGCGTCCTGCGCCGCGAGGCGATCATCGACGCCGCCTGCCAGGTCATGGCCGAGCAGGGCCTGGCGACCACGCGGGTGGCCGACGTCGCCGCTCGCGCCGGGATCAGCGCGGGCCACGTCCTCTACTACTTCGAGAGCAAGGCCGATCTGTTCCTCCAGTCGCTGCGCGCGGTCGAGGATCGCCTCCGGGACGAGGCGCTCGCGCGCTGCGAGCCCCTGACGACCGCCGCCGAGCGCTGGGACGCGATGCTCGACACGATGGCCCCGGGCGGCCAGGGCGACTTCAAGCTGCTGCTGTGGCTGGAGGCGTGGGAGCTCGCGCCGCGCGACGCTCACGTCGCGCGCTTCATCGCCGACCTCGACGCCCGCTGGCAGGCGCTGCTGCTCGACGTGCTGCACTTCGGTCAGCAGACCGGGGAGATCGCCGCCGACGCCGACGTCGAGGACTTCGTCGAGCGGTTCTCCGCGTTCTTCGACGGCCTCACGATCCAGGTCGTGATCGGCGTGCGCTCGATCGATCGCGAGCGGATGCTGGCGATCTGCCGCAGCTACGCGGCCAGCGAGCTGGACTGGGACGCGCTGCGCGCCTGACGGCCAGGCTCAGCTCGCCTCGGCCGCCACGTACTGACGCGCCGGCACCTCGCCCCAGAGCTGCTCCAGGCGGTAGTACTCGCGCGTCTCCGGCGTGAAGACGTGGACGACCACGTCGAGGTAGTCCATCAGGACCCAGTGGGCCTCCGACAGGCCCTCGACGCGCCGCGGCAGCAGCTCGTGCTCCTGTTTGAGGCCCTGGTGGATCCCGTCGTGGATCGCCTTGACCTGGCGGTCGGTGTTGCCCGTCGCGATGACGAACAGGTCGGTGTAGCCGAGCACGCCCCGCAGGTCGAGCACGACGATGTCGGCGGCCTTCTTGTCGGCCGCGAGCTCGGCGATCGCGTCGGCGAGCTGGTCTGGCGTGAGCTGGGGCGTGCTCAAGAGACTGGCACCTCCGTCCGGTAGAGCCCCCGCGCCCCGATGAGGCGCGCCACGTCGTCGGGCACGAGGTAGCGGATCGGCCGGCCCGCGCGTACCCGGTCGCGGATGTCGGTCGACGAGAGGTCGATGCGTGGCATGGCGAAGAAGGCGATCCGGTGCGCGTTGCGCAGCCCGCGCACCGCCCGGTTGATCTCGGCGCGCCGCAGCTCGGCGCGCTCGGCGACGGCGACGCTGGCGAGCTCGAGCAGCGCCTCGGGCTCCCGCCAGCGGGGCAGGCTCGCGGCCATGTCCCCTCCGACGATGAACGTCAGCTCGTCACCTGGAGCCGTGTCATGGATCGCTCGCAGCGTATCGACCGTGTACGACGGTCCGCCCCGGTCGAGCTCCAGCCGCGAGACGCCGAGGCGCGGGTCGCGCGCGACGGCCGCCTCGCACAGCGCCAGGCGCACCTCCGCGCCGGGGTCGTCGTGGGCCTCCTTGTGCGGAGGGACGGCGACCGGCATCAGGATCACCGTGTCGAGGCCGAGCTGGACGAGCGCCTCCTGGGCGCAGACCAGGTGGCCGATATGCGGCGGGTTGAACGTCCCGCCGAGGATCCCGAGCCGGCGCGGCGTCGCGTCAGGAGCGGACGTGCCCGTCGCCCTCCACGAGGTACTGGAACGTGCACAGCTCGCGCAGGCCGATCGGGCCGCGCGCGTGCAGCTTCTGGGTCGAGTTGCCGATCTCGGCGCCCATCCCGAACTCGCCGCCGTCGGTGAAGCGGGTCGACGCGTTGACGTAGACGCAAGCCGCGTCCACCGCGCGCTGGAACGCGCGCGCCGCCGCGGTGTCGCGGGTGAGGATCGCCTCGGAGTGCCCGGAGCCGTGGGCGTTGACGTGCTCGATCGCCGCCTCGACGTCGTCGACGACGCCGACCGCGAGGATCAGCGCGAGGTACTCGGTGTCCCAGTCCTCCTCGCCGGCGATCCCCATCTCCCCCACGACCGCCCGCGCACGCTCGTCGCCGCGCAGCTCGACGCCCTCCGCGCGCAGCGCCGCCGCGACGCGCGGCAGGAACGCCTCCGCGATCTCCGTGTGCACGAGGAGCGTCTCGGCCGCGTTGCACACGCCCGGCCGCTGGACCTTGGCGTTGACGACGACGTCGACGGCCCGGTCCAGGTCGGCGGACGCGTCGACGTAGACGTGGCAGTTGCCCGACGCCGCGTAGATCACCGGCACCGTCGCCACGTCGCGCAGCGCCGCCTTCAGCCCCTCGCCCCCGCGCGGGATCACGAGGTCGACGAGGCCCTCCTGGGTGGCCAGCTCGGCCAGGGCGTCGCGCCCGCCGCCGAGCAGCTGGATCGCGTCCGCGGGCGCCGCCTCGGCCGCGATCGCCGCCAGCACCGCGTTGGAGTGCGCCGCCGACGACGAGCCGCGCAGGATGATCGCGTTGCCCGACTTCAGGCAGAGCGCCGCCGCGTCGATCGTCACGTTCGGGCGCGCCTCGTAGACCACGCCGACGACGCCGAGCGGCACGCGCACCTTGCGCACGTCCAGCCCGTTGGGCAGCCGGTGGCCGTCGATGACCTCGCCGACCGGATCGGGCAGCGCGGCGACCTGACGCACGCCGGCGGCCATCGCCGCGATGCGCCCCTCGTCGAGCTTCAGGCGGTCCATGAGCGCGTCCGACAGCCCCGCCTCGCGCCCGGCCGCCAGGTCCTGCGCGTTGGCCTCGAGGATCTCGGGCGTGCGCACGAGGAGCGCCTGCGCGAGCGCCTCGAGCGCCGCGTCCTTGGCGGCGGTGTCGAGCTGGGCGAGCGCGCGCGCCGCGCGCTTGGCCCGCACGCAGACGTCGCGGACGGTGGGGACGGTCACGGCCATGCGCAGAGGGTACGCGACGGTGCGCTAGGCGAGGACGAAGTAGTCGCGGTGGACGGCCTCGTCGTTGGCCCGCCCCAGGCGCGCGCGCACGTCGGCCGACTTCAGCCCGGCCACCGACCGCAGCTCGCTCGCGCTGTAGTTGGCGATGCCCTTGCCGACCGGCTCGCCGTCCAGGGTGACGTCGACGGCGTCGCCCACGTCGAAGTCCCCGTCGACGCCGACGACGCCGACCGGCAACAGCGACGTCCCGCCCTCGCGCAGCGCCCGTGCGGCGCCGCGGTCGACGCGGATCGTGCCGCGGCTCGGGCGGGCGTACTTCAGCCACAGCTTGAACGAGGAGTAGCGCGCGCCGCCGGCCCGGAAGCGCGTCCCCTCGGATGCGCCGGCCAGCACGCGCGCCAGCGCCCCGGCCCGCCGCCCCGAGCAGATCACGGTCTCGATCCCGCCGGCGGTGGCGATCTCGGCCGCGACGACCTTCGAGCGCATCCCGCCGGTTCCCAGCGGGCCGGTGTTGTGGCCGATCTCCAGCGCGGCGAGCTCCTCGACGTCGCCGACCTCCCCCACCAGCTCGGCATCGGGCGCCGTCCGCGGATCGGCCGTGAAGACGCCGTCGGTGTCGGTGAGGACGACCAGCAGGTCGGCGCCGACGAGGATCGCGACCTGGGCGGCGAGGAAGTCGTTGTCGGAGAACGAGATCTCCTCGGTCGCCGTGGTGTCGTTCTCGTTGACGACCGGCACGACCCCCCAGGCCAGCAGCGTCTGCAGCGTCTGGCGCGCGTTGAGGTAGTGCTCGCGGACCGACAGGTCGAAGGACGTCAGCAGCACCTGCCCGGCGTGGAGCCCGCGGGCCGCCAGCAGCTCGTCCCACATCCGGTACAGGCGGCCCTGGCCCACCGCGGAGGCGGCCTGGAGCTCCTCGATCGCCGTGGGCCGGGCCGCGCGCGCCAGCACGTCCAGCCCGCGCGCGACGGCGCCGCTGGAGACGAGCACGACCTCATCGCCGGCAGCGCGCCGCGCCGCGACCTCCTCGCTGACCGCCGCGAGCACCTCGTCGTGGGCGGCGACGGCCGAGCCCAGCTTGATGACGTAGCGCGCCATGCCCGCCACTATGCCGGCACCGAGGCCGGGTCGAGCACCTCGCCGCCGGCCTCGCCCTCGCCGCGGCGCAGGCGCAGGGCGACGAGCGGGAAGATCAGCGTCGAGAGGATCCCCGCGCCGACCAGCGAGGCCGCGGTGGCCGGGTCCATCTTGCCCTCGTCGACCGCGATCGAGGTGATCGCCACGACGAGCGGCAGCTGCGCCGACGAGAAGATCGCCAGCGAGGTCCGCCCGCGGCGGTCGAGCTGATCGCGGTAGAGGAGCATCGCAGGCGCGCCGCGGACGAGGAGGAAGAGCGCGAGGAAGAGGGGCAGCTCGACCAGGGCGGTCGCGCTGCCCAGCAGCGCGTCGAGGTCGAAGTTCATGCCGCTGACGACGAAGAAGAACGGGATCAGGAACCCGTAGCCGACCGCGCTCAGCTTCGACTCCAGCTGCTCGACCTCGCGCTTGCCCACCGCCTGGCGCACGATGAGGCCGGCCATGAAGCCGCCGAGCAGCAGGTCGAGCCCGAGCTTGGCCGCCAGCGCCACGAGCGCGATGACGAGCAGCACGATGAGCCGCACCGCGAGCTGGCTGGAGGACTCCAGGGTGCGCTCCAGCACGTGCCAGCGCCGGCCGGTCGAGCGGACCGCGAAGAGGCCTGTGAGCACGGCAAGAGCGACGAACGCGAGCAGGATGACCGCCTGCTTGACCGGCTCGTCGGTCGACAGGAACAGCGTGAGCAGCAGGATCGGACCGAACTCGCCGATCGCGCCCGCCGCCAGCAGCAGCGTCCCGAAGCGGGTGCGCAGCTCGCCGGCGTCGCGCAGGATCGGCAGCAGCGTCCCGATCGCGGTCGTCGCCATCGCGCAGGCGACATAGACGGGCGCGTCGACGAGCCCGACCGCCCAGAGGATCGCGCCGCACACGTTGGCGATCACCAGCGAGGTCGCCCAGCCGATCCCCGCCAAGCGCAATGACGCGCCCTTGATGCGCTCGAAGTCGATCTCGTAGCCGGCGAAGAAGAAGAGCATCCCCAGGCCGAGGTTCGAGAAGAACGCCGTGAACGCGTCGGTCTCCGCCAGCCCGAGCACCTGCGGCCCGACGAGGATGCCGAGCACCAGCTCGACGACGACGACCGGCAGCACGAGCCGCGCGCTGACCGCGGCCACGAGGACCGAGGAGAGGCCGGCGACGAGCACGATCACCAGGAAGGCGACGGCGTCGACCGAGATCGTCATGCGCTCGGGTCCAGCTCGAAGGTCACGTCGCCGATCTCGACCTCGTCGCCGGGCTCGAAGCCGGCGTCCTCGAGTGCGCGGATCACGCCGATCCGGGTCAGACGGTGCTCGAGGTAGGCCATCGCCTCCTCGTTCTCGGGGTCGAAGCGCGCCAGGAGCCGCTCGATGCCCTCGCCGACGACCCGGAACGCGCCCCCGCCGGTGCGCTCCACGCGGAACCCGCGGCCGGCGGCCGGACGGAAGGTGCGGTGCTCGGCGAGCGCCTCGTCCTCGGCCCCCTCGGGCAGGGGCTCGGCGGCGGCCTCCTGGACGGGCACCCGAGCGAAGAGCGCGCCGACGAGCTGGTCCAGGCCGAGCCCGGTCGCGCTCGACGTCACGAGGACCGGGACCTCCTCGCCCAGCTCCTCCCGCCACAGCTCGGCCGCCGCGGCCGCATCCTCCTCGGGCACGAGGTCGGCCTTCGACAGCGCGAGGATCCGCGGCAGCGCGGAGAGGCGAGCGTCGTGCGCCGCGAGCTCGGCTTCGATCACCGCGTGGTTGTCGGCGGGGTCGGAGCCGTCGAGCGGCGCGAGGTCGAGCACGTGGACGAGCAGCCGTGTGCGCTCGACATGCGCGAGGAAGTCGTGGCCGAGGCCCGCGCCCTCGCTGGCGCCCGCGATCAGCCCCGGGATGTCGGCCAGCACGAGCTGGCGCCCGTCGCGCTCCACCGTGCCCAGCACGGGCTCCAGCGTCGTGAACGGGTAGCTCGCGACCTTCGGGTCCGCGCGCGTGAGGCGGCGCAGCAGCGACGACTTGCCGGCGTTGGGCAGCCCGACGAGTCCGACGTCGGCGAGCAGCTTCAGCTGCAGGTCGAGCCAGCGCTCCTCCCCGGGCAGGCCGCGCTCGGCGAACTTGGGCGCCTGGCGGGTCGCGGTGGCGAAGCGCTTGTTGCCGCGGCCGAACGGCCCGCCGCGCGCGACGACGACGCGCTGGCCCGGGCGCACGAGGTCGTGCACCACCCCGTCGTCCTCGCCGGTCACGACGGTGCCGGGCGGGACGGCGACCTCGAGCGTCGCGCCTTCCGCGCCGATCCGGTTGGCGCCCTGCCCGTGCGTGCCGGACTGCGCCTTGTAGTGCGCCTTGCGCTTGAAGCTCTGGAGGTCGCGCAGCGAGTCGTCGACCCGCAGCACGACGTCGCCGCCGCGGCCGCCGTCGCCGCCGTCGGGACCGCCGCGCGGGACGTGCGCCTCGCGCCGGAACGACTGCGATCCGTCGCCGCCGCGGCCTCCCTGCACGAAGATGCGAGCCTTGTCGTAGAGCATCGGACGATCGGATCCTACGGAGCCGCACGGTGACGGAGCGACCCGTGGCGGCGCCGGCCCCGACGCGGGAGGCTCAGCCCTCGCCGTCGGGCTCGCGCAGCCGCTCGTCGTGGTTGCGCAGCGTCTCGCGTACCTGGTCGAGCTCGTCGGTGTCGCGCTCGCCGGCCTCGCCGGCGCGCTCGCGCTCGAGACGGCGGCGCTCCTGCTCCGCCGCCTCGACGTCGCGTCGTTCGTCTCCTCGGGGCTTGTGCGGGCCGTCGCCCGCCATGCGGATCGCCCCCTAGGACGTGGCGTCGTCAGCCGCGGCGACCGAGACGACCCGGCCGCGGCGGCCGGTCGTGAACTGGACGGTGCCCGCGCTGCGCGCGTAGAGCGTGTCGTCCTTGCCGAGGCCGACGCCCTCGCCGGCCTTGAAGCGGGTGCCGCGCTGGCGCACGATGATCTCGCCGCCGGTGACCTGCTCGCCGGCGAACACCTTCACGCCGAGGCGCTTGGCGTTCGAGTCGCGACCGTTGCGCGAGGACCCGAGGCCCTTCTTATGCGCCATGGCTGATCTCCGTGATCTCGATGCGGGTGAGCTGCTGCCGGTGGCCGGTGGTGCGCTTGTAGCCGCGCTTGGGCTTGAACTTGAAGACGCGGAGCTTCTCGCCCTTCTCGTGGCCCAGCACCTTCGCCGACACCTTGACCTTCTTGAGGCCCTCGGCGTCGAAGACGGCGTCGTCGCCGGCGAACAGCACCGGCTCGAGCTCGACGCTGGCCCCCTCGTCGGCAGCGAGCTTCTCGACGAGCAGGAACTGGCCCTGCTCGACGCGGTACTGCTTGCCTCCGGTTTTCACGACTGCGTACATAAGCTTGGTCTACTCGCTGGCGCTCTCGGCCTTGGCACGGGAACGGCGCCGTCCGCCTCTGCGGCCGCGGCGCCGAGCCGATGAGTCTAGCGCCTCGTCCTCGTCGGCATCCAGGAGCGTCGCGACCGCCGCGGTCCGGCCGACCTCCTCGATGCGCACGAGCCGCTTCTCGCCGACGTACGGGAAGCCGCCGGAGACCGAGATCAGGTAGCTGTCGATCTTGGCGACGGCGTCGTCGACGTTGTACATGTGCGGCTCGACGATGTGGACGAGCAGCTCGTCGCCGGCCGAGAACGGGACCGCCTGCGCGGCGATCTCCTCCTGGGTCCCCCGCGCCGTGATCACGCAGTGGTCGAGGGGCAGGCCCTCGGAGCCCTCGAAGTAGAAGACCTTGCCGGTCTCGGCCTCCAGCGCGCGCAGGGCGCCGCCGCCGCTGCCGGTGAGCTGGGCGGTCACGCGCGGGTTCAGCCGCACGAGGAAGGCGTCCTCCGCGCCGACCTCGTCGCGCAGGCGCCGCTCGACCTCGATCGCGATCGTCTCCTCGGACTTGATGACGCCCTCGCCGTCGCAGGTCGGGCACGGGCGGGTCATGATCTCGCGCACGCCCTCGGTGACGTTCTGGCGCGTCATCTCGACGAGGCCGAGCTTGGAGATCTCCGCGGTGAACGTCTTCGTGCGGTCCTCGTCCAGCGCGGCGCGCAGCGTCTTCATCACCTCGCGCGAGTTGCGCGCGCGGGCCATGTCGATGAAGTCGATGACGATGATCCCGCCGATGTCGCGCAGGCGCAGCTGGTTGACGACCTCGACGGCGGCCTCGATGTTGGTCTTGGTGATCGTGTCCTCGAGGCGGGCCTGCTTGCCGCGCCCGACGAACGAGCCGGAGTTGACGTCGATGACGGTCAGCGCCTCGGCGTAGTCGATCATGAGGTAGCCGCCGGAGGGCAGGTCGACGCGGCGCGACATCGTCCCGGCCAGCACCTCGTCGACGCCGTGCTTCTCGAACAGCGGCTGCTCGCCCTCGTAGAGCTCGAGGCGGTCGACGAGCTCGGGGCCGGTGCGCTCGAAGAACGAGACGAGGCGATGATGCTGCTTGGGATCGTCGACGATCGCCTTCTCGAAGTCGTCGGAGAAGATGTCGCGCACGACCCGGACCGAGAGGTCGGCCTCCTGGAAGACCATCGCCGGCGCGGTCGACTCGTCGGCGCGCTTGCGCAGGACCTGGTTGAGCTTGAACAGGTACTGCAGCTCGCGCTCGAAGTCGGCGCGCTTGGCGCCCGCCGCCGCGGTGCGGATGATCGCGCCGCCGTCGCGCAGGTCCAGGCCCTTGGCCTCCTTGCGCAGGCGGTCGCGCTCCTTGTCGTCGAGGCGACGCGAGACGCCCACGCCCTCGCCGGTCGGTGCGTAGACCATGTAGCGCCCGGCGATGGTCAGCTCCATCGAGAGGCGGGCGCCCTTCGTCTTCAGCGGATCCTTGACGACCTGGACGACGATCTCCTGCCCGGGCTTGAGCAGGTCCGTGATCTTGTGGCCGCCGTCGGTGCCGCGGCCGCGGCGCGGGGTCTCGACGCCGGGCAGCACGATCTCGTCGACGTGCAGGAAGCCGTTCTTGTCGAGGCCGATGTCGACGAAGGCGGCCTCGAGGCCGGGCAGGACGTTGTCGACCTTGCCCTTGTAGATGTTGCCGACGATCGAGCGGTTGCCGCGACGCTCCAGGTAGAGCTCGGCGACGCGGTACTTCCGCTTGCCGGTCGGCTTCTCCAGCAGCGCGACACGGGTCTCCCCGCGATCGACGCTGACGAGCACTTGCTTCTTCACAGGATGGTCCTTGACTTGTAGGCGGCGGCCATGCGCCCCTGCACGTAGATCGACTGCAGGAGGCCGAGCGCCACGAGGGTGGTGATCACCGAGGAGCCGCCGTAGCTCAGGAGCGGCAGCGTGATGCCGGTGATGGGCATGATCCCGAGGTTCATGCCGACGTTGACGAAGACCTGGAACATGAGCATCCCCATCACGCCCCCGGCGACCAGCACGCCATAGAGGTTCTTGGCCATGGTGAGGATGCGCAACGCGCGCCAGATGAGCAGCGCGTAGAGCGACAGGACGAGCGCGCAGCCGGCGAAGCCCCAGCGCTCCCCCACCACGGCGAAGATGAAGTCCGTGTGGTGCTCGGGGAGGAAGTTGAGCTTCGTCTGCGTCGCCTCGTCGCCGCGGCCGGTCTTCTGGCCCGCGCCGATGGCGATCTTGGACTGCTCTTGCTGGTAGCCCTCGTCGCTGGCCACGTCGCTGGGCGACAGGAACGAGGTGAGGCGGTCCACCTGGTAGGGCTTCAGCACCTCGACGCCCACGGCCGGAGCGGCCACGAGCGCGACCGTGACGGCGACCGCGATGAGCGCGAAGAGCCCGGCGAAGTGGCGCCACGGGGTGCCCGCCACGAACAGCACGGCGAGCGCGATGACGATGTAGACCATGGCCGAGCCCAGGTCCGGCTGGGCCATGACGAAGAACGCGGGGACGAGCATGAGCAGCATCACCCGCGCGGTGGTGTCGCGCTCGGCGATGCGTCGCGAGCGCCCGACCACGAAGCCCGCCAGCGCGAGGATCAGCAAGACCTTGCCGATCTCCGACGCCTGGAACTGGAACCCGCCCGGCAGCAGGATCGCGCGCTGCGCGCCCAGCGTCGAGGAGCCCAGTGCCAGGTTGGCGAGGATGATGAACATCAGCAGGCCGTAGAGCCCCCAGGTCAGCTCGCGGAAGCGCGAGTAGTCGACCCGGCTGACGACGACCATGAGCACGAGGCCGATCCCGCCGTAGATGAGCTGGCGATGGACGTAGTAGTTCGGGCTGCCGGGGATGTCCTGGCTCGTCGCGCCGTGCAGCGCGATCGCCGAGCAGATCAGGAGGCCGATCGTCGCCAGCAGGAGCAGCGGGTCCAGCGGCAGGCGCAGCGAGAGCCGCGACGCGCCGGACGCGGCGCCGGCGCCGTCGCGCGGTTCGCGCAGGGATGTGGCCGCAGTGTTCACCGCGTGTGCGACTCCCCGCGCACGAACGCGCCCGTGTTGCCGAGATACCACTGCGACAGGATCTGGCGCGCGGCCGGCGCCGCCGCCTCGGCGCCGAAGCCGCCGCCCTCGACGGTCACCGCGACCACGATCGGCCGGTTGCGGTCGGGCACGAAGGCGACGTACCACGACTGGTCGGGATGCGGCGGGCGCTCGGCGGTGCCGGTCTTGCCGTAGATCGGGTAGCGGTCCTGGGGCCAGCCCTTGAAGACGTCGGTCGAGGTGCCGCCCGGCGCGCTGGCCGCCGCATGCAGGCCCTCGAGGATCGCATCCCGGGCGCCCGCGGGGAACGTGACCTTGCGCGCGCTCGGCGGGTCGATCTGCTGCAGCAGCCGGCCCTGGGAGTCCTCCACGTCCAGGCCCAGGTGCGGGCGCACGATCTTGCCGCCGTTGGCGATCGCCGCGTAGGCGACGGCCATCTGCAGCGGCGAGGCCTGCAGGTCGCCCTGGCCGACCGAGAGGTTGATGTTGTCGCCGGTCGACCACGGGCGCGCATCGGAGATGCCGCAGGACGCCTTCTTCTCCTTCTTGCGGCAGCGCAGCTCCTTGGCGCCGATCTCCTCGCGCCACTTGCGGTCGGGCACCAGCCCGGTGCCCTCCCCCGGCAGGTCGATGCCGGTGCGGTGGCCGAGGCCCAGCTTGCGGGCCCAGGACTGCAGCTGCTGGCCCTTGAGCCCGTTGAGGTCGCGGCCGAGCGTGTAGAAGAAGACGTCGGAGGAGACCTGCAGCGCCCGCGGCAGCGCGAGCGTGCCGTTGACGACCTTGCCCGCGTTGCAGAACTCCTGGGGGCCGACCTTCAGGCAGCCCGGGTCGGAGATCGGCGTGCTCGTCGTGATCAGCCCGTTGTCGAGCGCGGCGAAGGCGGTGATCGGCTTGAACGTCGACCCGGTCGGGTACAGGCCGCCGGTCGCACGGTTGAAGAGCGGCGCGCCGTTCTCCTCGGAGTTCAGCGCCGCGTACTTCTCCTGCGAGATCGGCTTGGCGAAGACCGAGGGGTCGTAGCTCGGATAGGAGCCCATCGCGAGGATCTGGCCGTCGCGCGGGTCCATCGCCACGAACGCGCCCGGCCGACCGCCGCCGGCCCGCGCGAGCGCCTCCTGGCCGGCCTTCTGGAGGCCGAGGTCGAGCGACAGCTTGAGGTTGGAGCCTGGGATCGGCTGGCGCCGGCGCAGCTCGCCCTTGAAGCCGCCCATCGAGTCGACCTGGAGCAGCTGGGCGCCGTCGCGGCCGCGCAGGTAGCGGTCGTACTCCCACTCGATCCCGCCCTGCCCGACGATCGTCCCCTGCCGCACGCCCTTGAAGCGCTTCTGCTTCAGCTGGTCCTCGTTGATCTGGCCGACGTTGCCCAGCAGCTGCGCGGCGAGCTCGCGGTGCGGGTAGCGGCGCAGGTACTGGTCGGTGACGGTGACGCCGGGGAAGTCGCGCTTGCGCTCCTGCAGGTAGTTGAGCACCGCGCGGGGCGCATCGACCTTGATCGTGACGTTGGCGTAGGGCAGCAGGCGGCGCTGGCGGTTGACCTCGCGCGAGATCTCGATCGGCTTCATCCGCAGCGTCCGGGCCAGCCGCCGGTAGAGGGCCTTGCGCGCCGCCGTGCCCGCGGGCAGCTTGCCCGGCTCGATCTGCACGACGGTCGCCTGGCGGTTGCTGACGAGCGTCTGGCCGTTGCGGTCGGTGATGTCGCCGCGCGGCGCCTGGATGCGAATCTCGCGAACGCGGTTGTCGTTGGCCTGCGAGACGTACTGGTCGCCGCTGAGCACCTGCAGGAACCACAGGCGGAAGAAGACGATCGCGAAGAGCGCGAAGGCGACGCCGCCGAAGATCGCCACGCGCAGCGCCAGCTGCGGGGTGATGGCGCGGCTCTCGCCGCTCGGTCCGCTGCTCATCATCATGCGCGCGAGAGCGGAGACAGGCCGCCGGTGGTGTACGCACGACGGCGGCGGCGAGCGGGATCGTCGGGGAGCGCCGGCGACAGCCAGCGGCGCGTGAGGGCGAACACGGGCGCGGCGAGGATCGTGTTGATCACGATCGTCGTGACGATGTCGCGCAGCAGCAGCCAGCTCACGGGCGCGTCGACGCCCAGGAGGAACTGGACGATCGAGTAGCCGATCGTGGCGATCGCGGTGGCCGCGGCGCCGGCGGCGATCGGGACGACCGCGCCCTGCGGATCGCGCAGCTCGCGCAGGCGGCCCGCGCCGTAGCCGATCACCGAGTAGATCAGCGACTCCACGCCGAGCGTCTGGACGAGCGCGAGGTCGAGGAACAGGCCCATCCCGAACCCGGCCAGCGCGCCGGGGACCGAGCCGGTGAGCAGGCCGATCGACATGACGATGAGCGGCGTGAGGTCGGCGCTGACGCCGAAGATCGAGACCTGGGAGACCGCGACGATCTCCAGCAGCGCGGCCACGAGCGCCAGGACGACGATCCGGATCGCGAGCCTGGAGGTCGAGGCGCTCGCCATCAGGCGTCCCCGTGCGGGTTGGTCAGCACCTGCACGACGTCGAGGCTGCGCAGCTGGGCGAACGGCTTGACGTGCACCCGCTGGTAGACGTCGAGCTCCTGGTCGTCGACCTTCGTCACCCGGCCGATCGGGATGCCGGGCGGGAAGAGCGACTCGTAGCGCTGCGAGGTCGAGCCGGCGGTGACGATCGTCTGGCCCTTGGCGATGCGGTCGCCGCGGCGGATGTACTGCAGCAGCAGGTCGTTGGGGTTGCCGACCGCGGGCTGCACGACGCCGGCCACGCCGCTCTCGTTGATGCGGGCCGAGACGCCGCTGGTGTGGTCGGTCAGCAGCGTCACGATGGCGGAGTTGCCGGTCGCCGCGGTGACCGTCCCGACGAGGCCGTCGCCGTTGATGACCGGCTGGTCGACCCGGACCCCGTCCCCGGTGCCCTTGTTGATCGACACGGTCGAGTACCACAGGGTCGGCGAGCGGGTGATGACGCGGGCGGTGACCGGCCCCATCTGGGACGCGTCCAGCTGCTCGTCGAGCCCGACGAGCTTGCGCAGCTGCTCGGCTTCGCGCGCGGCGGCCTCGTTGGCGATCGCCTCCTTGCGCGCCTGCTCGAGCTCCTTGCGCAGCTTGTCGCGCTCGCCCTTGGCGTCGAGCGTGTCGCCGAACCAGCCGAAGAGGTCGCGGACCGGCTTGAGCGCCCGGCTGGCGCCCTCCTGGACGGGCGAGACGACCTCGAGGAACCCGCGCTGGACCGAGTGGAGCGGGCTGCCGGCGGACTCGCCGAAGTACGCGGTGAGGAGGATCAGGGAGCAGACGACGAGCAGCGCGAGGACCGCTCGGCGCCGACGCACCGTCTTGTCGTACACGGCGAAGCTTTCTCCAAGGTGGAACCGCGCATCGGCCGCGCGTTCCTCACGGGCGCCGGCGGCGGTTGCGGGAATGCTTGTTGGCGCGGTGGATGACCTCGAACTCCTCCAGCGAACGGCCGGAGCCCACCGCGACGCAGGTCAGCGGCGACTCGGCCAGATGGGCCGGCATCTGGGTCTCCTCGCGCAGGCGATCGTCCAGCCCCTGCAGCAGGGAACCGCCTCCGGCGAGCATGATGCCGCGGTCCATGATGTCGGACGCGAGCTCGGGAGGGGTGCGGTCGAGCGTCTCCTTGACCGCTTCGAGGATCTGGGAGATCGGCTCCTCGAGCGCCTGGCGGATCTCCTCGCTGGTCAGCACGACGGTCTTCGGCAGCCCCGAGACCATGTCGCGACCGCGGATCTCGGCCTGGACCTCCTCCTCCATCGGGAAGGCCGAGCCGATCTCGAGCTTGAGCTCCTCGGCGGTCTGCTGGCCGATCAGCAGCTTGTACTCGCGCTTGGCGTAGTTGATAATCGCCTCGTCGAGCTCGTCGCCGCCGACCCGGATCGACTTGGAGACGACGATGCCGCCGAGCGAGATCACGGCGACCTCGCTCGTCCCGCCGCCGATGTCGACGACCATCGAGCCCGTCGGCTCGCCGACGGGCAGGCCGGCGCCGATCGCGGCGGCCATCGGCTCCTCGATGAGGTAGGCGGTGCGGGCGCCGGCCGACAGGCAGGCTTCCTCCACCGCGCGCTTCTCCACGCCGGTCACGCCGGACGGAACACAGACGACGACCCGAGGATGCGCCCAGCGGTTCTGGTGCACCTTCTGGATGAAGTGGCGCAGCATCTCCTCGGTGACCTCGAAGTCGGCGATCACGCCGTCCTTCAGCGGACGGATGGCGGTGATCGTGCCGGGCGTGCGGCCGAGCATCCGCTTGGCCTCGATGCCGACCGCGTGCACCTCGCCGGTGCGCTGGTCGATGGCGACGACGCTGGGCTCGCTCAGGACGATGCCCCGGCCGCGGACGTAGACGAGGGTGTTGGCCGTACCCAGGTCGACCGCCATGTCGCGGCCACCGAAGCCGGTGAGGTAGCTGAAGAAGCCCATGGAACCAGGAGAGCGGACGCAGCCCGGTTGGGCGTCACGGCGGCCCGCGTCCGAGGGGGCAGTGTAGCGGAGGACCCCCGCCTAACCGGGCGGAAAATCGCTGGATTCCATAAGGTCGAGCAGGGCCGCGACCGGCAGCCCGACGACGTTGAGGTAGTCGCCGCGGATGCCCCGCACGAGCGCGGCGCCGCGGCCCTGGATCGCATAGCCGCCGGCCCGATCGCGCCACTCGCCGGTGGCGAGGTACCACTCCATGAGCGCGTCGTCGATCGGCCGGAAGGTGACGTGGGTGACGGCGATCGTCGCGCGGTCGTCGAGGACCGCGCCGCTGATCACCTCGTGCGTGCGGCCGCCCAGCGCGGCGAGCGTCGCACGGGCCTGCGCGGCGTCGGCGGGCTTGCCGTAGATCCGGCCGTCCAGGGCGACCAGCGTGTCGACGGCGAGCACGTGCTCGCCGTCGACGGCGGCGCGCTTGCGGCGGGCGTTCTCGAGGGCGACCACGTGCGGGTCGCCCTCGGCGAGCTCCTCGACGTCGGCAGGGCTGACCCTGAAGTCGACCCCGAGCTGCTCGAGGATCGCGCGCCGCTGCGGCGAGCGCGACGCGAGGATCAGAGGCTGGGGAAGAACAGCGCCGCCTCGCGGGCCGCCGACTCGGGGGAGTCGGAGCCGTGGACCATGTTCTGGCCGACCTCGATCGCGTAGTCGCCGCGGATCGAGCCGGGCGCCGCCTCGAGCGGGTTCGTGGAGCCGATGACCTGGCGGGCCGCCTTGACCGCGTCCTGGCCCTCGAGCACGAGCGCGACGAGCGGGCCCGAGGTGATGAACTCGACGAGCTCGCCGAAGAACGGGCGCTCGGCGTGCTCGGCGTAGTGCTGCTTGGCGGTCGCCTCGTCGAGCTGGCGCAGCTCGAGCGCGACCAGCTTCAGGCCCTTGCGCTCGAAGCGCGCGAGGATCTCGCCGGTCAGGCCGCGCGCGAACGCGTCGGGCTTGACGAGGATGAGGGTCCGTTCGGACACAGGTGCTCCTTGTTCGATGTGCGGCCCGCCACGATATCGGCGCCCCGCCTGCAGGCCACCTCGCGCACCGCGTCGACGATCCCCTGGTAGCCCGTGCAGCGGCACAGGTTGCCGGCCATCGCCTCGCGCACCTCCTCGTCCGACGGCTCGGCGGGACGCGCCGGGTCGTCGACGTACTCGAGCGCGGTCATGAGCATCCCGGGCGTGCAGAACCCGCACTGCAGCGCGTGGTGGCGCCGGAACGCCGCCTGCAGCGGGTGCAGCGGCTCGCCGGGGCGCGCCAGCCCCACGACCGTGGCGATCGACGCCCCGTCGGCCTGGACGCCGTAGAGCAGGCACGAGCGCACGCTGGCGCCGTCCAGGTGCACGGTGCAGGCGCCGCAGAAGCCGTCCTCGCAGCCGACGTGGACGCCGGTCACGCCCAGCTCGTCGCGCAGGAGGTCGGCGAGCGTCACGCGCGGGTCGACGTCGAGCGTCCGCGCGACGCCGTCGACCTCCAGCTCGATGCGGACGCGCTCAGCCATCGTGCGCCCCGCTCCGCGCCCGCCACGCCGCGAGGACGAGCGCGCGTCTGACCAGCACCGCCACGACGCGACGGCGCTCGGCGGCCGTGCCCTGGTAGTCGTCGACGGGATCGCATGCGGCCGCGACCGCCTCCCCCACCTCGCGCGCCGCCGTCTCCTCGACCTCCCGGCCGAGCAGCGCCGAGGCGATCGCGGTCGCGTCGAACGGCGTCTCGGCGACGTTGGCGCACGCCACACGGGCGTGCGTGCAGCGCCCGGCGTCGTCGAGCCCCACGACGGCGGCGACGCCGGCGACCGGCAGGTCCCCGCGCCGCCGGGCCAGCTCCAGCCAGGCCGACCCCGACCGCTCCGGCGCGGCCGGCACGCGCAGCTCCACCGCCAGCTCGCCGGGCGCCAGCGCGGTGCGGGTGCGGCCGCGGAAGAACGCGACCGCCGGCACCTCCCGCTCGCGGTCGGCGTGGCGCACGCGCACCCGGGCGTCCAGCGCGACCGCGACGGACGGCAGCTCCGCCGAGGGGTCGGCGTGGCAGAGGCTGCCGACCACCGTGCCGCGGTTGCGCACGCCCACGTGCGCGATGTGCGGGATCGCCTCGGTCAGCAGCGGCCAGCCGCCGGCGACCGCCGCCGACCGCTCGACCGTCCGCTGGCGCGCGAGCGCGCCGATCGTCAGCTCGCCGGCGTCGGCCGCCACCGCCGCGAGGCCCTCGACGCGGTTGAGATCCACGAGCGCGGCCGGCCGCAGCAGGCGCCGGTGCAGGAGCGGCACCAGGCTCTGGCCGCCGGCCAGCGCCCGCGCCTGCGCGCCGTGCTCGGCCAGCAGCGACGCCGCCTCGTCCACGCAGCGCGGCGCGTGGTAGGCGAACGGCGCCGACTTCATCGCCGCGGCACCTCCGCGACCGCCTCGATCTCCACCAGCCACTCCGGGTCCAGCAGCCCGGCCACGACGACGGCCGAGCTGGCGGGGTACGGCTCGTCGAGCAGCTCGGCGCGCGCCTGGCCCACCGCGGCGGCGTGGGCCGGGTCCGTGACGAACACCGTGAGCTTGACCAGCGCGTCGAGCCCGGCACCGGCGCTGCGCAGGATCGCCTCGACGTTGCGCAGCGCCTGGCGCGCCTGGCTGGCCGCGTCGGCGCCGGCCAGCACCCCGTCGGCATCGACGCCGGCCTGCCCGGCGACGAACAGCAGCTCGCCCTCCGCGGCGACGGCATGGCGGTAGGAGCCGCCCTCCGGCGCGACGCCGGCGACGGCGATCGCCCGCGGCATCAGCCGATCCGGTCGACGGTCAGGATCGCGTCGTCGTGGAACGGCAGCACGTTCTCGCCGCCCACCTCCAGGATCCGCAGCATGCTGTCGTAGCAGAGGATCGGATCCATGTGCATGCCGGTCGGGATCACCTTGTAGGCGCCTCGGGCCAGGACCTCCTCCGGCGGGTAGAAGTTGTCGCGGATCGTGCACATGCCCGCGATGACGTAGCGCCCCGCGTCGGTGTCGACGACCACGGACTGGCCGCCCGGGCTGTGGCCCGGCGTCACGATCAGCTCCACGCCCTTGGTGATCGCGTGGTCCCCGTCGAGCAGCTGCAGGTCGAGCTTGGCGATCGCCTCGTAGTGCTCCTTCGGCGCGTAGGTGCTCTTGAACATCGGGTGGACGGGGATCTTCTGCCACTCCGCCTGCTGGAGCAGGATCTTCGCCTTGGGGAACTTCGTCGTGTTCATGCAGTGGTCCCAGTCCAGGTGGGTCTGCACGAGGATGTCGATGTCGTCGAAGCCCAGGCCGCGGTCGGCGAGCTGCTGCTCGATCGGCTGGAGGTCCTGAACGTCGGCGAACGTCTCGCCGGCGAGGTGCAGCGGCTCGTCGCCGCGGATCCGCGTGCGGTAGTCGTCGGCGCTGCAGCCCGTGTCGACGAGGATCGTCGGCCCGTCGCCCTGCAGCAGCCAGGAGACGTACGGGATGTCGACCTTCTCGCCGGTGAAGTGCATGTAGGTGAAGCGGCTCTTCTCCCGCTGCGGGCCGAGCGCCACCACCATCGGCGTGATCGTGTAGGCCATGCCTAGCTTCCTTTCGTCGCTGCGGCCGCGATGCGGCCGGTGTCGATGGGCAGCCGGTCGATCTCCACCCCGAGGTGGGCGACCGCGTCGGCGACCGCGTTGGCCACGGCGGCCGGCGCGGCGATCACGCCCGACTCCCCCATGCCCTTGACGCCGTCGACGGTGAACGGGGACGGCGAGTGCTCGTGGCCGATCGCGATCGGCGGGAGGTCGGTCGCCTTGGGCACCTTGTAGGTGCGCAGATCCGCGGTCGTGAGCCGACCGTCGTCGTCGTAGCGCATCGCCTCCAGCAGCGCGCCGCCGACGCCCTGCGCGAGCGCTCCGCTGACCTGGCCCGCGACGATCGTCGGGTTGATCACCGTGCCGCAGTCCTCCACGGCGACCAGGCGGCGCAGCGTCACCTCGCCGAGCTCCGGGTCGACCTCCGCGACGGCGACGACGCACCCGTTGGAGTACGTCGCCTTCGGGTCGTGGAAGCGGGTGACGGTGAGCGCCGGGTCGGGCAGCCGCTCGCGCAGCCGGGGATCGAAGTGGGCGGCCTCGGCGACCTGGCGCAGCGTGACCGCGGGCTCGGGCGCGCCGGCGACGGTGAAGCGGCCGTCGGCGGCGACGACGTCGCCGGGCGCGGCCTCCAGCAGGAGCGCGGCGATCGCGTCGAGCTTCGTGCGCAGCTCGGCCGCGGCCAGCGAGAGCGCACCGCCGATCACGACGGCGGTGCGGCTCGCGCGGGTCCCCGCCGTGCTGATCGGCGTCGCATGGGTGTCGCCCGCGCGCACCCGCACGTGCGCGAGCGGTGCGCCGAGCCGCTCGGCCACGATCTGGGCGAGCATCGTCGCGTGGCCCTGGCCCTGGGACGGCGTCCCCACCGACACCGTCACCTCGCCCGACGGCTCGACGTCGATGCGCACGGCATCGTGGGAGGCGAACGACCAGCTCGACTGGCCGGCGCCCTCGCTCCCCCAGCCGGTCGGCTCGACATACGGGCTGACGCCGATGCCGATCGGGCGACCGGCGGCGATCGCGGCCGGCTGCTCGGCGCGCAGCTGCGCGTAGCCCACGAGCGCCAGCGCGTGGTCCAGCGACTCGCGGAAGCTGCCGCTGTCGTAGACCATGCCGGTGCACGAGGTGTACGGGAACGCCTCCCGCGCGACCATGTTCTGCCGGCGCAGCTCGGCGGGGTCGCGATCCAGCCGGCGGGCGGCGCGGTCGATGAGCAGCTCGCGCGCGGTGTGGCTCGCCGTCCAGCCCACGCCGCGGTACGGCGCGACCGGGGACTTCGTCGTCAGCGCGGCGACGATCTCGCAGCGGTAGTGGTCGATCGCGTAGACGCCGGGCACGAGGCCGGCGGCGAGGTACGGCTCGATGAGCGCGCTCGCGCTGTTGTGCGAGTACGCGCCGACGTCGCCGACGATCCGCGCCCGGATCGCGAGGAAGGTCCCGTCGGCGGCGAGCGCGAGCTCCGCGTCGACGAGCTGCTCCTTGGCATGCGGCGCGGCCAGGAGGTGCTCGAGGCGGTCCTCGACCCAGCGCACCGGTCGGCCGATCGCGCGCGCGGCGAGCACGACGGCGACCTCCTCCGGGTGGGCGGGGATCTTCAGCCCGAAGCCGCCGCCGACGTCGGGCGCGATGACGCGGATGCGCCCCTCGGGGATCCCGGTCGTCTGGGCGAGGCGGCGGCGCAGGAGGTGCGGCCCCTGGGTGGAGCACCAGACGGTCAGCTCGCCGTCGGCGTCGGGCTCGGCCAGGCAGCCGCGTCCCTCCATCGGCACGGCGACGAACCGGTTGCCGCGGTAGCGCCCGGTGATCACGTGGTCGGCCGCGGCGAACGCGGCGTCGGGATCGCCGGCCTGCACCGTCCCGCGATAGACCACGTTCTCGTCGAGCTCGTCGAACAGCCGCGGTCCGTGACCGGCGGCCGCGACCTCGGCGTCGACCACCGCGGCCAGCGGCTCGTAGTCGACGACGACGCGCTCGACGGCGTCCTCGGCGAGGGAGCGGCTCTCGGCGACGACGATCGCGACCGCCTCGCCGTGGAAGCGGACGCGCTCGCCGGCCAGCGCCGGCTGCGGCGTCTTGCGCAGGCCGGCGACGGCGACGCTGTCGACCAGCGGCTCGTGCGGCAGGTCGGCCGCGGTCAGCACCGCGACGACCCCCGGCAGCGCGCGGGCGGCGCCGGCGTCGACCGCGCGGACGTGGGCGTGCGCGTGCGGCGAGCGCACGAACGCCGCGTGCAGCATCCCCGGGCGCACGACGTCGGCGAGGTAGCGGCCGCGGCCGGTGAGCAGACGCTCGTCCTCGACGCGCTCCACGGGCGCGCCGATCAGCCGCTGGGCCGCCGTCATGCCCCGTGTGGCTCCTTCGGCGTGCCCGGATCGGCGCCCCACTCCGCCCACGAGCCGTCGTACACGCTCGTGTGGTCGAAGCCGGCGGTCCGCAGCGCCACGTGCGCGGCCGCGGCGGACACGCCGCCGCCGCAGTAGAGAATGCTCGGCGCGTCGCGCGGGATGCCGGCCGTGGCCGCGAGCTCGGCGATCTCCTGCGGCGGGCGCAGCGTGCCGTCCTCGCGCAGCAGGGCCGGCGCGGGGAACCGCCGCGCGCCGGGGACGTGCGCGCCCGCGGCCTCCCACGTGGCGTCCATGCGGCAGTCGAACAGCGGCGGACCGCCGGCGTCGACCGCCGCCCGCACGTCGGCCTTCGTGCGCAGCAGGCCGTCGCGCTCGCGCACGGTGAACGTGGCGGCGCGGGCCGCGGCCGGCCGATCGCTCACCGGCAGCCCGGCCGCGACCCACGCCGGGAAGCCGCCGTCGAGCCAGCGCACCCGGTCGTGGCCGTAGACCTGCAGCGCCCAGCACAGGCGGGCCGCCAGGAAGATCACGTTGTCGTCGTAGGCGACGACGAGGGTGTCGTCGCCGATCCCCGCACGCTCCATCGCCGCGGCGAAGCGCGCAGGGCGGGCGAGCTGCCCTTCGACCGGGTCGTCGGAGTCCGACAGGTCGCGCAGCCAGCTCAGGTAGACGGCGCCCGGCACGTGCGCCTCGTCGTAGGCGGCCTCGCCGGCGGTCGGATCGCTCAGCGACCAGCGCACGTCGACGACGCGCACGTCGGCGCGATCCAGGCACGCGGCGAGCTCGTGCGGCGCGATCAGCAGGTTCGGCATGCCACCCCTCTCATCAGGCATACATCATATACTAGGTATGAGATCCATAGGAGGAGGACTGGTGGAGCACGACGCAGCAGGCATCCCGGCGCCGGCGACCGCCCCGCCGTCGCTGTCCTACGAGCCGCTCACGCCGACCGCGTTCCTCGCCCGGGCCGCCGTCGTCCACCGGGAGCGCCTCGCCGTGATCGACGGCGAGCGGACCTGGACGTACGGCGCGCTGTGGGACCGCGCGCGGCGCCTGGCCGGCGCGCTGTGGACGCTCGGCGCGGGCCCCGGCGAGCGGGTGGCGGCGCTGTGCGCCAACTCGCACCTGCTGCTGGAGGCGCACTACGGCGTGCCGCTGGCGGGCGCCGTGCTCGTCGCGTGCAACATCCGGCTCTCGGCCGGCGAGCTGGCGCGGCTGCTGGACCACTGTGGGGCGCGCGTGGTGCTGTGCGACCCCGAGCTCGCCCCGCACGCCCGTGAGGCGGCCGCGCTGGCGGCGGGCGAGATCGCGATCGTCGAGGACGGGGAGGACTACGAGGCACTGCTGGCGGGCGCCGAGCCGGTCGTGCACCCGGTCGGCGACGAGCGCGCGCTGCTGGCGATCAACTACACCAGCGGGACCACCGGCGCGCCGAAGGGCGCGATGTACCACCATCGCGGCGCCTACCTGCAGGCGCTGGCGATGGCCTTCCACGCCGAGCTGCGCGCCGACAGCGTCTTCCTGTGGACGCTGCCGATGTTCCACTGCAACGGGTGGTGCTTCACCTGGGCGGTGACCGCCGCCGGGGCGACGCACCTCTGCCTGCGCAAGGTCGATCCCGCCGCGATCTGGGGCCTGATCGAGCGCTTCGGCGTCACGCACCTCAACGCCGCCCCGACCGTCCTCACCGCGCTGGCCCACCACCCGACCGCCCGCGCCGACGCCGTGCGGCGCCCGATCCGCGTCCAGACCGGCGGCTCGCCGCCGTCCCCGACGCTGCTGGAGCGCCTGGCCGGGCTGCGCATGGAGGTCACGCATCTCTACGGGCTGACCGAGACCTTCGGACCGGTGATGGTCTGCGACTGGCATCCGGAGTGGGACGCCCGCCCCGCCGAGGAGCGCGCGCGGCTGAAGGCCCGCCAGGGCGTCGCCAACGTCATCGCCCAGCCGGTCCGGGTGGTCGACGCCGCGGGCGCCGACGTCCCCGCCGACGCCACGACGCTCGGCGAGATCGTGCTGCGCGGCAACGACGTCATGCTCGGCTACTACCGCGACGAGCAGGCGACCGCCGAGGCGCTGCTCGACGGCGCATTCCGCACCGGCGACCTCGGCGTGGTCCACCCCGACGGCTACGTCGAGCTGCGCGACCGCGCCAAGGACGTGATCGTCTCCGGCGGCGAGAACATCGCCTCGGTCGAGGTCGAGCAGGCGATCGAGAGCCACCCCGCGGTGCTCGAGGCGGCGGTGATCGCCGTGCCGGACGAGCGGTGGGGCGAGCGACCCGCCGCCTACGTCGTCCTCGGGGACGGCGAGGACCCGGGGGCCGACGCGATCCGCGCGCACGTCCGCGAGCGCCTCGCCGGCTTCAAGGTGCCGCGCGACGTCCTCTTCGTCGACGAGCTGCCCAAGACGCCGACCGGCAAGATCCGCAAGGCGCTCCTGCGCGAGCGCGCATGGGCCGGACGCGAGCGGAGGCTCGGATGATCCTGCACCAGGTCCTCCACGCGGACCTCGGCTGCGCCTCCTACGTCGTCGGCGACCCGGCGGCCGGGGTGCTGGCGGTCGTCGACCCCAAGCTCGACGTCGCGCCGTACCTCGCGCTCGCCGGCGAGCTGGGCGCGCGCATCGAGCACGTCGTCGAGACCCACACGCACGCCGATCACGTCTCCGGGCACGGCGCGTTGCACGCCGCCACGGGTGCGACGCTGCACGTCCACCGCGACGCCGGCGCCGCCTTCGCGCACGAGCCGATCGACGACGGCTGGGAGCTGGCGCTCGGATCGGTGCGCCTGCACGCGCTGCACACCCCCGGCCACCGCCCGGAGCACACCGCGTTCGTCGTGCGCGATGGCGCGCGGGCGCAGGAGCCGTGGGCGCTGCTGACGGGCGACAGCCTGCTCGTCGGCGACGTCGCGCGACCCGACCTCGCGGTCGAGCGCGAGCTCGGGGCGCGCGACCTCCATGCCTCGCTGCGCCGGCTGCTCGAGCTCCCCGACCACGTCGAGGTGTGGCCCGGCCACGTCGGCGGCTCGCTGTGCGGCGGCACGGCGCTGGATGCGAAGACCTCCTCCACGCTCGGCTACGAGCGTCGCCACAACGAGCTGCTCGCCGAGGCGCGGGCGGATCGCTTCGCGGTCCGGCTGATCGCCGGCCTCGGCGTGCAGCCGCCGAACCTCCACGCCATCGTCGCGCGCAACCGCGGGCCGCTGCTCGCGGCGCCGCCGCTGCCGCCGCGGCTGTCGCCGGCCGCCGTCGCGGAGCGCATGGCGGACGGCGCGCTCCTGCTGGACGTCCGCTCGGCAGAGGCGTTCGACGCCGGCCACGTGCCCGGTGCGATCTGCGTCCCGCTCACGCGCAGCGGCTTCGCGACCCGCGCCGTCCGCGCGTGCGACACCGAGGTCCCGCTGCTGCTCGCGGGCGCCGGCGACGCCGATGGCGAGCGCGCGGCGCGCCGGCTCGCGGCGATCGGGCTGACGACGGTCGAGGGCCGGCTGGCGGGCGGGATGGAGGCGTGGACGGGCGACGGCGGCGCCGCGGTCCGGTCCGCATCGGTCGCGGGCGGCGCCGGCGGCCGGCCGACGCGCGCAGGCTCGGTCACGCGCGGCGCCGGCGGCCGGCTGAGCCGGGCGGAGTCGCTCGCGATCGGCGAGCTGCGCGCGAGCCTGGCCGGCCCCGCGGCGCCGCTCGTGCTCGACGTGCGGGACCCGGGCGAGTGGGCGTCGGGGACGATCCCCGGCGCGCGCAACGTCCCCTACGCCGCGCTCGACCGCCTCCCGCCCGGGCTCGACCCGGACCGGCCGCTCGTGGTCGTCTGCGGTACGGGGCCGCGGGCGGCGACCGCGGCCAGCCTCCTGCGGCGCCTGGGCGCGCGCGACGTGCGCCGCGTCGCCGGCGGCGTCGCCGACTGGAAGCGCCGGGGCTGGCCGCTCGAGCGCCACGCCGGCTGAGCCGATGGCGCTCGCGATCCTGCTCGGGCTGGCGATCGGCGCCAGCATCGGCCTGCTGGGCGGCGGCGGCGCGGTGCTCGCGCTGCCGGTGCTCGTCTACGTCCTCGGCGAGGACGCCCACGCCGCGACGACCGCCTCGCTCGTCGTCGTCCTCGCGGGCGCGGCCTGCGGCGCAGCGCTGCAGGCGCGCAACCGCTGCGTCTGCTGGCGCCACGCCGCGGTGTTCGTCGTGCCGGCCGTGGTCGGCGTGGCGCTCGGCACCGTGGCCAACCGCGCGGTCTCCAGCGGGGTCCTCCTCGCGCCGCTGGCGCCGATCATGGTCGCGTCGGCCGTCGCCATGTGGCGCCGGGCCGGCGCCGACGCTCCTGCCCCGCTGCGCGCGTCGCCCTGCCCGCGGCTGCGGCCCCGCCCGGTCGCGTGCGCCGGCCTCGGCGTCGGCGCGCTCACGAGCTTCCTCGGCGTCGGCGGCGGCTTCGTGATCGTCCCGGTGCTGACCGTCTGGCTGCGCTTCCCGGTCCGCTCGGCGGTCGGCACGTCGATCGTGGCGATCGGCTCGCTCTCCGCCCTCGCCCTGGCCGCGCACCTCGCCGCCGGCGCGCGCCTCGGCGGCGGACCCACGCTCGTGCTCGCCCTCGCCTGCGTGGCGGGGGCGGCGGCGGGCGCCGCGGGCGCGCCGCGGGTCCCCCAGCCCGGCCTCGCGCGCGCCTTCGCGATCCTCGTCGGCGTGATCGCCGTCGTGGTCGCGGCGACGCAGGTGCTCGGCTAGCCCAGGTTCGCCATGACGTGCTTGACCGTCGTGTACTCCTCGAGCGCGTACATGGACAGGTCCTTGCCGTAGCCGGACTGCTTGACGCCGCCGTGCGGCATCTCGGAGACGAGCGGGAAGTGGTCGTTGATCCAGACCCCTCCGAAGCGCAGCGCGCGGCTGGCGCGCAGCGCGCGCCCGACGTCGCGCGTCCACACCGACGCGGCGAGGCCATACGGCGTGCCGTTGGCCAGCGCGATCGCCTCGTCCTCGTCGCCGAAGCGCTGGACGGTGATGACCGGGCCGAAGACCTCGCGCTGGATCAGCTCGTCGTCCTGGGCGAGCCCGGCGACCACCGTCGGCTCGAAGAAGAAACCGGCGCGGTCGGGCATCCGTCCGCCGGTGACGACCTCCGCGCGGGACGGCCGGCGCTCCAGGAACCCGGCGACGCGCTCGCGATGGGCGGCGCTGTTCAGCGGTCCCAGCGTCGTCTGCTCGTCGAGCGTGCCGCCCATGACCAGGCCCTGGGCCCGCTGCGCCAGCCCGGCCACGAGCGCGTCGTGGACCTCCGGAGCGGCGAGCACGCGCGTGGCGGCGGTGCAGTCCTGGCCGGCGTTGGCGAAGCCGCTGGCGGCGATCGTGGCCAGCGCCGCCTCGAGGTCCGCGTCGGCGAAGACGACGACCGGCGCCTTGCCGCCCAGCTCGAGGTGGACGCGCTTGAGCGTCCGCGCGGCATGCTCGGCGATCCACTTGCCGGTCTCCACCGAGCCGGTCAGCGAGACCATGTCGACGCCGGGATGCTCGACGATCGCGGCGCCGGCGTCGTTGCCGCCGGCGAGCGCGTTGAGCACCCCGGCCGGCAGCACCTCGAGCGCCAGCTCGGCCAGCCGCAGGGTGGTCGCGGGCGTCGTGGGCGCCGGCTTGAGCACGATCGCGTTGCCGCCCGCCAGCGCCGGCGCGACCTTCCAGATCGCCATCATCAACGGGTAGTTCCACGGGGCGATCTGACCGACGACGCCGACCGGCTCACGGCGGATCATCGAGGTGTAGCCCGGCAGGTACTCGCCGGCCGCCTTGCCCTCCAGGCAGCGCGCCGCCCCGGCGAAGAACCGCAACGTGTCCAGCGCGAACGCGATCTCCTCGCGCGCGGCGGCGATCGGCTTGCCGGCGTCGATCGCCTCCATCCGCGCGAGCTCCTCGCCGTGGTCCTCGATGACGCCGGCCAGCCGCAGCAGCGCCTCCGAGCGCTGTGCGGGCGTGGTGTCGGCCCAGCCGCCGTCGAACGCCCGGCGGGCCGCCGCAACGGCCTGGTCGACGTCGGCGGCGGTCGAGCGCGGCACCGTGGCGTACGCCTCGCCGGTGGCCGGGTCGACCAGCGCGTCGGTGCCGCCGTCGGCGGCGTGCACCGCCGCGCCGTCGATGATGTTGCGCAGGCTCGGCTCCATCAGGCACCCCGTCCGTCGTCGGTCGCTCCGAGCATCGCCCGGAGGTAGTCGTTGAGCAGCGCGCCGCCCGGGTCCAGGCGGGCGCGCACCGCCGCGAACGCGTCGAAGTCCGGGTAGCGGCGGCGCAGGCGATCGGCGTCGTGGGCGTGCCACTTGCCCCAGTGCGCGCGGGCGTCGAAGGCGTCCAGCACGCGCTCGCAGTCGGTGAAGAGCGCCGTGTTGTCGGCGCCCATGACCCCGGAGACGGAGATCGAGCACGAGGCGCGGCCCGCGAACGGGCTCAGCATCGCGTCGTCGGCGGCGACGAAGCGCACCTCGACCGGGAACTCCTGGTCGGGGTACGTGGTCGCGATCAGCTCGCGGACGGCGGCGGTCGCCTCGCGGGCGTGCTCGATCGCGACCATGTACTCGAGCTCGTGGAAGTTCGGCTCGTAGGCCTCCGGGAAGATCCGATGGCAGCGATCGACGTGCGGCTGGCCCGGCGTGGCGGCGCGCGGCTCGGCGTCGGCGGGCGCCGGGTCCATCGTCTTGACGATCACGTCGTCGTCGGCCGGCGCCGGGTCCAAGCCCAGCCACGCGCCCGAGCGCGCCGTCGGGCACCAGTAGAAGGTGACGTGGCGGTGCGCGGCGAGCAGCTCGTCCCAGCGCGCGAGCGCCGCCTCCCACGGCATCGTCGCGAAGCGCAGCTGCAGGCAGTACGCGTCGGTCACGTCGAGCGTGATCGCCGTCATCGCCCCGAGCACGCCGAGCGAGGTCCGCGCCGCGCGCAGCAGCTCGGGGTCGTCGGGGCCGGCCTCGACCACGCTGCCGTCGGCGAGCACGATCCGCGCGCCGACCACCGCGCCGGAGAGCGAGGTCAGCTCGCGGCCCGTCCCGTGGGTCCCGGTGCCGACCGCGCCGGCGAGGTGCTGGGTGTCGATGTCGCCCTGGTTGCGCAGGCTCAGCCCGTGCTCCCACAGCAGCTCCCCGACCTCGGCGATCGTCGTCCCGGGCAGCAGCGTGGCCTGGCGGCGATCGCGGTCCACCGACACCAGGCCGCGCATCCCGCCGAGGTCCAGCAGCATGCCGTCGGTCGTGGCCAGCGGCACGTTGGAGTGCCCGGCGCCGGCGATCCGCACCGACAGGCCGGCCGCCGCGGCGCGGCGCATCGCCGCCCGCACCTCCTCCTCGCTGCGCGGCCGCTCCACGGCGCGCGGCGCGCAGCGCTGGTTGCCGTACCAGTTGGTCCACTCCACTGCCGTCTCCTCTCGCCGGGTCAGGGGTACAGGCCGCGCGCCTCGTGGGTCTCCGCGACGCGCCGCACGGCCAGGCACAGCGCGGCGTCGCGCAGGCCGACGCCGGCGCGGTCGGCCTCGTGGGCGACCTCGGCGAACGCCGCGCGCAGCTTGTCGAGCATCGGCTCCTGCGCCCGTCCCTGGCTGACCGCGTGCAGGCCCTCGGCCCACTCGAACCAGCTGACGATCACGCCGCCCGCGTTGGCCAGCAGGTCGGGGACGACGGCGATCCCGCGGTCGGCGAGGATCGCGTCGGCGGCCGGCGTGGTCGGGCCGTTGGCGCCCTCGACGACCACGCGCGCCTGGACCGCGTCCGCGTTGCCCGCATGGAGCACGCCGGCCACGGCCGCCGGGATGAGCACGTCGCACTCGCACACGAGCAGCTCGTCGCGGCCGCACGGCTCGCCGTACGGCAGCTCCGCGACCGTCGCCCCGGCGGCGAGCGCCGCGCCGACCGCGTCGACCGGCAGGCCGGCCGGGTCGACCCGCGCGCCGCCCACGTCGCCGATGCCGACGATCGCCACGTCGTCGTCGGCCGCGAGCGCCTCGGCGGCGGCGCGCCCGACGTTCCCGTAGCCGGCCACCGCCACCCGCACCGGCGCCCGCAGCCCGAGTCGCGCCGCGGCCAGCCGCACGCACTCGGCGACGCCGACGCCGGTGGCCGAGCCGCGCTGCCGCGAGCCGCCGACCACGACCGGCTTGCCCGTGACGGACGCGGCGACCGCGTAGCCGGTGGCCGTGGAGTACGTGTCCATGATCCACGCCATCTCGCGCTCGCCGGTGTTCAGGTCAGGCGCCATCACGTCGCGGCCGGGGCCGATCAGCGGCATGATCTCGGCGGCGTAGCGGCGCGTGAGCCGCTCCAGCTCGGCCGTCGAGAGCTGCGCCGGGTCGCAGCGCACGGCGCCTTTCGCGCCGCCGAACGGCAGGTCGACGAGCGCGCACTTCCAGGTCATCAGCATCGCCAGCGCCTTGACGTCGTCGAGCGTGACGCCGGGGTGGTAGCGCAGCCCGCCCTTGCCCGGACCGCGGGTGAGGCTGTGCTGGACGCGGAAGCCCTCGAACGTCCGCATGCCACCGCCGTCCAGGCGGATCGGCACGGCGACCTCGACGACCCGGCGCGGATGGCGCAGCATCTCGTGGAGTCCCGCGTCGAGCCCGAGCAGACTGGCGGCACGATCGAGCTGGGCCAGCGCCGCGCTCCAGGCGCCGGTCGCGGGCGTCGCGGCGGCGACGGCGGGCGCCGCGCTCACGCCCGGGCCCGGACGGCGACCGCCGCCTCGATCGCGTCGGCGATCTCCCCCATCCGCGCGCCCGGGGTGAAGACGTCCGCCGCGCCGAGCTCGCGCAGCCGCTGTGCGTCGTCCTCGGGGATCACGCCGCCGGCGAGCACGACGACGTCGTCGGCGCCCTCGGCCGCCAGCCGCTCGAGCACGTCGGGCACGAGCGTCATGTGGGCGCCGGACAGGATCGACAGCCCGACGGCGTCGGCGTCCTCCTGCACGACGGTCTCCACGATCTGCTGCGGCGTCTGGTGCAGGCCCGTGTAGATGACCTCCATCCCGCGGTCGCGCAGCGCGCGGGCGATGATCTTCGCGCCGCGGTCGTGCCCGTCCAGCCCGGGCTTGGCCACGACCACTCGAAGCTTGCGTGCCATCTCAGGCACCCTCCCCGGCCGGCGCGAAGAGCAGCTCGGCGTGGGCGTCCAGCGGCGGCGGCGGCGCCTGCGCCGTCGAGGCCGCGCCCGAGAAGCGCACCGGCAGGCGGACGATCGGCACGTCGCCGGCCGTCGGATGGGCCAGGCGGTCGACGCTGCCCAGCGCCGCGACCTGGGCCGAGGCGAGCACGTCGTCGAGCCGCTGGACCGGCGCGTGCGGCACGCCCGCCTCCTGCATCCGCTGCTCCCAGAACGCCGTCGTCTGACCGCGCATGACCGCCTCGACCTCCTCGCGCAGCGCTTCGGCGTTGGCGACGCGGTCGCTGTTCTCGGCGAAGCGCGGGTCGTGCTGCAGGCGCTCGAGGCCGAGCGCCCGGCAGAACGACGCCCAGCCGCTCGATCCGCCGGTGCCGACCACGACCAGGTGCCCATCCGCGGTCGCGTACGCCTCGTAGGGCGCGAAGAACGGGCTGCGGGTCCCCATCGGCTCCGGCGCCTCGCCCCCGGCCAGGTAGGTGGCGATGTGCATCGACAGCCACGCGAGTCCGGTCTCCAGCAGCGAGGTCTGCACCCACTGGCCCCGGCCGGTCGCGTCGCGCTGGTGCAGTGCCGAGAGGATCCCGATCACGCCGTACAGCGCGCTGCCGAAGTCCAGCGCGGCGACCGGCACCTTCGCCGGGGGCCCGCCCGGGTGGCCGTTGAGCGACATGACGCCCGACAGCGCCTGGATCGTCAGGTCGTACGCGCCGCGATCGGCGAGCGGTCCGTCCTGGCCGAAGCCGGAGATCGAGCAGTAGACGAGCCGCGGGCAGGTCGGCGCCAGGCTCGCGTGGTCGAGGCCGAACTTGGCCAGCGTCCCCGGCTTCATGTTCTCGACGAGCACGTCGGCCTCGCGGGCCAGCGCGACCACCCGCTCGCGGTCCGCGTCGTCGCGCAGGTCGAGCGCGACGCTGCGCTTGCCGCGGTTGAGCGTGAGGAAGCTGACGCTCTCGCCGTTGAGGAAGACCGGCCCCTGGCCGCGGTAGACGTCGCCGGCGCCGGGGCGCTCGACCTTCAGCACCGTCGCGCCGAGGTCGGCCAGCACCTGGGTGCAGTACGGGCCGGCGACGTACTGGGTGAGGTCGAGAACGTTGACGCCCTCGAGCGGATAGCGGTCAGGCATCTGGGCGTTCCCCCTGGACGAGCTCGACGAGCACTCCGCCCGTGGACTTCGGGTGGAGGAAGAGGCAGGGCCGCCCGTCGGACGACCGCTCGACGCCCGGGCCGACGACGGCCAGCCCCGCGGCCTCGAGCCGCACGCGCAGGGCTGCGAGGTCCTCGTCGACCTGCAGCGCGACGTGGTGCAGGCCCGCGCCGCGGCGAGCGAGGAAGCCGTCGACCGGCGTGCCGGGGCGGCCGGGCCAGACCAGCTCCAGCGCGGCCGCCGGCCCGAAGCGTGCGACGGTCACGCCGCTGGGCATGGCCTGCCCGGCCACCGCGCCGGCGCCGAGCGCGTCGACCAGCGGCGTGCCGGGCCCGGGTGCCGCGATCCCGACGTGGTCGACTCGGACGGCAGGCAGCAGCGGCGCCATCAGATCACGCTCGACGGCTCGTGGCGGCCGAAGACGTCGCCCAGCGCGCGCGAGATCTCGCCGGTGGTCGCGTAGGCGCGCACCGCGTCGACGATCGCGGGCATCGTGTTGTCGCTGCCCCGCGCCACGTCTCGCAGGCGCTGCAGCCGGGCCGCGACGAGCTCGTCGTCGCGCTCCGCCCGTACCCGCGCCAGTCGCGCCAGCTGACGGTCCAGGACGTCGGGACCGACCGTGAACGGCTCGACGTCGGCCGCCGCGCCGGCGTCGTCGGCGAAGCGGTTGACGCCGACGATCACCCGCTCGCCCGACTCGATCTGGTGCTGCTGCTCGTAGGCCGAGTCGGCGATGGCGCGCTCCAGGCTGCCGTCCTCGATCCCGGCGACGACGCCCCCGTGCTCCTCGATCCGCGCCATGAGCGCGGTGGCGCGCCGGTCCAGCTCGTCGGTCAGCGCCTCGACGTAGTAGGAGCCGCCGAGCGGGTCGGCCGTCCGGGCGACACCGCTCTCGTGGGCGATGATCTGCTGGGTGCGCAGCGCCAGGAGCACGGACTCCTCCGACGGGAGCCCGAGCGCCTCGTCCCACGACATCGTGTGGACCGCCTGCGCGCCGCTGAGGACGATCGCCAGCGCCTGCAGCGTCACCCGCATGATGTTGTTGTGCGGCTCGGCGGCGGTCAGCGAGGTGCCGTCGCCGCCGGAGTAGAGCCGCAGGCGCGCCGAGCGCGGATCGCGGCTGCCGAAGCGCTCCTCGATGACCCGCGCCCAGATGCGACGGGCGGCGCGGTGCTTGGCGACCTCCTCGAAGAGGTCGCGCATCGTCGAGATGTTGAACGAGATCTGCGGGGCGAAGTCGTCGACGGGGATCCCGCGGTCGACGACGGCCTGCACGTACGCGGCGGCGTTGGAGAGCGCGAGCGCGATCTCCTGGACCGCGTCGCAGCCCGCCTGGCGCATGTGGTACCCGCAGACGCTGATCGGGTTGAACTTCGGCAGCGTCGCCGCGCAGTACTCGATGATGTCCGCCGCCAGCCGCATCGACGGGCCGGGCGGGTAGATGTAGGTCTTGCGGGCGAGGTACTCCTTGAGGATGTCGTTCTGCACCGTGCCGCGCAGGACGGCCGGGTCGACGCCCTGCTGCTCTCCCACGACCTGGTACATCGCCAGCAGGATCGGGGCGGTCGCGTTGATCGTGAACGAGGTGCTGATCCGCTCCAGCGGGATGCCCTCGAAGATCCGCTCCATGTCGGCCAGCGAGGCGACGGCGACGCCGACCTTGCCGACCTCGGGCCGGGCGAGCTCCTCGTCGGAGTCGAACCCCATCTGCGTCGGCAGGTCCAGCGCGACGCTGAGCCCGGTCTGGCCGCGCTCCAGCAGGTAGTGGAAGCGCTCGTTGGTGTCCTCCGGCGTGCCCCAGCCGGAGTAGAGCCGGATCGTCCAGGGGCGCCCGCGATACATCGTCGGGTAGATGCCGCGCGCGAACGGCGGCTCGCCGGGGAACCCGAGACGCTGGAGGTAGTCGGCGTCGCCGGCGTCCAGCGGGGTGTAGAGCGGCTGGACGGGGATGCCGGAGTCGGTCTGCGCCGGCGCGAGCCCTGCTTCGTCGACCTGGGCGCCCCAGGTGCGGCGCGCCTCCTCCAGGGCGTCCTTCCAGGAAGTCGAGCTGCGCATCTTAGATATCATATGCCATTGGTGGTCGGAAGGAGCCGCTGGAGGACCGCCCGCAGCTGCGCGGCGCCGCGCTCCAGCGACGTCGCGTCGATGCGCTCCTGCAGCGTGTGCATGCCGGAACCCGAGGACGCGCCGATGCACAACGCCGGCATCCCGCGGGCGATCGCGGCGTTGGCGTCGGTCGAGCCGGCGCCGAGCGTCGTCGGCAGGCCGAGCCGCGCGCGCACGTCGAGGACGGCGCGCAGCAGCGGGTCGTCGCGGTCGAGCCGGCCCGCGGGCCGGCGGCCGACGATCGCGACGTCGACGGAGAGCGCCGGCGACGCCAGCGCCTGCGCGGCGTCCGCGAACGCGTCCAGCGGCGCCTGCTCCAGCGCTCGGCACTCCACGAGCGCCTCGGCGTGGTCGGCGATCGTGTTGACGGACCGCCCGCCGGCGATCGTGCCGACGTTGACCGGCGCATCCGGACGGTCGAGCGCGGTCAAGCGCGGCAGCAGCTCCAGCAGCGCGGCGATCGCGCTCGGCGTGCCGCGATCGTTCCACGAGTGCCCGCCGGGCCCGCTCGCAACCAGCCGCACCCGCACGCTGCCGACCGCGTCGACGACCACCTGCTCCAGCCAATGCCCCTCGAGCGCGATGAACCGCGCACCCGGCCACGCTGCGCAGACCGCGTGCGCGCCGCGCAGGTTGCCGAGCCCTTCCTCGCCGACGGTGAAGGCGACGGCTCCCGGCGCCAGCGGCCCGGCGCGCAGCAGCTCCTCGACGACGTGCACCGCGACCGCCACGGCGGCGGCGTTGTCCCCCACCCCGGGCCCCACGAGCGCATCCCCCTCGCGGCGCACGTCGAGGACGGTGTCGCGCGGGAACACCGTGTCCACGTGGGCGGCGACGACCAGCTCGGGCGGCCCCTCGCCCCAGCGCCAGAGCAGGTTCCCGGCCGCGTCGCGCATGCGCGTCCCCGGCGCGTCGCGCAGCCGGTCCTCCAGCCACCGCAGCCGCGCTTCCTCCTCGCCGGTCGGCGCCGGCACGCGTGCGAGCGCGAGGACGTCGTCGACGAGGGCGCCGAGACCCGCGGCCCTCATCGCGCCACCGGATCCAGCCGCTCGCCGTCGAGCCACAGCTCGCCGGCCAGCAGCACGCAGTCCAGATGCGAGCGCGCGTCGACCGAGCCGCCGTAGGCGACGTTGTTGCCGACCGCGACGTGCGCGCCGCCGACGATCCCCTCGAGCTCCAGGGCGGACCCGCCGGGCCGCGAGCACGGGTTGAGGCCGATCGAGACCTCCGCGAGCGTCCGCATCCGCGCGTCCCCGGACCGCTCGATCGCGTCGGTCAGCCGCCATGCGTCGGGGCCCGCGACGTCGACGAGCTGCCCGTCCTCGAAGCGCAGCTCGACCGGCGCGGGCAGCTGGTCGGGGCCTAGGAAGAGCAGCGACCCGTCGACCACGACGCGGCCGGTCGCCGTCCCCTCCACCGGCGCCGCCCCGACCTCGACGTCGGGCGGCGCGGCGTAGCCGCCGGGCTCGTCGGCCATCCCCCACAGGGGACGCCCGGCGCGACCCGCGAAGCTGCCGCGCAGGTCGGTGCCGAGCGGGCTGACGAGGCGGAACTCATCGGCCGCGTCGATCCGCTCCGCCAGCCGCGCGGCGTGGTCGCCGAGCGCCGGGAAGTCGGCGGCGAACGGCCCGCCCGGACGCAGCGTCCGCCAGCTCAGCCCGGGCACGGTCAGGTAGCGGGCGCCGCGGGCGCACGCCTCGCGGCGCGCCCGGCTGGAGCCGGCGAAGACCGAGGTCAGCTCGAAGACGACGTCGGCCTCGAGCATCGCCGCGCCGACCGCCGCCGGCGGCTCGTCGCCGGGCAGCTCGACCGGCTCGGCGACGACGCCGACGACGCTCGCGCCGAGCGTCCGCAGCACGCCGGCCAGCGCGGCGGCGATCCCCTGGTCGGCGCCGGTGTCGGTCACGACGAGGCACGCCTCGCCCGCCCGCACCCCGGCGCACGTCGTCGCCAGGCGCCGCAGCGCGTCCGCGGACTCCCAGCGTCCGGTCACTCCTCTCCCAGCATCAGGACCGACATGAGCGTGTTGACCTTCGTCGCCAGCTCGATGTCGCGCACGTCGAGCCACTCGTTCGGCGTGTAGACGCTGCCGCCGCCCGGGCCGAAGATGATCGTCGGCACCTGCCGGCCGAAGCTCGCCGTGTCGGCCAGCCACGAGCCGGCGGCGTACGTCGGCGCCGCGCCGGCGACGGACCGGTAGGCCAGGTCGAGCGCCTGCACCAGCGGGTGCTCGCGCTCGATCAGGTAGGAGTCCTTGCGGTCGGCGAGGACCATGTCGTAGCGCACGTCGGGGACCTTCGCCTGCGCGCGGTCCACCGCCGCCTGCAGGTACTCGCGCACGCGCTCGGTCTCCACGCCCGGGTGCGGGCGCGAGTCGACGCGGATCGTGCACTCGTCGGGGATCATCGACGGGCCTCCGGGCGGCAGGCCGCCGTAGATGCGTCCGACCGCGGTGTAGAGCTCCTCCCCGACCAGCTCGGTGATCCAGGCCGGCACGCCGTCGGGGACCCAGTGCAGCGACTCGAGCTCGTCGATGAGCGGCGTGATGCGGGCGATCGCGTTGATCGCGTCGTAGCGACGGCATGTGTGCGCGGCGCGGCCGTAGCAGGTGATGTCCCAGTACAGGCGGCCGCGGTGGCCGAGGTAGATGTTCAGGTCGGTGAGCTCGGCGAGCAGGCAGTAGTCGGCCGTGTGCTCCTCGAAGAAGCGGATCGCGCCGATCTGGTCGCCCATGTGGTCGACGACGCCGGAGACGAGCACCTTCCCGCGCCACAGGTCCTTGCGCCGGGCCAGCGCGGCGCCGGCGGCGACGACGCCCGCCACGCCGGCCTTCATGTCCATGACCGCGTGGCCGTGGACCTTGCCGTCCTCGAGCTTGCCCGAGTACGGGTCCTCGTCCCAGCCGACGCAGACCGGCTTGGTGTCGATGTGCCCGGTCAGGACGAGCGTCGGCCCGGGCCGGCCGGAGTCGACGACGCCGACCACGTTCTTGCGGCCCGGCAGCGCCTCCTGCTGGTAGACGTCGTCGTACCCCATCCCGCGCATGCGGGCGGTGAGCGCATCCGAGAGCTCGGCCTCGTCCCCGCACACGCTCGGGATGCGGACGATCTCCTGCGTGAGCCGGACGGCGTCATCGAGGTCCACCGCCTCGAGGATCGAGGCCGGCGCGGAAGCTGTTGCCATGGATCGGTTCTCCTCTCGGGACGGCGCGGTCAGCCCCGTTCCGGTCCTGTCTGGGCCATTTCCGCGTATGATATATGATGGATGAAAGATGGCGCAAGTGGTTGACGTCGCCCCCACCGTTCGAGCCGCCGGACCGGCGGACCTCGATGCGGTCCTGACGCTCGTCGCGGCACTCGGCCGCCCGCCCGCCGAGCCGCGCGACGCACGCCAGCGCGAGGTCGCGGCGGCGATCCTCGCCGACCCCGACAGCCCGGTCCTGCTTGCGGAGCTGGCCGAGCGGCCGGTCGGCGTCGCGAGCCTGCGCCTGCTGCGCCGGCTCAACTGGGCCACGTGCGAGGCCCGCCTGCTCGACCTCTACGTCGTGCCCGAGCTGCGCGGCAGCGGCGTCGGGCGGCGGCTGGTCGAGGCCGGCGTGCGCGTCGCGCGCGAGCACGGCTGCCACCTGCTGCGGCTGGAGTGCGGCCACGGCCGCACCGCGTCGCACGCGTTCTACGAGCGCCTCGGCCTCGAGGACCGCGGACGCGACTACCAGCTGACGCTGCGGCGGCGCCCCTGACCGCTCTGCTCGGCGCGCAGCGCGTCCAGCGCCTGCAGCGAGTCCTGCTCGATGCTCTCCAGGTGCGCGTTCGTCGCGGCGATGGCCTGCTCGGCGTCGCCGGCGGCGATCGCGTCGAAGATCGCCCGGTGCTCGTCGACCGACCGCGTGCGGCGGCCGGGCGTCCCCTGCGAGACGTTGGCGATGAGCGCCAGCACGTTGCGCAGGCGCTCCAGCAGCTCGGCGCCGTAGCGATTGCCCCACGCGGCGATCTGCGCATCGGTGAAGGCGTTGATGTGCTCGGCCCAGGCGTGGACGTCCTGCTTGCGCAGCGCCGCCGCGGAACCCTCGACGCTCGCGTTCAGCGCGGCGAGGACCGCGGGATCCTGCTCGCGCGCGCACGCCGCCGCGACCTGACCCTCGATCCACCGGCGCAGCTCGCAGACCTGACGCACGTCGGCATCGGTCGGCGTGGCCACACGGCTGACCCGGTGCGGCTCCTGCACGACGAGGCCGTCGCGGCTGAGGCGGATGAGCGCCTCGCGGACCGGCGTCTTGCTGATGCCGAAGTCCTCCGACAGCTGGGCCTCCACCAACGGCGCCCCCGGTTTCAGGTCGCCGGCGATGATGCCGCGGCGGACGGCGTCGTAGACGCCCTCTTCGAGGCTTCGCGGTTGGAGGCGCATCTTCGCCATGATCCGGGGGATCGTACATCATGTACCGGCGGAACCCCGGCGCGCTCAGGTTCTCCCGCCCGGTGATGGCGATCCGGCGCGGGCCGCCGTCGCCATCGCGGCGAACGCCTCGATGGTGGCCATGCGATCGCGCCCGAGCGGGAACACGCTCACCGCGTCGAAGCCCTGCTCCTCCAGCCACCGCAGCTTGGACGCCGTGGTCGCCGGCGTGCCCGCGAAGGCGACCTTGCGCACGAGGTCGTCGTCGATGAGCGCCGCGGCGGCGCCCGCCTGCTGGAACTCGCCGCCGCCGTACACGGCGCGGACCGCGTCGATGAGCTCGTCGCTCATCCCCGCCAGCCGCGCATACTGCGGCGAGACCTGCGGGAACCAGGCGACGATCGTGCGCGCCTCGTCGAGCGCGGTGGCCTCGTCGTCGCGAATCGACCCGTAGAGGAAGGCGGTCGTGGCGAACGCGGTGCGCTCGCTGCGCGCCCGCCCGCGCTCGATCGCCTCGCGCGCGAACGCCACGCCCTCCGGGAACAGCCCGGCCAGGAGGATCACGCCGTCGGCGTGCTCGCCGGCGGCCTCCAGCGTGCGCGGCCCACTCGCCGACCAGTGGACGGGCAGCTCGCCCGGCGGATGCGGCAGACGCGCGCCGTCGAAGGACCAGCGCCCCAGCTGCCCGCGCAGCGTCTCCCCGGCCCACAGCCGGCGCAGGATCCCCACCGCCGCGGTCAGCGTGTCGACCTTGGCCACCTTGAGGCCGATCTCCGGCAGCGGCGAGTCGCCCACGCCGATCCCGCACACGAACCGCCCCGGCGCCAGCCGCGCCAGCGTCGCCGCGGCGTTGGCGGTGATCGCCGGATGGCGGGTCACCGGGTTGGTCACCGCGGTGCCGACGCGCAGGCGGCTCGTGGCCGCCAGCGCCAGCGTGGCGTGGACGTAGGTCTCGCCGGCGTGCAGCGACGAGTCGGTGAGCCACAGGTCGTCGTAGCCCAGCTCCTCGATCCAGCGCGCCAGGTCCGGGAACGACGCCGGGTCGTCGACCCCCTGCAGCGTGACCCCGATCCGCATCAGGGGACCAGCACGTTGCGGCCCCGCACCTCGCGGGCGCGCAGGCGCGCGAGCGCCGTCTCGGCCTCGTCCAGCGGGTACGTCGTGTCGATCGCGACGCTGAGCTTGCCCTCGCCGGCCAGCGCCAGCGCCGTCTCGAGGTCGTGGCGCGACGCCGCGACCGACGAGACGATCCGGATCTCGCTGAGGATCAGGTCGATCGGGTGGATCTTCAGGTCGTCCTCGGTGTAGCCGATCAGCACGCACGTGCCGCGCCGCCCCAGCGAGCGGATGCCGGCCCGCATCGAGGCCTCGGTGCCGACGAGCTCGAAGAAGTGGTCGGCACCGGCTCCGGCGTTCAGCGCGCGGACGCGATCGGGCAGCCCCTCGTAGGCGTCGCCGTCCTCGACCACGAGCACCTCGGCCGCGCCCGACTCGAGCGCCAGGGCCGCCTTGGCCTGCGCGTCGGCGATCGCGAAGACCCGCAGCCCGGCGGCCGCGAGCACCTGGATGACCATCAGCCCGACGCCGCCGACCCCGTCGACGATCGCCGTCTGCCCCAGCTCCGCGCCCGCCAGCCGCGCCGCATGGACGGCGGTCATGCCGCTGCAGCTCAGCACCGCGGCCGTCTCGAACGAGACGGAGTCGGGCAGCTTCAGCAGGTTCTGCGGCGGCGCCGCGACCTGCTCGGCGTAGCCGCCGTTGGCCGTCCAGCCCAGCTGGCCCTGCGGGTCCGTGCAGATCGACTCGTGGCCCGTGCGGCACCAGTGGCACTGGCCGCAGCCGACGAAGTTGTAGACCGCGACCCGATCCCCGGGCGCGACGGTCGCGCCCGCGGGCGCGGAGACGACGACGCCGGCGATCTCGTGGCCGAGCACGAAGTCCGCAAACGGCGGCGGGATCATGCCGTCGAGGAAGTGCAGCTCGCTGCCGCAGACCCCGGCCGCCTTGACCTCGACGACCGCCCACCCTTCGCGGGCCGGATCGGGCAGCTCGCTGACCGCCAGCCCGCCGTCCTTCATCACCACTGCCTTCATCGCCGGATGCTCCTGGTCGTCGTCGGGGTCACGAGAGGTCGGTCCACACCGACTTCGTCTGCAGGTAGGGGTCGAGCGCCTCGCGCCCCAGCTCCTTGCCGTAGCCGCTCATCTGGAAACCGCCGTAGGGGACGGCCACGTCGAAGAAGCCGTAGGTGTTGATCCAGACCGTGCCGGCGTGCAGCGCGGCGGCGACGCGGTGCGCCCGCTTGACGTCGCGCGTCCACAGGCCGGCGGCGAGGCCGAAGACCGTGTCGTTGGCCGCGGCGATCGCCTCGTCCTCGTCGGTGAAGCGGCTGACCATGCCGACCGGGCCGAAGATCTCCTCGCGCATGACCCGCATCTCCGGCGTCACGCCGGTGAAGACGGCCGGGCGGACGAAGGAGCCGCCGGCGAGGTCGCCCTCCAGCGTCACCGGACCGCCGCCGGCGAGCTCGGTCGCGCCCTCGTCGAGCGCCGAGCGGATGTAGCCCGCGACGCGCTCGGCCTGCTCGGCGCTGACGAGCGGGCCCATGTCGGTGTCGGCCTCCAGCCCGCTGCCCAGCCGCACGGCCCGCAGCTTGGCGACGAGCTTCTCGACGAACGCGTCGTGGACGTCCGCGTGGACGTACACGCGCGCGCCCGCGATGCAGCACTGCCCCTGGTTGAAGTACACGGCGCCGTACGTGCCCTCGACCGCCGCGTCCAGGTCGGCGTCGGCGAAGACGAGGTTGGGCGACTTGCCGCCGAGCTCCAGCGAGACCCGCTTGAGATTGCCCTTGGAGGCGTCGAGGATCTTCTGGCCGGTCGTCGTCTCCCCGGTGAACGTGATCTTGTCGACGCCCGGATGCGACGCGAGCGGCGCACCGGCCGACGGCCCGTCGCCGGTCACCACGTTCACGACGCCGGGCGGGAAGCCGACCTCGCCGACCAGGTCGGCGAGGCGCAGCGCCGACAGCGGCGTCTGCTCGGCCGGCTTGACGACGATCGTGTTCCCCGCCGCCAGCGCCGGCCCCATCTTGTAGGCGCACATGAGCAGCGGGAAGTTCCACGGGATGATCGCCCCGACCACGCCGACGGGCTCGCGGCGCGTGTAGACGTGCATGGCGAAGCCGGCCGACGTCGGGATCGCCGACCCCTCGAGCTTCGTCACCCAGCCGGCGTAGTAGCGGAAGATCTCCGACGCGAGCGGGATGTCGACCATGAGCGCGTCGCCGCGGGTCTTGCCGTTGTCGAGCGCCTCGAGCGTGGCGAGCTCGTCGGAGAGCTCGGCGATCCGCGTCCCGAGGTTCCACAGCAGCTCGGCCCGGCGCGCCGGCGCGAGCGCCTGCCACGCCGGCAGCGCGGCGCGCGCGGCGGCGACCGCCGCGTCGACGTCTTGCGGGCCCGCCGCCGGAACGCTGGCCAGCAGCTCGCCCGTGGCCGGATTGCGCACGTCGAGGCGCTCGCCGGAGGCGGCGTCGACGCGCTCGCCGCCGATCAGCAGCCGTAGCTCGCTGGCGGCGAGGTCCGGCAGGGGGACAGTGGCGGTCGTCATCTACGGGCTCCCTTGTCTGGTGTCCGGCCGCGGGCGCTCAGCCCGCCGCCGCGGTGAAGTCCTCGAGTGCACCGAGCGAGTCGGCCTCGATCGAGCGCAGGTGCTCCCACGTGGCCTCGCGCGCGCTCTCGCCGTCCCCGGCGCGAATCGCCGCGAGGATCGATCGGTGCTCGTCCAGCGAGCGCTCCCGCCGGCCCGGCGCCTCCTCCGAGAGCGTGGCGATGAGCGACAGGACGTTGCGCATCCGCTCCAGCAGCTGCGCCGCGTAGCGGTTGCCCGAGTGCTCGATCAGCACGCCGGTGAACCCCTCGATCGCGATCGCCCAGGCCCGTGGGTCGCTGCGGCGCAGCGCCTCCTCGCTGTCGGCGATCGACCCCTCGAGGCGGGCAAGCAGGTCGGGGCTCGGGCGGCGCGACGCCTCGGCGGCGATCTCGCCCTCGACCCAGCGCCGCAGCTCGCAGGCCTCGACCACGTTCTCCACGGTCGGCGTCGCCACGCGGCTGCGGCGATGCGCCGCCTGCTCGACGAGGCCGTCGCGCGTGAGCCGGATCAGCGCCTCGCGCACCGGCGTCTTGCTGATGCCCATGTCGGCCGACAGCTGCGCCTCCACCAGGGGGTCCCCCGGCCGCAGCTCGCCGGTCATGATGCTGTCGCGCACGGCCTCGTAGACGCTCTCCTCGAGCGTCTGGCGCTTCACAGGCTCCAGGGGAATGGTCGTGCTCCTTTCGCGATCCCTGCGCCGCCATCAGCCGACCGGCGCCTCCAGCCCGAGGTCGGCCGCCTGCGCGTCGACCAGCTCGCGCTGGTGCGGCGCCAGGAAGGTGAACCCCGCACCGGCCAGGAACGGGGCGAACGGGTCCTCGCTGAGCGGCGCGTCGGCGAGGACCTCCAGCAGCTTCAGCCAGCAGAACGGCGAGTAGACCGGGCTGTAGCCGCCCTCCTGCTCGAAGACGACGCGCCCGCCGGCGTGCGCCTCCGCCACGTCGATCAGCCGCCGGGCGACCTCGGCGAAGCCGCCCGCGGTCAGCCCCATCGTCGACAACGGGTCGTACATCGCGGCGTCCACGCCCGCGACGACGAGCAGCAGCTCGGGCGCGAAGGCGTGCAGCGCCGGCAGCACGATCCGGTCGACGGCGTACAGGTAGCCGGCGTCGCCGGTGCCGGGGGCCAGCGGCACGTTGAGGTTGGCGCCTTCGGCCCCAGCCCCTCCGCGCACGTCCGCGCCGCCCGTCTCCAGCGGGAACATCCGGTCCTCGTGCAGCGAGACGGTCAGGACGGACGGGTCGTCGGAGAAGATCGCCTCGGTGCCGTTGCCGTGGTGGGCGTCGATGTCGACGATCGCCACGCGCCCGACCCCGGCGCGCCGCGCCGCCGCCGCGGCGACCGCGACGTTGTTGAAGATGCAGAACCCGTAGCCGGTGTCGCGCGAGGCGTGGTGGCCGGAGCGGCGCCCGATCGCGTACGCGCGGTCGGCGCTGCCGTCGAGCACCCGCTCGACCGCGGTCAGCACCGACCCGGCGCTGAGCAGCGCCAGGTCGTAGGACTCGCCGTTCATCGGCGTGAAGCCGCCGCCGGCGTCGCCCCACCCCGCCTCGGCGACCGCCGCCATCGCGGCCACGTGCTCGGGGCTGTGGACCGCCTCCAGCTCGGCGATCGTCGCGCGCCGGGGCACGACCACGTCGAGGCGCTCCTCCAGGCCGGTCTTGGCGATCAGCCGCCGCAGCCGCGCCGTGCGCTTGGGGTTGTCGATGTGCGTGTCGGGCTCGACGAGGCCGACCGGGGGGACGTAGATCGCCCAGTCCCCCATGTCGTGCGTGCCGAAGCGCTCGCTCCAGGTGAGCGTGGTGCGCATCAGGCCGACACCTCGGCCAGGTCGGGCACCACCATCCGCTCGACCACGTCGCGGAACGCCGCGTTGGCCTTGGCGATCACCTCGTCCTCGTCGACGGTGACGATCCGCCGGCCCTCCATGAGGACCTTGCCATCGCAGATCGTCGTGTCGACGCAGCTGCCGTTGGCGGCGAAGACGAGGTGCGAGTAGACGTGGTCGACCGACCCCGGCATGAGCGGCGTGAACATCGTCGAGTTGGTCTCCACGAGGATCACGTCGGCCTTGTGGCCCGCGACGAGCTGGCCCGTCTCGTGGCCGAGCGCCTTCGCGCCGTTGCGGGTCGCCATCCGCACGACGTCGGGCGCCTGCTGGAGGCTCGCGTCCACGCGCGTCGCGCGGTGCAGCAGCGAGGCCCACTTCATGACCTCGAACATGTCGCGGCTGTTGTTGCACTCGGCCGCGTCGTGGCCGAGGCCGATGTTCAGCCCGGCCGCCAGCATCTCGGGCAGGCGCATGACACCGTTGCCGAGCTTGGCGTTGGAGGACGGGTTGTGGGAGATCTGCGTCCCCGTCTCGCGCATGAGCGCGATCTCGGTGTCCGACAGCCAGACGCAGTGCGCGGCGATGCAGTCGGGGCCGAGGATCCCGGCGTCGTAGGCCGCCTCGGTCGGCCGCCGCCCGAACAGCTTCTTGGCGATCTCCACCTCGCTGAGCGACTCGTTGAGGTGGATGTGGATGCCGGTGCCGAGCTCGTTGGCCAGCGCCCGCGCGTCGCGCAGCAGCTCCATCGAGGCCAGCGGCAGCCACTCGATCCCGACGCGCACCTGCACGCGACCGTCGAACGCGCCGTGCTTGGCGTGGTAGGCGGCGGCGTTGTCGGCCAGCGTGTCGAGGTCGTGCTCGTCGGTGGCGACGTCGTTGGACAGCACCGCGCGGATCCCGATCGCGCCCGCCGCCTCGGCGAGCGACTCGAGCTGGCGGTACATGTCGTTGACCGTCGTGACGCCGCAGCGGACCGACTCCGCGTAGCTGGCCATCGCCGCCCAGTAGGCGGCCTCGGGGTCCAGCGCGCGGATCATCGGATACCAGCAGGTCTGCAGGTACTCCCACAGCGGCAGGTGGTCGCTCCAGCCCTTGCCGATGGCGGTGTGGTAGTGCAGGTCCACCAGGCCGGGCATGACGATCTTGCCCGTGGCGTCGATGACGCGGGCGCCGGGGACGTCGACCGGCTCGCCGGCCGGGGCGACGCGCGCGATGCGGTCGCCCTCGAGCACGACGGTGCCGCCGAAGTGGACATGGTCCTCGTCGTCGAGCGTGAGGACGATGCCGTCGCGGATGACGAGCGGTTGGGTCATGGGCGGTCTCCCCTCAGATCGCGATCGGCCAGGTCTCTCGACGCCACGCCGCGTCCCAGAACATCCACTCCAGGCGGCACCCTTGCCGGAAGATCTCGGCGATCCGCTCGCGCTCGGCCGGGCTGGCCTCGGTGCCGATGCGATCCATGACGTCCAGGACCGCATCGACCCGCGCGGCGAAGTCGGGATCCCCGTAGGTGTCGATCCAGCGCTGGTAGCGGGGATCGGGCGATCCCCGCTCGATCAGCACCTTGCCGACCTCGGCGTAGATCCAGAAGCAGGCGAGCACCGCCGCGACCGCCACGTTGAACGGTCCGGCCGCGCAGTGGGCCAGGAGCGTCCGGACGTACAGCTCGCCCGACGGCGAGAGCTCGGGCTCGGCCGCCGCGCCGGCGGCGGTCTGGAAGCCCTCCAGCAGCTCGGCGTGCATCCCCGCCTCGACGGCGACCGCGCTCTGCGCGCTGCCGGTGAACAGCGCTGTGTCGTCGGGGTTCAGCGCGTGACCGGCGGTGTACGACAGTCCGCGCGAGTAGGCCCGCAGGTAGAGGCTGTCCTGCTCGATGAAGTAGACGAACTTCTCGGGCGCCAGCGTCCCGTCGACGATGCCCGTCAGGAACGGGTGGGCGAGGATCGCGTCGAACGTCGGCGTGATCTGCGCCCACAGCTCCGCGGTGAAGCCGGTGCGCGCGCCGGTGGGGGTCTCGATCGAGGTGCTCACGACGCGCAGGCCTCCGGCTGGAAGTCGTTGGTGAACAGCGACTGGTAGTCGGGCTCGGTCGTCACGACCTTGCCGCTGGAGTCCTTGAGGATCTGCTTGTCGTAGAGCCACTTCGCCCACTCGGTCCAGCGGTCGAGCGTCTGGCACCCGAAGTTGCCGTTCGCGTCGGGGTAGTACTCCTTGGCGAGCAGGTCAGCGCTCGCGTAGACCATCTTCTCGTTGGAGAAGACGCCGGGGTTGGCGTCGATGAGGATCTTCGCCGAGCCCTTGGGATCGGTCATCGCGTCGTTGAACCCCTTGGCGCTGGCGGCGACGAAGCGCTTGGCGAGCTCCGGGTTGGACTTCAGCCAGTCGCCGTTGCAGGCCAGCACGACGTTGTAGGAGTCCGGCACCCCGTAGTCGAGCACCGGGAACTTGCGCAGCGGGATGCCGCGCTCCTCGGCCTCGATGAGCTCCCAGGTCGCGAACGCCAGCGACGTGTCGACCTTGCCCGAGTAGACGGCCTCGTAGGCGGCGGTGTTCAGCGTCGCCTCCTTCACCGGCTCCTTGCCGCCGTCGTGGGCGACCATCTGGTCGACCATCGGCGCCTCGTACGGAAGCCCGAAGCCGCCGTAGGTCGCGCCGGCCAGGTCCTTGGGGGACTTGAACTTCGAGTCCTCCTTGACGATCAGCGCGTTGACCTGGTGCTGCAGGATCGGCATGACCGAGACCTCGTTGGTCCCCGCCGTGACGGCGACCGGCAGGTTCTCCGAGATGATGCCGCAGTCCGCCTTGCCCGCGCCGACGATCGTGTCCGCCGCCGCGTCGCTGTAGGGCAGGATCTTCAGCTTGATGCCGGCGTCGGCGTAGTACCCCTTCTCGTCGGCGACGTAGAAGCCGGTGTGGTTGGTGTTCGGCGTCCAGTCGAGCTGGAGCGCGACCTCCTCGGTCTTCGCCGGCGCGGTGGCCGACGCCGTGGCGCCGGTCCCAGAGGAGCTGCTCGTCGACGAGTCGCCTCCGCCGCATGCGGCGATGGCGCTCGGCAGCGCGATCGCGGCACAGGCAGCGGCCAGCCACTGCCCGTAGGTCCGTCCTCGGGACATCCTCGTTCTCCTCCGTCGTGGTTGTGTTGGAGGCCGGTGGTTCAACCGGCGCGGGCGACGAGCGCCACGTCCTGCCACTGCTCGAGCGTGTACGCCATCTCCCAGAAGCCCAGCTCGAGACGGGCTCCCATCGTGAAGATCTCTCCGAGCGCCTCGACGCCGGCGCCCTCACGCCGGGCGAGGTCGTCGAGCTCCCCCTTCATCCGCTCCACCAGCGCGGCGTACTCGTCGCTGGCGAAGAACCCGATCCACGCTCCGTAGACCGGATGGTTGGACGCCGCCTCCCGTGGAAGGGCGGCGGCGATCTCCCCGTAGCTCCACGCGCACGGCATGATCGCCGTCATCACGTCGAGCGGACCGCCGCGGAACGCCACCGCGATCAGGTAGCTGGTGTACGCGACGTTGCGCGGCGCCATCGCCAGCGCTCCGCCGCGATCCTCGGCCCCCAGGGCCAGGATCTTGCCCAGCAGCGCCTCGTTCTCGGGGATCTCCGTCGAGACGATGTTGTCGAGCGCGGCAGTGAACGAGCGCAGCTCGGGGAGGTCGCGGGCCCGGGCCGCGCCGATCGCGATCGCGCGCGAGTACTCGGGCAGGTACAGCAGGTTCTGCTCGAGGTAGAAGCGGAACTTCTCCGGCGCCAGCGTGCCATCGGCCAGCTCGCCGATGAACGGATGGGCGTGCAGCGACTCCCACACCGGCCGGCACCGCTCGCGCAGCTGGGCGCAGAGGCTCATGCGACGACCCGCTCCTGCTCGCGCATCTCGGCGTTCTCCTCGCGCAGGGCGTGCAGGAGGTCGGTCTCCATCTCGGCGAAGCGCGGCGTCGTGACCATGTCGAGCGTGCGCGGGCGCGGCAGGTCGACCTCGACGACCATCCGCACGCGGGCCGGGCGCGCCGTCATCACGTAGATGCGGTCGGAGAGGTAGATCGCCTCGCGGATGTCGTGGGTGATGAAGACGATCGTGTGGCGGAAGCGCTGCCAGACGTCGAGCAGGAACTCCTGCATGTCGGTGCGCGTCAGCGAGTCCAGCGCGCCGAAGGGCTCGTCGAGCAGCATCAGCGGGCGCTCCTGGATCACCGTGCGCATGAGCGCGGCGCGCTGGCGCATGCCGCCCGACAGGGCGAACGGGTAGACGTCCTGAAAGCCCTCCAGGCCGAAGAGCGGGAACAGCTCCGCCGCCTTGGCGCGTGCCTGCGCCCGATCCATGCCGGCGACCTGGAGCGGCAGCGTGACGTTGCGCAGGATCGAGCGCCACGGCAGCAGCAGGTCCTTCTGCGGCATGTAGGCGACCGGATGGTCGTCGGGGTCGAGCCGCTCGCCGTTGATCGCGATCGTCCCGGCATCGGCGCTCGCCAGGCCGGCGATGAGGCTGAACAACGTCGACTTGCCGCAGCCGCTGGGCCCGATGACCGAGACGAACTCCCCGGCGCGCGCCTCGAAGTCCACGTCGCGGAGGACCGGGACCTCCCCGTTGCGGCCGGAGAACGTCTTGGAGACGCCGGCCAGCTCGATCGTGGCGGACGCCGCCGGCGCGGTGGTGATCGTGCTCATCTCGTCAGCTCCGTTCCCGCGCGGCGTGGTACCAGGGCATCGCGATCCGGGAGATCAGCGCGACGACCAGGAAGAGCAGCACGCTGACGAGCGCGCTGATGGCGATCGCGCCGAACACCAGGTCGGTGCGGAACGCGTTCTTCGACTGCGCCATCCAGATGCCCAGGCCGGTGTAGGCGCCGACGTACTCGGCGAAGATCGCGGCGATCACCGCATAGGTGGCCGAGATCCGCAGCCCGGTGAAGAAGTACGGCAGCGCCCCGGGGAAGCGCACGAGCCGGAAGGTCTGCAGGCGCGAGGCGCCCATCGTCTTCAGCAGGTTCATCGTCTCGCGCTCGGTCGACGCGAAGCCGTCGAGGAGGGCGACCACGATCGGGAAGAACGTGACGAGGATGATCACCAGCACCTTCGGCAGCAGTCCGAAGCCGAACCAGATGATCATCAGCGGCGCGATCGCGATCACCGGGATCGTCTGCGAGGCGACGAGCATCGGGTAGATCGCGCGCCGCAGCCAGCCGATCTGATCCATCGCGACCGCCACGACGAGCGCGAAGACGATCGAGACGGCGAAGCCGACGAACGTCTCCTGCAGGGTCTGCCACGTGTGCGTCCACGCGATGTCACGGGACTGGAAGAGCTGGTCGACCACGCGGCTGGGCGTCGGCAGCACGGTCGGGTCGACGTCGGCCAGCGAGCAGTAGAGCTGCCAGATGGCGAGGATCGCGAGCGGCACCGCGATCGTCGGGAGCAGCCTGAGCACCTGGCGCAGACGCTGCCCGCGGGCGCTCTCGGCCTCAGCCGGCGCGGATCCGCCTGGCGCCTTCGAGGGAGCGACCGCTGGAGAGAGGGTGTGGGAAGACTCAGGCATAAGATATGAGATACGGCTTGCGCGGCATCCTCTCGCACCACCCAGGCCTCGTCAAGGGCCAAGTGGGCGGATCGTGCTCGCCACACGGTCCGACACGGCGCTCCGGAACGCAGAACGCCCCCGGATGCGGGGGCGTTTGGAGCCGTCGATGAGCAGGTCGGGTCGGCCGCGAGCTACGGCTCGGACGTGATGTCGAAGGCAGCAGTCTCCCCCATGTCGTAGGGGTCGGCCTCGCGCTCGCGGCGTCGACGGCGGCGCGGGGCCGGCTCGACCGCCCCGGGGACCTCGGTCTCGCAATAGGGGCAGATCGGCCAGGCGGGGTCGAGCGGCCGCTGGCAGCTCACGCACGGGTCCTTGAGGCGGCGCAGGCAGCTCGGGCAACGGATGAAGTCGCGCTGGACCGGATAGTCGCAGTGTGGGCAGAGCTGGTGGTCGAGCTCGTGGAGGCGCGCCTCGGCGGCCTGCATCTCCAGCTCGCGCTCACGCACGTCGTCGAGGTACTCGGGCGGACGGACGATCATGTAGACGATCGTCCCCACGAACGGGAAGAGGCTGGCGGCGGTCGCGCAGCCGACGAGCATGCGGTCCTCGATGCGGCGCCGCGCATCGGCGAACGTCCAGTAGATCAGGGCGATCCAGATGACGACGAGGAAGAGGATCAGCAGGTTGACGGCGAGGTTGAGCCCGTCGCTGTCGATCCCGAACACGGCGACCATGGCCAAGAGGCTAGAGGGTCCGTCGGGCGGAGCGGTTGCCGCCGCCGGACCGACGCGATCGTCGAGGCGGGCGCGCGGCTCTTCGCGCAGCGCGGCATCGCCGGCGTCGACCTCGCCGACATCGCGGCCGAGGTCGGCCTGGCGCGCTCCTCGCTGTACCGCTCCTTCGCCAACCAGGAGCAGATCCTGGTCGCGTGGTTCGAGCGCGAGCTCCCCGTGACGATGCGCCGCGGCGCCGACGCGCTGGCCCGCCGGGCACCACCGCCAAGCGCCTCGGCGCGGCGGCGTAGGCCGGGTCTCGCGGGGCCGCTGCGCGCTCGGCGGCCGGCGCCGCCCGGGGGCGCGGCACCGGCCGCTTCGCGCTCGGCTGCCGCCGTCGGCTGCGGCTCGAAGCGGCGCAGAACGGCGGCATCGAAGGCGGCGTGCGTTCGCGCCGGCGCCCGGGCGTCGCGGTTTCCGTGAGCGGGGTGGGTTGGATCGACGTCGGTATCCGATGCGGATCCAACCCACCCCCACAGAGGAGCGCCGCTCGAGCGCCGGCAACGCCCGTTCGCCTTCGATGCGCCGTTCAGCGCCGCGTGACCCGCAGCCGACGCCGGCAGCCGAGCGCGAAGCGGCCAACAACGGAGCGCGCCCGCCCCGCTACAGGAACAACCGCCCGAACCCGTAGCCGATGGCGAAGAACACGAGGATGATCAGCGCGACGCCGATCGCGACGATCGCCACCGCGCCGAGCATCGACGGACCGCGCTGGTCGTTCATCGCGGTCCGCTCACAGCGTCGACCCCGGTCGGCTGCGGTCCGTGCGCAGCAGGTCCGCGATGAGGTAGATCGAGCCCGTCACGAGCACGACGCCGGCGTCGTCCAGCGCCGCGAGCTGGGCACGGGCGAGGGCGCGGCGCGGGTCGGGCAGGACCTCGACGTCCTCGGCCCCGACCTGGCGGGCCAGCGACTCCAGCGTGGCGGGCGAGAGCGCTCGCGGGTTGGCGTTGGAGGTGGCGATCACCCGGTGCGCGAGCGGGACGACGTGGCGCAGCATCTCGCCGGCGTCCTTGTCGTCGAGGATCGACAGCACGAGCGTCAGCGGACGATCGCCGAGCTCCTCGCGCAGCGTGTCGGCGAGCGCCGCCATGCCGCCCGGGTTGTGGGCGCCGTCGAAGAACGTCGGCGGATCGTCGGAGACCTGCTCGAAGCGCCCCGGCACCCGGGTCGCGGCCGCCGCGGCGGCGACCTGCACCGCGTCGAGATCGCCGAGGTACGCCTCGGCCGCCGTCCACGCCAGCGCGAAGTTGCGCCGCTGGAAGCCGCCGCGGGCCAGCAGGTCGACGTGGAGGTCGGCCGGCGCCTCGACGAGCTTCGCGTCGACCTGGCGCGCCTCGTCCATCGCGTCGGGATGGAGGTCGGCGCCGACCACGAGCGTCGACCCCGGCCGCACCACCGCGAGCTTCTCGCGCGCGATGTCGCGCACCGTCGGCCCCAACCAGCGCGTGTGCTCCAGGCCGACGTTGGTCAGCACGGCCACCCGCGAGTCGATGACGTTCGTCGCGTCCCAGCGGCCGCCCAGCCCGGCCTCGATGACGCCCACGTCGACGCCGGCGTCGGCCATCGCGGAGAACGCCGCGGCGGTGAGCGCCTCGAACTGGGTCACCCGGTCGTCGTCCTCCAGCGTTCGGTCGACCTTGGCCGCCGCCCCCGCGGCGCGCCGCACCGCGGCGGCGAACGCGTCGGGCGTGAGGTCGCGCTCCTCGATGCGCACGCGCTCGGCGAACGAGACGAGGTGCGGCGACAGGTACGCGCCGGTCCGCAGCCCGTGGCGCTCGAGGATCGCGGCGATCATCCGCACGGTGGACGACTTGCCGTTCGTGCCGACGACATGGATCGTGTCGAAGCGCTGCTGCGGCTCACCGAGCGCGACGAGCAGCCGGCGCATGCGGTCCAGGCCGAACCGCATGCCGAACAGCTCCAGGCCGAGCAGGTAGCGCTCGGCGTCGCGCTCGCTCCAGCGGCCCGGCGATCCCGACGCGCGCGCGGGGCTCACGACGACGCCTCGCTCACAGCTCCTCCAATTCGCGTCTCAGCCGCTGCAGCTTGTCGCGCTCGGCCTGGACGACCGGCGCCGGCGCCTTGGCCACGAACCCCTCGTTGGCGAGCTTGGACTCGGCCCGCGCGATCTCGGACTCGAGCGTCGTACGCTGCTCGGCCACCCGCTTGGCGTGGGCGTCGAGATCGACCGCCTCGCTCTCGAGGATCGCGATCGTCCCGCCGCTGACCGGGATCACCGCGGCCGGCTCCTCGTCGCCGACCTCGATCTCCAGCCGCGCCAGCAGCGCGATGCCGGGCAGGATGCCGTCGAAGTCGCCGTTCACGGTCGCCCGCAGCTTCGGCCCCGGCGGCACGCCGACCGCCTGCCGCCACCCGCGCACGGCGTTGACCGCCTCGAACTGGCGCTCGACCGCCGCCTCGGCGACCTCGTCCAGGAGCGCGTCGTCGGCTTCGGGGTACGGCGCGGCCGCCAGCAGCAAGCCGTCGGTGCCGGGGACGAACGACCAGATCTCCTCGGTCACGAACGGGATCACCGGGTGGGCCATCGCGAGCGTCTCGCGCAGCACGTGCAGCAGCGTCGCCTGCACGTCCTCGTCGTCCAGCCGCGGCTTGACCAGCTCGATGTAGCGGTCGCAGAGCTCCTCGAAGACGAAGTCGTAGAGGCCCAGCGCCGCGCGGTGGAACTCGTAGGCCTCGATCGCCTCGCGCGTCGCCCGCTTGGCCCGCTGCAGCCGCGAGAGGATCCACCGGTCTTCGACCGCGCGCGGCACCGGCGCCGCCTGCACGCCGTCGGCCACGCGCAGGAGCACGAAGCGCGAGGCGTTGAAGAGCTTGTTGGCCAGCCGCTGCCCCTGCTCGACCTTCTCGGCCGAGTACCGCACGTCCTGCGTGGACGACATCGCCAGCAGGCCGAAGCGCGTCGCGTCCGCCCCGTGGGCGTCGATGACGTCGAGCGGATCGATGCCCGTGCCCAGCGACTTCGACATCCGCCGCCCGTCGGGCGCCTGGATCACGGAGTGGATGTACACGTCCTCGAACGGGATCTCGCCGCGGAACTCCAGCCCCATCATGATCATCCGCGCGACCCACAGGAAGATGATGTCGCGCGCCGTCGAGAGCACGTTCGTCGGGTAGAACGCCCGCAGCTCCGGCGTCTCGTCCGGCCAGCCGAGCGTGGCGAACGGCCACAGCGCCGAGCTGAACCAGGTGTCGAGGACGTCGGGGTCGCGCTCCCAGCCCTCACCGTCCGGCGGCTCCACGCCGCAGTAGACCTCCGACTCCCCGCGGTACCACACCGGGATCTGGTGGCCCCACCACAGCTGGCGCGAGATGCACCACGGGCGGATCTCCTCCATCCACTGCAGGTAGACCCGCTCCCAGCGCTCCGGCACGAAGCGCACGCGCCCCTCGCGCACCACCTCGATCGCCGGCGCGGCCAGCGGCTCCATGCGCATGAACCACTGCAGCGAGATGAGCGGCTCCACGCGCGCGCCGGAGCGGTGGCTGAACGGGACCATGTGGGTGTACGGCTCGCGCACCCGGATCGCGCCCTCGGCGTCGAGCGCCTCGACGACCGCGCGCTGAGCCTCCTCGACCGTCAGCCCGGCGAACCGCTCGCCCGCCTCCGCGGTCATGCGCCCGTCCTCGCCGATCACGGTGACCTCGTCGAGGCCGTGCGCGCGACCGATCTCGAAGTCGTTGGGATCGTGGCCCGGCGTGATCTTCAGGACGCCGGTGCCGAAGTCGGTCTTGACGTAGTCGTCGCCGATGATCGGCAGGCGCCGCCCCACGAGCGGCAGGATCGCCGTGCGGCCGATGAGATCGCGGTAGCGCTCGTCGGACGGGTTCACCGCGATCGCGGTGTCGGCGAGCATCGTCTCCGGGCGCACCGTGGCGATCACGACCTCGCCGCCACCTTCCAGCGGGTAGGCGATCGAGTACAGCGTGTCGGTGACCTCGCGCTCCTCCACCTCGAGGTCGCTGATCGCCGAGCCGAGGCCCGGGTCCCAGTTGACCATGCGGTTGTCGCGGTAGATCAGGCCCTTCTCGTAGAGGTCGACGAAGACCTTCAGGACCGCCTGGACGTATCCGTCGTCGAGCGTGAAGCGCTCCGCCTCGTAGTCGCAGGAGGCGCCCAGCCGCTTGAACTGCTGGACGATCGTGGAGCCGTACTCGCGCCGCCACTCCCACACCCGCTCGACGAAGGCCTCGCGGCCCAGCTCCTGGCGCGAGGTCCCCTCGCGGGCCAGCAGCTGCTCGACCTGCTTCTGGGTGGCGATCCCCGCGTGGTCGGTCCCGAGGATCCACTTCGTGCGCTTGCCCTCCATCCGCGCGAGGCGGATGAGGCAGTCCTGGACGGTCCCGTTGAGCGCGTGGCCCATGTGCAGCGCGCCGGTCACGTTCGGCGGCGGGATCGCGATCGAGTAGTTCTCGGCCGGCTCGCCCTCCGCCGGCGGATGGAAGAGGCCCGACGACAGCCAGCGCTCGGTGATGCGCGACTCCACCTCGGCCGGCTCGAAGCGGGTGCGGGACTCCAGGTCGCTCATGTGAGCGGTGGAGTGTAGATCGACCGCGCGGCGCGCTACCGGCGCTTGCCGCGGCCCAGCAGGCTCGGCCCGAGCCCCATCGCCAGCTGGCCGAGGTGGAGCTGGCCGGCGATGCGCTTGAGGTCGTCGCGGTCGCGGGCGGAGATCTTGCGCGGATCGCCCTTGGACGCCTTGACGATCTCCATCACGCGACGGCGGTCGGCGGGCGAGGTGACCTCCATGATGTGGCCGTGCGTCATCCGGGCCAGCTCGAAGAGCAGCAGCCAGCGGACGCGTCGCAGGGAGCTGAGCCGCGGAGCCACGAGCGCCCCTACGCGGAGGCCGCGCGACCGGTGTCGTCGTCCTCGCCGGCCGCCTCGGTGACGAGCGTCGGCGGGTTGCCCCGCGAGACCGTCTCCTTGGTCACGACGCACTTCTTGACGTCGCGCCGCGACGGCAGCTCGAACTGCACGTCGAGCAGGATCTCCTCGAGGATCGAGCGCAGGCCGCGCGCGCCGGTCTCGCGCTCCAGGGCCTTGTCGGCGATCGCCGCCAGCGCCTCGTCGGAGAACACGAGCTCGATCTGGTCGAAGGAGAAGAAGCGCTGGAACTGCTTGGCCAGCGCGTTGCGCGGCTCGGTGAGGATCGTGATGAGGTCGTCGCGCGAGAGCTGGTGGACGGCGCTGACGACGGGCAGGCGGCCGATGAACTCGGGGATCAAGCCGTAGTTGACGAGGTCCTCCGGGAGGCAGTGCTCGAAGACCTCGCCGGTGTCCTTGTGGTGGTGGGACTCGATCGCCGCGCCGAAGCCGATGCCCTTGTGGCCGATGCGCCGCTCGATGACCTTGTCGAGGTTGGCGAACGCCCCGCCGCAGATGAACAGGATGTTCGTCGTGTCGATCGAGAGGAACTCCTGGTGGGGATGCTTGCGCCCGCCTTGGGGAGGCACGCTCGCCGTCGTGCCCTCCAGGATCTTCAAGAGCGCCTGCTGGACGCCCTCGCCGGACACGTCGCGCGTGATCGACGGGTTGTCGGCCTTGCGGGCGATCTTGTCGACCTCGTCGATGTAGATGATCCCGGTCTCGGCCTTCTTGACGTCGTAGTCGGCGGCCTGGATCAGCTTGAGCAGGATGTTCTCGACGTCCTCGCCGACGTAGCCGGCCTCGGTGAGCGCGGTGGCGTCGGCAACGGCGAACGGCACGTTGAGCATCCGCGCCAGCGTCTGGGCGAGGTGGGTCTTGCCGCAGCCTGTCGGGCCGAGCAGCAAGATGTTGCTCTTGGCCAGCTCGACGTCGTCGCGGCGGGTGGAGCCGGACTTCTGCTCGTACTGGATGCGCCGGTAGTGGTTGTAGACGGCCACCGACAGGATCTTCTTCGCGCCCTCCTGCCCGACGACGTAGTCGTCGAGGAACGCGCGGATCTCACGCGGCGTGGGGAGCTCATCGAAGCGGAGTTCGCTCGTCTCGGTGAGCTCCTCCTCGATGATCTCGTTGCACAGGTCGATGCACTCGTCGCAGATGTAGACGCCGGGCCCGGCGATGAGCTTCTTGACCTGCCGCTGGGACTTGCCGCAGAAGCTGCAGAGAAGCTGCTCGTTGGAGTCGGTGGGTCGGGCCATGCCTCGTCGCCTGCCGGCGTTCCGCGAGACCTCGAAGCTAGTGCTCCGAGATCACCCGGTCAATGATGCCGTACTCCTTCGCCTCCTCGGACGACATGAAGTAGTCGCGCTCCGTGTCCTTGGACACCTTCTCGTAGGTCTGCCCCGTGTGCTTGGCGATGATGTGGTCCAGACGCTGACGAATGTCGATGATCTCGCGCGCGTGGATCTCGATGTCCGTGGCCTGACCCTGGAAGCCGGAGCTGACCTGGTGGATGAGGATCTTCGCGTTGGGCAGCGCCATCCGCTTGCCCGGCGCGCCGCCGGCGAGCAGCAGGGCGCCCATGCTCATCGCGATGCCGACGCAGATCGTCTGCACGTCGGGCTTGATGAACTGCATCGTGTCGTAGATGGCCAGCCCTGCGTAGACCGAGCCGCCCGGCGAGTTGATGTAGATCGAGATGTCCTTGTCGGGATCCTCGGACTCCAGGTGCAGGAGCTGCGCGACGATCAGGTTCGCGATCTGGTCGTCGACCGGGGTCCCCAGGAAGATGATGCGCTCGTTGAGGAGGCGCGAGTAGATGTCGAAGGCGCGCTCGCCTCGCGACGTCTGCTCGACCACCATGGGGACAAGTGGGCTCATGATCCTCGCTTCGATTCGCTCCGTGCGGGGGCGATTCCTCCCCCTGGCCGTGGCGACCCAGTCTACCCAGTCGTCGTCTGCGCTCCGGGCGGCTTGAGCGCCGCGCCGGTCAGGAGCCGGGCGTCCAGAGCTGCTGGCCGGAGCCCGCGGGCTCCTCGCCCTGCTCGGGCGTCCACAGCAGGTCGCGCGCCTTGGCCTGCTCGACGCTGATCGGCTTGGCCTCCTCGACGAGGAGGTCGATCGCGCGGCGGGCGGCGAGGTCCTCCTTGAGATCGGCGAGGCGGCCGTTGCGCTCCAGGCGGTCGCGCAGCTTCTCGGGCTTGACGCCCTCGCGGGCGGCCGAGGCCTGCAGCGCGTCGAGGACGTCGCCGTCGGCCGGGTCGATCTCCTCGGCGGCCACGACCGCGGCGATGACCGCCTCGCGGCGCAGCGCCTTCTCGGCCTCGGGCTTGGCCTCCTCCAGCAGCTCCTCCTCGCTCTTGCCCGCGATGCGCAGGTAGGCGTCCTTGGAGATGCCCTGGTGGGAGAGCGAGTGCAGCATGCGGTCCCACAGCTCGCGGGCGCGGGCCTCGACGAGCGAGTCGGGCACGTCGACGGTGGCGTTCTTGGCGACCGCGTCGAGCACCGCCTCGCGGTAGGCCGACTCGACCGCCCGCTCGTCGGCCTCCTTCAGCTTGCCGGCGATGTCCTCGCGCAGCTCGTCGAGCGAGTCGAAGCCGGCCTGGTCGACGGCGAAGTCGTCGTCGAGCTCGGGCAGGACCTTCTCCTTGACCTCCTTGACGGAGACCGCGAACGTCGCGTCCTTGCCCGCCAGGTGGGCGGCGCCGTACTCATCGGGGAAGGTCACCTCGACGGTGCGCTCCTCGCCGGCGGTCGCGCCGACGAGCTGCTCCTCGAAGCCGGGGATGAGGCGGCCGGAGCCGAGCTCGACCATCTGGTCGCGGCCGGCGCCGCCCTCGAACTCCTCGCCGTCGATCGAGCCGACGTAGTCCATGACGACGAAGTCGCCCTCCTGGGCCGCGCGCTCGGCGGTCTCCAGGCGGGCGGCGCGCTCGCGCAGCGCCTCGAGCTCGGCGTCCACGGCCGCGTCGTCGGCGGCGGGCTCGCGGCGACCGACCTCGACGCCCTTGTACGCGCCGAGCGTGGCGGCGGGCCGCACGCCGATCTCGACCGTGAACGCGTACGGCTCGCCCTCGCCGGGGAGCTCGTCGGGCAGCTTGATGTCGGGCTCGCCGACCGGCGCGATCTTCGCGTCGCCGACGGCGTCGACGTACCAGCGGCCGAGCGCGTCCTGGACCGTCTCGGTGAGGACGGCGGCGCGGCCGATGCGGCGGATGACGACCGGCGGCGGCACCTTGCCCTTGCGGAAGCCCGGGATGCGCATCTCGCGGCCGAGCTGGCGCGCCGTCTTGGCGACCTCGCGCTCGACCTCCTCGGGCGGGACCTCGGCCTCGACGCGGACGCGGGACTCGGGCAGCTCGGTGACGGTCGTCTTCATGGGCGGCTGACGATAGCGTCCGCGCGGGCTTCGACCAGCGCGGCGTAGAGGGCGCGCGTGCGGTGGGCGACGTCGGACCAGTCGAAGCGCAGGACGTGCTCGGAGGCCTGCGTGACGAGGCGGTCGCGCAGCGCGTCGTCGGTCAGCACCTTCTGCATCATGCGCGCGAGCGAGCGCGGATCGCGCGAGCGGAAGCGCAGCGCGACGTCGTCGGTGGGCGCCACCTCGGCCAGGCCGCCGGTGTTGGCGACGATGCACGGGCAGCCGCTGGCCATCGCCTCCAGCGCGACGAGGCCGAACGGCTCGTAGAGCGAGGGGACGACGCATAGGTCGCTCACGCGGTAGAGGGCGTGGAGGACGTCGTCGCCGATCCAGCCGGCGAAGGTCCCGTGCGCGTCGAGGCCCAGGTCGCGGGCCTGGCGCCGGAGCTCGTCCTCGTGCGTGCCCGCGCCGGCGACGACGAAGCGCAGGCTCGGCACCTGCTCGATCACGGACGGCAGCGCCTCGAGCGCGAACTGGAAGCCCTTCTCGTAGACGAGCCGGCCGACGAGCAGCAGGAGCCGCTCGCCGGGCGCGGCGAAGCGGGCACGCAGCGCGTCGAGGTCGCCGACCGGCTGCAGGTCGGTCGGGTCGATGCCGTTGGGGATCACGGTGATCGCCGTCTCGTCGACGTCGAAGACGTCGGCCACGTGGCCGCACATGTAGTGCGAGCAGGTGATGAGGGCGTCGGCCCGGTGGGCCATCCAGCGCTCGGTGGCGTGGATCGTCGACTGCGGCGGCCGGTCCACCCAGCCCTGGTGGCGGCCGTGCTCGGTGGCGTGGATGGTCGCCAGGAACGGGACGCCGATCCGGTCGGCGAGCGTGGAGGCGGCGCGTGCGACGAGCCAGTCGTGACCGTGGACGAGGTCGAAGTCGAGCTCCTGCGTGAGCGCGACGCCAGCCTGGCACATGTCGTCGTTCATCGCGTCGACCCAGGCCAGGAAGCGGTCCAGGTCGCGCGGCCAGTCCGGCTCGGGGACGCGGTGGACGCGCACGCCGGCACGCAGCTCGCGCGCGGTCGCGCCGCGGGTGAGGACGTGGACCTCGGTGCCCTGGCGGACGAGCTCCTCACTGAGCTTGCGCACGTGGCGGGCCAGGCCGCCCTCGACGACCGGTGGGTACTCCCAGGAGAGGATGAGAACGCGGCCGTTCACGGCGCCGCGAACCCTAGATCATCACCGCCCGCGTCACTCCGGGTCAGCGGGGCTGGATCGAGGCGGTCGGTCCAGCCCGACATGTCGCCCATACCGTCAGAGGGTCAGAGCTCGGTCGAGGTCTCGCCAGAGGTCCTCGACATGCTCGCAGCCGACGCTCAGGCGCAGCAGACCGGCAGGCAGGTGGGTCTGGCCCGGGATCGCGGCCCGGCGCTCGATCGTCGACTCGACGCCGCCGAAGCTCGTGGCGTGGCGGATGACCTGCAGCGATCGGCAGACGGCGTCCGCGCGCTCGGCGCCGCCGCGGACGTCGAACGAGATGACCGCGCCGAAGCCGGACATGAAGCCGCGCGCGAGGGCGTGGGTGGGATGGTCGGGCAGCCCGGGATAGCGCACGGCCGCGACCTCGGGTGCTGAGCGAGCCGTGCGGCGAGGGCGCTGGCCGACGCGGTTGCGCGCTCCAGTCGCAGCGGAAGCGTGCGGATCCCGCGCACCGCGAGGTAGGCCTCCAGCGCGCCGGGCGTCGCGCCGGCCAGCTCACGCCGCGTCCGCAGCGCTCGCGCGCGCTCGTCGGAGCGCGCGACGACGGCGCCGAGCAGCAGATCGGAGTGCCCGCCCAGGTACTTGGTCGCGGAGTGCACGACGAAGTCGGCGCCCAGCTCGAGCGGTCGCTGCACCAACGGCGTCGCCATCGTGCTGTCGACCACGACGAGGGCATCCGCCGTGCGGGACGCCGCACAGAGGGCGCGCAGGTCGGCGACCGCGAGCAGCGGGTTGGATGGCGATTCCAGCCACAGCAGGTCGGCGGTCGTCGCGAGCTCGAGCCAGCGGGGCGTGTCCTCCACGGCGACGCGGATCACGCGCCAGCGACCCTGCGCGGCGCCAGCCTCGGCCAAGCCCGCGACCCCCTGGTAGCAGTCGTCGCCGAGCACCACGGTCGCGCCGACCGCAAGCAGGTCGAAGATCGCCGCGACGGCGCCCATGCCCGAGGCGAACGCGACCGCCTCGCCGCCCTCCAGCCCGCCCAGGACCTCCTCGAACGCCTCCCAGGTCGGCGTGGCGTCGTCGCGGCTGTAGCCCCGCCGGGGGTCCAGCTCGAAGGTGGACGCCAGCACCGGAGGGACGTTGAGCGGCGCACCGGGACCCCGCGCCCCGCGCCCCGCCATCACCGCCCACGTCTCCGGCTCCACCGACCGTCGCTGCACCACCTCGAGCATTATCGCCGCGACGCTCGGCATCACGCTCACCGACCTCGTCGCCAAGCAGCCACCGTCCCAGCCGGTGGCCGTCGTGCCACAGCAGGATGCGATGACGCGGTGGTCCACGCCCGCCGGCAGCTCCGCGCGACTCCTCGTCAGTCAGGGCCCACTCGAGCTGTGGTCCACGCGACCTGGCCGCACGCCTACGGCCACGCCGGCGCCACGACCACCACCTTCAGCCTCGTCGTCCCGGAGCCCGCCTGATCCGTCGCCGCATTACGATCGGCGCCGATGCCCGCCGACGCGCTCGAGCGCCTTCGCGCCTGGTACCTCACCGGGCCCCTGGGGCATCTCGTTGCCGGTGCGGCGGACTGGGCGGAGCTGCTCGCGCGGTACGCGTGGGCGCGGGTGCGCGGGCGCGATCCGTGGAGCCGCTGAGCGATTCGCTTCCGCCAACCTGCGTTGGTAATGTGGCTCGCACCTGCCCCGCTGCACGCTCTCGGAGGAGCACGATGCCGCCCACCTTCCCCTCGTCCCCGTCCGTCCTGGTGATCGGTGCGGGCGTGCACGGCCTGTCGACGGCGTGGCATCTCGCGCGCGACGGGGTGGACGTGACCGTGATCGACAAGACCGGGATCGCGGCGGGGGCCTCCGGGATCGCCTGCGGCGTGGTGCGCAACAACTACTTCCAGCCGGCGATGAGCGAGCTGATGGCCGCCTGCGTGGAGATCTGGGAGAGCGACCCCGCGGCGTTCCACTACCACGGGTCCGGGTACGTCGCCCTCGGCCCGGCCGCCCAGGAGGGCGACCTCACGGAGGTGTTCGAGCGCCAGCAGCGGATCGGCTACCCGTCCGAGCTGATCGTCGGGGAGCGCGAGGTCTTCGAGCACATGCGCGGCCTGTACCCCGACTGGCGGGCGCCCGGGTTGACCGTGTGCCTCCACGAGCGGGCCGGCGGGTTCGCCTTCAACCGCGAGTCGATGGAGGGCCTGGCGGCGAAGGCACGCGAGGCGGGGGCGCGGATCGAGACCGGCGTCGAGGTCACCGGCTTCGAGCTGGACGGGGCGGGCGCCGTGACGACCGTCCGCACGAGCGTCGGGGACCTGACCCCCGAGCAGGTCGTCGTCGCGGTCGGACCGTGGGTGCCGCAGCTCTGGGCGATGCTCGACCTGCCTGATCGCCTGGACGTCCGCCAGCCCGACGGCAGCGTCGCCGAGGACCTGCCGATGTGGACCTACTGGTACCTGCAGGAGGGCGAGGTCGCCGTCGACCCCGCGACGTTCGTCACCGCCGACGGCTCCCCCTCCCCGGTGCTGCACGTCGACAGCCACAGCGAGCTGCGCGACGACGCGGGCCGGCTCATCACCGACGAGCCGTGGGGCATCTACGTCAAGCCCGACCGCGACTCGGTGCAGGGCGGCGCCGCCCCCATCAAGCTCGGCCACGCGATCGAGCTCGACCCCTACCCGACCGGGTCGGTCGACGACGGCTTCGCCGACATGTGGTCGGCCGCGCTCTCCCACTGCCTGCGCCGCTTCGAGGGCAGCCGCCCCCTCTACCGCCAGGTCCGCTCCGGCGGCGCCGGCGCCTTCACCGTCGACAACTTCCCCGTGTTCGACCGGATGCGGCCGAACGTCTACGTCGCCGCCGACTCCAACCACGGCTACAAGATGATCGCCGTCGGCCAGGAGATCGCCCGCGTCCTCCAGGGCGGCCACTCGACCCTGCTCGCGCCGTTCGCCTACGAGCGGTTCGCGACCGGCCAGCTGCATCCGGTCTCCAACAGCCCCTACCCCTGGAGCTAGTGGCCCTTCACGACGCGATCGGCGTGTCGGGGCGCAGCAGGCGGTCGAGCAGGTCGTCGTAGACCGCGACCGCGCGGCGCAGCGCCTCGACGCCGACCCACTCGTCCGGCCCGTGGGCGAGCGCGATCAGCCCCGGGCCGAGCGCGGGAAGCGTCGGGATGCCGCGCGCGGCGAGGAACGCCGCCTCCGAGAACCCGGGCCAGCCGCCGACCGCCGGACCCGCGCCGACGACGGCCTGGACCGCAGCGCTCGCGAGCGACACGAGCGGGTGGGCGGGATCGAGCTCCATGCCCGGCGCGAACGGGCTCGGCTCGCAGGGGCGCACGACGATCTCGCAGCCGGATGCGCGGGCGCGCGCGAACGCCGCGAGCTCGTCGAGAAACGCCGGGGCGTCGGCGCCCGGAAGCAGCCGCGCGCCGACCGAGAAGGTCGCGCGCTCGGGCAGGCGCCCGAGCGCCTCGCCGCCCGCGAGCTCGTAGCCGGCGACCACGGTCGGGCCACCGGGGTACAGCGGATGGGTCGTCGGCGCGGGGCGCAGCTCGCGCTCGATCGCCAGGACCAGCTCGCTGGCCACGGCGACCGCGTGCGGGCGGGCGGGGTCGTAGAGCGAGGCATGGGCGTGCGGCGGGCTGCGCACCTCCACCTCGACGTACGCGTAGCCGCGCACGGCGATCGGCAGCGCGTCGAAGTCGGTGGCGACGCCGCATGCCTCGGCGACGATCGCCGCGTCGGCGTCGAGCAGCCCGCGCGCGGCCAGCCACGGGACGCCCCACGCCATGCCGGCGTCCTCGTCGGCGGTCGCGGCGAGGAGGAGTCGGCCGGCCGGCGGTCCGCCGCGCGCCGCGAGCCGCAGCGTCGCGCAGGCGATGGCGGCGAGGCCGCCCTTCATGTCGGACGCGCCCAGGCCCCAGAGGCGCCGGTGATCGACCCGGCCGCCGTACGGGTCATGCGTCCACCCCTCCCCCGGCGCGACCGTGTCGGCATGGCCGTTGAGCAGGACCGTCGGACCGGGGCGGCCGGAGTCCAGCGTGCAGAGCAGGCTCGGGCGGCCCGGCGCGGGCTCGACGATCTCGACCGCGCAGCCCGCCACGCCCGCGAAGCACCGCACCAGCTCGGCGACGACCGCCGCCTCACCGTGGACGTCGCCGACCGACGGAGCCCGCACGAGCGCGCGGCAGAGGTCGACGACGTCGGGCACGGCCACGACGCGCGAGCCTAGCCGTCGGCGTGCGACATTGCCACCGGCCGTTGGCCAGGCTGCGCGACACGGGCTCGGCCATGCGCGTCACGCTTCGGCTCAACGACCAGCAGCTCGCGGTGCTCGACGCCGCGCTCGCCACGACCGGCGCCGCCGCGTCGATCGCCGAGCTCGTCCCGATCGCGGTGCACCACGACACGCAGCGCGCGCCCGCCCCGCGCTGGCGGTCGCCCCGCCCCGCGGGCCGCCCGCCCAGCCCGCGCCCGGCCGACGCGGTCGTCGACGAGCTCGTCGCGGCCGGCACCGGCGCCGGCGCCGCGCTCGCCGAGGGCGATCTCCTGCGCGTCGAGCAGGTCGTCGACGGCCAGTGCGCCGATGTGAACGCGTTCGCGCTGCGCCCGCCGCGCCAGCGCTTCGACGCCGCCCGCACCCGCTCGCTGCACGGGCTCCGCGTGACGACCGGGGCGATCCTCTGGTCGTCGCCGCCGGAGATCCCGCTGCTGGCGATCGAGGGCGACAGCGCCGGACCGCACGACCTCTCGTTCCCGGCCTGCAGCGCGTTCGAGTTCGAGCAGCTCACGGGGATCCCGGGCCACTCCAACTGCACCGACATCCAGCGCGAGGTGCAGCGGCACTGGGGCCTGGACCCGCGCGAGCAGCACGACCCGCTGAACCTGTGGCTGCCGTCCGACGTCACCGCGGACGGCCAGCTCTGCTATTGGCCGGTCGCCTGCCGACGCGGCGACTTCGTCGAGTTGCGCGCGCTGACCGACGTGCTCGTCGTCGTCAACCCGTGTGCGAGCGACCTGTTCGGCAGCTCGCTGTACGAGCTGGGGCCGGTGCGGGTCGTCGTGCGGCCCGGCGAGCCGGAGCGGCCGGCGCCCGCCGCGCCGGTCGGGCCGGCGCCGTCGTTCCCCTGGCGCGGGATGGCGCTGCGCGACGTGGAGGTGGAGGTCCCCGGCGAGCTCCAAGCGCACGTCGCGCGCGTGCGCGCGAGCGGGTGGCTGGGCGACACCGACGCCGAGGTCGTCCGCGCGCTGCTGCTGCGCTGGTGGGAGGACGCGGTGGCTCAGCTCGGCGGGATCTCGCGGTAGCGCGGCCCGCGCGCCACGACCCGGTCCAGGAGCGGTTGCAGGTCGTCGTCGGCGTCGGGCGCCGGGAGCGGGATCGCGCGCGGCCCCTCGTAGCCGATCGCCGCGCGCACGCGCGGGTCCGCGTAGTAGGCGGTCGCGACGACGAGGGCCAGGGCGGCGTGCGCCGCGGGATCGGCGGCGGCGAGCGCGTCGAGGGCGGGCAGGAGCCGGTCGGTCTCCGTGCCGCGCGCGTCGCCCGGCGCGCATGGCTCGCGTGCGTCGACGCCGCGCACGTCGGCCGGCGCGAGCAGGTCGGCGGCACGCGCCGCCAACGCGTCCAGTGCCCGCGCCACGTCGGCGACGATCCGAGCGTCCGCCGCCAGCAGCGCCTCGACGTCCACCTCCGCCGCCGAGGGCAGCCCGTCGGCCGCCGGGATCAGCGCGTCTGCCGCCCGCCGCAACGCCGCGCGGCGCCGCGCGTCGCGGCTCACGCCGGCACCGCCACGTCGCGCCGCCGCGCCACGAGGTGGTCGGCCAGCCGAGCGGCCAGCGCCACGATCGTGCTCGTCGGGTTCACGCCGGCCGAGGTCACGAAGACGCTGCCGTCGGCGACGTAGAGGTTCGGGACGTCGTGGGCGCGGCCGAAGCGGTCCACGACCGACGTCTCGGGGTCGTCGCCCATCCGCGCCGTCCCCAGCAAGTGCCAGCCCGCCCCGCGCACCGGCACCTGCGCGGCCACCGACACGGCGCCCGCCTCCAGCAGCGACTCGCGCGCCCGCTCGGCGTGGAAGCGCAGCATCCGCCACGTGTTCTCGGAGATCCGGTACGCCACCCGCGGCGCGGGCAGCCCGTCGGAGTCCGTCACGTCCGGGTCGAGCGTGACGCGGTTGTCGTCCTCGGGCAGGTCCTCGGTGAAGATCCCCCAGCTCATCGTGCGCCCCAGCCGCGCCCGCATCCCGTCGTGGTGGCCGGCGCCCCACGGCGGCGGAGCGTCGTCGGGATGGGCGAGGGCGATGCCCACCGGCCCCGCCACGCCGCCGAGGCTCCACTTCGCCCCGCGCACGAAGCCGCGCGTCGTGTCGGTCTCGTAGAACTCGTAGCTGACGATCTTCGGTCCCGCGTGGCCGACCCACGAGCGCAGCGGCTCGTCGAAGACGCCGGCCACGGTCGCGAACGGGTGGACCATGAGCCGCCGCCCCACCAGGCCGCTGCGGTTGGCCAGCCCGTCGGGATGCCCGGGTCCGGCCGAGAGCAGCAGCAGCCGCGGCGTGCCGATGCCGTTGGCGGCGAGGACGACCAGGCCGGCCGCGATCTCGTGCTCGCGACCCTCCCGATCGACGTACGCGACGCCGCGCGCGCGGCCCCGCGCATCGAGCAGCACCCGCCGCACCCGCGCGCCGGTCCGCAGCCGCACGCCGGCCGCGACCGCGGCGCGCCAGTGCGTGAGGTCAGCCGTCGCCTTCGCGCCGACCGGGCAGCCCTCCAGGCACGTCCCCCACTGGACGCAGCCCGCGCGCTGCACCGCGTTCGTCCCCGGCCACCAGTGCCAGCCGAGCCGGTCGTGCGCCGCGGCCACCCGCCGCCCGCCCGGCCCGATCGGCAGCGGCGGCGCCGGCAGCGGACCGGTCGGCGGCAGCGAGGGGTCGCCGGCGAGCCCGGCGACCGCCATCTCGCGATCGGTCGCGTCGAACCACGGCTCGAGCTCGCGGTAGTCGAGCGGCCAGTCGTCGGCGACGCCGTCCAGCGTGCGCACACGGAAGTCCGACGGGCGCAGCCGGCACCAGTCGGCCGCGTAGAGCAGCGTCGAGCCGCCGACGCCGTTGAACAGGAGCGGCGCGACGTCGGACGCGCGCTCGACGACCGGGTAGTCGGCGTCGAGCCCGCGGACGTTGGGGTCCGGCGACCACCGCGTGCGCGCCTGCAGCTCGAAGTCCGGGCGCTCCGCCGCGAAGTCGGCCGGATCGTGCCAGTCGCCCTGCTCCAGCGCGACCACGCCGAACCCCGCCGCCGCCAGCCGCCGCGCGACCACGCCGCCGGCGGGCCCCGCCCCGACGATCACGACGTCGGCGGCGCGGTCGACGCTCACGCCGGCTCCGCGACCGTCCCCTCGGCCACGCCCGCCACCTCGTCGGCGGGCAGGACCCACGTCGCGCTCGGCGGCCAGCCGATCTCGCAGCGGTCGCCGACCGAGAGCACCATCTCCGCCCCGGCGCGCAGGCTCATCGTCACGAGCTCGTCGCCGGGCGTCTCCAGCACGCAGCTCACGTGCGGCCCCAGGTAGGAGAGGTCGAGCACCCGCGCCGACACCGTGGTCCAGCCGTCGACCGACGGCGCCAGCTCGACCGCCTCCGGGCGGACGATCGCGCAGATGCGCCGGCCGGCCTCCATCCCCGCCACGCCGATCGCCCGCACGCGCCCCAGGCCGTCGAGGTCGACCTCGTAGCCGTCCTCGGTCTGCGCCGCCACCACGCCGTAGCGGCGGTTCGACGCGCCCACGAAGTCGGCCACGAACTCGGTCACCGGCCGCTGGTAGACCTCCTGCGGCGTGCCGAGCTGCTCGATGAGGCCGCCGCTCATGATCGCGACGCGGTCCGACATCGAGAACGCCTCCTCCTGGTCGTGCGTCACGTAGACGAACGTGATGCCGACCTCGTTCTGGATCCGCTTGAGCTGCAGCTGCAGCTGCTTGCGCATCTTGAGGTCCAGCGCGCCGAGCGGCTCGTCGAGCAGCAGCACCTCCGGCCGCAGCACGAGCGAGCGGGCGAGCGCCACGCGCTGCTGCTGGCCGCCGCTGAGCTGGGCCGGCTTGGCCCGCTCGCGCCCGGTCAGCCCGACCAGCTCGAGCATCTCCGCCACCCGCGTGGCGATCTCCGCCCGGCCGACGCGCCGCTCGCGCAGCCCGAAGGCCACGTTCTCGAAGACCGTCATGTGCGGGAAGAGCGCGTACTGCTGGAAGACGGTGTTGACCGGGCGCTTGTAGGCGCGCAGCTTCGTCACGTCGCGGCCGTGGACCTCGATGCGGCCCTCGCTCGGCTCGACCAGCCCGGCGATCATCCGCAGCGTCGTGGTCTTCCCGCAGCCGCTGGGGCCGATCATCGAGAAGAACTCGCCGTCGGCGATCTCCACGTCGACCCGGTCGACCGCCAGCACCGAGCCGTAGGCACGGCGCAGGCCGATCAGGGCGACCGCGACCCCGGGCTCCCCGCCCGCGCGCTCGGCAGCCGCCGTCGTCGTTCCCATCGCCTCCACCGGACCTCCGTTCACTTCGCCGCCCTCCGGCCGAGGCCGAGCATCGAGCCTGCACCGGTCGGTCGCAGCATCGTCACCAGCCCTGCCATGGTGAACGACACGAGCGTGATGACCATCAGCCCGGCGCCGATCGCGTTGACCTCCGGCGTCAGGTGCAGGCGGATCTTGCCGAGCACGAGCACCGGCAGGGTCTGCGCGCTCGTGCCGCCCAGGAACTGCGAGGCGATCACGTCGTCGAAGGAGAACGTGATCGTCAGCAGCCCGGCGACGATCACCGCCGGCATGAGCAGCGGCAGCGTCACCCGCCGGAAGACCCGCCACGGGCTGGCCCCCAGGTCGGCGGCGGCCTCCTCCAGCGCGCCGCTCATCGTCGCCAGCCGCGCCTGGATGATGATCGTCGCGTAGGCCGAGTTGAACACGACGTGCCCGAGCACGACCGCGCCGACCCCGAAGGCGATGCCGAGCTTCTTGAAGAGGATGAACAGGCCGAGCGCGAAGACGACCTCGGGCAGGACGATGCGCGAGAACGTCAGCGCGTCGAAGACCCGGCGATGGCGCTTGGACGCACGGCGCCACCACAGGCCCGCGGTGATCGCGATGGCCAGCGAGATCGCCGTCGACAGCAGCGCGACCTGGACGCTGATCCAGAACGCGTGGCGGACGTCGGGGTCGTGGAACGCCTGGCTGTACCACTTCCAGGTGAACCCCTCCCAGCGCAGCAGCGCGCTGTCCTTGTTCACCGAGTAGACGAGCACGAGCACGATCGGCGCGTACAGGCAGATCATCACGAGCGCCGTGAAGATCACGCTGGGGCGCGGCAGGCGACGGGTCATGGCGTGGCGACCGCCTCCCCGCGGTCCGACCGGGAGCGCATGACCAAGAGCACGACCATCACGATGACGGTCAGCACGATGGCCAGCGCGGACCCGAAGGGGTAGTTGCCGATCTGCAGGAACTGGTCGGCGACGACGTTGCCGACCATCAGCGTCTTGCCGCCGCCGAGGATCTGCGGGATGACGTACTCGCCCGTCGCCGGCACGCCGACGAGGACGCAGCCGGCCGCGATGCCCGGCAGGGCCAGCGGCAGGATCACCCGGCGCAGGACGCGCATCGGCGAGGCGCCGAGGTCGTTGGCGGCCTCCAGCAGCGCCGGGTCGATCCGCTCCAGCGCGACGTACAGCGGCAGGATCATCAGCGGCAGGTAGGTGTAGACGAGGCCGATGCCGACGCCGACCGGCGTGAACAGCAGGTGCACGTCGCCGTCGATGATCCCCACCGCCTTCAGCAGCTGCTGCAGCTGCCCGCGGTCGCCGATCACGTTGAACACCCCGTACGTCCGCACGACGAAGCTCGTCCAGAACGGCACCATCACCATCAGCAGCAGGACGAGCTGCCAGCGCCCGTGCGCGCGCGAGATCGTGTAGGCGACCGGGAACCCGATCAGCAGGCACGCGATCGTCGCCGAGCCCGAGAGCAGCAGCGAGCGCAGGATCGCGTCCAGGTAGAGCCCTTGGAAGACGTCGCGGTAGTTCGCGGTCGTCCAGCCGAACTCGACCTGGAACGTGAGCAGGTTCGTGGTCCCGAACGAGTAGACGGCCAGCAGGACGAGCGGCGCGATGAAGAACAGCAGCGTCCAGCCGACGCTCGGGAGCGCGAGCGCGTGGTGGCCGAGCCCGCGCAGGCGGGCTCGGCGGACCGGGCGGGCCTCGCCGGACGGGCGAGGCCGGGGCGGTGCGGCGGTGTCAGGCGGCGAGGAACGCCTCCCACAGCTTGCCGCGCTTGGCGGTCTGCTCGGGCCCCAGGAAGCCCTCGAACTCGACGTTCTTCAGCGCCTCGGGCGAGTACTTCAGCACCGGGTTGTTCGTGATCGTCTTCTTGATGTACGGCTCGGCGGCGGGAGCCACGTACGAGGAGCCGGTCGCGTTGATGAACGACGCGTAGTTCTTGGGCTCCAGATGGAAGTCCATCAGCGCCCACACGGCCGGCAGGTGCTTGGAGTCCTTCAGCGCGATCCAGCCCTCGAGGTAGGCGGCCACGCCCTCGGTCGGCTCCACCCAGACGATGTTCTTGTTGCTCTGCTGCGCGACGGCGATGTCGTAGTCGTAGTCGACGGCGAAGTACGCGGTCCCCTGGATCAGCGCCTTCGAGTAGTCGGTGTCGATGATCGCCTTGACGTGCGGCTTGAGCTCCAGGAGCGCCTTCTGCATCGCGTCCAGCTCGGCCGGGTCCTTCGTGTTGACCGAGTAGCCGAGGTACTTCAGCGCGCTGCCCTGGATGTCGGAGTCGTACTTGATGAGCGTGGTCTTGCCCGAGTACTTCGCGGCCAGCGTCCACAGGTCCTTCCAGGAGGTGGGCCGCTCCGAGATGAGGTCCTTGCGGTAGGCGTAGCCGACCTTGCCGAAGTCGGTCGGGATGCCGTACGGGAACGCCTTGACGAACTCGGGCGCGACGTTCTCGAGGTTCGGCACCGCCCCGGCCGCGAACGGCTCCAGCAGGCCCGCCAGGCGCATCTGCTCGGCGACGTTCTTGCCCGAGAGGGTCAGGTCGAACGAGCCGCGGTTCTGGGCGAGCTGGGCGATCTGCTGCGCCGCGCCACTGAGGCCGCCCGGGACGTTCTTGACCGTGGCGTTCGGGTACTTGGCGTGGAAGTCCTTGAACTCGTTGGGCCCGTACCAGTCGGGGTAGCCCAGCAGCCGCAGGTCGCCGGTGACCTGGTCGGCCGGCGTCGGGCCGACCGTCGCGGTGGTGTTGACGATCGCCGCCGTCGTGTTGCCGCCGGCCGACGACGACGAGTCGCCGCACGCGGCGAGGAAGGCCGGCAGCGCCGACGCGGCGAGCACGCCGCCGGCGCCGCGTGTGAGCGCCTGGCGGCGCGTCAGCCGGTTCGCGAACCCGTTCTGCTCCGTCATCTCGACTCCCTCCACCCTCCGCGGTCAACCTTGCCACATAGCCAACAGCCGTGGGCGAAGTCTTGCCGACCTGCCGTCCGGCTGCAACCGACCACCGGGACAGCGCCGACCGACACGGTGGCGCGGCACCCAGCTCACGACGCCGCCGGACGCAGCTCGATCACCGTCGGCCCGGGCGCCCTCAGCGCCCGGGTGACGGCGTCCTCCAGCTCGGCGGCCGACCCGACCCGCACCCCGCCGCACCCGAACCCCCGCGCGATCGCCGGGAGGTCCTGCGTGGCGACGTCGGTCCCCAGGTGCGGGATGCCGGACTCGTCCATCGCGTCACGGATCTCACCGTAGCCCGCGTTGTCGTAGACCACGACCGGGAGCGACAGGCCGAGGTCGCGCGCGGTCGCCAGCTCCTGGAGCGTGAAGAGCACGCCGCCGTCGCCGGCCAGCGCCAGCACCGGGCGCTCGGGCGCGGCGAGCTTGGCCCCGATCGCCATCGGCAGCGCGCAGCCCAGGCAGCCGTAGCCGATCGGCATGAGCCACGAGCGCGGAGCGTGCAGCGGGAGGCTGTGGTTGGCCGAGTACGCGGGCTTGGTCGAGTCGCCGGCGACGATCCGGTCGGCGGGCAGCGCCGCGTCGAGCGCGGCGACGACGTCGGCGAAGTCCGAGACGCTCGGATGCCAGCGAATCGCCTGCAGGGCGGCCCGGACGCGCGCCTCCCCGCGAGCCACGCGCTGCGGATCGGGTTCCGGCAGCTCGCGCGCCACCGCCACAGCGAGCGCCTCCAGCGCGGCGAGCGCGTCGCCGTGCAGCTCGAGGTCCGGCGGGTAGCGGCGCGCGAGCTGCTCGCGGTCGAGATCGACGCGGATCACGCCGTGCAGCTCCAGCGGCGCCTCCAAGCCCCACAGCTCGAGGTCGGAGAGCTGGGCGCCGACGAGCAGGACCGCGTCGGCCTCGCGCAGCACCTCGTCGACCGGCGAGAAGCTGAGGGCCGAGCCCAGGCAGAGCGGGTCGGCGTGGTCGACCGTGCCGCGGCCGTTGATCGTCAGGCCGATCGGCGCGCCGAGCCGGCGGGCCAGCGCGAGGGCGGGCGCGCCCGCGTCGCGCGCGCCGCCGCCGAGCAGGACGAGCGGCCGCTGCGCCGCGGCGAGCTTGCGCGCGGCGGCGGCGATCGCGTCGGCCGGCGGGCACAGCCTGGGTCCCGGGCCGGCCAGCGGCGTCGCGCCGACGTCGCCGGCCTCGCGGCGCAGCACGTCGACCGGAAGCTGGACGTGGACCGGCCGGGGCCGGCGCGCGGTGAAGACGTCGTAGGCGCGGGCGAGGACGTCGGGCAGCTCGGCCGGGTCGGTGACCTCGTGGCTGAACGCGGTCACCTTGTCCATCAGCCCCTGCTGGTCCGGCAGGTCGTGGATCTCCCCCAATCCGCGCTGGGCCTCGGGGACGACGCCCGAGAGGACGAGCATCGGGATCGAGTCGTGGTAGGCCTGGGCGATCGGGGTGATCGCGTTCGTCAGCCCCGGACCGCTGATGAAGACGCAGACGCCCGGCCGGCCGGTGACGCGCGCCCACCCGTCGGCCATGAATGCGCCGCCCTGCTCGTGACGCGGCGTCACGTGCCGGATCGAGGACTGCGCGAGGCCCCGGTAGATCTCCAGCGTGTGCACGCCCGGGATGCCGAACACGGTGTCGGTCCCCGACGCCTCGAGCAGCTGGACCAGCGCCTCCCCGCACGTTGTCACCCGACGCTCCTCGTTGTCGTATTGCCAACCGCCAATGGTGTTAGGGTTTATAGCCATGATCCGCATGGCGGTCAACGAGTGCCCCTTCGGCCCGTTCCCAGCCGCCCGCGATGCGGCCGCGACCGAGCTCGCGAGGCTGCACCGCTACCCAGGACGCGACGACGAGCTGATCGACCGGCTCGCCGCCCGGCACGGCATCGAGGCCGACCGGATCGCGCTCGGCAACGGCGCTGACGCGATCATCGGCTACCTGTCGCAGGCCGTGCTCGGACCGGGCACGGCGATGGTCACCGGCTGGCCGTCGTTCGCGACCTACGTCATCGATGCCGAGAAGGCCGGCGCCGAGGTCGTCACCGTGCCGCTGGCCGTCGACGGGTCGTTCGACCTCGACGGGCTGGGCGCGGCCATCGGTCCGGCGACCCGGCTGGCCTGGGTCTGCACGCCGAACAACCCGATGGGCGCGCCCGTGCGCCGCGCGGCGCTGGCGGCGTTCCTCGACGCGGTGCCCGAGCACGTGCTCGTCGTCGTCGACGAGGCCTACTACGAGTACGCGGCCGGACCCGACCACGTCGACGCGATCGCCGAGCACGTCGTGTCGCGGCCCAACGTGGGCGCGCTGCGGACGTTCTCGAAGATGTACGGCTTGGCGGCACTGCGGATCGGCTACTTCGTCGGGCCGGTCGCCGTCGCCGCCCGGCTGCGCGAGGTGCGCCACTTCTACGACGTGACCGACATGGCGGTGGTCGCCGCCCTGGCGTGCCTGGACGACCGCGACGCCGAGCTCGCGGAGGTCGCGCGTCGCCGTGCGGCCAACGACGCCGGGCGCGCCCGCCTGGAGGCGGGGCTCGACGCGCTCGGCCTCGCCCGCTACCCGTCGCAGACGAACTTCGTCACCGCCGACGTCGGCGACGCGGTCGCGGTCGCGGCGCGGCTCGAGGCGCGCGGGATCCTGGTCCGCGCGCTGGACGGCGTCGGCCGGCCGGAGCTGCTGCGGATCTCGGTCGGCGCGGCCGAGGAGATCGACGCGTTCCTCGCCGAGCTGCCCAGCGCCCTGTGACCGAGCACCACATCGACCCCGCGCGGGTCCACCACGCCTGGGACAACCGCCTGGAGCCGGTCCTCCGCGTGGCCTCGGGCGACGTCGTCCACTACGACCTGCGCATGGCCGGTCACGGCCAGGTCGCCGAGGGCGACGCCTACGAGGACACCGCGTTCGACTGGGACACGCTCTACCACCTGTCGGGCCCCGTCTGGGTCGAGGGCGCCCGGCCCGGCGACACGCTGCGCGTCGACGTGCTCTCGCTGACGCCCGGCGACTGGGGCTGGGTCGCGGTCCTCCCCGACAGCGGACTGCTGCCCGAGGACTTCCCGGAGCCGTGGTCCGCCACGTTCGACCTGCGCGACGGGCGCTCGGTCGAGGTCGCGCCCGGCGTGCGGATCCCGATCGCGCCGTTCCTGGGCACGATGGGGACCCACCCCGACGAGCCGGTGACCGCCGCGGCGTTCCCGCCGCACAAGGGCGGCGGCAACGTCGACACCCGGCACCTGACGGTCGGCTCGACGCTGTGGCTGCCGATCTGGTGCGAGGGCGCGCTGTTCTCCTGCGGCGACCCGCACGCGGCGCAGGGCGACGGCGAGGTCTGCGTGACCGCGGTCGAGTGCGACATGCGCGCGACGCTGCGCCTGAGCGTCGAGCGGCGCACGATCCCGGCGCCGGCGTTCCGCACGGCCGGGCGCCTGGCGACGGTCGACGAGTCGGCCGGGTGGCTGGGCACGATGGGGCTGCACGCGGACCTGATGGAGGGCGCCCGACGCGCGGTGCGGGCGGCGATCGACCTGCTGGAGGCCGACCACGGGCTGACCCGCCGCGACGCCTACGTCGTCTGCAGCCTGGCCGGCGACCTGAAGATCCTCGAGATCGTCGACGCCGGCGTGTGGAACGTCGGCTTCACGGTGCCGCTGTCGATCCTTCCTCGCCCGCCGCTGCACCGATCGGACGCGCCATGACCTCGCTGCCGGCCCTGAACCCCGCGACCGGCGAGCCGCTCGCCGACGTCGCCGACGGCGGCGCCGAGGCGGTCGAGCGAGCGGTCCGCGCCGCGCAGGGCGCCCGCACGGACTGGGGCCGCCGCCCGCCGGTCGAGCGCGCCGCGGCGCTGCTCGCGCTGGCCGACGCCCTCGACGCCCATCGCGACGAGCTCGCGGCGATCGAGTCCGCCAACGTCGGCAAGCCCCTGGGGTTCGCCGTCGAGGAGATGGAGCACTGCGCCGAGATCCTGCGCTTCTTCGCCGGCGCGGCGCGGACGATCGGTGGGGTCGCCGCGAACGAGTACATGCGCGGGCGCACGTCGTGGGTGCGGCGCGAGCCGCTCGGCGTCGTCGGCGCGATCGTGCCCTGGAACTACCCGCTGATGATGGCCTGCTACAAGCTCGGGCCCGCCCTGGCGGCCGGCAACGTGGTGGTGCTGAAGCCGTCGGAGCTGACGCCGCTGTCGATGCTGCGCTTCGCCGAGCTGACGGCGGGCGTGCTGCCCGACGGCGTGCTCAACGTCGTCACGGGCACCGGGGAGACCACCGGCGCGGCGATCGCCGCGCATCCGGAGATCCGGCTCGTGGCGCTGACCGGCGACGTCGGCACGGGCCGCGCGGTCGCGACCGCCGCGGCGGCGACGCTGAAGCGGACCCATCTCGAGCTGGGCGGCAAGGCGCCGGTCGTCGTGCTCGACGACGCCGATCCCGGGGTCGTGGCCGAGGCCATCCGGGTCGCCGGCTTCTGGAACTCCGGCCAGGACTGCCTCGCCGCGTGCCGGATCATCGCCGGCGCGGGGGTGTACGCATCGCTGGTCGAGGCGCTGCAGGCGTCGGTCGCCGAGATCCGCGTCGGCGACCCCGCCGGCGGCGCCGAGATCGACATGGGCCCGGTCGTGTCCGCGGGTCAGCGCGATCGCGTGCACGGGTTCCTCGAGCGCGCGCTCGCCGGCGGCGCCCGCATCCACCACGGCGGTCCCGCCCCCGACGGCGGCGGCTTCTTCGCCGCGCCCGCGGTCGTCACCGGCGTGAGCCAGGACGCCGAGATCGTCCAGCGCGAGGTCTTCGGCCCGGTCGTCACCGTCCAGCGCGCCGCCGACGAGGCCCAGGCGCTGGCGTGGGCCAACGACGTTCCGTACGGCCTGGGCGCCTCGGTCTGGACCCGCGACGTCGGCCGCGCGCTGCGCTTCACCCGCGACCTCGCGTTCGGGGCAGTCTGGGTCAACGAGCACGGGCTGACCGTCACCGAGCTCCCTCACGCCGGCCGCGGCGACTCCGGCCATGGCACGGACCTGTCGGTCTTCTCCCTGCAGGAGATGACCACGCTGAAGCACGTGATGGTCAACCTGGAGGCGTAGGCGCACTCGCCGCCGTGTGCCGCCTTCGGTCACCCACATGGAGCATCGCTCCCCCACAGCCGGCGGCGACCAGCGTGCCGACGCCGGCGAGCGCGATCGTCGGGCGAACGCTCACGAGCTCGATGAGCGCTCCGGCCGATGCGAGCGACAGCAGCGTCGCAACGGTCAACGCCGCCTGGTACGCACTGTAGGCCCGCCCGCGAAGCTCCTGCGGGGATGCGCCCTGGAGCACCCCGCGCATCGCGACGTTGACGACGCCCTGGCATCCACCGACGACGACGAGCGCACCGCCGGCGACGAGGAGATGGGTCGCCACCGAAGCCACCACCAGTGCCCCTCCCGCGACGAACGCACCGACGATCATCGCCGTGCTGGAGGTCTCTTCGGTCAGACGGCGCCCCACGACGAGCGCGCCGAGCATCATCCCCAGCCCTGTGGCCGCCGCGAGCAGGCCGTATCCGGAGTCCCCCACGTCGAGGACGTCCTTGGCCAGGAAGACTTCCGTCGTGTTCATCAAGCCGGTGAAGATGGCCACGCTCCAGACGACCAGGACGCATGCCCGTACCACGCGGTGACGGAGCAAGAACCGGACGCCATCAAGGCCGAGCGCTGGGTGCGCCGCATCCTCCGCCCGTGCCACCAGCATCGTGTCCCGGATGCACCCCACGCAGATCGCCGCGAGAGCGAACGTCCCGGCATCCAGCGTCAGCGCAACGCCGCCGCCCCCAGCCTCGCTGACCACGCCGCCACACAGCAGCCCGAACGTGACCGCGGCATAGCGGGCGGCTTCCAACCACGCATTCGCGCGCACGACTCGGGCATGGCCGACCACTCGAGGCACCAGGCTGAACAGCGCCGGGGCCTCGACGGCGAGCCCACACCCGAGCCCAAAGCACAGGGCGTACGTCAGCCAGAGCGGCGACGCATGGGCGAGCGCGAGCGCGCACAGGCTCTGAAGCCCGGCGGCGGCCATCAAGATACGCCGGGTGTCGCCGCGATCGACCAGCAATCCGGCGACTGGATGCAAGACCATCACCGGCAGACCGCTTGCGAGCAACAGGCCCGCGACTGCCCATCCCGACTGCGTGCTCTGCTGCACCCTCAAGGTGAGGGCGGCGACGGCGATGAAGTCTCCCCAGGTCGAGAGGCCGTAGGCGACGACCAACAGGCGGAAGGCCCCGACATCCAAGACGCCGGACGTCGGGACCGCACCGAGGGCCCCCGGATGCTCGTCCTTACGCGGCGTCCGGGGCTCCGATCCGAACTGTGGACTGGCGCTTCGACACCGCGACGTAGCGCGCGAGGTGGTCGTAGAGCTTCATCAGATCGCGGCAGTAGATCGAGCGTCGGCCGAAGCCCTCTTCCTCGCTGAATCGGTGTGTCATACGTCCGCCGCCACAGAGGTCGAGATGACGACAGCCGGCGCATGCCGCTGGGATCAGCGAGCCCGCTTCGATGCAGTGCCGGAAGAACGGATGGCGATAGAGATCCTCGAACCCGTGATGTCGAACGTCCAAGCCCAGGTCCGTCATGCCGTCTCGGCATGCCTTGTAGTTGTCGGTTGGCTCGATCGCACCGTCCGTCTCAATCACGGCCACCCGGACCGGTGCCGTGCCGAGCATGTCTGAATGGCCGTCGCCGCCGAGGAAGTGCTCGAGGATTCGGCTGAGCAGGCGGACGGTGACACGCGGGTTGTCCTCCGCCAGCCACGCCTCGGCGACCGAAATCAGGTAGTCGGCGTACGGAGTCGCCATGCCGAGTGGTGCATAGCCGTCCGGCGGATGCGCGTAGTTGGATTCCGGCAGGAGGAAGTCCATGCGATCGACGCCGAGCGCCCGAAGATGGTGGTACATCGCGGCGCCCGACTGGGTCGGGTCGATCACCGCCAACACGCTCGTGTGCAGTCCTTGCCCGTCCTTCGCAAGAGCGAGCTCCAGACCGTGCACCGCCCGGCCGTAGGACCCTCGACCCGAGTGATCTACGCGGAGCCGATCATTGATCTCCTTCGGCCCGTCGAGACTGATTCCGAGATGGAACTCCTCCGCGGCAAGGAGATGGATCCACTCATCGTCGAGGAGGACACCGTTGCTCTGTCCCTTGCGTCGGGTCGCGATGCCGGCGTCATCGATGCGATCGAACTGCCTCATCATCGCGGCGAACCGTTGCTTGCCCATGATCAGCGGCTCGCCGCCGTGGAGAACAAGGTCAACGCCGGCGAGTCGATGCTGCCGGGCGTGGGAGATGATGCGATCGACCGCTACACGGATCGTCGCAGCGGACATGAGGCTCTGGCGGGAGCGCCAAGAGTTGTCAGCACCGTTGAAGTAGTAGCAATAGGTGCAATTGAGATTGCAGATCGACGCGGTCTTGAAGATGAACGTGTCGATACCGGTCCGGGCCACGCGGCTTCGTCCTCCGTGCGTTCGGTGGATGCGATGCGAAGTGCTATAACCGCGGACAGGGATACGTGGCAGAGGAGGAGCGGCTGCCGTGCACACGATCACGCCGCCCCTCCCCACTCATCCCTTCGTGTCCGCTAGTCGGTCACGCTGTGGTAGGCCCAGTCCGTGATCGTCGACTCACGATCACGCTGCTGGGCCGCCATGGCGAGCTTGGCCAGGATCTTCATTCGTTCACCCCCTCTCTCCGATCGTCGATCAGCACGGGGCGCATCGCACTAGTCCGGCGGCGCCGGGATGGCTCTCAGGACGAGCCGGACCTCACGCGCGTCGGGGTCCCTTCTCCCCTCCCGACGCTCTACCTGATACGGAGCGAGCAGCTTCAGGATCTCGCCGATCAGCTTCTGGAGCTCGGGTCGCTCGAGCGAAAGCGTGAAGCTCGAGAAGACCGCGTCATCCCTCCAAAGCTCGTTCTCACCGGCCTCACGCTGAAGGAAGTCGGCCAATGCCTCGGCATCGCGCTGCAGGATCGCCCCCCGCAGAGCCGAGGACGCAGCCTGAAACGCCGGGTTGGACTCGCTTCCCGCCGCCACGCGCACCCCGAGGTGCTTGGCGGCCCAACGCCGCTCGCGTCCTACACCGCCACCGACCTCTTCGATGAACGACCAGCGCGCGAGTGCGCGGAGGTGATAGCTGGCGGTCCCTGGTGTGGTGCCGAGACGATCTGCGATCTGCGTGGCGGTCGCCGGGTGTTCCCGGAGGCATTCGAGGATCGCCAGCCGCATCGGATGCGCGAGCGCCCGCATGGCCTTCGGGTCCGTCAGCTCCATGGCTGGATTGGCAGCTGCTTCGCGGTCTCGGCCCTCGGTGTCACGAGACATGTCTCGAAGCATATGTCTCGAAACAGGTCTCGTCAACACGTCAGCACCTCTCGGTCTTCTCCCTGGAGGAGATGACCACGCTGAAGCACGTGATGGTCAACCTGGAGGAGTCGCCGGACAGCAGGCGATCACGCCGTCCGCCTGACCGCGCGCGGCGGCCACGACCGCGTGACTTATCGCTTCGGCACCAGGATCTGCGCAAGCGCTCCGCTCGAGAAGCGCTCCTCTTCGACGACGTCGAGCTTCAGGTGCTCTTCCAGATCGGCGAAGGGGCTGCGGCCCGCGCCGATCGCGATCGGGACCGTCGTCAGCTGGTATTCGTCGACGAGGCCCAGGCGGGTCAGCGACTTGGCGAAGTCGGGGCCGCCGTGGACCAGGACCGTTCCTTCGTCGTCCCGAGCCTTCAGGTCCGCGATCGCCGCGCCCAGGTCCCCGCCGAAGATCTCGACTGGTCCCCATTCCGCCTTCTTCAGGGTGTGGGAGAAGACGGCCTTCGGCTTCTCGTTCATCGCGGTTGCGATCGGCCCCTCGGACGCGGCCCAGTGCGGGCCCATGATCTCGTAGCTGCGGCGGCCCATCGCATGAACGCCGGCCTCCTCGAGGGCGCGGCGATTCCACTCACCCGAGTCGTCGCCGAACCACTCGAACATCCATTCATGGGTCCCGTCGGTGCTGGTGACAAAACCGTCGAGAGACATGACCATCTTGAGGATCACTTTTCTATCGCTCATGACGGTAGAGACCTCCCGGATCGCGTGAACTCATCGCTCATCGCTGGATTCGGCATGTCCAGCAACCAGTCGGAGGCGTGTCCGAGCTGAGCGCCATGTCCACGCACATGCTTCGCTAGTGCTCGTCCTCCGACCGGCGCAGCACGAGGAACTCGTCCACATTCGCCAGGTCGAGGACGGCGCGGACCGGGGCGGGCACCAGACGGCGGTCCGGGTCGTGGATCAGCTCCGGGTCGACCAGGCGCATCCGCCGGCCGCGGGTGCGCACCTCGCAGCCTCCGGCCGCCCGGACGTTGCGGACCCATTGGGCGCCGGCGCCATAGGTGAGCGCGAAGACCCAGCGATCGTCGGCGTGGAAGAGGTTGACCGGCGACTCGTAGCGACGGCCCGAGGTGCGGCCGACATGGGTCACGATCGCGAAGCCCGGCATCCACCAGGCCATGTGGCGCAGGACAGGGTTGGTGACGACCCGGTTGAACCGGGCCAGCCGGCGGGGCAGCGGCATCGTGCGCGCGACGCTACCGCGTCGTGGCCACCTCCGCGTCGAGGATCGCGCGCAGGCAGGCGTTGACCTCGTCCGGGCGATGGCCGAAGGCAGAGCCGTGGCCCAGGCCGGGCAGCAGGTGGAAGTGGCCGTCGGCGGCCAGCTCGGCGACCTCGCGCACGCGCTGGGGCGGCGTCTGGACGTCCTCGCCGAACGCGATCGCGTGGATCGGGACGCGCGTGCGGGGCAGCAGGCCGCTGGAGTCGAAGTCCAGGCACGCCTGCCACTGGGCGGCGAGCATCGCGCCGTCGCGCGCGGCGAAGTCGGTGGCCATGAACGGCTTGACGCGCGCCCACAGCTCGTCGTCGCCGAGGACCTCCGCCGGGTAGTACTGCATCGCGTAGTGGGTGGTGGCGAAGTCGGCGGGCAGCTCGACGCCGGCTCGGCGCAGGGCGATCTCGGCCTCCTCCCACTCGCGGATGAAGCCGGTCTTGCGCACGCACGTGCCCATGACGGCGGCGCAGCGCACGAGGTCGGGGCGGTCGTGGGCGAGCTGCACCGCGGTGAGCGAGCCCATCGACAGGCCGACGAGCGCCACCGGTGGCGCGCAGACCGCCTCGATGAGCGCGGCGCAGTCGCGTGCGTGATCCTCGATCGTCCACGGCGGCTGCGTGGCCGAGCGCGTCGCGCCGACACCGCGGGCGTCGTAGGTGGTATTGCGGTAGCCGGGCTCGAACGCGGGCGTCTGGTAGCGGCGCCAGTTGGAGCCCGGGTTGTCGCCGGCGGCCAGCCAGACGATGTCGGGGCCCACGCCGGACTGCTCGTAGCAGAGGGTGGCGTCGGGCAGGACGAGCTCGGGCATCGGCGGTCTCCAGCGGGTCGGGTCAGGCGCCGCCGGATGGCGGCTCAGGCATCGGCGTCGGCGAACGCCGGCTCGGGGCCCACCGCGACCTGCGTCGTCGCGGCGCACGCGAGCGCAAGCAGCTCCGCCGGCCCCCAGCCGCGCAGCCCGCCGGGCGGCGCCGGGGCCAGGTCGCGCGCTGGGTCGACGAGCGCCGCGACCTTGTCGCGGACGACCTGCCCCCACGCGGGGTCCTCGGGCTCGCCGCGCGCCTCGAGCGGGCCGGCGCTCAGGCGCGTCCCGTCGCGCAGCGTGACCTCGATCGCGGTCAGGCGCCGGGCCGGGAAGGCGGCGGTCAGGTCCTGGTCCACCTCCACCTCGGTCCGCCCGGCGAGCGCCGCGACGTCCGGGTCGTCCCACGGCCCCAGGACCTCGCGAACGCCGAACCCCCCGCGCGCGAGCACCGTCGCCACCGGCCAGACGAGGTTGTACTGCGCCTCCTCCGTCGTCGTCGGCGCGACCTTCGCCAGTGCGTCGGCCGCCGCGAAGGTGCGGATCGCCACGCGCTCCACGTCGCCACCGGACAGCGGGCGGCCGCCGGTGGCCTCGATCGCCGCGCGGATCGCGCCCTGCGTCCAGCGACAGCACGGGTATGCCTTGACATACAGCTCCTCCAGGCGCCACACGCGCCCGAGGTCGCCGCCATCCGTCTCCAGGTACTCCGGGACCACGCTCGTGAACCCGCGCGACGCCAGCAGGGCCGACTCGACCCCGACCGCGGCGCCCCAGGCGCACGCGTCCTTCGTCATCTGCGGATCGCCGACCGAGCGCATGATGTGGGCGATCGGCGCGTGGTACTCGGCCAGACCGAGCGCGTGGCCGATCTGGCCGTCGTCGAGCCCGAGCAGCCGCGCCGTGGCCGCGGCCGCGCCGAGGCCGCCCCAGGCGCCCGACGCGTGGTAGCCGTCGTCGCGGGCGTGCAGCGCGATGCCGGCACGGATCGAGATCTCGTAGCCGATCACGACCGCGAGCAGCAGCTCCTGCGGCGACGCATCGGCCAGCTGCGCGGCCGCCAGCGCGGCCGGGATGATCACGGCGCCCGGGTGGCCCTTGGTCAGGCGATGGCCGTCGTCGAGGTCGAGCACGTTGGCGAGCACCCCGTTGGCCCACGCGGCGCCGACCGCGCCGACGCGGCGCCCGTCGAGCAGCAGCGCCGCCTCGTCGCCCGGGTACACCGCGGCCGCGTGGTCGGCGGCCATGCGCGATGCGGGCGCCGGCCGGCCGGCGACGCAGACCGCGGCGAGGTCGGCGAGCAGCAGCTCCGTGCGCTCGCGGGTCGCGGCGGGGACGTCGGCCCAGTGCAGGTCGCGGATGAACGCGATGTGGTCGGAGGCGGTCACGCGCGCGCGGCGGTCGCCGGCTCGTCGTCGGGATCGCGCGCGCCGGCGGTCAGCGCGGCCGTGAGATCCGCGGCGCTCGCGCGGACCGCGTCGATCAGCTCCTGCTCGCGCCCCTCGACGCGGAACTTCGGCGCCGAGACGTTCAGCGCGGCGACGATCGCGCCGCTGACGTCGCGGACGGGCGCGGCGATGCCGAGCAGGCCTGCCTCGAACTCCTCGTCGCTGACCGCGTAGCCGGCCGCGCGCACGCGCTCCAGCCGCACGGCGAGCTCGTCGAGGTCGCGCACCGTGTTCGGCCCCAGCCGGTGCAGCTCGACGCCGCTGAACAGCAGCTCGAGCTCGTCGCGCTCGTGGTCGGACAGGAGCGCCTGGCCGGTGGAGGTGCAGTAGGCGGGCGTCACGCGCCCCACCCAGCCGACCGCCTCGAGCACGCGCCCGGGCGACTCGGACGCCAGCGTCAGGACCTCGGGCCCCTGCAGCACCGACAGGTGCGCGCGCTCCTGGGTCTCGCTGGCCAGCGCCCGCAGCCGCGGCCCCGCCTCCTCCAGCACGCGCGGCTGGCCCGCGAGCTCCGCCAGCGCGTAGATGCGCCAGCCGAGCCGGTAGGTGAGCGCATCGCGGTTGCGCTCCACCAAGCCGTACTCGGCGAGCGCCTTCAACGCGCGCGAGACCTGGCTCTTCTCGCGTCCGAGCCGCTCGCTGATGCGCGTGACGCCCATGCCGCCCTCGCGCATCGCCTCGTCGGAGCCGAGCGAGAGAAGCACCTCGATGCCCCGCCGGATGCTGGTTTCACGATCGGATGCCATGGGTCATGCTCTCATCCAGGTCCATCGGGCCACATACCCAACAGACGTTGTTCGCCGAACCGTAGCACCGGTCCCGGGCGGCGGAGAAGCGCGCATGGACGCTTGACCATCCGCAGCGAGTTGGCGTATAACCATCAGGCGTTGGCCAACCATGACCCTGTGTCTGCCACCCCGCCATTGCGCCTCGCCTGCGCCCAGCTCGGGCCCGTCCTGGGCGACCTCGACGGCAACCGCGCCCGGGCCGCCTCGGCGATCGACGACGCGGCCCGCCAGGGCGCCCGTCTCGTCGTCCTGCCCGAGCTCTGCACGTCCGGCTACCGCTTCGCCGACGCCGCCGAGGCGCGCGCGTGCGCGGAGCCGATCGACGGCCCCAGCGTGCGCGACTGGCGCGAGCGGTCGGCGCGCCACGACCTGGTCCTCGTCGCCGGCCTCTGCGAGCTCGACGACGCCGGCGACGTGCGCAACAGCGCCGTGATCGTCGACCGCGGCGAGCTGCGGGCCGTGTACCGCAAGACCCACCTGTGGGATCGCGAGCCCGAGTGCTTCCGGGCGGGCGACGCGCCGGCGCCGGTCGTCGCGACCGCGGCGGGCCGGATCGGGATCGCCGTCTGCTACGACGCCGCGTTCCCCGAGCACCTGCGCCGCCTGGCCCTCGAAGGAGCCGACGTGATCGCGGTGCCGATGAGCTCGCCCGCGCCGGAGCGCCCGACGGAGCCGATCGCGATCGAGGTCGCGCTGGCCATGGCCGCCGCCAACGCCAACCGCGTGTACGTGGCACAGGCCGACCGCACGCGCACCGAGCGCGGCACCCGCTGGGCCGAGGCGACGGTGATCGTCGACCCCGACGGCAGCGTCGTCGCCGGCCCGCCGGCCGGCGAGGCCGTGCTCGTCGCCGACGCCGACCTCTCCCGCGCCCGCGACAAGTCCTGGGGCGAGCGCAACGACGTGCTGGGCGACCGGCGCCCCGAGCTGTACACCACCGACCACGAGCGAGGAGACGGTTCTCGATGAGCGACGCGCCCACCACGAAGGGCCTGCTGGAGCGGCTGGACGAGGGCGCGGTGATCTGCGCCGAGGGGTACCTGTTCGAGTTCGAGCGCCGCGGCTACCTGCAGGCCGGCGCGTTCGTGCCCGAGATCGTGCTCGAGCATCCGGATCTCGTGGAGGGGCTGCATCGCGAGTTCGTCCACGCCGGGTCGGACGTCGTGCAGGCCTTCACGTACTACGGCCACCGCGAGAAGCTGCGGATCATCGGCAAGGAGCACCTGCTCGAGCCGCTCAACCGCGGCGCGCTGGAGATCACGAGCAAGGTCGCGCGCGACACCGGCACGCTGGCCGCCGGCGACCTCTGCAACACCAACGCCTTCGCCCCCGACGACGAGAGCCGCCGCAGCGTGCGCGCGATGTTCGAAGAGCAGGTGCAGTGGATCGTCGACGCCGGGATGGACTTCGTCATCGGCGAGACCTTCTCCTACGGCGAGGAGGCGCTGATCGCGCTCGACGTCATCCAGGAGGCCGGCCTGCCCGCGGTGATGACGCTGGCCATCCATCGCGCCCCCGAGACGCGCGAGGGCTGGACGCCCGAAGAGGCGTGCCGCCGCCTCGCCGACGCGGGCGCCGACGTCGTGGGCCTCAACTGCATCCGCGGCCCGCAGACGATGCTGCCGCTCATGGCCGCGATCCGCGACGCGGTCGACTGCCACGTGGCCGCCGTCCCCGTCCCCTACCGGACCACCGACGACGAGCCGAGCTTCCAGTCGCTGACCGACCCCCAGTGCGACTGCATCCCGGGCGGCCGGCCGTTCCCCACGGCGCTGGACCCGTTCACCTGCAACCGCTACGAGATCGGCGAGTTCACGGCCGCGGCCTACGACCTCGGCATCCGCTACCTCGGCGTCTGCTGCGGCAACGGGCCGCACCACACCCGTAGCATGGCCGAGGCCCTCGGCCGGACCCCGCCGGCCAGCCGCTACAGCCCCGACATGAGCAAGCACGCGTTCCTCGGCACCGACGAGCAGCTCAAGGCCCACAACCAGGCGTACGCCACGGAGCTGTGAGATGAAGGCCACCCGCACCTCCGCGCAGGCCGACCGGCTGCGGCGCATCGACGCCCTGGCCGACGGCTTCCGCGCCCGCGCGCGGGCGCTGGACGACGCCGCCGCGTTCCCGGCCGAGAACTTCGCGGAGCTGCGGGCGGCCGGGCTGCTCGCGCTCACCGCGCCGACGGAGTTCGGCGGCGACGGCATGTGGTGGGGCGACCACTACCGCGACTACTACGACCTCATCGAGCACCTGGCGCGGATCGACAGCCCCACCGCGCAGCTGCTGCAGGTCCACTCGCACGCGCTCGGGATCCTGTCGCGGCTGGGCAGCGAGGAGCAGCAGCGGCGGTTCCTGCCCGACATCGTCGCGCAGGGCAAGCTGCTGGCCTCGGTCGGCAGCGAGGCCAAGCCGACCGGCAAGCTCGCCGACATCAGCCGCGCCGAGCTGGAGGAGCGCTCCGACGGCTGGCACCTGACCGCGAGCAAGTACTTCGCGTCGCTGGCGCCGGACGCCGACGAGCTGCTGATCTGGACCGCCGTGCCGGGGGCCGGCCCGTACCACGAGCGGTCGATCATCGCGATGGTCCCGCGCGAGGCGCCCGAGGTCGAGCTGATCGACCAGTGGGACGTGCTCGGGATGCGCGCGACGGTGAGCTGGAGCGTGAAGATCAGCGACTACGTCGTGCCGTCCGAGCGGCTCATCGGCGAGCCGGGCGCGTGGACGAGCCGCGACCCGCGCACGTTCACGCTCGCGTTCGCCGCCAACCACGTCGGCGCGGCCGGCGCGGCGCTGGACTTCGTCACCGACTGGGTGCGCGAGCGGCCCGACCTGGCCGGCTCGGAGGTCACGCGGGTCGCGCTGGGCGCGATGTCGTCGGACCTGTTCGCGGTGCGCTCGGCGATGCGCGCGTCGGCCGAGCTATGGGAGGCCGGAGACGTCGACGCGGCCGAGCTGGCGTCGATCCGCACGCTGCACGAGGCCAAGCGGGTGGCGCTGGACCTCAGCCAGCGCGCGTTCGACATCTGCGGGGCGCGGGCGACGTTCCGCACCCACGAGATCGAGCGCATCTACCGCGACGTGCGCACGTTCACCCTGCACTTCCGCGACGAGCAGTACATGCACCAGGTCGGCCAGGCGATGCTCGACGGCGCGTTCCACGCCAAGGGCTACGCCGGCGCCTCGACGTTCCCGGAGACGCAGACGCGGGCGTGAGCGACCGCCGCCCGATCGTCCTCTTCGTCGACCGGGGCTTCGATCACACGCCGATCGCGGCCGCGCTGGCCGGCGAGCTGGACGCGCGCGAGACGGCGGGTCCGGGCGCGGCGGGCGACGTCGTCGCGATCGTGACCGGCGCGGTGCCGATCGGGGTGGACGACGTCGCGCCGTACCCGGCGCTGCGGGTCGTCGTGACGTGCACGATCGGGACCGACCACCTCGACGTCGAGCGGTTGCGCGCCCGGGGCATCGCCGTGCGCAACACGCCGACGTACTGCACCGACGAGGTCGCCGAGCACGCGCTGAGCTGCGTGCTGGCCGGATGGCGCGGCCTCTTCCCGCTCGACGCGGCGGTGCGGGCCGGCAGCTGGGACTACGACGCTGCGGGGCTGCTGCGGCGGGCGGATCGCTCGCGGCTGGGCATCGTCGGCCTGGGGCGGATCGGGCGCTCGCTGGCGAGCAAGGCGCGCGCCCTGGGGATCGAGGTCGTCGCCCACGACCCGTACGTGGCGCAACCGGACGCCGATGGCGTGCCGCTCGTCGGGCTGGAGGAGCTGCTGGAGCGCTGCGACGCGGTGTCGCTGCACGCGCCGGGCACGCCCGGCGAGCCGCCGCTGCTGGATGCGACGCGGCTGGCGCGGATGCCCGCGCACGCGATCCTCGTCAACCTCGCCCGGCCGGGCCTCGTCGACCTCGACGCGATGGTCGCGCGGCTGCGCGACGGGCGACTGGGCGGAGCGTTCTGGGACGTCTGGCCGCAGGAGCCGCCGGAGCTGCCCGATCCGCGGCTGGACGTGCCCCGGCTCGTCGTGACGCCGCACGCGGGCTGGTACTCGACCGAGGCCGAGGCGGCGTACTACGCCGAGGCGATCTCGGCGCTGCGCGAGACGCTCGGGCTGGCCTCGCGCGGGACCGTTCGCTAGGGTTGCCAACCGGAGATGGCGATGTCGCAACAGCACACGATCCATGGGGGAATCCAGGTCACGTCCACGCGCGGCGCCGTCTCCGCCGGCCACCCGCTCGAGGTGGCGGCCGGCTTGGAGATGCTCGCCGCCGGCGGCAGCGCGATCGACGCGGTCGTCGCAGGCGCGTTCGTGTCCTACGTCGTCGAGCCGAACAACGCCTCGATCGCCGGCTACGGCCACCTGAGCGCATACCTCGCCGCGGAGGACCGCTTCCTCACCGTCGACCACAACCCGCGCGCGCCCCGCCGGGCCACCGCCGACATGTTCGAGGTCGTGGCCGACCCGGCGCCCGCGGGCCACGACTGGCCGTCGGCGGTCGACGACCGCAACCACGTCGGGCACCTGGCCGTCGCCGTGCCGGGCGCGATCCGCGGCCTCTCCGCCGCCCACCAGCAGGGCGGCAAGCTGCCGTGGGCCGAGGTCCTCGCGCCCGCGATCCGCGCCGCCGACGAGGGCCTCGAGGTCACCTGGAACATCCTGCTGCTGATCGTGGCCCGGCTCGAGGAGATCCGGGCGCGGCCCCACGCCGCGGCGCTGCTGCTGCCCGGCGGCAAGCTGCCGCGCGCGGCCTCCGAGGAGGGCCCGGGCGACCGGCTGGACCAGTCCGAGCTGGCGGCGGTGCTGCGGCGGATCGCCGCCGAGGGCCCCGACGCGTTCTACGCCGGCGCGGTCGCCGAGGCGATCGCCGCCGAGATCGCGGCCGGCGGCGGCATCCTCGACGCGCAGGACCTGGCCGACTACCAGCCGCTGGTGTTCGACGAGCGGCCGCGCACCTACCGCGGCCTGACGTACGTCACCGCCAACGACACCGTCGGCTACGAGGCGCTGAACATCCTGGAGCGCTTCGACGTCGGGGCGCTGCGGCCCGGGAGCGCCGAGCACCTGCACCTCCTCGCCGAGGCGGCCGGCCACGCGTTCGCCGACTCGGTGACCTACTACGGGGACCCCGGGCACGTCCCCAGCCCCGTCGAGGGGCTCTCCTCCAAGGCGTACGCGGAGCAGCGCGCGGCGGGCATCTCGCTCGACCGCGCCGCCCCGCGACCCGTGGTCGCGGCTGACCCATGGCCGTTCGACCATGCCCCCGCCCCCGACGGCGCCTCTCCCGCGCCGTCGGCCGGCGGGGCTCACGGGACCACGCAGGTCGTCGCGGCCGACGCCGACGGCAACGTGGCCACGCTGATCACCACGATCGGCGCCGACTTCGGCTCGCTCGTGGTGGTCCCCGGCACGGGCATCGTGCTGAACAACTCGATGATCAACTTCGACCCGCGGCCGGGGTTCACGAACTCGATCGCGCCCGGGAAGATGCCGTTCTTCGCGGTCCCGGCGATCGTCGCGGCGCGCGGCGGGCGCGGCGTGCTCGGCGTCGGCGGCTCGGGCGGCTACCCGATCCTCGCCGGGGTGCTGCACACGACGGTCAACGTCCTCGACCACGGGCTCGACGTCCAGGCGGCGATCGACGAGCCGCGCGTCCACTCGCAGGGCAACCAGACGTACGTGGACTCGCGGGTGGATCCCGCGGTGCGCGAGCGGCTCGGGGAGATCGGCCACGAGCTGGTCGTCCAGGACACCAACCCCGGCTCGCTGGCGTTCAGCCGCGTGAGCGCGGTGGTCGTCGACGACGACGGGACGATGACCGCCGGCTCCGGGCCGGCATGGAACACGGCGGCGGGCGCGTTGTGAGCGGCGCCGGCGCGGCGAGCGGCGTCGCGGAGACCGGCGCCGTCCGGGTGATCGACCCGGCCTGGATCCCGCTCGCCGACGGAACCCGCCTGTGCGCGCGGATCTGGCTGCCGCAGGACGCCGAGCAGCGGCCGGTCCCGGCGATCCTCGAGTACCTGCCCTACCGCAAGGACGACGTCACCGCCGCCGACGACGCCCTCACCCACCCGTACTTCGCCGCGCGGGGCTATGCGGCGGTCCGGGTCGACATCCGCGGCAGCGGCGACTCCGACGGGATCCTCACCGACGAGTACTCGCGCCAGGAGCAGGACGATGCGCTGGAGGTCATCGCCTGGATCGCGGCTCAGCCGTGGTGCACCGGCGCGGTCGGGATGATGGGCATCTCCTGGAGCGGCTTCAACAGCCTCCAGGTCGCCGCCCGCCGGCCGCCGGCGCTGAAGGCGATCATCACCTGCTGCTCGACGGACGACCGCTACGACAACGACGTCCACTACTACGGCGGGCTGCCGCTGGGCTACTACCTCATGCCGTGGTCGTCGGTGATGCTGGCGTTCAACGCGCGCCCGCCGGATCCGGCGATCGTCGGCGAGCGCTGGCGCGAGCTGTGGCAGGAGCGGCTGGACGCCGTGGCCGCCGAGCCGGACCTCATCCAGACCTGGCTGGCCCACCAGCGCCGCGACGACTACTGGCGCGGCGGCTCGATCTGCGAGGACTACGGCACGATCGAGTGCGCGGTGCTGGCGGTCGGCGGCTGGGCCGACGCGTACGTCGACGCGATCCTCCGCATGCTCGAGCGCCTGGCGTGCCCGCGCCAGGCGATCGTCGGGCCGTGGGGCCACCAGTTCCCGATGCTCGGCGTGCCCGGGCCGGCGATCGGCTTCCTCCAGGAGGCCGTGCGCTGGTGGGACCACTGGCTCAAGGGCGCCGACAACGGCGTCATGGACGAGCCGCGGCTGCGCGCGTGGATGCAGGAGCCGGCGCGCGCGGGCCGCGACGACCTCGAGCGGCCGGGCCGCTGGGTGGCCGAGGACGCGTGGCCGCGCGCCGAGGCGGCGGCGCAGGAGCTGCGGCTGGCGCTGGATCCGTGGGCATCGGCCGGCGGCACGATCGCCGGCGGCGGCGACGCCGAGCACGGCCCCTCGCGGCCCGGCCTCGTCGCCGGTGCGGCCGGCGCGGGGTCGGTCTCGCACGCCTCCCCCCTCACCGTCGGCCTGGACGCCGGCGCCTGGTGCGCCTACGGCAACGTCGGCGACCTCCCGGCCGACCAGCGCGCCGAGGACGCGCGCTCGCTGACCTTCGACTCGGCGCCGCTGGCCGAGCGGATCGAGCTGCTGGGCCAGCCCATGGTGGAGCTGCGCGTCGCCGCCGACCAGCGCCACGCGTTCGTCATGGCCCGCCTGTGCGACGTCGCGCCCGACGGCACCTCGACGGTCATCACCCGCGGCGCGATGAACCTCTGCCACCGCGACGGCCGCGACGCGCCCCGCGACCTGATCCCCGGCGAGGCGATCACCGTGCGCTTCCCGCTGAAGGCCGTCGGCTACGCGCTCGCCCCGGGCCACCGGATCCGCCTGGCGCTCTCCACGAGCTACTGGCCGTGGCTGTGGCCCTCGCCCCACCGGGCCACGATCACCGTCCACGGCGGCGACGCCAGCGCGCTGCGCCTCCCGGCCCGCGCACCGCGCCCCGAGGCCGACGCCAAGATCGCCTTCGAGCCACCCGAGACCGCCACGCCGCTCGACGTCGAGATCCTGCGCGCCCGCGCGCCGCGGCTGGAGACCGCGCGCGACGCCCTCACGGGCCGCACCCAGCTCGTCATGGCCCGCGACTTCAACGGCGCCAAGCGCTTCCCCAGCGGGCTGGAGTACCACGACGAGGACCCGATCACGTTCTCGATCGTCGAGGACGATCCGCTCTCGGCCCGCGTCGAGTGCTTGCGCCGGATCGTCGTGCGCCGCGGCGACTGGGACACCCGGATCGAGGTCACCGCCGTGATGACCGCCGACGCCGAGCGGTTCCACGTCTCGAGCACGCTCGACGCCTACGAGGGCGACGTCCGCGTCCACACCGCCGCGCACGCCGCCGCCATCCCCCGCGACCACTGCTGACACGAGGACCGCATGGAGCTCAAGCGCCTGGACAACATCGACGTCATGTGCACCGACGTGGAGCCGATGGTCGCCTTCTACCGCGACATCCTGGGCCTCAAGCTGCGCCTTCCCTACGAGCCCGGCCAGGGCTGGGCCGGCTTCATCGCCGGCGACGTGGTCATCTACCTCATCGAGGAGCGCTCGTCGCACCCGCACCCGGCGCCGCGGCGGACCGGGGGCGACAACCCACCGGGCCTGGACTCGTTCGCCTTCGAGGTCGACGTGCTCGAGGACGCGATCGCCGAGCTGGACGCCGTCGGCGTGTCGTGGGCGGGCGAGATCGTCGCCTCCGACTGGTACCGCTACCGCGGCTTCCACGACCCGGAGGGCAACCTCCTCTACGTGACCGAGCCGCTGCTGGACCGCAGCGACCCGCCGGTTCCCGCGCCCGGCGACGAGGAGGGCTGACGCGATGGGGCTCATCGACTGCGACGTCCATGCGGTCGTGGCGTCGATCGCGACCTTGGAGCCCTACCTCGACGACCACTGGCGCGAGGTGATCGCCACCTCGCAGTTCAAGGGCCCGACCGACTCGCCGTACCCGCCGACGCTGCCGACCTCGCTGCGCCCCGGCCTGGCCGCCGTCGACGGCGCGGCCCCCGGCACGACGCTCGCCTCGATCCAGCGCCAAGCGCTCGACCCGCTCGACGCCGAGCTGGCGATCCTCACCTGCTCCTACGGCGTCGAGTCGGTCCGCAACCCCGACGCGGCCGCCGCGATCGCCCGCGCGATCAACGCCTGGCAGGCGAAGCAGTTCCTCGACGGCGACCCGCGGCTGCGCGGCTCGATCGTCGTGCCGTCGACCCAGCCCGCGATGGCCGCCGAGGAGATCGCCCGCACCGCGGCCGACCCGCGCTTCGTCCAGGTCTACCTGCCGGTCCGCTCGCCGCAGCCGTACGGCAACCGCAACTGGTGGCCGCTGCTGGAGGCCGCCGTCGAGCACGATCTGCCGCTCGCGCTGCACTTCGGCGGAGCGACCGGCTTCCCGCCGACCGCGTCGGGCTGGCCGACCTACTACATCGAGGACTACGTCGACATGGCGACGGCGTTCCAGTCGCAGCTGACGTCGCTCATCGCCGAGGGCGCGTTCGACCGCTACCCGACGCTGCGCGTCGTCCTCGTCGAGTCGGGCTTCGCGTGGCTGCCGGCCTGGGTGTGGCGCTTCGACAAGGTCTGGCGCGGGCTGCGGCGCGAGGTCCCGTGGAACACGCGGCCGCCGTCACAGGTCATCCGCGAGCAGGTGCGGGTCACGCTCCAGCCGGTCGACGGACCGCCGGACGCCGCCGCGCTGCTGACCGTCGTCGACCAGCTCGGCGGCGAGGAGCTGCTGCTGTTCTCCAGCGACTATCCCCACGGCCACGTCGAGGAAGGGCTCGACGCGCTGCCGGCCGGCCTGCCGGACGAGCTGCGACGCGCCATCCTGTCGGAGAACGCCCGGGCCTTCTACCGCTTTGGAGGCGAGCACCATGGCTGAGCCGGTCATCGACTGCGACATCCACAACGCGCCGACCTCGGAGACCGCGCTGCACGACTACCTGCCGAAGGCGTGGCGGGAGCGGCGCGCGGTGAGCGGGCGCCTCGACGCGGCGTGGGAGCAGAACCGCGAGACGCTCGGCGACCGCTCCTACCTCGGCAGCGAGTACCCGCGCGCCACGCCGCGCGCCGCCCGGACCGACAGCTGGCCGCCCAACGGCAAGCCGCCGGCCTCCGACCTCCCGTTCCTGCGCGAGCAGCTGCTGGACCGCTACGACGTGCAGTACGGCGTGCTGACGCCGATGCTCGGCGCCGGCGAGCAGCTCGACCACGCGTCGGGCGCGGCGCTGGCGACGGCCATCAACGAGTGGCAGGTCGCCGAGTGGCTGGATCCCGAGCCGCGGCTGCGCGCGTCGGTCAACGTCGCCTACGAGGACGGCGAGCTGGCCGCCGCCGAGATCCACCGCGCGGCCGCCGACCCGCGCTTCGTCCAGGTGCTGCTGCTCATCCGCACCGCCGAGCCGCTGGGCCGGCGCAAGTACTGGCCGCTGTACGAGGCGGCGGTCGAGCACGACCTGCCGGTCGGCATCCACTTCGGCGGCTGGGGCCGCGGGCCGATCACCTCCACCGGCTTCGGCTCGTTCTACCTCGAGGACACGGTGGGGATGGCGACCGCGTTCCAGGAGCAGGTCACGTCGATGGTCTGCGAGGGGATCTTCCAGCGCTTCCCGACGCTGAAGATCGTGCTCATCGAGGGCGGCTTCGCCTGGCTGGCGCCGCTCATGTGGCGGCTCGACCGCGCGTGGAAGCAGCTGCGCGCCGAGATCCCGCACCTCGACCGGCTGCCCTCCGAGGTGATCCGCGAGCACTTCTGGGTGACGACGCAGCCGATCGAGGAGCCGCCGCGGCGCCAGGATTGGCCGGCGATGCTCGACCAGCTCGACATGAACGACCGGATCATGTTCGCCACCGACTACCCGCACTGGGACTTCGACTCGCCGGACAGGGCGATCCCGAGCTTCCTCGACGGCGACGTCCGGCGGGCGATCATGCGCGAGAACGCGCTCGGGCTGTACCGGTTCGATGGCTAGCCGGGCCGCCGGGACGCGCCACGTCGTCGCGCGCATCGACGAGATCCCGCCGGGGTCGCGCAAGATCGTCGAGGTGGCGGGGCGGTCGATCGGGATCTTCAACGTGGACGGCGAGCTGCACGCGCTGCGCAACCGCTGCCCGCATCAGGGCGGGCCGTTGTGCGAGGGGTTCGTGATGGCCTCCCTGCGCTCGAGCGGGCCGGGCGACTACGACCACCGGCCCGGCGAGGCGCTCGTCCGGTGTCCGTGGCACGGGTGGGAGTTCGACGTGCGCACCGGGCAGTCGTGGTTCGATCCGCAGAAGACGCGGGTCAAGCGGTACCCGGTGAGCGTCGAAGCGGGCGAGCGCGTGCCGGGGCCGTACGTCGCCGAGCGCTACGAGGTGTCGGTCGAGGACGACCGCTACGTGGTCGTCGAGCTCGGGCGATGAGGCCCCTCGGGCTGGCCCGTCGCGTGGTCGGGGTCCAGCGCACGGCGCACGAAGTCGCCCGTCCACGGCGCGAACTCCTCCCAGAGCGCGCGCAACGCGGGGAGCGGCGCATCGTCGGCGTCGACGCGCAGGTCGACGAGCGGGAACGACTCGCGCTCGACGACGAGCAGCGCGGCCGAGCGCAGCGTCCCGGTCTCGCCGCCGGCCGCCTCCCCCGCCTCGAGCGCGGCAACCAGGCGCTGGGCGAGCGGCGCGCCTGCCGCGCCCTCGAACGCCGCGACCATCGCCGGTGCGATCGCCTCGGAGACGAGCATGTTCCCGACGGCCAGGCAGTCCTCCCCGGGATGCATCGCGCAGACCTCGGTGACGCCGTCGCCGGAGAAGGCGCCGGTCGCGCCGGCGGCGTCCATGAGCGCGAGCTGGCGCCACCAACGGTGCGGCGTCGCGGCGATCGCCCCGTCGACCGCCTCCTGCGGCGTGCAGCCCGAGCGCAGCAGCTCCAGCGCGCGCGGACCGAGGCGCGGGTCGGTGCGGTGCTGCGTGACCGCGACGCCGACGCCGGCGAGCGCGAACGGGCAGCGCGCGCCGACGGCGAGGTCCGAGGTGGTCACGGCGGCCCCGAGCTGGCCGCTGGCGGCGCAGCGGCCGAGCAGCGAGAAGGTCATGATGGCGGGAAGCTAACCAGGCGGGAGGCATGGACATGACCGCCGTCGCGCTGCGCGGCGAGCTGGCCGCCGAGCTCGACGCCATGCTCGACGAGACCGCCGCGCTCGTCGCGATCGACAGCGGCTCCTACGACGCCGACGGCGTGAACCGGGTGAGCGCGCTCATGGCGCGGCCGCTCGAGCGGCTCGGGTTCGCGCTGGAGCGCGCGCCGCTCGCCGGTCGGGGCGACCGGGTGTCGGCGACGCTCACGCTCGGCGACGGGCCGAAGGTCCTCGTCGTGGGCCACGCCGACACGGTCTGGCCCGCCGGAACGGCCGCCGACTGGCCGTTCGAGCAGCGCGACGGGTGCATCTCGGGGCCCGGCGTCGGCGACATGAAGGGCTGCGTCGTCATGGCCGCCCACGCGATCGGCGCCGCGCTGCGCGCCGGGCTCGACGGGATCGGCGCGATCCAGGTGCTGATCGTCCCCGACGAGGAGCTCGGCTCGCCCGGCTCGCGAACGTGGATCGAGGAGCACGCGCGTGACGCCGGCGCCTGCCTGGGCCTGGAGGCCGGTTGGCCGGGCGACGGCGTGGTCCTGGAGCGCGGCGCCGTCGGCGCGATCTACGTCCGGGCCCATGGCCGCACCGCGCACTGCTCGGCCCACGAGGACACCGGCGCCAGCGCGGTCGCCGCCCTCGCGCCGCTCGTCGCCGAGCTCGAGGCGCTGCGCGGGCCCGACTGCTCGGTCTCCGTCGGCATCTTCCGCGGCGGCGTCGCCCGCCAGGTCGTGCCCGACGAGGCCGAGCTCCACGTCGACCTGCGCGCCCGCGACCAGGCGAGCGCCGAGGCGCTGCTCGCCCAGCTGCACCTGGTCGTCGCCGGCCATCAGGTGCCGGACGTGCGCATCGAGGTCGAGGGCGGGTTCACGCGCCCGGCCTTCCCGCCCGAGCGCAGCCGGCCGCTGTGGGAGGTCGCCCAGGCGCAGGCCGCGGCGCTCGGCCTCCGCCTGCAGGGCCACGCCACGCGGGGCGGCTCGGACGCCAGCTTCGCCGCCGCGCTCGGCGTCCCGACGCTCGACGGGCTCGGCCCGATCTGCCACGACTCCTGCTCGCGCGCCGAGCGCGTCGAGATCGCGTCGCTCGTCGACCGCGGCGCGCTCATGGCCGCGCTGCTCGTCGAGCTGGCCGGGCGCTGGCGCGCCGGCCGCCGATGACGCTCTACCTCCGCCTCCTGCGCGTCCCGCGGCTCGGCGCGCTCATGGCCGCGATGACGCTGGCGCGGGTCTCGATCGGCATCAACGCGCTGGCCATCGTCCTCTTCCTGCGCGACACGCGCGGCTCGTTCGCGATCGCCGGCGCCGTGGCCGGCGCGCTGGCGCTGGGCACCGGCCTGGCCTCACCCCTGCTCGGCCGGCTCGTCGACCGGCTCGGCCGGATCACGCTCGCGCCGCTGGCCGCCGCGCACGCCGGCGGGCTCGTCGCGCTCGCGTTCCTGGGCTCGACCGCCGCGCCGTCGGCCGTGCTGATCGCGGTCGGGCTCCTCGCCGGGGCCGCCGTCCCGCCGATCTCCTCCGTCCTGCGCGCCCTCTACGCCCGGCTCCTCGCCGGTCGGGAGCAGCTGCTGCCGGCCGCCTTCGCGCTGGACTCGGTCCTCACCGAGCTGCTCTTCGTCCTCGGGCCGCTGCTCGTCTCGGCCCTCGTCGTGCTCGCGAGCGCCCGCGCCGCGCTGTTCGTCGCCGCCGCCACCGTCGTGACCGGCACCCTGCTCTTCCTCGCGCTGCTGCCGCCCGAGGAGCGCCAGGCCGAGGCCCGCCCCGACCTCACCCGCCGCCACCGGCTCGCCGGCGCGCTCGCCAGCCCGGCGATCCGCGTCCTGACCGCGACGATGCTGCCCGTCGGCGTCTGCTTCGGCATGCTCGAGGTCGTCGTGCCGGCCTTCGCGCGCCTGGAGGGCCATCCCGACGCGACCGGCCTGCTGCTGACGATCTGGTCGGTGGCCAGCGCCGCAGGCGGCTTCGCCTACGGCGTGCTCCGCGGCTCCCGCTCGCTGCCGCGCCTGCACCTGCAGCTCGCGATCGCCGTGCCGCTGTGCTCGCTGCCCCTGCTCGCCGCGACCTCGATCCCCGCGATGGCTGCGCTGCTCGTCGTCGTCGGGCTGCCGGTCGGGCCGCTCATCGCCACCCGCAACGAGCTGGCCGGCGCGACCGCGCTGCCGGGGACCGAGACCGAGGCCTACACCTGGGTGATCACCGCGATGGTCGGCGGGATCGCGCTCGGCGCCGCCGCCGGCGGCCTCCTCGTCGACGGCCCCGGCTGGCGCGCGGCGACGCTCGTCGCGGTCGCCGTCGCCACGGTGGGCGCGGTGATGGCGGTCGTCGGGCGCGCCCGCGTCAGCTGCGCCGTGGCCCGCCGGGCGGCCACCGCCCCGGCGCGACCGTAGAGGAGCGATCACGAGCCCACCCGCCCGGGCCGGTAGCGTTCCCGCTGCCGTGCTCGCGCTCGTCGCCACGAACCTCACGCGGCATCGGGGCCGCACGATCGCCACCGCGATCGGCATCGCCCTCGGCGTCGCCACGATCGTCGCGCTGCTCTCGATCGGCGCCGGTCTGAAGCGCACGGCCGCCGAGCTGGTCCACCTCGGGCAGTCGGACTTCGGCGTCTTCCAGGCCGGCGTCGCCGACCCGACCGCCTCGATCGTGCCGGTCTCGCTGGCCGACAAGCTCGAGCGCCGGCCCGACGTCGCGCGGGCCACGCCGCTGCTGCTCGTCGTCGAGGGCATCCAGCAGGACCCGGCCGCCGTCGTCTTCGGCGCCGACCCGGACGGGTTCTTCGCCCAGCGACTCGTCGTCGCCCGGGGCGCGCACGCGCTCGGCCGCGACCGGATCCTCGTCGGCGACAAGCTCGCCTCCCAGCTGCAGCTCCGCGTCGGCGACCCGCTGAAGGTCAAGCGGCGCACGTTCCGCGTCGGCGGGATCTACCACACCGGGATCTTCTTCGAGGACGCCGGCGCGGTCATCGACCTGCGCGCGGCGCAGCGCCTGGCCGGGCGCGGGAACGAGGCGACGAACATCGTCGTCGAGCTGGCCCCGGGCGCGCGGCAGAAGGCGACCGAGGCGGCCGTGCGCCGCGACAACCCCGGGACGTTGGTCATCGGCACGCCCGAGGAGGCCTCGCGGGTCGGCGCCAACGGCGAGCTCGTGCGCAAGACGGTGACGATCGTCGCGACCCTCGCGCTGATCGTCGGCGGCCTCGGCGTGACGAACACGATGGCGATGGCCGTGCTCGAGCGCGAGCGCGAGCTGGCCCTGCTCAGCGCCGTCGGCTGGCGACGGCCGCGGATCGCCGCGCTCGTGCTCGCCGAGGGCGTCGCCACCAGCGTCCTCGGCGCCGGGCTGGGCATGTTGATGGGGATCCTCGGCGCCGACGGGCTCAACCAGGCGCTCGGCGTGTCGACCGTCGTCTCGCCGCAGGTGACGTTCGAGACGATCTGGCAGGCGCTGGCGATCGGCGTCGCGATCGGGATCCTCGGCGGGCTCTACCCCGCCTGGCGCGGCACCAGCGTCTCGCCGCTGCGGCTGCTGCGCGCGGGCACCTGATCGACGAGCCGCCCGTCGCGCAGATGCAGGACGCGGTCGGCGCGTTCGCCGATGAGCGGGTCATATGTGACGACGAGCAGCGTCGCGCCCCGCCGGCGTCGGGCGTCCTCGAGCAGGTCGAGCACCCGGACCGCCGTGTCGCTGTCCAGCGCGCCGGTCGGCTCGTCGGCGAGCAGCAGCCGCGGCTCGTTGGCCAGCGCGCGGGCCACCGCCACGCGCTGGCGCTCGCCGCCCGACAGCCGCGAGGCGAGCGTGTCGAGGCGATGGCCGAGGCCGACCTCCTCCAGCAGCGCGTCCGCCCGCGCGCGGCGCTCGGCCCGCCCCACGCCGGCGCCGATGAGCGGGATCTCGACGTTCCCGCGCGCCGGCAGGTGCCCGAGCAGGTTGTGGTGCTGGAAGACGAAGCCGACGACCTCGCGGTGGTAGCGGTCGCCCGCCATCTCCCGCAGCGAGACGCCGTCCACCGCGATCGTGCCCGTATCGGGCCGGTCGAGGCCGCCGATGAGCGACAGCAGCGTCGTCTTGCCCGACCCGGACGGCCCGGTGAGCACGACGAACTCGCCCGGCTCGATCGCCAGCGAGACGTCGGCCAGCGCCACGATGTCGGGCGGGTGGCGACGACCGACGCCCTCGACGACGATCCGGGCGCCACGCCCCGACTCAACGACGGACACGGACCGCCCAGTTCAGGTTCACGTGCCCCCGCCCCTTGACCGCGACGACCACGCGGAAGGTGAGCCGGTAGCCGGCGGCGCGGGCGGGCCACAGGATCGTGTCGCGATAGCGGCCGGTGAACGCGTACGGGCGGGTGCCGCCGGTGGCGTGGCCGGGGCGCGGGTACTGCGTCGAGACGACCTGACCGCCGTAGAGGAACTTGTAGACGGCGGTCGCGCGCAGCGGCTTGCCCGATCGCGTCCGCGCCGAGACCGTGATCCGCCAGTTCTTCGCGCCGGCCTTGGGGCTGTGGTCGGGTGCCTGGAGCCGCGCGACGAACGATGCCGCGGACGCCGGGGCTGCGAACGCCAGCAGCGCCACGACGCTGCCGAGGATCGCCAGGGAACGTGCACGCATCGGGTTCGTTCACACCTCCTGAGTCGTCGGATGGCGAAGCATAGGCGCCGGGACCGCCCTCATCGCCGTGCCCCGACCGCCTGGCGCGCCATCCGCCAGCCGAACGACGCCATCGCCGACGGCACCCGGTCGGCCGCCGCGACGACGTCCTCCAGCGCCGCCGCGAAGGCGCGCACGTCGGCCTCGGTGACGACCAGCGCCGGCAGCGCCTTGACCACGTTCAGCCCGTGGCCCGCGACCTGGCAGAGCACCCGATGCTCGTGGAAGAGCGGCACGGTGACGACCTGGGCGTAGAGGCCGGGCTGCATGCGGTCGACGGCGCGAAACAGCGTCCGCCCGCCGGTGCCGCGCGGCGGACCGAGCTCGATCGCCCACATGAGCCCGAGGCCGCGCACGTCGCGGACGATCGGATAGCGGTCGACGAGCGGGCGCGTCAGCTCCAGCAGCAGCTCGCCCATCCGGGCCGCGTGCTCGACGAGCCGCTCCTGTTCGAGCACCCGCAGCGTGGCCAGGCCGGCGGCGGCGGCCAGGTCGTTGCCGCCGAAGGTGGAGCCATGGCGCACGCCGCGCTCCATCCCGTCGAAGACACGGTCCATCACCGCGCGCGAGGCGAGCACCGCGCCGACCGGGACGAAGCCGCCCGAGAGCGCCTTGGCCAGCGTCACGAGATCGGGCTCCAGCCCCCAGTGCTCGAGGGCGAGGAAGCGGCCGGTGCGGCCCAGGCCGGTCTGGACCTCGTCGACGCAGAGCAGCGTGCCGGTCGCGCGGCAGCGCTCCTGGGCGCCCTGGAGGTAGCCGGCGGGCGGCAGGTTGACGCCCTTGCCCTGGACCGGCTCGACGACGAACGCGGCGACGTCGCGGCGCGCCAGCTCGCGCTCGAGCGCGTCGAGGTCGCCGAACGGGACCCGGTCGCAGCCGGGCAGCAGCGGGCCGAACCCGTCGCGGAACTCCGGGTTGCCGTTGAGCGACAGGGCGCCGAGGGTGAGGCCGTGGAAGCCGTGGTCGGCGAACAGGATCCGCGGGCGGCCCGTCGCGGCGCGAGCGAGCTTCATGGCCCCCTCGATCGCCTCGGCGCCGCTGTTGGCGGTCACCAGCGCGTCGAGCGAGGCCGGCGCGCGCGCCAGCAGCTGCTCGGCGAGCACGCCGGTGAGCAGCGTGACGCCGAGCTGCGGCAGGTTCGCGGTCCGCGCCTCGAGCACCGTCTCGATCGCGGCCACGACCTCCGGGTGGTTGCGCCCCAGCGCGAAGACGCCGTAGCCGCACAGGAGATCGAGGTAGCGCTCGCCGCGGTCGTCGACGAGATAGGCGCCCTCGCCGCGCACCCAGCGGCGGTCGAAGCCGAGCGTGCGCACGATCCGACCCAGCTGCGGGTTGAGATGCGCGTCGTTGAGCGCCATCTCCTCGCCGCCGCGGGCGCTGAGGATCTCGCGGACCGTCGGCACGGTCATGTCCCGATTGTCGCGCATCGGGACCGCAGGCCCGCTCGTCTCGCTGGGGCGCGACCGCGTCAGGCGGCGCCCTCGGCCTTCAGCTCCCGCTCCAGCTCCTTGCCGTCGGCCTTGATCTCCTTCTCGATCCGCCGCTGGGCCCGCTTGAGCTCGCGGTCCAGCGTCTCCTCGAGCTTGGAGCGGCCGACGACGACGAGGGCTGCCTCGCCCGTGTCCAGTGCCTCCCCGAGGTCCTTCATGTCCCCGCGCGACATCCCGTGCCAGAGGTGGCCGATGATCCCGCCGGCGGCGCCCACGACGACCGCCGACCCGATGATCGACGGCGGGAAGAGGATGCCGATGAGGGCGCCCACCCCCGCACCCGTCCAGGCGCCGTGCTGGGTCGGTTTCTCGTGCTTGTGGACGTGGACCTTGCCCTCGTCGTCCTTCGTGACGATCGCCGCGTCGTAGGTCCCGACGACCCCGCTGGCGTGGAGCTCCTTGAGCACGTTGGGTCCCGATCCCGTCACGCGTGCACGCCCCGCACCCGCCACCCCGCGTAGCTGATCAGCAGTCCCACGACGACCAGGTAGATCCCGAGGACGACGATCGCGAACTCCGCGGTGTCCGACGGCGCGACGATGAGCAGGATGCCCGCCACGATCGCCAGCACCGAGCGCAGACGGCTCAACCCGCGGGCCTCGGCCGACAGGCGCTCGGCGAGACCGAAGATGCCTAGCACGAGCAGGAAGATGCCCGCGACGATCGTCACCACGCGCACCGAGCCGTCCGGACGCAGCAGGCAGAGGATGCCGGCGATCATCGCAATGAGGCCGACGGTCACCGGCTTGGCGCGCTCCATCGCCAGCAGGCCCGGCTCCGACACCCCGCGCGCAAGCTGGACGATCCCGACGACGAGCAGGTAGATCCCGAGCACCACGCCGAGCAGCGTGAGCGTGCGGCCGGGGACGGCGAGCAGGATGACACCGAAGACGATCGCGACGAGGCCCTGGACGAGCAGCAGCGTCGCCGGTCGGATGGAGGGCTCACCTTCGGAGGCATGTGGCGCGTCGGCGGTCATGGCGCGCACGCTCGCAGGTCCGCCGCGCCGGCGCAACGGCCGCGTCGCGCCCGGGAGTCGCCCAGCGTCGCGCGCTCGCGGATGTCAGCCCGTGCCGGCGAGGAGCGTCGGCGCCGGGTAGCGGGCGAGCGCGGCGTCGGCGGTGAGGATCACGGCGTCCAAGATCAGCGCCTGGGCGACGAGCAGCCGATCGAACGGGTCGCGATGGAGCGGCTCGAGCCCCGCGACGGCAAGGGCGTGCGCGTGCTCTACGGCGATCGGCTGGGCTCCGATCGCTCGGAGCCGAGCGGGCACGTAGTGCTCGGGCGCCTCGGGCAGCGCAAGCCGGCCCAGCGCGTGCTTGATCGCGATCTCCCAGGAGCTGACCGCCGAGACGAGCAGGGCCGTGCGCGGGTCCTCGACGAGTGCGAGGTGCTGTCCGACTCGCTCCGGCTCGGTCTGCAGCCAGAGGAAGACGTGCGTGTCGAGGAGGAGCCTCACCGTTCGAACACGGCGAGGACGTCCTCGGGCAAGGGCGCGTCGAAGTCGTCGGGCACGACATACCGGCCACGGTCGATGCCGAGGCGACGCGTCTCGGCGGCCCGTGCAGGAACCAACCGCGCGACGGCCTCGCCGCGGCGGGTGATCGTGATCTCCTCGCCGCCTGCGACCTGCTGCAGCAGGCGCGAGAGCTGGGTCTTGGCCTCGTGCACGCCAACGGACTTAGTCATGGACTTAGTCTAGTCGTTCCTCCTCCAATCTCCAATATGAACACGTCTGCATGTATCGTGGTCGCCATGCCCCACCCCTCCGAGCACGCCGATCCACGCCGCCCGCTCGAGCTCGCCGAGGCCGAGGAGCTCGCCGAGGCGATGCGCGCGTTCGGCGCGGCGAGCCGGCTGCGGCTGCTGTGGGCGATGCTCGACGGCGAGCGGCGCGTCGAGGAGCTCGCCGTCGCGGCCGGCCTGACCCAGAGCGCGACGTCCCACCAGCTGCGGTTGCTGCGCCAGGGGCGGCTCGTCGCGGTCCGGCGCGCCGGCCAGCACGCCTACTACCGCCTGCACGACCACCACGTGGCCGACCTGCTGGCCGCGATCCGCCACCATCACGAGCACGTCCACCCGGCGAGCTCGCCGGCGATCCCGGCGGAGGCGTCGGGCGGGGCGAGCGGCGGCGAGCGCGCCGCCGCGACGCCCGGCCGGACGAACGACGGCCAGCCCATACCGGCGACGATCCGAGCCGCCGGCGCCGATGGCGACGAGGCACCGGCGCCCGAGAGCGCCGCCGACCGTGCGAGCGCGCGATGAGCGCCGCGGGTCACCGGGCTCACGCCCACGGCCACAGCCACGGCCTGCTCGACCCGTCGATCGCGCGCTCGCGCGCCGGGCTGCGGGCGGTCGCGATCAGCCTCGCGGTGCTCTTGGCCACGGCCGGTGCCCAGGCGCTCGTCTTCGTCGCGACCGGCAGCATCGCGCTGCTGGCCGACCTGATCCACAACGCCGGCGACGCGCTCACCGCGATCCCGGTCGGCGCGGCGTTCCTGCTGCGCTCCCACGTGGCCGAGCGGCGAGCCGGCTACCTCGTCGTTGCCGCGATCCTCGTGAGCGCCGCGGTCGCGGGCGGCGAGGCGATCGCGCGCCTGCTGCACCCGCGCGATCTCGAGCACCTCACGGCGCTCGCGCTAGCCGGCGCGGTCGGGTTCGCCGGCAACGAGCTGGCCGCGCAGGTGCGGCTGCGCGCGGGCCGCCAGCTGGCCAGCCCCGCGCTGATCGCCGACGGCCAGCACGCCCGCGTGGACGGCTTCGTCAGCCTCTCGGTCGTCGCGAGCGCGGCGGTCGTCGCGGTCGGGTTCCCGCTCGGCGACCCGCTCATCGGGCTGGCGATCACGCTCGTCATCCTGCGGATCGCGTGGCAGTCGCTGCAGACGATCCGCGCCGGCGCCCGAGCGGGCCACGGCGACCATGACCACTGAGCGCTCCTCCTCACCGTCGCCCGTGCCGTCATCCGCGTCTGACGCCGCGAGCGCCACGGGAGCGCCCCGCCGCGGCGTCGCCGTCGATGTCGCCGGTCGCTGACGCCGCCTCCCCCGTCGCTCGGGCCAATGCCGCGCGCAACGGCCGGGTCCCGCCGGGCCGGCGGCGTCGCTGGCGGGCCGCGCGCGACGCGGCGTGGCGGCTCCTCGACCGCCACGTACGTCCGGGCGCGCGGGTCGCGGTCGTCGGGGCCGGCAACGGCGCCGACCTCCCGGTCGCGCGCCTCGCCCGCCGCGCCGGCAGGCTGGACCTCATCGACCTCGACCGCGCCGCGCTCGCCCGCGCCCGCTGGCGCTGCGGGCCGTGGCGGCGCACCGCGCGGACGATCGTCGCCGACGCGACCGGCGGCGCCGCCGACGCGATCGTCGGCGCCACGCTGGCCCGGCGCCCCGTGCCGGCACCGTCGCCCGGCCCCTGGCCGATCGGCGAGCCGCCCTACGACGTCGTGATCGGCGACCTGCTCTACACCCAGCTCCTGTACCCCGCCCTCAGCGACGCCGGCCTCCCGGCCCGCACGATCGACGCGGTCCTCCTCGGCCCCGGCCAACGCCTGACCGACGCGCTCGTGGCCTCCCTGCGTGCCGCGGCCGGCCGCGACGGCGTCGTCGTCCATCTCCACGACGCGCTCGGCTGGTGGGACGGACACGCCCAGCCCACCACGCTCGACGCGATCCTCCAGGCCGGCATCCGCGACCCAGCCGCGGCCCGCGCCCTCATCGCCCGCGGCGTGCGCCCCTACGGCTGCGATCTCCTGCGCGCCATCCGCCGCGCCGACGTGCTCGACGAGGCGCTCTGGCGCTGGCCGTTCGCCGACGGCGTGGACTTCCTCGTGCAGGCGACGGTCGTGCGCGGCTCGGGCTAGGAGCCGACCCGCCGGCGACGCACGAAGAACCGCCGGTAGTCGCGCAGGTGCCAGCCGCGGCAGCGCACGAGCGGGCGCCCGTCCATCGCGTAGACGACCTCGTCCAGGCGCAAGCCGAGCGTGCCGGGCGCCACCTCCAGCCGCGCCGCCACGTCGTCGGGCATCGCGACCGGCTCGATCTCGCAATCGGCGTAGTCCACCGCCAGCTCGTCGTGGGCCAGCAGCACGTCGAGGACCGAGCCGCGGAGCTCGTCGCGGATCGTCGCCAGCGGGACGATGTCCTGGCGCAGCGTGTCGACCAGCCAGGCCACGCGCGAGCCCTGGTAGCGCTTCGTCCGCGCGACCACGAAGACCGGGTCGCCCTCGGCGATCTGCAGCGCCGCGGCCATCTCCTCGTCGGCGACGGACTCGTCGATCTCGAGGTCCACGGTCTCCAGCTCGTGCCCCGCCTCGCGGGCGAACGTCTCCATCGACGACAGCCGGTCGAGGCCGTAGCGCATGACCTCGGTGCGCGGCTGCACGATCGAGCCCACGCCCTGGCGCACGCTGATCAGCCCCGCCTCGCGCAGCGTCCGCAGGCTCGCCCGCGTCGTCACGCGCGAGACGCCGTAGCGCTCGGCCAGCTCCTTCTCGCTGGGCAGCAGCTCGCCGGGCTCGATGAGCCCGCTGAAGATGAACTCCCGCGCGATGTGATCGCTGACCTCGTCGGCCAGGGCGCGCCGGCTGCGCATGGGGCTCGCCGGCAGCGGCGGCGTGACCGACGAGCGGCCGTTGGCCTTCGATCGTGACCGGTTGGACGCCATCGCCGCTGAGGCTAACGCCCGGTCCGGAACGCTCGTGTGCTCGGCGCTTCCTCGTAGGCGGCGAGCGTGCGGGCGTCGGGCGGGTAGGTGCCGGGCAGCGGCGCGCCGTCGCGGACCCGCTCGAGCAGGAACGCCTCGAGGTGCTCCTGGGCGGCGGCGCCCTCGGCGACCTCCGTCGCCAGGTGGCGCGGGATGACCACCACCCCGTCTTCGTCGCCGACGAGCACGTCGCCGGGGAAGACCGGCACCCCGGCGCAGCCGATCGGCACCTGGGACTCGACCGCGTGGTGCAGCACGAGGTTGGTCGTCGCCGAGACGGCGGCGGTGAACGTCGGCATGCCCAGGCGGGCGATCTCGGCGCTGTCGCGGACCGAGCCGTCGGTGATCAGCGCGGCGATCCCGCGCCGCTGCATGCGCGTGGCGAGGATGCCGCCCGCGGACGCGGCCCGCGGGTCGTTGCGCGAGTCCATGACCAGCGCGCTGCCGGCCGGCGCCGCCTCGATCGCCGCCCGCTGCGGATGCGCCGGGTCCTCGAACGCGGCGAGCACGTCGAGGTCCTCGCGCGCGGGGATGTAGCGCAGCGTGAACGCCTCGGCGACGAACCGGGTCGCGTCGGGCGACAGCGGGCGCAGCCCGTAGAGGAACGTGTTGCGCAGCCCGCGCTTGAACAGCTGGGTCTGGATCGTGGCGGTGCTGGCGGCGGCCAGCGCGGGGCGGATGGCGTCGAGGTCCATGGGGGCTCCTGCTGGGGTCGGGGTCATGTCGGCGGCGCGTCGTCGTCGACGGTCACGGGGGCGCCGGCGGCGATCGAGGCGTCGATCGCCACCGCGCAGGCGAGGGCGGCGCGCGCGTCGGCCAGGCTCACCGGCCAGCCTCCGCCGCCCCGGACGAGGCGCAGGAACGCGCGGTCCTCCGTGGCGAAGACGCCGGCCGGGACGCCGTCGACGTCGGCCCGGTAGCGGGTGTTCACGCGCGTGCCGCCGCGTGGCCCGTACAGGGCCAGCGGCGTCTGCGGCGACTCGACGTACAACGTGCCGCGCGTGCCGAACAGCGCGAGGCGGTGGTCGGAGCGCAGGCCGCCGGGCGAGGGCACGATCCAGCCGTGGTCGAGAGCCGCGACGGCGCCGCTGCGCAACCGCAGCGTCGCGACGACCGCGTCCGGGCCGGGGCCGACCGCCGGGATCGGGCTCGCCTCGGCGTAGACCCGCTCGACCGGGCCGGCCAGCCAGCGGACGACGTCCAGGTCGTGGATCGCCATCTCCTGGGCGACCGTCGTGCGCCCGGAGATCACGCGGCCCTCGAAGTCCGGCGCGAACCAGCGGGCGTGGATCGCGACGATCTCCCCCACGTCGCCCGCCGCGACGGCGTCGGCCGCGGCGCGGTAGTCGGGGTCGAAGCGCAGCGTGTGGCCGACGACGAGCGGCACGTCGCGCTCGCGCGCGGCGGCGATCATCGCGTCGGCATCGGCCAGCGTGTGGGCGATCGGCTTCTCGCACAGGACCGCCAGCCCGGCGGCCAGCGCCCGCTCGGTCACCGGGCGATGCAGGTGCTGCGGGACGCACACGACGACCGCCTCCAGCCCGGGGTGGGCGAGCAGCTCGTCGAGGTCGGTCGTGAAGGCGGCGCCCGCCGGCACGGCGTCCCGGCGCGCCGGATCGACGTCGCAGCACGCGACCAGCTCCGCTTCGGGCAGGGCGGCCAGCACCTCGGCGTGCTCGGCACCGGCCATGCCGACCCCGATCACCGCGCAGCGGACCGACTCGCTCATGCGCGGTCCTCGATCGTCAGCAGCCGCCGGGGCGTGGCCACGAGGAGCTTGCGAACCACCGCGTCGTCCAGGCCGAACTGCGACCGCAGCCGCGGCACGATTCGCTGCAGGACGTGGTCGTAGCCGAAGCCGCCGAAGCGGGCCAGGAAGTGCTTGCGGTGCATGTCCTGCGAGAGGACGAGCTGGTCCTCCCAGCCGCGCTCGACCAGCGCCGCGAGCGTCGCCATCTTCTCGTGGTCGCTGCGGGCGCGCCAGCCGGGGCTGAAGTAGCCGCCGTCGTGGCCGAAGCTGTCGAAGCCGGTGATCGCGCCGCGCCGCAGGACCGCCTCGTGGTAGTCGAGGTCGGCGATCTCGTCCAGATGCGAGAGCGAGGTGCGCCGCAGGTCGTGCCCCTCGTCCTCGAGCACGTCGAGGATCTGCTGGACGACGCGCAGCTGCGGCGGATGGCAGTGGATGTTGATCGGCAGCCCGGTGCGGCGGGCGACCCGCGCGCCGGCGCGCAGGACGCGCTCCTCGTCGGGGTGCAGCTCCTCGGAGGTCCCCAGCTCGCCGATGATCCCCGGCCGCACGTCGGTGTCCGCCAGGCCGCGCTCGACGTCGGCCAGCAGGCGCTCGGTCAGCTCGCCGACGTCTGCATCCGCCACCCACGACGGGTGCATCGACTGCACGTACCAGCCGGCGCCGGCGACGACGTGGAGGTCCAGCTCCTCGGCCAGCCGGCGCATCGCCAGCGGCGCCGGGTGGATGCCGCCGTTGGTGAGCTCGACGAGGCAGCCCCCGCCGGCGCGCACGAACGCGGCGACCTCGTCGCGGACCAGCTCGTAGTCGGTGTCCGGGCTCTGGTGCATCGAGTCGCGGAAGGCGCGCCAGCTCCAGCGCGACCACGCGCCCAGCTCCGGGCGGAACGGCTGCTCGCCGAGCGCCGGGTCGGGCAGGTCCGACGGGTCCCAGCGCGAGCGCGCGTCCAGGAAGAGGTGCTCGTGGGTGAGCGTCGGGCCGAGGGTCGCGGGGTCGACCGGACCCCGCACGGTCATCGCATGGGCCATCCGGGGGCCTCCTCGTCGCGGGTGGTGGGGCGCACGCCGAGCGCGGCGGGCAGCTCGAGCCGAACCGTCACCTCGGGCGCGCCGAACGCCTGGCCGATGCGCAGGTCGCCGGCGAGCGACAGGAGCACGAGCGCCTCGGCGGGCTCCAGGCGCAGCTGGGCCTCGATCGCGTCGAGCGCGGCGGCCACGGCGGCGTCGCGGGCCCCCTCGAACGTGGGAGCCGCGGTGAGGACCATGACCCGGTCGGCGGTCTCGACCCACGGCCAGTCCGGGGCGCTCCCGGGCTCGAGGTCGACCGTCAGCGTCACCGTCGCGGCGATCTCGAGGCCGAAGCCGGAGAGCTCGCCGTCGCCCTGGGCGGCGTGGACGTCGCCGACGAACAGCAGCGCCTCGTCGACGAGGACCGGCAGGCGGACGAGCGCGCCGGACGCGACCGGGCGCTGGTCGTGGTTGCCGCCGAAGCGGCCCGCGGCGATCGACCCCGGCGCGCCGTCGGCCGGCGCGACGCCGAGGCAGCCGACCATCGGCGCCGCGTCGAGCACGACGCCGTCGGCGAAGCGCACGCTCGCCGGGCGCGCGCCGTCGAGTCGCTCGGTCGCACCTTCCACCGCGCACGTCCGGCCCAGCGAGCGCGGTATCCGCCCCGGCGCGACCGGGCTCACGCCCGCGAGCGCGCCGCACCAGCCCACCGGCGCCACCTCGATCCCGTCGATCCGGACCGTCAGCGCGTCGCCCGGGCGGGCGCCGCGGACCGCGATCGGTCCGGTCAACGGGTTCGATCGGCCCGGCTCCGGGTCCGGCAGCGCGAACGAACGGCCGGGCGGTTGGTCGAGCAGTCGGCCGCCCCGCGCGTCGTGGGTCTCGACGAGCACGGTGGCGCCCGGCTCGACCGTCGCCACCGGGGGCAGCGCGCGGTCGTAGGCGCAAGCGGGCCGCTCGCGCGTCACCGCGATCATGCCGCCACGCCCTCCAACGGGATCGACGCGCTCGCCGGCCAGTGGACCGTGACGGCGTCGCCGGCCGCCGCGGCTCCCGCGCCCGCGGGATCGGTGAGCTCCTGGCAGATCAGCCGCCCCACCCCGGGCGCCTCGACGTGGTACTGCGTCACCGAGCCCAGGAAGACCACGTTGGCGACGGTCCCCGCCACGCGAGAGCCGGTCGGATCCGCGCCGTCGCCGTTGCGCGTCACCCGCATCCGCTCCGGCCGGACGCCGACGCGCACCGCGTCGCCCGGCCGCGCGCCGGGCGCCCGCACCACGACGCGCTGCCCGGGCGCGGGCCTCCCGCTGGCCAGCTCGCCGTCGCAGGCGTCGACGGTCATCGCGACCTCCGACAGCGTGCCCACGAAGTCCGCGACGAACGGATGCGCAGGGTGGTGGTAGATCTCGTGCGGGCTGGCCACCTGCAGGAGCTCGCCGGCGCTCATGATCCCGACCCGATCGGAGAGCACGAGCGCTTCCTCCTGATCGTGCGTGACGTAGACGAACGTGGTGCGCAGCTCCATCTGGATCGCCTTCAGCTCGATCTGCATGCGCTTGCGCAGCTTCACGTCCAGCGCCGAGAGCGGCTCGTCGAGCAGGAGCACGGTCGGGCGGTTGATGAGCGCGCGCGCCAGCGCGACGCGCTGCTGCTGGCCGCCCGAGAGCTCGTTGGCCCGGCGGCTCTCCAGCCCCGGCACGTTGACCAGCTCGACCATCTCCCCCAGCCGGCGCTGCTGCTCGGCCTTGGGGACCTTCGCCAACCGCAACCCGTAGAGGATGTTCTCGGCGACCGTCAGGTGCGGGAACAGCTCGTAGCTCTGGAAGACCATGTTCGTCGGCCGCTTGTTGGGCGGACGGTGGGTGACGTCCTCGCCGCGCAGCAGCACGCGTCCGGTGTCGGGTTGCTCGAACCCGGCGAGCATCCGCATGAGCGTCGTCTTGCCGCAGCCGCTGGGCCCCAGCAGGGAGAAGAACTCCCCGTCGCCGACCTCCAGGTCGAGCGCGCGCACCGCCTCGACGTCGCCGAAGCGCTTGCTGACCCCGGCGAGCGAGATCGCCGGCGCGTCGGATGGGTTGTTCATGTTCACTCTCGTTCGGGCTGTCGGGTGGTGATGCGGGCCGAGAGGAGGGCGAGCGCCACGGTGAGGACCAGCAGCACCGTGCCCACGACGTTGAGGCTCGGGGTCACGCCGAGGTTCAGGCGTCCGTAGAGGAGCATCGGCAGCGTCTGGTTGCCGGGCCCGGCGGTGAAGAACGCGACGGAGAACTCGTCGACGGAGACCGCCATCGCGATCAGCATCGCGCCGAGGACCGCGGGCAGGATGTTGGGCAGCGTGATCGTCCAGAACGCCCGCATGCGGCTGGCGCCGAGGTCCTGCGCGGCCTCCAGCAGCGAGAAGCGGAAGCGATCCAGCGCCGCCCCGATGATGAGGAACGCGAACGGCAGCGTGACCACGACGTGGCCGGCGAGCGTCGCCCAGAGGCTGAAGCCGACGCCGATCTCGTGGTAGAACATCGCCAGCCCGATGCCGTACAGCAGGGCCGGGAAGGCGAGCGGGAGCAGCGCGACCGCCACGATCGCCGACCGGGCGCGGGCGCCCAGCCGTACGAGCGCCAGTGCGGCGATCATGCCGAGCGTCCCGCTCACGAGCGCGGTGCCGGCGCCGAGCAGCAGCGAGCGGCCCAGCGCGGCGCGGAACTCCGCGTCGTCGAACACCTCGCGGTACCAGCGCGTCGAGAGGCCCGCGAACGGGAAGCTCAGCCGCGGCGCCGCGTGCAGCGAGAAGAGCACGACGACGGCCAGCGGGGCGAAGAGCAGGACGACGATCGCCGCGACGTAGAGGCCGAAGGCGATGCGCGTGCGGCGCGGGACGTGGAGGCCGCCGGTCGACGCGCTCATCGGGTCAGCCTCCGCACCGCCAGCAGGACGACCGCGACCACGGCGAGCGCCGCGACGACGAGCGTCATCGCCAAGGCGGCGCCCAGCGGCCAGTTCAGCTCGGCGCCGAACTCGCGCACGATCTGGTTGCCCATGAACTGGTCGCCGACGCCGCCGACGAGCAGCGGCGTCACCCACTCGGCCGCCGACGCGATGAACGTGAACGCGAACGCGGCGGTCACGCCTTGCATCGTCATCGGCAGCAGCACGCGGCGCACGGCGTGCCAGCGCCCGGAGCCGAGGTCGTGCGCCGCGTCGACGAGCCGCGGCGGCACGTTCTGCATCGCCGAGTAGATCGGCAGGATGCCCAGCGGCAGGTAGAAGTTGACGAGCGTGATCACGATCGCGAGCTTGCTGTTGAGGAAGAACTCGAGCGGATGGCTGATGAGGCCGGCGCCCATGAGCCCGTCGTTGATGAGGCCCTCGCGGCCGAGCATCGTGCGCCAGGCGTAGATGCGCACGAGGTAGCCGCCGAAGAGGCTGACGAGGACGAGGAAGTAGAGCGCCTGGCGGCGGCGCGGGAAGACGAACGTGAGCGCGTAGGCGAACGGGTACGCGAGCACGAGGACGATCACGGCGACGACGAGCGACAGCTCGATCGTGCGGATCAGGTACGGCAGATAGACGTCGCCGGTCAGGACCTCCGTGTAGTTCTCCAGCGAGAACGCGGGGACGAACCGGTAGTCGTCGAAGCGGAAGAAGCTGTACGCGGCGAGGATCGCCAGCGGCCCCAGGAAGAGCGCGGCGAAGTAGGCGCCGGCGGGGGCGAGCTGGAGCCAGGCCGAGACGCGCCGCCGCGAGGAGCGGGCGGCGCGGCGCGGGCGCGACAGCGTCGTCGGGAGGTCGACCGCCATGGCGAGCGGGTCAGCGAGCTGCGGGCGCGAGGGCCGGCCGAGGGAGGAGGAGCCGGCCCCCGCGAGCCGCGGCTACTTGCTGGCCTTGACCTCCTTCCAGGCGTCCGACCAGTCGCGGCTGTTCATGATCCCGGCGGGCGTCTTCTCCGGCGGGTTGATCGGGGAGAACTGCGTCGCCGCGTCGGCCGACTCCATCGGCGCGTAGTCGTAGAGGCCCTTCATCGAGCTCGGCAGCAACGGCACCGCCTTGCGGTTGGTCGCGCCCGAGACGAGGTTCGTCGCGAGCTTCGCCTGGGTGGACGCGGCGATGACCGCGTCGATGTAGGCGAGCGCGCACTCGGGGTCCTGCACGCCTGACGGGATCGCCAAGCCGTCCCACCAGCCGCCGGTCGCCTTCTCCTGGAAGAAGCCGGCCTTCACGTCGGTGCCCTTCTCCTTGGCCCAGGTGATCATCGCCTCCCAGCCGTCGAAGGCGAGATCGACGTCCCCGGCGACGAGCCGGTCGGTCTCGTCCTGGTAGGAGCTGGAGAACGCGGCGGCGTTGGCGACGACCTGCTTGGCCTGGTCGGCGACCGTCTGCAGCTGGTCCTCGGTCAGCAGCGGCGCCTTGTCGAAGCCGTTGGCCTTGGCCAGCAGGTAGAAGACGAAGCCGGGGTCGTCGATCATGACGAAGCGCCCCTTCCATGACGGATCCATCAGGTCCTTCACGGACTTCGGCGGATCGGGCACGCGCGCGGGGACGTAGATGAACGGCGAATCGCCCCAGGCGATCGGGACGCCGTAGACCTTGCCGTCCTCGCCGCGCAGCAGCGGGCTCTCGTTGAAGGCCGGGTACAGGTCCTTCCAGTTCGTGAGGCGCTCGACGGCGATCGGCTGGAAGATGCCGGCGCGGATCATGCGCTGCGACTCGCGATAGGGGATCGACGCGAGGTCGTAGGGCTGCCCGGCGCGCAGCGCGCCGATCAGCTGCCCCCAGTCGGCGGAGCTCGTGACCTTCAGCGTGAGGCCGTGCTCCTTGCGCCAGGCCTTCAGCTCCTTGTCGCCCTCCTCGCCGGCGAGGCCGAGGAACGCGAGCGTCGCGCCCTGGCACTTGGCCGGATCGGCGGGCGTGGTGACCGCCGCGGTCGTCGCCGGGGCGGACGCACCGCCGCCCCCTCCGCCTGGTGTGGATGCCTCGCCGCCGCACGCCGCCATGACCAGCGGGGCCGCGGCCAGGAGCATCGCGGTGAGCAGTCGCTTGCCCGTCATCCCTTCTCCCTTCTCGATGGCAATCGGGGGAGACCCAATCCCTGGCGGCGATGCTACGAGCCGCCGAAGTCACTTGTCAAGTAGGTAGTCAACTAGTAGCTTGCCGCGCCATGACGACGACGGCCGCCCCGCTCCTGTCCGAGCTGACCCGCGACGAGGCGCGTGCGATCGGCCGCGACGGCGTGGTGGTCCTGCCGCTCGGCGCGACCGAGCAGCACGGGCCCCACCTGCCGCTCGGGACCGACACGCTGCATGCCGAGCACGTCGTCCGCGGGGCGGCCGACCGGCTCGCCGGCGCCTGCCCCGTGGCGATCGCACCTGTCCTCCCCTACGGCTACTCGCCGCATCACGTCGGCCACGGCGGGACGATGTCGATCGGGGCGGCCACCTACGGACGCCTGCTCGTCGACCTCGGCGCGTCGCTCGCGGCGGGCGGCTGCCGGCGCCTCTTCCTCGTCAACGGCCACGGCGGCAACCGCGAGCTGATCGTGCTCGCCGCCCGCGAGATCGCGCGGCGCCACGACGTCCACGCCGGCGCCTGCACCTGGTGGGCGCTGGCCGGCGCGCGGCTGCGCGCCGACGCGCCCGACGGCGCCCGCGTCCCCGGCCACGCCGGCGCGTTCGAGACGGCGGCGATCCGCGCCCTGCGCCCCGAGCTGGTGACGACCGCCCCGGCCCCGCGGACGGCGCTCCCCGCGCACGGCCGCCCCGAGCCCGAGCGCGGCTACCACCACGAGCGGCCGCGCGCCCTCGATGAGCTCGACGGCTACACCGACGACCCGGCCCTCGGGGACGCCGCCGCCGGGCGCCTCGCGCTGGAGGCCGGGATCGACGCCCTCGCCGACGCCCTGCGCGCGTTCGCGCGCGACAGCGGCGCCATCCACGACCAGGAGCAGACGAGCCATGCAGACCGCTGACCGGATCGCCGCGGCGATCGACGTCGCTCGCGTCGTCGAGATCGCCCGCAGCCTGTGCGAGGCACCGTCGCCGCTCGGCGGCGAGGGCGAGGTCGGCGCACGCGTCGCGGCGTTCCTCGACCAGCCCGGGATCGACGTCCACCACGAGGAGGTCGTGGCGGGCCGCCCGAACGTGATCGCCACCGTCCGCGGCGCCGGCCGGCGGCCTCCCCTCGTCCTCAACGGGCACCTCGACGCCAACGTCCATCCCGGCGCCTGGCGCCACGACCCGCACGTCCCGTGGGTCGAGGACGGCCGCCTCTACGGCGGCGGCATCACCGACATGAAGGGCGCGGTCGCCGCGATGGTCGCCGCGGTCGAGGCCGCCGCGCGGCTGGACGAGCTGCCGGGCGACCTGATCCTCCAGGCGGTCATGCACCACGACGGGAGCGGGCTCGGCACGAAGTACGCGCTGGCCAGCGAGGGACCGCACGAAGGCTTCGCGATCTGCGGCGAGCCGTCGGACCTGGCGATCCACACCGCCAACGGCGGCGGCCTGAAGTTCGAGGTGGCGCTCACCGGGCGGGCCGCGCACATCTGCCGCGCCGAGGACGGCATCGACACGATTCCCGCGGCGCTCGCGATCTGCGGCGCCCTGCGCGAGCACCGGTTCGAGCATCGCCCGGACCCGCGCCTTCCGGACCTGCCGCGGATGCTCGTCGGCCAGCTCGTCGCCGGCCGCGCGCCCGCCCACGTGGCCGACGCGGCGGTGATCCGCGGCGACGTGCGCACCGTCCCCGGCATGGACCGGGTCGCCGTACGGACCGAGCTCGACGCCGCGGTGCAGGCCGCCTGCCCGGCCGAGGTCGCGGCGCGCGTGCGGATCGTCTCGGCCCACCAGCCGTTCCTGGGCGCCACCGAGGGTCCGCTCGTCGACGCGATCTGCGCCGCGCACGCCGGGGTGCGCGGCGCCCCGCCCCGGATCACGAGCGAGCTGCCGGGCCAGGCGTTCGTCACCGACGCGGCGGACCTCGTCGCCGCCGGGCTGCAGACCGTCGTCTACGGGCCCGGGGTCTGGCGCCACCAGCCGGACGAGTCGATCGCCGTCGAGGACCTCGCAGACGCCGCGCGCGTGTACCTGGCCGTCGCGGCCACGCTCGGATCGGCGGCGGCATGAGGATCGTCGCCGTCGAGACGATCCCCGTCTCGGTCCCGCTCGAGCCGGCGCGGATGATCTCCTCCGCGCGCGGCGCCCACGATCGCTCGCCGTTCGTGCTCGTCCTCGTCCGCACCGACGATGGGCTCACCGGGCTGGGCGAGGTCTCGTGCACCGCCCGCTGGAGCGGCGAGGACTCCGTCACCGCCACGCACGTGATCGACCGCTACCTCGCGCCGCGGATCGTCGGCGAGGACCCGCGCGCGGTGGAGCGGCTCGCCGGGGCGCTCGACGCCGCGCTCGTCGGCCACCACTTCACGAAGGCCGGCGTCGAGATGGCGCTCTGGGACCTCCTCGGCAAGGCGCTCGACGCCCCGGTCCACCAACTGCTGGGCGGCGCGATCTGCGACCGCGTGCGCACGAAGCTCTCGATCGGCGGCAACGACGTGCAGCGCGCGTGCGGGATCGCCGCGTGGGCGGTCGAGCGCGGGTTCACCGCGATGAAGGTGAAGGTCGCGACCGACACGGTGGCGACGGACGTCGCGCGGGTCGCCGCCGTCCGGGCGACGGTCGGCCCCGACGTGCTGCTCGGCGTCGACGCCAACGGCGGGTGGACACGCGCGCAGGCGCGGGCCGGGATCGCCGCGCTGGCCGAGCTGGGCATCGCCTTCGTCGAGCAGCCGCTGGCCCCGCACGACCTGGCGGGGATGGCCGGGCTGCGCGAGCGCTCGCCGATCCCGATCATGGCCGACGACGCCGTCGGGCTTCCCCGCGAGGCGCTGGACGTCGTGCGCGCGGACGCGGCGGACGTCCTGTCGCTCTACGCCGGCATGGCGGGCGGGATCGCGGCGGCCCGGCGCGCGGCGGCGATCGCGCAGACCGCCGGGCTGGGCTGGACGATCGGCTCCAACCTGGAGCTCGGCGTCGGGATGGCCGCCCACGCGCATCTCGCGCTCGCCACCCCCGGCCTGGCCGACGACGTCGTGCCCTGCGACGTCATCAGCTCCTTCTACTACCCGGACGTGCTGGTGACGGATGCGGCGTGGGTCGAGCCCGGATGGGTGCGGCCGCCGGCGGGCCCGGGCCTGGGGGTCGAGCTCGACCTCGAGCGGGTCGACCACTACCGGGAGGACCGATGAGCGCCTACTCGGTGCGCGTGCTCAGCGTCGGCGAGTCGAAGATCGACGGACCCGACGTGTTCTGGCGCCAGCGTCAGGGCGAGGTGCTGCCGCTGGCGTTCAACGTCACGCTGATCCGGGGCGAGGGGATCGTCGCGCTCGTCAACACGTCCCCGCCCGAGGACGACGCGGAGGTCCGCGCCGGCTTCCCGCGGATGCGCTACCTGCACGACGCGCCCGCCGGCGACCTCGTGCGCGGGCCGGCGCAGCGGATCGACGGCGCGCTGGCCTCGGCCGGGCTCACCGTCGACGACGTCACCCATGTCCTCCTGACTCCGCTGGAGCTGTACACGACGGGCACCCTGGGCCGCTTCCGGCGGGCGACGATCTGCCTCGCCAAGCGCGGCTGGATCCACTTCCACACGACCCACGAGCACTTCCACGACGCCCGCTGGCGGTCGTTCCCGCGCGCGGTGCTCGTCGACCTCGTGACCGACAGCTGGGACCGCGTGCGGCTGCTGGAGGACGAGGACGAGGTCGTGCCCGGGCTGCGGACCTGGTGGTCGGGCGCGCACCACCGCGAGTCGATCGTCGTCGAGGTCGACACCGCGGTCGGGACGGTCGCGATCTCCGACTCGTTCTTCTACTACGAGAACGTCGAGGACGGGCAGCTGCTCGGCCTCTGCGAGAACATGTACGAGGCGCTGGAGTGCAACGCCCGGGTGCTGCGGACGGCGCGCCACATCGTGCCGATCCACGACCCGAAGGTGTTCGAGCGCTACCCCGACGGCGTGATCGCGCCCTGAGGAGGCTGCCGATGGCGACTGCCCACGAGCGTCTGCGCGAGCTCGGACTGACGCTGCCGACCCCACCGGAGGGACGCCGTGCGTTCCTGCCCGTGCGCCGCGCGGGCGACCTGCTGTACGTGAGCGGCCAGACGCCGATGCTGGACGGCGCGTTGACGGTGCGCGGCCTGGTCGGCGCCGAGGTCGACGAGCAGGCCGCGGGCGAGGCGGCGCGGCTGTGCGTGCTGAACGCGCTGACCCGGTTGGACGCAGAGCCCGGCGGGCTCGACGCGATCCGGATGGTGCGGCTGACGGCGTACGTCGCGAGCGCTCCCGGGTTCTTCCGCCAGCCGTTCGTCGTGGACGCCGCCAGCGAGCTGCTCGTCGCGATCCTCGGCGAGCGCGGCGAGCACGCCCGCTCGGCGATCGGGGCGGCGGTGCTGCCGGGGAACGCGCCGGTCGAGGTCGAGCTGATCGCGCAGGTCGCTGGATGAGCTTTCAGGCGATCGACCCGCGGACGGGCGATGCGCTGCCGGGGGTGTACGAGGAGACGACCGCCGCGGAGGTCGATGCGCTGGCCGAGGCGGCGGCGCGGGCGCTCGCGGAGCGGTGGGACGCCGGCGCATCCGCCTCCGCCGTGCCGGCCGCCACCGCCGGCGATCCCGGTCCCGTCGCGCCGGCCCGCTTCGCCGACGCGGAGCTCCTGCGCGCCGTCGCCGATGCGATCGAGGCCGACGCAGCCGCGCTGCTCGCGATCGCCGCCAGGGAGACCGGGCTGGCCGAGGCGCGGCTGACCGGGGAGCTGGCCCGGACGACCGCACAGCTGCGCGCGTTCGCGGAGGTCGTCGACCGCGGCGAGGCGCTGGACCCGATCATCGACACGGCGCGGCCCGACGCGACGCCGCCCCGCCCCGACCAGCGGCGCGCGACCGTGCCGATCGGCCCGGTCGCCGTCTTCGCCGCCGGCAACTTCCCGTTCGCGTTCGGCGTGGCCGGCGGCGACACCGCCGCGGCGTGGGCCGCCGGCTGCCCGGTGATCGTCAAGGCCCACCCCGGCTACCCCGGCACGTCGCAACGGACGGCGGACGCGATCGGCGCCGCGCTCGAGCGGGTGGGAGCGCCGGCCGCGTGGTTCGCCCTCGTGGAGGGCCGCGAAGCGGCGACCGGGATGGCGCTGGCCGCGGCCGAGCCGCTCGCGGCCGTCGCGTTCACTGGCAGCCTGGCGGTCGGCACGGCGCTCGTTCGCGCCGCCGCGCAGCGCCCCCGCCCGATCCCGGTCTTCGCCGAGATGGGCAGCACGAACCCGCTGCTCGTCACGCCCCGCGCCGCGGCCGCGCGCGGCCCGGCGATCGCCGCCGGCCTGGCCGCCGCGATCGCCGGCAGCGCCGGCCAGCTGTGCACGAAGCCGGGCCTCGTCGCGCTGGTCGACGACGAAGCCGGGCGCCCGCTCGTCGCGGCGCTCGCCGGCGAGCTGGCCCGGATGGCCCCGATGTCGATGCTCTCGCCCGGCCAGCGCGACCGCTTCGCCGACGCCCTGGCCGCCGCGGTCGCCGACGGGCGCACGGCCCCGCGCGTGGAGCCGCCCGCGCACGCGCCCGCGATCACGCCGCGACCCGCCCCCTCCGAGGCCGGCGGGCGACCGACCGACCCCGCCCCATCGCGGCCCGCCGGCGCCTGGCAGGCGCCGGCGCTGCTCGAGACCCGCGCCGCCGCGCTGCGCCGCGCCGACCCGCTCCTCGAGGAGCTGTTCGGCCCGGCCGCGCTCGTCGTCTGGTGCGCGGACGAGGCCGAGCTCGTGGCGTTCGCGTGCGAGCGGATGACCGGCACGCTCACCGCGACGCTCCACGCCGAGCCCGACGAGCCGCTCGCCCGCCGCCTCTGGCCGCTGCTGGCCGCCCACGCCGGACGGCTCGTCTTCAACGGCTACCCGACCGGCGTCACCGTCGGTCGGGCCACGGTCCACGGCGGCCCGTTCCCCGCGACCTCGGCCCCGGCCCACACCTCGGTCGGCATGACCGCGGTGCGCCGCTTCCTGCGGCCGGTCGCGTACCAGAACGCCCCCGACGTGCTCCTGCCCGCAGCGCTGCGCGACGCCAATCCGCTCGGGCTCCTGCGGATCGTCGACGGCGAGCCGACGCGCGCGGCGGTCCACCGGCGTTGACCGCGAGGACACCTGGCCGCGCGCGACAAAGGTGATCGTTCGTTGCGCTCAGCGGCACAAACGATCACCTCTGTCGCTCGGGCTGGCTTGGGTCCGGCTCCGCCCCGTGCCGCCGCTCGCGCAGCCGCGCGAGCACCGACGCGTCGAAGTGGTCCCAGACGGTCATCTTCGCCGCCCGGGCGACCGGCGGCAGCTCGGCGACGATCGCGTCGATCTCCGCGAGCTCGCCGTCGTCCAGCGTCCACGTCTCCGCCCCCGCGACCGCGGCGACCTGCTCCGGCCGCTTGGCCCCGACGATCGTCGACGTCACCGCCGGATGGCGCAGCGTCCAGGCGACCGCGAGCTGCGTGAGCGTGCGCCCGTGGTCGGCCGCCCACGCCGCGAGCCGCCGCGCCAGCTCGACGTAGTGCTCGTACACGCCCGGCTGGTAGCGCGGCAGGTAGTGGCGCTCGTCGTCGGGGCCGAACGTGCGCGCCGGGTCCAGCCCGTCGGCGAGCAGGCCCCGGCTCAGCGGGCTGTAGGCGAGCACCGCGATGCCGTGCTCGCGGGCGTAGGGCAGGATCGTGCCCTCGACGTCGAGGTGGAGGCGATCGGTGTCGTGGCCGCGGTCGATGAGGCTGTAGAGGTTCTGGGTCGAGAAGACCTCGGTGCGCTGAGCCAGCGCGTCGAGGCGCTCCACGGTGAGGTTGCTCACCCCGATCCGCAGCGCCTTCCCGGACCGCCGCAGCTCGGTGAGCGTCTCCGCCAGCTCCTCGACCGGCGTCGGCCCGAAGGGCTGCACCCAGTCCTCGTCGCCGTGCAGCTGGTAGAGGTCGACGCGATCGGTCCCCAGCCGACGCAGCGTGGCGTCCAGCGCCGCCACGAGGTTCTTCCGGCTGTAGGCCTCGCACGGGAACGCCTTCGCCGCCAGGAAGACCCGATCGCGCCGGCCCCGCAGGATCCGCCCGAGCCGCTCCTCGGACTCGAGGTAGGTCTCGGCCGTGTCGACCGTCGTCCAGCCGGCGTCCAGCGCGGCGTCGACGGTCGCCCGCGCGTCGGCCTCCGACAGCGCGCCGTAGCCGCCGCCGAGCGCGTAGCCGCCGAGCGCGAGCGGGGTCAGCGGCGCGCTCACAGCGCCGGCGCCTCGCCGTCGACGTTCACCCAGACGGTCTTCAGCCGGGTGAAGGCCTCGGCCTGCTCGATCCCGCCCTCGATCCCGATGCCGCTCTGCTTCCAGCCCGCGTACGGCGACCCCGGCACCAGCTGGTTCATCGTGTTGACGTAGACCATCCCGGCCTCGACGCCCGCGGCGAGCCGATGCACGCGCGAGACGTCGCGCGTCCAGATCCCGCACGCCAGCCCGTAGAGCACGTCGTTGGCCAGCGCGAGCGCGTCGGCCTCCCCGTCGAACGGGAGCACCGAGAGCACCGGGCCGAAGATCTCCTCCTGCGCGATCCGCATCGGCGAAGCGACGCCGCGGAAGATCGTCGGCCGGTAGAACCACCCGCCGTCGTGGCCCGGCACCGACGGCCGCGCGCCGCCGGTCACGAGCTCCGCCCCCTCCTCGGCCCCCAGCGCGACGTAGGACTCCACCCGCTCCAGCTGCTCGGCCGAGATCACCGCGCCGAGCTGCGTCGCGGGATCGCGCGGGTCGCCGATCCGCAGCGCCTCGGCCTGTGCGACGAGCCGCGCCAGGAAGTCCTCCTCGACGGAGCGCTCGACGAGCAGGCGCGTCCCGGCGCTGCACAGCTGGCCCTGGTTGACGCTGAACGTCCAGAGCGCGGTCGCGGCCGCCTGGTCGAGGTCCGCGTCGGCGAAGACGATGTTCGGCGACTTGCCGCCGAGCTCGAGCGAGACCTTCTTCAGGTCCCGCCCGGCGCGCTGGGCGATCTCCCGCCCGACCGCCGTGCTCCCGGTGAACGAGACCATCCCGACGCCGGCGTGCTCGACGAGCGCCCGGCCGGTGGTCTCGCCCTCACCGGTCACGACGTTGAACGCGCCGTCGGGCACCCCGGCCTCGCGGAAGATCTCCGCCAGCGCGAGCGCGGTCAGCGGCGTCTGCTCGGCCGGCTTCAGCACGACCGCGTTGCCGACGCCCAGCGCCGCCGCCGACTTGATCGCCGCGAGCGTGAGCGGGTAGTTCCACGCGACGATCAGCCCGACGACGCCGACCGGCTGGCGCAGCGTGTAGTTGAGATGGCCCGGCAGGCCCGGGATCACGTGGCTGCGCAGACGCTGGCCGATGTCGGCGAAGAAGTCGAACCAGGCGGCTGCGCCGAGCACCTGCCCGGCGCACTCGCGGATCGGCTTGCCGGCGTCCAGCGACTCCAGGCGCGCCAGCTCGTCGACGCGCTCCTCCATGCGCCGCGCGACGGCGCGGAGCATCCGCGCGCGATCCTGGAGGCTCAGCCGGCCCCACGGTCCGTCGAGCGCCGCCTGCGCCGCCCGCACCGCGCGGTCGACGTCCGCCGCGCCGCCGTGGGCCACCGCCGCGATCGCCTCGCCGGTCGCAGGGTCGTAGGTCAGGAACGTCCCGCCGTCGGCGGCGTCGGCGAACGCGCCGTCGACGAACAGCTGCGTGGGCGCGTCAAGCGTGGCCTGAGCCATCGGGTCCTCCCGGAGGGTCGGCATCGTCGAAGAGGTAGGCGAGCGCGGTCAGGACGTAGAGCTGCGCGGCGACCCGCAGCTCGTCGATGCCGACGTGCTCGTCGGGGGCATGCGCGCGCAGCAGCGTGCCCGGCCCGAGGCCGGGGATCGTGGGGATGCCGCGCTCGCTGAGGCTGCGGCCGTCCGTCCCGCCGGGGAAGCAGCCGAGCACGGGCGGCGCGCCGAGCACCGTCTCCCAGGCGCGCGCGGCGGCCCGCACGATCGGGGCGTCCGCGGCGACCTCCGAGGGCTCGACCCAGCGCATGGCGCCCGGCGCGAACGAGAGCTCGACGTCGAGGCCGTCCAGCGCGGCGCGCAGATCGGCCTCGACCCGCTGGCGGCGCTCGCCGGGCACGACGCGCAGCTCGACGTCGGCCTGCGCCGCGCGCGGGACGACGCCCCAGCCGCTGCCGCCCTCGACCCGCACCACGATGAGGTCGCTGCGGCCGTGGATCGGGTGCTCGCGGCGCAGCTGCGGCAGCCGCTCGCGCAGGGCGGCCAGCGCGCGCTCGAGCTCGTCGACCGCGCTGACGAGCCCCGCCTCGCGCAGGAGGCTCGTGTGGCCGGCGGTCCCGCGCGTGCGCAGGTGGAAGCGCGAAGCGCCGCGGGCCGCGACGTACAGGGTCTCGAACGGCGCTGCGATCCCGCTCGGCTCACCGACGATCGCCGCGTCGACCGGCTCGCCCAGCACGTCGCGCACGTGGTCCATGCCGAGCCCGCCGCCGAGCTCCTCGTCGGCGTTGGCCACGAGCACGAGCCGGCGGTGCGCGGTCACGCCGAGCTCGACCAGGGTGCGGAACGCGACGATCATCGCCGCGGCGGCGCCCTTGTTGTCGCTGGCACCGCGCCCGTGGACGGCGCCGTCGGCGACCTCGCCGCCGAACGGGTCTCGCGTCCAGCCGTCGCCGGCGGGGACCGTGTCGACGTGCGCCCCGAGCAGCAGGGTCCGGGTGCCGAGCGGGCCGGCGGCCGCGACGAGGCTGTCGCGGCCGGGCGCCGGGGAGACGACCCGCGCCTGGACGCCGTCGACGCCGGCCAGCGCAGCGCGGGCCGCCGCGACGACGGCGCGCTCGTCGCCGGGCGGGTTCTCGCTCGGCTGGCGGATCAGCTCGCCGGTGAGCGCGGCGAGCTCGTCGGCGCGGGAGGAGAGCAGATCGAGGGCGCGCAGCGCAGCGGACCCGCCGCCGCCCGCTCCGGCCATCTCCGCCGCGCGGGCGCCAGCGCCGCCGGCGCGGCCGGCGCGAGCACCGTCCACCGCGCGGCCGCCGAGCACGCCACGACCGTTCGCCGCGCGACCCTTGCCCGGACCGCCGCCGCCGACGGCCCGCCCGCCGCTCACGCCACCCTCGCGGCGTCGACCAGCGGCGCCAGCGCCGCCGCGCCGCGCTCGACGTCCTCGTCGTCGTTGTACAGATGGAAGGACGCGCGGATCGAGCCGTCGCCGCAGGTCACCCGGACGCCTGCGCGATCGAGCGCCGCCGCGACCTCCTCGCGCGCGCCCCGGACGGGCACGCCGACCACCGAGGAGCCGGTCGGCTCGACGCCGACCGCCCGCGCGAACGCGTCGGCCAGGCCCACGCACCAGGCCGAGCGCTCGACCCCCGGCACCGACGCGAGCAGCTCGAGCGCCGGCTCCGCGCCCACCCACGAGAACCAGGCGAGCGAGACGTCGAAGCGGGCCGCGCCCGCCGCGAGCTTGCCGAGATCGCCGCCGAAGTAGTCCCCGTACGGATCGGCCTGCGCCCTCCACGAGGCGCAGCGCGGCACGAGCCGGTCGTGCCAGCGCTCGGCCACGGTCAGGACGCCGACCCCCCGCGGGCAGAGCAGATGCTTGTACCCCGCCGCGACCACGAAGTCGATCCCGCGCCGCGCCGCGTCGATCTCCAGCACCCCCGCCGAGTGCGTCGCATCCAGCAGGACCGGCGTCCGCGTGGCCCGCGCCGCCGCCGCCAGCGCGTCGAGGTCGATCGTCCCGCCGCCGTTGGAGCGCACGTGGCTGACCGCGACGAGCGCGGTGCTCGCGCGCAGCTCGCCCACGAGCGCGTCGAACGGCACCCGGCGCACCCGCGCGCCGCGCTCGGCCTCCGCCGCCACCAACGGCAGGAGGAGCGACGCGAACTCGTCGTCGGCGACGAGCACCTCGTCGGCCGGCCCGAGCATCGACGCCACGGTCGCCACGCCGACGGAGACCGCCGGCACCAGCGCGACGTCGCGCGCGTCCACGCCCACGATCGACCCGAGCAGCGTCCGGCAGCGCTCGCCGGCGGGGTCCCAGTCGACCGGCCAGCGCGCCGCCCCCGCGCGCCACTGTGCGAGCGCTCGCTCACTCGCCTCGAGCGCCGCGCGCGGCGGCAGCCCGTAGCTCGCCGTGTCGAGGTAGGTCCCGGCGGGCGCGAACCGACCGGCGGCCGCGGGATGCACCGTCACCGCGGGAAGCCCTCGAGCATCGCGCCCAGCGCGCGCGGCTCGACCAGCAAGGCCCGCACCGGGCTGGCCTCGCCGTCCTGCAGGCGCAGCGGCAGGCACATGAGCACGTACTCGCCGGGCTCGACCACCCGCAGGTCGGCGCCCTCGAGGATCGCGCACTCGGCGCCCAGGAGCGTCTTGTGCGTCGGCGCCTCGTCGACGCCGAAGCGCTCGATCCCCTGGTAGTCGATCCCGGCGAGGATCACGCCGCGCTCGACGAGCAGCTCCGCGCCCGAGGGCGCGAGCGCGACGTAGCTCGTGTCGAACGCGTCCAGGTCCCACAGCCGCCGGCAGTTGGAGGTCTTCAGCAGCACGCGCACGTGGCCGTCGAGCTCCGGCAGCGCCTCGAGGTCGGCGCGCTCAACATCGCGGCCCTCCACATGGGTCAGGTCCAGCACCACGCAGCGCCCGAGGTAGCGGTCCAGCGACGTGCTCGCGATGTCCTTGCCGTCGGGCAGGAAGTGCGTCGGCGCGTCGACGTGGGTGCCGACGTGGCTGTTGAGCGCCCACGAGCTGCCGGTGACGCTGTCGCCGCGGGCGACGTCGGCGAACACCGAGCGCTCGGCCACGGGCGACATGCCGGGCCACGGGACGGTCCCGGGGCCGAGCAGGACCGAGATGTCATGGATGCCGTCGAACATGGATCACCTACCGGATCTCGAGGGGTCGCTCGGCGCCCGCCTCGGCGCCGGCCGGGCGCAGCGCGAGGCCGCTGTCGGCGTCGAACAGGTGGATGGCGGCGGCCTCGGCGCTCAGCTCGACGGGGACGCCGAGCCCGACGCGGGCGCGCGGGCTGACGAGCGCCGTCGACCGCTCGCCGTCGCCGAGCGAGAACTCGACGGCCTGCTGCGCGCCCAGGTACTCGAGCAGCTGCGGCACGACCGTGAAGCGCACCGCGCCGTCCCCGCCCGCGTCCAGGTCGTCGGGCCGGATGCCGAGCACCGCGCTGCGCCGACCGTTCAACGCCCCCGCGATCCGCGCGTCGATCGGCACCCGCAGCGCCCCGTGGACGAGCGCGCCGTCCTCGACCTCGGCCGCCAGGAAGTTCATCGCCGGCGACCCGATGAAGCCCGCGACGAAGCGGTTGCGCGGGCGCTCGTAGAGCTGGCGCGGCGACCCGACCTGCTGGAGCACGCCGCCCTGCAGCACGCAGACCCGGTCGCCGAGCGTCATCGCCTCGGTCTGGTCGTGGGTCACGTAGATCGTGGTCACGCCGAGCGTCGCGTGCAGGCGCGCCAGCTCGGAGCGCATCGACACGCGCAGCTTGGCGTCGAGGTTGGAGAGCGGCTCGTCCATCAGGTAGACCGCCGGCTCGCGCACCATCGCGCGACCGATCGCCACGCGCTGACGCTGGCCGCCCGAGAGCGTCTCGGGATGGCGGTCCAGCAGTGGCGCGAGCTCGAGCACCTCCGCCACCTCGGCCGTCTTGGCCTCGATCTCGGCGCGCGCCACGCGGCGCCGGCGCAAGCCGAACTGGAGGTTCTGGCGCACCGTCATGTGCGGGTAGAGCGCGTAGCTCTGGAAGACCATCGCCACGTCGCGATCGCGCGGGCGCACCGCCGTGACGTCGCGCTCGCCGATCGTGATCGACCCGGCGCTCGGCGCCGCGAACCCGGCGACCATCCGCAGCAGCGTCGACTTGCCGCAGCCCGACGGTCCGACGAGCACCATGAACTCGCCGTCGGGGATCTCGAGGGTGACGTCGGACACGGCGGTCACGCCGCCGTCGAACTGCTTGCTCACACCGTGCAGCGCTACGGACGCCACTCGATCACCGCCCCATCAGCGTGGCGAAGCCACGGTCGAGGTACTTCTGGACGAACGCGAAGAGGACGAGCACCGGCAGCGTGCTGATGAGCGCCGTCATCATCAGCGACTGCCAGCCGATGTCCCACTGGCCGATGCTGGAGAACACGCCGACCGTGACCGGCCACTTCTCGGGCACCGCGGACAGGAAGGTCAGCGAGATCACGAACTCGTTCCAGCCGAAGAGGAAGGCGTAGACCGCCGTCGCCGCGATCCCCGGGATCGACAGCGGGAGGATGACGTGCCACAGCACGCCGAGCCGCCCGCACGCGTCGAGCACCGCGGCCTCCTCCAGCTCGCTGGAGATCGCGCTGAAGAAGCCGGTCAGCAGCCAGATGCAGAACGGCAGGATGAACGCCGAGCTGGCGAGGATGACGCCCGGGAAGCCGCCGAGCAGCCCGAGGTCGGTCGCCATCTCGAACAGCGGCACGATCACGACGATCGGCGACAGCATCTGCGTCACGAGGACCGCGGTCATGAACGAGTCGCGGAACGGGAACCGCTGGCGCGCGAGGACGTACGCGGCCGGGATCGCGCAGGCCAGCGTCACGACCGTCACGCCGAAGGCGATGATGAGGCTGTTGCGCAGGCCCCGCAGGACCGTCTCCTCCGACCAGATGTCGACGAGGATCGACCAGTTCGGGTGGACCGGCAGCCACGACTGCGCGTGGGCGATCTCGGCGTCGGGCTTCAGCGCCGTGGAGGCCATCACCAGGTACGGGAAGAGGCAGATCCCGGCGATGATGAGCGCGATGCCGTAGAGGGCGAACCGGCCGGCGTCGGCGCGGCGGGCGAGGTGGGTCATGCGACGCGGGTCCGGTTGACGAGGAAGCGGACGTAGAAGACGCTCAGGACGAGCAGCAGGAGCAGGATCACCACGGCGATCGCCGAGGCGGTCCCGATGTCGAAGTCGCCCGCGAACCCGGTCCGGTACAGGTACGTGGCCAGGATGTCGGTCTTGTTGACCGGCCCGCCGCCGGTCATCACGTAGATGATCGGGAACGAGTTGAACACGACGACGAAGTTCGACAGCGTCACCACGGCCAGCACCCGGCGGATCATCGGCAGCGTCACGTAGACGCTCTTGGCCAGGCCGCCGGCGGCGTCGAGCTCGGCCGCCTCGTAGAGGTCGGCGGGGATCGAGCGCATCGCCGCCCCCAGCATCACGGCGGTGAACGGGACCGACACCCAGACGCCGACGAAGATCACCGCGAACGCCGCCTGCGGGACGTTGGCCAGCCAGGCGATCGACACGTCGCCGAAGCCCAGCAGCGAGATCGACTCGTTGACGAGCCCGCGCGGGGACATCGCGAAGCGCCACACGACCGCGCTGAGCGCCAGCGACGTCGCCCACGGCAGCATGAGCAGGACGCGGAACAGCCAGCGGCCGCGAAACCGCGCCTGGACGACATGCGCCACGCCGAAGGCGATGACCGTCGTCAGGCCCACGACCGCGACCGACCACACGATCGTCTGCAGGAAGACCCGCCAGAAGGTCCCGTCCTCGAAGATCCGGCGGTAGTTGTCCAGGCCCGCCCAGGTGCGCTCGGGACTCAGCCCCTCCTGCGTGTGCAGCGAGAACCAGAACGTCTGGACGATCGGGATGACGAAGACCGCGAGCAGCAGCACCGCCGCGGGCAGCAGATAGCCGTACAGCCGCCAGCGCGCGTCGGGGAGGCGAGCGGACTCGCCTCCCCGGCGGCGGAGGCCCAGGCGGACGGTGCGCGGAGCGGCGCTCACGTCAGGACTGCGCCGCCTCGGCGATCGCCTCGCACGTCTGCTCGGGCGAGGTGCCGTCGGTGTACATCGACTGCAGGGCGCGCGTGCCGGCGTCCGACAGCTTCAGCCAGCCCGGATCGGACGGGACGAACTTGCCCTTGCGCACGAGGTCCACGAAGGTCTTCAGCGGCTCCTTCTGGTAGCGCGGTGCATCGAAGCCCTCGGTGAGCACCGGCAGCATGCCGCGGCCGCGCACGAGCGCGTCCGCGTTGGCCGGCTCGTACAGGAACTTGGCGAACTCCGTGGTGGCCTCCGGGCTCTTGCCGTCCTTGAACAGGATGAACGCGTCCTCGACGTCCAGCGTCGACGACGTGGTCCCGGCGGGGATCGGCGCCACGCCGTACTGCATGCCCTTGGCCTCGGTCGCGAGCGTGCCGATCAGCCACGGCCCGGTGATCGTCATCGCCGCGTCGCCGCTGGTGAACAGCGCGAGCTGCTCGGGCAGGTCGGCCGCGGTGACGTTGGGCTGGGTGACCTTCTGCGAGACGAGGTCCGAGAGGACGGTGACGCCCTTGACGCAGGCGTCCTGGTCGATCGCCAGCTTGCCGTCGGGGCCGGCCAGCTCGCCGCCGTAGCTCCAGTACACGTAGGGGAACCATGCCGCGAACGCCTCGACGCCGGTGCCCTGCAGGGCGAAGCCGTACTTCGAGCCGCCCTTGGCCGCGACGGCCTTGCCGTCGGTGATCACGTCGTCCCAGGTGGCGGGGGGCTGGTCGAGGCCGGCCTTCTGGAAGGCGTCCTTGTTCCAGAACAGGGCGCGAGCCGTCGAGAGGTACGGGAGCGCGTAGAGCGAGCCGTCGATCTTGCCGGCGTCCAGCAGCGTCGGGTCGAAGCGGCCGAGGAACTCCTCGTCGACGCGATCGGTCCACGGCGTCAGCGCGCCGGCCTGCGAGAAGGCGGGCACCCAGGCGGTCGGCACGGCGGCCACGTCCGGCGGGTTCTTGCCCCGCACCTGGGTCGTGAGCAGCTGCTGGTAGGAGTTGGTCGGCGGCAGCGTCAGCTCGACGTTCACGCCGGGATGCTCGGCCTCGAAGGCCTTGATGACGCCGTTGGCCCAGGCCTTCACGCCCGGGTCGTAGTCGAGCATCGACCAGCGGACGGTCCCCTTCAGGTCCGCGGCGGCCGTGGTCTCGGATGCCGTCGACCCGCCGCCCGTGGACGCGGTGCTGGCGTTGTCGTCTCCGCCTCCGCAGCCCGCGGCGACGGCGCCGAGCACGCCGACGGCGCCGGCCAAGAGCGCGAAGCGACCGACGCGGTCGCGGATCCTGCGCAGAGCGAGCAACTCATCCTCCTCGAGAAGCGAACACAGACTCAACGATCCGGCGACCTAGCGGTCATCTCAGATGATGAGTTGCGGCGAAGGTAGCGGGCAGCCGCCGACCATGTCAAGCAGCAGGCGCTCAGCTGGCCAGCGTGGCGGGCTGGCCGGTCGGGGTGGCCGCCAGCTCCCGCAGGGTGTCGTCCAGCGACCACTCGACGTGGCGGCGCATCGCCTGCGCGGCCCCCTCGGCGTTGCGCCGCTCGATCTCCTGGGCGATCGTGCGGTGCTGCTCGACGATCGTCGCCAGCCGCTGCGGCTCGAGCGCCGTGAGGTGCCAGGTCGTGAGCAGGCCACGATGCGCGTCGCGCGCCACGCGGGCCAGCACGACGTTGCCCGAGCCGTCGCCGATCGCCCCGTGGAACGCCCGGTCGAAGTCGACGAAGTCCGCCAGCGCCGCGGTCTCCTGCCCGGCCCGCTCCAGCCGGTCGGCGGCGCTGGCCACGAGCACCTTCAGCGTGTCGATCGTCCCGATGGAACCGCGCAGCGCGCACAGTCGTGCGGTCTCCATCTCGATGCACAGCCGCGCCCCGTAGAGGTCGCGCATGAGCTTCTCGGGCAGGCGCTCGCTCTGCATCGCGCGCTGGACGAGCAGGTCGAGGAAGCGCCACTCGGCGATCCCGTTGACCACCGTGCGCTTGCCGTGCTGCACGCGCACGAGGCCCGCGGTGGCCAGCGCCTGGAGCGTCTCGCGGGCGACGGTCCGCGAGACGCCGTGGGCGCGCGTGACCTCGTCGCCGGTCGGGAACAGCGCCCCCTCCGCCATCCGCCCCGACACGATCTCCCGAGCCAGCTGGGTGGCCAGGCGCTCGTGCATGCGGATCTCGATCTCTTCCACGTCGACTCTCCTACGCGAACCCGTTGAACACCGGCCTCATGTTGACACGCCGAACGGAGGACGTGTAAGACTCAGCATCTCTGATGAAGAGATGGAGAGTTCATGGCCTCTGACCCCGGCGGCGCGACGGCTCGCCCGCTCCCCGTCCTCGACGGCGCCGTGCCGGGAGCGTCGGTCGCCGACCTTCCGACGCCGGCGCTGCTCGTCGATGCCCCGCTCCTGACCCGCAACATCGACCGCATGGCGCTGCGGACGACCGGTCCGGTGCGGCTGCGCCCCCACTTCAAGACCCACAAGAGCGTCGAGCTCGCGCAGCGCCAGCTCGCGGCCGGCGCGATCGGCATCACCGCCGCGACGGTCTGGGAGGCGCAGGCGCTCGCCGCCGCCGGCGTCCCGGACGTGCTGATCGCCAACCAGGTGATCGGCGCGGCGAAGCTGCGCCGAGCCGCCGAGATCGCCGCGTCCTGTCGCCTGACGGTGGCGGTCGACAGCCCGCTCGGCGTCGTCTCGCTGAGCGAGGCGGCGACCGCCGCCGGGGTCGCCATCCACGCGATCGTCGACGCCGACATCGGCATGGGCCGCTGCGGCGTGCGCACCGTGGACGACGCCCTCGCGCTCGCCCGGCTCGTCGACGCGTCGCCGGGCATCGAGCTCGACGGCGTGATGGGCTACGAGGGCCACTGCGTCCTGGAGCCCGATCCGCAGCGGCGCCAGGTCGCGGCGGCCGCGGCGATCGACCGTCTCGCCGAGATCGCCGACGCGCTGCGCGCCGCCGGCCACCGCGTCGACGTCGTCTCGGCCGGCGGGACGGGGACCACGCCGTTCACCGGCACCGACCCGCGCGTGACCGACATCCAGGCCGGCTCGTACGTGTTCATGGATGCCGCCTACGAGCGCGTGCTCGGCGACTTCGAGCCCGCGCTCACGGTGCTCGCGACGGTGCTGAGCCGCCACGACGACACCGCCGTGCTGGACTGCGGCGTGAAGACCGTCGCCGCGACGCTCGGCACGCCGCGGCTGGCCGACGGCGGCGGGACGGTCCGCTACGTGGCCGAGGAGCACACCGTGGTCGACCTGGAGCCGGCGACCGCGCTGGCGGTCGGCGACCGCGTCGCGCTGGTCACCGGGCACTGCTGCGAGACCGTCAACCTGCACGATCGCCTGTTCCTCGTGGAGGATGGGGTGATCCTCGAGATCTGGCCAACGATGGGTCGCGGACCCGGAGGTGCGTGGCAATGAGCCGCTTCACAGGACGAGCCGCGGTGGTCACCGGCGGCGCCCAGGGCATCGGCCGGCGGGTCGCCGAGCAGCTGCACGCCGAGGGCGCCGACGTGCTGATCCTCGACGCCGACGGCGAGCTCGCGGCGGCGACGGCCGCCGCGATCGGGTCCGGCGTGATCGGGATGGCGGGCGACGTGGCGCGCCGCGCCGATGTTGCGGCCGCGGTCGCCACGTGCGTCGAGCGCTTCGGCGCGATCGACGTCATGGCCGCCCACGCCGGGATCGCCGACATCGAGCCGTTCCTGGAGATCGGCGACGCCAGCTGGCAGCGGATGATGGACGTCAACGTCAACGGCGCCTTCTTCTGCACCCAGGAGGCGGCCCGGTGGATGATCGACGCGGGCCGGCCCGGCGCGATCGTCGTGACGTGCTCGACCAACGCGTTCTGGGTGGAGTCCAACGCGGCGCACTACAACGCCTCCAAGGGCGCGGTCGCGACGTTCATCCGCTCGGCGGCGCTCGACCTCGGCCCCAACGGCATCCGCGTCAACGGCGTCGATCCCGGGCTGATCCGCACGCGCCTGACCACCTACGTCACCGACATCCCCGAGCACGCCGCGGAGTACCTGCCGCGCATCCCGCTGGGCCGCTTCGGCGCGCCGAGCGACATCGCGGAGGCGATCTGCTTCCTGGCCTCCGACCAGGCGGCATGGATCACCGGGCAGCGCATCTGCGTGGACGGCGGCCAGACCCTCGGGACGCCGCTGCCGCTGCCCGAGGTCGCGCTGCCCGGCTCGCAGCGCGCCGAGGCCGGGTCCTAGCCGCGCGTGGAGGTCACCGGCTACACCGACCGCTTCTCCGTCGCTGCGGGCGAGACGGTCGCGGTCAAGCTGAGCGTCGAGGCCGACCGCTACGAGGCGCAGCTCGTCGAGCTGCTGCACGGCGACGAGGATCCTCGCGGACCGGGCTTCCAGGAGCGCGAGGTGCCGTCGAAGGTCGACGGCACGCATCCGGGCCGGGTGCAGCGCGCGCACGCGGGATCGTGCGTGGTGGTCGATGAGGACCCGCGGCTCGGCGCGGGCAGCTTCGCGGTCGCGGTGTGGGCGTGGCCGACCCTGCCGGCGGCCGGCCATCGGCAGGCGCTCGTGACGCGCTGGTCGCCGGCCGCGCGGTCGGGCTGGGCGCTGGCGCTCGACGACGAGGGCCGCTGCGGACTGTGGATCGGCCCCGGCGACGCGCCCGCGGCGCAGCTCCCGGAGCCGCTCCCCGCCCACCGCTGGTCGCACCTGCGCGCGTCCTACGACGCCGCGACCGGGGTCGCGGTGCTGGAGCGGACGGAGCCGGCCCGGCGCCGGGGCGCGCCGCCGGCGGCCGCGCCCGTCGGGGCAGCCGCGGACCCGGACGCCGCCGCACCCGAACGCGCGCGCGCAGCCGCGTCGGCGTCCGCTCGCGTTGCGGCTCGCCTCGCGCCACCCGCCGCCAACGACGCCGGCGGGCCGCTGCTCCTCGCCGCCCGCGCCGGCGACCACGGCCACCCCACCGACCACTTCAACGGCAAGCTCGAGGCGCCGGTCCTCCGCGACGGGCCGGCCGGGGCCGTCGTCGCCGCCTGGGACCTCGGCGGCGACTCCGGCGCGACGACCGTCCGCGACACCGGGCCGCACCAGCTCCACGGCCGCATCGTCAACCGCGCGATGCGCGCGGTCACCGGCCACGCCTGGACCGGCGACGTCCTCGATTCCCGCTTCGCCCCCGACCAGTACCGCGCGATCGCCTTCCACGAGGACGACCTCGACGACGCCGGCTGGGCGACCGACCTCGAGCTGACGGTGCCGGCCGGCACGCCGAGCGGCGTGTACGCGCTGCGCGTCCGCGCCGGCGGCGCCGAGGACCACGTGCCGTTCGTCGTCCGGGCGCCACGCGACCGCGCCACGGCGGACGTCGCGCTCGTCATCCCCACGTTCAGCTACCTGGCCTACGCCAACGACCACGTGCTGCGCCTGCGCGACGAGGCGTGGAAGTACGTCGGCCTGGAGGTCCGCTACGACCCGCTCGACGAGCTCGTCGACCGCCATCCGGAGTGGGGTCGCTCGCTCTACGACACGCACCGCGACGGCAGCGGCTGCTGCGTCTCGTCGCGCCTGCGACCGATCGTCAACCTCCGCCCCCGCTACCGCTGGTGGGCCTCGGGCGGCGCGCAGTACCTCGCGTCGGACCTCTACGTCGTCCACTGGCTGCGTCATGCCGGCATCCCGTTCGACCTCCTCACCGACGAGGACGTGCACGCCGAGGGCGCCGCGCTGCTGGACCGCTACCGGGTCGTCCTCACGGGCACCCATCCCGAGTACGTCACCGCCGCGATGCTCGACGCGTTCGAGGACCACCTCGCGGGCGGCGGCCGGCTCATGTACCTCGGCGGCAACGGCTTCTACTGGGTGACGAGCGTGCCGCCCGACGGAACGCACGTCATCGAAGTGCGGCGCGGCAACGCCGGCACGCGGGCGTGGGACTCACGACCCGGCGAGGAGCACCACGCGTTCACCGGCGAGCGCGGCGGGCTGTGGCGCCACCGCGGGCGCAGCCCCAACGCGCTCGTCGGCATCGGCTTCGCGGCACAGGGCTGGAGCGACCCGTCCCCGGGGTATCGCCGCACGGCCGCCAGCCACGACCCGGCGGTGAGCTGGATCTTCGACGGCGTCGACGGCGAGGTGATCGGCGACTTCGGCCTCGCCATGAACGGCGCGGCGGGCGACGAGCTCGACCGCTACGACGCGGCGCTCGGCTCGCCCGAGGACGCCGTCGTCCTGGCCAGCTCCGAAGGCCACAGCCGCTACTACACCGTCGTCCACGAGGACCTGCTGCAGAGCTCGGCCGAGGTGACCGGCGAGACGAACCCCAACGTGCGCGCCGACCTCACGTACCGCGCGGTGCCGGGCGACGGCGCGGTCTTCGCGACCGGCTCCAAGAGCTGGTGCGCGAGCCTGTCCTGGGCGGGCTACGACAACAGCGTCGCGCGGGTCACCGAGAACGTACTGCGGCGGTTCCTGCGCGACGCCTGAACGATCGCGACCGTGTCAGGCGCCCGGAGCGCGCGGCGGCTCGCCCTGGGCGGGCGGCTCGGGCTGCGACGGCGCGTCGGCCGGCGCGGACTCGGGCTCGGCCGCGGACGCTCCACCGCCGCGCGCGCCCGGCTCCTTGATCGCGTCCATCGCCGCCTTGCCCTTGTCGGTGAGGCTGCCGGGCCCCGTCGCGATGTCCTTCAGCTCCTGCGCGTCCTCCTTCAGGGCCTGGCTGCCGCCCCGCTGCTCGAACAAGCTCTTGGCCTTCGCCTTCAGGCGGTTGAGGTCCATCGCTGCTCCCTCCCGAGGGTCGCCGTCGTGTCCGACCCGGCGAGCATGGCGCGGTGGACCGCACCCGTCAAGGCGCGTCGGCTCGCGGCACCGTGTCGCCTGCGCCGCGGGAACGCGGCGCCACCTGTGATGCTTGGGCGCGTGGAACCCACGATGGACGACGCCGCCGCGCTCGCGCTGCGCCCGCCCCGCCACCGCGTGAGCCCGCAGGCGATCGGCTACTGGACCCTGCGCGCGGCGGCGGGCTGGGCGGCGGTCGTGCTCGTCCAGGTCGTCTGGCTGCTCGGCGGCGGCGGCGACGCCGGCGTGCGGCTCACCGTGCTCGCCGCCACCGTCGTCGTCGGTGCCGCGCACACGCTCGTCATGCCGCGCTGGCGCTTCCGCGTGCACCGCTGGGAGGCCGCGCCGGCGGCGATGTACACGCAGGCGGGCTGGTGGCGGCAGGAGCGGCGGATCGCGCCGCTGCGCCGCGTGCAGACGGTGGACACCGAGCGCGGGCCGCTCGAGCAACTCTTCGGGCTCGCCACGGTGACCGTGACGACCGCCTCGGCCGCGGGACCGCTGAAGATCGCCGGGCTCGATCGCGAGACCGCAGAGCGGCTCGTCGACGAGCTGACCGTGGCGGCGACGGCCGGGCGGGACGACGCGACGTGAGCGGCGACGCGACCGACGCGGGCGCCGACCGGCAGAACAGCGCCGACCCCGGTAGCGCGGAGGTTCCCTGGCGCCGGCTCAGCCCGCGCATGCTCTCGGTCCAGCCGGCGCTCGAGCTGATCCGGGCGATCCCCGGGCTCATCGGCCTGCTCGTGCTCGGCGCCAGCAGCGGCAACGGTCCCCTGTTCGTGCTCGTCGGCTCGGGGCTGGTCATCGTGCACGGACTCCTGCGCTGGGCCACGACGACCTACCGGATCACCGCCGACCAGGTCCAGCTGCGCGAGGGCGTGCTCCGTCGCCGCTCGATCAGCGTCGCCCGCGATCGCGTCCGCACGGTCGACGTGACCGCCAGCGCGATGCATCGCCTCGTCGGGCTCGCGCGCGTCACCGTCGGGACGGGACGCTCCGACCGCCGCGAGGACGGCGGCCTGACGCTCGACGCCCTCGACGCCCCCGCCGCTGCGCTGCTGCGCGACGAGCTGCTGCACCGGGCGCCGGCGGCGAACGCGACCATGGCCCCGGCCGCCGCCGCGACCGAGGCGCCCTCCGCCGCCCCGCCCGCCGAGCAGGAGCTCGCCCGACTGGACCCGCGCTGGATCCGCTACGGGCCGTTCACGCTGATGGGCGTCGTCGCGGTGGGCGTCGTCGCCGGCCTGCTCGCGCGGCTGGTCTCCGAGGCCCATGTCGATCCCGCTCGCGTCGGCCCGCTGCGTGCGCTCGCCCGCGAGCTCATGCGCGCGCCGCTCGGCCTCGCCATCGCCGAGGTCGCCGTCGCCGGCGCCATCCTCGTCGCGATCGCGTCGACCGTCGGCTACGTGCTCGCGTTCTGGGGCTTCTGCCTGACCCGCCACCCGGGCGGCACCCTCCACGTGTCCCGGGGCCTGATCACCACCCGCGCGACGAGCATCGAGGAGCGGCGCCTGCACGGGGTCGAGCTCAGCGAGCCGCTGTCGCTGCGTGCCGCGGGGGGCGCGCGCTGCATCGCGATCGCCACCGGCCTGCGGGTCGGCCGCGGCGCCGAGCGCGGCGGGTCGCTGCTGCTGCCCCCGGCGCCCCGCGCGGCGGCCGAGCGCGTCGCCGCCGCGGTCCTGCACGACGAGGAGCCGATCACCGGGGCGCTCCGCGCGCACGGGCCGCAGGCCCGCCGCCGGCGCTTCACGCGCGCGCTCGCCGGCGCGACCGCGATCGTCGCGGCACTCGCAGCGCTCTGGGCGGTGGCGGACTGGCCGGCGTGGACCTGGCTGGCGTCGCTGGCGCTGCTGCCCGCGTCGGCGCTGCTGGCGGCCGACCGCTTCCGCAGCCTCGGGCACGCGCTCGTCGACGGCACGCTCGTGACCCGGCGCGGGAGCCTCCTGCGTCGGCACAGCGCGCTCGCGTGCGACGGCATCATCGGGTGGAACCTGCGCTCGTCGTTCTTCCAGCGCCGCGCCGGCCTCGTCACGCTGGAGGCGACGACCGCCGCGGGCCGCCAGCGCTACGTGGTGCAGGACGTCGCCGCGGCCGCGGCGCTCGGCCTCGCCGACGCCGCGACGCCCGGGCTGCTGACCCCGTTCTTGGCGACGGACGGATCCACGCCGACGACCTGACGCCGTCGCGCCGTTGCTGGCACTCTTCGCGCTTTCCTGACCGAGGAGCTGCCGTGAACGACGTCATGACGCTTGCCTGGGAGCAGATCCGCGGGGACCTGCGCGGCCTGCCCGACCGCCTCGCGCCCGACGGACGGCGCGCCGCCCGCCTCGCGCGCTGCGTGAACGTGGACGACCTGCGGGCCGCAGCGCGGCGCCGGCTGCCGCGGGTGGTCTTCGACTTCGTCGACGGCGCCGCGGGCGACGAGGTCACGGCGCGGCGCAACCGCGCCGACTTCGACCGGCTCACGCTCGTGCCCCGCGCGATGGCGCTCACCGGTCCCGTCGAGCTCGCGACCACCCTCCTCGGCCAGCCGGTCGCCGCGCCGATCCTGGCCGCGCCGACCGGCCTGACCGGTCTCGTCCACCACGAGGGCGACCTCGGCATCGCCCGCGCCGCGCACGCGGCCTCCTCGATCCACGTGCTGTCGTCGATGGGCTCCTACGCGATCGAGGAGATCGCCGCCGGCGCGCCCGGACCGACGTGGTTCCAGCTGTACCTCTGGCGCGACCGCGGCCTCGTCGCCGACCTCGTGCAGCGGGCGCAGGCCGCCGGCTTCGGCGCGCTCGTCGTCACCGTCGACGTCCCGGTCTCCGGGGCGCGCGAGCGCGACCGCCGCAACCGGTTCGGCATCCCACCGCGGCTGACGCTGCGCTCGGTCGGCGAGGGGCTCGTGCGCCCCGCGTGGTCGGCCGGCTTCGTTCGCCACCAGCGGATGACGATCGCCAACGCGATCGGGCGCGGCGGCGGCGCCGACGACCCGGTCGGGCTCGCCGAGTACCTCAACACGCAGTTCGACCCGACGATGAGCTGGAGCGACCTCGCCTGGCTGCGCGAGCGCTGGGACGGGCCGATCGTCGTCAAGGGCGTGATGACCGCCGCCGACGCCCGTGCGGCGGTCGAGGCCGGCGCCGCCGCGGTGATCGTCTCCAACCACGGTGGGCGCCAGCTCGACCTCCTCCCCTCGGCGATCGCCGCCCTGCCGGCGGTCGTCGACGCCGTCGGCGACGACGCCGAGGTCTACGTCGACGGCGGCATCCGCCGCGGCGCCCACGTCGCGGCGGCGCTCGCGCTCGGCGCCCGCGCGTGCCTGGTCGGCCGCCCGCTCGTCTACGGCCTGGCGGTCGGCGGCGAGCACGGCGCCCGCCACGCGCTCGACCTGCTCGTCGCCGAGCTGCGCGCGGCGCTCACCCTGCTGGGCTGCCCGTCGGTGGCCGAGCTCGACCGGGAGTGGGTGCGCAGCGACTGACGTCGGCCGCCGGCGCGACCCGCCGGCGCCCGAGCCCGCGGCCGCAGCCGGCCAGCACGAAGATGGGCATTGGACCCCATGGCGGTCCCGCCCGTCATGGCGCAAGGTTCCGGGTGGGCGCCTCCGGCGGCTCTGAGGCGAGTGATCCCGCGGGCGCCCGGGCAAGCCTGTCGGCCGCGGCACCACTGCCGCGGCCGACGGTGCGACGCTCAGCCCGCCTTGGCGGCCGCCTTCTCCTGCTTCTTGAACGCGCGGACCTCGTGCAGCGACTGCGTGTCGACGACGTCGGCGATCGAGCGGCGCGAGCCCTCCTCGCCGTAGGCGCCGGCCGCCTCGCGCCAGCCCGCGGGCTGGACGCCCATCTGCTTGCCGAGCAGCGCGAGGAAGATCCGCGCCTTCTGGTTCCCGTAGCCGGGGAGCTCCTCGAGCCGCCGCAGGACCTCGGCGCCGTCGGGGTCGCCCTGCGTCCAGATCGCGGCGGCATCGCCGTCGTAGCGCTCGACGAGGAAGGCGCAGAGTGCCTGGATGCGCTTGGCCATCGAGCCGTGGAAGCGGTGGACGGCCGGCGGCGTCGCGCAGACCTTCGCGAACGCCTCCGGGTCGGCGCTGGCGATCTCGTGGACGTCGAGCGAGCCGAGCCGCTCGACCAGCTTCTGCGGGCCCTGGAACGCCGTCTCCATCGGCACCTGCTGGTCGAGCAGCATGCCGATGAGCAGCGCCAGCGGGTCCCGGGCGAGCAGGGCGTCGGCCTCGGGGTTCCCGGTCAGGTGCAAGGTGGGCGTCATGCGGGCATCGTCGCAGGCGCGCGCCTGGCACGCGACTTATATAAGTCGACCCTGATATCACTTCGTCACTTCTACCGTGGCCCCAACCGAGGAGGATCCCGTGATCGACGTCGTCGAGCAGATCAGCGCCGTGCAGCGACAGGTCGGCACCCGCGTGCTGGAGGCGGGCGAGGCACGCACCGTGACGGTGATCCGACGCTACGACGCGCCGGTCGAGGACGTGTGGGACGCCTGCACGAACCCGGAGCGGATCCCCCGCTGGTTCCTGCCGGTCTCCGGTGAGCTGCGCGTCGGCGGCCGCTACCAGCTCGAGGGCAACGCGAGCGGGACGATCGAGCGGTGCGACCCGCCGCATGGCTTCTCCGCCACCTGGGAGTTCGCCGGCAGCGTGAGCTGGGTCGAGCTGCGGCTGTCCACGCAATCCGACGGCGGCACGCGGTTCGAGCTCGAGCACATCGCGCACGTCGATGACCACTGGGAGCAGTTCGGTCCGGGCGCGGTGGGCATCGGCTGGGAGCTCGGCCTGCTCGGGCTCGACCTGCATCTGGCCTCCGGCGGCGCCTTCGATCCGGCCGCGGGGCAGGCCTGGGCGGCCTCCGACGAGGGCAAGCGCTTCATGACGCTGAGCAGCGAGGCCTGGGGCGAGGCGCACGTCGCCGCCGGCGCCGACCCGGCCGCGGCGAAGGCGGCGGCCCAGCGCACGACGGCGGCCTACACGGGCGGGTAGGCGCGGCGGCGCACGCCGTCAGACGACGCGGCCGGCCTCGGCCCAGGCTGCCGCCCGCGACCGCGGCCGTCCGATCATCGCGGCGGTGCCGTCGTCGAGGATCGGGCGCTGCAGGAGCGACGGATGTGCGACCAGGATCGCCACGACCTCGTCGATCCCGAGGCCGTCGGCGTCGAGCCCGAGGTCGGCGTACTGCTTGTCGCGCCGGATCAGCGCGTCGGGCGGATCGCCCTGCAGGCGCTGCGCCAGCGAACGCAGCTCGTCCTCGGAGAGGCGCTCCTTCACGAGGAGGTACTTGCGCACCTGGACGTCGTGGCCGGCGGCCTCGAGCGCGTCGAGGGCGTGCACCGACGTGGAGCAGTGCGGGTTGTGCAGGAGCGTCAGCGTGCGGGCGGGAGCGGTCACGGCGCAGGATGCTAGACGCGCGGCACTCACCGCCAGCCGCGCGGCTCCAGCGGCCGGCGCCGCTGCTCGATCGCCGCCAGCAGCGTCGTCGCATCGGCGATGCGCAGCGAGAGCTCGACGCGGCCGGAGCGATCGGCGGCGAAGCGCTCGGCGTCGAAGGCGACGTGGAGGCCGCGGTCGTCGGCGGTCACGTCGAGGTCGCGCGCGTCGCCGCTGTCCCAGGTGACGTCGACCAGCGGCTCGCCGGCGGCGAAGATCAGCAGCCGCTGCTGGGTGATCGCCACCGCCGCGATCGTGCCCGCCTTGCGCGGGCGGGCGCGCCGTCCCGTCGCGCTCCCGGCGCCGCGGACGAGGATCCCCGGGATGCCCTCGGCGAGCAGGACCAGGCGCTCGCCGTCGAGCTGCTGACGAACGTCGGTGGGGAGCCTTCCCTTGGCCAGGAGCAAGCGGGCGATCAGACCGATGGCGCGCAGTCTAGGCGCCACCCCGCGTCGATCGCGGTCAGACGTCCAGCCGCGCCCACGTCCACCTTGGCGGCGGCCTGCCCGAGCGTGTTGGATCGCCTTCGACCGAGTCGAGCATGCCACCGGTGTGGCCCGACCCTCATGGCGAGGTCCGGGGGCCTCGCGCCCGTCTCACGCGCGGTCGTACTCGTCGTGACGGCGGAACCAGATCCCGCGCTCGTTGCGCCCGAGCGGCGCGCGGTCGAGCCATTGGTACATGCCCCAGAGCCCGTCCAGCCCGCGCGCGTAGGCCGAGTACGTGTGGTAGACGACGCCGTCCTCGAGCGCGAACGCGCTCATGCCGGGCGCCTCCCGCGTGTAGGTCGCCCAGTCCGTGCCGACGCTCGCGGCGATCTCGGCGAGCGGCCCCTCCTTGCCCGCCTCGAGCGACTGCGCCACGTCGACCGTGCGGAAGTTGTACTCCACCACGCCTGCGCGCTGCTGCTCCTCCGTGTGCGCCGCCTGGAAGTCGTAGTTGAAGTCGCCGCCGTACGACGACGCCCACGGAAAGCTCCACCCCATCCGCCGCTTGTACGCCTGTAGCTTCGCCAGTGGAGCCCGCGACACCGCCGTCAGCGTGACGTCGTGATTGGCCAGGTGGACCACGAAGCCGTCGAAGCCGTCGGCGATCGCCGAGCAGGCCGGACACCCGGCCGTGTAGTCCGGGCCGAACATGAAGTGGTAGACGAGGAGCTGCGAGCGGCCCCGGAAGAGATCTGCCAGCGAGGCGCTCCCTTCGTCCGTCTCGAATCGATACTCCTTGTCGATCCGAACCCACGGCAGCTCCCGCCGGCGCCGCGCCAGCTCGTCGCCGCGCCGCGTCAGCTCCTTCTCCGCCTCGAGCAGGTCGAGCCGTGCCGCGAGCCACTGCTCGCGCGTTCCTGTCGCGTGCCGGGTCATCGTGCTCCCATCTCTCGTGTCGTGCACGCCGAAAGCCCCGCTCTGCTCGTCCGACCGCTCAGCGCTCGTAGATCCCGACCAGCTCCGCGGCATCGACCACGTGGCCCTCGAGCGCGCGCTCCAGCTCCTCGCGCGAGAGCCCAGACGGCAGATCGAGCTGGGTGTCGAGCGCGAGCATCCGGAAGCGGTAGCGATGCGGGCCGTGGCCGCGTGGCGGCTTGGGTCCTCGGTAGCCCTCCTGACCGAACCCGTTGAGCCCTTCATAGGGCGGATGCGCGCCCTCGCCCAAGCCACCCGTCGCCGGATCGATCCCCCAGGCCAGCCAGTGGTCGAACGTCGCACCAGGCGCGTCGGGATCGTCGACGACGAGCGCCAAGGAGCGCGCTTCGGGGGGCGGGTCGGTCCAGGCGAGCGGCGGCGAGAGGTTGTCGCCTTCGCCCGTGTGCCTGCGGGGGATCGTGTCGCCTCGCTCGAACGCGTCGCTGCGCAAGGTGAAGTCGCTCATGTCCACCTCCTCGGTCCGCTCATGCGCCACCGATGAGCGCTGACCGTGGACTACCCGCGGGAGCAGGCCGCCATTGCGCGTCTTGTGCGTCGCGGCGGGTAGCCAAGGGCCGTGACGCAGCGCGTTGCCGACGCCATGGCTTCGCCGGTTCCCACGATCGGGCCAGCCGCGACGCTGCAGGACGCCTCGGCAGCGATGCTCGACGCCGGCACCCACGCCGCCGTGATCATGCACGGCAGGCGCATCGTCGGCCTGCTCACGGCCGACGACATCGCCGCGGCGATGAGCAGCGGCTGCGACGTCACCGCGAGCCGCGCTGCGGATCGCGCAGAGGACGACGTCCTGGTCACCAAGCCGGACGCGCCGCTGGCGCAGGCACACGAGCGGATGCGCGCCGCGCACCGCCGGATCGCCGCGGTCGTCGACGCCAGCGGCCAGCCGATCGGCGTCCTCGTGGACCCAGAGGCGCCGTGACGCACCGGGCCCCTACACGGATGCCGTGGCGACGAGGCGATGGAGCTCGAGGATCTCCTGGACCGTCTGCGGCGTGGCACCGCGGCGCATGGCTGGGGCGACGTCGCCCAGCTCCGCCTGCTGCGGGATTCCCAAGCCGCAGAACGACGCGATGCCGAAATCGCGCACGACGGTCTGCGCAGCACGAATGCGACGCAGCGCGCCTGGCAGCCCATCACTGGCGTGGACGACGCCGAGAAACAGCTTCGTCCCGGCCGGCAGGCTCAGCTGCGCGAGCGCAGCGAAGTCGGCCTCGTCGTGCTCAGGGATCGTGGGAAGGTGCACGTAGGTGATCGGTCGTCGTACCCGCGATGCGATCGCGTTGGCGACATCGACGAGCACGGCGTTGTCCTGGCCCGCTTCCTGGTAGTGGTGCCAGATCGAACAGATGTGGAACGCCAGCTCGACGCCCGGCGGGACCTGGTTGGCCAGCCATGCCGCGGAGTCGGCCATCTGCTCGAGCGTCCAGTCGAACTCGTCCTGGATCGGCGTGTCGAACGCCGTGGGACGGCGGCGGTACTCCTCGTGCTCGGCCTCCATCGCGATGTCCAACTGAATGGCGAGGTCTCGCGACGGAATGGCCGCGGTGAGCTCCGCCACTTCGGCTGCGAGCGCACGGCGCGCGATCGGCAACAGCACGTCGGCGGGAAGGTCGATGGCGAACGCCGAGGTGCCTGGACCTGGGAGGGTCACCTGGAAGCGGACACCGGGCGGGATGACGCCCGCTTCGCGGAGGCGCAGGAACGCCTCATACGACGGCACCGCGGTCTCCGCGTACCGATAGGGCCCGAGTCTGAGGTCCTCGCTCGTCGCGCCGTCCTTGAGGCGGTAGAGCTGGACCTCCACGCCGTCACGGCTGATCTCGACCCGCCGGTGTGGCTCGAGCGCCTCGTTCTCCGCGAAGGAACCGGCGGCAGCGAGCACCCAGCCGTGCTGGTCACCGTCTGGGATCCGCCGAACGAGGCCACCGAGATTCGCGGCGACCGCCTCGAAGACCGCTCGGGCTGGGCGCAGGGGCACGCTCCCGACGAGCAGGACCTCGCGAGCAGCCATGCTCAGTGCGCCCCTTCGGTCGCCGCCGCGCCCCCGCCCCGCGACCGGCGGTCCAATCGCAGCAGTCGCAGCAGAGCGTGGTTCTGGCGCGTCCGACCTTGGTACTGCGCCATGGCGACGGCGACCAGCAGCGCGACGCCGTTGAAGAGCTCCGGGAGCCACGTCGGCGCGCCGGCGAGCTGGAAGCCCTTCACTCCGACGGCGAGGACGTAGACGACCACGACGGTGCCCAGCACGTTGAAGCGGCCCTCGCGGAACTGGGTCGATCCGAGGAACACGGCCGTGAACACCGGGAGCAGGTACGGCGGTCCCACGGTCGGATCGCCCGCTCCGATCGTCGCGGTCAGCAGCAGCCCGCTGAGCGCCGCGATGACGCCACAGCAGACCGTGCTCAGGATCACGACACGCTTCGTGTTGACCCCCGCGAGACGGGCAGCCTCGATGTTCCCGCCGGTCGCATAGATGTGACGGCCGGCGGGCGTGCGCTCGAGCAGGTACCAAGCCGCCACCGCCACGCCGAGCATGATCCAGACCGGCCAGGTCAGCGACAGGAACCCCGACGTCCCGATCTTCTGCAGGGACGGGCTGACGTTGAGGATCTGCTGGTCGTCGGACACCCACGAGATGGCGGCCAGCAGGACGGAGCTGACGCCGAGGGTCGCGATGAACGAGTCGACTCGCGCGACGGTGATCATCAGGCCGGTGAACAGGCCGACCGCGGCGCCGGCCGCGAGCGCCAGGATGATCGCCAGGCCGAGCGGCGTGCCCTGCTCCACCAGGAGCCACGCGACCAGGATGGCGCCCAGGCCGAGCTCCGCGCCGACGGCCAGATCGAAGGCGCCCGCCGACACCGCGATCACCAACCCGATCGCGGCGATCGCCGTGATCGCCTGTGCGTCGATCAGCGCCCGCCAGGTGCTCCAGGCCAGGAAGGTGTCCGGCACCCAGATCGAGAAGACGACGAAGATGACGGCGAAGATGTAGAGCGCGCTGATCTTGCGAAACGAGAGGTTGGCCAGCACCGTCGAGAGCCGGGACGCTGTTGGTGCGGTCCGCTCGATCGGCGCCTGTGTGGGTTGCTCAGCCATGGATCGGCTCCTCTCTGTCGGCGACGTCTCCGTTGCGGGGCGCTGCGCCGAATCCCAGCTCCTCCTTGAGCAGCCGGCGCTCGTCGATGTCGTCGCCCGCGAGCTCCGCGACGAGGTGGCCGTCGCGCATGACCAGGATGCGATCGCAGATCGCCATCAGCTCCTTCGCATCCGACGACGCCAGCAACACCGCCGCGCCATCGCTCGCGGCTTGATGGATGAGCCGATAGATCGCGACCTTGGCCCCCACGTCGACGCCTTGCGTCGGCTCGTCGAGCAGGAGGACCCGAGGCTTCATGCGAAGCCACTTGGCGAGGACGACCTTCTGCTGGTTGCCTCCGCTGAAGAGCTCCAGGCGCCGGCCGGGGACGGCGGGACGCAGTCCGACCAGGCGCATCCACCGCTCCACCTCGGCGCGCTCCGCCCGTCGATCGAGCCGGCCGAAGGCCCGTCGAAGCAGGCGCACGCCGGGGAGCGTCAGGTTCTCCCGCACGCTCATCCGCATGACCGCGCCGTCGACGTGGCGGTCACTCGGGATGTACGCGAGCCCCTGGCGAATGGCGGCCGCCACGCGACCGTTCGGCAGCGGCTCGCCGGCAAGCCGCACGACGCCCCCCGATCGCGGCCGTGCCCCGAACACCAGCCCGTTCAGGCTCTCGCGCCCGGAGCCGACGATGCCGCTGAGACCGACGATCTCCCGCTCGCGCAGGACGAGGTCCGCCACGGCGACCGTGCCGCCCCGGACGCCCTCGACCTCCAACACCGTCCGCCCCGGCGCGAGGCCGCTGCGCCGCACCGCTTCGATCTCGCGCCCGACGATCAGGTGGATCAACGTGTCGTGGTCGCAGCCCTCCGTCGTCACGTCGCCGACGACCCGCCCGTCGCGCAGCGCGACGACCCGGTCGGCGAGCGACAGGACCTCGTCGAGCCGGTGGGAGATGAAGATCACGCCGGCGCCGCGGGCGGCGACCTGACGAACGACGCGGAAGAGCTTCTCGGCCTCGCCTCCGTGCAGCTCCGCCGTCGGCTCGTCGAGCACCAGCACACCCTCCGGCCGGCTCCACCCGTCGAGGGCGCGGACGATCGCGACGATCGTCCGCTCGGCCGCCGAGAGCTCGCGGATCGGCCGCGTGACGTCGAAGTCGAGATCGAAGGAGCGGATGAGCTCCTGCGCATGACGCCGTTCGCGCTGCTTGGCGAGCCACAGCGTCGACGCGGTGCCCCGGGGGCGCCCGAGCGCGAGGTTCTCGACGGTGCTGAGCGTGGAGACGAGCGCGCGGTTCTGGTGGATGAAGTGCATCTCGACACGCGCGCCGTCGCCGCTGACCTCGCCGAGGGTCACGTCACCACCATCGGCCGTGTAGACCCCGGCGAGGACCTTGACCAGCGTCGACTTGCCAGACCCGTTCTGGCCGACGATCGCCACGACCTCGCCGGAGCGGAGCTCCAGCGACACGTCGTCGAGCGCACGCAGCCCCGGGAAGTCCTTGCACAGGCCCTCGACGCGAAGCAGTCGCGTCGCCTGCGCCCGGTCGGGCCGCGGTCGAGTGATCGGACTCACGGTCGCCACGCTCCATGCCTCACTGGGCGTGCCAGAGCTTCCCGAAGGTCTCCGGGTACTCGGGATCCGGGGTCCATCCGAACTTCGGGTCGAACGTGATGTCCTTCTGGGTCAGGATCTGCATCGGGATCTCGCCGGTCTTCTCGGCCGGCGTCAGCTCTTGCCCCTGAGCGAGACGCAGCGCCGCGTCCACCGCCGTCCACGCCTGGATCGCCGGGCTGATGGCGAGCGTCGCGGTCTCCTGCCCGTTCTTGATGTATTGCAAGGACGTGGGACCGCCGGCATAGCCGATGACGTCCGCGTCGATCCCCGCCGACTTCATGGCCGCCGGCAGTCCGATGGTCGACTCCTGAGAGGCGAACACGAGCACGTTCGTGCCGGGGTGCTGCTGCAGCTCGCTGACCACGTTCGACGGCAGCGTGGAGCCGACGTCGGCCTGGTGGAACGGCGCGGTCCGCACCTCACAGCCGGGACAGCGCTTGCGCATCTGCGCCACGAAGGCGTCCCGCATGATCGCGCTGTAGCTCACCTCCGGCAGCTCGAAGAAGATGGCGTTCGCGTCATCGCCATGCGTCGCCACCGTCCAGTCGGCCAGGAGCCTGCCCGCGTTGGCGATCGTCTGGTTCGCGCCGATGGAGCTCGCCAAGCCCCACTTCTGCGGGTCCAGCACGCCGAGGCCGATGACCGGGATGTCCTTCGCGTTCATCTCCTTCAGCTGCTTGGAGATGGTGCTGGGCTCGAACGCCGGCATGAGCACGCCCTGGGGCCGGTCGGTGATCGCACTGTCGACGGCTGACCCGACCGTGGACGCCGTGCTGCCCGCCTTCACGGTCTCGAGCTGCACACCGGCCTTTCGCGCGGCCGCGTCGACCAGGGAGGCGACGAGCGCTCCGTACGGGCTCGCGAAGGCGAGCTGGCTCAGCTTCGTGTTCGGGTCCGGCTTCTCCTCGAGCGGCTCGTCGACCGGGAACGCCGGGTATGCCTTGCCGACGTACGGGGCGATCGCCTCCTTGGCGCCTGCGACATCGGCCTTGGCGGCTTCGTTCGTCGCGGACTGGCCGGAGGTGGCCGACCCGGTGTCGCTCGACGTGGAACTGCTCCCGCACCCAACGGTGGCCGCCGCGATCGCGACGGCCAGGCAGCACGCAGCGATGGATCTCTTCTGGCCAGGCAGCATCTCCAAGCTCTCCTCCTGTCTTGCGGCCGGACCTTCCTCGGACCGACCACGGCCAAGGCGATGCTCGCCCGGCGCGTCGAGGACGCGCGGGTTGCGGTCCCGGACTGGACCACAAAGCGCGCCCGGGCCGGGCGGTCGGTTTCGGTCGCACCGAGGACCGAATCCTGCGCAGGAAGAGATGGGGCGCGCCACACTGCGCTCGCCTGCTACTGGAGAATCCCGGAGGAGAGAGCATGGGCGTGACCGAGAGCAAGCGACCAGCACTGCTGGTCGGCAGCCTGAACCTGGCCAACCGCGACGACGTCTTCGACCAGGTCTCGAGCCGCCTCAGGGACGACCTCCGATCGGTCCCCGACGGGGAGACCGGTGATCGCGCCATGTGGGTCACGTGGGGATCGAGGCGGCTCGAGGCGATGCCCGAGCTCGAGAAGGTCGACGAGCTGGTGTTCCACAGCCCGGTGTCAGGCGAGTTCTCCCGCTCGTTGCTGGCGCCGAAGGACGGCGTCGACCTGGCCGAGCTGAGCTTCGGTCCGTTCGGCTACGTCGCGGAGGCGACGAGCTCGTATGCGACGTTCGTCGCCAAGCGGGATGCGGGCAGGTTCGCGCCCGGGACTCGCTTCCAGGTGTCGATGCCCACGCCGATGATGTTCGCGATGGCGTTCCCCCGCCATCGCCGTACGGCGCTCGCCGGCTTCGAGCGCGCCATCGTCGAGGAGCTCGACGCGCTGCTGGAGGCCGTCCCGGCGGAGGACCTGGCCGTCCAGTGGGACGTGGCCGGCGAGACGCAGATCCAGGAGCAGTTCCTCACCGGCGACGGCATCTGGGCCGCCGAGGACCGTTGGCCCCTGGCGGAGGTCACCGAGTCCATCGCCCGTGTGTCGCAGCGCATCCCGGAGACGGCCCTGCTCGGCATCCACTTGTGCTACGGCGACGCCGAGGGCGAGCACCTCCTGCAGCCGCGGGACCTGTCGGTCTGCGTGGCGCTGGCCAACGGCGCGAGCGACGTCATCGGCCGGCGCCTGGACTGGGTGCACATGCCCGTGCCGATCGAGCGCGACGACGAGGCGTACTACCGGCCGCTCGCCGACCTCCGGCTCCAGCCGGAGACCCAGCTCTACCTGGGGCTGCTGCACAAGGAGGACGGCCTCGGGGGCGCCCGGCGCCGCATCGCGCGGGCATCGGCCTACGTGCAGGACTTCGGGGTCGCGACCGAATGTGGCATGGGCCGGGAGCCGCGCGAGCGCATCGCGGAGCTCTTGGACCTTCATCACCAGGCCGCCGCGCTCTGACCTGCGGATGACCGATCTGCCGCAGCGGACCAGCGTGCTGATCGCGGGCGGCGGCCCGGTCGGCCTCGCCGCAGCGATCGAGCTCGGCCGGCGCGGTGTCGAGACCCTGGTGATCGAGCCGCGGGCCGTGGTCTCCCACGCCCGGCCGCGCTGCAAGACGCTCAACGTCCGCACGATGGAGCACCTGCGCCGCTGGGGCATCGCCGACCGCGTCCGGGAACGCAGCCCGCTGCCGACGTCGTGGTCGCAGGACATCGTCTTCTGCACCTCCCTCGCGGGCTACGAGCTGTCGCGCTTCGAGGGCGTGCTGGGGCTCGTGGCCGAGGGCGACCGCTTCGCCGAGCTGGGCCAGCAGGCGCCGCAGTACGTGCTCGAGGAGGTCCTCCGGGAGGTGGTCGGCGAGCTCGACGCGTGCACGCTGCTCACCGGGACGCGGGTCGTCGGGCTGCGGCAGTCGCCGGACGCGGTGACCGTGGCGGTCGACGCGGACGGCGAGGTCGCCGAGATCCGGGCCGACTACGTGCTCGGCTGCGACGGGGCGCACAGCGTCGTCCGCGAGGCGATCGGCGCCGTCTACGAGGGCCAGGACGCCGCACGGCCGAACTTCGGGATGGTGTTCCGCGCCCCGGAGCTCGCGCGCCACGTCCACGTCGGGCGGGCGGTGCACTACCACGTCGTCAACCCCGAGGCTCCGGGGCTGCTCGGGCCGATCGACCTCGAAGGGACCTGGTGGATCATCTCCTTCGGCGTCGACGCCGAACGCGGCCACCGCGAGGGCGAGCGCATCATCGCGGCCGCCACGGGCGTCGCGCTCGACGTCGAGGTGCTCTCGCGAGACCCCTGGAACGCGCGGATGCAGCTGGCCGACCGCTGCCGCGTCGGGCGTGTGTTCCTCGCCGGCGACGCCGCCCACCTGAACCCGCCGCACGGCGGACACGGCCTGAACACCGGCATCGGCGATGCGGTCGATCTCGGCTGGAAGCTCGCGGCGGTGCTCGACGGCTGGGCCGACGCCCACCTCCTCGACACGTATGAGGCCGAGCGGCGGCCGCTGCAGGAGCGCATCATCGCCGAGGCCACCGAGAACATGCAGGTGCTCGGTCCGGAGCTCGTGGTGCCCGACCTCGCCGCCGACAGCGCGGCGGGGCAGGCGGCCCGGCGGCGCGCCCACGACCGCATCCAGGACACGAAGCGCCAACAGTTCCATGCGCTGGACCTCATCCTGGACTGGAACTACGAGACGGCCGAGATCGCCGGCGACGAGGCCGCCCGGGCCGGAAGGCGCCTGCCCCACACGCGACTCGGGGATGGCCGGTCGCTGTACGACGAGCTCGGCGAGGGGTTCACGCTGCTGCAGCTGGCCGACTCCCGCGACGCCGGCGCCGGCCTGCGCGCCGCGGCGACGAGGCGCGGCGTGCCCCTCCGCGTGGTCGACCTCACGGGCGACCGGCTGGCCGAGCGCTACGGCGCCGCGCTCGTGCTCGTGCGGCCCGACCAGCACGTCGCGTGGCGGGGCGACGCGCCGCCCCAGGACGTCGAGAGGCTCATCGACCGGGTCCGGGGCGCCGCCACGGCCGCGTGACCACGTTCTGGTCGCCTCGCCGACCAGAAACCCGGACCCCGTCGGAGGTGCCGGCAAGATGCCCCACATGCCGCCCCGGGGCAGCCGGTGCACGAGCTGGAGGGCCCGAGAGGGCGAGATGACATGCGTTGGATCACGAAGTCCCACCTACACCTCGACCGCGTCGCCACGCCGTGGCTCATCGCCCGATTCGTCGACCCCGTCGCCGAGTTCAGGTTCGTCACGTGGGACGCGCAACCCGCCGAGGACGACGCCACGAGGTGGTTCGGCGTCCCAGGCGTGGAGCTCAGCTCGCACGACGACGACGGCACGTGCTTCGCCAAGGTCATGCGCGCCTACGACCTCGACGATCCCGCGCTCGTGCTGATGGAGCGGGTCATCGCCTCCGGCGTCGCCGACGCGCTCGGCAGTCCGCCACCGCAGGAGCAGACCGAGCAGGAGGCCACGCTCGGCGCGGCCCTCAACCAGATCGGCTCCGGCCTGGGCATCGCCTTCGACGACGACCAGCACCTCGAGGCCGGCATGGCGCTCTACGAAGCCCTCTACGCCCTCTGCCAGGTCCAGGTCCTCCCGTCCGACGTCGGGCTCGACCTCCCGGCCGCGCTGCCCGACCGCGTGGAGTACCTGCGCCGCGCCGTCGGCCGCGGAACCCACGACGACGTCGTCTTCACGCCCACGACCGAGGACCACCGCTGATGGACCAGATGATCGACCTCAGCCAGGAGATCTACGAGGGCATGCCGGTGTACGCCGGCCACCTGCCGACGAAGGTCTGGCAGCACCACAGCTTCGCCGACACCGCCCCGAACTTCGACAGCGGCTTCGCCTTCCAGAGCTTCGGGCTGCAGCTGTGCGACCACGGCCCCACCCATGTCGACGCGCTCAGCCACCTCGACCCCAGCCCCGACGCGCCCTCGATCGACCAGATGCCGCTGGCCACGTTCTGCGGTCCCGGCACCGCCTTGGACGTCGCCGGGCTGGAGCCGGGCGAGTCTTGCTCCGGCGAACGGCTCGACGCCGCGCTCGCCGCATCGCCGGTCGACCTGTCGCCCGGGGACGTCCTGCTCCTGCGCACCGGTGCCGCCGACCGCTTCGGCGGCACGCCCGAGTACACGACCCAGTACCCCGGGTTCGACCAGTCCGCCGCCGACTGGCTCGGCGACCACCGGGTCAAGGTCTTCGGGGTCGACTCCCCCAGTCCCGACACCCCGGGCGACCGGACCTATCCGATCCACCTGTTCTGCCGCGCCCGCGGCATCACGCACTACGAGAACCTCGCGAACCTGTCCGCGGTCGTCGGGCGACGGTTCGAGTTCTTCGGCCTGCCGCTGCGCATCCGCGGCGGAACCGGCTCGCCGGTGCGGGCGGTCGCGGTCGTCCGCTCCTAGCGCGGAGGTCAGCGAGACCGCTCGGGCGACGCGCGTCCGGGCAGGCGCGGATCGACGTCGCTGGGGATCTCGACCGTCGTGACGATCGCGTCCCGGACGTGATCCATGCGCACCTTCCCCCAGCATTCGCCGACCGCGTCGACGAGCACCGAGCCGCTCAGCGGTGCGGTCGACGCCCCCCGGTGACGCGTCCGCAAGACGGTGACCTTCGGACGCGTCGCCGCATAGAAGGTGATAGCGCGCCGCCTCGGCGCCGCCTCCGCGACCGCCTCGATCGCCTGGGTGATCAGATGCCCGGTGATCGTCACCGCCTCGGCGTCCGTCACCGTCGCCGGGAGACCGCGCAGGCGGCTGCGGCGATCGATCCGCAGCTGGATGCCCTGGTGGCGGGCGATCGTCATCTCGGCCAGCAGGAGCCCCGCGAGGCTCGGCTGCTCGATGCCGGCGAGGACCGCGCGATGGCTCTCGTCGTGCTGGCGCAGCAGCTCGGTCAGGAAGCGCTTCGCCTGCATCGTCTCGCCCAGGCCGATCAGCCCGCCGACCCCGTGGATCCGGTTGGCGTGCTCGTGGGTGAGCTCGCGCAGGTCCCGCACGATGCGCGACAGGGCATCCAGCTGGCGGCTCTGGCGGTCGATCAGCGCGGCGCTGCGGATCGCGTTGCCGGCATGATCGGCGAAGAACGTCACCAGATCGATGTCGACCGGCGTCCACGGGTCGGGCACCGATCGCCAGGCGATGAGGACGCCCAGGATGTCGCCGTCGACGATGAGCGGGATCGCGACGAGCGACCGCAAGCCCTCGGCGACCGCCGTCTCGCGGGAGAGCAGACGCGGGTCGGTGCGGACGTCGGAGATGACGACCGGGCGCCGCTGCGCCACGACCAGGCCGGCCGGGCCGCCGGTCGCATCGTGCAACCGCCGCTCCAGCGCGCTGCGGTAGGCGTCGCTGAGCCCCCACGAGCCGCCGAGCCAGAAGAGCCGCTCCGTGCGCAGCAGCAGGATGCTCGCCGAGCGCGCCCGGACGACCTGCCCCGCCTCCCGGGCGATGTCGTTGAGGACGTCACGCAGCTCGCCGCCGCGGGCGACGCGCTCCCCGACCGACAGCATGGCCCGCAGGCCGCGGCCCACATCCATGACGTGCTCGGCGGCAGGCGGGGTCGGCTCGAGCAGCGCCACTTCAGCCCGCCGCCTCGCGCCAGTAGTACGTCTTGCGCGGGCGGCCCGGACCGTCGATCTCGTTGACGCAGTCGACCTGCTTGAGCGTCGTGAGGTACTCGAGGTAGCGGCGGGCCGTCACACGGGCCACGAACGCCCGCTTGGCGACCTGGTTGGCGGACGCCGGGCCCGAGAGCTCGCGGATCGCCTTGCGGACGGCCTGCAGCGTCTCGTGGCTGAGCCCCCGCGGCAGCAGGAACCGGTCGGCCGCACCGTAGAACGCGTCGAGGTCGGCCTGGTCGACCGACTCGTGGGCGAGGGCGCCCTCGCGCCTTCGGTAGCGGATCAGCGCCTGCTGCATGCGCTCGAACGTGAACGGCTTGATCAGGTAGTCGAGGACGCCCAGATGCAGCAGAGACCGCACCACGCTCTGATCTCGCATGGCGGTCACCGCGATCACCTCGGGCCCCTCCTGCAGCCGGATCGACCGCAGCAGGCTGACGCCGTCGGCGCCGGGCAGGCCGATGTCCAGCAGCACGAGATCCACGGTCACGCCCTGGCGCAGCACCCGCAGCGCGTGCTCGGCCGTGGGCGCGACCGAGACGACGCGGAAGCCGGGCGTGTCGTCGATCACGCGCCGGTACACGCGCGCCACCACCTCGTCGTCCTCGACGATCAGCACGTTGCAGTCAGCCATTGGGCACCGTCACCTTCACACGTGTGCCGACGGTGCACCGCTCGATCTCGACGCTCCCGCCCGCAGCGGTCACCAAGCGGTTGACGAGCGCCAGCCCGGTCCCGCGACCGGGGCCCTTCGAGCTGTACCCGCCCCGCAGGACGTCGCGCTCGGCATGGAGGCCGAGACCGATCCCCCAGTCGCGGACCTCGATCGCGGTGCTCGCCGAGCGCTGCTGCAGGTGCAGGCTGACGCGGCGCCGCTTGGCGGGCACGGACTCCACCGCGTCGAAGGCGTTGCTGATGAGGTTGCTGATGACGCTCACGAACGCGAGGTCCCCCACGGTAGACGGGACCGTCTCGAGCGAGCTTCGGGCCGTCAACCGCAGCTCGATGCCGCGGGTGCGCGCCACGCTCATCTCTCCGAGCAGGAGACCCGCGACGATCGGGTTCTCGACGCGCGCACCGCGGGCCGAGCCGGGCGTGTGGTACTTCGTCACGAGCGCTTCGATGCGCTCGATGGAGCCCTCGTCCAGCGCCCGCTCCAGGGCCAGCAGCTCGGAGACGTGCTCCTGGGCCTGCTCGCGCAGGCCGACCACCATCCGTGCGAGCGCCACCATCTGGTCCTGGTGGGCTTCCGCGAGACGCGTCGTGCGCACCGCCAGCTGGATCTGCATGGCGACGACCTCGAGGAGCGTCGCGAGATCGTCGGCGGCCGGGTCGTGCCAGTCGCCGCCCGCCACGAGCGCCCCGGCGACCGCGTCGGCCGCGTCGAAGGGGACGGCGACGACCACACGGGGCCCCGATCCGAGCGTCGCCTCCCAGAGCGCCCGGTCGCGGTCTGCGATCGTGTCCGGCACGATCGTCGACGTCCGGTCCCGGAGGCGGTCGAGCAGGCGCTCGGACAGCTCGACCGCGAGGTCCGGGCCGGGCCGGGCGCGCCCGTCGCGCCGGGCCGAGACCATCGGGAGCTCGTGGGCCCCCGAGAGGACGATCGAGACGGCGTCGGCATCCACGAGCGCCGCGGTCTCCTCCGCGACCGTGCGGAGCATCGCCTCGGGAGGGCGCTTGCCGAAGGCCGCCCGCGAGATGCCGACGAGCCCTGACAGCACCGTCGCGTCCATGCGCTCCCGCCCGCCCCGGCCCACCGCTTCACACGGCGGCAGCGCCCGCCAGCCGAGGCACGAGCGATGCGGCGTTGGTCCGTCCGACCGCGTCGCGATCGGCGTCGTCGAGCACGGAGCTCAGGCCCGGCTGCGGATCGCTGCTGCCCGGGGGAACCTCGGCGTAGGGCCAATCGGTGCCGTAGACGATGTGCCCGACGTCGGTGAGGGCGAGCGTCGCCCGCAACGCGCCCTCGTTCGCCGACAGCCCGGTGTCGTAGTACAAGCGGCGCAGGTACTCCAGCGGACCGCGCGGCACCTTGGCGTCGAACGCGTCGGTCCGCAGCGTCAGCGACCGGATTCGATGCCCGATGAAGGGCACCATGCCGCCCAGATGCGACAGGAGGAAGCTGATGTCCCGGCACCGTTCGAGCGTTCCCGAGTACAGCAGCGAGACGACGGACCTGGTCGTGTCCATCGGGAACTCGACGAGGTAGTTGGGGTACTCGATCGGCGACCGGTACGGCGGTGCGGCCGGGTGCACGAGCACGAAGGCCTGCCGGCGATCGAGCTCGTCGAACAGGGGATCCCAGGAAGGATCGCCGAGGTACGTGCCCGCGACGTTCGTGAAGAGCTCGACCCCGTCGAGCGCGAGCTCGTCGAGCGCGTACGCGAGCTCGTCGAGCGCGGCGTCGACGTCGGGCAGCGGCAGGACGGCCAGCCCGCCGAAGCGGTCCGGCCGATCGCGCACGACGCCGGCGATCTCCTCGTTGACCGCCCGCGCTAGCGCATTGGCGTGTGACTGGTCGCCGAAGTACACGCCGGGCGGGGTGAGCGAGAGGACCGCGCTCGCGGTGCCCCACGCGTCCATCATCTCGACGGTCTGCTCCACCGACCAGTCGTGCAGACCATGGTCGGGGATCGCGTCGATGCGCCGGAGCTCGTCGACGTAGCCCCGGGGCGTGATGTGCGCGTGCAGATCGATGCGCCCGCCGTCAGTCATGCGCCACCATCGCCGTCCAGCGCTCGGTCGAAGCGCTCAGCGTCTCGGCGTCCCGCGCCGCCTCCTCAGGCGTGGCGGGCAGCAGCGACACGAAGGTCTCGGGCGCGTCGCCGTTGCGGTAGAAGTTGTTCGAGCCGAGCTCCGGCGTCCAGCGCACCGGCTCCCAGTCGGGCAGGTAGTTGCGATAGCCGCCCGAGAACAGCTCGATGCGCATCCCGCCCGGCTCGCGGAAGTACAGGAACGTCGACTCGCTGATGCCGTGGCGGCCCGGCCCGTACTCGATCGCCGTCCCGGACTCGAGGACGATGTCCGCTGCGCGGTGCACGTCGACGACCTCGTCCATCCAGAACGCGAAGTGGTGCACGCGGCCGCGGCGGCCGCTGTGGTCGCCGATGAGCCCCATGTCGTGCGCGCGCTCGTTGGTCGTGATGACCGCGAACACGGGGACGTCGCCGATCACCGAGTACTCCATGAACCGGAAGCCGAGGTTGTCCCGATACCACTGCGCGTCGGCGTACGGGTCGGTGCTGCCCCACGTGACGTGGTCGATCTGGCGAGCGGCGGCGCCGCGGGTGCTCGGACGCTGCGGCCGGCCGGGGAACGTCGAGCGCAGCTCCGGCGGCGCCTGGTAGCGGTCGGCTTCCCACAGAAGCTCCTGGAGCTGGCCGCCCGGGCCCCGGAACCGGTACGCGGGTCCATGCCCGACCGTCGGCTCCTCCCACCCCAGGCCGACACCGGCAGCCTCGAGGTTGGCGACCGCCTGCTCGAGCGCGTCGGGGCCCTCGGTCCGCCAGGCGACGTGGCCGATGGCCGGGCCCTCCCCCTCCGTGACGACCACGCTGTGATGCAGCCAGTCGCCCCATCCGCGCAGATAGACCGAGTCGCCGGCTGCGCCGGACTGCTCGAGGCCGAGCACGTCGACCAGGAACCGGACCGACTCGGCCGGCTTCGCGCTGATGAGCTCGACGTGAGCCAGCTGGGACAGCAGTCGTCTTCTCATGGTGTTGACCTCCGGGCGCGGTTCGTACAGCAAAGGACACCAGGCCGCCACCGGGACCTCGCGATAACGGTCACGGCGCAGACCAGATCTTCGGCCGCGATGTTCTGCGGAAGGGCGCGGGCCCCGTCAGCGGACGAGAGCACGGACATCCGTGTCGTCGCTGGAGGCGTCGAGGCGAAGGTCTCTCGGCCAGCGCCGCCCGAGCGGGTCGCTGACAGCGGCCGTGAGCCGGCCGACCTGGTCGATGTCGACGACGACCCGGTCGCCGTGCTGCAGCGGTCCCTGGCCGTCCGCGGGTCCCTGGATCGCGATCACGTCGCCGGGGTGGAGCGTCATGACGCGGGACGAGAGCGCGACGACCTCGCCGATCTCGCGGTCCAGGTCTTCGAGGACGTAGTGCTGGCGAAGCTCGCCGTCGGCCGTCAGGCGGACCGTCAGTCCCGCGGACTCGTCGACGTGGGCGCGCGGCACGATCCAGGGTCCCAGCGGAGCGAACGTGTCGCAGGACCCGCCGAGGCAGCTGCGCCCGTCCTTCCATCGCGCCCCACCTGCCATGCGGGCGGTGACGTCGATCATGGCCGCGTAGCCGAAGACCGCTTCGCGCCAGTCGCTCGCGGCGAGCGCGCGGACGCGTCGGCCGATGACGACGGCGAGGCAGGCGTTGTGGGTGAAGAGCCCGGCGTCGTCGAGATCCGGCAGGACGATCTGGCCGGCGTCACCGATCACGCTCGAGCTCGCCTTCGGGTAGACGTGCAGCTCGAGCGGGGATGCGGCGCCCCCGGTGCGCGCGCGCAGCGACGCGAGCACCTTCGCCGGACGGGCCAGCGGCGCGAGACGGCGGACGGCCTGCGGCGGATACGGGGCCTCGTGACGGGCAAGCTGCTCGAGCTGCGGCCGAAGCTCGGTGAAGCGGGAGATGACGTCCCGCAACGCGCGTGCGCCGGCCGCACGGCTCGCCGTCGTCGCATCGACGATTCCCCGGTCGGTCTCGATGCCCAGCCTCGGCCCGGCGTCGGCGAGCGTCGCGAACACGGTGAGACGCAGGGCGCTCACGACCGCTGCCGCCGGCGGATGACGTCGTGGTTGGTCGAGTCGGCCCCGGCGTAGACGCCGCGGTCCCAGGTGCGCGAGAGCGGATCGGCGACGTCGACGGACATCCGGCCGACGCCCTCGATGTCCAGCTCGAGGACCTCTCCGCCCTGTACGGCGCCCAGCCCCTCGTGGTTGGTGCCGCACGCGATGAGATCCCCGCTCTCCAGCGTCATCACCGACGTGGCGAACGCGACGAGCGCCGGAACGCGGTGCTCCATGTCGTCGGTGGTGTAGTCGTGGCGAAGCTCGCCGTTGTTCCAGAGGCGCACGCGGAGGTCGTTCGGGTCGTCGATCTCGTCCGCGGTGACGATGCACGGCCCCACCGGGGCGAAGGTGTCGAAGGACTTCCCCAGCCAGCTGACCGGCCGCCACGTGATGCGGCCCTCTCCGCGCGCCGTGACGTCGATCAGCCCGGTGTAGCCGAAGACCGCGTCCCGCCAGTCCTCCTGCCGCACGTCCTTCGCCGGCCCCTTGACGACCAGCGCCAGCTCGGCCTCGTGCATGAACATCCACGGCTCCTGGAACGCCGGCAGCCGGATGGTGCCGCCGGGCCCGATGACCGCGTCGGGGTTCTTGAGGAACATGTTCAGCGGCCGCGCCTCCCGCTGCGCGCGTTCCCAGTAGTTCGCGATGCAGCACAGGAGCGTCGTCGGCCGCGGGAGCGGTGGCAGGAGGTGGACGCGATCCGCCGGCACCGGCGACCGCGTGCTCACCAGGACCTCGATCTGGTCGCGGAGCTCGTCGAAGCGCGAGATGAGCCGGCTCATCAGCTCCTGCGCGTCGTCGGCCGGCGTCGGCTCCAGGACGGGCCCGATGTCCACGATGCCGTCGTCGACGACCACGCCCGGCGATGGCTTCATCGCGCGCTCGTCGGTGAACAGGACGATCCTCATCGGCGGTGCGGACATCCTCCGCGACCGCCTCCCTGCGGCCGCCATTGCGGTCCAGCGAGCGACCAAATCCGCGCAACCCGCCTCGCGGTCCCTCATCCGCGCCTCATTGCAGACCGGCCGCAGCAACACGAAAGCGCTGCAATCGCAGCGCTTCAAGGGGAAGGTGAGCGAGGGGACTCGAACCCCCGACCGCCTGGACCACAACCAGGAGCTCTACCAGCTGAGCTACGCCCACCAGGGTTCGCCGCAGAAGGTACCAGCGTCCGCGCCCCTTGACCGCCCCGCCCGGCGCGCCGCCCGCCGCTTCCGCTAGGTTCGCCCCGGTGCCGGTCGCGCTCGCTCAGGTCGCGCCGGGGGTCCACCGCCTGGGATCCTCGCTCGTGAACGTCTACCTCGTCGAGGAGGACGGCCGCTACACGCTCGTCGACGCCGGCCTGCCCGGGTACTTCGGCCAGGTCCCGGCGCTCATGGAGGCGCTCGGCGCGGACCTCCATGACATCGACGCCGTCGTCCTCACCCACGCCCATCCCGATCACATCGGCATCGCCGAGCGGATCCGCACCGAGGCGCAGGCCCGCGTCCACGTCCACGACGCCGACGCGCAACTCGCCCGGACCGCCGGCCGCGCCCAGACCGAGGGCTCGATCGCGGGGTCCGCGTGGCGCCCCGCGACGCTGAGGATGCTGACCCACGTCGCCCGCAACGGCGGACTGCGCGCGCCGCGGATCGAGGACGTCGCCACCTTCGCCGACGGCGCCGAGCTCGACGTGCCGGGCCGGCCGACCGTGATCTGGACGCCCGGCCACAGCCACGGGCACTGCTCGCTGCTGCTCGCCGACCGCGGCGTCCTCTTCACCGGCGACGCCCTCTGCTCGCGCCACCCGCTGACCGGCCGCACCGGCCCCCAGCTCATGCCCGCGGCGTTCAACGCCTCGACCGAGCAGGCGCTGGCCAGCCTCGACCGCCTCGCCGGCGTCGACGCCCCCACGCTCCTGTTCGGCCACGGCGAGCCGTGGAGCGCCGGCGCGGCCGCTGCCGTCGCCCGCGCCCGCGCCCGCGAGCTCGGTCCGAGCTAGTGCCCTAGTCGCCCGACGGCGAGGCGACCGGCGGCCGCTGCTCGGGCGCCGCGCTCTTGGCCGCGCCGACGAGCTTCTGCGCCTGGCGCTCCGGCGCGATCCGCACGACGTTCCAGATCAGGCCCGTCTTCTCCATGAGCCAGATCACCGCCGCGCTGAGGTCGATCTGACGCCAGCTGCGCAGCCCGTGCACGGCCGAGCGGGGGAACGCGTGATGGTTGTGGTGCCAGGACTCGCCCAGCGACGGGATCGCCAGCCACGCGACGTTGCCGGAGTGGTCGTCGATCTCGAACGGCTGCTTGCCGAGGAAGTGGCAGATCGAGTTGACCGACCAGGTGACGTGGTGGACGAAGAACACGCGCACGAACCCGCCCCACAGCAGGCCGGTCAGCACGCCCCACCACGACCAGGTGATGAGCCCGCCGAGCAGCGCCGGCAGCCCCAGCGAGAGCAGCATGATCCACGGGAACGCCCGGCTGATGCGGCGCATCCCGGGATCCTCGAGCAGGTCGGCCGCGTACTTGCGCGCGCCCGAGCGGCCCTCGTTGACGAACAGCCAGCCGACGTGGGCGTGGAACAGCCCGCGCATCGCGTTGCCCAGGCCGCCGCCGGCGAAGCCGACGTGCGGGCTGTGCGGGTCGCCCTCCTCGTCGGTGTGGGCGTGGTGCTTGCGGTGGTCGGCCACCCACGAGATCGGCGGCCCCTGGATCGCCATCGACCCGAGGATCGCGAACGTGTACTCGACCGGCTTGGAGGTCTGGAACGACCGGTGGGTGAGCATTCGGTGGTAGCCGACGGTCACGCCCAGCCCGGTGATGATCCACATGAACGCCATCAGCGCCAGGTCGACCCAGGTGACGCCCCATCCCCACAGGCCGATCACGGCCACGATGAAGGCCACGAACGGCAGGAACACGGCGGCGATGTTCACGTTGCGATGCAGGCGACTCATGACACGGACGAGCCTACGCCGCGACCTCCCAGGTTTCTTCGGCCGATCCCACGTCTTGACGACAGAAGTTGTCATCCAGCTCACAACAAATCAGCACTCGGGTGCCCGAGCCCGCAGCGCTCAGCCCACGCGCCGACGCATCGTCACCGTGGTCCCGCCGGGGCTCGGCTGCACCGTGACGTCGTCCATCAGTGCGCGCATGAGCGGCAGGCCGCGGCCGCGCTCGGCGCTGGAGCCCTCGCGCCAGTGGCCGTGGTCGCGGACGCTGACGATCAGCTCCTCGCCGCGGCGCTCGAGCTCGACCTCGAACGGCTCGGAGCCGAGCCCGTGCGCGTGCTCGATCGCGTTCTGCACCGCCTCGTTGGTGGCCATCGTGACGTCGGCGGCGAGCGGCTCCCCCGCCTCCTGCTCGTCCAGCCAGCGGCGCAACGTCCAGCGCAGCGACTGCAGGCCGTCGGCGTCCCCCGGCAGCGCCAGCGCGACGCGCGTTCCGAGGACGTCGGGGCTGTTGGCCACGACGACCGTCGCGTCGTCGCTGCACACCGCGGCGCCGATCGTCCCCTCGACGATCGCGTCGCACAGGGCGTCGGGGTCTCGGCCGCGGCCGCTCAGCGCCGCACGCAGCCGCGCGAAGCCCTCGTCCAGCGAGCGCCCGCGCCGCTCGACGAGCCCGTCGGTGTAGAGCACGACCGTCGAGCCGGCGTCCAGCGCGACGTCGACCGTCGCGAAGCTCGCCTCCTGCACGGCCCCCAGCGGCGCGTTGAGCGCGCCGTCGAGGTACGTGGCGTCACCATCGGCGTCCAGGAGGATCGGCGGCGGGTGGCCGGCGTTGGCGTACCGCGCCCGGCCGGCCTCCGGGTTCAGCTCGAGCACGACGACCGTGGCCATCGCATCGATCCCCAGCTGCAGCTGGAAGCGGTTGAGGCGCGCCAGCAGCTCGGCGGGCCCGACGTCGTCGAGCGCGTACGCACGCAGGGCGCTGCGCAGCTGCCCCATCGTCGCCGCCGCGCCCACGCCGCGTCCGGCGACGTCGCCCAGCACGAGCAGCAGCCGCGCGCCGGGCAGCGCGAGCGCGTCGTACCAGTCGCCGCCGACCTCGCTGCCGGCGCCGCCGGGGAGGTAGCGCGCGGCCAGGCGCAGCCCGGGCACGGTCGGCAGCCGCTCGGGGAGCAGCGCCCGCTGCAGCCGCTGGGCGATGCCGTGCTCACGCTCGTAGAGCCGGGCCCGCTCCACCGCCAGCGCGGCGCGGTCGGCGGCGATCTGCAGCAGGCTGGCGTCGGCGGGCGTGAACGTGCGCGGGAAGAGCGACCCGACGACGAGCGCGCCGAGCACCGCGTCCTCGCGCAGCAGCGGGACGGCGAGCACCGAGGTCGTCGCCTGCCCGTCGAGGTCGGCCGCGAAGCGCGGCTCCCGCGCGACGTCGTCGACGATCACCGGCAGACGCTCGCGGGCGACGCGCTCGATGAGCCCGCCCGGCGCGGGCGCGAACTCGCTGCGACGGATCGCGACGTCGACGCCCTCGGCCGCCTGCACGGCGACGAAGCCGCCCTCCTCGTCGTCGTGGAGGACCATGCTCGCGCTGTCGACCCGCAGCACGGTCGCGATGCGACCCAGCAGCTCGCCGAGCAGCTCGTCGAGCGGCAGCGGCGCCAGCGCCGCGTCGAGCACCTGCGCCAGCGCCTGCAGCCGCTGCGTCACCGCCTCGGCCTCCGCCCGCGCCACCTGCTCGCGCAGCAGCGCCTCGCGCGCCCGCTGCGCGCGCTGGCGCTCGCCCAGGTCCTGGACCGCCACGAGCGACACCGGCGGGGTCTCGCCCGTCTCGTCGAGGGCCAGCGACCAGCTCAGCAGGGCGGGCGTGCGGCGCCCGCGCGCGCCCACCAGCCGCACCTCGACCTCGTAGCGCTCCAGCTCGCCCGCGCGCAGTCGCCGTCGCTGCTCGGCGTCGGCGGCACGGTCGTCGGGATGGACGAGCTCGTCGAGCCTGCGCCCCAGGAGGTCGGCCTCCGCGCGGCCCAGCGTGTCGCACAGCGCCCGGTTGACCGCCGCGATCCGCTCGTGCTCGTCCAGTCGGGCCATGCCGATCGGCGCGCCGTCGAACGTCGCCCGCTGGAGCGCCTCGCCGGCGCGCAGCGCGCGGTTGGACCGCCACAGCTCGAGGAAGACCGCGACCTTCGCGCGCAGCACCTCGGGCTCGAACGGCTTGAAGAGGTAGTCGACGGCGCCGGCCTCGTACCCGCGGAAGACGTGGTGGGGCTCCTTGGAGATCGCCGTCACGAAGATGATCGGGATCGCCCGCGTCCGCTCGCGGCGCTTGATGTAGGTGGCGGTCTCGAAGCCGTCGAGGTCGGGCATCTGGACGTCGAGGACGATCACCGCGAAGTGGCCGTCCAGCAGCGCGCGCAGCGCCTCGGCACCGGACGCAGCGCTGACCAGCTCGCACTCCAGCGGTGCGAGCGTCGCCTCGAGCGCGACGAGGTTCTCGGGCCGGTCGTCGACCAGCAGCACGCGCGGCCGGATCATCGGGCCGCCACCCCGCACAGCCGCGCCAGCTCGGGACCGATCCCCTCCAGCGGCCGCGCCTGCGCTCCCGCGCAGGCCGCCAGCGCCGCGCGCGGCATCTCCGGGCGCTCGGCGTCGGCCGGGTCCTGGACGAGCGCGATCCCGCCGGCGCGGCGGATCGCCGCCAGGCCGTCGGCGCCGTCGGCGTTGGCCCCGGTGAGGACGACGCCCACGACCCGATCCCCGTGCGCGCGGGCCGCGGTCTCCAGCAGGACGTCGATCGACGGGCGGCTGCCGGCCACCGGCTCGTCCACGCTCAGCGCGACCGCGTCGGCGTCGACGAGCAGGTGGTAGTCGGGCGGCGCGACGAGCACCTCGCCGGGCCGCAGCGGCTGCTTGTCCTCGGCGTCGCGCACCGTGAGCTCGACGTCCCGGTCCAGCAGCTCGGCGAGCATCCCCTCGCCCGGTGCACGGTGCTGGGCGACCACGATCGGCGCCGGGAACCCGCCCGGCAGCGCGCCGAGCACCGTCCGCAGCGCCCGCAGCCCGCCCCACGACGCGCCGATCGCCACGAGCGTCACCATCAGCGCCGCCTCCGAAACAGCTTCTCGACCGGGTCGATCGCCTCGTAGCGCGCGGCGAGCTGCGGCGGCTGGATCGCCTCCTTGCGCCCGAGCCCGAGGAGGCCGAGCGGGACCAGGCTGTCGAGGAACAGCTCGTGCACGTGGCGTTGGAGCTCGCGTCCGAAGTAGATCATGACGTTGCGACAGAGGATCAGGTGGAACTCGTTGAAGGACCGATCCGTGGCGAGGTTGTGCTGGGCGAAGACGATGTTGCGCGCCAGCTCGGGATCGAACCAGGCGCGGGCGCCGCGCGCCTCGTAGTACTCCGAGAACGCGCGCGTGCCGCCCGCCCGCTGGTAGCTCTCGGTGTAGTCGCGCATCCGCTCCAGCGGGAAGGCGCCCGTCCGCGCCCGCGCGAGCGCCGCCTCGCTCACGTCCGTCGCGTAGATCCGAGCGCGGTCGAGCAGGCCCTCCTCGTGCAGGACGATCGCCAGGGAGTAGGCCTCCTCGCCCGTCGAGCATCCGGCGTTCCAGATCCGCAGGAACGGATAGGTGCGCAGCAGCGGGGCCGCGTGCACGCGGAGCGCGCGGTGGAACGGCGGATCGCGGAACATCTCGGTGACGTTGATCGAGAGGTCCGCCATCAGGCGATCCAGCGTCGCCGGGTCGTGCAGCACGCGGTCGGTCAGGGCGGTGATCGTCTCCAGGCCGTCCAGCTGCATCCGCCGCCAGACGCGGCGGCGCAACGAGGGCAGCGCGTAGCCGCGGAAGTCGAACCCGTGGCGGCGGTAGAGGGCCTCCAGCAGCAGCTCGAGCTCGAGCTCCTCGGGGTCCTCCCGCTCGGCTGCCGTCACCATCGCCGCCGTCCATCGCCCTCAGCGGTACAGCCACACGCGCATGAGCGAGAGCAGCTGCTCCGGGTCGACCGGCTTGGTGATGTAGTCCGAGGCGCCCGCGGCGATCGAGCGCTCGCGGTCGCCCTGCATCGCCTTGGCGGTGAGCGCGATGATCGGCAGCGACTGGTGCTCGGGACGCGCGCGGATCGCCGCCATCGCCTCGTAGCCGTCCATCTCCGGCATCATCAGGTCCATCAGCACGAGGTCGACCGGCTCCTCGCGCGCGAGCGTCTCCACGCCCTCACGCCCGTTCTCGGCGAACGCGACGACCATCCCGCGCTCCTCCAGGACGCTCGTCAGGGCGAAGACGTTGCGGACGTCGTCGTCGACGATCAGCACCCGGCGGCCGTGGAGCACCGTGTCGGCCTGGTGCAGGCGCTCGAGCATCCGCCGCCCCTCGACCGGCAGGTCGGACGGCGCGCGGTGCAGGTGCAGCGCGGTCTCGTCCAGCAGCCGCTCGGGCGAGGCGGCGTCCTTGACCACGATCGCGTCGGCGTAGCGCTTCAGGCGCGTCTCGTCGCGACGGGTCAGGGCGCGGCCGGTGTGGATGATCACCGGCGTGTCGCGGTGGCGCTCGTCCTCCTTGATCTGCTCGAGCAGCTCGAAGCCGCTGGAGCGCGGCAGCTTGAGGTCGAGCACGACGCAGTCGAAGCGGGTGCGCGCCAGCGCGGCGAGCGCCTCGTCGCTCGTCCCGACGCCGGTGACTTCGACGTCGTCGCCGCCGATCAGCTCCTCCACCGCCCGGCGGGCGCCCTCGTCGTCCTCGACCACGAGCACCTGGCGCGCGCCCCGGTCCAGCAGCTCCTCCAGCTCGGCGAGCGCCGCGTCGAGCGCCTCCTGGCCGGCGGGGCGCGCGACGAAGCGCGCCGCGCCGGCGCCCAGCACCACGTTGCGGGCCTGCGGATCGCCGACGACGACCACGGGGATATGGCGCAGCCGCGGCTGGTGCTTGAGCTGGTCGAGCAGCAGCGCGGCGTCGGACGGCGCGGCGGCGAGGACGATCGCGTCGGGCGCGTGCTCGTGGGCGAGCGCGAGGCCGGCCGGGCCGCCGACCGCGACGAGCGCCTTCATGCCGCGTCCACGGGCGGCCGCCAGCGCGCGCTCGGCCTCCTCCAGCTCGCCGACGACGAGCACGACGCGGTCTCCGGGGGCGATCGCGTCGCGATCGTCGAGGCCGACGACGGGCAACGAGGGCGCCTGCGGGGCGGTGGCCACGGCGGCGTCGACGGTCGCCAGCAGCTCCTCGACCATCGACGAGCCCTCGGGCGTGCGCGCGTCGGGGGCGACGGGCGGCGCGGCCGGCGCGACCGCGGCGGGCGCCGGCGGCTGGTAGGCGGCCGGCATCAGCAGCGTGAAGGTCGACCCCTCCCCCGCGACCGAGCGCACGCGGATCTCCCCGCCCAGCAGCCGCGCGATCTCGCGGCTGATCGAGAGCCCCAGGCCGGTGCCGCCGTAGCGGCGGCTGGTGGTCCCGTCGGCCTGCTGGAAGGCCTCGAAGATCAGGCGCAGCTTGTCCTGCGGGATGCCGATCCCGGTGTCGGAGACCGCGAACGCGACCGCGTACGGCCTGCCGTCCAGCCCGCTCTCGTCGGTCGCCTCGATCCGCAGCGAGACCGCCCCCGCATCGGTGAACTTGAACGCGTTGGAGAGCAGGTTGCGCAGCACCTGCTGCAGGCGCTGCTCGTCGGTCAGCAGCGCCGCCGGCGCGTCGGGCGCGATGTCGATCGAGAACGACAGCTCCTGCGCCTCGGCGACCGGCCGGAACGCCCGCTCGACCGCGCCGACGACGTCCTCCATCGGCACTTGGCTGGGCGCGACCTCCATCTTGCCCGCCTCGACCTTGGAGAGGTCGAGGATGTCGGAGATCAGGGCCAGGAGGTCGGTCCCGGCGCTGTGGATCGTGCGCGCGAACTCGACCTGCTCGGCCGACAGGTTCCCCGCGCCGTTGTCGGACAGCAGCTTGGACAGGATGAGCAGCGAGTTCAGCGGCGTGCGCAGCTCGTGGCTCATGTTGGCCAGGAACTCCGACTTGTACTGCGAGGAGACCGCCAGCTGGGCCGCGCGCTCCTCCAGCGCCTCGCGGGCGCGCTCGATCTCGGCGTTCTTCTCCTCGATCGCCCGGTTCTGCTGCTCCAGCAGCGCCGCCTTGTCCTTCAGCTCGTCGTTGGTCTGGCGCAGCTCCTCCTGCTGGGTCTGCAGCAGCTCCTCGGAGGCCTTCAGCGACTGCGCCTGCTGCTCCAGCTCGAGGTTGGAGCGCTTGAGCTCGTCCTGCTGGGACTGCAGCTCCTCGGCCAGCCGCTGGGACTCCTCCAGCAGCTCCTCGGTGCGGCGGTTGGCGCTGATGTTCGACAGCACGACGCCCGCGGTCTCCGACAGCTGCTCCAGGAACGACTGGTGCAGGTCGGAGAACTCGTGCAGCGAGCCGAGCTCGACCACCGCGATCACCTGCTCCTCGAAGAGGATCGGCAGGACCATGAGGTTGACGGGCAGCGCCTCGCCCAGGCCGGAGCTGACCTTCACGTAGTCGGCGGGCGCGTTGGAGACGAGGATCGCCTTGCCCTCCAGCGCCGCCTGGCCGACGAGGCCCTCCCCGAAGGCGAAGCGGTTGGAGAGCGCCTTGCGCCGCTGGTAGCCGTAGGAGGCGATGAGGCGCAGCTCACCCTCCTCGTTGAGGAAGAACGCGCCGTGCTGGGCGTCGACCAGCGGCGTCACCTCCGACATGACCAGCCGCGAGACCGAGCCCAGGTCGCGCTGGCCCTGCATCGCGCCGGAGATCCGGGCCAGGTTCGTCTTCAGCCAGTCCTGCTCGGCGTTCTGCGCGGTCGTGTCGCGCAGGTTGGCGATCATCTCGTTGATGCGGTCCTTGAGCTCGGCGAGCTCGCCCTGGGCCTCGACGGTGATCTGGCGGGTGAGGTCGCCCTCGGTCACCGCGGTCGACACGTCGGCGATCGCGCGCACCTGCGTGGTGAGGTTGCCGGCCAGCTGGTTGACGTTCTGGGTCAGGTCGCGCCACGTGCCGCTGACGTCCTCGACCTCGGCCTGGCCGCCCAGCTTGCCCTCGGTGCCGACCTCGCGCGCCACGCGCGTGACCTCGTCGGCGAAGCTCGACAGCTGGTCGACCATCGTGTTGACGGTGTCCTTCAGCTCGAGGATCTCGCCGCGCGCGTCGACCGTGATCTTCTGCGAGAGGTCGCCGTTGGCGACCGCCGTGGTGACCTGGGCGATGTTGCGGACCTGGCTGGTGAGGTTGCCGGCGAGCTGGTTGACGTTCTCGGTGAGGTCGCGCCAGGTGCCGCTGACGTCCTTGACCTCGGCCTGCCCGCCGAGCATGCCCTCGGTGCCGACCTCGCGCGCCACGCGGGTGACCTCGTCGGCGAACGACGAGAGCTGGTCGACCATCGTGTTGATCGTGTCCTTCAGCTCGGCGATCTCGCCGCGCGCGTCGACCGTGATCTTCTTGGACAGGTCGCCGTTGGCCACCGCCGTCGTGACCTGGGCGATCGAGCGCACCTGGCCCGTGAGGTTGGAGGCCATGAGGTTCACGTTCTCGGTGAGCCCGCGCCACGTGCCGCTCACGCCCTCGACCTCGGCCTGCCCGCCGAGCTTGCCCTCCGTGCCGACCTCGCGCGCCACGCGCGTCACCTCGGCGGCGAACGAGCGCAGCTGATCGACCATCGTGTTGATCGTGTCGCGCAGCTGCGCGATCTCCCCGCGCGCGTCGACGGTGATCTTCTGGGACAGGTCGCCGTTGGCCACCGCGGTGGTGACGACGGCGATGTTGCGGACCTGGTCGGTGAGGTTGGAGGCCATGCCGTTGACCGACTCCGTCAGGTCGCGCCACGTCCCACTGACGCCCTGCACCTCGGCCTGCCCGCCCAGCGCGCCCTCGGTGCCGACCTCGCGCGCCACGCGCGTCACCTCGTCGGCGAACGACGACAGCTGATCGACCATGACGTTCAGCGTGTCCTTCAGCTCGAGGATCTCGCCGCGCGCGTCGACCGTGATCTTCTGCGAGA
>CAYRCB010000008.1:0-29945 GCA_964422645.1 uncultured Solirubrobacteraceae bacterium | reverse complement strand
CACCTCGGCCTGCCCGCCCAGCGCGCCCTCGGTGCCGACCTCGCGCGCCACGCGCGTGACCTCGTCGGCGAACGACGAGAGCTGGTCGACCATCGTGTTGATCGTGTCCTTCAGCTCGGCGATCTCGCCGCGCGCGTCGACCGTGATCTTCTTGGACAGGTCGCCGTTGGCCACCGCCGTCGTGACCTGGGCGATCTGACGCACCTGGCTCGTCAGGTTGGACGCCATGGAGTTCACCGACTCCGTCAGGTCCTTCCACGTCCCCGCCACACCCGGCACATCCGCCTGACCGCCCAGGATCCCCTCGGTCCCCACCTCACGCGCCACGCCCGTCACCTGATCGGCGAACACCCGCAACGTGTCCGTCATCGAGTTCATCGTCTCGGCCAGCTCCGCGACCTCGCCGCGCGCCTCCACGGTGACCTTCTGGGTCAGGTCGCCGTTGGCGACGGCGGTGGTGACCTGGGCGATCTGACGCACCTGGCTCGTCAGGTTGGACGCCATGTAATTGACCGACTCCGTCAGGTCCTTCCACGTCCCCGCCACACCCGGCACATCCGCCTGACCGCCCAGGATCCCCTCGGTCCCCACCTCACGCGCCACGCCCGTCACCTGATCGGCGAACACCCGCAACGTGTCCGTCATCGAGTTCATCGTCTCGGCCAGCTCGGCGACCTCGCCGCGCGCCTCGACGGTGATCTTCTGCGTGAGGTCGCCGCGCGCCACCGAGCGAGTGACCTGCGAGATCTGGCGCACCTGCTCGGTGAGGTTGGAGGCCAGCTGGTTGACGTTCTCGGTCAGCTCGCGCCACGTGCCGCTGACGCCCTTGACCTCGGCCTGCCCGCCCAGACGGCCCTCCGTGCCGACCTCCTTGGCCACGCGGGTGACCTCGTCGGCGAACGAGGAGAGCTGGTCGACCATCGTGTTGATCGTGTCGCGCAGCTCGGCGACCTCGCCGCGCGCCTCGACGGAGATCTTCTGGGACAGGTCGCCGTTGGCCACCGCCGTCGTCACCTGGGCGATCTGGCGCACCTGGTCGGTGAGGTTGGACGCCATGCCGTTGACCGACTCCGTCAGGTCGCGCCACGTCCCGCTGACGCCCTTGACCTCGGCCTGCCCGCCCAGGCGACCCTCGGTCCCGACCTCGCGCGCCACGCGCGTGACCTCGTCGGCGAACGACGACAGCTGGTCGACCATCGTGTTCACCGTCGTGCCGATGCGGGCGAACTCGCCCTTGACCGGCTGGCCCTCGATCGTCAGCGCCATCTTCTGGTTGAGGTCGCCCTCGGCGACGGCGGCGATGACGCGCGCGACCTCGGTCGTCGGCCGCGCGAGGTCGTCGATGAGCGCGTTGACCGCCTCGGCGTTCTCCGCCCACGCGCCGGCGACCGGGCCCAGCGAGGCGCGCTCCTGCATGCGCCCCTCGCGGCCGATGACGCGCGCGACGCGCTTGAGCTCGCGCGCCTGGCGGGCGTTGAGCTCCAGCAGCTCGTTGACCCGCGCCTGCAGCTCGCCGATCTGGTCGCGGCGGCGCGCGCGCAGGCGCACGGAGAAGTCGCCGTCGCTGGCGGCGGCCAGCGCGGCGATGACCTGCTCGATCGCGCGCTCGTCGGCGGTGAGCGTCCCGTCGTCGCTCCCGGCGTCCGCAGGAGCGCCCTTCCTCGTGCGCGTGGCCATCCGAACCTCCCGCCCGTCGTGTCCCGACGGCGCCAGCCTACTTCGCGCAGGCCGGCGGTTGCCAGCGCATTCCGTCGACGTCAGCCGCCGCCGGCCCCCGGCGCCGTCGCGGCGTGCCGGCGGACGATGAGCTCCATCCTGCCCTGGTGGACGTGCAGCGCTTCGTCCTCGCCGCGGCGCGCGGAGGCGAACGCGTCGCGAAACAGCGCGACCGCGATCCCGGTGGTCCGGCGCTCGTCGCTGGCGACGGCGAACAGCGCCCCGTCCAGGCCGGTCGAGTCGACCTCGTGCAGCCGGCCGCTCATGACGCTGTGGTCGGGCTCGAGGATGACCGTGACCGGCTCGTCGCACCATGCCCGCACCTGCTCGACGACCGCATCGAACTCCATGGACGGAGAGCTTGCCATGCCGGCGGTCCGTGCGCCGTCTAGTCTGGACGGCCGTGGCCGACCTGAGCTTCGTCGAGGTGCTGAGTGCGATGCAGGGCTCGATCGGCCGCCCCGTCGACGTGCTCGTCTGCTCCGGCCAGGGCCGCCCGCGCGGTGCCACCGCGATGCTCACGGGCCAGCTCAGCGCCGGCCCCGGCGCCCGCGACGTCTTCGGCGAGCAGGCTCCGGCCGACGCGGTCGTCTTCGTCGCCGCGGCCGACGGCCACGGCGTCACCGGCTACCTCGTCCTCGACCCGGCGTCGTTCGAGCGCGCGTTCTGGACCGAGGCGGGCGCGCTCACGATCGCCCAGGGCGGCATCGTGTTCGTGGTGCGCATGCACGACGACTGAGCGCCCCGGGCAGGACTCGAACCTGCGACCCGCGGCTTAGAAGGCCGCCGCTCTATCCAGCTGAGCTACCGGGGCGGGCCCGCGAAGCGTAGACGGCGGCGGTCAGTCCTCGAAGCGGTCGCTCGTGTCGCGCCGGCGACGGACGAAGCCGACGACGAAACCGGCCAGCAGACCGAGCCCCGCGCCGAGAAGGATGCCACCCAAGATCGACATGATCTGAGCCTATCCGTAACCTCCGGTCCTTCGGGGCGTGGCTCAGCCTGGTAGAGCGCCGCGTTTGGGACGCGGAGGTCGCCGGTTCGAATCCGGCCGCCCCGATTTGCCATACCGCACCGCGATCACCACCGCGCTCGCCGCAGCGCTCGTCCTCGCCTCGACTGCCGAGGCCCGGTCGGCCTGCCGCGGCGCCCACCTCCAGCCCACCGCAGCCACGCTGTCGACCGCACGCAGCGCGACGCTCTGCCTGCTCAACGCGCAGCGAGCCGCCCACGGCCTGCGCCCGTTGCGCCCCGAGCGCCGCCTGCAGGCCGCCGCGACCGCGTACTCGCGGCTCATGGTGCGCCACCGCTTCTTCGATCACACGACGCCCGCGGGCACCCCGCTGGAGCGCCGCGTCGCCCGCTCCGGCTATCGCCGCTGGAGCACGGTGGCCGAGAACATCGGGTGGGGCGCCGGATCGCTGTCGACGCCGGCCACGGTGGTCGCGGCGTGGATGCGCTCCCCGGGTCACCGCGCCAACATCCTCAGCCCGCGGCTGCGCCAGGTCGGCGTCGGGATCGCGCTCGGCGCACCCGTGCCGGTGGGCCGCGGCCTGCGATCGGCCACCTACACGACGGACTTCGGCGCGCGCTGACGGCTGGTCCGGGCCCGCGCTAGCGTCCCCGCCATGGCCGAGATCCAGCCGCTGCAAGCCCTGCGCTACGAGCCGTCCGTCGCCGGGCCGCTGCAGGACCTGATCGCCCCGCCCTACGACGTGATCGACGCGGAGGAACGGGCGCGGCTCGTCGACCGCTCCCCCTACAACGTCGTCGCCATCGACCTTCCCGAAGGGGACGACCCGTACGCTGCCGCCGCCGCGACGCTCGGCCGCTGGCGCGCCGACGGCAGCGTCGTCGAGGACGCGGGCCCGGCGCTGTGGATCCTGCGCCAGGACTACACCGGCCCCGACGGCCGCGCGCTCACCCGCCAGGGCTTCCTCTGCCGCGTGCGCGTCACCGACTACGGCCCCGGCCTCATCCGTCCCCACGAGCGCACGCACCCGGGCCCCAAGGAGGACCGCCTGCGCCTCACGCGCGCGACGCAGGCCAACCTCTCGCCGATCTTCAGCCTCTACTCCGACCCCGAGCAGCGCGCGTGGAACGCGCTCGCCCCCTTCGCGCAGGCCGACCCGTGGGGCGAGGCGACCGACGACGAGGGCACCCGCAATCGCCTGTGGCGCGTCGACGACGCCGACGCGATCGCCACGGTCCAGGACGCGCTCGCCGACGCCGAGCTGCTCATCGCCGACGGCCATCACCGCTACGAGACCGCCCGCGTCTACGCCGACGAGATCGGCGGCGAGGGCCCGCACCGCTACGTGCTCATGTGCCTCGTCGCCCTCCAGGACCCCGGGCTCACCGTCTTCCCCACGCACCGCCTGGTCAAGGAGACGACGCCCGCCCAGCAGGAGGCCCTGCGCGACGTCGCCCGCCGCGACTTCGAGCTCGAGCCGGTCGAGGACCTCGACCCCGGGGAGCCGGGCGGGCCGGCGGTCTTCGGCTACGTCGACGCCCACCTGCGCCAGCCGTATCGCATGACCCTGAAGGACCAGGCGATCGCCGACGCCGCCCTGGCCGACCAGCCCGGGCCGTACCGCCGCCTCGACGCCGCCGTGCTCGAGCGCCTCCTGCTCACCGGGCCGCTGGAGCTGACCGAGGACGACATCTCCCACCTGCACCGCTTCGGCTACGCGCGCACCGCCCAGCAGGCGCGCGAGCTCGTCGAGTCGGGGGCGTTCGACCTCGCGTTCGTGCTGCGCCCGACGCCGGTCGAGCAGGTCCGCGAGGTGGCCGAGGCGGGCGTCTCGATGCCCCCGAAGAGCACGTACTTCTACCCCAAGCTGCCGACCGGCCTGCTCTTCAACCCGCTCTCGTAGCGCCGCCCCAGCGGTGTCTACGATGGGTCGCATGAAGGCCACCGCCCGTCGTGTCGGCGCCCTGCGCCAGTCCATCAGCGTCCGCGATCACCTCGTCGTCGCCGACGAGCCGCGCGAGGCGGGCGGTGGAGACGCGGGTCCGAGTCCGCAGGAGCTGCTCGCCGCGTCGCTGGCCTCCTGCACGGCGATCACGATGGAGATGTACGCCCAGCGCAAGGGCTGGGAGATCGGCGACGTCGAGGTCGAGTGCCAGTACCAGCCCGCCGAGCGCGGCACGCCGACGCGGTTCGACCTCGTGCTGCGCTTCCCGGCCGGCCTCGCGCCCGACCAGGTCGAGCGGCTGCGGGTCATCGCCGCCAAGTGCCCGATCCACCGCACGCTCGACGGCGAGGTCATGTTCAACGAGCGCGTCGAGACGATCGAGCTGACGGCCTGAGCGAGCTCGCCGCCCAGCTCTCCGCGGTTCTCCTCGACCCCGCCGAGGCGGCGGGGCTCGACGTCCACGGCCGCATCGACGCGGCCGTCCTCGTGCCGCTCTACCTCCACGACGGCCGGCTGCACGCGGTCTTCACCAAGCGGCGCGAGGATCTGCGCCGCCACCCCGGCGAGATCTCCTTCCCGGGCGGGCGGCAGGACGACGACGAGACCGACCTGCGCATCACCGCGCTGCGCGAGGCCGACGAGGAGATCGGCCTGCCACCCGACGCGGTGGAGCTCGTGGGCGCGCTGCAGCCGACGCCGACGATCGCCACGAACTACGCCGTGTACCCGTTCGTCGGGCTGATCGACGCCGGCCGCACGTGGACCCCGTCGCCGCTGGAGGTCGCGGCGGTGCTCGAGTTCCCGCTGCACGACCTGCGTGCCGCGTTCCAGCGCCAGCGGCTCGTCCGCCGCGGCGTGCCGTTCATGTCCGACACCTACCTGCTCGGGGAGCACCTGATCTGGGGGGCGACCGCGCGGATGGTCACCGACCTGCTCGACCGCCTGGGACCGCTGCTCGACGCCGAGGCGGCGTGATGCGGCGCGCGGTCGCGCTGGCGGGCCTGGCGCTCGCGGCCGCCGCCGCGCTCTCCGGCTGCGGCGGCGAGGATCCGCCGCCCGACTACCCGGCGCGCGCGCGGGAGGCGTGCGCGGGCGCGACGACCGGCGCCAGGGCGCTCGCGGCGCTCGGCGGGGCGACCGGCCCGGGGATGGTCGTGGCCCGGGTCAAGCGCGCCGAGAAGACCGCGACGCGGGCGGCCAAGACGCTCGACCACCTCACGCCGCCCGACGAGCTGGCCGAGCGTCAGGACGAGGCGGTCCGCGTGCTGCTCGCGCAAGCCACGCGGCTGCGTCTCGTCCGCGAGCAGATCCGCCGTGGCTCGGCGGCCCACGTCGTGCTCGACGCGGCCCGCGCCGGCCTCACCGCCGGCGACCGCCAGACGCGCTCGCGCCTGGCGGCCATCGGCGTGCAGGCGTGCTGACGCTCAGACGTCCTTCTCGATCGGCACGTCGACGAGGTTCCCCCACTCGGTCCACGAGCCGTCGTAGTTCTTGACGTCCTCGCGGCCCAGCAGCTCGTGCAGGACGAACCACGTGTGGGCCGAGCGCTCGCCGATGCGGCAGTAGGCGATGATCGGGTCGCCGGTGAGGACGCCCTTGCCCCCATAGAGCTCCTCGAGCTGCTCCTTGGACTTGAAGGTCCCGTCCTCGGTGACGGCCTGCGCCCACGGGATCGAGGCGGCGCCGGGGATGTGGCCGGCGCGCTGGGCACCCTCCTGCTCGTAGCCGGCCATCGCGATCAGCTCGCCCGAGAACTCCTGCGGCGAGCGGACGTCGACGAGCTTCTTGCCGTTGGTCGTGACGACGTCCAGCACCTCGTCGCGCTTGGCCCGGATCGCGTCGTCGCCCGGCTGCGCCGTGAAGGTCGCGGCCGGGTAGCTCGGCACGTCGGAGCTCGTCGGGCGGCCCTCGGCGATCCACTTCTCGCGCGGCCCGTTGACGAGCTTGACCTTGCCGTGCCCGTAGTACTGCAGGTACCAGTACGTGTAGGCCGCGAACCAGTTGTTGCGATCGCCGTAGAGGACGATCGTGTGGTCGTTGGAGATGCCACGGTCGCCGAACAGCTTGCCGAACGCCTCCGGTCCCAGGAAGTCGCGCTTGACCTGGTCCTGCAGGTCCTTCTTCCAGTCGAAGCCGATCGCCCCGGGGATGTGCGCCTCGGCGTAGAGCGCTGGGTTCTCGTCGACCTCGACGATGCGGATCGTGTCGTCGTCGAGGTGGTCCTGGACCCACTGCGTGTCGACGAGCACGTTCTTCGCGTAGTCACCCATGGGCGGCCTCCTTCGAAAAGCTTGGAAAACCTATCCGATTAAGAGGTATTCTACTCACACGCGCAGGAGCCCGTCGATCGCGGCGCGAGCCGACGGGACCCACGGCTCGGCGGCCGCGTCGATGATCGCGTGCGGGATGCCGTTGTACTCCGCCATCTCGCGCGTGAGCGCCTCGCCCGCATCCGTCCCGCGCTCGTAGACCACGCCACGGACCGTCGAGTCGATCGTGCGCTCGAGCATCATCTTCCAGCGCGAGCCGTGCAGTGGCTCGGCATCGACGCCACCTAGCAGCCACATGAGAATCGTGACGTTGTCCAGCGCGTAGCGCAACGTCCCGACGACGTCGGGATCGGCGATCACGCACTCGCCGCCAGCCGCCTCGATGGCGGCCCGCCGCGCGGGGTCGCGGGTGGTCATCCGGGGCGCATGCCCCTCCGCGCTGAGCTGCTCCGCGAGCTGCAGCGCGCGGCATCCGCCGCCGACGATCAGGAACCGGGCCATGGGCCGTAGCATCGCAACCCGTGCCCGCCTTCCGCTTCTGCCCCCTCTGCGCGGCGCGGCTGGAGCCGATCGCGTACGGTCACGACGCCGGGCGGCCCGCCTGCCCGACCGGGCACTTCGTCCACTACGACAACCCCGCGGTCACCACCTATGCGTTCGTGCGCGACGACGCCGACCGCTACCTCGTCCTGCGGCGGGCGCAGGAGCCGTTCGCCGGCGAGTGGGACCTGCCCGGCGGGTTCGTCGAGCCGGGCGAGACGCCGGCCGACGCGATCGTCCGCGAGCTGCGCGAGGAGACCGGGCTGGAGGTGGCGCTCGACCGCCTCCTCGGGGCGTTCACGAGCCGCTATGGCGACGGCGGCGACGCCCGCTGGACGGTCGACGTCGGCTTCGCCGCGACGGTCACCGGCGGGGCGTTCCGGCTCGACGGCGAGAAGTCCGCCGCCGCGTGGCGCGCGCTCGACGACCTCCCGCGCCTGGCCTTCGCCGGCGAGCGAGCCGGCCTGCGGACGCTGCGCGAATCCCGCCACTAGGGTGCCCGCCATGGACACGCAGACGGTGGGCGTCATCGGCGCCGGGACGATGGGACAGGGGATCGCACAGCTCGCCGCGATGGCCGGAGCGCGCACGCTCGTCCACGACCCTGTACCGGAAGCCGTCGAGCGTGCCCTGGAGCGCATCCCGCGCGACCTCGAGCGCGGCGCGCAGCGCGGCCGTTGGGACGCCGCCGACGCGCAGGCGGCCGCCACCCGCCTGACGGCCGCCGCCGACCTCCAAGCCCTCGCCGGCTGCGACGTCGTCATCGAGGCCGCGCCCGAGCGCCTCGACCTCAAGCGCGAGCTGTTCGCGACGCTCGCCCCGATCGTCGGCGACGACTGCGTGCTCGCCACCAACACCTCCTCGCTCTCGGTCACCGAGATCGCCACCGGCCTGCCGCGGCCCGAGCGGATCGTCGGCATGCACTTCTTCAACCCGCCGCCGCTCATGCGCCTCGTCGAGGTCGTCGCCGGCGACGCCACCGACCAGGCCACGCTCGACCGCGCGACCGCGCTGGGCGAGGCGATGGGCCGGCGCGTCATCGTCGCCGCCGACGTCATCGGCTTCATCGTCAACCGCTGCAACCGCCCCTTCGGCCTCGAGGCGCTCAAGCTGCTCGAGGATCGCGTCAGCGACGTCGAGACGATCGACCGCATCGTCCGCCTCGGCGGCGGCTTTCGCATGGGGCCGTTCGAGCTGCAGGACCTCGTCGGCGTCGACACCGGCTTCGAGATCTTCAAGTCGTTCTACGAGCAGTCCTTCGGCGAGCCCCGCTGGCGCCCCAGCCCGCTGACCGCCAAGCTCGTCGCCGCCGGGCGGTTCGGGCGCAAGAGCGGCCGCGGCTGGTACACGTACGGCGACGAGCCGCACCGGCCCGACGATCCGCAGCAGCCGCCCGCCGCCCAAGCCGGCGGCCTCGTCGTCATCGCCGGCGACGTCGCGCTCGCCCACGAGCTGCGCATGCTCGCCGACGACGCCGGCTGGGACGTGCGCATCCCCGAGGAGGTCGCCGGCGAGGTGCCCGACCTCATCCTCGACTGCGGCGCCGATCCCGAGGACGGCGCGCTGCAGGGCGGCCCGCAGGCGCTGCTGCTCGCCGACGGCTCGCTCGCCCAGCTCGACCCGGGCGGCGCCTCGGTCGGCTTCCACGCGCTGCCGCCGCTCGAGCCGGGCGGCCTCGTCGAGCTCACGCGCGCGCGCGACTCGAGCCCGACCACGGCCGAGACGACCGAGCGCTTCTTCCACTCCCTCGGCCTGCACACCGCCTGGGTCGGCGACGGCCCCGGGCTCGTGCTCGGCCGGATCGTCTGCCAGCTCGTCAACGAGGCGGCGTTCGCGCTGCAGCAGAACGTCGGCAGCGCCGAGGACATCGACGCCGGCATGGTCCTCGGCCTCAACCACCCGCGCGGGCCGCTCGCCTGGGGCGACCTCATCGGCCTCGAGCACGCGCTCGCGGTCCTCGACGCGCTCCACGCCGAGGCCGGCGACGACCGCTACCGCGCCGCGCCGGTCCTGCGGCGCCTCGTCGCCGAAGGCCGGACGGGCAACCTCGCCGGCGAGGGGTTCTTCCGCCACGACGAGTAGCCGCGCCTCACGAATCGCGCCCCACCGGCGTCTTCCGAGCGTGATCCCCTTCCAACAGGTGCTCGACGCTCATCGCGACGCGGTATGGCGCGTGTGCGTGGCGACCGCCGGCCGCCAGGACGCCGAGGACGCCTTCCAGGAGGCGTGGCTGGCGGCCCTGCGGGCGTACCCGCGCCTGCCGGCGGACGCCAACGTCGAGGCGTGGCTCGTGACGATCGCCCACCGCAAGGCGATCGACGTGCACCGCGCCCGCGCCCGGCGCGCGATCCCGGTCGAGACCGTTCCCGAGCGCCCCTCGCTCCCGCCCGCCGTGCCCGACGACGCACTCTGGGACGCTGTGCGCGACCTGCCGCCGGGCCAGCGCGCCGCGATCACCCTGCGCTACGCCGGCGACCTGCGCCCGAGCGAGGTCGCGCAGGCGCTCGACATCAGCCCGGAGGCCGCCCGGCGGCGCATCGCCGACGGCCTCGCCTCGCTGCGCTTGGAGGTGCAGTGCTCATGACGCCCCTGAAGCCACCGATCGACACCGCCCCGCCCGACCTGCTCGACCTCCTCGTCGCCCGCGCCGCGCAGGAAGGCCTGCTCGACGTCGCCTACGCCCGCGTCGACTCCCCCGTCGGCCCGCTCATCGCCGCCCGCACGCCGCGCGGCCTGGCCCGGCTGGCCTTCGAGGAGTTCAACGGCGGCGAGGAGGAGATCGTCGGCAACCTCGCCGCCCGCCTGTCGCCGCGGGTCCTCGAGGCGCCGGCCCAGCTGGACGACGTCCGCCGCGAGCTGGACGAGTACTTCGCCGGCCGCCGCGACGCCTTCGACCTGCCCGTCGACCTCAGCCTCGTGACGACCGACTTCGGCCGTCGCGTGCTGCGCAGCACGGGGACGATCCCGTTCGGCCAGACCCGCACCTATCGCGACGTCGCGACGGGCGCCGGCAACGCCAAGGCCGTGCGCGCGGCCGGCAGCGCGCTGGGCCGCAACCCGGTGCCGATCGTCGTGCCCTGCCATCGTGTCCTGCGGACCGGCGGCGACCTCGGCGGCTACACCGGCGGGCTGGACAAGAAGGAGCTGCTGCTGCGCCTGGAAGGCGTCCTGCGCTGAGCCGCTCAGGCCGGGCGCAGCGTGAACGCGAGGTCCACGCGGTCGGCGCGCTCCAGCGCCGCGTGGAGCTCGTGCTCGTCGATGAAGCGCCCGCGCAGCCGCCGTCCCTCGCAGGCGACGGTCAGCTCGTCGACGTCGAACGGCCACGGGTCGAGCGTCGCCCCGGCGCGCAGCGTGTAGCCGCCGACCTCGTAGGGATCCCAGCGCAACAGCAGCGCCAGCGACAGCCCGTCCCACGCCCACAGCAGCCGCTGCTGCTCGCGCAGCGCCTCGGCGTCGGCGCCGACCTCCTCGGCCAGCCGCGTCTGCAGGGCCCGCTGGGTGGCCAGGTAGGCGCGGACCTGCCCGGCTTCGCGATCGTCCATCGTCGCGAGGTCGCGCAGCCCGTAGAGCGCGGCGCCGTGCATCGAGACGAGCAGCGCGGCGTAGCGGCTCTGGGTGAAGAGCCGCGCCGGCGCGGCGTACCAGAGGCGCAGGTGGGTGGCGAGATCCATCTGCAGGAAGTCGTGGGGCAGGCCGGTCGACGGGTTCAGCGTCGGCGCCAGATCCCACTCCGCCATGCCCACGTCGTGCTGCTCGGCGGCCAGGCAGACCGCCTCCCACGGCTGGGGCCGCGGGCGCCACGCGCGGGCCAGCTGCCCCGAGATCCAGGCGTGCGACGCCTGCCCGATCGCGACGACCTCGTCCTCGCCCTGGCGCAGGAGCATGCACGGGACGCTACCGTGAGTGCAGCGATGACCTCCGAACGTGCTCAGGCGTACGGCCGCGTGACCGCCACCCTGGCGGACGTCGGCCCGACGAAGCTCCAGCCCGGCGAGCAGGATCTCCTGCGCGAGGCGGCCGACACGCTGCTGTTCTGCGAGGACGTCACGGCCGACGACGCGGCCCGCGACGCGCTGGACGCCGTCGACGAGCTGCTCGAGCGCCTGGTCTCCACCGGCCGCTGGACGGCCGAGCGCGCCGACCGCCTGCGCGCCGACGTCGAGGCCTGCGGTCCGGCCGTCGCCCGCTAGGCGCGCAGCCGGCCCACCGCCGCTCAGGCGGCTCCGACGTCCTCCGGCGCCTCGGTCAGCCAGTTCAGCCGCGGCAGCACGCGCAGCTCCAGCGGGCGGCGGCTGAGCGACAGCCGCTCGATCCGCTGAGCTCGGCGGTGCTCGCCGAACGTCACCGTCGCCTCGCCGCGCCGTCCGCGATAGCCCTCGCCGACGCCGACGTGCCGGGTGCTGACGATCCGCCCGCCCAGCAGCGAGTACGTGCGATAGGAGACGTCGATCGTCCGCTGACGCGCCCAGCGCCCGAGCCGCACCTCGAAGCTCGCGAGATCCCCGTGATCGTTGGCGAACGCGGAGCGACCGCCGCGCGGGTCGACCTCCATCTCCGAGCGGCCGACGACGTGCGGCAGGCCCAGCAGCGCCCGGCCGGCGGCGCAGGCGCGCTCGTCGTCGACCGGCAGCTCGACCACGTACAGGCCCAGCGACGGGTCGCGCCAGAGAGACGGCGGAACCGGCCCCGGCACCTTCGGCGCGTCGAGCAGCACGGGCAGGCCCACGCCGAGCTCGCGTCGCGGGCCGAGGCTGCCGCGGCGGATCTCCCACGCGAAGAAGGCCACGGCGGCGCGGCGCGGGGTCGTCCGCACCGGCACGAGCCGCTCGGTCGCCGGCAGCAGCGCCCACGCCTGCTCGAGCGGGATCGAGAACGTGGCCATGAGCGCCGCCCCGTCGGTGACGACGAGGGGGAAGACGACCGGCTCGTCCGCACCGTCCCAGCGATGCTCGAGCAGGGTCCGACCGGCGAGCGCCTGCTCCAGGTGCCGGCCGACGAGGTCGTCGCTCCCCCCGACCGCGCCGTCGAGCAGCGCGTCCAGGGCTGGTGCCGGCCCGAGCGCCCGCACGGACACGCCGGGTGGCGGGCTCGTGATCGTGTGCTCCGGCGAGGTGAGGTCGGACATCCGGCCCGCCCAGGATAGGACGAGGCGGCGTTCGTCCAGGCCCCGGACATATTCGCCGGCGTAACGCGCGCTTAACGCAGGAGCGTTGACCAATTGCGTCAGGGGGGAAGACCACACGCCGTGGGTCGCTCCCCCCGCACCGGGTCGTTGGAGTCCCTGCGCGAGCACAACCTCCTGCGCGTCATCGACGTGCTGCTGGAGCAGGGCGTCGCCAGCCGGGCCGAGATCGCCCGCCGCACCGGGCTCTCGCGCACCACGGCCTCGAGCCTCGTCGGCGATCTGCTCGAGCGTGGGCTGGTCACCGAGCGCGCCGGGCACCGCGACGTCGCGGGCGCCGGGCGGCCGCCGGTCCTGTTGTCGCTGGACCGCTCCGCCGGGGCCGCGATCGGGGTCGACTTCGGCCACTCCCACCTGCGCGTGGCGCTGGCCGACCTCTCCCACACCGTCCTCGCCCAGGCGGAGCGGTCCTTCGACGTCGATCAGTCGTCGGCCGACGGCTTCGGGGCGGCGACCGAGCTCGTCGACGCGGTCCTGGCCGAGGCCGACGTGCCGCGCGACCGGGTCGTCAACGTCGGCATGGGCGTCCCCGCGCCCTACAGCCACCGGACGGGCAGGATCGGCTCGACCCCGCCGATCATGCCCGGCTGGGCCGGCGTGCGCGTCGGCGAGGAGATGGAGCGGCGGCTCGGCCTGCCGGTGGTGGTCGAGAACGACGCGAACCTCGGCGCGCTCGGCGAGGCGCTCTTCGGCGCGGGCCGCGACGCCGGCGACCTCGTCTACGTGAAGGTCAGCACCGGCATCGGTGCCGGTTTGATCGTCGGCGGGCGCATCCACCGCGGCGTCGGCGGGACCGCCGGCGAGATCGGCCACGTGCTCGTCGACGAGGACGGGCATGTCTGCCGCTGCGGCAACCGCGGCTGCCTGGAGACGGTGGCCGCGACACCGGGGCTGCTGGAGCAGCTCGGCCGCACGCACGGGACGGACCTCGACATCGACGACGTCATCGAGCTGGCGCGCGGGGGCGACCCCGGGTGCCGGCGGGTCATCGCGGACGCCGGCCAGCACATCGGTCGCGCGGTGGCCATGTTGTGCAACCTGCTCAACCCGGCGCGGATCATCGTCGGCGGCGACCTCAGCACCGCCGGCGAGCTGCTCCTCGATCCGCTGCGCGGCGCGCTGCGGCGCTACGCGATGCCCTCGGCGGCGGAGGACGTCGAGGTCGCGGCCGGGCTGCTGGGCGAGCAGGCGGAGGTCCAGGGCGCGATCGCCCTCGCCATCGGCGAGGCCGACCGCCCGCTGATGCAAGCAACCGGCGGCCTCGCCGCCCACGGGTCCTAGGAGGTAGCTCCCTCATGCCCACCCGCTCCATCCTCTCGCTCGCCGCCGCCGGCGCCGTCGTCTTCGCGCTCGCCGCGTGCGGCGGCGACGACGACGGCTCCACCGCAACCACCGCGGGCGGCGCCGGGACGCAGACCACCGGCGGCAAGTCGGGCAAGATCGCCCTGCTGCTGCCGGAGTCCAAGACCGCCCGCTACGAGTCGCAGGACCGCCCGAACTTCGAGCGCAAGCTCAAGGAGCTGTGCCCGAACTGCGAGATCCTCTACTCCAACGCCGACCAGGACGCGTCCAAGCAGCAGAGCCAGGCCGACGCCGCGATCACCAACGGCGCCGAGGTGATGGTCCTCGACCCGGTCGACTCGGCCGCGGCGGCGTCGATCGTCACGAAGGCCAAGCAGCAGGACGTCCCGGTGATCTCCTACGACCGGCTCATCACCGACGCCGACGTCGACTACTACATCTCGTTCGACAACGTGAAGGTCGGCGAGCTGCAGGCGACGTCGCTGAGCGACAAGCTCGCCGACGACGGCAACGCGAAGGGCCCGATCGTGAAGATCAACGGCGCCCCGACGGACAACAACGCGAAGCTGTTCAAGCAGGGCAGCAACGACGTCTTCACCCAGAAGGGCGTCACGATCGCCAAGCAGTACGACACGCCGGACTGGTCGCCCGACAAGGCGCAGTCGGAGATGGAGCAGGCGATCACCGCGGTCGGCAAGGACAAGATCATGGGCGTCTACGCGGCCAACGACGGGACCGCGGGCGGCGCGATCGCGGCCATGAAGTCGGCCGGGATGAACCCCAAGCAGATCCCGACGACCGGCCAGGACGCCGAGCTGGCCGCGATCCAGCGGATCATCGCCGGCGAGCAGTACATGACCGTCTACAAGGCGATCAAGCCGGAGGCCGAGGCCGCCGCGCAGCTGGCCTACGACCTGCTCAACGACCGCGAGCCGGCCAGCGGGACCGTCAACGGCCAGACCGACAACGGCGCCGGCCAGGTGCCGTCGGTGCTGCTGCAGCCGGTCGCGGTGACGAAGGACAACGTCGAGGACACGATCGTCAAGGACGGCTTCTGGACGGTCCAGCAGATCTGCACGCCGGAGTACAAGCAGGCCTGCGCCGCCGCCGGCATCAGCTAGGAAGAGGAGGTAGCGCCCGACATGACCGACAACGCCGCAGTCCTCGAGCTGCGAGGGATCTACAAGCGGTTCGGGGCCGTGCAGGCCCTCTCGGACGTCGACTTCGCGGTCGGCGCCGGGGAGGTCGTCGCGCTGGTCGGCGACAACGGCGCCGGCAAGTCGACGCTGGTGAAGGTCATGTCGGGCATCTACGAGCCCGACGAGGGCGAGTACCGCTTCGACGGCGAGCCGGTGAACGTCAAGGGAGCGCAGGCCGCGGTCGCCCTCGGCGTGGCGACCGTGTACCAGGATCTCGCCCTCGCCGACAACCTCGACGTCGTGGCCAACCTGTTCCTCGGCCGCGAGCTGACCGACGTCGGCCCGCAGATGGACGAGACACGAATGGAGCACCGCGCCCACGAGCTGCTGTCGACGCTGTCGACGACGATCCCGAGCGTGCGCACCGAGGTGGCGTCGCTCTCGGGCGGCCAGCGCCAGCAGGTCGCGATCGCCCGCTCGCTGCTGGGCGAGCCGAAGGTCGTCCTGCTCGACGAGCCGACCGCCGCGCTCGGCGTCGCGCAGACGCGGCAGGTCCTCGACCTCATCGGGCGGCTGCGCGACCGTGGCCTCGGCGTCGTCGTCGTCACGCACAACATGGCCGACGTCTTCGAGGTCGCCGACCGGATCGTCGTCCTCTACCTCGGTCGGCCCAACGGCGACTTCGCGGTCGCCGACGTCACCCGCGAGGACGTGGTCGCGGCGATCACCGGACTCAGCGCGAACGGAAGGGACGCGGCATGAGCACGACCACCGTCGACGTCGAGCCGATCCCGACCTCCCCGCGCGAGTTCCTGCGGCGCTTCACGCAGGGCGAGTTCGGCTCGCTGCGCGTCCTCATCACCCTGGCGGTGATCTGGATCATCTTCGCGATCGCCAACGACCGCTTCCTCACGGCGGTCAACCTCACGAACCTGACGCTGCAGATCGCGGCCACCGGACTGATCTCGATCGGCGTCGTGCTCGTGCTGCTGCTCGGCGAGATCGACCTGTCCGTCGGCATCGTCTCCGGCCTGTGCGCCGCGATCATGGCTGTGCTGAACGTCAAGCACGGGTGGCCGGCGATCCCCGCGCTGCTGGTGGGGATCCTCGCGGGGACGGCGATCGGCATGTTCCAGGGCTTCGTCCACACGACGTTCGGGATCCCGTCGTTCGTTGTCACGCTCGCCGGTCTGCTCGGCTGGCAGGGCGTCCTGCTGTGGGTGCTGGGCGACACGGGCACGATCAACATCAACGACCAGTTCATCGTCGACCTCGTCGGCACGTTCTTCAGCGACGCCGTCGGCTGGATCATCGCGGCGGCGCTGATCGCCGTCTACGCCGGGCTGACGTTCAACTCGCGCCGCCAGCGCCTCGCGGCGGGCCTGGAGACGGCGCCGGTCGGTGCGCTCGTCATCCGCATCGTGGCGGTGGCGATCCCGGTCGTGGCGACGGTCTGGATCGTCAACCAGGACCGCGGGCTGCCGCTGGCCCTGGTGATCCTCGTCGGCTTCGTGATCCTGCTCGACTACGTCACGCAGCGCACCCGCTTCGGCCGGCACATCTACGCCGTGGGCGGCAACGAGGAGGCGGCGATGCGGGCCGGGATCGACACCGGCCGGATTCGCATCGCCGTGTTCGCGCTCGCGTCGACGATGGCCGCGTGCGGCGGCATGCTCGCCGCCTCGCGCCTGCTGGCGGTCAACCAGTCCTCGGGCGGCAGCGACCTGCTGCTGCTGGCGATCGCCGGCCCGGTCATCGCCGGCACGTCGCTCTTCGGCGGCCGCGGGCGGGTGTGGTCGGCGCTGCTCGGCGCGCTCGTCATCGGCTCGATCTCCAACGGCATGGACCTGCTCGCGCTGGACTCCGACGTGAAGTTCATGGTGACGGGCGCCGTCCTGCTCGCCGCCGTCGTGGTCGACGCCGCGACCTCGCGCCGGCGCCGGGCGGCCGGACGCGTCTGACGCCGGCGTCGCCGCTCAGCCTGCGCGCTTGCGCGAGAGGTCGATCCCGACGAGCAGCGAGAGCGAGACGGCGAGCGCCAGCGGCACCCAGAGGTCGAGCTTCAGCAGCAGGCCACCGGCGACCGCACCGCCCAGGAAGCAGGCGAAGGCGAGGACCCGGGGCTGCAGATCCGCGGCGCCGGCGAGCCCACCACCCCGCGTGCCCGGTCCGGCGATCATCGTCAGGTTCAGGACGGCGGTCGGCACGTTGATCGAGCCCAACGCGCGGACGTTCGTCGCCCGCCAGCTCATCGCCGCGGCGAGCAGGACCAGCGTCGCGTACCCGCTCGCGCCGTCCGCATCGAGCGTCGTCACGGCCACGATGCAGGTCGCGGCGGCCAGCAACCCGATCTCGACCGCGTTCGAGGTCCGGTTCCCGAACGCCGGGCCGGCGGTCCGGCGCGCGAGGAGCGCGGCGGCGGCGCTGGCGAGCACGTAGGAGGCGATCGCGAGCAGCGGGCCGAGGACGGAGGAGTCCACGCTGTCGGCGAGCCCGAGCCCGAGGAAGACCACGTTCCCGGTCATCATCGCCGAGAACACGCCCCCAAGGGCGAGGAAGCTCGTGGCATCGACCACGCCGGTGACGAACGTGAGCGTGAGCAGGACCCGAGGCGCCGGGACATCCGGGAGCGAGTCGGGAGCTCGGCCGCGATGCCGCACGCGCCCAACGTTCGACGGCGAGCCGGATCGACCTGCCCCGCCGGCGCCGACTACGGTGGTCGGCGATGGAGCACACCGAGCTGACCTGCGTCGTGCACGTGCACTCGCTGCACTCCGACGGCACGGGCACGATCGACGAGATCGCGCAGGCCGCGGGCCGCGCCGGCGCCGACGCCGTCCTGGTCACCGACCACGACGTCACCGCCGGCCAGGCCGAGGCAGGCTGGCACGGCTCCGTGCTCGTCGGCGTCGGCGTCGAGGTCTCCCCCGGCCACGGCAGCCACCTGCTGGCCTTCGGCCTGCAGCAGCCCGTGCGCCACCTCGGCCGCACGCTCGGCCAGGTCCTCGACGTCGTCCACGGCGCGGGCGGGATCGGCTTCGCCGCGCACCCGTTCTCGCGCGGCGGCTGGCTGCTGGGCCGCGCCGGGCGCGCCGCGCCGTTCGGCGACCTGCGCCTCCCCGTCGACGGCATCGAGCTGTGGAGCCTCGTGACCGACACGCTCGAGCGCATCCACACGCCCTGGCGGCTCGTGCGCTTCGGCCGCGACCCCGACGCGGTCCTGGTCGACCCGCCCGCCGCCAACCTCGCCGCCTGGGACGCGCTGAGCGCCGCCCGCGCCACCCCGGCGATCGGCGGCCTAGACGCCCACCAGTACGGCGTCCGCCGACGGGGCCGCGTGCTCGTGCGCACGATGGCCTACGAGCGCTCGTTCGCGCTGCTGCGCACCCACGTGCTCCTCGACGGGCCGGTGAGCGGCGACGCCCCGCGCGACACGGCCGCGCTGCTGGCGGCCCTCGCGCGCGGGCGCGCGTTCCTGGCCCGCGACTCGCTGGCCGACGCCACCGGCTTCCGGCTGCGCGGCGAGACGAGCGAGGGCGCCGCCCTGGCGATGGGCGACGAGGCGCCGCACGCCGGACCGGCGGAGCTGGTGGCCACCGCCCCGGCGGACTGCGAGCTGCGGCTGCTGCGCGACGGGATCGTGATCGCCAGCGCGCCGGGCGCCCGGCGGCTGCGCCACGTCGCCCGCGAGCCGGGCGTCTACCGCGTCAGCGCCCACCGCGAGCATCGCGGCCGTGCGCGGACCTGGGTCCTCACGAACCCGATCCACCTGCGCTGACGGGCCCGACGCCCGCCCCCGCTCAGTCGCCCGTCGTCGGCACGGCCGGCGACGCCCACTGCGCCTCGGCGAGGTCGCCCTCGGGCATCCCCTCCGGCGTGGGCACCTGCGGCGTGTCGCGCAGGTACCACTCGGCGTCCAGCGCGGCCTGACAGCCCGATCCCGCCGCGGTGATCGCCTGGCGGTACGTGTGGTCGACGAGGTCGCCGGCCGCGAACACGCCCGGACGGTTGGTCCGCGTCGAGCGCCCGTCGACCTGCACGTAGCCCTCGCCGTCCACCTCGATCTGGCCGGCGACGATCTCCGACTGCGGCTCGTGACCGATCGCGATGAACGTCCCGACGTCGGGCAGGTCCTCGCGTTCGCCGGTCTGGGTGTTCACCAGCCGCGCGGTCGGCAGCTTGTCGCCCTCGACCGACGCGAACTCCTCGACCGTGAACGGCGTCTTGAACTCGATGTTGTCGATCGACCGCGCCCGCTCCAGCATGATCTTCGACGCGCGGAACTCGTCGCGACGATGCACGACCGTGACCTTCGCGGCGAACTTCGACAGGAAGATCGCCTCCTCCATCGCCGAGTCGCCCCCGCCGACGATCACCGTCTGGGCGTCCTTGAAGAACGCCGCATCGCAGGTCGCGCAGTAGCTGACGCCGCGGCCGCCGAGCTCCAGCTCGCCGGGCACCCCGAGCTTCTTGTGCTCGGCGCCCATCGCGAGGATCACGGTGCGCGCGAGGTGCAGTTCGTCCTCGTCGACCCAGACCTTGTGCACACCGCCCGGCTCGGTGGCGAGCTCGACCCCGGTCGCCATGTCGGTGATGAAGCGCGTGCCGAAGCGCTCGGCCTGATCGCGCATCGTCTGCATCAGCTCGGGCCCCATGATCCCGTCGCGGAACCCCGGGTAGTTCTCGACCTCGGTCGTCTGCTGCAGCAGGCCGCCCCACGCGAACCCCTCGATGACGAGCGGGCTCAAGTTGGCACGCGACGTGTACAGCGCCGCCGTGTACCCGGCGGGGCCGCTGCCGATGATGATGACGTTCTCGATGTTCTCGCTCACTTCACTTTGTATAGTAGCGATTCCGGTCACACCGGCTCAGCCTTCCAGCGCGCGACCGTCCGGCGCAGCTGGAAGTACGCCACGATGCCCGGCAGCGTCGGCAGCCAGAACGCGAACGCGCGGTACGTGAGCACCGCGACGACCGCCAGGCTCGAGGGCACGCCGAACGCGATCGACGCGCCGATCATGCCGCCGTCGACCCCGCCCACGCCGCCGGGCAGCGGGAGCAGGTTGCCGAGCATCCCGACGAAGTAGATCATCACGAGCACCGCGAGCGGCGGCGGCTCGCCGAACGCGTGGAACGCCGCCCACAGGACCGCGATGTTGAAGCCCCAGTAGGCGAACGCGCCGCCAAGCGCCCGGTCGGGATGGCGCACATGGCCGATCGCCGCGCGCACGCCCGACGAGGCGGCGGCGGGCCCGTTGGCCAGTCGCTGCGCCAGCCGCGCGACCCGCCCGCCGCCGTGCGACCAGTGGCGCAGCCGCCGCTGCAGGTCGGTCGGCGTCAGCGCGATGAGCCCGGCGATCGTCATCGCGATGAGCGCGAAGATCGCCGGCAGCACGGTCACCGCGAACGGCGCGTTGCCGGAGAACAGGCCGGCGTCGAGCCCGAGCCCGAAGACGACGAGCGACGCCGTGTAGATCCAGTACTGCAGCACGAGGAAGGTGATCGTGCGATCGGCGACCATCCGCCGCGTCATGCCGGCGCGCCGCATGGCCCACGCCTGCAGCGCCAGGCCGCCGGCGCCGGCCGCCGCGAACAGCCGCGTCGCCGCCAGCGCCGCCATGCAGACCTGGTAGGCCTCGGCGCCGGTCAGCCGCCGCGGGGCGCCCGGGGTGAAGATCCCGTGGAACTGCAGCACGTAGCCGCCGAACGAGAGGACGGTGAACACGGCCGCGGCGCCGACCCACCACGGGTTGCCCTGCTCGATGCGGTGATACGTGTCCCCCATCCCCTGCAGCTGGGGCAGGACGAAGACGAAGAAGGCGATGACGGAGAGGACGAACAGGACGCCGAGCGCGACCGTCTTGCGGCTCAGCTGGACCCGCGGCATCTCCTCCTCGTCGAGCGCCTCCCGCTCGAGCTCGACGAACGTGTGCGGCGACCACGGGTGCTCCGCCTGGTGACGCTCCTCCTGCAGGCGCAGCTCGTCGGACATCAGCCGGCCGCCCGCGCCTCGAGCGCCGCGACCACCCGGCCGATCCGTCGCAGCGCGGGCGCCACCGGCCGCTCCAGCCGCCGGATCCCGAGCACCAGTCCGAGCCCGGCGAGCAGGTCCACCACGTAGTGCTCCCCGAGATACACGAGCGCGAATCCCAGCGTCAGCGCGTAGGTCCACGCGATCGCGCCCTCGACCGGCCCGGCCTCCGCCAGGACGAAGGCGGCCATCACCGAGGTGGCGAAGTGCAGCGACGGCATCGCCGCCAGCGGGTTGCCGGCCAGCGATCCGTACATCCGCTCCCAGCGCTCGCGCCAGAGCTCCTCGCCCTGCTCGACCATGAGGCGACGCAGGGCCGGCTCGGTCGCCTCGCGGGCCTCGATCACGCCCTCCTTGGCGGCGTACCAGGGCGGTGCCGTCGGCACAGCCCAGTAGACGAGCGCGCCGAGGTCGAAGACGGCGTAGACGAGGATCGCGCCGCGCTCGAAGCGCTCGCGACGACGCAGCAGGAGGTAGGCGACCGCGAGGTGCGGCACGGCGAACCAGACCCAATGCGTCCACACCAGCACGAGGTCGAGCCGCCGCAGGCCGCCGCGCCGCGCGAGCGCGCGCTGCAGCCGCACGCCGGGCAGCTCGCCGAGGCCGAGTACCCGGTCGATCGTCACCGGGTAGCGGACCCGCACGCGGCGCTCGAGCGCCTCGGGGTCGTCGTTGGGCATCTCGTACAGCGACAGGTACATCCACATCTGCAGGACGCAGACGGCGACGTCGCGCTTGCGCGAGCGCGGCACCGCGACGCAGAGGGCGAACGGCGCGGCGGCGGCGAGGCCCGCCACCACCGGGGGCCGCAGGCGGAGCTTTCGCCTGGCGAGCGGGGCTGCCACGCCCACGGCGACGGCGCCCCACGCGACGCGCTTCATGGCGGTCGACAGGCGCACGGCGTCAGGGAGGATAGTTGGCCCCCCAGACCGCATCCGGTCCGCGGCGGCCGATCACCCGCGGCGGGCGGCGGCGGCCTCGTCCACGAGCGCCCCGATCAGGCGGCTGGCCTCGTCGGCCTCCGGGTGCCACTGGACGCCGAGCGCGAAGCGTCGATCGGTCCGCTCCAGCGCCTCGGGAAGGTCGTCGAGGACCGACCAGCCGCTGACCGTCAGACCCGCCCCGACGCGGTCGACGCCCTGGTGGTGGTGGCTCTTGGTCGGGTGCAGCTCCTCGCCCGCGGCGCGCGCCGCCAGCGAGCCGGGGGCCAGGCGCACGTCGTGGTCGGCGCCGTCGAAGCTGCCGGCGACGCGCCGGTGCTCCTCGTGGCCGTGGCGGTCGGGCAGGTGCTGGATGAGGGTCCCGCCCGCGGCGACGTTCATGAGCTGCATGCCGCGGCAGATGCCCAGGAACGGCAGGTCGCGCGCCAGCGCGGCCCGGGCCAGCGCGATCTCGACGGCGTCGCGCTCGGGGACCGTGGCGCCGGTGCTCGGATCGCGGGGCGCGCCGTAGCTCGCCGGATCGACGTCGGCGCCGCCGGCGAGCATGAGCCCGTCGAGGCGATCCAGCAGCTCGCCGGGATCCTCGATCCACACGGGATCCACGGGCACCAGGACGGCCGCCCCGCCCGCCCGCTGGACGGCGTCCACGTACATGCGCGGCAGCAGGTAGGCCGGCAGGTCCCACACGGACCAGCGGGCGCGTTCGAGGGCCGCGCAGATGCCGATCAGGGGTCGCATGGCCATAGAGTGCCGCACCCGACCGCCCGCTCCGGCGCCCGCCGACGTCGAGGCCGGTCCCGCCGATCCTCCACTAACATCCCCGCCGCTCCATGGCCCGATCCAACCGTCGTCACATCCTCCCACTCGCCCTGCTCGCCGCCGTCGTCGGCAGCCTCCTCGTCGCTCCGTCGGCGATGGCCGGGTTCATCTCCCCCGAGTACGGCGGGTCCCCGAACGCCGATCGCATCCACACGCTCTACATGCTCACGCTGGCCGTGGCCGCCGTGGTCTTCGTGGGCGTCGAGGGCGTTCTCCTCTACACCCTGATCAAGTTCCGCGCGCGCAAGGGCGCCGTGGCCGCCCAGATCCACGGCAACACGCGCCTGGAGATCGGCTGGACCATCGGCGCCGCCGTGATCCTCGTGGTCCTCGCGGTCATCACCTTCGCCGCGCTGCCCGGCATCCGCGACCCCGAGAACTCCGATGCCGCCGCCGCCTCGCTGACCCACCCGGTCAAGGCCCACGGCGAGAAGAAGGTGCCGGCCGACGGCCGCGCCCTGAACATCGTGGTCAACGGCCAGCAGTACCTCTGGCGCTACACGTACCCGGATGGGGACGACAACCCCCACAACAACCCCTTCTCCTACGAGCAGATGGTCGTGCCGGTCGGCGCGACCGTCACCCTCGACATCCGCTCCCAGGACGTCGCGCACTCGTGGTGGATCCCCAAGCTCGGCGGCAAGATGGACGCCATCCCGGGCTACACGAACTACACCTGGTTCAAGGTGGAGAAGCCCGGGGTCTACACGGGCCAGTGCGCAGAGCTCTGCGGCCGCGGCCACGCGAACATGGTCGCGCAGGTCCGCGCCGTGTCCCCGGACGAGTACCGGCAGTACATCGCGCGTCTGAAGGCCGGCATCGCCGCGGCGAACACCGCGGCGGCCGTCGAGCGCCGGGCCCAGGACGCCAACCCCCAAGCCACCCCCTGATCTGAATGGCCGCTGACACCGTTACCAAGCCAACCCTCGCTCCGGTTCCGCAGATCACGGCGCACGCCGTGCGCCGTGAGCGCAGTGGCCTGATCGACTGGCTCACCACCACCGATCACAAGAAGATCGGGATCCTCTACCTCGTCACGACGTTCATCTTCTTCCTGATGGGCGGCGTCGAGGCGCTGATGATCCGCCTGCAGCTGGGCACCGCGGAGAACACGCTCCTCACGCCCGAGACGTACAACGCGCTCATCACGATGCACGGCACGACGATGATCTTCCTCTTCGTCGTGCCGATCATGGCGGGCTTCGGCAACTACTTCGTGCCGCTGATGATCGGCGCGCGCGACATGGCGTTCCCGCGCCTCAACGCGCTCAGCTACTGGCTGCTGCTGGCCGGCGGCCTGGTCTTCTACGCGTCGATCTTCTTCAACCCGCCCGAGGCCGGCTGGACGGCCTATGCGCCACTGTCCAACGACACGTTCTCGCCCGGCGGCGGCGTCGACGCGTGGATCTTCCTCGTCCACCTCACCGGCATCTCGTCGCTGGTGGGCGCCGTGAACTTCTACGTCACGATCGCCAACATGCGCGCGCCCGGCATGGGCTGGGGCCGCCTGCCGCTGTTCGTGTGGACGATCCTCGTCTACGCGGTGCTGCTGATCCTGGCGCTGCCGGTCATCGCCGGCGCGGTGACGCTGCTGCTCACCGACCGCCACTTCGGCACCAACTTCTTCAACCCGACGGAGGGCGGCTCGCCGCTGCTGTGGCAGCACCTCTTCTGGTTCTTCGGGCACCCCGAGGTGTACATCATGGTGCTGCCGGGCTTCGGCATCATCTCCGAGGTCCTGCCGGTCTTCGCCCGCAAGCCGATCTTCGGCTACAAGGCGGTCGCCGCCTCGACGGTGGTCATCGCCTTCCTCGGCCTGCTGGTGTGGGCGCACCACATGTTCACGACGCCGAGCCCGACGGTCGTGCTCGTGTTCTTCATGATGAGCTCGTTCCTCATCGCGATCCCCACCGGCGTGAAGATCTTCAACTGGATCGCCACGCTCTGGCGCGGCACGATCGAGTTCAAGACGCCGCTGATCTTCGCGATCGGGTTCCTGTCGCAGTTCGTCATCGGCGGCATCACCGGCATCATCGTCGCGATCTTCCCGGTGGACTGGCAGCTGCACGACACGTACTTCGTCGTGGCCCACTTCCACTACGTCCTCATGGGCGGCGCGGTGTTCGCGGTGTTCGCCGGGATCTACTACTGGTTCCCGAAGATCACCGGCCGCATGCTGAGCGAGGGGCTGGGCAAGGTCTCGTTCGCGCTGATGTACATCGGCTTCAACGTCACCTTCCTGATCCAGCACACGATCGGCATGGACGGCATGCCGCGGCGCGTCTACGAGTACCCGAACGTCGGCCACCTCGAGCTCTACAACCTGATCTCGACGATCGGCTCGTTCATCCTCGGCGCCGGCATCCTGGTGACCGTCATCAACGTGGCCCGCTCGTACAAGAAGGGCCCGGTCGCGGGGCCGGACCCGTGGAAGGGCAACACGCTGGAGTGGTTCACGGAGTCGCCGCCGCCGGTGAACAACTTCGACGTCGTCCCGCGCGTCCGCTCGGTGGAGCCGATGAAGGACATCCGCCGCGAGATCGCGCGCAACACCGGGTCGGGGATCGAGGAGGCCGTGCCGGCGCCCGAGTCCCTGGTCCGTGGATAGAGTCGGCCACGTGGAGGCAGTCGCCACCCGCAAGCCGAGCGTCGTCAGCGACTACGTCCAGCTGACGAAGCCGAAGGTCCAGTCGCTGCTGCTGCTCACCACGGTGGCGGCGATGGAGATCGCGGGCGACCCCTCGCTCGGCCTGATCCTGGCGACCTGCCTCGGCGGGTACCTGTCGGCCGGCGGGGCCGGCGCGGTCAACCACTGGTACGACCGCGACCTCGACGGCTCGATGGCCCGGACGGCCGACCGCCCGATCCCCTCGGGCCGGGTCTCGCCGCGCGCGGCGCTGCTGTTCGGGCTTGGGCTAGCCGCCACGTCCGTCGTGTGGCTGTCGCTCGTCGTCAACCCGCTGGCCGCGGCGCTCTCGTTCAGCGGCTTCCTGGGCTACACGCTCGTGTACACGATGTGGCTCAAGCGCCGCACGACGCAGAACATCGTGATCGGCGGCGCGGCCGGTGCCGTGCCGCCGCTCGTCGGCTGGGCCGCCGTGACGGGCGGCCTCGACGGCACCGCGCTCTACCTCTTCGCGATCGTCTTCTACTGGACCCCGCCCCACTTCTGGGCGCTGTCGCTGCTCATGAAGGACGAGTACGCGGCCGTGAAGGTGCCGATGCTCCCCGTCGTGCGCGGCGAGCGCGAGACGCGCCGCCAGATCCTGCTCTACTCGCTGCTGCTGTACGCGGTGAGCCAGCTGGTCTTCTGCGGCGACGGCTTCGGCGTCTTCTACCTCGTCTCGTCGCTGGCGCTCGGCGCGACCTTCATCGGGCTCGCCATCCGCCTCGTGCGGCGCGCCGACCGTCGCTCGGCGCTCGTCCTGTACCTCTTCTCCCTCGCCTACCTGGCGTTGCTGTTCGTGGCCATGGTCGTGGACGTGCGGCTCTAGCCCCGCCCGACCAGCGCCCTGACCGACCGATAGGATCTCCGAACCCCATGGATCGTCGACTCGCCCGCAAGAACGTCCGCACCGGCCTCATCGCCGCCGCGGTCTGCGTGTTCATGTTCGGCATGACGTTCGTCGCCGCCGCCCTCTACGTGGGCTCCTGACATGAGCGCGTACGACCCCGAGATCCCGCCCGCCGGCGAGGAGATCCACCTCCCTGGACCCTCGCTGCTGCCGCTCGTGCTCACCGTCGGCATCACGATGCTCCTGATCGGCGTCACGACGACCATCATCCTCGTCATCGCCGGCGGCATCCTCGTGGTGTGGTCGATCGTCAAGTGGGCGCTCGACACGCGCCGCGAGATCGACGAGCTGCCACTGGAGCACCACGTTCCGCACTGACTTCCCGGGGCCGGCATCGCCGGCCCCGTCGCGTCTCAGGGCGCGTTCGGGCCCTGACGCGACGCTGCCGCCGTCACGACGTGGCCGACTTCGCGAAGCGCCCCGCCTCCCGCGGCACCTCGCAGATCGAGCCGTCCTCGGTCCAGCAGCGCACGATGTCGCGCATCGAGATGAGTCCGCACACGTCGCCGCCGTCGACCACGATCAGGTGGCGGAAGCCGCCGCGGATCATCGTCGCCGCCGCCTCCTCCAGCGACCACGTCGGCGCCGCGTAGACGACGTCGGCCGTGAGGTGCTCGCCGACCAGCTCGCGATCCGCGTCCTGGTCCTCGGCGAGCGCCTGCAGGATGTCGCGCTCGGTGACGATCGCGGGTCCCCCACCGTCCGGGTCGAGCACGACCGCCGCCCCGACCCGCCGCCGGGTCATCTGCCGCGCGGCGTCGCGCAGCGTGTGGCCCGGCCCCACGCTGAGGACCACGCTGCTCATCCCGTCACGCACGTTCATGCCAACCCCCGGAACTCGTATCGTTCGTCACGAACTACGCACAACGTAGCACGCCCCACCTGAGCGGGTATGCGCCAGGTTGTCCCGGACCGGTCGGCTTCGCGGTCATCCCGGCGCAGACTTGGCCGCGTACACCTTCACGATGCAGCGCACCGCCACCATCCACCTTCGCCGCAGCCTCTTCGAGGACGCCACGGCGATCGTCGCGCGGGAGTACGGGTCCGACCTGTCGCTGGACGACATCGCGCGCCGCGTCGCCTCGTCGCGGCGCCAGCTGCAGCGGGCCTACCGCGAGGTGGGCGCGACGACCTTCCGCGAGCACCTGACCGCGGTCCGCATGGACCGCGCGGCCGAGCTGCTGGCCTCGCGGCCGCTCACCGTGCGCGAGGTCGCACGGCGCGTCGGCTACCGCCAGCCCGCGCAGTTCGCCAAGGCGTTCCGCCGCCGCCACGGCGTGTCCCCCTCGGCCTACCGCGGCCGCCTGACCGGCCCGCCGCCCGCCCCCGACGACCACGGATACCGCGCCGCCGCGTAGGCCCCACCAGCGGTCCACCGGCGTCTCGTTCCCGGGACGGGCATGTGACATTTGGCATCCATCGCCGACGGCAGCTAGGGTGCCGGCCATGAGGGGAGAGAGGGCCCCGAAGGTGTCACGACATGCGTGAGCGACCGGTCGTCACGATGGTCGTCGCCGGCGTCATCGCCAGCGCGATCGGCATCGTCCTCGGCCTGTCCATCGACTGGTTCCCGACGATCGCCTCCACCCAGGCGAGCAAGATCAACACGCTCTACGACGTCTTGATCATCGCCTCGGTGCCGATCTTCGTGCTGGTGATGACGGTCGTGATCGGATCGGTGATCCGGTTCCGCATGCGCCCGGGCCAGGAGGACCAGGACGGACCGCCGATCCACGGCAACACGAAGCTCGAGGTGATCTGGACCGCGCTGCCCGCGCTCCTCATCCTCGGCCTCTGCACCTACGCGTACATCGTGCTGCACGACATCGAGAAGGCGCCCGCGGCGGCGGCCAAGGAGCTGAAGGTCGCGGTCAAGGGCCAGCAGTTCGCGTGGACCTTCACGTACCCGAAGGAGCTCACCGGCGGTCGCGCCCTGGCGACGACCGAGCTCGTCCTGCCCAAGGGCCGCTCGGTGCAGTTCGCGATCAACTCCGAGGACGTCATCCACGACTTCTGGGTCCCCGACTTCTCGGTGAAGATCGACGCGGTGCCCGGGATCACCACGCACTACCGCGTCACGCCCGACCGCCTCGGCACCTATCCGGTCGTCTGCGCCGAGCTCTGCGGCCTGGGCCACAGCGTCATGCGCTCGCGCGTGCGGGTCGTCGAGCCCGCCGCCTTCGACGCCTGGCTGCGCAAGCAGGCGGCGCCCGCCGCCCCGGCCGGCGCGAGCCCCGCCGAGCTGGCGGCCGCCGGCAAGCAGGTCTTCGCGGCCAACGGCTGCGCCGGCTGCCACACGCTGGCCGACGCCGGCGCCAGCGGGCAGATCGGGCCCAACCTGGACGAGGTCCTCAAGGGCGTGGGCGACGCCAAGCTGAAGGAGGACATCGTCGATCCCAACGCCGAGGTCGCCCAGGGCTACGGGCCGGACATCATGCCCGGCAACTTCGGGCAGACCCTCTCCCCCAGCGACCTCGAGGCGTTGATCGCCTACCTGAAGGAGGCAACGAAGTGAGCCTGCGCGCTCCCGGCTTCCCGCGGGCCGGGCTCGGCATCCTGATCGGCGTCGCGCTCGCCTACGGGATCACCTGCACCGTCCGCGCGCTCTACGGCTGGGACCCGGTCGTCGACGGCGACGCGGTCCTCCAGGTCGCCCTCATCGCCGCGCCGTTCGGCTTCCTCATCGGCCTGGGGGCGTTCGACTACTGGTTCCGCTGGGCGGTCGGCGCGCCGACGCGGCCCGAGGACCACTCCGGGCACGGCGCGCACTCGTGGAAGGACTACTTCCGCGTCAACACCGACCACAAGGTCATCGGCATCCAGTACACGGTGACCTCGTTCTTCTTCTTGCTGGTCGGCGGCATGTTCGCGATGCTCGTGCGCGCGGAGCTGGCCCAGCCGGGGATGCAGTTCGTGAACCCGAACGCCTACAACGGGCTGTTCAGCGTCCACGCGTCGATCCTCATTTTCCTGTTCATCATCCCGGTCTTCGCGGGGCTGGCGAACTACGTCCTGCCGCTCATGATCGGCGCGCCGGACATGGCGTTCCCGCGGCTGAACGCGCTGTCGTACTGGATGCTGCCGGTCGCCGGCGTGATGTTCCTGCTGTCGTTCCTGGCGCCCGGCGGGTCGTTCTCGACCGGCTGGACCGCCTACGCGCCGTTGTCGACCGACGCACCGATCGGGCAGGTGTTCTTCACGATCGGGGTCCAGTTCGCGGGCGCGTCATCGATCGCGACCGCGCTGAACTTCCTGGTGACGATCATCACCATGCGCGCGCCGGGCATGTCGTTCTTCCGCATGCCCCTGCTCGTGTGGGCGAACTTCTCGACCTCGCTGCTGGTCGTCATCGCGACGCCGTTCATCGCCGCGTCGCAGTTCTTCATCCTGCTGGACCGGGCGCTGGGCTTCAACTTCTTCGAGGCCAGCAAGGGCGGCGACGTGCTCATGTACCAGCACGTCTTCTGGTTCTACTCGCACCCGGCCGTCTACATCATGATGCTGCCGGGCTTCGG
>CAYRCB010000007.1:93090-327888 GCA_964422645.1 uncultured Solirubrobacteraceae bacterium | reverse complement strand
CGCTGCCCGAGACGCCGGGCGGCGAGCGCAACTGGGACTACCGCTACACGTGGATCCGCGACTCGACCTTCACCCTCCAGGCGCTGCACTGGATGAACCTGGACTGGGAGGCCGACGAGTACATGGCCTTCATCGGCGACCTGGAGCCCAACGACGACGGGTCGCTGCAGATCATGTACGGGATCGACGGCCGCCGCGACCTGACCGAGACGACCCGCGACGACCTCTCCGGCTACGCCGGCGCCCGCCCCGTGCGCGTCGGCAACGGCGCGTTCGACCAGCGCCAGAACGACGTCTACGGGGCCGCCCTGGACTCGATCCTCCTGCACACGCAGCGCAGCCAGCGGCTGCCGCGCGGCCTGTGGCCGGTCATCGAGGCCCAGGCGCGCTGCGCGCAGCGCGTGTGGCGCGAGCCCGACCAGGGGATCTGGGAGGCGCGCGGCAAGCCGCAGCACTACGTCTCCTCCAAGCTCATGTGCTGGGTCGCGATGGACCGCGCCGCCAAGCTGGCCGAGATGCGCGGCAGCAGCGACCTGGTCGCGAGCTGGCGCGCCACCGCGGAGGAGATCAAGGCCGACATCCTCGAGCACGGCGTCGACGAGCGCGGCGTGCTGCGCCAGCACTACGAGACCGACGCGTTGGACGCGTCGGCGCTGCTGGCGGGGGTCTTCGGCTTCCTGCCCCGCGACGACCCGCGGCTGCGCGCCACCGTCCTGACGATCGCCGAGGAGCTCACCGAGGACGGCTTCGTGCTGCGCTACAGGACGGGGGAGACCGACGACGGGCTGTCGGGCAAGGAGGGGACGTTCCTCATCTGCTCGTTCTGGCTCGTCTCGGCGCTGGCGCTGATCGGGGAGGTCCAGCGCGCCCGCGACCTGATGGAGCGGCTGCTGCGCGTCGCCTCGCCCCTGGGCCTCTACGCGGAGGAGTTCGACGCGGGCACGGGCCGTCACCTGGGCAACTTCCCGCAGGCGTTCTCGCATCTCGCGCTGATCGAGGCGGCGGCGCTGATCATCGTCACCGAGCGGATCAGGGAGTACACCGGATGAGCGCCTATGACGTGATCGTCATCGGCAGCGGCGCCGGCGGCGGGACGCTCGTCCATCGCCTGGCCCCCTCGGGCAAGCGCATCCTGCTGCTCGAGCGCGGCGACTGGCTGGCGCGCGAGCCGCAGAACTGGCTCGCGCAGGACGTGTTCGTCGACAACCGCTACGTGTCGCCCGACACCTGGTACGACGCCGAGGGGCGGCCGTTCCAGCCCCAGGTGCACTACTTCGTCGGCGGGGCGACGAAGCTCTACGGCGCCGCGCTGTACCGCCTGCGCGCCGAGGACTTCGGCGAGCTGCGCCACTACGACGGCGTCTCGCCGGCGTGGCCGATCGGCTACGACGAGCTGGAGCCGTACTACACCCGTGCCGAGCAGCTCTACCAGGTGCACGGGGCGCGCGGCGAGGACCCGACCGAGCCGCCGGCGAGCGCGCCGTACCCGTTCCCGGCGGTCTCGCACGAGCCGCGCATCCAGCAGCTCGCCGACGACCTCGCCGCTGAGGGGCTCCACCCGTTCCACGCGCCGTGCGGGGTGATGCTCGCCGAGGACGACCTGCCGCACAGCGCGTGCGTGCGCTGTGCGGACTGCGACGGCTTCCCGTGCCTCGTGCACGGCAAGTCCGATGCGGAGGTGATCGCGGTCCGTCCGGCGCTGCGCCACGACAACGTGACGCTGCTGACCGGCGCCCGCGCGGTGCGGCTGGAGACCAACGCGGCCGGGACCGCGGTGACGGGCGTGGTGGTCGAGCGCGACGGAGAGCGCGAGACGTTCACCGGCGACCTGGTCGTCGTCTCCTGCGGCGCGACCAACAGCGCCGCGCTGCTCCTCGCGTCGGCGACCGACCGCCATCCGCACGGCCTGGCCAACGGCTCCGACCAGGTCGGACGCAACTACATGTTCCACAACAGCCAGGCCGTGCTGGCGCTGTCGCACGAGGAGAACCCGACGGTCTTCCAGAAGACGCTGGGGGTCAACGACTTCTACCTCGGCGACGGTGAGGGCGGCCTCCCGCTCGGCAACATCCAGATGGTCGGCAAGTCGCAGGCGCCGATGTTCCGGGGCGAGAAGCCGGTGGAGACCCGCCTGGCGCCGAGCTGGTCGCTGGAGCGGATCGCCCGCCACGCGGTCGACTTCTGGCTGTCGACCGAGGACCTGCCGCGGGCCGACAACCGCGTGTCGTTGCGCGACGACGGCAGCATCCGGCTGGCGTACACCCCCACCAACGACGAGGCCAAGGGGCGGCTGTTCCGGCGGCTGCGGTCGATGCTGGGCCGCCTGGGGATGCACGAGCACCACCTGCTGCCCCGGCACGCCTACCTGCGCAACGAGATCCCGGTCGCCGGCGTCGCTCACCAGGCCGGCACGTGCCGCTTCGGCCGCGATCCCGCGACGTCGGTGCTGAACGCCGACTGCCGCGCCCACGAGCTCGACAACCTCTACGTGGTCGACACCAGCTGCTTTCCGAGCATCGGGGCCGTGAACCCGGCGCTGACGGCGATGGCCAACGCGCTGCGGGTCGGCGACCACCTGCTCGAGCGGCTCGGCGCCGATCGCAGTGCACCGGACGCCGCCCATGCCGTCTGACCGGATCGCGTCGGGACGCGAGCGCGTCGTCATCGTCGGCGGCGGCTTCGGCGGGCTCGCGGCGGCGCGGGCGCTGCGCCACGCCGACGCGGAGGTGACGCTCGTCGACCGCACCAACCACCACCTCTTCCAGCCGCTGCTGTACCAGGTCGCGACCGGTGGGCTGTCGGTGGGGCAGTGCGCCTCCCCGATCCGCTCCGCGCTCGCGCACCAGCCCAACGCGACCGTCCTCATGGCCGACGTGCGCGACGTCGACGTCGAGCGCCGGCAGCTCCTGCTCGATCGCGGCGAGCGGCTCGGCTACGACCGCCTCATCGTCGCCTGCGGCGCGCAGACCTCGTACTTCGGCCACGACGACTGGGCGGGCGTGACCTGCGGGCTGAAGACGCTCGACGACGCGGTGCGGCTGCGCGACCGGATCTTCGGCGCCTTCGAGGAGGCCGAGCGCGCCGACGACCCCGCCGAGCGCGACGCATGGCTCACGTTCGTGATCATCGGCGGCGGGCCAACCGGCGTGGAGATCGCCGGCCAGCTGGCGATCATCGCCCACCACGCGCTGCGGCGCGACTTCACCCGGATCGACCCCCGCGCGGCCCGGGTGGTGCTGCTCGACGCCGGCGATCGCGTCGTGTCCGCGTTCGCGCCGTCGCTGTCGCGGACGGCGGCGCGCGAGCTGGGCTCGCTGGGCGTCGACGTCCGCGAGGGGATCCGCGCCACGGCCATCGACGACGGCGGCGTGACGATCGAGCACGCCGGCGGGAGCGAGCGGATCGCGGCGCGGACGGTGGTCTGGGCGGCCGGCGTGCGCGCCGCCGACCTGGCCGGCGTGGTGGCCCGGGCCGCCGGCGCGCAGACCGACCGGGCCGGCCGGGTCGTCGTGCGGCCCGACCTGACGCTCGAGGGGCATCCGGAGATCGCGGTCGTCGGCGACGCGGCGCTGCTGCCCGGGCCCGACGGTCGGCCGCTGCCCGGGCTGGCGACCGTCGCCATCCAGCAGGCGCGCCACGTCGCTCGCGGCGAGCGCGGGCCGTTCCGCTACTTCGACAAGGGCGCGCTCGCGGTCGTCGGCCGCGGCCGCGCGATCTGCGAGATCCGCGGCCTGCGGCTCTCGGGGCCGCCGGCGTTCGCCACCTACCTCGGAGTCCACCTGTACTACCTCAGCGGCGTGCATGGCCGGCGCGTGCAGGTGCTGGGCGCGTGGGCGTCCGCCGCCGCCGGAGCCCTCCAGAACCGGGTCATCGGCGGGCCGATCGACGCCGCCGCCCGCCCGGCGCCGCCCCGGGAGCCGGCTTCGACGTGACCCTGATGGTGGCATCGACCACGGTCGACCTGGCGCGCATCCAGTTCGCGACGACGTCGATCTACCACTTCCTGTTCGTGCCGTTGACGCTCGGCCTGGCGCCGCTCGTCGCCACGATGCAGACGATCTGGCACCGCACCGGCGACACCCGCTGGCTGCGGCTCACGCGCTTCTTCGGGACGCTGATGCTCATCAACTTCGCCATCGGCGTGGCGACCGGGCTGGTGCAGGAGTTCCAGTTCGGGATGAACTGGTCGGTCTACGCGACGTATGTCGGCAACGTGTTCGGGGCGCCGCTGGCGATCGAGGGGCTCGCCGCGTTCTTCCTGGAGTCGGTCTTCCTCGGCCTGTGGATCTTCGGCTGGGACCGGCTGCCGCCGCGCATCCACCTGGCCACGATCTGGATCGTGACGCTGGGGACCTGGCTGTCGGCGTACTTCATCCTCGTCGCCAACTCCTGGATGCAGCATCCGGTCGGCTACGAGATCAGCGACGGCGTCGCGAAGCTGACCGACGTGGGAGCGCTGCTGGGCAGCAAGTTCGCGCTCATGGCGTTCGCGCACACGATGCTCGTCGCGCTGACGACCGGGTCGCTGGTCGTGCTCGGCGTGTCGTGCTGGCACCTGCTGCGCGGCCGCAACACCGACCTGTTCCGCCGCGCCGCCGCCCTGGCGCTGATCGTCGCCGTGCCGGTGACGGCGGCGAACCTCGTGGTCGGCAGCCGCTTCGGGATCGTGACGACCGACCTGCAGCCGATGAAGATCTCGGGGGCCGAGGCGCTCTGGGAGACCGAGCAGCCGGCCGGGTTCTCGCTGTTCCAGATCGGCGGCTTCAGCGCGGACGACCCGAACCCGAGCTTCGACATCGTGATCCCCGACCTCCTGTCGTTCCTGGCGACCGGCTCGCTGGACGGCAAGGTTCAAGGCCTGAACGAGCTCAACGCCCAGTACCAGCAGCAGTACGGCCCCGGCGACTACGTCCCGCCGGTCGAGGTCCTCTACTGGAGCATGCGCGGGATGGCCTACCTCGGGGCGCTGATGTTCCTCGTGGCCGCGGTCGGAGCGGTGCTCGCGTGGCGGCGCCGGCTGGAGCGCTCGCGCTGGTTCCTGCGCGTGGCGATCGGGACGATGGCGCTGCCGTTCTTGGCCGCGACGTTCGGCTGGCTGTTGACCGAGGTCGGGCGCCAGCCCTGGATCGTCCAGGGCCTGCTGCGGACGGCGGACGCCAACTCGCCGAGCGTGAGCACCGCGGCGATCGCGACGAGCCTCGCGGTCTTCGTCGCCCTGTACGCAACGCTCGGCGTCGTGGACTTCGTGCTCATGCGCCGCTATGCGCGCGTGGACCCGCCGGCGGCACCGGCCGCGCCCGAGGCTCCTGCGTTGGCGGGGAGCGGGTGAGCGAGCGATGAGCCTCGCCGACGTCTGGTTCGTGCTCATCGCCGTGCTGTGGGCCGGCTACTTCGTGCTGGAGGGGTTCGACTTCGGCGTCGGGATGCTGCTGCCGTTCGTCGGGCGCGACGAGCGCGATCGGGAGGCGATGATCGAGACGATCGGGCCCGTCTGGGACGGCAACGAGGTCTGGCTCGTCGTCGCCGGAGGCGCGATGTTCGCCGCCTTCCCGGCCTGGTACGGGACGTCGTTCTCGGGGCTCTACCTCGCGCTGCTGCTCGTGCTGGTCTGCCTGATCCTGCGCGTGGTGTCGTTCGAGTGGGGCGCACGCGGGGACCACCCGCGCTGGCGGTCGGCATGGCGCTGGGCCAACACCGTCGCCAGCGTCGTCGCGCCGTTCGTCTGGGGCGTCGCGCTGGCCTCCTTCCTCGGCGGCCTCCCGATCGACGCGGACGGCCACTACGCCGGCACCATGCTCGACCTGTTCACCCCGTACACGGTGCTGGCCGGCGTCGCCGTGGCCGCGCTGTTCGCGCTGCACGGCGCGACGTTCCTCTGCCTGCGCACCGACGGCACGCTGCGCGAGCGGGCGGGCGCGGCGGCCCGCCGGCTCGCCGTGCCGGCGGCGATGCTCGTGGCGGCGCTGCTGGTCTGCACCGTGTTCGTGGCCCACGACCGCAACGCACGCGGCGTGGTGGGACCGGCGGTGCCTGCGGCGGTGGGGGTCGTCGCGGTCGCGCTGGCGGCGGCGCTGGTGCTGGCCCGGCGGCGACGGCCGGCGTTCCTGGCGACGGCCGCGGGCGCGGCGGCGATCGTCGCCACGATCTACGTCGGCCTCTACCCGCGGGTGATGGTGTCGCGGCCCGAGTTCGAGCACAGCCTGACCGTGGCCGGGACCGCCTCCGCGCACTACACGCTCGTGGTGATGACGGTCGTCGCGGCGATCTTCCTGCCGCTCGTGCTCGCCTACCAGGGCTGGACCTACCACGTGTTTCGCGCGCGGGCGGCCGGCGAGCCGGCGGGCGACTGACGGTCGCGGCCGATGGGCGCGATCGACCCACGCCTGCTGCGGCGCGCGCGCCCCGTTCGCGTGCTGCTGGCGCTCGACGTCGTGCTCGGGGTGGCGATCGTGGCGCCGATCGGCATCGGGGCGACGGCGCTGGCGCGCGTGGTGGCCGGGGCGTTCGAGGGCGCGTCGGCGGCGGACCAGGCGCCGTGGCTGGGGCTCCTCGTCGCGGCCTTCGCGCTGCGGGCGGCGCTGGGCTGGGCGATGGAGGTCGCGGGCCGGCGCGCGGCTGGCACCGTGCTCTCGCAGCTGCGCCTGGCCGTGGCGGCCCGTCGGCTGCGCACCCAGCCGCTGGCGGTCGACGACGTGCAGGCCGGCGAGGTGACGGCCGCGGCCGTCCAGGGGCTCGACGCGCTCGAGGGCTACTTCGCCCGCTACCTGCCGCAGGTCGCGCTCGCCGCGGTGGTCCCGCTGGCGATCGTCGCCTGGGTGGCGGCGATCGACCCGCTCTCGGCGGCGATCCTCGCCCTGACGCTGCCGCTCGTGCCGGTCTTCCTGTGGCTGATCGGGCGCTTCACGGCGCAGCGCACGCAAGCGCGGTGGCTCGCGCTGCGCGAGCTCGCCACGCGCTACCTCGACCTCGTGCGCGGCCTGCCGACCCTGCGGGCGCTCGGCCAGGCACGGGCGACGGCGGCGACCATCGCGGACGTCAGCGAGCGCCATCGCGTCGCGACGATGGGCACGCTGCGGGTCGCGTTCCTGTCGGCCTGCGTGCTGGAGCTGGCGGCGACGCTCGGCGTCGCGCTCGTCGCGGTCATCGTCGGCGTGCGCCTCGCCGGTGGGGCGCTGGGCCTGCAGGCCGGGCTGACCGTGCTCGTCCTCGCGCCGGAGCTGTACCTGCCCTTCCGCCGGCTCGGTGCCGAGTACCACGCCAGCGCGGACGGGGCGGCCGTGGCCGGGAGGATGCTGGAGCTGCTGGACGCCCCGGCGGCGGTCGCGGACGGCGGGCGCGCGCGGCCGGCGAGCCCGAGCGTGGCCCCGGTCCGCCTCGAGGGCGTCGCCTTCGCGTATCCGGGGCGCGCGGTCCCGGTCCTGCGCGGGCTGGACCTCGAGCTGCGGCCCGGGGAGACGGTGGCGCTGGTCGGCGAGAGCGGCGCGGGCAAGAGCACCGTGGCGGCGCTGCTGCTCGGGCTGCTCGTGCCGAGCGGCGGGCGGATCCTCATCGGCGACCGGGACCTCGCCGCCTGCTCGATGGACGCGTGGCGCCAGCAGGTGGCATGGGTACCGCAACGGCCGGCGCTGCTGCGTGCGAGCGTCGCCGACAACATCCGCCTCGGCGCGCCCGGCGCGAGCGACGAGCGCGTGCGCCACGCCGCGCGGCTGGCCGGCGCGGACGGGTTCGTCGCGGCGCTGCCCGACGGCTATGCGACCGTCGTGGGGGATGGCGGGCGCCCGCTGTCGGGCGGGGAGCTGCGGCGGATCGCGCTCGCGCGCGCGTTCCTGCGCGACGCGCCCTTGACGATCCTCGACGAGCCCACCGCCGACCTCGATCCGGACTCGGTCGCGCTGGTGGCGGCGGCCGTCGAGCGCCTGCGGGCGCGGCGCACGACGCTCATCATCGCCCACCGGACCGAGCTGATCGAGCGGGCCGAGCGCGTCGTGCACCTGCGCGACGGGGCGGCGGTGGCGCCGGCGGCCGCGGCGGCGAGGGCGGCATGAGCGGCGCAGAGCGGCGCCTCGGCTGCGCGGAGCAGGTCGGGCCGGCACGGCGCGGCGGTGGTCCGCTGCGGCGCTCGTCGGCGTTGCGCGACGGTGGCCCGCCGCAGCGCTCGTCGGCCTCGCGCGACGGTCGTCCACGGCAGCGCTCGTCGGCGCTGAGCGATCTGCGCCGCCTGCTCGCCCTGGCCGCCGCGCCGCGGGCGCGCGCTGCCGTCGCCCTCGGACTGGGGGCGGTGACGATCCTGTTCGGCGTCGGCCTGATGGCGGCCGCCGGCTACCTCATCGCGCGCGCTTCGGAACGTCCCGCCGTGCTCTCGCTCACCGTCGCGATCGTCGCGGTGCGGTTCTTCGGCATCGCGCGGCCGCTCGCGCGCTACGGCGAGCGGCTGGCGTCCCACGCGGTCGCGCTGCGCACGCTCGGACGGGTGCGCGTGCGCGTCTGGGAGCGCCTGGAGCCGCTCGCCCCGGTCCAGCTCGCGCCCTACCGCGACGGCGACCTCCTCGCGCGGATGGCCGCCGACGTCGACGCGCTGCAGGACCTCCACTTGCGCGGGGTCGGGCCGCCGCTCGTCGCGCTGGCCGCTGGGGCCCTCACCGTGGCCGTGGCGGCCGCCGTCCTCCCCGCGGCCGGGCTCGTGCTCGCCGGCGGCCTGGTCGCCGCAGCGGTGCTCGCGCCGGCGGTCACGGTCGGCACCGCGAGCCGAGCGACCCGCCGGCAGGCCGCGGCGCGCGGCGAGGCGGCGGCCGAGCTCGTCGAGCTCCTGACCGCCGCGCCGGAGCTCGTCGCGACCGGGGCGGGCGACGCGGCGCTCGCGCGCCTGCAGCGCGCCGACCGCGCGCTGACCCGGCGCGTCCGGCGCGCCGCGTTCGCCGGCGGCGCGGGCGACGCGGTCGGGCTGCTGGTGACGGGGGCGACCGTCGCCGGGGTGCTCGCGGTCGCCACGCAGGCGGCCGCCCGCGGCACGCTCGACCCGGTCCTCGTGGCGATGCTTGGCCTGCTCACGCTGGCGGCGTTCGAAGGCGTCGCTGCGCTGCCGGCCGCGGCGCGGGACCTGTCCGTCGCGCTGGGCGCCGGCCGCCGGGTCCTCGAGCTGACCGACCGGGTGCCGGCCGTCACCGACCCGCCCGACCCGGTCACGCCGCCCCGCTGGCCGTTCGCGATCGCGCTGGAGGACGTGACCGCGCGCTATCCGGGGGCCGCCGATCCGGCGCTGCGCGCCGTGCGCCTGCGCCTGGAGCCCGGCCGCCGGGTGGCGCTCGTCGGGCCCAGCGGCGCGGGCAAGACCACGGTCGTCAACCTCCTGCTGCGCTTCCTGGACCCCGAGCACGGCCGGGTGACCTTCGGCGGGATCGACGCGCGTCGCCTCCGCCAGGACGACGTGCGCCGCATGATCGCCGTCGCCGGTCAGGACGCCCACCTGCTCGCCGCCACGATCCGCGACAACGTCCGCTGCGGCGTCCCGGACGCCAGCGACCAGGAGATCCGCGCGGCCCTGCGGCGCGCGCGGATCTGGGACTGGGTCGCGTCGCTGCCCGCGGGGTGGGACACCGTCGTCGGCGAGTGCGGCGCCGCGCTCTCAGGCGGCCAGCGTCAGCGCATCGTCCTCGCCCGCGCGCTGCTCGTCGACGCGCCGCTGCTCGTGCTCGACGAGCCGACCGCGCACCTCGACGCGGCCACCGCGCTGGCGCTCGTGTCCGACGTCCTGCAAGCGGCGGGCGACCGATCCGTGCTGCTGGTCACCCACCGCCCCGAGGGCCTCGAGCTGGTCGACGAGATCGTCGCGCTCGGCTAGGAGGTCGTCAGCTTGTGCCCGTGGGCGATCAGCCCGTAGATGATGAGGACGTCGATCGCGATGACCGCCAGCGACGCGAGCGGATAGGCGGGAATGAACAGCAGCTGGGCGATGCAGTTCAACGCCGCGATCAGCACGCCGGTCCAGCGGGCGATGCCCACGCGCGCGAAGATGCCGAAGCCGACGAGGACCTGGACGACGCCGATGCACAGCACGATCCAGCCGTACGTGTTCAGGTCGCTGAAGATGTACTTCGCGTCGTTGACGTAGAACGAGGAGTTGTCGATCGCGGCGATCCCGTAGATCACGTTCAGCGTTCCGAGCACGAGGATCATCACGCCGGCGAACGCGACCCACCCGGTCCCGCGCGACCGGTCCTCGTACGTCCCGTCGTCGAAGGGCCGCGCGCTCGCGGGCGGCGACTGGGACGAGAACTCCGAGCTCTGCCCGGTGGACATGGCGAAACCTCCTGCAATCGGTTGCCGCGGCTCTGTCGGCCGTCACCGCGACGCTACGACGGCGATCGCCGACGGGCATCGTCCGATGCGGGTGATGGGAGGCGACTACGGGAGGGCGTCGTCGACGCTCTCGACGTCGATGTCGATCGCGAGCGCCAGCGCCGGGGCGGCGGCGACCAGCTGGGCCCCGCCGATCGCCGGCGCGATCGCCATCAGGACGGCCACGATCTCCTCGTCGCGCACGCCGGCCGCGCGTGCGACGTCGACCGTCGCGCGGCACGAGCTCGTGGCGGCGCCGACCGCGAGCAGCGCCGCCAGGCGGACCAGCGCTTGCGTGCGGGCGTCGAGCGCCGGCGGCACGGACGGGCCGGTGCGGTCGGCGCCGACGGCGCGGCGGACGGCGTTCTCGTCGTTGAGCGCGAGACGGCGCAGGAGCTCTTCGAGGTGCGGGCGCGTGCGGAGACCGTAGGCGCGCGGGCGTGCCGTGCGCATCGCCCGAAGCGGATGAAAGCCGCAGGCGCCTCAGCCGTCGACGAGGCCCACGGCGCGCGCGCGGGCGACCGCCTCCGAGCGCGACGACGCGTCGAGCTTGCGATACACGGCGTGCGCCTGCGACTTGACGGTGTTGGCCGACACCCGCAGCCGCGCGGCGATCTCGGGCACCGACAGGTGGCTCGGGAGCATGCGCAGGACGCGCAGCTCGGCCGTCGTCAGCGTGGACGGCCCCGTGATCGAGCCCGCCGCGAACGCGTCGACCCGTCCCCAGGCGTCGTCGATCCATGCGCGCAGCGCGTCGGCCTGCGGGTAGCGGCGCGCTGCCCGCCCGGCCGCGGTCAGCGCGTCGCGCGCCGCGGCACAGTCGCTGAGCCGCAGCCGGGCGCGGGCGAGGGCGACCCGCACCTCCGCGCCGAACCAGGGGGCGACCCCGCGGTGCCGCTCGACGAGCCGGCGCGCGGCCTCGGCATCGCGCCCCGCCGTCTCGAGCTCGTCGCCGTGGGCGCAGGCGAACGCGGACACTGCGTGGACGAGGGCGCAGAGCGGCTCGTCGGCGAGCCCGGCGTCCTCGATCGCCCCGCGGGCCGCGTCGGCCGTCTCCAGCCCCTCGTCCCAGCGGCCGCGCTCCAGCTCGCCGAGCGCGAGCTGGGCCCGGCACAGGGCGGCGGCGAGCGGCTGCTCGCCGGCGCCCGCGCGGATCCCCGCGACGAGGTGGGCGCGGGCCGCGTCGTGGTCGCCGCGGAGATCCGCGCCAGCGCCGAGCAGGAACAGGGCGAGCCCGCGCCAGGGGCCGCCCGGCGCGTCGAGGGCGTAGGCCCGCTCGGCGTCGTCGCGCATGCGGTCCAGCCCGTCGCGCGCGACCCAGGCGCGCAGCGTGGCAGTCGCCGCACCGAAGCGGTCGGGCGAGGCGCTGGGATGGCCCGCCAGCACGCGGTCGGCCGCATCCGTCCAGCGCTCGACGGTGTCGCGATCGCCGTCCCCCAGCGCGTGGGTCGCCATCGTCAGCGCGAGCGCCGGGTGGGTGGCGACCTGCCGGGCACCCAGGCCGCCCAGCGCGCGGCGGACCGGCGGCGGCAGCGCGCACCCGGGCGAGGCGGTCGCAACCTCCCACGCGAGCTCGCCGGCCTGCTTGGCGCTGCCGGCCTCCGTCGCATAGCGCAGCGCGCGCTCGACGTCGCCGGCGCGCCGATAGAAGTCGCTCGCGCGCAGTTGCAGCGCGCGCTCGGCGGCGACGCCCTCGCGGCGCAGATCGGCCCGCAGCAGGTCGCGCAGCAGCGGATGGAGGCGATAGGCCGTCTCGGCCCGGTCGAGCGCGACGAGCGGCAGGTTGGACCGGGCGAGCGACCGCAGGGCCCGTCCGGCACCCTCGCGCTCCAGCACGGCATCGCACAGCGGCCCGGTCAGCTCGTCCAGCGGCGACGAGCGGATCAGCAGATCGAGGTCGGCCGGGCTGAGCCCGTCCAGCAGCTCGTCGCGCAGGTAGTCGGCGACCAGCCGGTCGTCGCCCGCGAAGCGCTCGATGCCGGCGGCGGCGTCCTCGTCGGCGCCGACGACCAGCGCGGCCAGGCGCAGCGCGGCGGGCCAGCCCTCGGTGCGGCGGACGAGCGCGTCGACGTGACAGGGCTCGAGTTGCAGCCCGGCGCGCCGCAGCAGCAGCGCGGCCTCCGCGGGCGACATCGCCAGGTCGGCGGCACGCAGCTCCACGACGCGCCCGTCGACGCGCAGCCGTCCAAGCGGCAGCGCCGGCTCGCCGCGCGTGGCGATCGCCAGCGTGGACCCGGGTGCGAGCCGCTCGCCGAGCAGCGCGACCAGGTCACGCGCCTGCCGCGCTCCGACCGCGTCCGCGCCGTCGAGGGCCACCACGACGGGGACACCGGCCCGCGGCCCGCTGCGCCAGCCGGCGATCTGCCGCTCGACGGCGTCAAGCGGGTCGCGGTCCGCATGTCCCTCGCGCAGGCCGACCCAGATCCAGGGGCGCGCGTCCGTGCTCGCCCACTGTGCGAGCACGGTCGACTTCCCGTATCCCGACGGCGCGACGAGCGCCGCGACGTGCGCGTCCGGCGCCCGTCCGAGGCGGGCGACGAGGCGACGACGAGGGATCGTACGGTCGCTCGGCTCCGTCCGCGCGCTCACGGTGTCGCGCGGGCGCGCCCGCATGCGGATCGGCGGGCGCCGGGGCACGTCGGACGTGCAGGTGCTCACGCGCTGCCTCCTTGCTGGACCATGGCAGGCTAGGTCCTCGCGCGACGCGCGGCCAGGGGGCCAGCACCCGGATCGTGGTTCGGTCGCAACCACCGTCCCGGTTCGCGATCACCCGTTCCGGGTGACGAACCGGGCCGCGGGGGGCGGCAGGATCGGCCCCGTGGAACGCGGATTCATCCAACATGTGCCGCAGGGACCGGCGCCTCGCCGGGAGCCGGGCCAGACGCACGGCGTTGCGCTGTTCCTGGTCGCCTCGTCGATGTTCTGGCCGCGGCTGTTCATCCTCGGCTTCTGGATCTTCGGCAGCCAGATCGGCCGGGCGTTCGACGCGTGGGTGGTGCCGGCGATCGGCTTCGTCGTGCTGCCCTGGACGACGTTCTGGTACGCGATCATGTGGGGCATCTCCTCCGATCGCGTGTCCGGGGCCGAGTGGATCGTGGTGGGGGCAGCCTTCGTCGTCGATCTGCTGACGTGGGCGGGGGTGCGCACCCTGCGCAACTGAGCGGTGCTCCTGGCGCTACCCGCGCGCCAGGAGCGCGCGGTCGGTCCCGGCCACCGCCGCGACGTACGCGACGTGGGTCGCCACGCTCGTGGCCAGGACGCTCGCGCGCCAGCGCCATGGCGGCGGCGTATGCCCGAGCAGCGGGAAGAGGCTGAACGTCGCGGTCATCAGCGTCGTGCCGAACGCGGCGGCGGCCCATGGCTCGCCGACGGCCCGGCGCAGCGTGCCGTGGAGCATCCCGAACGCGGAGCCGTAGCTCCAGCGCAGGGCGAGCCCGAGGTCGTGCGCCTCGCGGCGAGTCACGTGGGGCAGGTGCATCACCGCTGCGACGATCTCGCCGGGGACCGGGCTGTCGTCGTAGTCGAGCGGGCCGCGGGCGCGGGGGCGCAGCCGGCGCTCGGCCGCGTACGCGAGCGACAGCGCCGCGGTGCCCGCGGTCCCGGCGACGACGCTGCGGATCGGCCACGGCACGTCGGAGGGGCGCATCGCCGTGAACCTACTGCGTCGCTCGCCGCGGGACATCGCCCGGATCGGGTGACCGGGGCCGCTGTGCGACGATCGGCCCGATGGCGCGATCGTTCGACGACCTGGTGGCCGAGGCCGCGGCGGCGCCCGTGGACGGCTGGGACTTCTCGTGGCTGGACGGACGCGCGAGCGAGGAGCGGCCGCCGTGGGGCTACGCCCGCGCGATGGGCGAGCGGATGGCGCGCGCGCACGCGGCGCTCGACGTCCAGACCGGCGGCGGCGAGGTCCTCGCCGAGGTGCCGAGGCTGCCCCCGCTGGCCGTGGCCACCGAGTCCTGGCCGCCGAACGTCGCCCGCGCGACGCGGCTGCTGCATCCGCGCGGGGTGGCGGTCGTCGCCGACGAGGACGAGCCGCCGCTGCCGTTCGGCGACGAGGCCTTCGACCTCGTGGTGAGCCGCCACCCGGTCGCGACCTGGTGGGCGGAGATCGCCCGCGTCCTGCGGCCGGGCGGCACGTACTTCTCGCAGCAGGTCGGGCCCGCCAGCGTGTTCGAGCTCGTCGAGTGGTTCCTCGGGCCGCAGTCACCCGAGGTGCGCGGCCGGCGCGACCCGCAGGAGGCGCGCGCGGCGGCGCAGGCGGCCGGGCTGGAGGTCGTCGACCTGCGCACGGCGGCGCTGCGCACGGAGTTCCGCGACGTCGGCGCGGTCGTCTACTTCCTGCGCAAGGTGATCTGGATGGTCCCGGGCTTCACCGTCGAGGCCCATCGCGACCGGCTGCTCGCCCTGCACGAGCGCATCGAGGCCGAGGGGCCGTTCGTGGCGACGACGACGCGGTTCCTGATCGAGGCGCGCAAGCGCTGACGCGGGCGCCGCCGCTACCAGTGCACGCCGCGCATGAGCGTGGCCATCGCGATCTGCTCGACCGACGCCTGCTCGGTGGCATCGGTCTCGCCCCTGGCCGCGGCGGAGTCGGGGAAGACCTTGTACGCCGTGTGGAGGATCTGGTCGACCGCCTTGGGCGCCAGCGCGTAGGCGACCTCGCCGAACGTGCCCAGCCGCGTGTTGATCGTCTTCGGCTTGGAGCGGATCGCCTCGCAGACGAGGTCGCCGGCCTCGTCGGGGGTGATCGTCGGGAACGCGTCGTAGATCTTGGTGGGGGCGATCATCGCCGTCTTGACCAGCGGCATGTGGATCGTCGTGAACGTGATCCCGTCGCCGATCACCTCGGAGCTCACCACGCGCGTCCACGCGTCCAGCGCGGCCTTCGAGGCGACGTAGGCGCTGAACCGCGGCGGGTTCGTCTGCGCGCCGATCGACGACACGTTCACGACGTGGCCGAAGCGCCGCTCGCGCATGTGCGGCAGCAGGCTCATGATCATCTTGATCGCGCCGAAGTAGTTCAGCTGCATCGTGCGCTGGTAGTCGTGGAAGCGGTCCTGGCTCAGCGCGACCGAGCGGCGGATCGAGCGGCCCGCGTTGTTGACGAGCATGTCGATCGCGGCGTGCTCGGCGAGCATCGTGGCGACCGTGGCCTCGATCGCGTCGAGGTCGGAGAGGTCGCACGGGTACGTGTAGGCGGTCCCGCCCCGGGCCTCGATCTCCGTCTTGACCGCGTCGAGCTTCTCCGCGGTGCGCGCGACGAGCAGCGGGATGCCGCCGGCGGCGGCGATCTTCAGCGCGGCGGCGCGTCCGATCCCGGACGAGGCGCCGGTGATGACGACGGTGCGGCCGTTGACCGCGGTCTCGAACGAGCGATCCCGGAACAGGTCCGGGTCGAGGTTGCGCTCCCAGTAGTCCCACAGCCTGTCGGCGTAGGTGTCCAGCTCCGGCACCTCGATCCCCGAGCCGCGTAGCGCGCGCTCGGTGTCGCGGGTGTCGAACTGCGGGGTGAGCGCGACGTGCCCGAGGATCTCCTCGGGGATGTGGAGGTCCTCCAGGAACGCGCGCCGCACCCCCTTCAGCGCCGGCAGCTGCAGGAGCATCGAGCCGACGCCCTTGGGCAGGGCGTCGGTGAGCCGCTTGTCCACCCGCAGCGCCATCTGCGGCGCGTGCGCCGCGCGGGCGAACGTGTTGAGCACGTCGCCGGAGCGCATCCCGCCGCGTGGGTCGGTGAGGTGGAAGGCCTGGCCGTCGAGGTCGGGCTGATGGGCGATGTGGTCCATCGCCTGGGCGACGTAGTCGACGGGGACGAGGTTCGTCCAGCCCAGCTCGGGGCCTGCCAGCGGCACCCACTCGGGCACGTAGTGGCGGATCTTCTGGATCAGCTTGAAGAAGTAGTAGGGCCCGTCGACCTTGTCCATCTCGCCGGTCTTCGAGTTGCCGACGACGATCGCGGGGCGGTACACGCGCCACGGCACGCTCGCCATCTCGCGGACGATCCGCTCGGACTCGAACTTCGTCCGGTGGTAGGCCGACGGGAGCTCCTGGCCCTCGTCGAAGTGGTCCTCGCGGAACAGCCCCTTGTGCAGGCCGGCCACGGCGATCGAGCTGACATGGTGGAGGGTGCCCGCCTCGAGCGCGTTGGCGAGCTCCACCGCGCTGCGCGTCCCGCCGACGTTCAGCGCCTCGTTGCGCTCGGCGTCGGCGGTCAGGTCGTAGATCGCCGCGAGGTGGAAGAAGTGGGCGACGCCGGCGTCGCGCAGGGCGGCGACCGTGGCGTCGTCGACGCCGAGGCGGTCCCGGCCGAGGTCGCCGATCACCGGCTGCACACGGCCGGGGTGGCCCCAGCGGGCGACGAGCTCCTCGAGGCGGGGCGCGGACTCCTCGCGGACGAGCACGTGCACGTCGCCGTCGTGGCGGTCGAGCAGCACCTGGACGAGGTGACGACCGATGAAACCGGTCGCGCCGGTCACGAAGTACGTCATCCGCTCCCTCTCTCCGTGGACAGACCGGGAGCCTATACCCGGATGGGGCGCCCGCGCCCCGCCTGGGCTACCAGCCGCCGTGCCAGTCGGAGGCGAGCTTCTTGGAGCCCGCCTTGCGGCGCTCCTTGCGCTTGTCGAGCTGCCACTGCAGCAGCGACAGGACCAGGCACAGCAGCGGGAAGAAGGCGATGATGATGAAGCCGGCGTTGGTGATGTTCTTGTCGGTCACCTCGCCGTAGGTGCCCTGCCCGTGGTCGTCGTTGGCGAAGGCGACGGGGGCGAGCAGCAGAAGGCTGACGGCGAAGACGGTGGAGGTGGCGGCAAGACGGCGCATCGGTCGGGAAGTATACGGCGCATGCCGACGACCAGCGTCCTGCTCGAGCGCCGCCCCGACGGGGTCGCCGTGCTCCGCCTCGACCGCCCCGACGCGCGCAACGCGCTGGACTCCGCCTCGCTGATGCAGCTGTTGGCCGCGCTCGACGAGCTCCGCCGCGATCCCTCGGTGCGCGCGGTCGTGTTCTCGACGACGAGCGAGCGGGCGCTGTGCGCCGGCGCCGACGTCGCCGAGGCGCTCGATCGCGCCGGCGCGGTCGCGCGCATGGAGGCGTTCGCGCGGCTCTACGCGGCCGTCGACGCGTTCCCGGCGCCCACGATCTGCGTGTGCGTCGGCAACGTGGTCGGCGCGGGCGCCGAGCTGGCGGCCGGCTGCGACCTGCGCGTCGGCGGCGACAACCTGAAGCTCGCGTGGGCGGGCGCCCGGCTGGGCGTCCCGATCGGGCCGGCGCGGCTCGTGCCGCTGGTCGGGCTGGGAACGGCGAAGGACTGGATCTACGGCGGCCGGGCGATCGGCATGGAGGAGGCCGCGACGGCGCGGTTCCTGCAGCGGACCGCGCCGGCCGGGGAGGCCGAGGCGGTGGCGCTCGCGCTGGCCGGCGAGCTCGCGGCCCATCCGCCGGAGGGGCTGCGCCAGCTCAAGGCGATGTTCCGCGCCTACGAGGGCCTGGCCACCCGGATCGCCGACGAGAACGAGCGGATCGTGGCCTTCCAGCGCGACGGCGCGGGGCTGCCGCAGCGCTGAGGGCCACCGCGCTCAGCCCATCGTCAGGGGCTGCGGCGTCGTCGGCAGCGGCTGCAGCCGCTCGGCCTTCACCCGCGCCAGCTTGCGCCGCAGGCGCACGTACTGCTGCTGCTGCGCCGGCGTGCGCCGGTGCGACGGATGGGCGAGGTTGCGACGCTCCAGCGGGTCGGCCCGGAGGTCGTACAGCTCCCATTGGCTCGGCACGTCGCCCTTGGGGTCGTGGTACTCGGCGATCTTCCAGCGCCGCTCGCGGAGGCTGACGACGCACTGCGGCGGCGAGACGTACGGCGGTCTCGCCTGGCCGGCCTGGAAGTCGTCGAAGGTGAAGACGACGTAGTCCTGCGGGGGCGGCGCAGCCCGCTGGAGGACGTGGTCGGCGTAGTCGACGCCCTGCCAGTCCTCGCGTGCGGACGACGGGGCGCCGACCAGGCTGGCCAGCGTCGGCAGGAAGTCGACGTGGGAGACCATCGCCGGCGAGGTGGCCGGGCGCGGCCACAGCTGCGGGTTGGAGTAGACGAGCGGCACGCGCAGCGTCTCCTCGTAGCAGTTGAAGTTCTTCTGGCGCATGCCGCCATGCGCCATGCCCATCTCGCCGTGGTCCGACGTGCGGATGATCAGCGTGTCGTCGAGCAGGTTCTGTCGGGTCAGCGTGTTGAGGACGTCGACCAGGTAGGCGTCGGACGCCTTCATCAGGTTCCCGTAGAAGTTCAGGTAGGCGCGCTTCTGCTTCCGGGTCGTCAGCCGCCCGGAGAGCTGGAAGAGGCGGACGAACTGCTGCTGGACCGACGGCTTGGTCGACAGGTCCTCGTCGACGGTGGCCGGCAGCTCGAGGTCGCCCTCCAGCCACGAGTCGTCGTAGCCGCCGTCGAGGTAGTTCTTCGGGTACAGCAGCACGTCGTGCGGGTTGACCAGCGAGACGACCAGGAAGAACGGCTGCTGCTGGGCGGCCGCCGACGTCAGGTACTGCTGCACGCCCTCCAGGCCGGCGGCCACGTCCCCCTCGCCGTTCATGTATCGGCCGTCGTGGTCGTAGATCCCGCCGCCCTCCTGGTCGATGTCCTGGTTGGCGCCGCCGTCCGGCGGGTTCCAGCGCTGGAAGCCGTACCGGGCGAGGTCCTGCGGGGTGAACTGCGCGCCGACCGGCTTGCTGAGGTGCCACTTGCCCTTGAAGACGACGTGGTAGCCGGCAGCGGACATGACGCTGGCGAGGTTCTTGAAGTCCAGCGGCAGCTCGACCTGCGGGTACTGGTCGGCGGGCATGTCCTCCTCGAGGGTGTACTTCACGCCGTGCTGGGCCGGGAAGTAGCCGGTCAGCAGCGACGCTCGCGAGGGCGAGCACATGCACGCGTTGCAGAACGCGTTCTCGAACGTGATCCCGTGGTGCTGCAGGCGGGTGAGGCCCGGGAGGTGCCGCTGCGCCCAGCCGCGGGGGAAGTGCTGGATCGCCCGGTCCTGGTCGGTGATGAACAGAATGACGTTCTTGCCGGCGACGCTGGCGGCGCGGCCGCGCTGGGCGAGCGCGTTGGCCCCCTTGCCGAGCATCAACGCCGGCGCAGCGGCGGCCGCACCCTTCAGCAGTTCCCTCCGCCTCAGCACAGGCGCGCTCCTTCGTGACGCGTTGTCATCAAACTGGCGCAGCACCGTACCAGCCGAGATGACACCGCGTCATCTATCGTGGACGGGTGTCGACCCCGCCGCGCGCCCACGCTCGCCAGTCGCCTGAACAGACGCGGACGCTGATCCTCGACACCGCCGAGGAGCTGCTGCGCACCCGTCCCTACCGGGAGCTCTCGGTCGACGCGATCATGCGGCCGACCGGCTACCGGCGCACCGTCTTCTATCGCCACTTCGACGGCCTGCCAGACGTCGTCCTGGCGGTGCTCGGCCGCGTGCTGCCGACGTTCGCGGCCGCGGGCGAGGCGTTCGCCGCGGCCGCCGGCGACCCGCTCGACCACGAGCGGGCGCGCGAGCTGCTGCGCCCCGCCGTCGAGCACTGGGCCGCCAACGGCACGCTCATGCGGGCGATGCGCGACGCCGCCGTCTACGACGGCTTCGTCGACCAGCTCGTAGCGGCCGCGCAGGACCGGATGCAGCACGCGATCAGGTCCGCCCTCGAGCGCCGGCGCGCGGCCGGCGCCCTCCAGACCGCCGACCTCGAGCAGGTCGGCCTGCTGCTGGCCGCGATGAACCAGCGCTACCTGCTCGGCGCCTTCGGCGACGGGCGGCACGTCGACGTCGAGGTCGCCCTGGACACGCTCGCGCTCGGCTGGCTGGCGATCGTCAACGCGCCGTAGCGGCCCGGATCGCGCTTCCTACCATGGTCGGATGGCCGTGCTCATCGCCTCCGATCTGCGCAAGGACGTCGCCGGCGCCCCGCTCCTGCGGGGCGTCTCGTTCAAGCTGGAGCGGCGCGAGCGGCTGACGATCGCCGGGCGCAACGGCGCCGGCAAGTCGACGCTGCTGCGGATGCTCGCCGGTGAGAGCTCGATCGACGGCGGCGAGCTGGTGCTCGAGAAGAACGCCAAGGTCGCGCTGCACGACCAGCGTCCCCCGCGCGAGCGTGACGTGACGCTGCGCGACTACGTGCTGTCCGGCGCGGCCGAGCTGATCGCGATCGAGCAGGAGCTCTCGCGCCTGGAGCAGGCGATGGCCGACGGCGCGATGGACGACGCGACCTTCGACGCCTACGCCCGCGCGCAGGCGCGCCTGGAGGCCGCCGGCGGCTACACGTGGCGCGAGGAGGCGATGTCGACGATCCGCGGCCTCGGCTTCGACGAGGACGACCTCGATCGCCGGCTGGACACCTTCTCCGGCGGCGAGCTCACACGCGGCTCGCTGGCCCGCGTGCTCGTCGCCCGCCCGGACCTGCTGCTGCTCGACGAGCCGACCAACCACCTCGACATCGCGTCGCTGGAGTGGCTCGAGCAGCAGCTCGTGCAGATGGACACCGCGATCGTGCTCGTGGCCCACGACCGCTGGTTCCTGGAGGCGGTGGGCACCGCGGTGCTGGAGATCGAGGCGGGGCGCACCCGCTTCTTCGCCGGACCCTGGCACGCGTGGCGGCGCGAGCAGGCGGCGCGCGAGCTGGCGCTCGGCCGCGCGATCGACAAGCAGCGCAAGGAGATCGAGCGGATGGAGCGCTTCGTCGAGCGCTTCCGCGCGAAGGCGACGAAGGCGCGCCAGGCGCAGTCGCGCCTCAAGGCGCTGGACAAGATCGAGCGGATCGAGCGCGACCCGCGCGACGAGCGCGAGCTGGCGTTCTCGTTCAAGCCGCCCGAGCGCTCGGGGCGGGTCGTCTTCGAGCTGAGCGGAGCGCGGTTGGAGGTCCCCGGTCGCGTGTTGGTCGAGGACGGCGAGCTGTGGCTGGAGCGCGGCGAGCACGTCTCGCTCGTCGGCGCCAACGGCGCGGGCAAGTCGACGCTGGTCAAGGCGCTCGCCGGCCACCGGCCGTTCGACGCGGGCAAGCTGTCGACGGGCCACAACGTGCAGATCGGCTTCCTGGCCCAGCACGCCGAGACGATCGACGACACCGGGACCGTCGTGCAGGCCGCGCAGCGCGCGACCGGGCTGACCGAGAACAAGGCCCGCGCGCTGCTCGGGCGGTTCCTGTTCAGCGGGGAGGAGGCCGAGAAGCCGGCCGCCGGGCTGTCGGGCGGCGAGCGCCAGCGGCTGTCGCTGGCGATCCTCGTGCAGTCGGGTGCCAACGTCCTGATCCTCGACGAGCCGACCAACCACCTCGACATCGAGAGCCGCGAGGCGCTGGAGGACGCGCTGAGCGAGTTCCCCGGGTCGCTGCTGCTCGTCTCCCACGACCGCGCGCTGCTGGACGCGGTCGGCACGCGCACGGTGGCGGTCGAGGACGGCACGCTGCGCTCCTACGTGGGCGGCTGGGCCGACTACGTCGCGCGGCGCAAGGAGGCCGAGGAGCTGGCCAAGGTGCCGAAGGCGGCGGCCAAGGCCGCCGCGAAGCCCACGGCCAACGGGGACGCGCGGTCCAACGGGAAGCCGGCCAAGTCGAAGAACGCCGCAAAGCGTCAAGCTCAACTCGAGCGTGAGATCGAGCGCGCGGAGGCGGAGCTTGCCGCGCTGGAGGAGGAGCTGGCCGACCCCGCGGCGTGGGCGTCGCCGTCGGGCGCCGAGCGCTCGACGAAGCGCCATGCCGCGGCGAAGGCCCGCGTGGCGGAGCTGATGGAGGCGTGGGAGGCGGTCGCGGGCTGAGGCCCTGCGTCCACCTTCACGGACTCTTCACCGGGGTCGGGCGGCCGTGCGCCAGCCTGGCCCGCATGCAGGGAGAACATGCCATCGAGGGCCGCCTGGGGCTGAACGTGCCCCGGGAGACCTGGCCTACGCCGCCGTTGCTGAAGGGCTACGAGGCGGCCGGCTTCGCCTGGGTCCAGGTCCATACGCCGCCGCTGGCGATGCTCGCCGAGCGCGAGGCGTCCCGCCGGCACGCGCGGGCGCTGCGGGCCGCGCTGGACACGACGGGCCTGCGGCTCGTGCTCCACGGCCCCGACGACCTCAGCGCGGGGACCATCCGCCACGACCGCGCGTTCGCCGGCCTGCTCGACTACGCCGCCGAGGCGCGGGCCGAGCTGGTCGTCTACCACGGGCTCAACTTCCGCAGCGCCGAGGACGCGCTGTCGGCGCGCGCGCTGGCCGAGCGGATCGAGCTCGAGGAGCAGGCGATCGCGCGCTTCGCGCCGGCGGCAGAGCGGATCGGCCTGCGGATCTGCGTCGAGAACCTCGCGCCGGTCTACCCGGCGCCGCCGCGCGTCTGCCACGACCCGCGCGAGGTCGCCGACTTCGTCGCGCGCATCGACGCGCCGGCGGTGACGCTGCTGCTCGACGTCGGCCACGCGCACATCGCGGCGGCGCTGCGGCGCACGGACGTCGGCCGCTTGCTGGACGCCGTGCACGACGCGGTCGGGCTCTTCCACGTGCACGACAACCTCGGCGCTCGCCGCCACGACGTCCAAGCGCCGGGCCTCGACCCGCTGCGCCTGGACCTCCACCTGCCCCCGGGCGCGGGCACGCTCCCGTGGGAGCGGATCGCGGCGACGCTGCGCGACCACCGCGCGCCGCTCATGCTGGAGATCGGCGCCGGCCACCGGCTCGAGCCGCTGGCACTGGCCCGCGCCGTGCGCGGGGAGCTCGGCGCCGAGGCGACGCCGGCCGCGGCCTGAAGGCGCGCGTGGCGCGTGGCGCGCGGGCGGCGGGCGGGTCCGGCCCGACCGCTCCCGCGGACGTTTCGCGCTTTCTGCCGACCCCTGCGGAACAAGGCGCGACACGTCCGCGGAGCGGGGACGTGTCGCGCGTTCTTCCGACCTGTCCGGCGCAATGCGCGAGACGTCCACGCCGAGGCGCCAACCCGGCCCAGCTCCCCTTCGATGCCGTCGTCCAGCGCCCTTCGCCCCCTTCAGGAGGAGGCGCTTCCCGCGGCGCTCAGGACGTGCGGGGACCCGTTCACCACGCGGTCACGCACGAGTAGCCGAACCTTCACAAGAGCGCCTGTTTGCAGGGGAAAGCTGCAGGCACGATGAACGAGATCAGGGAGACCACGACGACTCCTGACGCCGGCAGTCGCGCGGACCTGCACTGCCACTCGACGGCGTCCCAGCTGTCCAAGCTCGGCGTGCAGCGCGCGCTCGGCCTGCCCGAGTGCGCGACCCCGCCCGAGGAGGTCTACGAGCTGGCCAAGCGCCGCGGGATGGACTTCGTGACCATCACCGACCACGACACGATCAGCGGGGTCCTGGAGATCGCCGACCGGCCCGACGTGTTCGTCTCCGAGGAGCTCACCGCCCGGTTCAAGGGCGAGCCGCAGGCCGTGCACGTCCTCTGCCTCGGGATCACGCCCGACGACCACGGCTGGCTGCAAGCCCACGCCGACGACGTCGAGGCGTGCGCCGCCTACCTCCACGAGCGCGAGATCGCGTGCGCGCTCGCCCACCCGTTCTATGCCGTCGCCGCGCCGCTGACCGCGCGCCACCGTCGCCGGCTCGCCGAGCTGTTCCCGATCTGGGAGGTCCGCAACGGCGCGCGCGCCCGCGAGCTCAACGCGCCGGCGGCGATCTACATCGAGACGCATGGCGGCACCGGCGTCGGCGGCACCGACGACCACGCCGGCATCGACATCGGAGGCACCTTCACCCAGACGCCGGCGGCGGCGACGCCCGCCGAGTTCCTCGCGCACGTCCGCGCGGGCCGGGCGCGGGCGCGCGGCGAGCAGGGGAGCGCGGCGAAGTGGGCGCACAGCGCGATGGCGCTCGCCGTCCGGGCGCTCGGCACCGGCGAGCCCGGCGACGACGGCGGCCCCGATCCGCGCGCGGTCCTGACGATGGTCGAGCGCGTCCTGCGCGAGGGCGATGCCCGCCGCGGCGCGACCGGCGCCGACCTCGATCCCGAGGACGCGCGCGGCCTCCTGCGGGCCTGGTTGGCCGCCGTCGGGCTCGACGGGCTCGGCGAGGCCGGCCTGCTGGCCTGGCTGCAGTCCGATGGGATCACGCACGCCGACCTCGAGCGGCGCGCCCGTCGGGCCCACGAGCGCCGGCTCACGGCGGCGGTCGACGCGGCGGTCGGCGCGGCCGGCGAGCGGGGCGACCTCGGCACCGCCGCCCGAGGCCTGTTCGAGGCCTGCGTCGCCGCGATCCCCTACGCGCCCGCCGCCGCGTTCTTGGGCCGGGAGAAGGCCAAGCTCGTCGTCCGCGAAGGCGAGCGGCGCCGGATCGCGCTCGTCGCCGACGGGATCGGCGCGATGCACGGCGTCACGCGCACGGTGGCCGAGCTGCGCGAGCGCGGGGTGCCCGGCTTCGAGGTCGAGGTGGTCGGCACCGACGCGCCGGTCGACCGCCGGCTGCCCGCGGTGGCCGAGGTCGACGTCCCGTTCTACGCGGGCCTGCGGATCGGCGTCCCCTCGCTGCCCGCGGTGGTCGAGACGCTGGCCGAGGGCCGCTACGACGCCGTGCACGTCTGCTCGCCCGGCCCGGCCGGGATCGCGGCCGGGCTGATCGCCAAGGCGATGGCGCTGCCGGTGGTGGCCAGCTACCACACCGAGCTGGCGGCGTACGTCGGCCTGCGCTCGGCCGATCCCCGGCTCGAGCTCACGATGACCCTGTGCCTCGGCGCCTTCTACGGCGCCGCCGACCGCGTCCTCTCGCCCAGCGCCGCGTCGGACCGGCGGCTGGCCCAGCTCGGCGTCGACCCCGAGCGCATCGGCCGCTGGGACCGCGGGGTGGACCTCGGCCGCTTCTCGCCCCAGCGGCGCGGCGCGCTGCCGGGCGAGGTCAGCGTCCTCTACGCCGGCCGCCTCACCCGCGAGAAGGGCGCCGACCTGCTCGCCGACGCGTTCCTCGCCGCCCGCCGCCGCGATCCGCGCCTGCACCTCGTGCTCGCCGGCGGCGGGCCGGAGGAGGGCATGCTGCGCGACCGGCTCGGAGCCGCCGCGACGTTCCTCGGCTGGCTCGAGGGCGACGCGCTCGCCCACGCCTACGCCTCGGCCGACGTCTTCCTCTTCGCCAGCCGCACCGACACCTTCGGCCAGGTCGTCCTCGAGGCGCAGGCCAGCGGCGTCCCGGTCGTCGCGGTCGCGGAGGGCGGACCGGCGGGGCTGATCCGCGACGGCGAGACGGGGCTGCTCTGTCCGCCGGACGCCGACGCGCTCGCCCACGCGGTCGTCGGGCTGGCCGCCGCGCCGGCGCGCCGAGAGCGGCTGGCCGCGGCCGCCCGGGCGGCGCTGGCCGAACGGACGTGGGAGCGCTCGCTGGAGCGGCTGGCGGCCGGCTATGCGATGGCGCTGGAGCGGGACGCCGAGGCCGAGGAGGTGCGCCATGCGGCGTGAACGCGGCGCGCCGCCGCCGCGGTCGGCGACGCCCGGCGATGCCGGCACCGCGCCGTCGTGGCGCCGCGCTCGCCACCTGCGGCTCGTCGCCCCACGTCCGCTGCGCGTGGTGGACGTCGCGCTCTTCTACGGCGAGCGCTCCGGCGGGATCCGCACCTACCTCGACGCCAAGCGGGCCGTGCTCGCTTGTCGTCGCGACGCCGAGCACCACGTGATCGTCCCCGGCCCGCGCGAGCGCCACGACGGCGGCTGGCACGAGCTGCCCTCGCTGCGCGTCGCCGCCGCCAACGGATACCGCGTCCCGATCGGCGTGCGCCGCCTCAAGGCCACGTTGCGGTGCCTCCAGCCCGACGTCGTCCTGCTGCACGACCCGTTCTGGGCGATCCTCGGCGTCCACGAGGTCGCCCGCGCGGCCGGCGCCCGCGTGGTGGCCGTCCACCACACCTCCCCGGCGCTCGACGCCGCCGGGCTGCCCGGTCCCGACCGGGCCTGGAAGCCGCTGCTGCGCGGCTGGTTCCATCGCGCGTACCGGTCGGTCGACGCCGTCATGTCGGCGGCCGACCCGTGGCTGGACTGCGGCCGGGTGGCGACGCTGCCGCTGCGCTTCGGGGTGGACCCGGCGTTCCGTCCGCGCCGCGATCGGCCCCGTGGCGACCACGTGCTCTACGCCGGCCGCCTCGCCCGTGAGAAGGGCGTCGAGACGCTGCTGAACGCCGCGGCGCGGCGTCCGGGAGCGTGGCGGCTGGAGCTCGTCGGCGACGGACCGCTGGCCGCGACGCTGCGCGAGCGCGCACGGCGCCTCGACGTGCCCGTCGCCTTCCATCCCCACGAGCGCGATGCCGAGGCGCTCGCCCGGCGCTACGCCGGCGCCGGCTGCGTCGTGATGCCTGGGCCGTTCGAGACGTTCGGGCTCGTCGGCCTGGAGGCCGCGGCGACCGGCGCGCGCGTCGTCGCCAGCGCGACGGCCCCGTCGGTGCGGACGGTGGGCGCACTGGCGCACACGTTCGCCCCCGGCGACGTCGACGGCCTCGTCCGGGCGATCGCCGCCGCCCGCGCCGCCCCGCGCGACCTGGACGCGGCGGCCGCGCTGGCCGCGCGTGTCACGTGGCCGGCGGCGATCGGCGCCGAGCTCGACGACCTGCAGCGCCTGGCCGCCGGCGGCCGGCGCTCCACCAGCGGCGCACGGGTGCGAGCGGCATGAGCCGGCGCGAGCTCGCGATCACGCTGCACGACGTCGAGCCCGCCACGTTCACGCGCTGCGCCCTGATCCGCGACTGGCTCGACGACCACGGGGTCGACCGGGTCACGCTGCTCGTCATCCCGGCCCCGGACCTCCATCCGTTCGACGGCCGTCGCCCCGAGCTGGCCGCCTGGCTGGCCGAGCGTGAGCGCGCCGGCGACGCGATCGCCCAGCACGGCCTCCACCACGTCCGCGCCGGTCGCGGGTGGGGCCTGCGGGGCGGGCCGGCTGCCGAGTTCGTCGGGCTCGACGAGCGCGAGACGAGCCGCGCCGTCGACGCCGGCCGCCGCGTGCTGAAGCTCGCCGGGCTGGAGCCGCGCGGCTTCGTCGCGCCCGCGTACGCCTACACGCCGGCCCTGCGCGCGACGCTGCGCGAGCGCTTCGCCTGGTGGGCCGGGCTCCTGCGCCTGCATGGTGTCGACGGCGATCGTCTGGCGCCCGCGCTGAGCTTGGGCACCTCGGCGGCGTTCATGCGAGCGACCTCGCCGCTGGTGCTGCGCGCCGGCGCTCGCGTCGCCGGCGCCACGCTGCGGCTCGACCTCCATCCCGGCGACCTCGACCACCCGCGCCACGTGCTCGCCCTCGAGGCGGTGCTGCGGCGCTCGCGCGGCCGCGTGGCGGTCACGCTCGGGGAGCTCGCGGCCCGCCCGATCTGACGCTCGGCGCCGCGGGCCGGCAAGGTCCATCGGCGGGCGCTGGTTCAATCCGCCCCTGCATGGACGTCGCCTCGCTGCGTCGCACCTACTCCCTCGCCGGCCTCGACGAGGCAGACCTCGCCGCGACGTGGACGGCGCAGCTGGAGGCCTGGCTCGCGGACGCGGTCGCGGCCGGGATCGTCGAGCCCAACGCGATGACGTTCTGCACAGCGACCGCCGACGGCGTCCCGTCCGCGCGCACGGTCCTGCTGAAGGGCGTCGACGCGCGTGGCCTCGCGCTGTACACCAACCTCGGTTCGCGCAAGGGCGTCGAGGCGCGCAGCAACCCGCGCGCCGCGCTCGTGCTGGCGTGGGTCGCGCTCCAGCGGCAGGTCGTCGTCCACGGCGCCGTCGAGCCGGTGGACGACGCGGAGGCCGATGCGTACTTCGCCTCGCGTCCGCGGGGCTCCCAGCTCGGCGCGCACGCCTCGCCGCAGTCGCGTGTGATCGCCGGGCGGGCGGTGGTCATGGACGCCGCCGCCGCGGCGGCGGCGCAGTGGCCGGAGGGCACGCCGGTCCCGCGGCCGGCTCACTGGGGCGGCCTGCGGGTGGTCCCGGAGACCGTCGAGTTCTGGCAGGGGCGGCCCGACCGCCTGCACGACCGGCTGCGCTATCGCCGCGGGCCCGAGGGCTGGGTCGTCGAGCGCCTCGCGCCGTAGGCGGCGCCGCGGGGCAAGCCCGCGGCGCCGTCGGAGACGTCAGCGGTGCTTGGCGGCCGTCTTCTTGCGGGGCTTCGTGGCCGCCTTGGCCGCGGACGGCTTCGGGCAGCCCTGGACCTTGCCGAGGTCGAACGGGCCGGCGGTGCTGGTGGTGACCGTCGGGACGCCGCCGCTCAGCTTCGCCGAGCCGTCGGCGTTCGTCACGTAGGTCGCGTAGGTGACGACGAGGGAGGCGTTGCTCGCGGTCGGAGCGCACACGTCGCCGACGACGTTGACGTTGCCGGGCAGCACGTTGTACTTGCCGCCGTAGCTGCCGACGCAGTTGATCCCCCAGCCGGGCAGGTCGCCGTTGCAGGAGAACGCGTCGTTCGCCACCACCTGGTTGGTCGTCCGGTCCAGGCCGAAGACCTCGGTCTCGATCGCGTCGATCTGGCGGCCGGGCAGGAGGATCGCGTAGCTGGTGATGTAGTTCGAGCACGCGATCCGGTAGCTGATCGGGTTGTCGAAGTCCGCGGACTTCTCGCCGACCTTCAGGCTGCCCTTGCAGTCCGTGTTGTCGGTGAACGCCGCATCGGCGGCGTGGGGGAGCGCCAGGCCCCCGGCCAGCAGCGCCAGCAGGGCGGCGCCGAGCGCGAGCAGCCCACGCAGGGGCATGACGGTGTGCAACGAGACCTCCATGGATGGATCGACCGGGACTGCGGCGGCATCCTCCGCGGCGCCGCGGGATGCCCGGTTACGAGCCTGTTGTCCGTCCGTGAACGTCCTGTGACCAGGGCATCGACGTCGCGTCATCGGCGCGACCGAGCGTGGGCAGGCCGAAGACGTCCTCCAGCGTCCGCAGGAGGACGTAGGTGTCGGTCGGCCCGCGATCCTCGGTGCCCGAGGCGACGTCCGGGCCGAGCAGGAGCACGCCGTCGGCGAGCTGGACGACGATCAGCTCGGCTGAGCTGGCCGCGATCGTCTGCACGAGCCACGGATCGGCGACCGCGGGGTCGCGCTTGGCGGCGCCGGGGAGGATGAGGGCGAGGTTAGGCGGCTTGGCCTTGGTGGCCGGAGGCGTGGGTGGGTTGGCCGGGGCGGCCGGTGGGGTGGGATCGGCGGGCGGCGAAGCGGTCGGATCGCCGGGCGTGGTTGCGGCCGCGGCCGCGGCGCCGGGTGCGGGCGCCGGGGGCGCTGCGAGGGTCGGATCGGCGGGCGTGGTCGCGTCGGCGGGCGGTGCGGCCGGTGGGTTGGCCTGGGTGGTGGCGTCGGCGGGCGGTGTGGCGGGTGGGTTGGCCTGGGTGGTGGCGTCGGCGGGCGGTGCGGCCGGTGGGTTGGCGGTGGCGTTGGCGGTTGGCGTGGCCGATGGGTTGGCGGGAGTGGTCGCGTTGGCGGGCGGTGTGGCGGGTGTGGTCGCGTCGGCAGGCAGTGCGGCCGGCGCGCTCGCCGCCGGTGCCGGCGCCGCGCTCGCGGGCGGCTGGCCGGGCAGCTGCGCCAGCGGCACGACGTTCGCGCTGCCGGCCAGCGCGGCGAAGGCTGGGAACGGGTCGCTCGCGCTCGCCGTGGCCGCCACGTCCTCGACGTACGCGCGCCAGGTCTTGCCCTGCTCGTCGAGCTGGCTCAGCAGCGTCGGCACGTCCGCGGGGATCGCGCAGGCGGCGGCCGGGTCCTGGCAGTCGTCGGTGCCCGTGAGCAGCGCGACGAGGTCGGCCAGGCCGCCGTCGCCGACCGGGCGAAACCGCGACAGCCACACGCCGCGCTTGCGGTAGGCGGCGAGGGCGGGCAGCTGCTCGGCCGGCAGCGGGAGCCGGATGAGCGCCACGTGCGCCGGCGGCGTCGCGGTGTCGTCGGGCGTGGACGGCGAGCCGCGCTCGGGCTCGGCCGGAGCCGCGGTCGCCGCGGGCGCCGGGGGCGCGGGCGATGACGCCGCGGCCGTGGCTAGGGCCGCGTCGTTCTCCAGCGGCGGCAGGGAAGTCGCGCCGTCGTCGACCGGGGCCGGCTCCGGCGTCGCCTCCGCGGTCGCGTCCTCACCCTCGTCGCCGGCCGCGGCCGCGGCGGGCGCGGTCGTCGCGACGACGACGATCGGCGCGCTGCGCGACGCCAGCGTCGTCGACGCCCGCGGCGCCAGGGAGAACCCGAAGGCGACCATCGCCAGCACGATCGTCGCCGCGACCGGCGGCGCCGGGAACGCGAACGGAGGCCGGACGCCACCCGCCGCGACGCCGAACGGCGGTCGGGGTCCCGCGACGCTCCACGGCGCCAACGCGACGCGTGGCAAAGCGCCCACCCGCGCGCCGCAGGCCAGGCAGTACCGCTGGCCCACGTCCAGACGCGACAGGCACTCCGGGCAGCGGCTCACCGGACCGATCATCGCCCGCCCGCCCGCGCTCCCGTACCGCCTTCACGGCTTCTTCACGGGCCAGGTACCGGAAGTTCACAAGCGGCCTCATCGGCGGGCGGAGGATGCCGCCGCTATCCGGAGTCCTCGAAAGGAGTCACCCGACATGACCCGCCGCACGCGTCGCCTCGGCGTCGCCCTGGCCGCGGTCGCCGTGACCGCCGCGGCCGTCCCCACGGCCGCGAGCGCCGCCACGGTCATCACGATGAGCGGCTCGACCTCGGTCGCCCCGCTGGCGACCCTGCTGGCCAAGGAGTACGTCAAGACGCACAAGGGCGTGAAGTTCAAGCTCGCCCAGGGCGGCTCGGACGTCGGGGTCGCCGATGTCGCCGCCGGCCGCGTCACGATCGGCAACTCGTCGCGCGACCCGAAGTCCACCGATCCCGGCGGCATCTTCTTCAACAAGGTCGCCAAGGACGCGATCTGCGTCGTGACGAACAAGTCCAACCCGGTCGGCGACCTCTCGCAGGCGGCGATCCAGGGCATCTTCTCCGGCAAGGTCTCCAGCTGGAGCGACGTCCCCGGCGCGAAGGCGAGCGGCCCGATCAACCTCGTGGTCCGCACCGCGGCCTCCGGCACGCAGGACGCCTTCCAGAAGATCTTCATGGGCGACGCCAAGGTCTCCTCGAGCGCCTCGCAGAAGGCGTCCAACGGCCTCGTCGAGCAGTCGATCAAGTCCGATCCCAACGCGATCGGCTACGTCTCGCTGGACTTCATCGCCGGCGTCAACCCGGTCGGCTACAAGGGCGTCGCCTGCAACCTGCGCAACGCGAAGTCCGGCGAGTACGGCGGCGTGCGCAACTTCTGGATGGTCACCCGCGGCCGCGCGACCGGCGCCACCGCCGGGTTCATCAACTGGGTGCAGCAGAGCCCGGCCGCCCAGAAGATCGCGTCGACGCACTGGGTCCCCCTCAAGTAGGACCGGTGCTGCGCTCTCTGCGTCGACCGTGGAGCGACCGGCGCGCCGAGCTCGTGCTCGGCGCGCTCGCGTCGCTGCTGCTCGTGCTCATCGCGGCGATGGTCGTCTACGTCGTCGACCGGGCGTGGCCGTCGTTCAGCCACAACGGGCTGGCCTGGTTCGGGTCGGGCGGCTCCGTCGACCAGCAGCTCGTCGACATCTTCAACTCGCCGGCCGACCCGAAGGAGTGGGTCTACGAGATCCGCGCCTGGCCGCTGATCTACGCGACGTTCCTGTCGACGTTCCTCGCGGTCGCGCTCGGTCTGGTCATCTCCGTGCTGGCCGCCGCCTTCATCGTCGAGTTCGCGCCCGAGCGCGTGCGCCGCGTCCTGGAGCCCACGGTCCGGCTGCTCGCCGCGGTGCCATCGGTCATCTACGGCCTGATCGGCGTCCTCGTGATCGTGCCGTTCGTCGGCAACGACCTCATCTCGCAGGCGCGCAAGGAGTCCGTCGCCGGCGTCATCCAGCTCAACGGCTCGTCGCTGCTGGTCGCCGTGCTGATCCTCACGGTGATGATCGTGCCGATCATGATCGCGATCGTCGTCGACGCGCTGCGTGCCGTTCCGCGCGGCTGGCGCGAGGGGGCGGTCGCGCTCGGCGTCAACCGCTGGCGGGCGCTGTGGACGGTCTCGGTCCGCGCCTCGCGCCCCGCGCTCATCGCCGCCGCCGTGCTGGCCACCGCCCGCGCGCTGGGCGAGGCGATCATGCTCTCGATGGTCTCGGGCTCGGTCGGCTTCGCGCCCAACCCGCTCGACGGCCTCACGTTCTTCTTCGAGCCGATGCGCCCGCTGGCGGCGACGATCGTCGACAACGCCGAAGGCCTGTCGGTCAAGCCGTTCGGCCAGACGATCTACGCGTTCGCCGCCGTGCTGCTGGTCTCGAGCTTCTTCCTCTCGCTGGCCGGCGCCGCCGCCAAGCAGCCGCTGAAGAAGTACGGGGTGCGCCTCTGATGGCCGTCGCCGCCGCTCCCGGCCGCCGCCGTGGCGAGTCGCTGGCCCACTACCGGATCACCGACAAGCTCGCGTACTTCGCGTGCTGGGCGACCGGGATCGGCCTCTGCCTGGTCGCCGCGGCGATCGTCCTGTACATGCTCTACCGCGGGCTGCAGAACCTCTCGCTGTCGATGATCTTCAGCCACCCGCAGGTCTCGGCCGACCAGCACGGCGCGGGCGGCTTCCTCGACCCGCTGCTCGGAACGCTGCTGCTGACGACGATCGGCATCGTCGTCGCCGTCCCGCTGGCCACCGCCGCGGCGGTCTGGTACGTCGAGTACGGTCGGCCGACCTGGCTGGCGCGGATGGTCGAGGCGGCGATCGAGATCGTCGCCGGCGTGCCGTCGATCGTGCTGGCGATCTTCGGCCTGCTGCTCTTCCAGAACGGGATCTTCAGCTGGATGTCGTTCACCGCCGAGGGCGGCGCGGTCTTCGGCCGCTCGTTCCTCACGGCGGGCACGATGATGTCGCTCATCGCGCTGCCGCTCGTCTTCGGCGCGGTGCGCGAGGGCCTGCAAGGCGTGCCGCAGCACGTGCGCGAAGCGTCCTACGGCCTGGGGAAGACGAAGATCGCCACGATCCGCCGCGTCCTGCTGCCTGCGGTCCGTCCGAACATCGGGACCGGCGCCGCGCTCGGCATGGGCCGCATCGCCGGCGACACGGCGATCGTCGTGATCCTGCTCGGCGCGACGCTGCAGCTGTCGCGGGAGGGCTCGATCCCGATCCTCAACCAGCTGCGCGGGCAGGGCAGCACGCTGACGAGCTACGTCTACAACAACTCGCCCGCCGGCGAGGGCAACGCGCCCGGCAAGGCGTACGCGGCCGCCTTCGTCCTGCTGGTGATCGTGATCGTCCTGAACTTCGTCGTGAGCGCGATCGCCAGGCGCGGCTCGCGCTACGGCTACCAAGGAGCCCGCTGATGCTGGAGACCGAGGCCCGAGAGGCGCTGCCGCCGCCCATCCGCAAGATCGACGTCGCCGCGCCGCCGACGATCGCGCGCCCCGGCGCCGGCGAGCCCGCCGCGCCGCGCCGCCACCGCTCGACGACCGTCGGCGCCGAGCGCATGACGCTCGACGAGCTCACGGTCGCCTACGCCGGCAAGGAGGCGGTCAAGCGCGTCTCGCTGTCGATCCGCCAGGGCGAGGTGCTCGCGCTCATCGGCCCGTCGGGGTGCGGCAAGACCACGCTGCTGCGGACGCTCAACCGGCTCACCGAGCTGACGCCGACCGCCACCCGCGGCGGGCGAATCGTCCTGGACGGCCACGACGTCGACCACCTCGAGATCACCCAGCTGCGGCGCAAGGTCTCGATGGTCTTCCAGCAGCCGAATCCGTTCCCGATGTCGATCTTCGACAACGTCGCCTACGCGATCCGCGAGCAGGCGATGCGCCGCCCGGGCAAGCGCGAGCTGCTGCCCAAGGTCGAGGAGGCGCTGCGCCGCGCCGGCCTGTGGGACGAGGTCGCCGACGACCTCGGCCGTCCGGCGCTGCGGCTCTCGGGCGGCCAGCAGCAGCGGCTGTGCATCGCGCGGGCGCTGGCGGCGATGCCCGAGGTGATGCTCATGGACGAGCCCTGCTCGGCGCTCGATCCGAAGTCCACCGCGGTGATCGAGGACCTCATCGTCGAGCTCAAGCGCGACCTCGCGATCGTCATCGTCACCCACAACCTCCAGCAGGCCTACCGGATCGCCGACCAGGTCGCGTTCATGTACCTCGGCGACCTCGTCGAGTACGGGCCGGCCGACGAGGTCTTCGGCGCGCCGAGGGCGAAGCGCACGCGCGATTACGTCGCCGGGGCGTTCGGCTGATGCGAGCGGCGCGGATCGCGCTCGCGCTCGTGGCGGTCCTCGCGCTCGCCGGCTGCGAGTCGACGCAGGACAAGGCGGCCAAGCTGCGCGCCCAGGGCACGTCGCTCGTCCACCAGGAGGGGCTGAAGCTGACGTCGTCCAACCCGGACGTGCGGGTGGTCGACACGGCGGTGCTGCAGGACGAGTACGGCACGGCGGCGGTCGTCGAGCTCGAGAACACCTCGCGGGCCGGGATGGTCGACGTGCCGGTGGCGATCGACGTCAAGGGCCCCGACAAGGCGTCGCTGTTCAAGAACGACACCGGCGGGATCGAGCCGTCGCTGACCTCCGCCGCGCTGCTGCCGGCCGGGCGCAAGGTGGTGTGGGTCAACAACCAGGTCGTCGCCGCCGCGAAGCCGAGCCGGGTGGAGGTGAAGGTGGGCAAGGCGAAGGCGGCGGCGCCCGCGAAGGTGCCCGAGATCGAGATCTCCGGCCTGAAGGCCGGCTCCGACGTCGACGGTCCCTACGTGAGCGGCGTGATCCGCAACCGCTCGAAGGTCGTGCAGAAGCGGCTGACGGTGTACGGCGTCGCGCGCCGGGATGGGCGGATCGTCGCCGCGGGTCGCGCGGTGATCGACCGCCTGGACCCGCATCCGACGCGCAAGCCCGTCCGCTTCCATCTCTACTTCATCGGCAACCCCAAGGGGGCGCAGCTCTCGGTGTCCGCGCCGCCCGTCCAGCTCGGATGACGCCCGACGCCCGTCCCGCACCGTGCCCGAGCTGCGGCGCCGCGATGGCGACCGACCAGCGCTACTGCCTGGCGTGCGGCGCGCGCCGCGGCGAGGCGCGGATCGACTACCAGCCGCTGCTGGCGCCGCCGCCGGTGGCCGCCCCCGCGTCTGCGCCACCCGCCGCGCCCGCGCCGGCGCCGGCCGCCGCGCCGACGCGCTCCGGCTGGTCGCTGCCCACGGTGCTGGGCGCGGTCGCCTGCCTGCTGCTGGCCATGGCCATCGGGGTGCTGATCGGCCGCTCCGGCGACGACGGCGGCTCGCAGGCCGCCGCGCCGCCGCCGCAGGTGATCAAGGTCGAGGGCGGCGCGGCGCCCGCCGCCGCGACGACCGCGAACACCGGCGCGGCCGACGAGCCGCCGACGAAGCCCGCGAAGCCGAAGCAGGCCGCGTCCAGCTCGTCCAAGGACCAGGACGCGGCGTCGTCCTCGAGCTCGTCCAAGGCAACCAGCAGCGAGGTCAAGGCGCTCGACCAGGCCTCGCCCGAGGAGTACCAGAAGCAGTCGCAGAAGCTGCCCAAGCAGGTCGGCACGGGCGGCCAGCCGCCGCCCAAGGACGACAAGCCCGCCGCGGGTGGCGGATCGTTCGAGGAGATCGGATGAGCATCATCGACGGCCTGCGCCGGCGCGGCGCGCCGGCGCCCATCACCGTTCCGGCGGCGGAGCCCTCGGCCACGCGCGAGCTGCGCGCCCGCCGCGACGAGCTCGCCGCGCGCGTCGCCGACCTCACGTGGGATCTCGGCGGCCTGGCCTACGAGATGGCGATCCGCGACCACTTCCGCCTGGACGTGCTCGTCAAGCGCGCCGCGATCCTGCAGGAGGCCGACGCGGAGCTCGGCGAGGTCGAGCGGCTGCTGCGGATGGAGGACACCGCGACGATCGGGACGTGCCGGTCGTGTGGCGCCGTGCACAGCAGAGGTGCGATCTTCTGCTGGCAATGCGGAACGAGCCTGATGGACTCCAAGCCGGTCGCCGGATAGACCAGACGGGCGACGCCACGCGGCGCACGCACCTCGCCAACGAGCGCACGCAGCTGGCCTGGTGGCGCACGGGGCTGGCGTCGACCGCGGTCGGCGTCGGCGTCGGGCGGGTCGTGCCCGAGCTCGGCGGCAGCGACCACTGGGCCTACGCGGCGCTCGGCGTGGGCTTCATCCTCTACGGGATCGCGTTCATCCTCGCCGGGACGTGGCGCCAGCGCCAGGTGGAGACGGCGGTGATGGACGCGCGCTGGCGCGCGCAGGATCGCTGGATGGTGATCACGATGACCGCGCTGGGCCTGGTGCTGTCGGTCGCCACCGGCGTGCTGATCGTGGTGGACGCATGAGCGACGCCGAGGCGCTGCAGTTCGCGACCCCGGCCGACTTCGAGGCGTGGCTGGAGGCCGAGCACGACCGCGCCGGCGAGGTGTGGCTGCGGATCGCCAAGAAGGGCACGGGCGTCACGACGATCACCCATGCGCAGGCGCTGGAGCTGGCGCTCTGCTTCGGCTGGATCGACACGGTCCGCCACGCGCACGACGACACGTTCTTCCTCCAGCGCTTCACCCCGCGCCGGCGCCGTAGTCGCTGGTCGCGCATCAACCGCGACAAGGCGACCGCGCTCATCGAGGCCGGCCGGATGCGCCCGGCCGGCCTGCGCGAGGTCGAGGCGGCGCAGGCCGACGGGCGCTGGGACGCCGCCTACGAGGGCCGGGCCTGAGCGCGCCGCGTGGCCGGGCCGACGGTCCTCCCGGTGTGATCAGCATCAGATGCGATGTCCGCTAGCATCATGCATCATGGCGCGCACGACCCTCGACCTCGATCCCTCGGTGCTCCGCGAGCTGCGCCGGCGCGGCGCCCGCGAGCACAAGAGCATGGGGACCGTGGCGTCTGAGCTGTTGGCGCAGGCCCTGGCCGCGGATCCGCCCGCTGCGCCCGAGCCGTTGCGGTGGGTCAGCGGAGACCTCGGTGCGCCGAAGGTCGACCTCGAGGACAAGGAGGCGGTGCGGGCCGTGCTCGACGCGAAGCCGTGAGCGTCACCGTCGACGCCAACGTGCTGGTCTACGCCTCCAATGCGTCCGACCCGCACCACGTGCCGGCGCGTGAGCTGCTCGAGCAGCTGGCCGGCGGTTTCGAGCTGGTGTATCTGTTCTGGCCCGCGCTGATGGGCTATCTGCGCATCGTCACGCATCCCGGGATCCTGCCCCGTCCGCTGCGGCCGGAGGATGCGATGGCGAACGTCACCGCGCTGCTCGAGCGCCCGCAGGTCCGTGCGCCCGGCGAGGGCGACGGCTTCTGGGGCGCCTACCAGGCAACGGCGGGCAGCGACGCGCGGGGCAACCACGTCCCCGACGCCCACCTCGTCGCGCTCATGCGTCAGCACGGCGTCGCGGCGATCTACACGCGCGATCGCGACTTCCGCCGCTACGACGGCATCCGCGTGCGCGACCCGTTCGCCGTCCGGTAGCCGCCGCTCCTACTCCGCCGCGCCGCCGTACTGCTTGCGCCGCCGCAGCGCGAAGCGCAGGTGCTCGGGCAGCAGCCACGCCTGGCTCCAGTTCACGACGCGGCCCTGGCGGGTGCAGGTCTGCTCGTCGAGGTAGAGAGCGGCCGTGCCCGGCTCGACGTCGAGGAGCTTGGCGAGGTCGGCGTCGAGGTTGACGGGCACGACGTCGCAGTCGGAGTACTCGACGTCGAGCTCGGCGTGGGCGAGGAGGACGTCGAGGACCGAGCCGGCGAACTCGCGCACGAGCGTCGCGGGCGCCAGGACGTCGACGGGCACCCAGTCGACGATCCAGCCGACCGGCGCGCCGCCGTAGAGCTTGACCCGCTGGACGCGCAGCGCGCGCGTGCCCGGCTCGACCGCGAGCCGCTGCGCGCCGCGCTCGTCGAGCGCCACCTCGGCGATCTCCAGCTCCGCGCTGTCGACCTCGCGCCCCGCTGCGCGGGCGAACGTCTCGAACGAGCACAGCCGGTCCAGCCCGGACGTGATCGTCTCCGACTGGGGGAGGACGGTCGATCCCAGGCCCTGGCGCACGACGATCAGCCCCGCCTCCTGCAGCGATCGCAGCGCAGCCCGCACGGTGACGCGCGAGACCCCGTAGCGCTCGCACAGCTCGGCCTCGGTCGGCAGCCGCTCTCCGGCGGTGACGGCGCCGCTGGCGATGAAGTCGGCGATCACCGCGTCGCGGATCTCGTCGCCCAGCGGACGCCGCGCGCGGCTGCGCGGCGGGGGCGGAACGGGACGGCCTGGGGCGCGGGAGTCGCTGCTCACTCGACGTCAGCCTACCGGCTTGTCAGCCAACTTCCAAGATTTGGCAGTTGACACTTGTATTACAACCTGTACGATGCGCGGCGCAACGTGCTGCCATGGGCTGTGAGGGCCCGGCCGCGGCGAAGTCGGAGAGAGAGGAGCACTACCCATGGCCACCACGGCCAGCGTCCCGATCGAGGGGGCCCCGAGCGCCGCACCGGCGGCCGACCCCGCCCTGATCAACGCCGACCTGGCGCCGACCCCGGTCGCTCAGCGCACCTGGACGGGCTGGAGCTTCGCCGCGCTCTGGATGGGGATGGTCCACAGCGCCTTCGGCTTCAGCGTGCTCGGCGGCATGATCGCCGGCGGCATGTCGGCCTGGCAGGCGCTGTTCGTCGTCCTGATCGCCAACCTGCTGCAGCTCGGTCTCATGGTCCTCACCGGGCGCGTCGGCGCGCGCTTCGGCATTCCCTACGCCGTGTGGGCCCGCTCCACGTTCGGCACCTTCGGCGCCAACATCCCGGCGATGCTGCGCGGCTTCGTCGCGATCGGCTGGTTCGGCGTCCAGAGCTACCTCGGCGCCACCGCGATCAACGCGCTGCTGGGCACGGTGTTCGACGGCTGGAGGAGCTTCGACACCGTCGTCGCCGGCGTCGCGGCCAACCTGTGGGTGGCGATGATCGCCTACTGGGCGATCAACTTCCTCGTCATCCGCCACGGCATGGAGACCGTCCGCCGCTTCGAGAGCTGGGCGGGACCGATGGTCTTCGTCGTCATGGTCCCCGCGCTCATCTGGGCGATCGACAAGGCCGGCGGCCTGGGCCCCGTCTTCGAGGAGTCCTCCAAGTACGGCACGACCGGCGACTTCCTCGTCCACGGCTTCCTGCCGGGCGTGGCGCTCTTCGTCTCGGCCAGCTGGGCGACGATGGTCCTCAACCTCCCGGACCTCACCCGCTTCGCCCGCTCCAACCGCGCGCAGGTGCGCGGCACCCTGATCGGCCTGCCGCTGGCGACGATCGTCTTCTACGGGATGGCCGCGATCATCGTCTCGGGCACCCAGGCCCACACCGGCGAGCTGCTGTGGAACCCGGCCGACGTGCTCGTCGCCATCGACATCCCGGCGTTCACGATCGTCGGCGCGATCCTCATCGCGGTCGCGACGATGTCGGTCAACCTCGCGGCGAACATCGTCTCGCCGGCCTACGACATCACCAACCTGCTCCCGCGCATCTTCACCTTCAAGCGCGCCGCGAGCCTGGCGATCGTCCTCGGCTTCGCCTACATGCCGTGGAAGCTGATGGAGAGCCCCGACACGCTGTTTCGGGTCCTCAACAACGTCGGCGCGGTGATCGGCCCCGCGACCGGGATCATGATCGCCGACTTCTACCTCGTCCGGCGGCGCCGGCTCGACCTCGGCGAGCTGTACCGGCGCAACGGCCGCTACTGGGCGAAGGGCGGGTTCAACCTCGTCAGCATCGCGGTGCTGGCGATCGGCACCGTCGTCTGCCTGCTCGGCCAGGTCGTCGACGCGATCGACTGGACCTACGAGTACGCGTGGTTCGTCGGCCTCGGGCTCGGCTTCCTGCTGCAGCTCGTGGCGGTCGCGCTCGTGCGGCGCGCCCGCGGCAGGCTGCCGGACGAGTTCGAGCCGGCCGGCACCGTCGGCGTCGAGGCGGCGGAGGCGGGCTGATGGACGCCGAGCTGCTGATCCGCGGGGCGACCGTCGCCGACGGCGACGGCCCCCGGCGGGTCGCCGACGTGGCGGTCGGCGGCGGGGAGATCCTCGCCGTCGGCGCCGGCCTGTCGGACGAGGGCGCGGCCGAGGTCGTCGAGGCGGCCGGGCTGCTGCTCACGCCGGGCTTCGTCGACCTGCATGCCCACTCGGCGCTGGAGCCGTTCGCACGCCCGACGCTGGAGCCGAAGGTCGCCCAGGGCTTCACGACCGAGCTGCTGCACCCCGACGGCCTGGCGCCCGCGCCCGTGGAGCCGGCGCGGCGCGACGACCGCCGCGCCTACCTCGTCGGCCTCGAGGGCCGGGGCCCGGACACGTGGGGCTGGTCCACGTTCGACGAGTACCTCGACGCGCTCGCGGCCACCGGCCCCGCGACGACGCTCGTGCCGTCCGCCGGCCACGGCGCCGTGCGCGACTACGTGATCGGCAGCGAGAACCGCGCGCCGAACGCCGCCGAGCTGCGGCGCATGCGCGAGGCCGTGCGCGCCTGCCTGGAGGCGGGCGCGCGCACGCTGTCGTTCGGGATGATCTACCTGCCGGGGCTGTACGCGGCGACCGACGAGCTGGAGGCGGTCGCGCAGGAGGCCGCCCGCTTCGGCGCTCCGCTCGTCCCGCACGTGCGCAACGAGGCGGGCGGGATCCTCGCGGCGATCGAGGAGTTCGTCGGCATCGCTCGCCGGACGGGCGCGCCGCTGCACCTCAGCCACCTGAAGCTCGTCGGCCACGCCGAGCTCGTCGAGCCGCTGCTCGCGCTGCTCGACCGCGCGGCGAGCGAGATCGACCTGACCTTCGACCAGTACCCCTACGGCGCCGGCTCGACGGTGCTCACCGCGCTGCTGCCGGCGTGGGCGCTGGAGGGCGGCGCGGCGCGCGTGCTCGCCCAGCTCGACGACGCCGACACGCGCGCCCGGATCGTCCGCGACGCCCACGACGGCCTGCCCGGCTGGGAGAACCTCTACGCGGCCTGCGGGCCCGAGCGGATCGTCGTCGCCCAGGCCGGCGCGCCGCGCGCCGACGCGGTCGGGCGCACGCTGGCGCAGCTCGGCGAGGAGGGGCGCTGCGACCCGATGGTCGCCGCGCTGGACCTCCTGCGCGACACGCGCCTGGACGTCGCGATGGTCGACCACTACGCCGAGGAGGCGGTCGTGCGCGCGCTGTTCTCGCACCGGCTCGGCCTCGTCGGCTCCGACGGCATCTACGGCGCCCGTCCGCACCCGCGCCTGTACGGGACCGCCGCCCGCGTGCTCGGCCGCTACGCGCTGCGCGAGCGGCTGATCTCCGTCGAGGACGCCGTCGCCCGCCTGACCAGCCGCGCCGCCGACCGGCTCGGCCTCGCCGACCGTGGCCGCATCCGGCCCGGCCTGCGCGCCGACCTCGTCCTGCTCGACCCCGCGACCTTCGTCGACACCGCCACCTACGACGACCCATGCCGCACCCCGCCCGGCGTGGCGCGCGTGCTGATCGCCGGGCGCCACGTGGTGCGCGACGGCGCGCCGACCGGCGAGCGCCCCGGCGGCGTCGTGCGCGCGGCCGCCGTGACCACGTGAACCACCCCGATCCGGAGCCTCCGATGACCGACACCGCCCTGCCCACCACCCCCGCCGCGATCGATCGCGACGCGGTCGCCGACCTGGCGCTGCGCCTGGTCGGCGCGGCCAGCCTCTCCGGACAGGAGGGCGAGGTCGCGGCGATCGTGCGCGAGGAGCTCGAGCGGCTCGGCTTCGCGGTCGCCGTCGATCGCTACGGCAACGTCACCGGCACGCTCGACGCCGGGCCCGGCCCGTGCGTCCTGCTCGACTCGCACATGGACACGGTCGGCGTGACCGATCCGGCCGCGTGGACCCGCGACCCGACGGGGGAGATCGCCGACGGCGCGCTCTACGGCCGCGGCGCGATGGACATGAAGGGCCAGCTCGCCGCCTCGATCCACGGCGTCGCCGCGCTGCGCGACACGCTGCGCGCCGGCCGCGTGGTGATCTCGGCCTCGATCGCCGAGGAGCTGGCCGAGGGCCCGGCGCTCATGCCGGTGCTGGAGGCGGTGCGGCCGGACCGCGTCGTCATCTGCGAGGCGACCGACCTGCGCCTGTCGCGCGCGCAGCGCGGCCGCGCCGAGATCGTGGTCGAGGTCGACGGCAGGCCGACCCACTCGGCGCGCCCGGAGCTCGGCGTCAACGCCGCGGAGGCGATGGCCGACGTGATCCGCGCCTGCCGCGACATCGCGCTGCCGCGCCACGAGCTGCTGGGGGAGGGGATCCTCGTCCTCACCGACGTCATCAGCCGCCCGTACCCGGGCCTGTCGGTCGTGCCCGACCGCTGCGTGGCGACCTACGACCGCCGGACGCTGCCGGGCGAGACCGAGGAGGACGTCCTGCGACCGATCCGCGCCGCGCTGGACGAGGCGCTGGCGCCGTACGGAACGACCGGGCGGGCCTCGATCGCGGTCGACGCCTACGACACGTACACGGGCGCGCACCTGGAGGCGCCGAACTTCGCGCCGGCCTGGGAGCTGTCCGCGGAGGCGCCGGAGGTCCGGGCGGCGCTCGCCGCGCTGCGCGAGGCCGGCATCGACCGCGGACTCGGCCACTGGGCCTTCTGCACCAACGGGTCGGGCAGCGCCGGCCGCCTCGGCCTGCCGACCGTCGGCTTCGGCCCCGGCGACGAGGCGATGGCCCACCGCGTCGACGAGCACCTCCGCCTCGACGACCTCGCCACGGGCGCCCGCGGCTACGCGGCGATCGTCCCCGCCCTGCTGGCCCTCGACCGCCCGGAGGCGTGACCATGGGCGCCGTTCGCGTGTTCCACAACGCCTCTGCCGGCCCGCTGTCGGTCGCGCCGGCCGGCGACGCCCCGCTGCGCTTCCACCGGACGCTGCCCGGCTACGCGCCGACGCCGCTGGCCGACGCGCCGACCGCGGCCGCCGCGCTCGGCGTCGCACGGGTGCTCGTCAAGGACGAGTCGGCGCGGCTCGGGATGCCGTCGTTCAAGATCCTCGGCGCGTCGTGGGCGACGTACCGCGCGCTGTGCGCCCACGTCGGCGCCGACCCGGATGCGGTCGGCGGCCTCGACGGCCTGCGCAGCGCGCTGGCGGGCGCCGGCCCGTTGGAGCTCGTCGCCGCCACCGACGGCAACCACGGCCGTGCCGTCGCCCGGATGGCCGCGCTGCTCGGGCTGTCGGCCCACATCCTCGTGCCCGACGACATGGTCGCGGCCCGGATCGCGGCGATCGAGGGCGAGGGCGCCCGGGTGACCGTCGTCGACGGCAGCTACGACGAGGCGGTCGCCGCCTCGGCCGCGCTGGCCGACGCGACCAGCCTGGTGATCTCCGACACCTCGTGGCCCGGCTACGAGGAGGTCCCGGCCTGGGTCATCGAGGGCTACGCGACGATCGGCCACGAGCTCGACGCGCAGCTCGTCGCCCTCGGCGTCCGCTCGCCGGGCGTGGTCGCGGCGCAGGTCGGCGTCGGCGCGTTCGCCGCCGCTGCGATCGCGCACTTCCGGCCGCAGGGCGCGCGGATCGTCGCGGTGGAGCCGACCCGCGCCGACTGCGCGATCGCCTCGATCGAGGCCGGCGGGATCGTCACCGTTCCCGGCCCGCACGACTCGATCATGGCCGGGCTGAACTGCGGCTCGCCGTCGCTCATCGCCTGGCCGGTGCTCCAGCGCGGCGTCGACGCGTTCACCACGGTCGACGACGACGCCGCACGCGAGGCGATGCGGCTGCTCGCGCGCGACCGGATCGTCTCGGGCGAGAGCGGCGCGGCCGGCCTGGCCGGGCTGCTGGTGCATCGCGACGAGCTCGGCCTGCGCGACGATCACGTCGTGCTCACCGTCTCGACCGAGGGCGCGACCGACCCGCCGGGCTACCGGTCGATCGTCGGCAGCACGCCGGAGGCGGTGGCGGGCTGATGCGCACGCTCGTCCAGGGCGGTCACGTCGTCACGAGCCTCGGCGCACGCCGCGCCGACGTGCTCGTCGACGGCGAGCGCATCGCCCAGCTCGGGCTCGGCCTGGAGGTGACGCCGGATCGCACGATCGACGCGACCGGCTGCCTCGTGCTGCCGGGACTGATCGACCACCACACGCACCTGGCGATGCCGACCTCGGGGACCGTCACCTGCGACGACTTCGACACCGGCACCGCCGCCGCGGCCGCGGGCGGGACGACGTGCATCGTCGACTTCGCGCTGCAGACCGACGGCAGCCTGCTGCGCGGCCTGGAGGCCTGGCACGAGAAGGCCGCCGGCCGCGCGCACGTCGACTACGGCTTCCATCTCGCGGTCAGCGACGCGAGCGAGCAGGCGATCGCGGAGATGGGCCGCGTCGTCGAGGAGGGCGTCTCGACCTTCAAGGTCTTCATGGCCTTCAAGGGCGCGTTCATGGTCGACGACGACCAGATGCTGCGCGTCCTGCGACGCACCGGGGAGACGGGCGGGATGCTGCTCGTCCACGCCGAGAACGGCGACGCGATCGACGTGTACGTGCGCGAGGCGCTCGCGGCGGGGAACGTGGCGCCGCGCTTCCACGCCGCCACCCGTCCCGCCGACCTGGAGGTCGAGGCGACGAGCCGCGCGATCCGTCTGGCCCGCTGGGCCGGGCGGCCGCTGTTCGTCGTCCACGTCTCCTGCGAAGGCGCGGTGCGCGAGATCCAGGCCGCCCGCGACCGCGGCGAGCCGATCTTCGCCGAGACCTGCGTCCAGTACCTGCTGCTGACCGAGGACGAGCTGGCCCGGCCCGGCTTCGCGGGCGCGCAGTTCGTCTGCTCGCCGCCGCTGCGCACCGAGCGCGACCAGGAGGTCCTGTGGGCGGCGCTGCGCCAGGGCGCGCTGGAGAGCTGCTCCACCGACCACTGCCCCTTCACGCTGGAGCAGAAGGAGCTCGGCCGCGGCGACTTCTCCAAGATGCCCAACGGCCTGCCGGTCATCGAGCATCGCCTGTCGCTGCTCTACGACCGCGGCGTGCGGGCGGGGCGGATCACGCTCGAGCAGCTCGTCGAGCTGACGGCGACCGGGCCGGCGCGCCGCTTCGGGCTGGCGCCGCGCAAGGGCGAGATCGCCCCGGGCGCCGACGCCGACCTCGTCGTCTTCGACCCGGAGCGCGCGCACACGATCTCGGCCGCGACCCACCGCATGGCCTCCGACTACGACCCGTTCGAGGGCTGGACCGTGCGCGGCGCGCCGCGCACCGTGCTCGCGCGCGGCGACGTGGTCGTCGAGGACGGGGCGGTCGTCTCGCGGCCCGGCCGCGGCCGCTTCGTCGCTCGCGACGTCGTGGACGCGTGACGATGCGCCTGCTCGTCGTCAACCCGAACACGACCGCGGCGATGACCGGCGCGATCGCCGCCGCCGCGCATCGCCACGCGCGCCCGGGGACGGAGATCGACGCGGTCACGGCGCCGTGGGGGACGCCGTCGATCGAGAGCCACGCCGAGGAGGCGGTCGCCGCCGCGGCGACGCTGGAGGTCGTCGGCGCCCGCGCGCGCGAGTACGACGGGGTCGTCGTCGCCTGCTTCGGCGACCCGGGGCTGGAGGCCGCGCGCGAGCTGTCGCCCGTCCCGGTCGTCGGGATCGCCGAGGCGGCGATGCTCTTCGCGCTGCCGCTCGCCCACCGCTTCGCGGTCGTCGCCGCGCTCGACCGCGCCCGTCCGCTCATGCTCGACGTCGTGCGCCGCCACGGGCTGCAGGCGCGCTGCGCCTCGGTCCGCACGACAGGTCTGAGCGTGCTCGACATCGAGCGCGACCCGACGACGGCCGAGCGCGCGATCGTCGCGGCGGGCCGCCGTGCGATCGACGAGGACGGGGCGGAGGCGATCTGCCTGGGGTGCGCCGGCATGGGCCCGCTCGACGAGCGCGTCGGCGCGCAGCTCGGCGTGCCGGTCATCGACGGCGTGGCCGCCGCGGTGAAGCTGCTGGAGGGGCTGGTCGACTACGGCCGGGCCACGAGCCGCGTCGCCGCGTTTCGCCCGCCCGAGCCCAAGCCGCTGACGGGCCCGCGGGAGCTGCTCGCCGCGCTCACCGGCGCTGCCTGAGCGCGATGCCCTCCAGCACGTGGGCGACGCGCTCGCAGGCGTCGACCGAGCACTCCAGCGAGTCGAAGACGTCCTTCCAGCGGATGACGACCATCGGGTCGATGCCGTCGGCGAACAGGGACGCGACGGCCTCGCGCGAGATCCGGTCGCCCTCGTTCTCGAGGCGGTGGATCTCGACGAGGTTGGGCGTGAGGTCGCCGCCGGTGCGCAGCGTGCGCAGCGCCCGGGCGACCTGCTCGGCCGCGCCGACGAGCACGTCGGCGAGGTCGACCGCCTGCTCCATCGGCGCCTCGACGCCGTACAGGCCCAGGCGGTCGGCGGTCTCCTCGGCGAAGTCGACGATGTCGTCCAGCGCGGTGGCCAGCGCGTAGCCGTCGGTGGTGTCCAGGGCGGCGCGGCGGCGCGGCGCGCGCGCGGCGAGCCGGTGGATGATGTCGTGGGCGATCCGGTCGCCCTCCTGCTCGCGCAGGTAGAGCTCCCGAGCGAGGTCCGCGCGCTCGGGGTAGTCCGTGACGAGGTCGCGCAGCAGCAGCGCGGTGTGCTGGACGTTGCGGCCCGCCTCCTCCAGGAGGTCGAGCACGGGGCCGTCGATCTTGCGCCGCCGCACGAGATGCATGGCGGGACCCTAGACACCGCACGCCCTCGTACACGAGTTCTTCACCGGAGCTTCACCGGCGGGTAACGGCCACCGGCCTCGTCGCGCGCGAGGGTGGCGGCCATGGAGGCGGCTTTCGACGACGATGTGCTCCGCGCGGGGGAGCTGGAGGTGCACCCGTCCGACGGGCTCGTGCTCGCGGGCGGTCGGGTCGTGGCGATGTCGATGCGCGAGCTGCGGCTGCTGGCCGCGCTGGTGACCCGGGCCGGGCGCATCGTCTCGCGCGAGGACCTCTACCGGATCGCCTGGGAGGCGGAGCTGCGCAACGGCGATCGCTCGGTCGACGTCTACGTGCACAAGCTCCGCGTGAAGCTGGAGGAGGCGCTGCCCGGCCAGGCCTTCATCCACACCCACTTCGGCTTCGGCTACCGCTTCGCGCCGGAGCCTTCACACGCTTTTCACAAGTCGGCGACAGCTCCGTAACAGGCTGTGGGTCGTGCGTTGCGAGCCTCCTCCGCGAATGCATCGAAACGATGAAAGGACGAACGTGAGGCATCGCAAGCTCCTCGCCGTCGCCTGTGCCGGAGCGCTCGCCTTCGGGGCCGCGGCCTGCGGGGACGACGACAGCTCCGGCAGCACCGGGAGCACCGGCTCCGGCTCCTCCGGCGAGGGGAACGGCAACCTCTCGGGCAACATCGCCATCGACGGCTCCAGCACGGTCTTCCCCTTCGCCCAGGCCGCAGCCGAGGGCTTCCAGACCGAGCACCCGAACGTGAAGATCACGGTCGGCCAGTCGGGCACCGGCGGCGGCTTCGAGAAGTTCTGCGCCGGCGAGACCGACATCTCCGACGCGTCGCGTCCGATCAAGGACGACGAGGAGGCGCCGATCTGCGAGAAGGCCGGCATCGCCTACGAGCAGGTCCAGGTCGCCAACGACGGCATCGCCGTCGTCACCAACAAGGAGCTGGCGATCGACTGCCTGACCGTCGACCAGCTCAAGCAGCTGTGGTCGACCGACAAGGTCAAGAACTACAACGAGATCGACCCGAAGCTCCCCGACCAGCAGGTCTCGCTCTTCGGCCCGGGCACCGACTCCGGCACGTTCGACTTCTTCACCGACGTCATCAACGGTGAAGAGGGGCTGACGCGCAAGGACTACCAGCCCTCCGAGGACGACAACGTGCTCGTCCAGGGCGTCGAGGGCGACGCCGGCGGGCTCGGCTACTTCGGCTTCTCCTACTACGAGCAGAACCAGGACGCGCTGAACCTGGTCGGCGTCGACGGCGGCTCCGGCTGCGTCAAGCCCGACGCGACGACGATCCAGGACGGCTCCTACAAGCCGCTCTCGCGCCCGATCTTCATGTACCCGTCCGACAAGGCGCTCCAGCGTCCCGAGGTCAAGGCGTTCATGGAGTACGTGATCGACAACCAGGCGGAGATCGCGCAGAACGCGCAGATCGTCCCGATGACCCCCGAGCAGGCCGCCGAGTCCAAGGCGGAGGTCGACAAGCTCGCCGGCGTCGGCTCCGGTGGCGCCGCGGCGACGGAGACGACGGAGGCTCAGTAAGTGGCAACGAGCGCCACACCTGCTCGCCAGGGGGCGACGCCCGGGACTCCGGTCCTGGGCGTCGCTCGGCGCCGCTGGAGCGAGGACGTCATCCGCGTCCTGCTGTTCCTGGCCGCGGCGCTCTCCGTGCTGACCACGCTCGGGATCGTCGCCTCCCTGCTGGAGGGGACGCTCGAGTTCTTCGGCGAGGTCTCGATCTGGAACTACCTGACCGGGACCGAGTGGGCTCCGCTGTTCGCCGACCCGCAGTACGGCGTGCTGCCGCTCGTCACCGGCACGCTGCTCATCACCGCGATCGCGCTGGTCGTGGCCGTCCCGCTCGGGCTCGGCGCGGCGATCTACCTCAGCGAGTACGCACGGCCGCGGGTGCGCAAGACCCTCAAGCCGGTGCTCGAGGTGCTCGCCGGCATCCCGACGATCGTCTTCGGCTACTTCGCGCTGACCTTCTTCACCCCGACGATCCTGCGCGACGTGCTCGGCCTCGACGTGCAGGTCTTCAACGCGCTGTCGGCCGGCATCATCATGGGGTTCATGGTCCTGCCGACCATCGCCTCGCTGTCGGAGGACGCGATGTCGGCGGTGCCCTACTCGCTGCGCGAGGGCGCCTTCGGCCTGGGCGCCTCGAAGCTGCAGGTCGTCCTGCGCGTCACCTTCCCGGCCGCGCTGTCGGGGATCGTCGCCGCGATCGTGCTCGGCGTCTCGCGGGCGATCGGCGAGACGATGATCGTCCTTATCGCCGCCGGCCAGGTGCCGAACCTGACCTTCGACCCGACCAAGTCGGTGGAGACCATGACGACGTTCATCGCGGCCACCGGCAAGGGCGACATCCCGACCGGCTCCATCGGCTACAAGACGATCTTCGCCGTCGGCTTCACGCTGTTCGCGCTCACGCTGCTCATGAACGCGATCGCGATCCGCTTCGTCCGCAAGTACCGGCAGGTGTACGAATGAGCGCCATCCCGGCGGCCCCGCGCGGGGTCCGCGCCAAGGACGTCGGCTTTCGCGGCCTGCTGCTCAGCTGCCTGGGGCTGTCGATCGGCCTGCTCGTGCTGCTGTTCGTCGACGTCATCGGCGACGGCGCGAGCAAGCTCAACCTCGACTTCCTCACGAGCTTCGCCTCGTTCAACCCCAACAAGGCGGGGGCCGAGGCGGCGATCACCGGCACGCTGTGGCTGATGGCGGTCTGCGCGTTCTTCATCGTGCCGATCGGCGTCGCGACCGCGCTGTACCTCGAGGAGTACGCGGACTCCAACCGCTGGTACAACCGCTTCATCGAGGTCAACATCCAGAACCTCGCGGCGGTGCCCTCGATCGTCTACGGCATCCTCGGCCTGGCGTTCCTCGTGCGGGGTCCGCTCGACCTCGGGCGCACGGTGCTCGCCGGCGGCCTCACGCTCGGCCTGCTCGTGCTGCCGGTCGTGATCATCGCCGGCCGCGAGGCGATCCGCGCCGTGCCGCCGTCGATCCGCGAGGGCTCGCTGGCGCTGGGCGCGACGCAGTGGCAGACGATCTGGCGCCAGGTGCTTCCGGCCGCGGTGCCGGGCATCGCGACCGGCGTGATCCTCGCGCTGTCGCGCGCGATCGGCGAGACCGCGCCGCTGATCCTCGTTGGCGCGGCGAGCTTCGTGGCCTTCAATCCGACCGGTCTGGATTCCGGCTACACGGCCCTGCCGCTGCAGATCTTCGAGTGGATCTCCCGGCCGCAGGAGGAATTCAAGCTCCTCGCGGCGGCGGCGATCCTCGTGCTCCTGTTCCTGCTGTTGGCGATGAACAGCATCGCCATCTGGCTGCGCAACCGCTTCGAGCAGCGCTGGTGAGCGCGTGACCGCGACGAACCCGAACCCGAAGGACGACGACCCCGTGTCCGACCAGACCGAGACCCGTAGCGAGCCCGCGATCGGACCGCACTTCGAGACCGTCGCCGACCAGCGCGAGCCCGCCGCGGCGCCGCAGGCGCCGCCGGTCTTCGAGCTGGCCGGCGTCGGCGTCGCCTACAGCGGCAAGCCGGCGGTGGCCGACGTGACGATGGAGATCGCCTCCCGGCAGATCACCGCGTTCATCGGCCCGTCCGGCTGCGGCAAGTCGACGCTGCTGCGCTGCCTGAACCGGATGAACGACCTCGTCACCGGCGCGACGGTCTCCGGCCGGATCACCTACCACGGCGAGGACCTGTACGGCCCGTCGGTCGATGCTGTCCAGGTGCGCAAGCGGATCGGCATGGTCTTCCAGAAGCCCAACCCGTTCCCGAAGTCGATCTACGACAACATCGCGTTCGGTCCCAAGGTCCTGGGCATGAAGGGGAACATGGACGAGATCGTCGAGCGCGCGCTGCGCAGCGCGGCGCTGTGGGACGACGTCAAGGACCGCCTGAAGGACAACGCGTTCGGGATGTCGGGCGGCCAGCAGCAGCGCCTCTGCATCGCCCGCGCGTTGGCGGTCGAGCCCGACGTGGTGCTCATGGACGAGCCGTGCTCGGCGCTGGACCCGATCTCGACCGGGCGCATCGAGGACCTGATGCTCGAGCTCAAGCAGCAGTACTCGATCGTGATCGTCACGCACAACATGCAGCAGGCGGCGCGCGTGTCGGACACGACGGCGTTCTTCATCGTCGACCTGCAGGCCGGCGAGGACAAGCGCATCGGCCGGCTCGTCGAGCATGCGCCGACCGAGCGGATCTTCACCAACCCCGCCGACCAGCGGACCGAGGACTACGTCACCGGGAAGGTCGGCTAGATGTCCGACGAGGCGCGCGTGCACTTCCGCGAGTCGCTCGCCCAGCTCGAGACCGCCGCGCTGGGCGGCGTCGACATGGTGGTCGAGCAGCTCGATCGCGCGATGGAGGCGGTCGCCCACCAGGACGTCGAGCTCGCCTCGTTCGTGGTCGCCGACGACGACCGCCTCGACGGACGCTATCTCGAGGTCAACCAGGGGATCCTGTCGCTGCTGGCGCTCCAGGCGCCGGTGGCGGGGGACCTGCGCGTCGTCGCTGCGCTGCTGCACGTGATCAAGCACGTCGAGCGGATGGGCGATCAATGCGTGAACATCGCCAAGATGGTCCCGCTCGCCGGCCATGAGCCGCCGGTGCGCGAGGAGGTCATCGACAAGCTCGTGCAGATGGGCCAGTTCGCCCGCAGCGAGGCGCTGCAGTCGAAGGCCGCGTTCGCGACGCGCGACGTCGAGCTGGCGCGCGACCTGGTGCGCCAGGACCGCGACATCAACCGGCTCAACCGCGAGATCTTCCAGATGGCGATCGCGGTCGGCGACGACCCCGACACGCGCGAGTGGGCGATGCACATGGTGCTCGTGGCGCGCGCGCTCGAGCGCATCGGCGACAACGCGGTGGACATCGGCGAGCAGACCGCGTTCGTCGTGACGGGGCTGTTCCGGGAGTTCTCGGACTCCTCGCATCCGAGCACCCTGTGACGTCGGGCTTGCGCGGCCCGAGCGGGCCGTGTGACGCGTCGCACACGCCGTTCGCGGCGGTCGTGTGACGTCGCGCACACCCGCTCGTGCAGGTCGGCGCAAGGTGCGCAAGTCCTGTGAAAACCCTGTGACGGAACGGCGTTCGTGGGTGCCTGCCGGCGGGGCCGGCCTCTATGCTCCGACCCATGGTCGAAGGAACCCCCGTCGTGACCGCGGCGATGGCACAGGAGGGCCCGACCGGCGCACCGCTGCGCCTTGCGGTCCTCGACCGGGACAGCGGCTTCCTGCAGGTGCTCGGCAAGCGCCTGGATCGCCTCGGTTGGGAGCACCGTGTCCTGGGGAGTCCCGTCGCGCCTGACGCGCTCGTCGCGATGCGGCTCAGCGCGGTCGTGGTCGACCTCGCGATGCTCGGTCCGCAGGCCTGGGAGTGGCTCGAGCGCACCTGCGCCGCGCTGCCCGGGCTGGGCGTCGTGGTCTGCACCGGGCAGTCGACGGTCGCGCAGCGCGTGCGCGGCCTGCGCTTGGGCGCCGACGACTGGGTGAGCAAGCCCTGTCACCCCGAGGAGGTCATCGCGCGGGTGGAGGCGGTCGTGCGCCGTCGCCGCCGGGCCGACGCGCGCGTGGACGTCGAGCCGGTCGTCGCCGGCGAGATCGAGATCCGCGCCGACCAGTTCCAGGCCTTTGCCGACGGGCGCTCGATCGACCTGACACGGCGCGAGTTCGAGCTCATCGAGCTGCTCGCGAGCGCGCGGGGGCGGGTGCTCGAGCGCGAGGAGATCTACCAGCGCGTGTGGGGCTACGCGATGGTCCGCGGCGACCGCTCGGTCGACGTCTTCGTCCGCAAGCTGCGCCAGAAGCTCGAGAAGGCCTCGCCGCAGTGGCGCTACATCCACACCCACTTCGGGATCGGCTACCGGTTCGCGCCGGAGCCGGCCGATGGCGTCGAGCTGGTGACGCCGGCCGCGGAGGCGGTCACGCTGGCGGCGGCCGAGGCGAGCGGCGTCGAGGCCGAGGACCTCGTCTCCTGAGCAGCCGAGGCTGGTGCGCCCTGCGGCGCGCCTCTACAGTTCGGGTTGTGAAGCACGTCCGCAACTGGGGCATCGTCGCGCTGCTGGCGTTGGGCGTGTACGCGTTGCCCGGCGGCTCGACCGCGGCGGACCTGTTCGGCGCGACGCTGTTCGTGATCATCACGATCGGCATCGGGCTGCTGTCGGCCCGGTTCTACCGCGAGAACCGCTACGAGATCCATGCGCTGGGCGACACCTGGCGGCTCGTGCTCTACACCGCGCTCGGCGTGATCGTGCTCGTGCTGGCGGCGACGCCGAAGCTGTTCGACACGGGCGGCGGGACGGCGCTGTGGCTGCTGCTGCTGGCGGGCGCCGGATACGCGCTGTACCGCGTCTGGCGGCGGGCGCGGGAGTACTGAGGAGCGGCGCCTGGCGCTGCCGCGGCGTGCCGCGCTGACGCCCCATCGCTGTGTCGCATCGCATTTGTTGCGATCCCGCAACGAAGACGTGCTGCGCTGACACACGGGTCCCGGGAGAGTGGCGCCCATGCCGCCGCCCCTCCTCCGATCCACCTTGTCGCGCCGCGGTGACCCCTTCCGTCGTCTCTTTCGTGTCCTCGCTGGCGAGCGCGGACAGGCGGCCGTCGAGTTCGTCGTCCTCCTGCCGATCATCGTCCTGCTCGCGCTGGCCGGCTGGCAGGCCGTCATCGTCGGCCAAGCCGTCTGGATGTCCGGCGCGGCCGCCCGCGCCGCCGCGCGGGCGAGCGCGCTGGACGAGGACCCGCGCGCCGCCGCCCGGTCCGTCCTCCCCGGATCGCTCGCGCATGGCGTGCGGGTGAAGGTGGGAGCGGTCGGCTCGGTCACCGTGCACGTGCCGATCCCGATCGTCGTGGTCGGCGCCGAGCTGACCGCCGTCCGTGCCCGCGCCCACTTCGCGCCCCAGGCAGGCTGACGATGGGCCTGCGTCTCGTCCGCTGCGTCTCCGGCCAGTCGACCGTCGAGCTGGTCGGCATGCTGCCGCTGCTCGTCGGCGTGGCCCTTGTCGCCGCCCAGCTGCTGGCCGCGTGTGTCGCCCGGGAGCTCGCCGACCACGCGGCCCAGGCGGGCGCGATGGCGCTCCTCCAGGGCGGCGACCCGCGCGACGCCGCCCGTTCTGCCTTGCCGGGCTGGGCGCGCGAGCGGATGGACGTCGAGGTCGACGGCCGCCGCGTCCAGGTCGTCGTCCGCCCACCGGCCCCGATCAGGGCGGTGGGGGACAAGCTGAGCGCGAAGGCGACCGCGTCCGCGGGGTCGGCGTCGTGAACGCCTCGGGGTTGTTCACCCGCTCCCGGAGCGCGCAGGCGACGGGGTGGGCGTCATGAGCGGTCCGGGCTCGTTCACCCGCTCCGTGTCTGCCGCCGCGGGCTGGTTCATCCGCCCGGCCGGCGGAGCCCCGCAGACGCGGCGCGACGCCGAGCGCAGCGGCTCCGACCGCCGCGCGGCCCGCAGCCGGGCGGCCGCCGAACCGGCACCTTCGATCGCCCTGCTCGCCAGCGGCCCGATGGCCCTCCGGCTCGCCGCGACGGTCGCGCTGGCCGCTGCGGGCACCAGCGGCATCGCCGTCGTCGCTGCCTGGCGCGCCGGAGCGAGCGATGCGGCGTCGTCCACCGGGTCGGCCCGGGGCGTCGGCTCCGAGGCTTCCGCCGGTGGGGGCTCCGCGGTTGCGTCCACCGCCACCGCTCCTGCGGCTCCGTCAGCCTTCGCGCTGCCAGCAGCCCGCCGCCTGGCCTCCTCGCTCTGCGCCCGCGGCATCACCGCTGGTGCCGTCGGTCGTCTGGTCACGGTGACGTTGCCCGACCACGAGACGGACGCGGTCGACGGACTCGGCCGCGCCGAGAGCGCCTGCGGGGATGCACCGTTCGTGCTGCTCCTCTCCGGCCCGCGCAGCGACGCGTGGGACGGAGAGCTCGTCCAGCGCGACGCGGTCCTTGTCCACGGCGCCGACCCACTCGTCGTCGATCTCGCCGTCACGCGCCTGGTCGAGCTGGGCGCGCCCGCACGCGCCCTCGACGCGTCGGCCGCCCCCGGCGCCCTCGTCCGCACGCTCGCCGGCGCCGGCCTCGCCGCTCCCGGGCTGCGCGAGGTGCGCGCCGCACTGGAGGCGTCGCAGTGACGTCACTTCGGGTCTCCGAGGCCGTGGCGCCGCCGCGGGAGCGCTGCGGTGGCGCCCTCGCGCCCGTCACGCCGCCCGCGTGGCGGCTCGACGGAGCACGCGCGGCCGTGCCGCGGCGATCCGTGTCGTCGCCGCGGATGCGCCTCGGCGGGCCGCCGACCGGCGCGCCGTCATCGGAGTCGCCGCAAGGGCCGAACGCGAACGCCTCGGTCCGGCACCCCCGTCGCTCCCTCGCCCGTCGGGCGGCATCGGAGGACGGCCAGGCCGCGCTGCTGCTCATCGCCGCGCTGTGCGCGATCGTCCTCGGCGCGGGCGTGCTCGCGCTCCTGGCCAGCGGCGTGGGAGCCCACAATCGCCAGCAACGCGCGGCCGATCTCGGCGCGCTCTCCGCCGCCCGCAGGATGCACGACCTGTACCCGCGCCTCTTCGAGCCGCCGACGATCGACGGCCTCCCGAACCCACGCCACCTCGAGCGCGCCGCCTACCTCGCCGCTGCTGCGCGCGCTGGAGAGCAGACCGCCCGCGCGAACTCGGCTGAGGCCGTCAACGTCACGTTCCCCGACGCCGATCCGGTCGCGCCGACGCTCGTCCGCGTCGCCGTCGGCGAGCGGATCTCGATGACGGTGACCGGCGCCGGTCGCACGATCGACGTCCAGGCCAGCGCCGATGCCCAGCTCGTCCCCGACGCAGGACTCGGTGGTGCCGGCGCCTCATGGGGCGACGAGTACGACGGCCCGTTCGCGGTGCGCCAAGGCCACCGCATGCGTCCGGACGTCGCCCAGGCCTTCGACCGCATGGCAGCGGCTGCGGCGGCCGACGGCGTCCACCTGATCATCGCGTCGGCGTTCCGCTCCAACGCCGAGCAGGCCAAGCTGTTTGCCGCCAATCCGGACCCGAGGTGGGTCGCCCCACCGGGCCGGTCGCTCCACCGCCTCGCCACCGAGCTCGATCTCGGCCCACCGGCGGCGTACGGCTGGCTGGCCGCGAACGCCGAGCGGTTCCACTTCCTGCGGCGGTACAGCTGGGAGCCGTGGCACTTCGGCTACACGCTGAACGCGGGCAGCGCGAAGGCCCTGGCCCATCGCCGCGACGCCGAGGGTGGGGGAGACGCCGACGGCGAGGGCGGCTCGTCGCTCCCGTCGTTCGTCCCGGCCCGCTACGCCCCCGCGATCGCGAGGGCGGCCCAGCGCTGGAGCGTGTCCGGCACGCTGCTCGCTGCGCAGCTCCAGCAGGAGTCCGGCTTCAATCCATTCGCCGTCTCATCCGCGGGCGCTCGCGGCATCGCCCAGTTCATGCCGGCCACCGCCGAGGCCTACGGCCTGACCGACCCCACCGATCCGGACGCCGCCATCGATGCCCAGGCCCATCTGATGCGCGACCTCCTCCGCCAGATCGGCTCCGTCCCCCTCGCCCTCGCTGCCTACAACGCGGGCCCCGACAAGGTCTCCCGCTGCGGTTGCGTTCCCCCGATCCCGGAGACGACGGCCTACGTCGCCGCGATCCTCGGCCTGATGGGCGGCGCGGGAGATCCCGCAGGATCGACGGGGCTGGAAGTGCGGCTGGTGCGATGAGGCTGACCTCCGTTCACCGGCGTGCCAAGCGAGGTAGCAGAAGTGCTACCGTCGCTCCTGTGCCGACGATCCCGCAGAAGGAGCTCCGCAACAACGTGGGGGAGGTCCTCCGCCGCGCAGAGGCGGGCGAGGAGTTCACCGTCACGGTGGCCGGCCGTCCCGTCGCACATCTCGGCCCCACCCGCCCACGCCGCTGGGTCGCGGCGCGTCAACTCGTGCGGATCTGGGAGACGCCTGCTCCGGTCACGCTGGACAAGGACATCGATCGGCTCGACGCATCGCTCCAGGATCCGTTCGGTTCGTGAGAGCCCTCCTCGACACGTCGGTGCTCATCGCCGGCGCCCCGCCCGAGTCGGTGACCGAGGCCGCGATCAGCGCCGCCTCCTTGGCCGAGCTGCACTTCGGCGTCCTCGTCGCACGCGATGACGACGAGCGTGCCCGCCGCCTGCAACGCCTCGCGATCATCGAAGCCACGTTCGACCCGCTCCCGATCGACGCCGACGTCAGCCGCGAGTGGGGCCGGCTCTCGGCCGCGGTTGCGCGACGCGGAGGCCAGCCGCGCCGGCGCAGCATCGATCTAGCGATCGCTGCGACCGCAAAGGTCCATTCCGTCCCCTTGCTGACCCGCGATATCGACGACTTCAAGATCGTCGATGACCTGGTGGACGCTCGACAGGTCTGAGTGATCGCTCGCCCGTGCCGCCGGTGGGACGGGCGCGTGTCCGATGTGCACAGGGGACGACATCTCTGTGCGAATACACCGCCGTCGGAGGGGATGATGCGCTTCGCCCGGTCCTCGGCTTGGTCTCGCTACGCCGTCCTCGGTCTCGGTACCGCTGCAGCCATCGTGGACCCTGCGGCATGGACTTCGCAGCGCTGGGCCGGGTGGACAGATGTTGCAGAGACGTTGCACATTCGAGAGACCTAGTGTGGCCGAGTGCGCCACCTCTCTCGTGTATTGGTCGTGGGAGCTGTGCTATTCGGGTGCGCCACAGCGCTCGCAGCCTGTGGCGCTGCCGAGCGGACCGCGGAAGAGGGGCGCAACACCGTCACGGTCACCAGGACGGTGACCGCGGCGCCCAAGGAACCGACGGGCAAGCCCCGACGACGCCAGTCGCGCAGTCGTGCCCGCGCAGCGGCAGCCGCTTCGCCGCGGTACGTGGCGTGCGACCCCAACATCACGGTCCGGGCGGACACGACGACCTGCGAGTTCGCGCAGAACGTCTTCTACGAGTACTGGGCCAGCGGGGAGAGCGAGGTCATCGAGGTGTTCAGCCCCGCGACGCAGGCGACCTACTCCACGGACTGCAGCCCGTCGGCGGGGCGCGTGACGTGCCGAACCGCCGATCGCGGCGTCGTGCGGTTCACGCAGGCGGCGATCGACGCCTACACCCAGGACGAGGCGGACCGCTACGCCGAGCGCGCCGATCTCGGTCCCGACGCGATCGAGGCGGCGCCGCCGAGCGAGGCGGTCGCCGACGACTGCGACCCCAGCTACACCGGCGCCTGCCTGAACCCGGACTCCGACGACTACGACTGCGAGGGCGGGAGCGGCGACGGGCCGGACTACACCGGTGCGGTCGAGGTCGTCGGGGACGATCACTACGACCTCGATCGCGACGGGGACGGCGTGGCCTGCGAGTGGTGAGCGGCCGAGCCCCGCGCTACGCCGCCTCGTCCACCCGCACCTCACGCAGCAGGTGCGTATCCACGTCGTACACGAACCCCCGCACCGAATCCCGGTGCAGCAGGAACGCCGACCGCCGCACGCGCAGGATCGACTGGCGCACGTCGGCGTCCAGGTCGGTGAAGGACTCGATGGCGAAGGCCGGGGCGACGCCGGTCGCGTCCTGGAGCTCCGCGCGGAAGCCGTCGTCGGTCAACGTCAGCAGGCCGCAGTCGGTGTGGTGGATGAGCATGACCTCGCGCGTCCCGAGGCGGCGCTGGGAGACGGCGAGCGAGCGGATGACGTCGTCGGTGATGACCCCGCCGGCGTTGCGGAGGACGTGCGCCTCGCCGTCGCGCAGCCCCAGCGCGGCGAAGACGTCGAGGCGCGAGTCCATGCATGTCACGATCGCGAGCTGGCGGCTGGGGCGCAGCGGAAGGTGCTGATGGGGCAGCCCGGCGGCGAACGCCTGGTTGTTGGCGACCAGTTCGTCGATCACGTCCATGGCCGGCACCCTAACCGCTGGGCGCGGTAGGGGCCTTGCCCGTCAGGCTCTCGGCGGCAGCCCGAACCCGTACCGCGCCAGCACCGACCGCCCCGCGCTCGACCGCACCTTCGCGATGAACGCCGTCGCGCCCGCGGTGTCGGCGCCCGACCGCTTCACCGCACAGAGCTGATAGCGCACGGCCGGCTGGGCCCACCCGGGCAGCCGGATCTCCCGGGTCCGTCCTGCGCTGGCCTTCGCGTCCGTGTGGTAGACGAAGCCGGCATCGGCCGAGGCGAGCGCGACCTTCGAGGTGATGCTCGCGACGTCCTTCTCCTCGCTCACCCGATTGGAGCTCAGCACCGACGACAGCCGCAGCCGCTGCAGCAGCTGGCGCGTGTACCCACCGATCGGCACGCCCGCCGTCCCGATCGCCAGCCGCTTGCCGCCCGCCTTGAGGCTGTAGACGCTCGACACGCGACCCGGGTTGCTGTCGGGCACGAGCAGCACCAGGATGTTCGTCGCGAACGTCACCGGCCGGGTGCACAGCCCCTTCCGGAAGAGCGCCTGGGCCTCGCCCGGGCTGGCGGAGGCGAACACATCCGCCGGCGCGCCGCGCTCGATCTGCTGCTGCAGCGTGTTGGAGCCGGCGAAGTTGTACGTCGCCGAGCCCACGATCTCGGGGAACGCGTTGCGCAACGAGGCGGCGGCGTACACGTCGACGTCGGCTTGGGCCGTGGCTGCCGGCACCGTGAGGCCGGCGAGGACGGTGGCGAGGAGGAGAGGGCGTCGCATCATGACGTGGGGTATCCGTTCGGCTCGAGGAGGGCATCGAGCTGGGCGCCGGCGGCGTCCAGCCCGATCGGGGCGGGCAGGCCCGCGGTCACGTGCACGCCGCGCAGCGCGCGCACCCCCGCGAGCGCCTGGGCGTCGGCGACCAGCAGCCGCGACAGCAGCAGCCGCGTGCCGTCGTCGGCGCTGAACGCGCTGCCGTTCACGTACGTCCCGACGAGGAGCTGCTCCAGGCGCTCCAGCAACCGCCGCGCCCCACGCTGGGACGCGAACGCGCGGGCCGGCAAGCGCACCGTGTAGTCGTCTCGGCTCGGGGCCGACTCGCCGAGCGCCGCGGTCAGGTCCTGCACGTGGCCGACCTTCTGGCGCACGATCGCCTTGAACCGGTCGCGCTCGTCGCGCGTCCAGGTCCTGCGCTGCTGGAGCGCCCGACGGTACGCGGTCAACGAGACGCGCTCGGCGAGGACGCCGAACTGCAGGAAGCCCGCGTCGTCGCCGATCGGCGCGGGAGTGGGGAGCGGCGCGGCGGCGAGCGCGGCCGGCGCTGCGACGCCGCCGACGGCCCCCGCGCCGCCGATCGCCGCGATCGCGCCCACACAGAGGAGAGCTGGTCGGATGGTCACATACCTAAGTATTACCTAGGCACAGGTGTGGCACCATCCCGCCCGAACCATGCGTCCCACGACCACATCGGCCGGCGCCGCCGCGGCGCTCCTCGTCCTCGTCCTCGCCCTCGCCAGCTGCGGCTCCGACGACGACCCCGCGACCATCCCGCCGGCCACCCAGCAGCTCGTCCGGCAGGCGAAGCAGCCCGGCGAGGTCGTCCTCCGCGGCGAGGCCTCGCCGCGCGTCCACGGACCGGTGACGCTCCACGGCGTCTACCGCGTGCGCTTCGAGCAGGTCGCGCCCGAGGACCCGACGCTGGACTTCGCCGCCGAGACCCCGTTCGTCGTCCGCCTCCAGCCCGAGCAGGGCGCCGGCGGCCGCACCCTCTTCAAGGCGGCCGCCGCCACCGGCCAGCGCACGATCGCGCTCGACGGCCGCTACCTCGTCGACGTCAGCTTCGGCGACTACCCGTACGCGATCCGCTTCACGCCGCTGCGCCGCTGACGACCGCCTACGTGAAGCGCCGCACGAACGCCAGCGCCGTGTCGGCGACCTCGCGCCAGCCGCTGTCGATGATCAGCGCGTGCCCGCGGTCGGGCATCTCGACGATCTCCGTCACGCCCTCGTTCTTCTGCTGCTTCTTGAAGGACGCGTTCGCGATCGCCCACGGGACCGTGTGGTCCTGCTCGCCGGAGATGATCAGCAGCGGCCCGCGATCGGGGTTCTTCGTGTCGACCTTCGCCTCGGTCCACGGGTTCAGGTTCGCCGTCGCGGCCTGGAAGAGCGGCACGCCGGACGCCGGCACGGCGAAGGTCGAGTACAGCTCCTTGGCCTCGTCCTCGCTCACCGCATTGGCGAACGCGTAGCGGAACTGCTCGTAGCTGAGCGGCACGGCGCGGTTGCGGTTGGCCGGATTGCCGAGCACCGGCCGCGCCGACTTCAGCGACGAGATCGGCAGCGGCAGCACGCCGCGGAACGGCGCCGGATCGATCGCGACCGACACCGCGGCCAGCCCGCGCCCCGCGAGGATCTGGGTGAGCAGGCCGCCGAACGAGTGGCCGACGAGCGCGGGCTGCTTGCTCAGCCTGCCGATCACGTCGGCGAAGTGGTCGGCCACCTGGCCGACGGTCTTGTGCGCGAAGACCTCGGGGTGCTCCTTGGCCTCCTCGACCGTCTGCGGGTCGTCGGGCCACGCGGGCGTGAGCGTCGTGTAGCCGGCCTCCTCGAACACGGCGGCCCAGCGGTCCCAGCTGCTGGGCAGCAACCAGAGCCCGTGGATGAACACGACCGGCGTCAGCCCCGTCGCGTTGGCCCGCTCGATCTGCTCGGCCTCGTGGTCGGTCACGGTCGTGGCCATCGGCTCAGCTCCTCACGGGAAGGGAGACCTGCGTGCGCGGCATGATCCCACGCGCCCAACCGGCCGGCCAGGGCGGAGGACCGACGCGGCGGGGGCGCGACCGGGCATGGGATCGGCCGCGCCCCGCAGCGTGTCTTCGGTTCAGGCCGCCGGGGAGGAGGAGCTGGGAATGCGGCGACCTGCTCGGTTCCATCGGCCACCGGCGCCGGAACTTGAACCCGCTGTCCGACGGCCTACCAAGGAGTAGAGTCCGGCCATGGTCTGCGTTCCCGCAGCCGCCTCGGCGATCGAGATCTCGGCCGTCGTCGTGGCCGCGATCGTGGCGCTGGGCCTGCCGGTCTACCAGCTGCGGCGCGACGGCTTCCTGCCGCGGCTGCGGCGCCGCGACCGCTAGACCGCGACCGCCTCCAGCTCGACCGGGATCCCGTTGAGGACCGCCGTGCCGGAGATCGGCTCCACGCGCAGCTCGTCGGACAGCACGTTGCTGTTGGCTCCGGGCTGATCGGCCGCGCGCGCCCAGCCGACGCCGTCCACCGCGTGGCCCCAGCCGTGCGGGATCGAGACGACGCCCGGCATCACGTCGTCGGTCACCTCGACCGGGAGCGCGATCGACCCGGCTCGCGAGCGCACCTGGGCCGTGGCACCGTCGGCGAGGCCGAGCCGCGCGGCGTCGACCGGATGGACCTGCACCGTGCAGCGCGCCCGGCCGCGGGTGAGCAGCGGCAGGTTGTGCATCCACGAGTTGTTCGAGCGCAGGTCGCGCCGCCCGATGAGCAGCAGCGCTCCGTCCGGGCTCTCGTCCAGCGCGACGCGCAGGCGCGGCACATCGGCGACGATCGCCGCGGGGGCGAGGTCGATCGTCCCGCTCGGCGTGCGCAGCGCCTCCGGCAGCCGCGGCCGCAGCGGACCGAGGTCGAAGCCGTGCGGGCGCTCCTCGAGCGCCGCCAGCGTCAGCCCGTCGCCGCCGTCGTAGCCGGCGCCGTACGGCCCGCTGCGCAGCATCGCGTCGAGCAGCCGCTCCGGTCCGCGGCGCGGCGAGAGCACGGCCAGCAGCTCGGCCGGATCGCGGCCGGCCACCCGCGAGCCCGGCGCCGCGGTCTCGCGGCGCAGGAGCTCCAGCGCGACGAGGTCGTCGAACGCGTCGACGTCGACGTCCGGCCCCTGGCCCGCGACGACGCCGGCCAGCCGCAGGAGCGTGCGCCACTCGTCGACCATCCCGTCGGGCAGCGGCAGGACCGCCGGCGAGTAGTTGGCCACGTTGCGGACCGCGAACGCGTACAGCGCGGCGTCGTAGTGCGAACGCTCCAGCGGCGACGGCGCGGGCAGGATCACGTCGGCGTGACGGGTCGTCTCGGTCACGTAGAGGTCGACGGCGACCATGAACTCGAGCGTCTGCAGCGCGGCGTCGAGCCGCGCGGCGTTCGGCGTGGAGACGACCGGGTTGCCCGCGAGCGCGATCAGCGCGCGCACCTGGCCCTCGCCGGGCGTCGCGATCTCCTCGGCCAGGCACGCGACGGGCAGCTCGCCGAGCACCTCGCCGAGGCCGCGCACGCGACTGGCCCAGCGACCGGTCGCCACGCCGCGAGGCGGGCGCGCGGGGTCGACCGGCCGGCTGTTGGCGCCGCCGATCGCCGGCAGCGGGAACATCGCTCCGCCCTCGCGGTCGAGGTTGCCGGTCAGCACGTTCAGCACGTCGATCAGCCACGAGGCGGTCGTCCCGAACGCCTGCGTCGTCGTGCCCATGCGGCCGTACACGACGGCGCGCGGCGCCGCGGCGAGCTCGCGCGCGAGCCGGCGGATCGTCGCCTCGCCGATCCCCGTCGGGATCGCGACGCGCTGCGGGTCGAACGGTGCCGCGAGCTCGGCCACGGCGTCGAGGCCGTCGCACAGGCCGGCGAGCCGGCCGGGCGCGACGAGACCCTCGTCGAACAGCACGTGGGCGAGGCCCATGAGCAGCAGGGCGTCGGTCCCCGGTCGGATCGGCAGGTGCTCGTCGGCGAGCTGCGCGGTGCGCGTGCGCCGCGGATCGACGACCACGATGCGCCCGCCGCGCCGCTGGATCGCCCGCAACCGGCCGCGCACGTCGGGCGCAGTCATGAGCGAGCCGTTGGAGGCCAGCGGATTGGCGCCGAGCATGAGCACGTAGTCGGTGCGGTCGAGATCGGGCACGGCGACGGTCAGCGCGCCGCCGAACATGAGCGCCGAGGCGAGCTGCTTGGGGTACTGGTCCACGGTCGAGGCCGAGTAGACATTGCGGCTGCCGAGCGCCTTCAGCAGCACCCGCCCGTACAGCACGGCCGCGAGGTTGTGCGCGTTGGGGTTGCCGAGGTAGACGGCCACCGCGTCGCGGCCGCCGCGCTCGAGCGCCCCGGTCAGGCCCGCGTCGACGAGCGCGAACGCCGCGTCCCAGGTGCACGGCTCGAAGCCCCCGTTCGCGCGGCGTCGCAGCGGCGTGCGCAGCCGGTCGGGGTCCTCGTGCAGCTCGCGCAGCGCGACGCCCTTGGGACACAGGAAGCCATGCGAGAAGACGTCGTCGGCATCGCCGCGGATGCGCTCGACGCGCCCGTCGGAGACCGTCAGCTCCAGGCCGCAGGTCGCCTCGCAGAGCGGGCATGTCCGGTAGGCGAGCGCGGACACGTCGCCCGACCCTACTCCTCCATCCGTCCACGCGCGAAAGCGTCGCTCATACCCGCGCGCGCGAGCGCCGAGGCCAGCCGTGCCATGGAGGCACCCGCGCGCGCAACCGGTGGCGAGCGCTGGCCCGCCGTCGACCGCTCGGTCGAGGAGCGCGTGTCGGCCGCCGTCGACCAGCTGGCCCAGCTGCCGGTCCTCGACGCCACCGTGCTGCGCGTCCTCGCGGCGCTCGACGACCCTGACACCACGACGGCCGATCTCGTCGCCGTGCTCGAGGCCGATCCGACGTTCGCGGCCAACCTGCTGCGCTTCGCCAACTCGGCGGCGCGGTCGATGCCGATCCGGGCCAAGACGATCCGCCAGGCGGTCATGCTCGTCGGGCGCCGCGCGCTGCGCCAGCTCGCGCTGGAGACCGCGACCTACCGCTTCCTGGAGGCCGCGCCCGGGACCGGCGCCTCGCGCGGCGAGCTCCACATGCACGCGCTGGGCGTCGCCGGGGGCGCCCAGGCGGCGGCGATCGACCTGGCGATCCCCGGCGAGGTGCCGCATCTCGCCGCGCTGCTGCACGACGTCGGCAAGCTCGTGCTGCCCCTCGCCTTCGGCGCAGCGACCTGCGACGCGATCGCGCTGCGCCATCCCGGCGGCTTCGAGCGGATCCTGGCCGAGCGCGAGCAGCTGGGCGTCGACCATGCGACTGCGGGCGCGCTCCTGGCGGAGCGCTGGAACCTGCCCGCCGGCGTCCCCGAGGCGATCGCGCTGCACCACGGCGGGGCGAGCGGCCTCGCGTCGCCGGAGCCGCAGGTCGCGGTCGTCCAGCTCGCCAACGAGCTGCACCGGATCCTCGGCGGCGGCGCGCCCGACCACGCGCTGCTCGACGTCGCGCTGGAGCGCTGCGATCGCGACCCGGCGATCCTCGACGACCTCGCCCGGCACGTGCTGCCGTCGGGGACGGCGCCGCCCGACGAGCTGGGCCGCCGGGTCGTCGACGTCGATCACCTGTCGCAGACCGACGACCTCACGGGTGCCGCGAACCGCCGCTACTGGCTGCAGGCGACGCGTGCGGCGCTGTCGGCGACGGGCCGCGGCGCCCTGGTGCTCTGCGAGGTCCAAGGCCTCGACGCGATCGACGCCGCCCATGGCCCGCGGGTGGCCGACACCGTCCTCGGCGAGGTCGCCCGGCTGTTGGGCCATCACGGCCGCACGGGCCGTCTGGGAAGCGATCGCTTCGGGGTCTGGATCCCGGGCGGCGCGGTGGCGCTGGCCGACGCCACGAGCGCGATCGGGGCGTCGCTGGAGCGGTCGCTCGGTCTCGACGGGATCCCGGCGTGGGGCGCGCTCGGCGGCGCCGCCGCTCCACGCGACGGCAGCGAGCTCGCCGCGCTCCTCGACGCCGCGGCCGCGCGACTCGCGGTCGACGCGGCGGCTCAGCGGGCGCGCGGAGCGCCGCCCGCCGGCGATCCGTCGCGCCGCAGCAGCCCCCGCTCGACGACGACGCCGGCGTCGAGGGTCTTGTAGCCGACCGCGTCGAAGACGACCGTGAGCTGGTCCTCGTCGAGCCGGCCGATCGTGCCCCGGCCCCAGACGGGATGCGTGACCCGGTCGCCGAACGCGAACCCCGCCGCATGCGCGCCCGGCGGCCGAGCGGCGAGGCCGGCGTCGCAGAGGTCGCAGTTCCCGCAGGGCGGCTCGAACACCTCGCCGAAGTAGCCGAGGACGAACGCCCGGCGGCACCCGTGCCGCTCCTCCGCGTAGGCCCGCATCATCTCGACGCGTGAGCGATCGAACGCGTGGCGGTCCTCCTCCGCCTCGACGGCGCGGTGCACGGCGTCGGCGACCTTCGCGTCGCCGCCGAGCGCCCGGACCCGGCCGTCGCCGGTGACCGCGACGAAGTCGACCTGCTCGAGGCGATGCAGCGCCGTCGCCAGCCGCGTGCGCGACAGCCCGAGCTCGCCGGCCAGCGCGGTCGGGTCGACGGGGCCGCCGGCGGCCGCGAGGACACGCGCGATCCGCTCGACGACCGCTTCGTCGACGCTGCCGCCGGCGAAGAAGCGGCGCAGGCCGAGGTCGGCCGCGCGGTAGAAGAGCACCGCTCGCGCCGGCTCGCCGTCGCGGCCAGCGCGGCCGATCTCCTGGTAGTAGGCGTCGACCGACGCGCTCACGTCGTGGTGGAAGACCCAGCGGACGTTGGGCTTGTCGACGCCGAGGCCGAACGCGATCGTCGCCACGACCACGTCGACGCCGTCGTCGTCCATGAACGCCGCCTGCGTCTCGTCGCGACGCTTCGCGCTCAGCCCGCCGTGGTAGGCGGCGGCCCGCACGCCGCGCTCCGCCAGCTCCCGCGCGACCTCCTCGGTCGCCCGCTTCGTCGCCACGTACACGATCCCCGGCGGCTGCGCGTCCACGACCGCGTCGAGCACCGCCCGGCGCTTGGCGTGCGCGTCGTGGAACGTCTCGACCCCCAGCCAGATGTTCGGCCGGTCGAACCCGCGCACCACGACCTGCGGGTCGCGCAACCCGAGGATCTCGACGATGTCGTCGCGGACGGGCGGCGTCGCGGTGGCGGTCAGGGCCAGCACGGTCGGTCGCCCGAGCCGCTCGATCGCCGCGTCGAGCTCGAGGTAGTCGGGCCGGAAGTCGTGGCCCCACTCCGAGACGCAGTGGGCCTCGTCCACGACGAACAGCGACACGCGGGCCTCGCGCAGCCGTGCGACGACCTCGTCGTTGACCAGCTGCTCAGGCGCCAGCAACACGTACTCGAGCTCGCCGTCCTCGGCCTCTTCGAGGACCTCCTCGCGCCCGTGGTCGGAGAGCGTGGAGTTCAGCAGCGCGGCGTCGGCCTCGCCGTCGACCTGGTCGCGCTGCAATGCGATGAGCGGCGAGACCACGACGGTCGCGCCGTCCAGCAGCTGGCCGGCGATCTGGTAGATCGCGGTCTTGCCCGAGCCGGTCGAGAGGATGGCGACCGTGTCGCGCCCGGCGAGGACGGCCTCGATCGCCTCGCGCTGGCCCGGCCGCAGTCGCGTGAACCCGAGCCGGTCGCGCGCGACCTGATCGATGCGGTCGGTCATCGTCCGTCCACCGTACCCGCGGGCCGGATGCCGCCGATGCCGGAGGCCGCCGCGGTGCCAGCGCCTGGATCGCGTTCGCGGGCGCGGCGCGCGGAGGCGCCTGGCCGATGAGGTGGACGAGATCGCGCGCGTCGCATGGCGCCGCTTCGGCAAGGGCCGCCACCCGGCCGCGCTGAGCTACGGCGATTGCTTCGCCTCCGCGCTCGCCGTCGATCGTGGCGAGCCGCTGCTGTTCAAGGGCGACGACTTCGGCCGGACGGACGTGGCCGCCGTCTAGCCTCGAAGGAGATGGCCACCACGCCCTCCGCCCGCGTCCACGAGCAGCGTCGCCACCTGCCCGACGGGCCGGGCGTCTACCTGTTCCACGACGCCCGTGGCAAGGTCATCTACGTCGGCAAGGCGAAGTCGATCAAGAAGCGGGTCGCGAGCCACTTCTCCAATCCGGTGACGCGCGGAGCGGTGGAGATGACGGACTCGATCGAGTCGGTCGACTACCTGCTCGTCGCCAGCGAGGCCGAGGCGCTGCTCGTCGAGCAGAACTTCATCAAGCAGTACCAGCCGCGCTTCAACATCCGCCTGCGCGACGACAAGTCGTACCCCTTCATCGCGATCTCGATGGAGGAGGAGTTCCCGCGCGTCTACTTCACGCGGGAGCGCCACCGCCGCAACCGGCTCTACTTCGGTCCGTACTCGAACGCCAAGCGGGTGCGCGGCACGCTCGACCTGCTCGGCAAGGTCTTCCAGTTCCGTTCCTGCCAGGGCGCCGAGCCCGGCCGGCGCTCGGGCTCGCCGTGCCTGGACTACTACATCAAGCGCTGCGGGGCGCCGTGCGTCGGCTACGTCACGCGCGAGGGCTACATGGAGGCGATCGACGGCGTCATCGCCTTCCTGTCGGGCCGCTACCGCGAGATCGAGCGCGACCTCGAGCGCCGGATGCGGGCGGCGGCTGCCGCCCAGGAGTACGAGCAGGCCGCGCTGGAGCGCAACCGCCTCAACGCCGTGCGCTCGCTGCTGGAGCGCCAGCGGGTGGCCAACGAGGCGGTCGGCACCCTCGACGCCGTCGCCGTGGCCGTCCACGGGACCGACGCCAACGCCCAGGTCTTCCAGGTCCGCGACGGTGTCCTCTCCGACCGCCAGTCGTTCTACCTCTCCAACGAGGGCGAGCGCGAGCTGGAGGAGGTCATCGAGGAGTTCGTCCTGCAGTACTACGCCGAGGCGATGTCGATCCCCGGCCAGATCCTCGTGCAGGCGCCGACCGACCCGACCCTCGCGCAGGCCCTCGCCGAGCGGCGCGGCGGGCGGGTCGAGCTGCGCGTGCCCGAGCGCGGCGACAAGCGACGCATCCTCGATCTCGCCGAGCGCAACGCCAGGCTCGCCCTCGACCAGGAGAAGCTGAAGAGCGAGCGCCGGCGCCAGCAGCGCGTCGAGGCGCTCGACGGCCTGCAGGCGGCGCTCGGCCTCGACGCGCTTCCGCTGCGGATCGAGTGCTACGACATCTCGAACCTCATGGGGACCCATCAGGTCGCCTCGATGGTGGTCTTCGAGGGCGGCGCGCCGAAGAAGTCCGACTATCGCCGCTTCCGCATCCGCGGCAACGAGGAGGGCGTCCCCGACGACTTCGCGGCGATGGCGGAGGTGCTGAGCCGACGCCTGGCCCGCTGGGAGCGGCAGGCCGACCTCTCGCCGCACGATCCCGAGCACGACCCGTCGTTCGCGGCTCTGCCGAACCTCATCGTCATCGACGGCGGGCCCGGGCAGCTGTCGGCGGGGCTCGGCGTCCTGCAGGGCTTCCGCGACCGCGGCGTCGCCGTGATCTCGCTGGCCAAGCGGATCGAGGAGATCTTCCGGCCCGGCGTGCGCGCGCCGCTGCTGCTCGGCCACGACACGCCGGAGCTGCAGCTGCTGCAGCGGGTGCGCGACGAGGCGCACCGCTTCGCGATCACCCACCATCGCGGCCGCCGCGACAAGGCGATGACCGCCTCCGTGCTCGACGACCTGCCCGGCGTCGGCCCGGCGCGCAAGCGGGCGATCCTCAACCACTTCGGCTCGCCCGAGGCGTTCCTGGCGGCCTCGCGCGAGGAGCTCGAGGCGGTCCCGGGGCTGCCGGGCAAGCTCGCCCGCGAGCTCTGGACGAGCCTGCACAAGACGGGCGTGTGAAGCGGCCCCGTCGGGCGGCTGCGCCACAATGGATGACATGGCGACCACGGAGCACCAGCAACACCGGTCGCCGCCGCCCTTCGAAGGCTCGCACCTGCAGGACCTCGTCGTGATCACCGGGTTCTCGGGCGCCGGCAAGTCGACCGCGATGCAGGTCTTCGAGGACGCCGGCTACTTCTGCGTCGACAACCTGCCGCCGGAGATGATCCGCGGCCTCGTGGAGCTGTTCGTCCACGAGGGCTCGAAGGTCGAGCACGCCGCGGTCGTCTCCGACGTCCGCGGCGGCGCCTACTTCGAGACGCTGTCGGCGGTCCTCGACGACCTCGAGGCGCTCGGGCTCAGCCACCGCGTGCTGTTCCTCGACGCCGACGAGACGACGCTCGTCACCCGCTACAAGGAGACGCGCCGCCGCCACCCGCTGTCGCCGGAGGGCGCGGTCACCGCCGGGATCGCCGACGAGCGCGCCGCGCTCGGGCCGGTTCGGGAGCGGGCCGACGTCGTCATCGACACGACCGGGATCAGCGCCGCCTCGCTGCGCCGCCGGATCGCCGACGAGTTCCTGCCCCGCCAGGCGCGGACCCGGATGGCGGTGACGTTCGTCAGCTTCGGCTTCAAGTACGGGCCGGCCCGGGACGCCGACCTCGTCTTCGACGTCCGCTTCCTGCCCAACCCGCACTACGTCCCGGAGCTCAAGCCGCTCACCGGCCGCGACCAGCGCGTCGTCGAGTACGTCGCCCGCGACGGCGAGCTCGACGCGTTCTACGCCAAGCTCGAGCCGCTGCTGGACTTCCTGCTGCCGCAGTACGTCACCGAGGGCAAGGCGCACCTCATGGTGGCGGTCGGCTGCACGGGGGGACGGCATCGCTCCGTGGCGATCGCCGAGCACCTCGGGGCGCGCTACCGCGACCGCGACGACGTCCGCGTGGACGTGGACCACCGCGACATCACCCGGGCCGACCGTCGGTGATCCACCATCTGGGGTTCGAGGTCGCCGACCTCGCCCGCTCCGCTCGCTTCTACGACGCCGTGTTCTTCGCCCTCGGCGTCCGCCGGGTCCACGAGGGGCCGGCGGCGATCGCCTACGGGGTGATGGAGCCGACGTTCTGGATCGTCATGCGTCGCCGGGCCCCCGCGCCCGGGTACGGCCACGTGGCGTTGCGGGCCTCCGGCCGGGCCGCGGTGGACGGCGCGCACGCCGCCGGGCTGACCGCCGGCGGGCGCTGCGACGGCCCGCCGGGGCGACGCCCCCAGTACGGCCCGCGCACCTACGCGGCCTACCTGCGCGACCCCGACGGACTGCGCGTCGAGATCGTGTCTGGGTGATGTGAGATACGGTCAGAGGCCGTAGTTCTGCCGCCGTTTCATCGAAGGAGATCGACCACAACATGCCCGTACGCGTCGGGATCAACGGCTTCGGCCGGATCGGCCGCAACGTCTTCCGTGCCGCCCAGGCCGCCAACGCCGACATCGAGTGGGTCGCCGTCAACGACCTCACGGACGCCAAGACGCTGGCGCACCTGCTGAAGTACGACTCCATCCTCGGGCCGTACCCGGGCAGCGTCGAGGTCCATGGCGACGCGCTCGTGGTCGACGGTCATCCGCTGCGGGTCCTCGCCGAGCGCAACCCGGCCGACCTGCCGTGGGGCGACCTCGGCGTCGATGTGGTCATCGAGTCCACCGGCTTCTTCACCAAGCGCGACGACGCGGCCAAGCACCTCGACGGCGGCGCCAAGAAGGTCGTCATCTCGGCGCCGGCGAGCGGCGAGGACATCACGGTCGTGCTCGGCGTCAACTTCGACAAGTACGACCGGGCGCTGCACCACGTCATCTCCAACGCGTCGTGCACGACGAACTGCCTGGCGCCGGTGGCCAAGGTCGTCAACGACGCGATCGGCATCAAGCACGGCCTGATGACGACGATCCACGCCTACACGCAGGACCAGAACCTGCAGGACGCGCCGCACAAGGACCTGCGCCGGGCCCGTGCCGCCGCGCTGTCGCTGATCCCGACGTCGACTGGCGCCGCCAAGGCCGTCGGCCTCGTCCTGCCCGAGCTCAACGGGAAGCTCAACGGCTTCGCGGTGCGCGCTCCCGTGCCGACCGGCTCCGTCGTCGACCTGACCTTCGAGGCCGCTCGCGAGACGAGCGTCGAGGAGATCAACGGCGCGCTGCGGGCGGCGGCCGAGTCGGGTCCGATGGCGGGCATCCTCGAGTACACGGAGGATCCGATCGTCTCGGCCGACATCGTCGCCAACCCCCACTCGTCGATCGCCGACGCGCTGCTGACCTCGGTGATCGACGGCACGCTCGTGAAGGTCGTCTCCTGGTACGACAACGAGTGGGGCTACTCCAACCGCGTCGTGGACCTGGTGCAGAAGGTCCTGTGAAGACGCTCGACGACCTCGAGGTCGTCGGCAAGCGCGTCCTGGTGCGGGTCGACTTCAACGTCCCGCTCCAGGACGGCGCGATCGCCGACGACACCCGCATCCGTGGCGCCCTGCCGACCCTGCGCGAGCTGCGCGAGGCGGGAGCGGCGCAGCTCGTCCTCGTGTCGCACCTGGGGCGCCCGAAGGGGGCGCCCGACCCGCAGTACTCGCTGGCGCCGGTCGCCGCGCGGCTGAGCGAGCTGCTCGGCGTCGACGTGGCGCTCGGCGAGGGGGGCGAGGGCGAGGTGGTCCTGCTGGAGAACATCCGCTTCGAGCCGGGCGAGACGAAGAACGACCCCGAGCTCGCGCGCAAGCTCGCCGACCTCGCCGACGTCTACGTCAACGACGCGTTCGGCGCCGCCCACCGCGCCCATGCCTCGACCGAGGGCGTCGCGCACCTGCTGCCGCACGCCGCCGGGCGACTGCTCCAGCGCGAGGTGGAGACGATCGAGGGCATCCTGCGCGAGCCGCAGCGGCCGTTCGTGGCCGTCGTCGGCGGCGCGAAGGTGACCGACAAGATCGGCGTGCTCGAGCGGTTCCTCGAGGTCGCCGACGCCGTGCTCATCGGCGGCGCGATGGCGTTCCCGTTCCTCAAGGCGCAGGGGCACGCGGTCGGCGCGTCGCTGTGCGCCGACGAGGACGTCGAGGCCGCGCGCGGGCTGCTGCCCAACGCGAAGCTGCGCCTGCCGGTCGACCTCGTGCTGGGGCGCGCGTTCTCGGCCGACACCGAGACGCAGGAGCTCGACGGGGTCGACGTCCCCGACGGCTGGATGGGCCTCGACGTCGGTCCGCGGACCGCGGCGCTGTACGGCGGCGAGATCGCCGGGGCGGGCACCGTCTGCTGGAACGGGCCGATGGGCGCGTTCGAGCTGGCGCCGTTCGCCGCCGGCACGAAGGCGGTCGCCGAGGCCGTCGCCGCGACGAGCGCGACGACGGTCGTCGGCGGCGGCGACTCGGTCGCCGCGGTCGTGCAGTTTGGCCTGTCGGACCGTGTCGACCACGTGTCGACCGGCGGCGGTGCCTCGCTGGAGCTGATCGAGGGCAAGGCCCTCCCGGGCGTGGAGGCCCTCACGTGAGCAAAGACGAACGCGGGGCCCCCTCCGGCGGCCCCCGGCCGATGTCGAATGTCCAAGATCGGTCCGGGGCCGCCTTCGGACCCGCTCGGATCCCGTTCATCGCGGGCAACTGGAAGATGCACAAGACGATCGCCGAGGCCGAGGAGTACGTCGCGGGGCTGCTGCCGCGCGTCGCCGACGCCGACGGCGTGGACGTCGCGCTCTGCGTGCCGTTCACGGCGCTGGCGGCAGTCGTCGACTCCACCCGCGGCTCGCGCGTGGAGGTCTACGCCCAGAACATGCACGAGGCCGCGCAGGGCGCCTACACCGGCGAGGTCTCGGCCCCGATGCTGACCGAGCTCGACGTCCACGGCACGCTGCTGGGCCACTCCGAGCGGCGCGAGCTGTTCGGCGAGACCGATCGCGCGCTGCAGCTCAAGGTCCCGGCCGCGCTCGAGGCGGGGCTGAAGCCGATGCTGTGCGTCGGCGAGACCGAGGAGGAGCGCGAGGCCGGCGACACCGAGCGCAAGCTGCGCCACCAGGTGCAGGAGGGGCTGGAGAAGGTGCCGGTCGAGCGTTTGGCGGAGGTGACGATCGCCTACGAGCCGATCTGGGCGATCGGGACCGGCCAGGTCGCCACGCCCGAGCAGGCCCAGGAGGCGATCGCCTTCGTCCGCGCGCTCGTGGCGGGCTTCGACAAGGAGGCCTCCGAGCAGGTGCGGATCCTCTACGGCGGCTCGGTGAAGCCGGAGAACGCGGCCGAGCTGCTGGCGCTGCCCGACATCGACGGCGCGCTCGTCGGCGGGGCGTCGCTGGAGCCGGCCTCGTTCGCGGCGATCGTCGACGCGGTCCGGGGCTGACCTTGGCGTCCTTGCCGGTCCCGTCGGTCTGCCTCGTCGTGCTCGATGGCTGGGCGCTCGCGCCGCCCGGGCCCGGCAACGCGGTCTCACAGGCCGCCACGCCGGTCATGGACGACCTCTGGGCCCGCTACCCGCATGCGCAGCTGCGCACGAGCGGGCCCGACGTCGGCCTGCCGCCCGGGCAGATGGGCAACTCCGAGGTCGGCCACCTCAACCTCGGGGCGGGGGCGGTCGTCAAGCAGGACCTCCTGCGGATCGACGAGGCGCTCCTCGCGGGCGGCCCGGTGGAGAACCCGGTGCTGCGCGACGCGATGGCGTCGGCCGAGCGCGTCCACCTCATCGGGCTGGTCTCCGACGGCGGCGTGCACTCGTCGATCGAGCATCTCGAGGCGCTCGTCCGCCTCGGTCGCGAGGTCGGCGTGCCGGACCTGGTCATCCACGCGTTCACCGACGGGCGCGACACGTCGCCGACCGGCGGCGAGGCGTACCTCGAGCGCGTCGAGGCGTTCGACGGGGCGCGCGTGGGCACCGTGGTCGGGCGCTACTTCGCGATGGACCGCGACCAGCGCGCCGAGCGGACCGAGCGGGCGCGGGCGCTGCTCGTCGACGGCGTGGCCGAGCATCACGTGGACCGCGCGTCCGACGCGGCCCGCGCGGCCTACGCGCGCGGCGAGACCGACGAGTTCATCGCGCCGACGACGGTCGGGGCCGAGGCGCGGATCCGTCCCGGGGACGCCGTCATCGCCTTCAACTTCCGCCCTGACCGGATGCGCCAGCTCACGAAGGCGCTCGCGCACGACCCGGCGCGGTACGTGACGCTGACCGAGTACGAGGAGGGCTGGCCCTACCCGATCGCCTTCCCGCCCCACCGGCCGGCGACCACGCTGTCGTCGGTGGTCGCCGCGACCGGCCTGCGCCAGCTGCACGTGGCCGAGACCGAGAAGTACCCGCACGTCACGTACTTCTTCGGGGGCGGCGACGAGGCGCCGCAGGCGGGCGAGCGGCGCGAGCTGGTGCCCTCGCCGCGCGACGTCCCCACCTACGACCACAAGCCGCAGATGTCGGCGCCGGAGGCGGCGCGAGCCTTCGCCGACGCCTGGCGCGAGGATGGCTTCGGCTTCGGGATCATCAACTTCGCCAACGCCGACATGGTCGGCCACACCGGCGTGATCCCGGCCGCGGTCGAGGCGGTGCAGACCGTCGACCGGTGCCTGGGCGAGGTGGTGGCCGCGGTGCAGGAGACCGGCGGCGTGTGCGTCATCACCGCCGACCACGGCAACGCCGACCACATGCTGGAGCCGGACGGCTCGCCGAACACCGCCCACTCGCTCAACCCGGTGCCGTTCGTGGTCACGCTCGAAGGCCTCGACCTGCGCGGCGAGGGGATCCTCGCCGACGTCGCGCCGACGGTCCTGGAGCTGCTGGGCATCGCCAAGCCGGCCGAGATGACCGGCACGTCGATGATCGCCTAGGCGCCGCGATTCGGGGAGGAGGAGGGCGGCGGCCCACCGGCTCCGGACTGGGTCAGGGTCATTATGGGGAGCCGGCGGACCGCCGCTGGTGCGTCCTGGGGGAGGATGCGCAGGACGCATCCTGACCCCCGAGTCTCAAGGGGAGGTCAAGATGGCGTGAAGGGGAGCCCACCCGCCCGGCGGGGTAGCGTCCTGCCATGACCGAGCTCCTCCCGGGCGTGCATCACTGGACCGCGATGCACCCGAAGATCCAGCAGGCCGTCCACTCCTACGCGGTCGGGCGGACGCTCGTCGACCCGTTGCTGGGGCGCGGCGGGCTCGATGCGCTGCCGGTCGTGCAGGTCGAGCGGATCGTGCTCACGAACCGTCATCACTACCGCTCCAGCGGGGAGATCGCCGCGCGCTTCGGCTGCCCGGTGCTCTGCCACGTGGCCGGACTGCACGAGTTCGCCGGCAGCGACCGGGTCGTCGAGGGCTTCCGCTGGGGCGACTGGCTGGCCGACGACGTCGAGGCGGTCCAGCTGGGCGCGATCTGCGACGAGGAGACGGTCCTCCACGTGCACCGCGGGGAGGGGGCGCTCGCCTTCGCCGACGGGCTCATCCGCTGGGAGGGCGAGCTCGGCTTCGTGCCCGACTTCCTCCTCGGCGACGACCCGGAGCAGGTCAAGGCCGATCTGCGGACGGCGCTCGCCGCGCTGCTGGATCGCGACTTCGACCACTTGCTCTTCGCGCACGGCGAGCCGCTGATCGGCGGCGGCAAGGAGGCGCTGGCGCGGTTCGTCGGCTGAGCGGCGGGTCGCGCGGCGGGCCGCCGCGTCGTCGTTGCGCCGGCAACCACCGTCGCGCGCCTGCTAGGGTAGTTGTGCTGCGAAGGACCCTTCCCGGATGGCCGAGACGACCGCGACACCGCTGCTGACTCCGCGCGAGCTGCGCGCCTGGCGCGGCCTTCTGCGCGTCCACGCGACGCTGGTCAAGGCGCTCGACGCCGAGCTGGAGCGTGAGCACGGGCTGAGCCTGACGACCTACGAGGTCCTCCTGTACCTCAACGACGCGCCCGAGGGCCGGCTGCGCATGCACGAGATCGCGACCTCGGTCCTGCTCAGCCGCAGCGGCCTGACGCGCATGGCCGACCGGCTCGAGCGCGAGGGGCTCATCGAGCGCCAGGCGTGCGACTCCGACGCGCGCGGCTCGTTCGCGGTCATCACCGACGCGGGGCGCGACAAGCTCGCCGCCGCGCGGGCGACGCATCTCGACGGCGTCCGCCGTCACTACCTCTCCCACCTCACGCCGGAGCAGCAGGACGTGCTCGGCGACACGTGGGAGCGGATCGTCCCCGGCTCGACCTGAGCGGCCCCCCTGTCAATCCCTACCCCCGCGGCCGCTCGGCGGCCCCGGGGCACGTCGCGCTGCGTTCGTTCGGAAGAAAACTTGACATCAAGCCACTGAGATTTCTATACTCTGGCCATCAGATACCCGATTCCTTCCAGGAGGGCTTCCATGGCGCTTGTCCGTTGGGAGCCGGTGACCATGAACCGGCTCTTCTCCAACCTCTTCGACACCCCGACCGGCTTCGCGCCCGCCGCTGCGCGGCGCTGGGTCCCGGCGCTCGACGTCGCCGAGACCGCCGACGCGTACGTGCTGCGCGCCGACCTGCCGGGCCTCGATCCGGCCGACGTGACGATCGAGCTGGAGCACCGGGTGCTCACGATCTCCGGTGAGCGCCGCGCCGAGCAGACCACCGAGGACGGCGGCTACCGCCGCGTCGAGCGCAGCTTCGGCTCGTTCCGCCGCGCGCTCACGCTGCCGGCCGGCGTCGACGCCGACGCGATCACCGCGTCCTTCGACAAGGGCGTGCTGACCGTCTCCGTCCCCAAGCCGGAGGAGCGCAAGCCGCATCGCGTCGCGATCGCCGTCGAGGGCGGCGAGGCCAAGCCGGCCGTCGAGGCCGGCGACGCGTCCTAATCGCTGCGCCGCATCCCGTCGTCCGCGAGCCCGCCCTCCGGCGGGCTCGCGTCGTGGTGGGGCGCGGGCGCCGCGCCGGTCGCCGGCGCACGACGGGTCGCGTCGTCGGCCGTCGACGCGTCGGCGACCGGCGCCGCCCGGTGGCGCCGCCGCATCACGACGAACGCGCCCGCCGCGAACGCCACGACGCCGACCGCGCCGACGATCCCGGCCGCCTCGATCGCCCGCTCCGCCGCGTGTCCGAGCAGGTAGGCGAGCGTCCCGACCGCGGTCGCCCAGACGATCCCGCCCAGCGCGTTCCAGAGCAGGAACGAACGCCACGGCATGGGCGTGGCGCCGGCCAGCCACGCCGCCCAGATCCGCAGCCCGGCGGTGAAGCGCCCGAGGAAGACCGCCTTGGCGCCGTGGCGCTCGAAGAACGGCTCGCCGACGGCCAGCACGCGCATCCGCGTGCGCTGGAACGGCCCGTCGACGGTCAGCAGCCGTCGCCCACCGTGGCGACCGATGAGGTAGCCCACGTTGTCGCCCAGGATCGCCGCCGTCGCCGCCAGCGCGATGACCGCGACGATGTCCAGCTCGCCCTGGGACGCCAGGATCGCGCCCGCCAGCAGCGCCGTCTCGCCGGGGAGCGGGATGCCCATCGACTCGACCGCGACGATCGCGAACAGGGCCGCGTAGCCGACATGGCTGACATCGACGATCGCAGCGAGCACGCTGCGGCTTTCTACCATCCCCCGGTGCCCACGCTGGAGATCCTCGCCCGCGATCCCGCCTCCCAGGCCCGGGCCGGGATCCTCCACACCGCCCATGGCCCCGTCCGCACGCCGGCCTTCGTGCCGCTGGCGACGAAGGGCGTCGTCAAGGCGCTCGAGCCACGCGACGTCGTCGAGCTCGGCTACGACATGGTCCTCGGCAACACGTTCCACCTGTTCCTGGACCCCGGCCACGAGCGCATCGCGCGCTTCGGCGGCCTGCACGAGTTCATGCGCTGGCACGGCCCGATCGTCACGGACTCGGGCGGCTTCCAGGTCTTCAGCATGGGCCACGGCACGGTCGCCGACGAGATCAAGGGCCGCGCCGCCCAGGGCGCCGACCGCGCCGGCGCGATCCTCGCGATCCGCGAGGAGGGCGTGCGCTTCCGCTCCTACCTCGACGGCTCCGAGCAGTTCATGGCGCCCGAGACCTCGATGGAGGTCCAGGCCGCGCTGGGCTCCGACCTCGCATTGGTGTTCGACGAGTGCACGCCGTTCCACGTCACGCGCGAGTACACGGCCCGCTCGACCGAGCGGACGCACCGCTGGCTGCAGCGCTGCCTGGACTGGCACGCCGCGCACGGCCCGGTCGAGCAGCTGGTCTACGGGATCGTCCAGGGCGGCGTCTACGAGGATCTGCGCCGGGAGTCGACCGAGGTCGTGGCGACGAGCGCCGCGCCCGGGGTGGCGATCGGCGGCTCGCTCGGCGACCACAAGGAGCAGATGCACGAGGTCGCCGCCTGGTCGACGGACACGCTGGATCGCGTCGCCCCCGACAAGCCGCGCCACCTGCTCGGCATCGGCGAGATCGACGACCTCATCCGCGGCGTGGAGATCGGCATCGACCACTTCGACTGCGCGATGCCGACGCGCATCGCCCGTCACGGCATGGCGATCGTCCCCGACCCGGAGCGCCGCTGGCGCGTCGACCTCACGGCCGCGCGCTGGAAGGACAGCGACGAGCCGATCCTCGACGGCTGCCCGTGCCCATGCTGCTCGGCCGGCTTCAGCCGCGGCTACCTGCGCTACCTGCTCAAGGCGCGCGAGCTGACGGGCATGCGGCTGGTCACGCTGCACAACCTCGCGTTCGTGCAGCGGCTCATGACGGATCTGCGCGAGGCGATCCTCGCCGGGACGCTCGCCGAGGTCGCTGCGGCCCTCCATTCCGGCGCGGCGCCGGGGCTTTCGCGAACCGCGGTCTGAGCGCCTCCAGCGCGGCCAGCTCCTCACGCAGCCCGTGGGTGAGCGCCCAGGCGTCGTCGATCTGCTCGCGGTCGGCGACGATCCCGAAGTCGAGGCGGCCGAGGTAGCTCATCACCGTCATGTTCAGCCCGACGCCGTCGGCGATGGCCGAGACGGGGTAGTGCGCCTCCAGCCGGGCGCCGGCGCAGTACAGCGGGAACTGCGGGCCGGGCACGTTGGAGATGATGAGGTTCACCGGCGGCCGGCGGTCGGCGAGCACCGACAGCGCGGTGCGGGCGGCGAGCGCGGCGACGGCCGGCGGGATGAACCGCGTCGCGTCGGTGAGGAGGTTGGCCGGCAGGGCACGATGGCGCTCCTTGGCCGTGCGCAGCACCTCGTGGATGCGCTCCAGGCGACGGCGGGGGTCGGGCTCGTCGGTGGCGATCGGCACGACCATCATCGAGACCCGATTGCCGAACGTGCCGAACTGCTCGCTCGTGCGCACCGACATCGGCACCATCGCGATGAGCGGATCGGCGGGCAGCGCGCCGCGCGCGATCAGCCAGCGGCGCACCGCCCCGGCGCACAGCGCGACGACCACGTCGTTGACCGTGCAGCCGTGCTCGTCCTTGATCGCCTTGACCACGTCGAGCGGCAGCTCGGTGAAGGCGAACCGCCGATGCGCGGAGATCGGGCCGTTGAACGGGGTGCGCGGCGCGGGCTGCGTCGTGAACTCGAGCACGTCGCGGTCCGGTCCGCCCGGGACCACGCGCTGGGCGAGGCGGCTCACGGTGCCCAGTCCGGGCACGTCGCGCACGCCGGGGAGCGCCTGGAGGTACGGGAGGGTGCGGGGCGCGGCACGCAGCGCGCGCAGCGGCTGGAGCGGTAGCCCCGCGATGGCGCGGGCGAGGAGCTCCAGGTCGCCGGGCACCCGCTCGGCGAGCTCGTGGTCGTCCGCGGGGACCGGATCGCGGCCCTCCGGCGCGATGTCGAGCAGCGCCGAGAAGATCTCGGCGCCCGAGACGCCGTCGACGACCGCGTGGTGGATCTTCGTCAGCAGCGCCACGCGTCCGTCGGGCAGGCCGTGGATCACGTACATCTCCCACAGCGGTCGCGAGCGGTCCAGCGGCCGCGAGACGATCCGGGCGACCTGCTCGGCCAGCTTGCGCTCGCCCGCGTCGGGCGGCAGCGCCAGCTCGCGCACGTGGAACTCGAGGTCGAAGTCGGGATCCTCGACCCACGACGGGTGGTCCAGACCGAGCGGCACCGGGACGAGCCGCCAGCGCAGCGGCGGCAGTAGCGGCAGCCGCTCCGCGACCAGCCGGCAGACGTCGGCCAGCGCGAGCCGGCCGCCGGGCGCGGTCGACGGGTCGAGGACCGCCAGGCCCGACACGTGGCCGACCGTCCGCGGGCTCTCGATGGCCAGGAACTGCGCATCCAGGCTGCTCAGCTGCCGCATGGCACCTCCGCTCTGCGTCCGTTGGCCCGACCGTACCCGGTCGGGCGCGGCCTCACCGCACGTCCCTGCGCCGCTGGGCCGCCCGGCCGAGCAGCGGGTTGAGCACCCCGCGCGCCCACAGCGCCGGCCCGACCCAGCGCGGCGCGCAGGCGCGCCGGGCGCGGCGCTCGACCGCGGCGACGATCGCGTCGACGGCGTCCGACACGGGGGAGACGCCGCCGGGCAGACGGCCGTTCGCGGCGGCCGGGTGCGCCTGCGCCGCGCGGACCATGTCGGTGTCGACGAACGAGAAGGACGCGCAGCCGACGGCGACCCCGCGCGGAGCGAGCTCGAGGCGCAGCGCGTTCGCCAGCGCCTCGACGCCGGCCTTCGACGCCGCGTAGGCGGACATCGCCGGCAGGTGGATCGCGGCGGCCAGCGACCCGATCGCCAGCACGTAGCCGCGGCGCTCGACGACGAACGGCAGCGCGGCGCGGATCGTGCGGTAGACGCCCAGCAGGTTGACCTCGACCGTCCGCTCCCACGCGTCTTCGTCGAGCGTCGCCAGCGTCCCGACGGGCGCGATGCCGGCGTTGGCGATCACCACGTCGATCCCGCCGAAGCGCTCGACGGTCCCGCGCACCGCCGCCTCCAGCGCGGCACGGTCGGTCACGTCGGCCTCGAAGGCGGCGGCGTCGGCGCCGAGCTCCTCGGCCAGGGCGTCGAGCCGCTCGGGCTCGAGGCCCACGAGGGCGACGCGGGCGCCGCGGGCGTGGAGCGCGCGGGCGGTGGCGGCGCCGATTCCCCGCGCGGCGCCGGTGACCACGACGACCTGGCCGGCGACGGCCACTACTTCGTGTTGTCGTCGACGAGCTGCTTCATCGCGTCGACGCTGCGATCGACCGAGTCGTAGACGACCTTGCGCAGCTCGACGCGCTGGCTGTCGCTCATCGAGGTGACGATGGCGATGCCGACGCCCGCCGCCACCAGGGCGATGATGAGCAGCACGGCGAGCACGCGGCCCGTGCGGCGCGGCTTGCGGGGCCGCGCGGGGTCGCTCGGGGCGTGCGCGCCCTGGCCGTCGCGGCCGGCCTTCGCGGCGGCGGCCCCGGCGCCGGCGGCCGCTCCGGCGGCGCCCGCCTGGCGCCGGCGCGGGACCGGCTGGCGCGGGCGCACCGGCGCCGCCGCACCGCCGGGCGACTCGTACGGTTCGCCGCCGCGCGGCGGGAGGACCGACGTCGCGCCGGTCGCACCGAGCACGTTGGTCGCCGAGGTCGCCTCAGTCGGCGCGGTCGCGGCGTGGTCGAGCGCCTCGCCCATCGTGCGGGCGCTGTCGTAGCGGTCGCGGGGGTGGATCGAGAGCGCGACCGAGACGGCCGCGGCCAGCGCCGGCGAGACGTCGCCGCGCAGCTGGTCCAGCCGCGGCGGTGCCTCGCGCTGCTGCTTGAGGACGAGCTCCGACAGCGACGCCGCCTCGTAGGGCAGCCGCCCCGCCAGGCACTGGTACGTGACGACGCCGAGCGAGTAGAGGTCGGCGCGCGGACCCGCCTCCTCGCCGGCCGCCTGCTCAGGGGACAGGTAGGCGGCGGTGCCGAGCACCGAGCCGACCTGGGTGATCGACGACTGGTCGGTCGCGCGGGCGATGCCGAAGTCCGCGAGCTTGACGATCCCGTCGGGCGTGCGCAGCAAGTTGCCGGGCTTGACGTCGCGGTGGACCACGCCCTGGCGATGGGCGTAGTCGAGGCCGTGGCAGGCCTGGACCACGATCGACACGGTCTCCTCGAGCCCGAGCTCGGCGCGGTCGCGCAGGATCTGCGCGACCGACTGGCCCGGGACGTACTCCATGACGATGAAGTGCCGGCCGCTGGCCGGGTCCAGCCCGGAGTCGAAGACCTGGACGACGTTGGGATGCACGAGCCGCGCGGCGGCCAGCGCCTCCCGCTGGAAGCGCGAGACGAACGTGGGGTCGTCGGCGAGGTGCTCGGCCAGCAGCTTGACCGCCACGTGGCGCTCCAGGCGCGTGTCGAGCGCGAGGTGCACCGTGGACATGCCGCCCAGGCCCAGGCGGCTCTCGATCCGGTAGCGCCCGGCGATCTCGGTTCCGTCGGTCATGGCTGCGGCGTCGCGCCGCCGGTGTCGCCGGTGCCCGTGTCGGGTGCGGTCGCGCCGCCCGGCGGCGTCGTCGACGTCGTGGTCGGCGGCTGGGTCGTCGTGGGCGGGGGCGTCGTGGCGGTCGGGGGCGGGGTCGTCGTCGTGTCGGTGGGGGCCGTCTCGGTCGGGACCGTCTGCTCCTGGGTGGTCGTCGGCGTGGTCTGCGACTGCGTCGTCTGGTCCTGGGTCTGCGTGGTCGTGGTCTGCTGCGCGGCGCGGCGCTCCAGGCACCGCGTCGGCGCGATGTCGGCGAGGTGGTTGACGCCCTGCTGCAACCTGGCGCGCAGCCGCGCGTCCACCCGGCTGGAGAGGTCGTTGATCTCCCGCTGCAGCGCCGCGACGTCGTCGCCGACGTCCGCGCAGCTGCCGTCGCGCACCGCGGCGTCGATCCGGTCGAGCTGGTCCTGCATCGAGGATGCCTGACGGGCCGGGATCAGGCCGTCGCCCGAGCCGCCGCCGCAGGCGACGAGCACGGCGCAGGCGGCGCCGAGCAGCAGGGAGCTGAGCAGGACGAAGGCGCGGCGCACGGTCACTGACCGTAGCTGAGGCGCTCCGCGAGGCTGTCCGGCAGGCGGGCGGCGCGGATCGCCGCCTGGGCGCCCTTCACGTCGTAGCGGACCCGTCGCCAGGCGGCGGTGCGGGCCTCGAGGTCCAGCAGCATCCAGGCCGCCCGCGGATCGGTGTCGCGCGGCTGGCCGACCGAGCCCGGGTTGAGCAGCCACTCCCCCTCGGAGAGGTCGAGCTCGTCGTCGCCGCGGCGCGGTTCGCCGGTCGCCAGCTCGCCGTCGCGACGCACGAAGGAAAGCGCGACGTGCGAGTGGCCGACGATGCAGACGCGGTGGCTCTGCGCGTCGAGGCACAGCTCGGCCAGCAGCGCGGAGAGGACGTACTCCCAGACCGGGTCGCGGGGCGATGCGTGGTAGAGCCCGACGGAGCGGTCGAGGTCCTGGGGCACCAGGGTGCGCAGCCAGTCGACGTTGGCCGCCTCCATGACCTCCTGCGTCCAGCGCGCCGCGATGCCGGCGCCGCGGGAGAACTCGTCCAGCGCGATCGCGCCGGTCACGGCGAGATCGTGGTTGCCGGCCAGGCAGATCGTGGCGTGCTCGCGCGCCAGCTCGACGCAGGCGTCGGGCTCGGCGCCGTAGCCGACGAGGTCGCCGAGGCACCACGTCTCCGCGGCCGCCGTCGTGGCGATGTCGTCCAGCACCGCCTCGAAGGCGTGGCGGTTGGCGTGGATGTCGGAGACGAGGGCGACCTGCATCGACGAGGCCGGGGGCGGGGGCTCAGTCCTGGTTGGGCTGGTTCCCGCCGAACTCCGGCAGGTTCTTGATCCCCTCGCGGGTCTGCCACTTGGAGTAGTTGTCCTCCATGGCGTCGATCAGCTCACGCATGAAACGCGGCGAGAGGTTGATGCGCGAGACGACGACGCCGGGGATCTCGTCGTCCTCGACCTCGTGGTCTACGCGCGCGAAGGTGATCGTGAACTCGTAGTCGCTGTGGCTGACGTTCGCGAAGTTCGCGTAGACGCCAGCCATGATCTCCGGGGAGAATTGGATGTTGATGTGCCGCTGAGGGCCCTGCTCGTCGCCAGCCATGCACCTAGCATCCCACGTCGTGCGGCTCATCGTCGTATCTGTTGGCCGGTTGCGCCCTCCGTACGTCGACGACGTCCAGCACTACAAGAAGCTGCTGGCCCGTCATGCGCGGTTGGAGCTCATCGAGGTGCGCGAGGACGAGCGCGTGGCCAAGCGGATTCCGCCGCGGGCGTTCGTCTCCCTGCTGCACCGCGAGGGGGAGGCGTTCGACTCGCTCTCGTTCAGCCGCTTCCTCGAGGAGCGCCGCCAGTCGGGGCGCGACCTGTGCTTCGTGATCGGGGGGCCGGTCGGCCTGGAGCTCGAGGGCGTCGACCATCGCTTCTCGCTCGGGCCGCTCACGCTGCCCCACCAGCTCGCCCGCGTGGTGCTGCTCGAGCAGCTCCTGCGGGGCCACAAGATCCTGGCCAACGAGCCATACCATCTTTGACTCGCATGTCCGGCCCGCTCCACGACCTCCGCACCGCCGTCCTCGAGGCGGCCACCGCCCTCGCCGCCGCGCCGCCGCGCTCCGCTCCGACGCTCGAGCGCCCCAAGCAGGCCGACTTCGGCGACCTCTCCACGAACGCCGCGATGCTGCTCGCGCCGGTGCTCAAGGCCGCGCCGCGCGACGTCGCCGGGCGCCTGGGGGAGGAGCTCAGCGGACGGCTCGGCGATCGCCTGACGCGCGTCGAGGTCGCCGGTCCCGGCTTCCTCAACCTCTTCCTCGGCGACGCGTGGTTCGTCGACGCGCTGCGCGGCGTGCTCGATGCCGGTGCGGCGTTCGGGGGCGGCGGCGCGACGGAGGTGGCCGAGCGGGTCGACGTCGAGTTCGTCTCGGCCAACCCGACCGGCCCCATGCACATCGGCCACGCGCGCAACGCGGCCTACGGCGACGCGCTCGCCCGCATCCTCGCGTTCCACGGCCACGAGGTCACGCGCGAGTTCTACATCAACGACTTCGGCTCCCAGGTGCGGCGCTTCGCCGAGTCGATCCGCGCCCGGGCGCGCGGCGAGGAGGTCCCCGAGGGCGGCTACCAGGGCGACTACGTCCTCGAGCTGGTCGGCCTCGACGACGGCGAGATCTCGCTCGACGAGCTGGGACGGCGCGGCGTCGCCGAGATGGTCGCGCGGATGGAGCGCTCGCTGGAGCACTTTCGCGTCGGCTTCGACGTGTGGTTCTCGGAGCGCTCGCTGCACCCCGAGAAGGTCGACCACGCCTTCGCGGTGCTGGCCGAGCAGGGCAGCACGTACGAGGCAGATGGCGCGCTGTGGTGCCGCACGACCGCGTTCGGCGACGACAAGGACCGCGTCCTCGTGCGCTCGTCGGGCGAGCACACGTACTTCGCCTCCGACATCGCCTACCACCAGGACAAGCGCGAGCGCGGCTTCGACCGGCTGATCGACGTGTGGGGCGCCGACCACCACGGCTACATCCAGCGGATGAAGGCCGCCTACGGCGCGCTGGGCGGCGATCCCGAGCAGCTGGAGCTGCTGATCATGCAGTTCGTCCACCTGCCCGCGGGCAAGATGAGCAAGCGAGCGGGGACGATCGTCACGCTCGACGACCTCGTCGCGGAGATCGGCGTCGACGCGACCCGCTGGTACCTGCTGCAGCGCTCGCACGACACGACGATCGAGCTCGACCTGGAGCTGGCGACCCGCGAGACGGCCGAGAACCCCGTCTACTACGTGCAGTACGCCCACGCGCGGATCGCGGGCGTGCTGACGAAGGCGGGCGTGGCGGAGGCCGAGGTCGCCTTCGCGCCGCGGACCGCGGCGCTGGAGCCCGGCGAGCGGGCGCTGATCATGAAGCTGCTCGCCTTCCCGGGCGAGGTCCAGGAGGCGGCGACGCGGCGCGCGCCGCACCGCATCGCGACGTACGCGCTCGAGCTGGCCCAGGAGTTCACCGCGTTCTACCGCGACTGCCGGGTGGTCGGCTCGGAGGTCGAGGACTTCCGGCTGGCGCTGTGCGTGGCGACGAAGCGGACGATCGCGCGGGCGCTGGACCTGCTCGGCGTGAGCGCGCCGGACGCGATGTAGTCAGAGCGAGTAGATGAAGTCCAGCCCGAGGTTGCCCAGCAGCCGCTGGGCCTCGGCGTTGAGCCGCGTGAGCTCCTGCGTGTAGATCAGGACGCCCATGACGATGAGGATCGCGCCCGAGATCGCCGTGATGATCAGGTAGTGCTCGCGCAGCCAGCGCCACGCGCCGGTCATGCGGTCGAAGGCGACGGCGGTCAGCAGGAACGGCACCGCCAGGCCGAGCGAGTAGAAGGCGAGCAGGACGCCGCCGTGGCCGACGGAGTCGCTCGTCGAGGCCGCGATGAGGATCGAGGAGAGCGTCGGGCCGATGCACGGCGTCCAGGCGAACGCGAACGCGGCGCCGGCGATGAGCGGGCCGCCGCTGCCGGCGCGGCGGATGAGCGCGTCGGGACGCCACTCGCGGTTGAGCATCGGCACGAACGGCGTCGCGAGGAAGAAGACGCCCATCGCGACGATGAGTGCGCCGGCGACCTTGTCGAGCGTCTCGCGGTGGTCGTTGAGCGCCTGGCCGAGGCCGGTCGCGCTCATGCCCAGCGCGACGAACATGATCGTGAACGAGAGGCAGAAGACGATCGCGGGCCACAGGACGCGCGAGACCTTGTGATCGCGCTCGCGCAGCTCGGTGATCGACACGCCGCTCACGGCCGAGAGGTAGCCGGGCACCAGCGGCAGCACGCACGGCGAGATGAACGAGACGAACCCGACGGCGAACGCCGCGATGATCGTCGTGTCGGCGGTCGCCTGCGCCAGCATCAGCGGTAGCGGGCGAGGTCCTCCTCGAGGCGCCGGCGGTCGGCGTCATCGAGGTCCGGCAGCGCCGGGGCGGCCGGCGCGGGGGCGGCGCGGGAGCGGCGGCGCCAGCGCGGCAGCAGGACGATGGCGGCGCCGGCGAGCACGACGAGCAGCAGCGCGGGGACGAGCCAGCTGGTGATCGCGAAGCCGTCGCTCTCGGGGTCGGCCAGGACCTGCTGGCCGTACTGGGCGACGAGCGCGGCCTTGATCTCGTCCTTCGTCTTGCCCTCGGCGATGAGCTCGCTGATGTAGGCGCGCTGGCGGTCGGCCTGGGGCGAGTTGGCGACGTTCAGCGGCACGCCGCAGACGACGCACATCACCTCGTTCTCGACGGCGGTCAGCGTGGTCTTCGGCTCGGCGCCCAGCGCGGCGGGGGCGCTGAGGAGCGCCGCGAGGATCGAGGCGATCACGGCCAGGCGGCGCATCACGACTCGAGCGCCTCGTCGATCTTGGCGTCCAGGAACGCCCGGTTGACCGTGCCGCGGGAGACGCCGACGATCCTGCCGTCGCGGTCGATGACGAACGTCTCCGGAAGCGCGCGCGTCCCGTACTCCTTGGCCAGCTCGCCGTCGACGTCGCGGATCGAGGGATACGTGAGGCCGAAGTCCTTGACGAACCGCTGCGAGTCCTTGGTCAGGTCGCGAAACGTGACGCCGAGGACGGTGCCGTCGCCGGACGCGGCCAGCCGCTGCTGGGCGCGCTCGAGCTCGGGCGCCTCGTCCTTGCACGGGTCGCACCACGAGGCCCAGAAGTTGAGCACGACGACCTTGCCGCGCAGGTCCGCCAGCGACTGCTGACCCGACCCGCCGAGCACCGGCAGCGACATCGACGGCGCCGCCGGCCGCTCGCCCTTGGCGACCGCCTCGTCGATCGTCTTGTCCTCGCTCTTGGCCGCCACGCCGTACACGAGCAGGCCGACGAGAGCAGCGACCGCGAGGATCGCGACGAACGGGACAGCCGAGCGCTTCATCTCCGCTGAGAGTAGTCGCTAGGATGGGCCGCCCCGCGGGATTAGTTCATCGGTAGAACGCCAGCTTCCCAAGCTGGAGAGACGGGTTCGATTCCCGTATCCCGCTCTGTCAGGACCCCCGGCCTCTACGGGGGTCTTGGCGTTTCTGGGGGGCGCCCCTACGCCCGGTAGCGGTAGGCGAAGTCGAGCGTCACCGCGGTGCGGGGGGAGCCGCCGCGGTACGTGCAGGCCCAGATGACCTCGCGGCCCCTGACCGTCGGGGTGCAGCGGAAGCCGTTGACGCGCATCGGCATCTCGGCGGCGGAGCCGGCGAGGCCGCGGACGACGTTGGCGACGCGGCCACAGCGGGCCTGGCGGGCGGCGGTCGAGGCGGCGTTGGCGATGTTGACGCCGACCGTCACCTTGCCGCCCTGCACCTGCTTGACCGGTTGCACGACGCACACGCCAGAAGCCGGTCCGCTCGGAGCGGCGAGCGCGGAGGGGGCGGCCGCCGCGACGGCGAGCGGGGCGGCGGCGAACAGGGCGAGGGCACGGCGGTCCATGGGCGCTGCATCGGCGCGAGCGCCGCCTGACTTGAGCGCGCCACGACGCCGAATCCCACTTCGTCTAAGTCTGGGCTTTAGGTTCGCGGCGTAGGTTCGCTCGCACCCGGCCGCCCATCCTCCTGAGCAGCGGCCGGGTGTGTGGAGCAGAGCACCCTCGGTCGTTCCTCCAGAGACCGGGGACCCCGGCGACGCCCCGGCCAGTGCGGCCGGGGCGTTCGTCGTCCCTACGGTACCGGTGCCGGCGCGCGCGGGCGCCGGTTGGTTGACGCACAGGGCAACGGGTAGCTTGCGACCATGCCGACCGAACCCCGCCCCGTCTCCCTCGCCGAGGTCGCCCGGCGCGCCGCCGAGATCGTCGACCCGGCCGACGAGGACACCGACGTCGCCGAGTTCCAGGAGCAGTTCGAGGACGACGACGAGCCGGTGCGGGCGCTCGGCGGCGAGGTCCTCGACGAGCGCGTCGCCGAGGCGATCCGGCGCATCGACCCCGAGGCCGACCGGCCGCAGATCGCGATGGCGGGGGCGCTCGTGCGCTACCTCGCCTTCAAGCCCGGCGAGGTCCGCGACGACCGCGACCACCTGCTGCGGCTCGCCGCGCGCGCGGAGTACCACGGCGACCCGCCGCCGGTCGTCGCGGACTGGCTCGTGGATCAGGGCGTCGCGGTCTAGGCGGACTCGTCGAGGAGCCGCTGCACGCTGCGGACCTTGTCGTCCAGCGTCTGCTCCTTGTCGCGCCGCTCGTCGAGCTTGAGCACGGTGTAGACCCGTGGCAGTCCCAGCTCGAACGGGACGGCGTGCAGCTCGCCGACCAGCGCCAGGATGTCGGCGGTCGAGCCCTCCAGCGAGGTGCCCATCGCGTGCAGCTCCCACCGGACCCGATCCTGGGCGGCCAGGCGGCGCTGGATCTCGGCGATGTACGCCGACGCGCTGGGGTCCGGGCGCCCGAGGGCGAGGACCGTGATCTCCGCCGTGGCCACTACCAGTCCTGGGCGCCGCCGCAGTGCGGGCAGCGGACGGACGCGGAGACCGGCGCGCGGAACACCATGCCGCACGAGCAGGTGTAGCTCGCGAGGTCCACGGGGCCGCCGGCCTCGCGGACGCGCGCGGTCTCGGAGTCCCGCAGCACCGGCGGCTGCGGGGCGAGCGCCTCGGAGCGGGAGCCCCGGCGCACGACGGTGGGGCGCAGGCGGGTCATCGCGGTGGAGAGTCGGGGGGAGACGTGCATGCTCTGAGGAAAGGACGCCGGCGGACCTCGATGGTTTCGCGGTTGACCGCGAAATTCCTGGGTGCCGGGCGAGTCGCTCTCAGACGGCGGCGTCTAGACTCCGTGGCGATGGACCCTGCACGCAAGCGACGCATCCGCCTGATCGTCGCCCTCACCGCGGCGATGGTGCTCGCCGGTGGGCTCGTCTACACGAGCTTCAGCGCCGGCAGCCCCGCCAAGACCCCGACCCAGCTGATGGAGTCGTCCACGACCGGCAAGAGCTACAAGCTGACCGGCAAGGTCGTGAACGGGTCGATCCGCCGCGAGGGCGACACGCTCCACTTCCGCGTGCGCGACCGCGACGGCAGCGCCTCGGTCCCGGTGTCCTACACCGGCGCGGTGCCCGACCCGTTCCGCGACGGGCGCGAGATCATCATCACGGTCAGCCGCTCGGCCTCCGGCGACGGCTTCGTCGGCGAGAAGGACTCGCTCGTGACGAAGTGCCCCTCGAAGTTCACGGCCGACAAGAGCGGCTCCGGCTCCTAGCGCCGGGCGATCATGGCGATCGTCGGCCGCGCCGCCCTCATCATCGCGCTCGCGGTGTGCCTCTACGGGATCGCGGCCGCGATCTACGGAGCGCGGACGCAGCGGCGTGACTGGGTCGACTCCGCCCGCCGCTCGGTCTACGCGCTGGCGATCGTCCTGACCGTCGCCTTCGGCATCCTCGAGCTCGCGTTCCTGCGCTCGGACTTCTCGTTCAACGTCGTCGCCGGCCACTCGTCCTCGACGACGCCGACCTTCTACAAGGCCTCGGCCATGTGGTCCTCGCAGGAGGGCTCGCTGCTGCTGTGGGTCTGGCTGCTGTCGCTGTGGTCCAGCCTCGTGATCTTCCTGACCCGCCGGCGGATGCGCGAGGTCGTCCCGTGGGCCACCGCCGCGCTGCTCGGCTACGGCCTGTTCTTCACGGCGATGCTCGTCTTCAAGGTCTCGCCGTTCGAGACCTCGGCGTCGCCGCCCGCCGACGGCGCGGGGCTCAACCCGCTGCTGCGCCACCCGGCGATGATGATCCACCCCCCGATGCTCTATTCGGGGTACACGCTCTTCGCGATCCCGTTCGCGTTCGCCGTCGGCGCGCTCATCGCCGGTCGCGTCGACGCCGAGTGGATCCGCTCCACCCGCCGCTTCGCGCTCGCCGCGTGGCTCCTGCTGGGCATCGGGATCCTGCTCGGCGCGCGCTGGTCGTACTCCGAGCTGGGGTGGGGCGGCTACTGGGCCTGGGACGCGGTCGAGAACGCGTCGCTCATGCCGTGGCTGACCGGCACCGCGTTCATCCACTCGATCATGATCCAGGAGAAGCGCGGGATGCTGAAGGTCTGGAACGTGTCGCTGGTGCTGGCGACCGGCGTCCTGTGCGTGGTCGGCACGTTCCTCGTGCGCAGCGGGATCCTCGACTCGATCCACGCGTTCGGCGCGTCGACCCTCGGCCTGCCGTTCGTGCTGCTGATCTGCGCGCTGGCGTTCGGCTCGATCGCGCTCGTCGTGTGGCGCCGCGAGATGCTGCGCTCCGAGCATCGGCTCGACTCGCTGCTGTCGCGCGAGGCGATGTTCATGCTGAACAACATCGTCTTCGTGGCGCTGTGCTTCGTCGTCTTCTGGGGCACGTTCTTCCCGCTCATCTCCGAGGCGTTCGGCGACGAGACCGCGGTCGGCCCGCCGTGGTTCTCCCGCTACACCGTGCCGTTGGCGCTCGTGCTCGTGTTGCTGTCGGGCATCGGCCCGCTCATCTCGTGGCGCCGCGCGACGCCGGCCAACCTGCGCAAGACGTTCGCGTTCCCGGTGCTCTGCGGGGTCGTCGCGTTCGTCGCGCTCTTGCCGGTCAGCGGGGTGCCGCAGAAGCCGCTGGCGCTGGCGATGTTCGCCCTGGCCGCGTTCGTCGTCGGCACGATCGCGCAGGAGACCTACCGCGGCGTGCGCGTGCGCCGGGCGATGTCGCACGAGGCCGTGCCGGTCGCGCTGGTCTCCCTGGTGCGCCGCAACCGGCGCCGCTACGGCGGCTACATCGTCCACCTCGGGATCGTGATCCTGTTCGTCGGCGTCGCCGCCTCGTCGGCCTTCCAGGTCGCCCACGACGAGCGGATGCAGGTCGGCGAGACGGTCCGCGTGGACGGCTACGACGTGAAGTACGTCCGCGCGACCGCCGAGGTCCCGCCGCCCGACCAGCTCGACCGCAGCACGGGCGCGATCCTGACGCTGGGCGCCGTGCTCGACGTCTCCAAGGACGGCAAGCACGTCGCCACGCTCTATCCCGGCCGCGGCTACTACCCGTCCAACGACGTCTCCGCCGGCGGCCTGGAGCGGTTGATCAACGGCGAGCCCACGAGCGAGGTCACCGTGAAGTCAGGGCCGCTGTGGGACTTCTGGACCGCGGTCGCGCCCGACTTCGCCAAGCTCCAGCCGCTCATCGACCAGGGCGACAAGGTCGTGCCGGTCATGCGGCCCGAGCTCGGCTACGTGGCACTGCAGGCGATCGCGACGCGCTACGCCAAGGACCCGCCGCCCGCGACCTTCCGGATCATCGCCTCGCCGCTGGTCATGTGGATCTGGGTCGGCGGGCTCATCACCATCGGCGGCGGCCTCATCGCGCTGTGGCCGGCGCCCGACGCCGCGCGCCGGCGGGCGACCGCCGGGCTCAAGGCCCGGGTCGCGCAGGACCTGGGCCGCGCGTAGGGGGCGTCGATGGAAGCGCTCGCGCCGTTGGTGGTCTTCGTCCTCCTGCTGCTCGTCGTCCTCGTCGTGACGGGCCCGCTGCGGCGCGGGGCGGCATCCAGCGCGGAGGCCCGCGACCAGTCCGAGCGCGACGCGCTGGAGGCCGCGCGCGACGCGAAGTACCGCGAGATCCGCGACGCGGAGCTCGACCACGAGACCGGCAAGCTCTCCGACGACGACTGGCGCGCGATCGACCGTCAGCTGCGCGCCGAGGCGGTCGAGATCCTGCGCCAGCTCGACGAGCTACAGTGAGCGGCCCATGGAGCTGCTCCTGCAGATCGTCCAGGTGATCCTCTCCGTCGCCCTCATCTTCCTGGTGCTCATGCACTCGGGCAAGGACGCGGGGCTGTCGGGCGCCTTCGGCGTCGGCACGGGCTCGGGCCCGTTCGGCGGCGGCTCGCTCGTGGAGCGCAACCTGAACCGCTGGACCGTCGCGATCGCGATCCTGTTCACGATCAACACGATCGTGCTCGTGAAGATCCACTGACGCGCGCGCGTCAGGCGCCGCCCGTGATGCGCACCCCGCTCGCGCGCAGCGCCGGGACGACCGCGCCGGTGGCGAAGCGCGTGCCGTAGTACTCGGCCTCGCTGACGAGGCGCTGCGCCGACGTGAGCGCCTCGGTGGCCGCGAGGATCCGCAGGACCGAGTCGGTGAAGCGGACGTCGCGCAGCGGGCGGGCGATGCGGCCGTCCTCGATGAGGAACGTGCCTTCGCGTGAGACGCCGGTGACGAGCGCCGACCGCTCGTGGACCGCGTTGAGGTACCACAGCCGCGTGACGTAGATCCCGCGCTCGACCGGCGCGGCGAGCTCGTCCACCGACCCGGCGCCCCCGCCGATCAGCACGAGGTTCGTCGGCGCGGCGCCCCACGCGCTGCCGCCGGGCTCCAGCGCGTGGCCGGTGGAGGTGGCGCCGCCGCCGGCGATCGCCGCCGAGCGCGTGTCGTGCACGACACGGTGGGCGACGCCGTCCTGGATGAGGGGCAGCGGCGCCTTCGGGACGCCCTCGGCGTCGAAGGCGCGCGGCAGCGTCCCGCGGAAGCGGGGCGCGTCGGAGAGGTTGATCGCGGGGGCGGCGACGCGCGTGCCGAGCTTGCCGACGAGCGCGCCGCGCCCCTCCGCGTGGGCGAGGCCGTTGAAGGCCAGTCCCGCGAGTTGGTCCAGCAGCGAGCCGACCGCGTCGTGGTCGAAGACGACCGGGTACTCGCCGGGCGGCAGGCTAGCGGGCTCGTCGCGGACGACCTTGGCGGCCGCGCGGGCGGCGACCGCCGCGGGGTCGAGCGCGTCGACGCCCACGCCGGCGCCGCTGGCGAACCCGGCGCGGCCGTCCGCGTCGCGGCAGACGACCTTGAGGTACGCGTCGGTGACCCGGTCGACCGCGGCCAGCCCGCGCGAGGAGGCGATCGCCGTCTGCACGTCGCCGGCGGTCCAGATGCCGAACGCCTCGAGCCCATGGGCGGCCGCCGCGGCGAACACGTCCTCCAGCGCGCCGCCGGCGGTCGCCGGGTCCAGGCCGGCGGTGGCGAGGTCGAAGCCCTCGTGGGCGCGGGCCGGCGCCGGATCGGGCAGGCCCGGGTAGGGACCGGCACCCGCCGCGGCGGCGGCCTCGGCGGCGGCGCGGGCGCGGCGGGCGGCGTCGCGCAGGGCATCCGGGTCCAGCGCGGTGCAGGTGGCGCCGCCGGTGTGGCCGTCGACCACGGAGAGGACGTGGACGGTGACCACGTCGATCGCGGTGGCCTGCGTCGGCACCGAGCGGGCGAAGCGGCTCGTCAGCGAGCGCTCGCGGGTGACCGTGACCTGCGCCTCGCCGGTGGCGTGGCCGAGGACCTCGGCCGCGAGGTCCTGCACGGAGCGGCCGGGTCCGCTCACGCGGCGGTGACCTCGACGTCGCGGAAGCGGGCCGGCGCGGTGCCGTGCGAGACGTGCATGATCTGGCCGGGCTCGCCCTTGCCGCAGTTCAGCAGCCCGTGCAGGCGCCACGCCGACGGCGAGCAGACCGCGTCGAGCGAGCCCCAGAAGCGCGGCGAGACGCCCTGGTAGGACGGGTTGCGATACAGCCGGCCGAGCTCGCCGCCGCGGATCTCGTAGGCGACCTCGGTCCCGAACTGGAAGTGCAGGCGCCGGTCGTCGATCGACCACGAGCGGTTCGTCTCGAGGTAGAGGCCCTCGCCGGTGTCGGCGAGCAGGTCGGCCAGCGTGCCCGCCTCGCCCGGCTCGAGCGAGACGTTCGTCATCCGCACGATCGGCTGGCGGGCGAAGCCGTCCGCGCGGCCGCAGCCGGCCGAGCCGGGCAGGCCGATCGCCGCGGCCGACGTGCGATCCGAGAGGGCGGCGCGGACGATCCCGCGCTCGACGAGCATGAGCCGCTGGCCGGCGATCCCCTCGTCGTCCCAGCCGTAGGAGCCCAGCGCGCCGGGGAGCGTGGCGTCGGCGCTCACGTTCAGGTGCTCGGAGCCGAGGCGCAGCGAGCCGAGGTCGGCCGCGCCGATCCAGCTCGTGCCGGCATAGGCCGCCTCGCCGCCGAGCATCCGATCGAGCTCCAGCGCGTGGCCGATCGACTCGTGGACCTGCAGCGCCATCTGCTCGGCGCCGATGACGATCGTCGCCGGGCCGGTCGGGCAGGGCGGGGCGCTGAGCAGCGCGACGGCCTCCTCGGCGATGCGGGGCGCGGCGGCCGCGAGCTCGAGGCCGAGCAGGTGCTCCCAGCCGGCGGCGGCGACCGAGCCACCGTGGCCGCTGGGGTAGGAGCGCGTCTGCGCCTCGTCGCCGTCGACGGCGAGCGCCTCGATCCCGCCGCCGCACTCGATCAGCGTCTGCTCCAGCCGGGCGCCGTCGGTCGAGGCGAACGTCGTGGTCGTGCGCAGCGAGATGCAGGAGGCCTCGCGCCGGACGACCCGCGGGTCGCCGGCCAGCGCCGCCTGGGCGGCGATGAGGTGCTCGAGCTTGGCCTCCAGCGGCACGGTGAACGGGTCGATCTCGCAGGGCGAGGACCAGGAGCCGACGGCGGGTGGCGGTGGGGTCAGGTCGGCGGCCCAGGCGCGGCGGTCGCCGGCGGGGCGGGGCTGGGCCCGCGCGACCGCGATGGCGCGGGCCAGCGCCTCCTGCGCGCCGGCCGGGGTGAGCTCGGCCGTCGCGGCGAAGCCCCAGGCGCCGCCGACGCGCACCCGCACGCCGAGTCCGGCCGAGGCGTCGTGCTCGAGCCAATCGACCGCGTCGTTGCGCACGCCGATCGACTCCGTGGCCCGCTCGACGACCCGCGCCTCGGCGTGATCGCAGCCCGCGGGGACGGCGCCGAGGAGGTCGTCGAGCAGCGAGAGCACGGGACGGAACGTAGCGGTCGGCGGCGATCGGTTCGTCGGTTCCGGCCCGCCTTTGCGAAGGCGTGGCGGCCGGTCGCGCGGCGAGGAGGGTGCGGCGCGTGCCGCGGCGGCGGCCGCCGGCTACCAGGCCGCGGCGTAGAGCGCGAGCAGCTCGTCCGCGCCCGCGGCCGGCGGCGTGTGGGCCAGCTGGCCGGCGCGCGCGGCGGCCGCCTCGGCGATCTCGGGGAGGCGATCGTAGGCGACGCCGAGGTCGCGCAGGCGCTCGGCGCCGGCGCGCCGGGCGAGCTCGGCGGCCACGGTCGCCGGGTCGGCGCCCATCGCGGCCTCCAGCGCCGCCATCCGATCCGGCGCGCGCCGGCGCAGGGCCATCGTCGTGTGCGGCAGCAGCGCGGCGTTGCCCGGCCCGTGGCCGACCCCGGCCTCGCGCACGAGCGTCTGGGCGGCCACATGGTGCAGTCCGTAGCCGGTGGCGCCGAGCGCGTACCCCGACAGCAGCGCGCCCAGTGCCAGCGCGTCCCGGTCCGGTTGCTCGGCGGCCCAGCCCGCCGCGAGCAGGCGGGCGGACTCGTGGGCGACGAGCGTCGGTACCGGCGAGGCGCGGGAGGTCAGGGGCGATTCGACCGCGTGCGCAAGCGCGTTGGCGCAGCTGCCGGCGAGCAGCGCCTCGGGCTGGGAGGCCGACAGCGCGGGGTCGTTGAGGACGATCGCCGGGCGCAGCGGATGGAACGGCATGCCGTGCGGCGGCCGGTGGCTCGTCGTCATCTCCGCGGCCGAGAGCGTGGTGGGGACCGCGGCGACCCCGCGCCCGCCGCCGGCTGCGCAGACGCCCTTGGCGACGTCGACGACGCGGCCGCCGCCGAGGGCGACGACCAGCAGGCCGTCGACGTCGCCGAGCTCGGCCAGCAGGTCGGCCGCGCGGTCGTCGACGCGGCCGGACGGCACGTCACGCCGCTCTCCGGCCGCGGCGACGACCGCCGGTGCCTGCGCGGCGGCCCGTGGCGTCGTGAGCAGCAGGTAGCCCGAGCCCAGCAGCTCGGGCGCGTCGTCGAGCGCGCCGCGGCCGAAGCGGATGATCCGCTCGCCGTCCTGCCAGCGGAAGCCCTCGATCGCGGTCATGCGCCGGAGTATGCAGCTCGCGCGGCGCGTCCGTCGCGATGTCTCCGGCGGCGGGGCACGCGGCCCGCCGCCGGAGACCACCCGCTGCTGGAGGTCAGCGGGCCAGGGCGACGAACGGCGTCGGGCGGCGGAGGGAGAGCCGCCGGCGCCGCGGCGCGCTCCCGCGGATGCCCATGAGATGGGCGCGCGTGCGCAGGAGCTCGACGACGTCCGCCGTGGGGCGGAACGGGTCGGCGATCGTGCGGCCGCTGTCGAGTGCGAGCGCGGCCTGCAGCTCGCCGTCGACGATCGCCAGGAGCGCGCCGTGGCGCGGGGCCGGGGCGCTGTCGAGGGCCGCGAGGCGCAGCAGCGCCGATGCGTCGTCGTCGCGGGCCGCGCGGATCTGGATCGTCGGGAGGGTGGTGGGCGTGGTGGGGGTCAGGGTGTCCACGGTGGCATCTCCTTGCTGCTTCGGCTCACCTTGGTAGACGTGTTCAACGATCGCACCGTGACGCCATCAGAACAAATGACATTTCGCTCTGGGCGCGATAAGGTGCTCTTATGCTGGACGTGAAGCGACTTCGGGTGCTTCGCGAGGTGGCGACCCAGGGGTCGTTCTCCGCCGCCGCCGAGGCGCTGTCCTACACGCAGTCGGCCGTCTCGCAGCAGATCGCCGCGCTGGAGCGTGAGGCCGGCACGCAGCTGGTCGAGCGCAGCGCGCGGGGCGTGCGGCTCACCGATGCCGGCATGGCGCTCGTGGAGCACGCCGACGCGATCCTGGCCCGCCTCAGCGCCGCCGAGCGCGACCTGGAGGCGATCGCCGGCCTGCGCGGCGGGACGCTGCGCGTCGTCTCGTTCCCGAGCGCGGGCGCGTCGCTGCTGCCGATCGCGGTGGCGCGCTTCCGCGAGCGCCACCCCGGGGTCGAGCTCACGCTCCAGCCGCGCGAGCCCGACGAGGCGCTCCCGGCGCTGAAGGCCGGCGAGGCCGACGTCGCGATGACGGTCGAGGCGGCGTTCGACCCGCTCTCGGCCGAGGGGATCGCCGTCCATCACATCCTCGACGACCCGATGTTCGTCGCGCTGCCGGCCGGCCACCCGCTGGCGCGGCGGGCGCGGCTGAAGCTCGCGGACCTGGCCGGCGAAGCGTGGATCCAGGGGACGACCCGCAGCTCGTGCCCCGACACCCGCATCCTGCTGCGCGCCTGCGCGGCGGCCGGCTTCGAGCCGCGGATCGCCTTCGAGTCCGACGACTACCTGGCCATCCAGGGCTTCATCGCCGCGGGGGTCGGCGTCGCGCTGATCCCGGACCTCGGGCTCGTCTCCGTGCGCGACGACCTCGCGATCCGCGCGCTGGCCGGCCCGGCGCCGTTCCGCCGGGTGCTCGCCGCGACGCTCGAGGGCGCGTCGCGCGGCCGCGCCGCGGCGGCGATGGTCGCGATCCTCGAGGAGGTCGGGCACGAGTGGACCCAGCGTCGTCAGGACCTGCGGGTCGCCAGCTGAGGCCAGGGGGCGCACCGGCTCACCGTGCCTCGGACGCCCGCTCGGCCAGCTCGCGCTGCTCCCACGGCGAGGGTGCGAACGTGACGGCCTGGATGGCGAGATGGTGACGCAGCGGGATCCAGCGGGCCGGCTCGTCCTCGGAGCGCGCCGGGATCGCCGGCAGGTCCGCCACGCGGACACGCCGCACGGCGCTCACGACGCTCGCCTCCGGCGGATGCTCGCGGGCAGATCGCTCGCGCGGGCCCGCCACCGCGTGCGCATCGACGGGCGCTCGAGCGGCTGCGGCTCGATCGTCCGCGTGGCCTGGTGGAACGTCGATGGATACACGGTCGCCTCCCCGATCGCCTCTGGAGTAACCTGTACAAGAGTATAGCCGGTTAGATAACCTGTCAAGCGCAAATGGTGGTTTCAGATGGCCGCGAAGCCCGCCCCTGGTGAGCTTGAGCTCGTCCGGTCCTTCGTGAACACGTGGGACCAGGACGACGGGATCGAGACGTTCACGACGCCGAGCGCGTTGCGCGACTGGCTGGCCGAGCGCGAGCTGCTGGCGCGCGGCGAGACGGCGGCCGAGGCCGACGTCGAGCGTGCGAAGGACCTGCGCGAGGCGCTGCGGGCGATGCTGCGCGCCAACCACGGCGAGCCGGTGGACCCGGCCGCGACCGCGCAGATCGAGGCGGCCGCGCGTCGCGCGCAGCTGGCTGTGCGCTTCGAGCCGGCCGACGGGCGCGCCCAGGTGGAGCCGCTCGCCGGCGGGGTGGACGGCGCGCTGGGACGCGTGCTCGCGCGGGTCGCCGCGGCGATGGAAGACGGCACGTGGCCGCGCCTGAAGGTGTGTCCGGCCGACGACTGCCAGTGGGCGTTCTACGACACGTCGCGCAACCGCTCCGCGGTCTGGTGCGACATGAAGGTCTGCGGGAACCGCAGCAAGGTGCGCTCGTTCCGAGAGCGCACGGCCGGGACGGCGAGCGGCGCGGCTCGCCGTCCCGGACGCGAGATCAGCGGAGCGTGATCGCGATCGGCGTGGACGACTTGCCCGTCCACAGCCGGTAGGTGCCCTGCTTCAGGCGCTTGACGCCCTTGGCGAGCGTCAGCGAGACCTTCTTGGCGCTGACGAGCTTGCCGGTGGCCAGCGCCTTGCGGCTCGTCGTGGACGAGAGTCGCACCGCGGCGCCGCGCTTGGCGCCGGTGAGTCCGGTCGCGTTGATGACCACGACGCCCTTGCGCTGCGACGCGATCTTGCCCTGGGCGCCGACGGCGACCTTCAGCGTGAAGGCGCCGAACGTGTTCGGCGTGCGGTCGGGGCCGGCGCCGACCTGGTAGTTGGCCGGGAACGCGGTGCCGACCGTGGCGAGCGACGGGACGATGCCCGAGATCGTCTGGGTGCCGTTCGCGCCGTCCGAGAACGTCGCCTTCGACAGGTCGAGGTTGAAGAGCGGCTGCGTCGCCGTGTACGGCCCGGCGGAGCCGTTGCCGCTGGCCGCCAGCGTGCCCGTGGCGCCGTTGAGCGTCACGACCGGATCGGTCACCGAGACCGAGTAGCCGTGCGCCTGCGAGGCGAACGTCACGGTGCCCGCGGTCTTGACGGTGCCGGTGTGGGCCTTGGCGTCGTAGGCGCCGCCGGTGGCCGGGAAGGTGAACGTCGCGTTCGCCGTCTCGCCCTTGGGGCTGGACCCGTCGACCGTCGCGCCGGTCGCCTGGCCGCTCGCCGTGGCGGTGCCCTGGGAGATCGTGGTCACGTAGCCCAGCCACGTGCGGGCCCCGCCCGAGACGTAGACGTTGGCGATCGACCAGTCCAGCTCGCCGGCGGAGACGTTGCCGGCGGCCGCGGGCGCAGCGGCCGGGACCACTGCCGCGAGCGCCGCGGTCGCGGCGGTGGCGGACAGCAGAAGCCGCGCGGAGCGCGCGCGGCGGAACGGGTGATGCATGGGGTGGGAGCTCCTGGTCAGGTCAGACGGAGGTGAATTAGGGGAGCCTAACAGGGTCCGTCGCGGAGGCGCGCGCGCCGGCCCAGCGGCCTACGCTGGGAGCATGTCGCGTCGTCAGCGCTTGCGCCGTCGTGACCGCTCCCGGGGACGCCCGGTGTTCTTCCTCGTGGTGACGATCGCGACGCTGCTCGGGCTGGCGGCGGCCGGCGCGGTCGTGGCGGCGGCCGTCTGGGTCGCCGGCGTCCTGCGCGACACGCCCGAGCTCGCCCAGCTGGAGCCCAAGCCCCAGGGCGCGGTCTCGACGGTGTACGCCGCCGACGGAACGCGGCTGGGCTTCATCTCCTCCGACGTCCTGCGCACGGAGGTGGGCGGGCGGAAGATCCCGGCGGTCGTCAAGCAGGCGACGGTCGCGATCGAGGACCGCCGCTTCTACGAGCACGGCGGGGTGGACTACGTCGGCATCGCGCGCGCGGCGGTGAAGAACCTGACCTCCGACCGCGCGGCCCAGGGCGGCTCGACGCTGACGATGCAGCTCGTGCGCAACCTCTACACGCCGCGGGCGCGCTTCCGCAAGACGCTGACGCGCAAGATCCGCGAGGCGAAGCTCGCCGACGAGCTGGAGGCCGTGCACAGCAAGGCGTGGATCCTCGACGGGTACCTCAACAACGTGCCCTACGGCACCGTCGGCGGCCAGACCGCGGTCGGCATCCAGGCGGCGTCGCGGATCTTCTTCGACAAGCCCGTGTCGCGGCTGACGCTGCCCGAGGCGGCGCTGCTGGCCGGCCTGCCGCAGGCGCCCAGCGAGGACAACCCGTTCGCGCATCCCGCGCGCGCGAAGGCGCGCCGCGCCGAGGTGCTGCGCGCGATGGCCGCCGCACACGACATCACGCCAAGCGAGGCCGCGGAGGCGATGGCGACGCCGCTCGGCGTCGAGCGCAACACCTTCTACCAGCAGCGCCGCGAGCAGTTCTTCTTCGACGACGTCAAGGAGGAGCTGATCGAGCGCTACGGGGTGGCGACGGTGCGCCAGGGCGGCTTGAAGGTCTCCACGACGATCGACCTGCGGCTGCAGGAGCTGGCGCGCAAGGCGATCGCCGACCACCTCGACCAGCCCGGCCAGCCGTCGGCGGCGCTGGTGACGATCGACCCGCGCAACGGCCGCATCCTGGCGATGGCCTCGTCGGCGACGTACGGGCCCACGGTCTTCAACTACGCCACGCAGGCCTTCCGCCAGCCCGGCTCGACGTTCAAGGCGATCGATCTCATGGCCGCGGTGCGGATGGGGATCGACCCCACGTCGACCTTCTACGACTCGCACGAGCTGTTCCCGGGCTGGGATCCGATCGAGCCGACCTGGCACGTCCAGACCGACGACCACACCTACAGCGGCTCGATCAGCCTGGCGGAGGCGATCGCCAAGTCCGACAACACGGTCTACGCCCAGCTCGGCGCCGACATCACGCCGAAGGCGGTGCGCAAGGCCGCCTACGACCTGGGTGTGACCTCGCACCTGGACGCCTTCCCGGCCGAGGCGATCGGCGGACTGCGCCGCGGGGTCTCGCCGCTCGAGATGGCCAACGCGTACGCGACGATCGCCGACGGCGGCCTGCGCAACCGCCCCACGGCGATCGCGCGGGTGAAGTTCCCGGACGGGCGGGTCGAGCGTCCCGGCCGCGGGCACCGCCGGCGCACGTTCACCGACGGCGAGGCCGCGGAGGTGACCGAGGCGCTCAAGGGCGTCCTCGACCACGGCACCGCAGCCGGGCTGGGCATCGGCTGTCCCGCCGCCGGCAAGACCGGCACGACCAGCAGCTTCACCGACGCCTGGTTCATCGGCTTCACCCCGCGGCTGTCGACCGCGGTGTGGGTCGGCTATCCGAACGAGACGACGTCGATGACCGCCGTGCCCGGGTACGGCGAGGTGTTCGGCGCCACCATCCCGGCGCCGATCTGGCAGGAGTTCATGACGGCGGCCAAGGGGTCGTACTGCTCGGACTTCCCGGCCCCGAAGACCCCGTTCCGGCCCAAGCCGTTCCACGGGCGCTTCGCGACCTCCGGCGGGACCCGGTCCGCGAGCCCGACCGGGACGCCGGGCGCCGTGGCGCCGGCGACCGCGACTGCGAACCCCTACGCCTCGCCCTGACCGCGGCGCCCGCGCGCTGGTGTAGAACGCAGGCGTGGACCTTGCCCGCCCGCTGCGCGCCTTCGACCGCTTCCAACAGCGCCACGCGGTCCTCGCCGTGCCGATCGCGGTCGTGCGCAAGTTCTCCGACGACCAGGCGGGCGGGTACTCGGCGCTGATCGCCTACTACGCCTTCGTCGCGGTCTTCCCGCTGCTGCTCGTGTTCACGACGGTGCTCGGCTTCGTTCTGGACTCCAACCCCGAGGCGCGGGCCTCGATCGTGGACTCGACCGTCGGCCAGATCCCGATCATCGGGAGCTCGTTGAAGAACCAGACCCTGCATGGCAGCGGCGTCGCGCTGGCGGTGGGCATCGTGGGCTCGCTGCTCTCCGGGCTCGGCGTGACGGTGGCGGCGCAGAACGCGCTGAACCAGGTGTACGCCGTGCCGCGCCGCGTGCGGCCCGACTTCCTCATGTCGCGCCTGCGCGGGCTGGCGACGCTGCTGGTGCTCGGCTTCCTGTGGGCGCTGTCGACCGTCGTCACCGGCCTCGTCGCCGGTGGCCTGGGCGGCCTGTGGACGCTGACCGGCGGCATCGTGGTCTCGCTGCTCGTCAACGCGACGCTGTTCAGCGCCGCGTTCCGGCTGCTCATCGACGACACCGTGCACACGGGCGAGCTGTGGCCGGGCGTGCTCGTCGCCACGGTGGGGTGGACGGCGATGCAGGCGCTGGGCGGCGTCTACGTCGCGCACGTCATCGCCGGGGCGACCGAGACCTACGGGACGTTCGCCACCGTCCTCGGCCTGATCGCGTGGTTCTACCTCGGCGCGCGGATCGTGGTGTACGCCGCGGAGATCAACACCGTGCTGAGCCGCCGGCTGTGGCCGCGCAGCCTACTCGCGCCGATCGTGGAGGCCGATCGCGCGACGCTGACGGCGATCGCCCGAGCCGAGGAGCGCACGGATCAGCAGCACATCGACGTGCGCTTCGACGAGCGCGATCGCGACGCCTAGGCCCGCGCTTCCGCACGACCAGCACGCGATGTGGACGACTACGGAGGCGATGCGCGCCATCGCCCCGATGTCGGCGGGGCGGCCGACACCGACGATGTGGAGCATGTCCGTGCCGCAGATCCGTCCGCTGCGCGTCGTGGTCGCCGGGGGCGGCGTCGCCGCGCTGGAGACGCTCATGGCGCTTCACGACCTCGGCGAGGGGCAACTCGACGTCACGCTCGTCGCGCCCGGCGACGAGTTCGTCTTGCGTCCGATGGCCGTCGCCGTGCCGTTCTCCACCGGCCACGTGACCCGCGTCCCGCTCGCGCGGGTCTGCGCGCGCTTCGGGGCGGTGCGCGTCCGTGCCGCCGTCGTCGCGGTCGACCCCGCTGCGCGGACCGTCGCGTGCCATGAGGGCACGCGCCTGGCCTACGACGCGCTCGTGCTCGCGACCGGCGCCGTCCCGCGGCCCGCGTACCGGGCCGCGCTGACCTTCGACGACGCGGACCCCACGCGCCTGAACGGGCTCCTGCGCGACATCGAGATGGGCCTGTGTGCGTCGCTGGCGCTCGTCGTGCCGCCGGGCGCGACGTGGTCGCTGCCGATCTACGAGCTGGCGCTGCAGATCGCGCGCCACGCGCACGACGCGGGAATCGACGCGATGCCGATCCACCTCGTCACGCCCGAGCAGCGGCCGCTGGGGATCTTCGGTCCGGCGGCCAGCGACGCGGTCGGCGCGCTGCTGGAGCGGGCCGGCATCACGCTGCACGCCGGTTGCTATGCCGCGATCGAGCGGCCCGGGCGGATCGTGATGGCGCCCGGCGGGCGCCGCCTGGAGGTCGCCCGGATCGTCGCGCTTCCCGTCGTCTCGGGGCGAGCGATCGCGGGCGTTCCGTCCGACGGGCACGGCTTCTTCCCGGTCGACGGGCATGGTCGGGTGCGCGGGTTGGCCGGTGTGTACGCGGTCGGGGACGGCGCGGACTTCCCGGTCAAGCAGGGCGGCCTGGCCACCCAGCAGGCCGATGCCGCGGCGCGCGACATCGCCGCGGCGGCCGGCGCGGCGGTCGCGGCGACGCCGTTTCGTCCGGTGCTGCGCGGCAAGCTGCTGACCGGCGACGGCCCGCGGTTCCTGCGCCACGACGTCGCGGGCGGCGGCGGGGAGGGGCGCGTGTCGGTCGACGCGCTGTGGTGGCCGCCGGCGAAGGTGGTCGGCCACTATCTGGCGCCGTGGCTGGCGCGCGAGGCCCGCGTCGCCGCCGACGTCCGCCGTCCCGACGCCCTGGCGGTCGACGTGCGGCTGCCCGACGACCGCGACGCGCAGCCGCTGGCGCTCGAGCCGCTCGGCCCGCTGCCGCGCCACGGCCGCTGGTGAACGCCGCGGCTATGCGTCGTCGCCGGTGGTGACGAGCCCGCGGTCGAGCGCGTAGCGCACGAGCTCGGCGCGGGTGGTGCGCCCGAGCTTGCGCTGGATGTGCGCGCGGTGGGACTCGACCGTCCGGACGCTGAGGAAGAGCGTGGCGGCGATCTCGCTGTTCGTGTTGCCCAGCGCGATCATCCGCAGCACCTCGACCTCGCGATCGGTGAGGTCGTCGGGCGGCGCGGTCGGGGCCGGCGGCTCGGCGGCCAGGCGGGCGCCGAGCTGGGGGTTGAGGTAGGTCTCGCCGTGCGCGGCGGCCTGGACGGCGTGCACGAGCTCGTCGTCGGCGGCCTCCTTGAGGACGTAGGCGGCGGCTCCGGCCTGCAGCGCCTGGCGGGCGAAGGCAGGCTCGCTCTGCATCGTGAGCACGACGATCGCGGTGTCGGGGCTGTCCTCCCGCAGCTGGGGGATCGTCTCCAGCGACGACTCGCGGCCGAGGTTGAGGTCGAGCACGAGGACGTCGGGGCGGATCGCGCGGGTCTTGCGCAGGGTCTCCTCGACCGTCGCCGCCTCGGCCGTGACCTCGAAGCCCGGCTCGCTCTCGAGCACGAGCCGCAGCCCGCGGCGCACCACCAGATGGTCGTCGGCGAGCACGATCCGGATCGTGGGCGTGGCGGCCACGGGCGCGACGATAGCCGACGAGTCGGGAAGAGCCGTAGTGCGCCCGGATCGACCGTGCGGCGACCGGCGGATGTGGCGACGGCAAGCGCGCGCGTACCGTCGCCACGTGTTCTCGATCATCGTGGTCGGCTTCGACGACTCCGCACAGGCGCGCGACGCGCTCGCGATGGCGGCGCCGACGACGCGCAGGCCCGGCTGGCGGCGGCGCTGGAGCGGTTGGACGGTCGCGATCGCGTACGGATGGTCGCGCAGCCGAGTCGCTCCGCCGCCGAGGGTCTCCACAGCTCGACGACGCGCTCGCACGGCTCGGCGATCGCCGGGTGGCCGTGCTGCGCGAGATCCTCGAACGGGTCGGGCTCAGGCCTGAGCCGCGCGCGGGCGGGGCTCGCCGAGCGTCGTCGGCAGCACGGCGTGGACCGCCGTTCCCCGGCGTCCGAGCGACTCCACCGTCAGCTCGCCACCGACCAGGTCGACGCGCTCGCGCATGCCGATCAGGCCGAAGCCGTCGACGTCCGCCGCGGGGTCGAACCCGCTGCCGTCATCGGTGACGGTCAGCTCGAGGCGCGCTGCGGTCTCGCGGACGCGCACGTCGACGCTGGTCGCGGCCGCGTGCTTGACGACGTTCGTGAGCGCCTCCTGCACGAGCCGGTAGGCGGCGTCCTCGATCGCCGGGGGCAAGCGGTCGTCGGGCTGCGAACGTCGCTCGCCGAGCTTGACGCGGCAGGTGAGGTTGAGCCCCGAGGTCTGGGCGACGCGCTCGACCAGGCCCTCGAGGGCGGCTTGGAGGCCGAGGTCGTCGAGCGCCGCGGGGCGCAGGTCGGCGATGAGCCGGCGCAGCTCGGCGATCGAGTCGTCGATCTGATCGATCGCGGTGTCGATCGCGTCGGCGAGCAGCGTCGCCTGGCCCTGGCGGCGGGCGCCCGACAGCAGCACCTTGAGCCCCGCGAGCTGCTGGAGGGTCTCGTCGTGCAGCTCGCGCGCCCAGCGCTGGCGCTCGCGCTCGGACGCCTGCAGGCTGCGGCGCAGCCCTTCGCTCGCCGCGGACTGCGCCGTCGCCACGGCGGTCGCCGCGCTCGCGGCGAAGCCGCGCATGAGCCGTTCGTCCTGCTCGGTGAAGTCGGCGTCGTCGGCGCGGTCGAACGCCTCCAAGACGCCGAGCGGCCGGCCGTGGAAGACGAGCGGCACGAACAGGCCGGCCCGGGCTTCGACCTGGGCCCCGAGCCCGAAGCGCAGCCGAGCGCGGACATCGGCGGAGCGCATCGGCTGCAGCGAGCGCATGACCTCCCCGCCGGCCGACTCCTCGATCGGCAGCCGCGTCCCGCGGATCGCGCCGGGCAGCGAGCCCGCCACCGCACGGACCACGAGCTCGTCGCGATCGCGCAGGAGGATCAGCACCCCGCGCGCGTCGACGAGCGCCCGCGCGCGCTTGACGATCAGCTCGAGGATGCGGTCGAGGTCGGTCTCGCCGCCGAGCGCGAGCGCGATCTGCGTCGTCGCCTCCAGCGCGCCGACGGCTTGCTCGAGCTCGAGGCGCCGCTGCTGCTCGGCCTGGTAGGAACGGGCGTTGGCGATCGCGATGCCCGCCCACGCGGCCAGGAGGACGATCGCCTCCTCGTCGGCCTCGTCGAACTCGTCGGCATCCTCCTTGTCGGCGAGGTACAGGTTGCCCCACGCCTCGCCCCGGACGAGCACCGGCACGCCGAGGAACGACCGCATCGGCGGGTGGCCCACCGGGAACCCGTACGAGCTGGGGTGCTGGGAGATGTCGGCCATCCGCAGCGGGACCGGGTCCTGGATCAGGACGCCGAGGACGCCCCGGCCGCGCGGCAGGTCGCCGATCGCCCGGTGCATCTCGGGGGTCGCGCCCGCCGTGAGGAAGCGCTCGAGCTCGCGCTTGTCCGCGTCGAGGACGCCGAGGGCGGCATAGCGTGCCGAGGTCAGGTCGCGAGCCTCGTCGAGCAGGCGGCGCAGCACGGCCTCGAGATCGAGCTCCGAGACGACGGTCCGGCCCACCTCGAGCACGCGATGAAGGCGACGTTCGTCGAGCATGGCGCGTGGCCGCCAAGTCTACGCTCGGATCCGTAGTTCACACGCGTCGGACCGGGGAGGTGCCCCGATGTCGCGGGGGCTGGACCGGCGTACGGTCGCCAGCATGCCCCGGGCCGATCGACCCCACATCGTCATCGCCGGCGCCGGCGTAGCGGCGTTCGAGGCGCTCCTGGCACTGCGCGCCATGGTCGGCGGGACAGCGGCGACCACGCTCGTGGCCAGTGCGGTGCAGACCGTCGATCGGCCCCTGACCGTCGCCGAGCCGTTCGACCGCGGGACGGCGCCGACCCGTGACATCGCGGCGATCGCCGCCGACGCCGGCGCCGAGCTGCTGCTCGATCGCCTCGTCCTCGTCGACGCAACGAGGCGGACGGCGGTCCTGGCCAGCGGCCGCGAGCTCCCCTACGACGCCTTGCTCATCGCGACCGGCTGCGGCGCCGCCTACCCGATCCCCGGTGTGGTGCCGTTCGGGCGCCCCGGCGACGTCTCCACGATGGCCGCCGTGCGCGACGAGCTGCGATCGGGCGCGATTCGCTCGGTCGCGTTCGCGCTGCCCATGCCGACGGCCTGGCCGGTGCCGCTGTACGAGCTCGCGCTGATGACCGGCGCCGACCTCCGCACCGCCGGCGTCGAGGGGGCCCGCGTCATCGTGGCGACTCCGGAGCCGGCCCCGCTGGCGATCTTCGGTCCGGCGGCTGCCGAGGCGCTCGCGCCGATCCTCGCCGACCGCGGCGTCGAGGTCCGCACCGGCGTGCGGCCTGTCGCGGCCGAGCCCGGGCGGCTCGTGCTCGCCGACGGCGCCGAGGTGCCGGCCGATCGCGTCGTCGCGACGCCCGTCGCGTCCGGCCGGCCCGTGGCCGGCGTGCCCGAGGACGCCGGCGGCTTCGTGCCCGTGGACGCGCACGGCCGCGTCCCGGGCCTGCCCGGCGTCTACGCTGCGGGGGACGTGACCGCGTTCCCGCTCAAGCAGGGCGGCCTGGCGGCGCAGCAGGCCGATGCAGCCGCCGAGGCGATCGCCGCCGAGCTCGGTGCGGCGGTGGAGCCGCAGCCGTTCCGGCCCGTCGTGCGCGCCATGGTGCTCGTCGGTGGCGTTCCCTTGTACCTCCGAGCCGAGATCGGCGCCCCTGCCGGTCCCGCCGCGCGCGACTCCGTCGCGTCGTGGCGGCCGCTGTGGTCGCCGCCGGCGAAGGTGGCGGGTCGCTACCTGGCGCCGTACCTGGCCGGTGCGCGGCCGCGGTTCCCGGTCCAGGCGACGCTCGTCGACCGCGCGTCGCCCGAGCACCCGACATCGCCCGCCCCCGCGCTGGAGGCGGTCCGCCTCAGCCTGGTCATGGCCGACAGCGCCGCTCGCTGGGGCGACTACGGCGCGGCGCTGCGGGCGCTCGACGCGGCTGAGGCGGCGGGCGGGCCGCTCCCCGAGGAGTACGCGCGCAAGCGGGAGCGCTGGCTGTCCGGGCGATGACGGACCTCGCCGAGCGGCTCGCGGCATCGCTGTCGCCACCGGTGGAGCGGCGCGAGACGCACGGCGCCTGGGTGCTGCTGTCGGGTGACCGCGCGCTGAAGCTGCGCAAGCCGGTCCGCCTCGACTTCCTCGACTACTCCACGGTCGAGCGGCGGCTGGAGGCGGCGCGCGCGGAGGTCGCCCTCAACCGCGACCTGGCGCCCGGGATCTACCGCGGGGTGCGGGCGCTCGTGGCTGTCTCCGACGGCGTGCGGCTCGGACCGTGGGGCACGGTGCCCGAGGCGATCGACCATGTCGTCGAGATGCGGCGCTTCGACGAGCGGGCGACGATGGCGGCGCGGGTCGCGGACGACAGTCTGTCCGTCGCCCAGGTGACCGCGGCGGCTGCGCGGATCGCGCGGTTCCATGCCGGTGCGTCGCGCTGCCGCGCCACCGCGCCGGGGGCGCGGCCCGACCGCGATCTCGGCGGCGCCGCCGCGTTCGCCGCCCGCGTCACCCGCGACCTCGACGAGGTCGCTCGGCTGGCCGGCGGCCCGGACGCGCTCGCCGCCGATCGGGCGTTCGCGCGCGCCGCGCTCGACCGTCGGCGCCCCGAGCTCGACGCGCGTGCGGCGCGCGGGCTGCGCCGCGACGGGCACGGCGACCTGCGGGCCGAGCACGTCGTCCTGGAGACGCGTGGGCCGCTGATCGTCGACCGGCTCGAGTTCGACCCGGGGCTGCGCTGCGCCGACGTGGGCAGCGACCTCGCCTTCCTGGCGATGGACGTCGAGGCGCTCGGCGCGGCATGGGCGGCGGATGCGCTCGTCGCCGCCTACCAGGACGCCGGCGGCGACCCGGGCAGCGCGCCGCTGCGGGCGCTCTTCGCCTGGCAGCGTGCGCTCGTGCGCCGCAAGGTCGCGCTCGTACGCGGCGACGCGGAGGCTGCCCGGCAGCTCGCCGAGCTGGAGGACCGGTGTGCCTGGCGAGAGCGTCTGCCCGCGGTGGTGCTCGTGATGGGGCCGCCGGCGAGCGGCAAGTCGACGCTCGCCGCTGCGCTCGCGGACGCCACGGGCCGCGCGGTCGTGAGCACCGACGCGGTGCGCAAGGAGCTGCACGGCGTCGCGGCGACCGCGCGACTGGGCGCCGCGGCGTACGGGGAGCGCGTCACCGAGCGGGTGTACGCCGCCGTGGCCGAGCGGGCTGCCGCTGCGGTCGAGCGGACCGGCGGGGCGATCGTCGACGCGACCGCGCGCTCGGCGTCGTTGCGGCGGATCCTGCTCGAGCGGCTGCGCGGCGAAGGGGTGGTCGCGGTCGTCTGCACGGCGGCGCCGGACGAGCTGGCCCGGCGCGCGCGTGCTCGTCTCGGCGATGCCGACCGCGTCTCGGACGCGGATCCTGCCGTCGCCGGCGCGCTCGCCGAGGCGTTCGAGCCGCCCTCGTCCGACGAGGCCGGCTTTGCGCGCGTCGTGTCCGTCCGCACGGATCGCCCGGCCCCGCTCGCCACCGTCGCGGCCGCGCTCGACGGCGGCGGCCTGGGTGACGGTCACGCGCTGGTCGCTCCGGCGTGAGCGGCGACGCGCTCGGCGTACCGATCGAGGGCGTCCCAGTCGGTGAAGTCGACGTCCTGGGAGACGTCGGTCGGCGCCGCACCAGACCACGCGGGGAGTCCGTGGGGATCACCCGTCGCGCTGCGGCCTTGCACGGATGATCGGCGCCGGGTGATCCGCGAGGCTCTCGTCATGATCAAGGTCCTTGTCGCCTACGCGTCCAAGCGGGGCGCGACCGCGGAGATCGCCGAGGCCGTCGCCACGACGCTGCGCGACGCCGGGCTGACCGTCGACTGCCGGGAAGCCGGGGACGTCAACGACGTGCGGCCCTACGACGCGGTCGTGCTGGGCAGCGCGGTCTACCTGCGCCGCTGGCGCGGCGACGCCAAGCACTTCCTGCGCCACCACCGCAAGGAGCTGGAGCAGCGTCCGCTGTGGGTCTTCAGCTCGGGGCCGACGGGGGACCCGGCGCGCGACGACGCCGCCTGGACCGAGCCGGCGCGGACGATGGCCAAGGTCGAGGCGCTGGGCGCCCGCGAGCATGTCGTCTTCGGCGGCCGCGTGCCGGACCACCCGCGCGGGCCCGTGCAGCGTGCGATGGTGGAAGGGACGCCGCCGGAGTATCGCGACCGCCGCGACTGGGACGCGATTCGCGACTGTGCGCGCGGGATCGCGAATGCGCTGCGGGCGGCGGTCCCACCGAGCGAGCAGCGCGATCACTCGTAGGTCAGGGCACGGATGATGTCGACACGCGCCGCGCGCCGGGCCGGCAGGATCGCGGCGAGTGCCCCGAGGCCGATCGCGGCGAGCGCCACGGCGACGGTGGCGCCGAGCGGGAAGCGGAAGGCGATCCCGGGCAGCACGTCGTGCAGGCCGGCGATCCAGGTGCGGCCGATGATCAGGCCGGCGAGCACGCCGACCAGTGCGCCGGCGCAGGTCAACAGGAGGCTCTCGTCGAGCAGGCTGGAGCGCACGAGCCAGCGCGACCCGCCGAGCGCGCGCAGGACGCCGATCTCGCGCGTGCGCTCGAGGACCGACATGGCCAGCGTGTTGATGACGCCGAGCAGCGAGACGATCACGGCGATGGCGAGGATCGCGTTGAACAGGCCGAACTGCCGGTTGACCTGATCGTCGATCCGCTGACGCAGCTCGGCGCTGGAGAGGAGCTCGAGGCCTGGATAGGAGCGGTCCAGGAGGCGCTGGACCGCCCGATGCAGCCCTGGGGCGTCGGCCGGACGACGAGCTTTGACCGCCAGCTGGGTGTCGTCGGTCGGACCGTAGACGGCGTCCATCGTGGTCAGCGACATCTGCATGACCATCCCGTCGAAGTCGGTGAGTGCGCGCAGCTCGCCGACCACCGGCGCGCGAACGCTGCCGCTGGCGCCGCGCAGGACCACCGTGTCGCCGACACCGAGGCCAGCGCGATGGGCATAGCCGGCGCCGACGAGGATGCCGCCGTCGGCCACGTCGGCCAGCGCCGCACGGCGGGTCGTGCCGCGCACCTCGGTGTGGTCGACCAGGCCGAAGCGCGCCGGGTCGATGCCTTCGGCCAGGCCGTTGGTGGCCTGCGCGTCGGTGCCCGGCAGCTTGACCAGCCGGGCTCTGATCGGGGTGACGACCGCGGTCTGCGGCAGGGCGGCGATCCGCTCGCGCAGCGCAGGCGCGATCGGGTAGGACTCTCCCGTCTCCAGCCCGCCGCCGATCGCCTGCACGGTGAAGTCGCGGGCGAGGTTGCGATCGACCTGGTCGCGGATCGTGCCCAGGAAGCTGGTGCTGAAGACGCTGTTGACGACGAAGACCGAGAGGCCGATCGTGAGCGCCGCGGCCGTGGAGGACGTGCGCAGCGGGTTGCCCGTCGCCGCGTCGGTCGCCAGCCGCCCTCCGGTCGGTGACATCCGCCGCAACGGCGCGGCAAGCAGGCGCAGCACCGGCATCACGGTGTACGGCGCGACGAGCGCGAGACCGGCGAACATGCTCATCGTCATGCCGATCCCGGCGACGGCCGCGAGCGTCCCGCCGGTGTTGCCACCGCCCATCCAGAAGCGCCCGCCCAAGAGGCAGCCGGGGAGGAACAGCGCCAAGCCGACGAGCGCACGCACCGGCCGTGGACGGCGCTGGAGGTCGCGACCGCCGAGCACGGCGCGGACCGGCTCCACGCGGGCGGCGCGGTGTGCCGGCCAGAGCGCCGCGGCGAGGGTGACCACGAGGCCGACGACGATGGCGGCGATCGCCGCGGTCGGCTGCAGCGCGAGCGTGCCTACGGGCAGTCCCCAGCCCCGCATGGCGGCGATCAGCGCGGCGGCGAGGCCCAAGCCGAGCGCGAGACCGAGGACCGTGCCCGTCACCCCGACCGCCAGCGCCTCGACGAGGACCGTGCGCATGATGGTGGCGCGTGTGGCACCCAGCGTGCGCAGCGTGCCGAGCTCGCGAATCCGCTGCAGCACGGTCATGTTGAAGCTGTTGAGGATCAGGAAGCCGCCCACGAACAGCGCGACGCCCGAGAAGAAGGAGAGGATCACGTTCAGGGCGCTGAGCTGGCGGCCGACGTCGTCGCCGTACTCGGTGGGGGACTTGACCTGGGCGCCGGGGCCGAGCGTGCGCTGGAGGTCGCGGCGCAGTGCGGCGACGTTCCCTCGGTCGCGGGCCTGGATGGTGATCTGGTCCCAGCCGGTGGGCCGGTGCATGAGGCGACGTCCCTCGGCCAGGGGCACGCCCGCGAAGCCGGGCCCGCCGAACGAGGCGCCGCCCGCGAGCGCGAACGTGCCGACGACGCGCAGGCGGGCGCGCCCGGTCGCCGTGGCCACGCCGATCGTGTCGCCGAGCCCGAGATGGTGGTCGCGCGCCCAGACGTCATGGAGCAGCACCTCCGAGCCGGAGCGCTGGGGACGACCGCTCACCGGACGGAAGTCGAACGGGGCGTCGTCGGGGTCGAACCCGGCCACCCACATCTGTCCACGGCGCGACCGGATCGGCTTGCCGGCGGGGTCGAGGCGCACGAAGACGCCGCCGATCATGGCGCCCGCGTCGCGGACGTCGTCGGTGGCGCGGATCTCGTCGAGCATCGACGACGGAAGCTGGCCGCCGGCCTGCGCGGTGACGACGAGGTCGCGGGAGCCCCACGCGGAGTCGATCAGGGCGTCGAACGAGCGGCGAATCGTGCCGACGAGCAACAGCACGCCGAAGACCATCCCCACGCCGAGCACGACGCCGAGGGCAGTGAGGCCTGAGCGCAGCTTGCGGGTGCGCAGCTCCCGGATCGCGAGGCCGTCGAGGGAGCGCAGCATGGCCCGGGCCCCTCAACCTGCCAGCCCGGCGGCCGTGCCGCCGACGGTGAGATCCTCCTCGGGCTGCTGATGCGGCAGGAGGGTGGCGTAGTGCTCGATCACTCGGCCGATCGACCCGCCGGCGACCTCGCCGGCGATGCGCCCGTCGCGGAGGAAGACGACGCGGTCGGCGATCGCGGCCGCGCTGGGGTCGTGGGTCACCATCGCCACGGTGTGGCGCTCGTCGCGGCTGAGCTCGCGGATCAGCCGCAGGACGTGCGAGCCCGCGCGGGAGTCGAGGTTGCCGGTCGGTTCGTCGGCCAGCAGCAGCTCCGGGGTCAGCAGCAGCGCGCGAGCGATCGAGACGCGCTGCTGCTCGCCGCCCGACAGCTCGCTGGGAAGATGGTGGGACCGGTCGTGCAACCCGACGCGGTCGAGCAGCTTCAGGGCCCGATCGCGCCGCGCTTGCGACAGGTCGCGGGCGATCAGGGCCGGGAGGAGCACGTTCTCCAGCGCGCTGAGCGACGGCAGCAAGTTGAAGAACTGGAAGACGAAGCCGATGTGGTTGCGGCGCAGGCGGGTCAGCTCCCGGTCGCTGGTCCCGTCCAGGCGCCGGCCGGCGATCGTGACCGAGCCGGCCGTGGGGCTCTCCAGCGCACCCACGATGTGCAGGAGCGTGCTCTTGCCCGAGCCGGATGGGCCCATGATCGCCACGAGCTCGCCGCGCGCCAGGGTGAGGTCGACGCCGTCCAGCGCATGGGTGGCCGCCGGTCCCGTTCCGTAGACCTTCTTCAGGGCATGGACCTCGACGGCAGGGAGCTCCAACATCGCTCCCGAGCATCGAGGAATCGCGGCCGTCCGCCGTCGTGAGGCAACCGCAGAGCCGCACCGGGTTCTTGCGCGCGTCAGCGCAGGGAACTACGGAGCGCCCTGCAGAGGCCAACTACGGGCCATCGCCGTGGCCTGCGGCGCATGGTGGCGGAGCTCACGCGGCGTCCGTGGCGGGCGGCGCGTCAACCCCTGGACGCGCAGCGTGGCCCGCGCCCGGCGTGCAACTCATCCGTCGCCGCCGCGCTGGCGGTTGAGCCAGTCGCCGAGCTGCTTGCCGACGTCGGCGATCGACGAGCCGGCCTGGGAGAACGCGTCGGAGACCCGCCGGCTGTAGTGCTCCTGGGCCGCTGCGGCCTCGTCGCGCAGGGGTGCCTCCTCGCCGCGCCGGACGTAGTCGCCGGTGACGATGCGGTCGTAGTCGCCGGAGCGGACCCAGCTCAGCAGCTGGTTGACGCGCCGCACCGGCATCGGGTGGGTGAGACGCAGGTCCTGGGTCAGCCGCGTGAGCCGGTCGACGCCGGAGCCGCCCTCGTCGTAGTCCATCGCCTGGGCCACGAACGCGTCGAGGTTGAGGTCGGCGGCTCCTTCGCCGGCGGCGAGGACCAGGAGGGAGCGGCACACCGCCAGCGGATCGCGCGTGACGAGCGCCGCGGCACGGTCGCAGCTCAGCTCGGCGCCGCGGAACCACTCCAGCAGCGCGAGCTGGATCGCCGTGAGCGGCAGGCCGGCCAGCAGCGGCAGCCGGGCGGCGCCGCCGAGGCGCAGCAGGATGACCAGCGCCGTCTGGTAGAGGACGTGGCGCGAGTGGACATGGCCGATCTCGTGGGCGAGCACGACCCGCCGGCCGTCCTCGTCGAGGATCCGCACGAGCTCGGAGCTGAGGATCACGACGGGGCGCTCGCTGCCGATCGTCATCGCGTTGGCGATCGGAAACTGGGTGAGGTAGAGGTCCGGAACGGCGTCGAGGTCGAGCGCGTTGCAGCACTCGCGGTGCAGCGCCCACACGTGGGGCAGCTGCTCCTGACCCAGGCGCACCGACGCGCCGAGCGACGCGGCCCGCAGCGCCCGCTCGTAGCCGAGCGCGATCAGGCGCTTGACGACGTCGTCGAGGTAGGGAACCTTGGCCAGCGCCGCCGTCGCCGCCCGGTCGGCCGGGTGCTGGTAGGCCCGCGGCGAGATGCCCGGGAGCTTCCAGGCGTGGGCGGGGAGCGTCACGGGGTCACCATAGTGGTCCCGCTCGCTGGCCGCGGGCGCGCCGCGTGTCGCGCGACCGGGAGGGGTAACCGCAAGAGCACCATGACCGAAGAGGCGGTCGGGCCCTCGAGCGTGGGTCCGACCGGGGGCACGTCCCGCCCACCGCTCGTCGAGCTCGCACACATCCGCAAGCGCTTCGGGGACAACGTCGTCCTCGACGGCATCGACCTGGTCATCGGACGCGGCGAGGCCGTCGTGGTGGCCGGGCCGTCGGGGTCGGGCAAGTCGACGCTGCTGCGGTGCATCAACGGCCTGGAGTCGATCGACGGCGGCTCGATCCACTTCGAGGGCCAGCGCGTCGACGCGGCGAGCCGCGGCGTCGTCCGACTGCGCGCCGAGATCGGCATGGTCTTCCAGCAGTTCAACCTGTTCCCGCACAAGACCGTGCTGGACAACGTCGTCCTGGCGCCGATCCACGTGAAGGGCGTGCCACGCGCCGAGGCGGCCGAGCGCGGACGGCGCCTGCTCGAGCGGGTGGGCATCCCGGAGAAGGCGCGCGACTACCCCGCGGATCTGTCGGGCGGCCAGCAGCAGCGCGTCGCGATCGCCCGTGCGCTGGCCATGGATCCGAAGCTGATGCTGTTCGACGAGCCCACGTCGGCCCTGGACCCGGAGATGATCCGCGAGGTCCTCGACGTCATGCGGGGGCTCGCGAGCGACGGCATGACGATGGTCGTGGTCACGCACGAGATGGGCTTCGCCCGCGAGGTGTGCGACCGGATGGTCTTCATCGACGGCGGCGAGATCGTGGAGGCGGGGCCGCCCGAGGAGTTCTTCCGGGCGGCGAAGAGCGCGCGGGCACGGGAGTTCGTGGACAAGATCATCCACCACTGAGGAGGGGGAGCCATGAGCAGCAGGCACCGATGGCGATGGGTCGCGATCGTCGGTGTGCTCGCGGCGCTGATCGCGGTGCTCGCGGGGTGCGGCGGCGACGACGACGAGGAGCCCGCCGGGCAGCAGGGCACGACGCAGGAGTTCGCGGCCGGCACGACGATGGCACGGCTGCAGGACGAGGGCAAGATCACGATCGGCGTGAAGTTCGACGTCCCGCCGTTCGGCTTCAAGAACCCCGAGAGCGGCGAGATCGAGGGCTTCGACGTGGACATCGGCCGCGCCGTCGCGCAGGAGCTCGGCGTCGAGCCGGAGTTCGTCGAGGCGATCTCCGACAACCGCATCCCGTTCCTGAAGCGGGGCACGGTGGACCTCATCCTCTCGACGATGACCATCAACGCCGAGCGCGACCAGGAGATCGACTTCTCCGAGCCGTACTACATCGCGCGCGGCAAGATCCTCGTGCCGGAGGGCTCGCCGATCCGCGGGATCGACGACCTCGCCGGCCGGACCGTGTGCACGGCCCTCGGCTCGACCTACGAGGAGACGCTGCGAAAGCAGGCGCCCGAGGCGGAGCGCCGGCTCGTCGACTCCTACTCGGAGTGCTTCGAGCTGATCCAGACGAAGGCCGTCGACGCGATCTCGACCGACGACGTGATCCTCACCGGCATGATCATCCAGGACGACAGCCTGAAGCTCGTCGGCGAGGAGTTGACGACCGAGCCGTACGGCGCGGGGATCAAGGAGGGCGACCGGGAGTTCCAGCGGTTCGTGAGCGACGTCATCGCGCAGATGAAGTCCGACGGGCGCTGGGCGGACCTGTACCAGAAGTGGGTCGGGCAGTACACCGACCAGCCGCAGAAGCCGCCGACGATGACGCTGCAGGAGGCGCTCGCGCTGTCGTAGGGGAGAACCGGTGGCCGAGCTCTGGGAGGTGCTGCGGGAGGCGTTCCCCGATCTCGCGTCGGGCTTCTGGGTGACCGTGCGGATCGTGGCGATCTCGTTCGCCATCGCGATGACGGTCGGCACGCTGGTGGCGGCCCTGCGCGTCTTCCCGAACGTGTGGGTGCAGCGGCTCGGCGGCATCTACGTCGAGACGTTCCGCAACGTGCCGCTGCTCGTGCTGCTGTTCATCTCGTTCGCCGGGCTGCGGCGGGCGGGCGTGCCGATCGACGCGTGGGTGGCGGGCACGGCCAGCCTCGGGCTGTACACCGCCGCCTACGTCGCCGAGGTGCTGCGCTCCGGGATCTTCTCGGTCAGCCACGGGCAGATCGAGGCGTCGCTGTCGCTGGGCTTCACGTACGCCCAGACGCTGCGGAGGATCGTGCTGCCCCAGGCGTTCCGGACGGTCGTCTCGCCGCTCGGCAGCCTCGTGATCGCGATGATCAAGAACTCGGCGATCGTGGGCGTCTCGCTGCTGGCGCTGCCGGACCTCCTCAAGGAGGCGCGCATCGCGCAGTCCCGGACGTTCCAGACGACCGAGACCTTCTTCTGGGCGGCGGTCGGGTACCTGCTGCTCACCGGGGCGGTGACGGTGGCGGTGCGGATCCTCGAGCGGCGATTGGCGATCCGGCGATGAGCTACCTGTTCGATCCCGACAACTGGGAGTGGCTGGTCAGCGGCAACAACCTCCGCTTCCTGCTGGAGGGCTTCGCGGTGAACCTCGAGATCGCGCTGATCGCGATCGTCTTCTCGCTGGCCTGCGGGCTGGTCCTGGCGCTCGCCCGTCTCTCGCGCTGGCGGCCGCTGGCGATCGCGGCCGGCGTCTGGGTCGACGTCTGGCGCAACCTGCCGCTGATCTTCATCATCCTCTACCTCGCGCTCGCGATGCCGGACGCGTGGCGCGAGGCGTACGAGAGCGTCGTCCCGAGCTTCTTCCCCCAAGCGCTGCAATCGGGACGCGTGCTCGCCGCGCTGCTCGCCCTGGTCCTCTACAACTCGGCGGTGATCGCGGAGATCATGCGCGCCGGGATCCTCTCGCTGGAGCGCGGGCAGGCCGACGCGGCGAAGGCGCTCGGCCTGCGCTATTGGCAGTCGATGCGCCTGGTGATCCTGCCGCAGGGGCTGCGGCGCATGGTGCCGGCGACGGTCTCGCAGCTCATCACGCTGAACAAGGACACGACGCTGGTGAGCATCATCGCCATCGAGGAGGTGATGCGCCACGGACGGATCGTCACGAGCTTCACGTTCTTCGGCGGGGTGCTGGCACCGGTCCTGCAGGTGTTCCTCTTCATCGGCCTGCTGTTCCTCGCGACGAACCTGCTGCTCTCGCGCCTCTCCCGGCGGCTCGAGCTGCGTGAACGCCGGCTCACCGGCACGACCCTCCGGCGCGTCGGCGGGCTGGAGGATCAGGTCGCGCGGTAGCGGGCCGCGCCGCTGGAGGGCGGATTTGACAAACGTCGATTGTTGACAATCCTCCTGGGCTCTGGGAAGGTTCCGGCCGGCTCGACTCGAGCCGATCGACCCGGACCAGGAGGAGCAGGACCACATGGCGCGCACCCAGGCCCGCATCGGAGCCGATGTCGGGGGGACGTTCACGGACGTCATCGCGCTGCGCGAGGACGGCGAGCTGGAGTTCCGCAAGGTCCTCTCGACGCCGCCGCACTACGATCGGGCCGTCGTCGCCGGCGTTCGCGGGCTCGGCGAGCAGCTCGACGTGACCGAGGTGGTCCATGCGACCACGGTCGCGACCAACGCGGTCCTGGAGCGGCGCGGGGCCCGGATCGCGCTCGTCACGACCGAGGGCTTCCGCGACGTGCTGGAGCTGCGCCGCGTGCGCATGCCGCGGCTCTACGACCTCTTCTGGGACAAGCCGGCGCCGCTCGTGCCGCGCGAGCTGCGCTTCGAGGTCGCCGAGCGCGTCACCGCCGGCGGCGAGATCCTGACGCCGCTGGACGAGGATGGCCTGCGGGCGATCGCGGCGCAGATCCGCGCCGCGGAGGTCGAGACCGTCGCCGTCTGCTTCCTGCACGCCCATCGCCATCCCGGCCATGAGCGCAGGGCGGGCGAGCTGCTGCGCGCGGAGCTGCCGGGCGTGACCGTCTCGCTGTCGTGCGAGGTGATCCGCGAGCAGCAGGAGTACGAGCGGACCGCGGCGACCGCCGTCAACGCGTACGTGCGTCCGCTCATGGAGACGTACCTGCGGGAGATCAGGGCCGGGATGGACGAGCTCGGCGTCGACGGACCGCTGACGATCATGCAGTCCGCGGGCGGCGTGATGGCGGCGGCCGACGCGGCGCAGCGGCCCGTGTACGTCCTCGAGTCCGGCCCCGCGGCGGGCGTGGTCGCGGCGATGGGCCTGGCGCGCCGGCGCGGGATCGAGAACGCGATCGCCTTCGACATGGGCGGCACGACCGCCAAGGCCTCGCTCATCGAGCACGGGCGGGTCGCCTGGAGCCGCGAGTACGAGGTCGGCGCCGCGCTGTCGGCCGGCAGCCGGCTGCTGCGCGGCGAGGGCGACCTGATCCGCGTGCCGAGCCTCGACATCGCCGAGGTCGGCGCCGGCGGCGGCAGCATCGCCTGGCTGGACGCCGCGGGCGGGCTGCACGTGGGCCCGCGCAGCGCGGGCGCTGACCCGGGGCCTGCGTGCTACGGCCGCGGCGGGACGCAGGCGACGGTCACCGACGCCAACGTGGTCCTCGGCTACGTCCCCACCGGGCCGCTGGCCAGCGGCGATCTGTCCGTCTCGCGCGAGCGCGCCGAGGCGGCCGTCGGCGAGCTCGCCGCCGGGCTGGGGTGCGACGTGCTCGAGGCGGCGCGCGGCATCCACGAGCTCGCCAACGCCGCGATGATGCGCGCGCTGCGCTCGGTCTCGACCGAGAAGGGTCGCGACCCCGCCGACTTCGCCCTCGTCGCCTACGGCGGCTCGGGCCCGGTCCACGCCGCCGGCCTCGCCGCCGAGCTGGGGATCGACACCGTGCTCATCCCGCCCCTGGCCGGCGGCTTCTCGGCCACGGGCCTGCTGTTCGCCCGCCCCGAGTTCCACGACGTGCGCTTCTGCCGCGTCGACGCGCGCGGCGACGCGGCGCTCGCGACGCTGCGCGAGCTCGCCGGCGAGCTAGGCGCCGGGCTGCTCGAGCGGGCGGCCGGGGTGGAGGCGACGGCCTGGCGGTGGTCGGCCGACGTCCGCTACCGCGGGCAGAGCTGGGACATCGAGGTCGACCTGCCGGGCGAGGCGCTGGACGCGGCGGCGCTCGCCGGGCTCGTTGCGGGCTTCGAGGACGAGTACGAGCGCACCTACGGCCTCCGGCACGGCGCCGAGGCCGCGGTTGAGATCCGCGCGCTGCGCCTCGCGCTGCTCGGTCCCGAGCCGGACGCGACGCGGGTGCGCGCCGCCGCCACCGCCGGCGCGGCTCCGGCGGCCCGGACCGCCGACTTCCGTGACGGCGCCGGGCCGAGCGCGACGCCGGTCGTGCGCCGTGCCGGTCTCGGCGAGGAGGCGGTGGCCGGGCCGCTGCTCGTCGACGAGTACGACACGACGGTCGTCGTCCCGCCGGGCTTCTCCGTCTGCCGCGAGGAGGACGGCACGCTCGTGCTGACGCGCACGCGCGACGCCGCTCCCACCGTCGCCGGCGATGGCGCCGTCGGCGCGATCACCGAGGGGATCGTCGCCAACGCGCTCGCCTCGATCGCCGACGAGATGGCGACGACGATCTTCCGCACCGCGCACTCGACCGTCGTGCGCGACGCGATGGACTTCTCGGCTGCGCTGTGCGGGCCGACCGGGGAGACCGTCGCCCAGGCGGTGACGATCCCGCTGCACCTCGGCTCGATCCCGACGGCGATGGCATCGCTGCTGGCGGAGTACGGCGGCGCGATGCGGCCCGGCGACGTCTTCATCATGAACGACCCGTTCGACGGCGGGATGCACACGCCGGACGTGTTCATCGTCAAGCCCGCGTTCCTCGGCGACGTGCCGATCGGCTACGCGGTGGCGACGGCGCATCACGCCGACGTCGGCGGCCGGCTGCCGGGCAGCGCGAGCTGCGACAACGTCGACGTCTTCCAGGACGGGCTGCGGATCCCGTGGGTGCGCCTTGTCGACGGCGGCGAGCCCGTCGTGGCGATCGACAAGCTCGTGCGCGCGAACGTGCGGCTGCCGGAGACGACGTTCGGCGACATCCGCGCGCAGGTGGCCGCCTGCACGGTCGCCGAGCGCGCGCTGCGGGAGCTGGCGGCGCGCTACACACCCGACGGGCTCGCGGCGATCATGGCCGGCCTGCTGGACCGCACCGAACGGCTGGTGCGCGAGGAGATCGCGGGATGGCCCGACGGCGTGGCCACGTTCACCGACCACCTCGACTCCGACGGCATCGACGTCGGCGAGGTCGCGATCACCGCCCGGGTCGAGATCCGCGGCGACGAGCTGATCGCCGACTACTCCGACTCGGCGCCGATGGTCCGGGGCGCGCTGAACGCGACGCGCTCGTTCACGCAGGCGAGCGTCTACCACGCGGTCATGTCGGCGGTCACCGCCGACATCCCCAGCACCGCCGGCGCGTTCCGGCCGGTCCGGGTGGTGACCAAGCCCGGGACGATCACCGACGTCGCTCCGCCGGGCGCCTCGTCGATGCGCGGCGTGACCGGCTTTCGGATCTTCGACGCGATCAGCGGCGCGCTCGCGCAGCTGATCCCGCACCGGATCCCGGCCGCCAGCGAGGGCGGCAACACGCTCGCGATCTTCTCCAGTCACGACGCCGACGGCGAGCGCTTCATCTACTACGAGCTCGTCGTCGGCACGTGGGGCGCGCGACCGACCGCCGACGGCAACGACGGGCTCTCGAACCCGTGCGCGACCGGGGCCAACATCCCGATCGAGGTCGCCGAATCGGAGTTCCCGATCCTGGTCGAGCGCTACGGGCTCGTGCCCGACTCCGGCGGCGCCGGGCGCTACCGCGGGGGACTGGCGATCGAGCGCGCATGGCGGACGCTGACCCCCCAGACCACGCTGCAGGTCCGCTCCGACCGCCAGCTCCACCGGCCCTACGGCCTGGCGGGCGGAGCGCCCGGCGGTGCGTCGGAGAACGTGGTCGTCAACGGCCACGGGCCGGAGCGCTATCCGCCCATGTTCGCGACGACGGTGGCCGCCGGCACGCGCTTCCACCACCGCATGGCCGGTGGTGGCGGCTGGGGGGACCCGCTCGAGCGCGATCCCGAGGCGGTGGCGGCCGACGTGCGGGCCGAGAAGGTGAGCGTCGCGGCGGCGCGGGCGGCGTACGGCGTCGCGATCGACACGGGTGGGGCGGTGGACGCGGCGGCGACGGCGGCGCTGCGGGCGGGCCGCCGGCGCGCGCCGACGGCGGCCGGCGGCCCGGCCGACGATGGCGCGACCCCGGCCGACGGTGGCGCGAAGGGCGGCCCGACCGGCGAGGCGCCCGTCCTCCGATGAGCAACGCCGTCGTCATCCGCGGCGGCACCGTCCACGACGGGCAGCGCGGCGAGCCGGTCGCCGCCGACGTGCTCGTGCGCGACGGCGCGATCGCCGTGGTCGGGCGGGTCGGCGCAGTCGACGCGCTCGAGCTGGACGCGGACGGCTGCCTCGTCACGCCCGGCTTCATCGACGTCCACAGCCACTCCGACTGCACGCTCCTCGTCGATCCGCGCGCCGTCAGCAGCGTCCACCAGGGCGTGACCACCGAGATCGTCGGCAACTGCGGATTCGGCTGCTTCCCGATCGGGGACGCGGCGGCCGCGCGCGGCAGCATCTACGGCCACCGCGACGGCGTCGCCCTCGACTGGCGCGACGCGCACGGCTACTTCGCCCGCCTGGACGCCGCCCGCCCGGCGGTCAACGTCCTGAGTCTCGTGCCCAACGCCCAGCTGCGGATCCGCGCGATGGTCGATCCGGCGACCGTCGCGCGGCCGGACGAGGTCGCGCGGATGGCGCGCCTGCTGCGGGAGGCGCTCGACGCCGGCGCGTGGGGCTGGTCGACCGGCCTCGAGTATCCGGTCGAGGAGCGGGCCCACGAGGACGAGCTCGTGGCGCTCGCGCGCGTCACCGCGCAGGCCGGCGGCGTCTACGCGACGCACACGCGCGGGCGCGGGGGCGACGGCGTCGCCGGGGTCGAGGAGGCGATCCGCACCGCTCGCCGCGCCGCGGCGCAGCTGCAGGTCTCCCATCTGTTGCCGCGCGGCGGCGCCGACGGCGGGGCGCGCTGCATCGCGCTCGTCGACGCCGCCCGCGCCGAGGGGCTCGACGTCGCCTTCGATCAGCACACCCGCCCGCACGGCTTCACCCACCTGCGGGTCGCCCTGCCTCCCGAGGCGCTGGCGGCGGGGCCGCAGCGGCTGCGCGAGCTGCTCGAGGACCCGGCGGCTCGCGCGCGGATGCGCGGCTACCGCGGCCTGCTCGGGGACGACTTCACCCGCGTGGTGCTGCTGGACGACGCGCGGCTCCCCGGCTACGGGCGGCGCGACCTCGCGGACATCGCGGCCGAGCGCGGCCAGGAGCCGATCGATGCGATCCACGACCTCCTGCTCGCGACGATCGACGCCGACCCGCCGCTGATGGCGATCCTGCCCTGCTACGACGAGGACCAGCAGCGCGACGCGTTCGTCCACCCGTGCTGCATGCCGGCCTCCGACGCGACCGCGCTCGCGCCCGACGGCCCCCTGCGCGACGACGTCTTCCACGGCGCCTACACCTGGGCGGCGTGGTACTGGCGGGCGCTCGTGCGCGAGTGGCGCGCGCTGTCGCCGGCGGAAGCGGTCCATCGCCTGACCGGCCTGCCCGCCGCCACCTTCGGGCTGCGCGACCGCGGGGCGCTGCGTGCCGGCGCGCGGGCCGACGTCGCGGTCTTCGACCCCGACCGCTTCGGCGAGCGCGGGACGGTCTTCGAGCCCAATCGGCTGGCGGAGGGGATGCGCCACGTGCTCGTCAACGGGACGATCGCGCTGCGCGACGAGGCGCCGACCGGCGCGCGGGGCGGGCAGGTGCTGCGACGGCGATGAGCGACACGAGAGGGAAGGTCACGATGGGCAAGGGTTCGGCGGCGCAGTCCCAGCCGCGCCACGACGTGCGGCTGCTGCACGACCAGCGCGTGCCGCTGCGCGACGGCGTCACCGCCTCCGCCGACGTCTACCTCCCGCTGGGCCGGGGTCCGTGGCCGGTGCTCTACCAGTGGACCCCGTACGAGTCCACGCGCGAGCGGTTCATCGCGTGGGGCGTCTGGTTCGCGCAGCGCGGCTACGCGGCCGTCGTGCAGGACGTGCGCGGGCGCTACGAGTCCGGCGGGGAGTTCGTCGCCTGGGTGCGCGACGGCGAGGACGCCGTGGACGCGGTCGACTGGGCGGCGGCGCAGCCGTGGTCCAACGGCCGGGTCGGCACGTGGGGGCGCAGCTACGGCGCGATCGTGCAGTGGCAGCTGGCCCGCCACCAGCATCCCGCGATCGCCTGCCTGGCGCCGCACGTGATCTGCGACGACTACTTCGGCGACTGCCACTACGCGGGAGGCGTCTTCCAACTCGCGCTCTCGGTGGGCGCCGCGCTGATCTGGAACACGTCGCTGAGCCTCGTGACGCTCGGCGCCGCGCGCGACACCGTCCTCACCGACCGGGTGCTGCGCCACCTCCCGCTGCTGGACCTCGACGAGGTCGCGATCGGGCGCGAGCTGGAGACCTGGCGGACGTGGATGGAGCATCCGACCTACGACGACTACTGGCGCTCGCTGGACCACGCCGCGATCATCGAGCGCGTCGACGTCCCGATGTTCCAGCAGTGCGGCTGGTACGACGCCTACCCGGGCGCCACGATGCGCTCGTTCGACGCGATCCGCCGGCGCGGGGCCAACGAGCTGGCGCGGACGAGCCAGAAGGTGCTGATGGGCCCGTGGTCGCACGAGGAGGAGATCAGCCGCTCCCTGGGCGGCGTCGACTTCGGCCCCGAGGCGGACGGGTTCATCCGCGATCACGAGCTGCGCTGGTACGACCACTGGCTCAAGGAGCTGGACACCGGGCTCATGGACGAGCCGGCGTTGAGCCTGTTCACGATAGGCGTCAACCGCTGGCGCCACGACGACGAGTGGCCGCCGCCGGGCACCGCGTTCATCCCGTTCTACCTGCACTCCGGCGGACGGGCGAACACGTCCAGCGGCGACGGCACGCTGTCGACCGAGCCGCCGTCCCCCGGCGAGCCGGCCGACCGCTACCGCTCCGACCCGGCCGACCCGGTGCCGACCGTGGGCGGCAACAACTCGGTCGCGACGATGATGGCCAACTCGTCGGTGCCTGTCGCGCCCGGGCCGGCCGACCAAGCGCCGATCGAGCGGCGCGACGACGTCCTCGTCTACACCAGCGACGAGCTGGCGCGCGACCTCGAGGTCACCGGTCCGATCGAGGCGCTGCTCTACGCGGCGTGCGACGCGCCCGACACGGACTTCTTCCTGCGCCTGTGCGACGTGTCGCCTGACGGCCGCTCGACGTTCATCGCCGAGGGCTGCATCCGCGCCCGTCACCGCCACGGCCTGGACCGCAGCGAGCTGCTGGAGCCGGGCGAGGTCGAGGCCTACCGGATCCGCTGCCACCCGACCAGCAACGTCTTCCGCCGCGGCCACCGGCTGCGCGTGACGATCTCGTCCAGCAGCTTCCCCCGCTTCGCCCGCAACCTGCACACCGGCGAGGACGTCGCGACCGGCACGCGGATGGCGATCGCCCGCCAGACGGTGCTGCACACCGACGCCTACCCGTCGCACGTCGTGCTGCCCGTGGTGGAGGGCTGAGCGCTGGCGCGATCGCAGCGGGTCGGCTCACGGGCCGCCGACGACCTGGTCGCGGCGCGGCGCGCCGCGGGCGGCGACGTCCTCGCGCTCCACGGCGCGCCGGTGGTGCCGCTGCCCCTGCACGTGCGCGCCGCGGCGACGGCGGCGCTGGCCGCGCCCGGACCCCGGCCGTCGCGCGGGCTGCCGCAGCTGCGCGAGGCGATCGCGGCGGCGATCGGCCACGGCGTGGATCCGGAGCGCGAGATCGTCATCACCCAGGGCGCGATGCAGGGTGTGAACCTCGTGCTGCGCACGGCCCTGCGCCAGGGGGGCAACGTCGTCGTGCCCTCGCCGGGCTTCTTCTTCGACGAGATGGTGCGTCGCTGCGGCGGCGAGGTCCGCCCCGTGGAGAGCCGCGCCGACGACGGCTGGGCGTGGGACCCCGACGCGATCGCCGCGGCGGTCGACGGGCGCACCCGCGCGATCCTGTTCGCCAACCCCGCCAACCCGACGGGCTTCCTCCCCGATCCGCAGCGGCTGCGGGCGGTGCTGGCCGTCGCCGCCGCGCACGGCGCGGTCGTGATCTCCGACGAGTCGTACGAGCGCTTCGTCTACGACGACGCCGAGCGCCGGTTCACGAGCATCCTCGAGACCTGGGACGAGGCGGCGGTCCTCGTGCGCAGCTTCTCCAAGAGCCACGCGCTCGGCGACTGGCGCGTCGGCTACGTGGTCGCTCCGCCCGGGTTCGCCCACGAGCTGACGCTGACGCTCGAGTGGGAGTGCCTGCACTGCGCCCACGTCCCGCAGGTCGTCGCGACGGCGGCGCTGACCGGGCCGCAGGACTGGATCGAGGCGGCGCTCGCGCCGTACCGCGCGCAGCGCGACGCCGCGCTCGCTGCCGTGGCGGCGACGCCCGGCCTCACCGCACGGCGCCCCGACGCCACGCCGTTCCTGTTCGTCGACGCCACCGCGATGGAGCGGGCGCGCGGCGGCGCGCCGGCCGCCGGCGTCCTGCTGGACGCGGGCATCCCGGTCGTGCCCGGGGAGAGCTTCGGCGTGCCGGGGTACGTGCGGCTCCCGTTCGGGGGCGACCCGGCGGAGGTCGCGCGTCTGCGCACGGCGCTGGAGGGCGTGATCGCCCATGCCTGACCGCCGGACGCTCGAGCGGCCTGGCCGCGTGTGGCGGTCCAGCGACCCCGCGCCGGCCTACGACGCGATCGTCGTCGGAGGCGGCGGCCACGGTCTCGCGACCGCCTACCACTTGGCGCGCGACCACGGCATGACCGACGTCGCGGTGCTCGAGCGCGGCTGGCTGGCCGGGGGCAACATGGCGCGCAACACGACGATCGTGCGCTCCAACTACCTGTGGGACGCCAGCGCCGCGCTCTACGAGGACGCGCTGCGCCGCTGGGAGGGGCTGGAGGACGAGCTGGGCTGGGACCTGCAGCTGCGCCGGCGCGGCGTGCTGAACCTCGCCCACTCGCTGCAGGACGTCCGCGACTCGGTGCGCCGCGTCCACGCCAACCGCGTGATGGGGATCGACTCGCAGTGGCTGGAGCCCGAGGAGCTGGCCGACGCCTGTCCGCTGCTGAACCTCGACTCGGCCGTCCGCTACCCGGTGCTCGGCGCCACGCTGCAGCCGCGGGCGGGCACGGCGCGCCACGATGCGGTGGCGTGGGGCTATGCGACCGCCGCCGACCGCCTCGGCGTCCACCTTGTCGAGCACTGCGCGGTGGAGCGGGTGCTGGTGGAGGGCGGGCGCGCGGTCGGCGTGGCGACGAGCCGCGGGACGATCCGGGCGCGTCGCGTCGCACTCGCCGCGGCGGGGCGGACGTCGACGCTGACCGAGCCGCTCGGGCTGGCGCTGCCGCTGCAGAGCCATCCGCTGCAGGCGCTCGTGTCGGAGCTGCTGGAGCCGGTGCTCGACTGCGTCGTGATGTCCAACGCCGTGCACGTGTACGTGAGCCAGGCCGAGAAGGGCGAGCTCGTGATGGGAGCGGGCGTCGACGCCTGGCTGTCGGTCGCGCAGCGCGGCTCGGCCCACGTGATCGAGCAGGAGCTCGCGGCGGCGCTCGAGCTGTTCCCGCTGCTCGACCGCGTCCACGTGCTGCGCGCCTGGGCGGGCGTGGTCGACGTGACGCCGGACGCCTCGCCGATCGCCGGGCCGACGCCGATCGCCGGCCTCTACGTCAACTGCGGCTGGGGGACGGGCGGCTTCAAGGCGACGCCCGGCATCGGGGCGACGTTCGCCGAGACCATCGCGAAGGATCGCCCGCATCCGCTCCTGGAGCCGTTCCAGGCCGAGCGCTTCACGACGGGCGCGCTCGTCGACGAGCACGGCGCCGCCGCCGTCGCCCACTGACCCCACGGAGGATCCCGACGTGCTGAGCATCTCCTGCCCCTGGTGCGGACCGCGCGACGAGACCGAGTTCGCCTACGGCGGCCAGGCCCGCGTCGCGCACCCGCCCGACCCCGAGGCGCTGAGCGATGAGGCGTGGGGGCGCTACCTGTTCGTGCGCGCCAACCCGGCGGGAGCGCTGCTGGAGCGCTGGTGCCACAGCGCCGGCTGCCGGCGCTGGTTCGAGGTCCGGCGCGACACGCGCACCCACGCGATCGCGGCGAGCGCCCCGGCGCCCGCGGCGGAGGCGCCGCGATGACGCCCCGCGTCGACCGCTCGCGGACGCTGCGCTTCACGTTCGACGGGCGGGAGCTCGCGGGGCACCCGGGCGACACGCTGGCCTCTGCGCTGCTGCGCTGCGGCGTGCGGGTGGTGGGGCGCAGCGCCTACCGCGACCGGCCGCGCGGGATCTTCGCGGCCGGGGTCGAGGAGCCCAACGCGCTCGTCCGCGTCCACGACGCGACCGGCGTGGCGCCGCTGACGACGGCCACCGAGGTCGAGCTGCGCGACGGCCTGCGGGTCGAGTCGCGTCGGGGCCGCGGCCGGATCGGCGACGCGCCCGATCGCGGCCGCTGGGACGGCCGCCACCATCACTGCGACCTCCTCGTGGTCGGCGCCGGCCCGGCAGGCCTGCTCGCCGCGCGCGCCGCGGCGGCCGCCGGCGAGCGCGTGCTCGTGGCCGAGCGCGACGTCGAGGCCGGCGGCGCGCTGCTCGGCCGCGCCGAGGTGGTGGAGGGCCGCCCGGGCGACGCGTGGCTGGCCGATGCCGTGGTCGAGCTGGAGCGGGCGCCCGACGTGCGCCTGCTCACGCGCGCAGCGGTGACCGGGCTGTACGACGACGGCTACGCGCTGGTGGCGCAGCGGGGGGAGGGCGGGGGGCGCCTCTGGCACGTCCGTGCCGGCCGCGTCGTGCTGGCGACCGGGGCGGTCGAGCGGCCGCTCGTCTTCGCCGGCAACGACCGCCCGGGCATCATGCTCGCGGGCGCGGCGCGCGCCTACGCGACGCGCTACGGAGCGCTGCCCGGCCGCGAGGCGGTCGTGGCGACGACCGACGACGGCGCCTACGACGTCGCCGAGGAGCTCCTCGCGCACGGCGTCGCGGTCCGCGCGCTCGTCGACGCACGACCGAGTGCCCCGGCGGGCCGCGCGCGACGCCTCCGCGCGCTGGGCGTGGAGGTGCTCGACGGCGCGGCGGTCGTCGACACCGACGCCGGTCCCGACGGCGCGCTCACGGGCGTCCACGTCGCCGGACTCGAGCCGGCGGCTCGCGCCGGCTCCGGCGACCGTGACGCCGCGGGCGGCCGGGCCGTCGATCCGACGCGCCCGGGGCGGGCCTTCGCCTGCGACCTGCTCGCGGTCTCCGGGGGCTGGGCGCCGGCGCTGGAGCTGTACGCGGGCGCGGGCGGGGGGCTGCGCTGGGATCCACGGTGCGCGGCGTACCTCGCCGACGGCTCGGTGCCGCGCGTGACGGCGGTCGGCGCCGCGGGCGGGGACGCGGGCGCGCACGCGGCCGCCCCGCCACCCGCGCCTCGCGCCTTCCCGCCGCCGCCCGGCCGCGGCTGGGACGAGCACTTCGTCGACCTCCAGCGCGACGCGACGGTCGCCGACCTCCGGCGCGCGGTCGACGCGGGGCTGCGCTCCCCCGAGCACGTCAAGCGCCTCACGACGATCGGCACCGGACGCGATCAGGGCCGCACCTCCAACGACCACGCGCGCGCGATCCTCGCCGAGCTCCTCGGGACGCCGATGGACGAGCTGCCCGCGCCACGCCAGCGCCCGCCGGCCACGCCGGTCCCGTTCGCGCTGCTCGCCGGCCGCGCGCGCGGCGACCTGCTCGAGCCGATCCGCGTCACCGCCCTGCACGCGTGGCACGTGGCGGCCGGCGCGACCTTCGAGGACGTCGGCCAGTGGAAGCGCCCCCGGTGCTACGCGCGCCCGGGCGAGGACCTCGACGCCGCGACGCTGCGCGAGTGCCGTGCGGTGCGCGAGGGCGTCGGCATCATGGACGCCTCGACGCTGGGCAAGATCGACGTGCAGGGTCCCGACGCCGGCGAGCTGCTCGACCGCGTGTACACGAACCTCATGTCGACGCTGCCGGTCGGGAGCTGCCGCTACGGGGTGCTCTGCGGCGTCGACGGGATGGTGTTCGACGACGGCGTCGTCCTGCGCCTCGCCGAAGACCGCTTCGTCACCACCACCACGACGGGCAACGCCGCGGCGGTGCTCGACTGGCTGGAGGAGTGGCTGCAGACCGAGTGGCCGGATCTGCGGGTGCGCCTCACCTCGGTCACCGACCACTGGGCGGCGATCGCCGTTGCGGGCCCGCGCGCCCGCGAGGCGCTCGCGCCGCTCGTCGCCGCCGGCGTCGCGCTGGACGCCGACGCGTTCCCGTTCATGACGGTGCGCGAGACCGAGGTCGCCGGCGTCCGCGCGCGCCTGGCGCGCATCAGCTTCTCGGGCGAGCTGGCCTTCGAGGTCCACGTGCCCGCCCGCTTCGCCCGCGGCGTCTGGGAGGCGATCGTCGCCGCCGGTGCGCCGCTGGGCATCACGCCCTACGGCACGGAGGCGATGCACGTCCTGCGCGCCGAGAAGGGCTACCCGATCGTCGGCCAGGACACCGACGGCACGGTCACGCCGCAGGACCTCGGGATGGACTGGGTCGTCTCGAAGCGCAAGCCGTTCTTCGTCGGCCGCCGCTCGCAGCGCCGGCCCGACAGCGTCCGCGACGACCGACGCCAGCTCGTCGCGCTGCTGCCGGTCGATCGGGGCGAGCCGCTCGTCGAGGGGGCCGCGCTCCTGCCGCGCCCGGCCGCGTCGCGCGCCGAGGGCCATGTGACCTCGGCCTACCGCAGCGCCGCGCTCGGGCGGACCTTCGGGCTCGCCCTCCTGGAGCGGGGGCGCGCGCGCCATGGCGAGACCATCCACGTGACGACCGCCGCGGGCGCGACGACGCTCGCGACGGTCGCCGACCCCGTGCTCTACGACCCGGAGGGACGACGCCGTGACGGTGGTTGAGACCAGCCCGCTCGCCGACGTGCAGACGGCGCTTGCCGCAGCGAGCGCCGCGACCGCCGGCGCCGTTCGGCTCGCGGAGACCCCGCACCTGGCGCAGGTCGGCGTGCGCGCCGACCCGGCGGACGCCGACGCGGTCGCGGCCGTCGCGGAGATCGTCGGCGTCATGCCACCGATCGTGCCCAACACCTGGGCCCGCGGCGCCGCGGACGTCCTCTGGCTCGGTCCCGACGAGTGGCTCGTGGTCGCGGCGCCGGGGGCACAGGGACGCCTCGAGGCGGCGCTGGGCGCGATCGCGTCGGTGTGCGCCGTCGACGTCAGCGACCAGCGCACCGCGCTCGACCTCTGCGGCCCGGCCGCTCGCGAGCTGCTGTCGGCGGGGTGCGCGCTCGACCTCGATCCGCGTGCCCTCCCGTCCGGCCGTTGCGCCCAGACCCTCGTCGCCGCCGCGCCCACGATCGTCGTGGCGCGCAACGAGGACGAGCTGCGCCTGCTCGTGCGCAGCTCGTTCGCCGGGCACCTCGCCCGGCACCTGATCGACGCGACCGCCGGGCTCGCGGGCCCGTGACCCGGCCGCGCCGGACGGTGGGTCTAGCCGGCCCAGCGGTAGCGGTCGATGACCTCGGTGTCGAGCTCGACGCCGAGCCCCGGATCGGTCGGGACCTGGGCCTTGCCGTCGACCATCCGGATCGGGTTGCGCACGAGATGCCGGCTCAGCTCGCTGGGCTCGACGCAGTACTCGCAGATGAGCGCGTTGGGCACCGCGGCGAGGAAGTGCAGCGAGGCGGCGGCGTTGAGGTCGGTGGTGAAGGTGTGGTTGGCCACGGGAAGCCCGCGCTGATGCGCGTCGCCGGCGATCCGCATCGCCTGCGTCAGGCCGGTGCGCGTGACGTCGATCTGCACGACGTCGATGCGCCCGTCGTCCATCAGCCGGCGGAAGCCGTCGCGGGTGCACTCCTCCTCGCCCGCGGCGATCGGCACGTCGACGGAGCTCGCCACGCGCGCGTAGCCGCGCAGGTCGTCCGGATGGAGGGGCTCCTCGATCCACAGCGGCCGGTAGGGCGCCAGGAGCCTCGCGCGCTGGATCGCCGTCTTGGCGTCCCAGGCGAGCCCGGCGTCGATCGCGAGGTCGACGTCGTCGCCGATCGCCTCGCGGATGGTCCGCACGAGCGTCTCGTCGAGCTGCGGATCACGGCCGAACGGCTCCCAGCCGAACTTGATCGCGGTGTAGCCGGCCTCGACCGCCTCGTAGGCTCGGCGCGCGTTGTCGGAGGGCGTGAACTGGAACATGTTGCTGGCGTACGCGCGCAGCTCCGTGCGGTGGGCGCCGCCCAGCAGCGTGTGCACAGGCTGCCCCAGGAGCTTCCCCTTCAGGTCCCACAGGGCGAGGTCGATGCCCGCCATCGCGTGGATCACGATCCCAGAGCGCCCGAGGTAGAGGGTCGCCTCGTACATGTCGTGCCACAGGCGCTCCACGTCGAGCGGGTCGCGGCCGATGAGCAGCTCGCGCAGGCCACGCGCGATCGTGTGCGACGACGGCGTCTCGATCACGGCCTTCACCACGCTGGGGCTGGAGTCCACCTCCCCGTAGCCGGTGACGCCCGCGTTCGTCGTGATGCGAACGATCAGCGCGTCGCGCGAGCTGTCGGTGCGCGACGTGTCGAAGTCGGGAAGCCGCAGGGCGATGGCCTCGACGTCGAGGATCTCGACGTCGGACCCGGTCGGGACGGGTGGTGTCTCGGCCGCTTCGCTCATGGACATGTGAGAGGGATCTCCTTGACGGGTTGGTCGGCCGAAGCGTTGGTCCGCACGGCTGCACGACGCGGTTGCCGGGCGTTGCGAGGGCCGGCGCCATGCAGTACCATGACGGGCCAGATGATGATTGTCAACAATCTACCATCGACGCCAAACGGGACATCGCTCGGCCCGGTGCCCGGATCCGTCGGCGGGTGGCATACGCTTGTCGGCGTGAACGAGCGCAGCCCGGGTCCAGGGGGTTGAGCGGGGTGGAGATCCAAGCGGTTCCGCGCAAGGCGCGGTCCCTGCGTCAGCACGTGACCGAGACGCTGCGGCGCGCCATCGTCCACGGTGAGCTCGCCCCCGGCGAGCGGATCATCGAGGAGGACCTGGCCGAGCGGATGGAGATCAGCCGCGGGCCGATTCGCGAGGCGCTGCGTCAGCTCGAGCAGGAGGGCCTGATCGTCTCGTTCCCCTATCGGGGCGCGGTGGTGGCCGAGGTCTCCACCGAGGAGGTCATGAAGGTCCTGCTGCCGATCCGCGCGACGCTGGAGGAGTTCGCGGTCGACTTCGCGCTGGACCACTTCAGCGAGGCCGATCTCGACCGGCTCGGCGCGATCGTCGACCAGATGGCCGCGGCCGCCAACGGCAACGAGCTGGCCCGGGTCGTCGAGCTCGACATGGAGTTCCACCGGCTCGTGATGGAGGTCTCCGGCCAGTTCCACTGCCTGCAGCTGTGGGACCTCATCGCCCCGCGGATCCGCGGGCTCTTCTACCGGATGGGGCCCAAGCACGACACGCTGCAGGCGATCCCCGAGCAGCACCGCGTCCTGCTGGCGGCGCTGCGCTCGGGCGACAAGGAGCACGCCCACGCGGTGCTCCTGGACCACATCAACGACCCCGGGCTGTACGCGCGTCTCCCGCGGACGCCTGCGGACGCCGCCGGCTAGCCCGCCCGCGCGCACCACCACCCACCGTCCCGACCGGTCCAGCCGGCCGTCTCCGGCTGCCCCATGCCGCACCGCGACCCCGGCCTCGGGGGCCACCGCGCGCTGCTCGCGATCCTCGTCGTCGCGAGCCTCGCCTTCAACCTGATGCCGACGATGATCGCGCCGGCGATGCCCGCCATCCAGGACGACCTGCACGCCACGCCGACCGGCGTGGCGTGGGTGCTCACCGGCTATCTCCTCGCCGCAGCGGTGGGCACGCCGATCGTCGCGCGCCTCGGGGACGTGCACGGACGCGAGCGGACGCTGCTCGTCACGCTGGCGGTCTTCGCGTGTGGTCTGATCGTCGCGGCGCTGGGCCGCACCCTGCCGGTGCTCATCGTCGGGCGCGTGATCCAGGGCATGGTCGGCGGCGCGATCCTGCCGCTCGCCTTCGGGCTGCTGCGCGATCGGCTTCCGCCCGAGCGGGTGGCCTCCGGCGTCTCGGTGCTCACGGCGACCATGGGCGTCGGCGGCAGTGCGGGCCTGGTGATCGCCGGCCTGGTGGTCGACGCCTTCTCCTACCGCGCGCTGTTCTGGCTCGGGCTGGCGATGACCGCGGTGGCGGGGCTGCTCGTCTCGCGGCTGCGGCCGGTCCGGCCGCGGCACTCCGGGCAGCGGGTGGACTGGGCCGGCGCCGCGCTGCTCGGCGTGGCGCTCACGGCCCTGCTGCTGGCGATCGGCCGGGCCAACGCATGGGGCTGGACGGCGCCGCCGACGCTCGCCTTCGCCGGGGCCGGCCTCGGCCTCCTCGGGGTGTGGGCGCTGCTCGAGCGCGCCGTCGCGGCGCCGCTCGTCGACATGCGCCTGCTGCGCGTGCGCGGCGTGTGGATCGGCAACCTCGTGTCGCTGCTGAGCGGTTGCTGCATGTTCGGCGCGTTCCTGCTCGTGCCCCAGTTCGTGCAGGTCCCCCGCGTCTTCGGCGGCTACGGGTTCGGCGCGAGCGTGACCGTCGCCGGCGTCGCGATGGTGCCCTGCTCGCTCGCGCTGCTGGTCGGCGGGGCGAGCGCGGCGCGCGTGAACCGGGCGGTCGGCGCGCGCGCCGCGCTGCTGGGCGGCTTCGCGCTCGCCGGCGGCGGCTATCTGCTGCTGATCGCCCGTCACGGCGAGCTCTGGGAGGTGGTCGCCGCGGCCGCGACGATCGGGCTCGGCCTCGGCCTGGTGATCGCGACGATGGCGGCGCTCGTGCTGCGGTCCGTGTCGCTCGCCAGCACGGGGGAGGCCACGAGCACGACCGTGATCATGCGGACCGTCGGCGGGGCGGTGGGCGCGCAGGTCGCCGCGGCGGTGCTCGCCGCCCATCCGGTGCTCGGCAGCGGGATGCCGACCGAGCAGGGCTACCTCGCCGCGTTCGCGCTGTGCGCGGGAGTGGCGCTCGCGGGCCTGCTCGTCGCGCTTGCGCTGCCGCGGGCGACGCGCCGCCGCCTCAGCGCAGTGCAGATTGTCAACAATCAGCGAAATGGGTAGCATCGCCGCTCATGCGCGCCCTCGTCTACACCGCTCCGCTCGTCCTCGAGCTGCAGGACGTCCCTGAGCCCGAGCCTCGTGCCGGCGACGTGCTCGTCGAGGTACGGGCGGCGGGGATCTGCGGCTCCGAGCTGGAGGGCTTTCGCAGTCGGAGCCCGTTCCGCGTCCCGCCGCTGGTGATGGGCCACGAGCTTGCCGGCGTGCGGCTGGACACGGGGGAGGCGGTGGCGATCAACCCGCTCGTCTCCTGCCTCGCGTGCGACCTGTGCCTGCGCGGCTTGCACAACCTCTGCCGAGAGCGCGCGTTGCTGGGCGTCCATCGGCCGGGCGGCTTCGCCGAGCGCGTCGCCGTGCCGCCGCGGTCTCTGCACGCCCTGCCCGAGGGCGTCTCCTTCGAGCGCGCGGCGCTCGCAGAGCCGTTCGCCAACGCCTTCCACGCCCTCCGGCTCGCCCAGGAGCACGAGCCGCAGCCGCAGCGCGTCGGCGTCATCGGCGCCGGCATGCTGGGCCTCGCGGTGGGGATCGTCGCCCGCCACTGCGGCGCGGCCGACGTGGCGATCTGCGATCCCAGCGCGCCGCGGCTGGAGACGGCGCGCCGCGCCGGGCTGCGAGCGGTCGCGGACGGGCTCGACGGCGAGTTCGACGTCATCGTCGACGCGGTGGGGGCGCCGGCCACGCGGCGTGCCGCGTCGGAGCATCTGCGCCCGGGCGGGACCGTCGTGTGGCTCGGGCTGCACGACGCCGACGCGGGGATCGACGCGCTGGCGCTCACCCGTGCCGAGCAGCGGGTGCTCGGCACGTTCGCGTACGTCGATCGGGACTTCCGCGCGGCGCTCGAGCTGGTGGGTGGGCTGGACGTCGCCGGTTGGGTGGCGTCGGTGCCGCTGGTCGACGGCGTGGAGACGTTCCTGCGGCTGCTCGACGGCCCGGGGACGGCCGCGAAGACGCTGCTGATCCCCTAAGCGACGATTGTTGACAATCGTCGGTCAACGAACTACGCTGCGCGCCACCATGGGGGGAGCCGGATTGCAGCACGGCGTTGGGCCCGGCGCGCCGCGCCATCGCGCGGCGGCGCAGCACGGAAGTCTGCAGATCGAGAACGAGGAGGGAAGCGGAGCATGAGCGACACGAAGGCGACCCGTCGCGAGGTCATCGTCCGCGGTGGCGGTGCGTCGGCCGGGCTGTTCGGCCTGAGCGCCATCCTCGCCGCCTGCGGCGGCGGTGGCGGCGGTGGGACCACGGCGGCCGGCACGCCGGCGGCCACCGGGGCGACCGGCGCCGCGAGCGGCGCCCGCGGAGGATCGATCACCTGGGCGCTCTCGGCCGACCCGACCTTCATGATCCCGTTCGGGGCGACCCTCACCGAGACCCGGCAGGCGACCGAGTTCATCTACGAGTCGCTGCTGCAGTGGGACAAGGATCTCAACATCGTCCCGGCGCTGGCCGAGTCCTACACCACGCCCAACGACCGCACCTACGAGTTCAAGCTGCGCCAGGGCGTGAAGTTCCAGGACGGCAAGCCGCTCACGGCCAAGGACGTCGTCTACTCGATCAACAAGCAGCTCGCCCCGCCGCCGCCTGGGACCGAGGACACGCTCTCGCAGGTCCCGGGGATCCAGAAGGCCGTCGCCGTCGACGACCTCACGGTGCGGATCGTCATGAAGGAGCCCGACGCCCGCCTGCCCGGCTACCTCGCCTGGGGTCGCTACTCGGGCATCGTCCCGGCCGGGATGTACGAGTCGCTGGACCCGCGCACCGAGGCCAACGGCACCGGGCCCTTCCAGCTCGTCGAGTTCCGCCAGAACGACCGCGTCACGTACAAGCGCAACACGACCTACTGGAACCCGGACCTGCCGAAGGCCGACAACCTCACGCTGCGCGTCCTGCCCGACGAGCAGGGCCGCATCGCCGCGCTGCGCTCCGGCGAGATCGACGGCTGCACCGTCTCCGCCGACCTCGCCGAGACGCTCACCGGCGACCCGAACCTGCAGGTCCTCAAGGGCAACGTCGCGGCGCATCGCGAGATCCAGTTCACGATCAAGAAGGGCGAGAAGAAGCCCTGGTACGACCAGCGCGTGCGCCAGGCGATCAACCACGCGATCAACCGCCAGGACGTCATCGACCGGATCTTCACGGGCAACGCCGACTTCTCGTCGATCGTCCCGCCCGGCTACGGCGAGTACCCGCTGACCCAGGACGAGCTGAAGGGCAACTACCAGACGTTCGACCTCGAGAAGGCCCGCAAGCTCATGAGCGACGCGGGCTACGCCGACGGCTTCAAGGTCGTGATGCAGGTCTTCACGGCGACGAACGACACCGTGAAGATCGCGCAGCTGATCCAGCAGCAGCTCAAGGAGATCAAGGTCGAGCTGACGCTGCGCCCGCTCGAGGTCGCCGTCTTCGCGAAGAACAACGGCGAGGGCAACTTCGACATGCAGCTCACGACGCGCGGCATGCGCGGCGACGTCTCGGGCTATACGTCGGACTTCGATCCGGCCTCGCCGATCTACCAGATCTGGTTCCCGGGCTACACCGACCAGAACCCGGAGATCGGCAAGCTCATCAAGCAGGGGTTCACCACGCTCGACCAGGCCAAGCGCCTGCCGATCTACCAGCAGATCCAGCAGCTCGTGCTGCCCGAGTGCCTGCACATCCCGATCTGCAACCCCTACAAGTTCCAGGCCGCGTCCAAGAAGATCCAGGGCATGTACGTCGCCTACACGGACTTCAACCCGGGGCTCGTCACCGCGACGGTCGCGAGCTAGTGCTCGAGGTGGCCCGGTGAAGGGGTACGCCGCGCGGCGTGTAGGGCAGCTCGCCCTCACGCTGCTCGGCGTGTCGATCCTCATCTTCCTGCTCGTCCGGATGCTGCCGGGCGACGTGGTCGACGCGACGAGCGGCGAGCCCTCGGGCAACGCCGCCGCCCGTGAGCAGCTGCGCGAGCAGCTCGGGCTCGCCGATCCGCTCCCGGTGCAGTACCTCCACTGGATCGGCGGGCTCTTCCGGGGGGACCCGGGCGACTCGCTGCGCAGCGGCGAGCCGATCACGAACCTGCTCGGCCACGCGCTGCCGATCACGCTGGAGATCGTCGTCCTCGGCGTCATCATCGCGCTGGTCGTCGGCGTGCCGCTGGGGATCCTCTCGGCGGTGAAGCCCAACAGCGTCACCGACTACGCGGGCCGGATCGCCGGGATGGTGGGGATCTCGCTGCCGAGCTTCTGGCTGGCCACGCTGGTCTTGCTGTTCACGTCGTCGGTCTTCGGCTGGGTGCCGTCCACCACGTACGTGAGCCCGTTCCAGGACCCGCTGGCCAACCTCGCCCAGATGATCCTGCCGGCCGCCTGCATCTCCGTCTACATGATGGCCCTCGTCATGCGCATGCTGCGCGCGACGATGCTCGAGGTCCTCGGCGAGGACTACGTCCGCACGGCGCGGGCGAAGGGCGTCTCGCGCCGCGACGTCGTCGTGCGCCATGCGCTGCGCAACGCCCTGCTGCCCGTGATCACGATCACGGCGTTCGAGATCGGGGTGCTGCTGGCCGGCACTGCGCTCATCGAGGTGGTGTTCGGCATGCCGGGCCTCGGCAACCTGCTCGTGCAGGGCATCTTCAACCGCGACTACACGGTCGTGCAGACCGTGACGCTCGTGCTGGCGACCACGTTCGTCGTGATGAACCTGATCGCCGACCTGCTCTACGCCGTCGTCGACCCACGGGTGAAGCTGGCATGACCGACGCTCCGGCCACCATCGGCGCGGGCGTCGACGTCGAGCTCGCGTCGCTCGAGACCGCGCGGCCGCGGCGCGGCGCGGTGCTCGCCGGCCTGCTGCGCACCCCGATCGGGATCGCCGGCGCGGCGATCGTCGTCGGGACCGTGCTCGTCGCGATCTTCGGTCCGCTGATCTGGACGATCCCGCCCGACGCGATCGTGGCGCCACGGTTGCAGCCGCCGACCTGGGCCCACCCGATGGGCACCGACGAGCTCGGGCGCGACACGCTCGCGCGGGTGATCGCGGGCGCCCGGGTCTCGCTCCAGGTCGGGATCGTGTCGGTCGGCGTGGCCGCCCTGCTCGGCGTGCCGCTCGGCCTGCTCGCGGCGTTCTACGGGCGCTGGGTGGACGTCGCGCTCATGCGCTTCGTCGACATCCTCTTCGCGCTTCCCGCGCTCGTCCTGGCGATCGTCGTCGCCGGGCTGCTGGGACCGAGCGCCACGAACGCGATGCTGGCGATCGGGATCGCCTACTCGCCGGCGTTCGCCCGCGTCGCGCGGTCCTCGGCGCTCTCGGTGATGAGCCAGCCCTACGTCGAGGCGGCCCGCTCGCTGGGCACCTCGGGCCTGGCCTCGATCCGCCGCCACCTGCTGCCCAACGTGACGGCGCCGCTCATCGTCATGGCGAGCACCTACCTCGGCACGGCGATCCTGAGCGAGGCGGCGCTGAGCTTCCTCGGCCTGGGCATCCAGCCGCCCGAGCCGTCGTGGGGCGGCATGCTCTCCACGGCCCGCACGTACATGCTCCTGTCGCCGTGGGTCGCGATCTTCCCCGGCCTGGCGATCATGGTCACCGTGCTCGGGATGAACCTGCTGGGCGACGCGCTGCGCGACACGCTGGACCCGCGGCTGCGGCGGCGCTGAGCGCCGCCGCAGCCCGGCTCAAGCCAGCGCGGCCTGCAGCGCCGCGCCCAGCTCCGCGACCGCGGCGCGGGCCTGATCGACGTCGGCGAACCAGCGGACGAAGCCGTGGATGGTGCCGGGGTAGACCGAGAGCGTCGTCGGGACGCCGGCCGCGCGCAGCCGCTCGGCGTAGTCCTCGCCCTCGCTGCGCAGCACGTCGTGGCTGGCGAGCAGCACGAGGGCGGGCGGGAGCCCGCGCAGGTCCGCGGCCCGCGCGGGCGCCAGATCGGGATCGGACGGGTCGCCGCCGTACTGCTGCAGGAACCACGCCATCGCCTCGGTCGTGAGCGGGTAGCCGCGGCCGTGAGCCGCGTAGGACGGCGTGTCCGTCCGGGCGTCGCAGACCGGGTAGACGAGGGCCTGCAGGCGCACGTCGCGGTGGTGGCGGGCGAGCACGGCGGCGAGGTTGCCGCCGGCGCTGTCGCCCATCACCGCGATCGGCGCACCCGGGAAGGCGTCGCGCACGTACGCCATCGCCGCGTGGGCGTCGTCGACGGCGGCCGGGAAGGGATGCTCGGGGGCGAGGCGGTAGCCGACGGAGACGACCGTCGCGCCGGCGGCGTTCGCGGTCTTGCGGGCGAGCTGGTCGTGGGAGTCCAGGGAGCCGATCACCCAGCCCCCGCCGTGGAGGAGGACGACGACGCCGTGCGCGTCGCGCGGGCGGTAGATCCGCAGGGGGACGTCGCCCGCCCGCGCCTCGACGACGTCGTCGACCGGCTCGGGCGGTCCCGCGAGCAGCGGCGCCGCGTCGTCGAGGTTCGCGCGCATCGCGGCGGGCTCGAAGGGCGCGGGCGGCCCGGGCGGCGGGGCCAGCGTGCCGTCGAGCAGGGCCCGGACCTGCGGATCGAGCGCGTCGGCTGCGGTGGTTGGGTTCATCGAAGGCTCCTCGTGGTCGGTGCGGTATGGTCCTCGCAAGGAGGTCAAATTGTCAACAATCAGCAATACGGTTGCGCTCGTCGACGAGCGCATCGCGGCCGCGGTCCGCGCCTGCTGTGACCTGCCCGGGCCGACCGGCTACGAGCACCGGGTGCGCGAGCACGTGCTCGCGGCCTGGGAGGGGAAGGTCGCGGAGCTGCGGACCGATCCGATCGGCAACGTGCTCGCCCGCGTCGGCGCGGGCGCCGGCCGGCGCGTCGTGCTCGATGCCCACATGGACGAGATCGGCTTCCGGGTCGCGTCGATCGACGCCGACGGCTTCCTGCTGCTCGCCGACGGCCAGCGGGGCCACGACCAGCCTCAGGAGCGCCGCTACGCCGTCGGCCAGCCCGCGCAGGTCGTCAGCCGGGGCGGCGCGGTCGTCGCCCGCGGCGTCTTCGCCGCGCCCAGCGGCCACGTGCTGACGCCGGCGCTGCGCGAGGCCGGGCACCTGATGATCTCCGACTTCTTCGTCGACGTCGGCTGCTCCACGCGCGGCGAGGCCGAGGCGCTCGGCATCCATCCGGGGGCGACGGTGGTCTTCGACGTCGCGACGCGGCGCGTCGGCGACCGGCTCGTCGGCAAGGCGATGGACGACCGCCTCCTGCTCGCGGTGCTCGAGCTGCTGCTCGACGTGCTGGACCCGGCCGACCTGGCCGTCGACCTCTGGCTGGCCGCCACGGTGCAGGAGGAGAACGGGCTGCACGGCGCGCGGGCGGTCGCCGCGGTCGAGCGCTTCGACGCGGCGATCGCGCTGGACGTCGGCCTGTGCGGCGACACGCCCGGCGTGGCGGCCGGGGAGCTCTCGACGCGCCTGGGCGGCGGGCCGGTGCTGCTGCACAGCGACGGCTACGTCCACTACGACGCCGACCTCACCTGGGAGCTCGCCGACGCGGCCGCACGTGCGGGCGTCGCCGTGCAGCACGCCACGTTCGCCCGCTACGGCTCCGACGGCTGCGCGTTCCTCGACGCGGGGGTCCCGGCCGCGGTCCTCGCCACGCCGGTGCGCTACACGCACACGGCGATCGAGACGGCCGCGATCGCCGACGTGCGCGAGACGGTGGCGCTGCTGCACGCGTTCGTGACGGGCGGCTAGCTCGCCAGCACGTCGTCCGGCGTGCACGGCGTGCCGACGACGACCACGACCTCGCCCTGGCGCACGTTCGAGATCCCGCGCACCGCGGCGACGATGCCGGCGTTCGGGGCCGTCACCACCTCGGCCGGCCGGTCCAGCCGCTCCAGGAAGTGGATCCGGGCGACCGGCTGGTCGGCGGCGACCTCCTCGCCGGGCTCGACGAGGATCTCCATGATCCCCGACTCGGGCGCCGGGACGTAGTTGGCGGGATCGCGCGAGTCGATCACCACGGTCGGCTCCAGCCCGAGCGACGCGCGCGTCTGCACCTCGCCGGCGAGCACCCCCTCGTGGCGCAGGACGTTGGTCAGCCCAGACGCGGCGATCCGGTGCGTCTCGGCGCTCACGTTGCCACCGCCGCACAGCTCCGTCGTCACGACCGTCTTGCCCTGGCGCTCGGCCTCCACCGGGAGCAGTCCGCTGCCGGCGACGTCGATGTAGAGGAAGAAGTGGTCGGTGTTCCAGGCCAGGCCGGCGGCGAGCATCCGGGCGCGCTGCTCGCGGTCGTCCACCACGTGCATGTGGCTCACGGGCGCGAAGCGGACGACCTCGCCGCCGCTGTGCATGTCGACGATCACGTCCGCGCGCGGGAACAGCTCCCGGGTCAGGAAGTCGGCCAGCTGCTCGGGCGGCGTGCCGTCCGGCGAGCCCGGGAACGAGCGGTTGAAGTTCGCGCCCGACGGCCACAGCCGCGTCCCGGCGCGCGAGGCGTCGACCGAGAGGCACGGGATCACGATGATCGTGCCGATCACGTCCTCGACGCGCAGGTCGCGCGCGAGCTTCATGGCGGCCACCTGGCCCTCGTACTCGTCGCCGTGGTTGCCGCCCATGACGAGGGCGGTCGGTCCGTCGCCGCTGGACACCGAGACGATCGGGACCATCACGCCGGCCCAGCCGGAGGTGTTGTCGGAGCGGGGGACGCGCAGCGCGCCCACGTGGCGGCCGGGCGCGCCGAGGGGAATCGAGCAGCCGATGGGGGAGGCGATCATGGCGGGCTCCTCAGAAGGGCAGGGGCGAGGTGGGGGCGGGGTCCTGGAGCGGCTCGCGGACCTGGTCGGGGCGTTCGCGCATCCAGCGCACGAGGCGCACCAGTCGCTCGACGGCGGCCTCGAAGGCGACCTCGCCCTTCTCGGCGGTGCCCAGCTCGGCCTGGCCGATCGTGCCGCTCTTCGAGTACGTGCTGGTCCACTCGTTGACCGTCACCGGGCCGGCGCCCATCAGGTCGACCCACTGGAACTCGTTGGGCGGGTCGAGGAAGCTCGCCAGCTCGTCCCGGATCAGGTCGGTGCGCACGCTCTCCGGCCGCAGGTGCAGCTGCATCGACGTCTCCAGCTCGCAGGCGTGCGCGGTGCCGCCGGGGAAGACGGACTCGCGCACCGCGCCGAACTCCTCGCGGACCAGCGAGGTCCAGATGAGCGTCGCGCACGTCGCCTCGGTCAGCAGGTTCGTCTGGCGGCCCACGAGCTCGAGCAGGTGCTCGTTGGAGCCGTGGCCGTTGACGATGACGATCCGCCGGAACCCGTGGTGGGCGAGGCTCTTGGTGATGTCGAGGACGTAGTGGACGAAGTGGTCCCAGGCGATGTTGATCGTGCCCGGGAAGTCCATGACGTGATGGGTGTAGCCGTAGGGGACCGACGGCATGACGAGCACCTCGTCGGGGGCGCGGCGGCCGGCCTCCATGCAGATCTCCGTCGGCGTGATCACGTCGATCTCCAGCGGCAGGTGCGGCCCGTGCTGCTCGGTCGCGCCGACCGGCAGCAGGATCACGCGGTTCTCGCGCACCGCCTCGTTGATCTCGGGCCACGTGCGGTCGGCGTAGACGTAGGGTTCCAGCGGGCGCATCGGCGTCTCCTCGGTCGGCTGGCCGCGATGCTATCCGGCCATCGCTGATTGTCAACAATCGCCGGTTGTGGCAGAATGCCCGGCGCCGGCCCGTGAGGGGCCTGCTTCCCCGGAGAGTCGACGCAGGATGGAGAGCGGAGTGGCCGAGCCCTACGACCACGTGATCGCGAAGAACGTCATGGTCCCGATGCGCGACGGCGTGCGGCTGGCGATGGACATCTACCGCCCGGCCCGCGACGGCGAGCCGCTGCCGGGCCCGTTCCCGGTCCTCCTCGGGCGCACCTCCTACGACAAGTCCAACCCGTGGCTGTGGGTCGAGCCGGTCGCGGAGTGGTACGTGCGCCACGGGTTCGTCGTCGTGGTCCAGGACCTCCGGGGGCGCTACTGCTCCGAGGGGACGGGCGAGTACTTCCACACCGTCAATCCCAAGGAGGGGATGGACGGCTACGACACGATCGAGTGGATCGCCCGCCAGCCCTGGTGTAACGGCCGCATCGGCATGACCGGCAGCTCCCACGGCGCGATCGTGCAGCAGACCGCGGCCCTGCACCGTCCGCCGCATCTCGCCGCGATCTGGCCCGACGTCGGCCCGACGAACGTCTACGAGCACGAGGCGCGCGAGGGCGGCGCGATGTCGATGCAGATGTTCGGCGCGATCTTCATGCACGCGTTCGAGGCCCAGGAGGCGTACGCGACGCCGGGGGCGCGCGACGCGATCGCCGCCGACATGCGCCGCATGTTCGAGCTCTCGCAGGAGACGCCGTTCCGCGAGGGGCAGACCGCGCTGCGCTATGTCCCGACGCTCGAGCAGACGATGCTCGACTACTACCGGCGGGGCCGCTACGACGAGTGGTGGCATCAGGAGGCGGCCAACCAGGAGCCCTACTGGGATCGCCACGCCGACATCCCCGGCTTCTACACCGGCGGCTGGTGGGACCCGTTCTCCAAGGCGACGACCCGCTACTACGCGCGGATGGCGCAGCAGAACACGACGCCGCAGCGGCTCGTGATGGGCCCGTGGAGCCACGACGGCATGCGCACCGGCTTCTCGTACACCAACGACGTCGACTTCGGCGAGGACGGCGTGTGGGGCTACGAGCGCTACAGCGAGGAGCGGCTGCGCTGGTTCGGGCGCTTCCTACGCGACGACGACACCGGCGTCGAGGACGACCCGTCCGTGCGCATCTACGTCATGGGCGGCGGCGACGGCCACAAGACCCCGGAGGGCCACCTCTACCACGGCGGGCGCTGGCGCGACGAGCAGGAATGGCCGCTGGCCCGCACGCAGCACGTGCCCTACTACCTGCACGGCGACGGCACGCTCTCGCCGTCCGAGCCGGCCGCGGGCGCCGAGCCGCTGCGCTACACGTTCGACCCGGAGCACCCGGTGCCGAGCGTCGGGGGCTGCGCGACCGCGTTCTTCGAGATGGTGAAGGTCGAGGGCATCGAGCCGTGGTTCGAGTCCTACATCCCGTGGCGGGTGCGGATGCGCAACATCCTGCCCACCGGCCCGACCAACCAGGTCGACGCCGAGGGCCGGTTCCTGTGCGAGCGCGACGACGTCCTCAGCTTCCAGACCGAGCCGCTGACCGAGCCCGTCGAGCTCACGGGCGCCGTGACCGTGCACCTGTGGATCTCCTCGTCGGCGCCCGACACCGACTTCACCGCCAAGCTCGTCGACGTGTACCCGCCCAACGCGGACTATCCCGACGGCTACCACCTGAACCTGCCGGACTCGATCATCCGCACGCGGTTTCGCAACGGGTGGGACGTCGAGGAGCTGATGGAGCCAGGGTCGGTCCAGCAGGTGCGCATCGACCTGCCGCCGACCAGCAACCTGTTCATGCCCGGCCACCGGATCCGCGTCGACATCTCCTCCAGCAACGCGCCGCGCCTGGACGTCAACCCGAACACGGGCGAGCCGATCGGTCACCACACGCGCCTGGAGGTGGCCGAGCAGACGGTGTACGTCGACGCGGCTCGCCCCTCGCACGCCATCCTGCCGCTGATCCCGATCGCCGAGGGTTGACCCATGTCCGACGCGCTGCTCACCGTCACCGACCTCGCCGTCAGCTTCCCCGCTCGCACGGGGACGATCCGCGCGGTCGACGGGGTCGACCTGACGGTGCGGCGCGGCGAGACCCTGTGCGTCGTCGGCGAGTCGGGCTCGGGCAAGAGCGTCACCGCGCTGGCGGTGATGGGGCTGCTGGATCGCAGCGGCGCCGACGTCCGCGGGAGCATCGTGCTCGACGGGCGCGAGCTGCTCACGCTCGACGAGCGCGCGTGGCGGACGGTGCGCGGCAACGACGTCGCGATGATCTTCCAGGAGCCGATGAGCTCGCTGAACCCGGTGCAGCGCATCGGCGACCAGATCGCCGAGGCGGTCGTGCTGCACCAGGACGTCGACCGCGCCCAGGCCGGCCGGCGGGCGGTGGAGCTGCTGGAGCTGGTCGGCATCCCGGCCGCCGAGCGCCGGGCGCGCGACTACCCGCATCAGCTCTCCGGCGGGATGCGCCAGCGCGTGATGATCGCGATCGCGCTGAGCTGCAACCCGAAGCTGCTGGTCGCCGACGAGCCCACGACCGCGCTGGACGTGACGATCCAGGCGCAGATCCTCGCGCTCGTCCAGGAGCTGCGCGAGCGGCTCGGCATGGCCGTGATGCTGATCACCCACGACCTGGGCGTCGTCGCCGAGACCGCGGACCGCGTGGCGGTGATGTACGCGGGCCGCGTCGTCGAGACGGGCGCGGTCGCCGAGGTCTTCGAGCGGCCGCTGCATCCGTACACGCGGGCGCTCATGCGGGCGATCCCGGTGATGGGCTCGACGTATGCCCAGCCGCTGTACGCGATCCGCGGAACGGTGCCCAGCCCGACCCAGTGGCCCGGCGGGTGTCGCTTCGCACCGCGCTGCGACGAGGCGTTCGAGCGCTGCGGCGAGGACCCGCCGGCGTTCGGGGCGCCCGAGCGCAACGCGCGCTGCTGGCGCTGCGAGCCGGCGGCGGTGGCGGCGGCCGGGGGAGAGGTGCGATGAGCGACGACGTGCTGGTACGCACCCGCGGGCTGCAGGCGCACCTGCCGGTCGGCGGTGGTGTGCTCTCCAAGCCGGAGGGCTACGTGCGCGCGGTCGACGGCGTGGACCTCGAGATCCGCCGTGGCGAGACGCTCGGGCTCGTCGGGGAGTCGGGCTGCGGCAAGTCCACGCTCGGCCGGCTGCTGCTGAACCTGATCCGCCCGACGGCGGGCACCGTCGAGTTCGACGGGCGCGACGTCGCGACGCTCGACCGCGCCGGGCGCCGGCAGCTGCGCCGTGACGCTCAGGTGGTCTTCCAGGACCCGGTCGGCTCGCTGAACCCGCGCATGAAGGTCGCCGACCTGATCGTGGAGGGGCTCGTCTCCAACCGGGTGGGATCGCGCGCGCAGCGGCGGGCCGAGGTGCTCGCGTCGCTGGATCGCGTCGGCCTGCCGCGCGAGGCGGCGGGTCGCTACCCGCACGAGTTCTCCGGCGGCCAGCGCCAGCGGATCGTCATCGCCCGGGCGCTCGCGCTGAAGCCGCGCTTCGTCGTGGCCGACGAGCCGGTCTCCGCGCTGGACGTCTCGATCCAGTCGCAGGTGCTGAACCTGCTCGTGGCGCTCAAGCGCGAGCTGGACCTCACGTACCTGTTCGTGGCCCACGACCTCGCGGTCGTCGGCTACATCAGCGATCGCGTCGCCGTGATGTACCTCGGCAAGATCGTCGAGCTGGCGCCGGCGCAGGAGCTGCTCGCGCGGCCGCTGCACCCGTACACCGCCGCGCTGCTGTCGGCGGTGCCGCAGCCGCGGGTCGGGGTCAAGCGGCGCACGACGGTGCTGACGGGCGACGTGCCCAACCCGATGAGCCCGCCCTCGGGGTGCCGCTTCCGCACGCGCTGCCCGCTCGCCCAGGACGTGTGCGCGGAGGTCGAGCCGCCGCTGGCCGCCGGCCGCGACGGCCGGCTCGTGGCCTGCCACTTCGCCGGCCAGGTGCCGGCCCCGGCGCTGCCGGACTCGACGGCGGCGGGGGTCTGAGCGATGCCCCGCCGTCCGTCGCCGCCGACCACGACCTTGGTGAAAGCGCTTTCAGACTCGTCAGCGCCCCAGCGGACGAGCGGCGGCGAGGGCACGGCGCGGCCCGCGACGAGCGGCGGCGAGGGCACCGCGCGGCCGGCGACGAGCGGCGGCGCGCGCCGGCCCACGCTCGGCGAGATCGCGGCCGCCGCCGGCGTCTCGCCGGCCACCGCCTCGCGCGTCCTCAACGAGAGCGCACCGGTCGCCGAGGCCAAGCGCGCCGCGGTCCTCGCCGCCGCCGAGGCCCACGGCTACACGCCCAACGCGATCGCTCGCGCGCTCGTCTCCCGCCGCACCCGCACGCTCGGCGTGCTCGTCACCGACAACGCCGCGCCGACCTACGCCGCGCTGCTCCACGGCGCCGAGCAGGTCGTCCACGCCGCCGGCTGGGGGCTGCTGCTGGCCAACTCCGGCGACGACCAGGAGCAAGCGCTGCGCGCGCTGTCGCTCTTCGCCCGGCAGCAAGTGGACGGCGTCCTGCTCGCGCCGCTGCAGACCGATCGGCGCGACCTCGACGCGCTGCGCGGCGCCGCGATCCCGTTCGTCCTCATGCTGCGCCACTTCGAGGACGAGCTCGAGGTGGACGCCGTCGTGGCCGACAACGTCCGCGGCGGCGAGCTGGCCACCGCGCACCTGCTCGAGCTCGGCCACCGGCGGATCGCCCACCTCGGCGGTCCGCGACACGTCTCCAGCGCCGCGGCGCGCGAGGCGGGCTGGCGGGCGGCCCACGCGGCGGCCGGCCTGGTCGCCGCCGACGACCTCGTCCGCCATGCGGCCTTCACGATGGCCGCCGGCCACGCCGCCGCCGGCGAGTTGCTCGACGCGCCCGAGGCGCCGACGGCGATCTACGCCGCCACCGACGTCCAGGCGGTCGGCGCGCTGCGGGCCGCCCGCGAGCGTGGCCTGCGCGTGCCCGGCGACCTGTCCGTGGCCGGCAGCGACGACGTCGAGCTGGCCCGCTACCTCGAGGTCGGGCTGACCACCGTCCGTCAGCCCGCCGCCGAGATCGGAGCCCGTGCCGTGGAGCTGCTGATGGACCGCATCGAGCGCGGCGACGGGCCGCCGCGCCGGCTGACCCTGCCCGTCGAGCTCGTCGTGCGCGGCTCGACCGCACCCCCTGCCGACCCCGACCTGCGAGGAGCGACGTGACCGCGCCGGACCCCATCCGCTTCGAGGTGATCCGCAACGCCCTGACCGAGGCGACCGAGGAGATGGCGCTCACGCTGCGCCGCAGCGCCTACTCGACGAACATCAAGACCCGCGCGGACTTCTCGTGCGCGTTCTTCGACGCCCAGCTGCGCACGGTCGCGCAGGCCAACACCCAGCCGGTCCACCTCGGCTCGCTCTCGCAGCTCGTCCCGCGGGCCGTGCGCGCCTACGGCCCCGACCGCCTCGCGCCCGGCGACGCGATCTTCGTCAACGATCCCTACGGCGGCGGAAGCCACCTCAACGACATCACGCTGATCGCGCCGGTCTACCACGACGGCCGCCTGCTCGGGTACGTCGCCAACCTCGCCCACCACGTCGACGTCGGCGGCGGCGCGCCGGCCTCGATCGGCACGTTTCGCGAGATCGTGCAGGAGGGGGTGATCGTGCCGCCGGTCAAGCTCGTCGCGGGCGGCGAGCTCGTTGACGACCTCTTCCGGCTGCTGCTGGCGCAGATCCGCTCCAAGCACGAGACCGCCGGCGACATCCGGGCCCAGGTCGCGGCCAACGCGACGGGCGCCCGCAGGCTGGCGGCGCTCGCCGACCGCGTCGGCCACGACGTGCTCGTCGCCGACATGGCCGAGCTCATCGACTACGTCGAGCGGCGGGCGCGGGCCGAGCTGGCGGCGCTGCCGCGGGGCCGCTTCACCGCCGAGGGGCAGATCGACAACGACGGCTTCAGCGACGCGCCGGTCCGCCTGGCCGCCGCGGTGACGATCGACGACGACGGCGTCGCGTTCGACCTCGCCGGCTGCGACCCGCAGCGGCGCGCTCCCGTCAACGCCACGTACGCGATGACGTTCGCCGCGTGCGCGTACGTGCTCAAGGCGCTGATCGACCCCGACGTGCCGGTCAACGAGGGGCTCTACCGGCTCGTGCGGCTCGAAGCGCCGCCGGGCAGCGTCGTCCACTGCACGCCGCCGGCGCCGGTCGTCGGCGGCTGGGAGACGAACATGCGGCTGACCGACGTCCTCCTGCGCGCGCTCGCCCCGGCGCTGCCCCACCGCATCCCGGCGGGCTGCAAGGCGATGGTGTGCCATGCCGGCTTCGGCGCGCCCGACCCCGCGACCGGCGACTACTGGTGCTTCCTGGAGACGATCGCCGGCGGCTACGGCGGGCGCGACGGCCTCGACGGTCCCGACGCCGTCCAGTCGCACGGCCAGAACACCGAGAACGCGCCGATCGAGGAGACCGAGCGCAACTACCCGGTGCGGATCCTGCGCTACGCGCTCGTCGAGGACTCCGAGGGCGCCGGCACGTACCGCGGAGGCCTGGGCGTGCGCCGCGACTACGTCTTCCCGCAGGACGTGTCGTTCACGATCCTGGCCGACCGCGATCGCGAGGGGCCGTGGGGGCTCCACGGCGGGGCCGCCGGCCGGCGCGCCGAGTACGTGCTCGACCCCGACGGCGCCGCGCGGCGGCTGTCGTCCAAGACGACGATCGACCTGCCGGCCGGCAGCGTCGTCAGCTACCGCACCTGCGGCGGCGGGGGGTGGGGGCCGCCGGAGGCGCGCGACCCGGCGCGCGTGCTCGCCGACGTGCGCGACGGGAAGGTCAGCGCGGAGCGGGCGCGGGCGGTGTACCGGGTGGCGGTCGACGCCGCCGGCCGGTCCGTCGACGCGCGGGAGACCGCGCGGCTGCGGGCGGAGGCGGGGCGATGAGCGCGCGCTACCGGCTCGGCATCGACATCGGCGGCACGTTCACCGACGCGACGCTCGTCGACGAGGCGACCGGGGCGATGACGCGGGCCAAGGTGCTGAGCACGCCCGCCGACCCGTCGATCGGCTTCCTCGACGCGACGCGGGCCATCCTCGACCGCGCGCGGATCGCGCCGGGGGAGATCGGGTCGATCGTCCACGGCACGACCGTTGTCACCAACGCCCTCATCGAGGGCGACGTGGCCCGCACCGCGTTCGTCACCACCGAGGGCTTCCGCGATCTGTTGGAGATCGCGCGTCAGATCCGTCCGTCGCTGTACGACCTCCGGTTCGTGAAGCCTCGACCGCTCGTCCCGCGCCACCTGTGCTTCGAGGTGCCCGAGCGCCTCGGCGCGCGCGGCGAGGTGGTGGCGCCGCTCGACGAGGCCGCCGTGGCGGCGGTCGCGGCGCGCCTGCGCGACGAAGGCGTCGAGGCGGTGGGCGTCTGCCTGCTGCACGCCTACGTGGAGCCGCGCCACGAGCGGCGGGTCGGCGAGCTCCTGCGCGAGCTGCTGCCCGGCGTGCTCGTCTCGCTCTCGACGGACGTCGCGCCGGAGCCGCGCGAGTACCTGCGGGCGACGACGACGCTGGTCAACGCGTCGATCCGGCCGGTCGCCGCGCGCTACCTCGCCAATCTCGACCGCCGGCTGCGCGACCTGGGGATCGGCGCGGAGCTGCTCGTGATGCAGAGCGGCGGCGGCGTGTACTCGTCCGCGGCGGCGCACGAGCTGCCCGTGTTCATGGTCGAGTCGGGACCGGCGGCCGGCGTGATCGGCGCCGCGCGGGCGGGGGCCCGCATCGACCTGCCGCACCTGGTCTCGTTCGACATGGGCGGCACGACGGCGAAGGCCGGGCTCGTGCTCGACGGTCGGCCGCGCGTGACGAAGGACTACGAGGTCGGCGAGCAGGCCGGGCCGAGCACCGGCGGCACCCGGGCGACCGGCTACCCGATCCGCACGCCGGTCGTCGACCTCGTCGAGATCGGCGCCGGCGGCGGCTCCATCGCGTGGGTCGACGCGGGCGGCGGCCTGCGCGTCGGCCCCCGCAGCGCGGGGGCCGACCCGGGGCCGGCCTGCTACGGCCGTGGTGGGACCGCGCCGACGGTCACGGACGCCAACGTCGTCCTGGGGCGGCTGAACCCGCAGTACTTCCTGGGCGGTGAGCTGGAGCTCGACGCCGAGCGGGCGTGGACGGCGATCGAGCGCGACGTCGCCGGGCCGCTCGGGCTCGACGTGGTGGCGGCGGCCGACGGCATCGTGGCGATCGCCAACGCGGCGATGGTCGGCGCGCTGCGGCTCGTGAGCGTGCAGCGCGGCTACGACCTGCGCGAGCTGGCGCTCGTGTCGTTCGGCGGCGCGGGGCCGGTGCACGCGTGCGCGCTGGCGCGCGACACCGGTGCGCTGGCGGTCGTGGTGCCGCCCGCGCCCGGACTGGCCTCGTCGGTCGGGCTCCTGGCGACTGATCTCGAGCACGACTTCGCCGTCAGCCTGGTGGCGCCGGCCGACGAGGCCGACGCGGGCGCGGTCGAGCGCGCGTTCGCCGCGCTCGAGGCGCGCGGGCGCGCGGCGTTGAGCGGCGAGGGCGTGGCGGGCGGCCGGGTCGCCTACCGCCGGGCGGTCGACCTGCGGTACACGGGCCAGAGCCACGAGATCGCGGTGGAGGTGGACACGGATGCCGGGATCCTCGATCGCGCGGCGCTGGACGAGCTGGTCGTCCGGTTCCACGCCGAGCATCGCCGGGCGTACGGCTTCAGCGCACCGGGTGAGCCGGTGGAGCTCGTGGCCCTGCGTCTGACCGCGGTCGGTCGCATCCCGCAGCCCGAGCCGGCGCGGCTGGCGCCGCACGCCCAGGGCGAGGGGCCCGCCGCGCCGCAGGGCACCCGGCCCGTCCACTTCGCCGAGGCCGGCGGGTTCGTCGCGTGCGCCGTCCACGCGCGCGAGCGGCTTGGCGCCGGCGCGGTGGTCGCGGGTCCGGCGATCGTCGAGGAGGTCGACTCGGCCACCGTCGTCCACCCGGGCTTCAGCGCCCGCGTCGACACGTTCGGCAACCTGCTCGTCGCCCGCGAGGTGGCGGCATGAGCACGCGGCACGACGTCATCGTCGTCGGTCTCGGCGCGATCGGCAGCGGCGCCGCGTGGCGGCTGGCCGCGCGCGGCGCGCGGGTCCTCGGGCTCGACGCGCACCCACCCGGTCATGCGCTCGGCTCGTCGCACGGGACGAGTCGGATCATCCGCCAGGCCTATCCCGACGGGACCGCGTACGTGCCGCTCGTGCAGCGGGCGACGGAGCTCTGGCAAGCGGCGGAGGCGGCGACCGGGCGCCGGGTGCTGCACCGGGTGGGTGCGCTCACGGTCGCGCCGCCGGACGAGCCGCGGATCCTCGGCGGGCGGCGCAGCGCCGACCGCTTCGGCATCCCGCTGCAGTCCCTGACCACCGCCGAGCTGCGCGCCCGCTTCCCGGCGCTGCGTCCGCCGGACGGGCACGTCGGGGTGTTCGAGCCCGGCGGGGGCTATCTCGAGCCCGAGGCGGGGGTCGCGGTCCAGCTGCAGCTCGCCGCGGCGGCGGGCGCGCAGCTGCGGCACGGCGTCGAGGTGCGCCACTGGGAGGCCGACGGCGACGGCGTCGCGGTGACGACCGCCGACGGCGTGCACCGGGCAGATCGGCTCGTCGTCGCGGCGGGGCCGTGGGCTCCGGAGCTGCTCGGCGACCTGGGGCTCGCGCTGCGGGTCGAGCGGCGCGTCAACGTCCACTTCGCGCCGCGCACGCCGGAGCGCTTCGCCCCGGAGCGCTTCCCGATCTTCAACCTGGTCGTGCCGGAGGGGCAGTACTACGGGTTCCCGGCCACGCCGGACGCCGGCTTCAAGCTCGGTCGCCACGACGCCGACGCGCCGTGCACGCCGCGGACGGTCCGCCGTGCGGTCACCGACCGCGAGATCGGCGAGCTGCGCGCCGTCCTCGACCGCTACGTGCCCGGGGCCGCCGGCGAGGTGCTGCGGACGGTCACGTGCCTCTACACGATGTCGCCGGACGGCCACTTCATCGTCGATCGCCATCCCCGCCATCCGCAGGTCGCGTTCTTCACGGGCTGCAGCGGACACGCGTTCAAGTTCGCGCCGGCGATGGGGGAGGTGCTCGCCGAGCTCGTCCTCGACGGGCGAGCATCCGTGGACATCGGGGCGTTCGCCGGTGCGCGGTTCGTCTCGCCACCCGCCTCCGAGCGATGATGATTGTTGACAATCAACGAAATGCTGCCTAGGCTCCGGCCGCGATGACGACCATCACGATCGACCCCGTCCGCGTCGAGGTGATCCGCAACGCGCTCGTCGCCGCGGCGGAGGAGATGGCGATCGCGCTCCAGCGCGCGGCCTACTCGACGAACATCAAGACGCGCCTGGACTTCTCGTGCGCGCTGTTCGACGCCGACGTCCGGCTCGTCGCCCAGTCGTTCGGGCAGGCCAACCACCTCGGCTCGCTCACGCACTTCGTCCCGCGGATCGTCGCCCACCACGGCGCAGATCGCCTTCGCCCGGGAGACGCGCTGCTGGCCAACGGCGGCCGCTACGGCGGCGTGCACCTCAACGACGTCTGCCTCGTCGCGCCGATCTTCCACGCCGGCGCGCCGATCGGCTACGTCGCCGCGCTCGCCCACCACCTCGACGTCGGCGGCGGCCATCCCGGCTCGATCTCGGGTCGCTCGCGCACCGCGATCGAGGAGGGCATCTCGATCCCGCCGGTCCGGCTGCTGCGCGAGGGGGAGATCGACGAGGACGTCTTCGCGCTGCTGCGTGCGAACATCCGCGCCCCGCGCGAGACTGGCGGCGACCTGCGGGCCCAGATCGCCGCGATCAACGCGGGCACGCGCCGCGTGCGCGAGCTGATCGACCGCTACGGCTGGGACACGCTCTCGGCGGCGATCGAGACGCTGCTGGACTACACCGAGCGGCGCGCCCGCGAGCAGGTGCGCCGCATCCCCGACGGCGTGTACGCGGCCGAGGGCTTCATGGACGACGACGGCGTCGGCGACGAGCCCGTGCGGATCGCGGTGGCGATCACGGTCGACGGGGACCGCATCGCCTTCGACCTCGCCGGCAGCGCCCCGCAGCGACCGTGCGCGATCAACGCGACCTACGCGATGTCGCTGTCGAGCTGCGCCTACGTGACCCGAGCGCTCATGGCCGACGACGTGCCGGTCAACGCGGGCTTCTATCGCGTCCTGGAGGTCGAGACCGAGCCCGGCTCGATCGTCGATAGCGACGGCACGGTCGCGATCGGCGGCGGCTGGGAGACCGCGTTCCGCATCGTCGAGACCGCCTTCGCCGCGCTGGCCGCCGCGGTGCCGGAGCGCCTGGCCGCCGGCTCCAAGGGATGCTTGTGCAACTTCGCGTTCGGCGGCACGGGCCGCGACGGCGAGCCGTTCGTGTTCTACGAGGCGATCGGCGGGGGCTACGGCGCCCGGGCGACCCGCGACGGCATCGACGCGGTGCAGCCCCACGTCCAGAACACCGAGAACGCGCCGGTCGAGGAGACCGAGGCCGCCTATCCCGTGCGCATCGAGCGCTACGAGCTGATCCCCGACTCCGAGGGCGCCGGCCGCCGCCGCGGCGGCCTGGGCCTGCGCCGCGACTACCGCTTCGAGGTGCCCGTGACCCTTTCGCTCCTCTCCGACCGCGCCAAGTTCGCGCCGTGGGGCCTGGCCGGCGGCGGCGACGCGCGCCCCGCCCGCTACGTGCTCGAGCCCGACGGCGAGGCGCGCGAGCTGTCGTCCAAGACGACGCTCGACCTCGATGTCGGCGCGACGCTCTCGGTGCAGATCGGCGGGGGCGGCGGCTACGGACCCGCGCGTGAGCGCGAGCCTGAGCGGGTCGCGGCCGACGTCCGGGCGGGGAAGGTGAGCGCCGCCCGCGCGCGGGCGGTCTACGGCGCGGTGGTCGACCCGGCCGACGGCACCGTGGACGCCGGCGCCACGACGGCGCTGCGCGTCGAGGAGGCGGCCCGATGAGCGCCGTCGCGACCCGCCTGGGCATCGACATCGGCGGCACGTTCACCGACGCCGTGCTCGTCGACGAGCAGAGCGGCCGGATCTCGATCGAGAAGGTCCCGACCACGCCGCCCGATCCGTCGGAGGGGTTCCTCGAGGCCCTGCGCGCGATCACCGCCGGCTCGGGGACGACCACCGCGCAGATCGGCTCGCTCATCCACGCGACGACGGTGGCCACGAACGCCCTCCTGGAGCGGCGCGGCGCCCGCGCCGGCCTGCTGATCACCGCCGGCTTCCGCGACACCCTGGAGATCGCGCGCCAAGTGCGCCACGACCTCTACGACCTGCAGACGGAGAAGCCGCCGCCGCTGGTCCCGCGCGAGCGGTGCCTGGAGGTCCCCGAGCGCCTCGACCACGAGGGCGGCGTGCTGGTCGCGCTCGACGAGCAGGCGGTCCTCGACGCGGTGGAGCGGCTGCGCACGCAGCAGGTCGAGGCGATCGCGATCTGCTTCCTGCACGCCTATCGCAACCCGGCGCACGAGCGGCGCGCGGCCGAGCTTGTCCGCGCCGCGTGGCCCGAGATCCCGGTCTCGGTCTCCAGCGAGGTCGCTCCCGAGATCCGCGAGTACTGGCGCGCGAGCACCACGGTGACGAACGCGTACGTCGCGCCGATCGTCCAGCGCTACCTCGCGGCGGTCGAGCGCAAGCTCCAGGACGCGGACGTCCGCGCACCGCTGCACGTCGTGCAGTCCAGCGGCGGCGTGATGACGGTCGCCACGGCGAAGGCGACGCCGGTCTCGATGCTCGAATCCGGGCCGGCGTCCGGGGTGGCCGCGGCGGCGTTCCACGCCCGGCTGCTCGGCCACGCCGACGCGATCTCGTTCGACATGGGCGGCACGACCGCCAAGGCGGGGCTGATCCGCGGCGGCGAGCCGTCGGTCCTGCCCGAGTTCGAGGCTGGGGCGGAGGCCGGGACCGGCGCCGGCGTCGCCCGCGGCAGCGGCTACCCGATCCTCGGCTCGGTGACCGACCTCGTCGAGGTCAGCGCCGGCGGCGGCAGCATCGCCTGGGTCGATGACGGCGGCCTGCTGCGCGTCGGCCCGCGCTCCGCCGGAGCCCAGCCGGGGCCGGCGTGCTACGGCCGCGGCGGCGAGCGCCCGACGGTGACCGACGCGAACCTCCTGCTGGGCCGGCTGGCGCCCGACACGTTCCTGGGCGGGCGGATGACGCTCGACGTTGCGGCGGCGGAGGCCGCCATCGCCGCGCACTGCGCGCAGCCGCTGGGGATGAGCGTGACCGAGGCGGCCGTGGGCATCGTGGCGATCGCCAACGCGGCGATGGTCGAGTCGCTGCGGCTCGTCTCGGTGCAGCGCGGGCTGGACCCGCGCGACTTCGCGCTCGTGGCCTTCGGCGGCGCCGGCCCCCTGCACGCCAACCGCCTCGCGGCCGAGTTGCGGATCCCGGCGCTGATCGTGCCGCCGTCGCCGGGGGTCGCCTCGGCGCTGGGGATGCTCGTCAGCGACCTGCGCCGCGACCTGCGGGTCACGCGGATCGAGCCGCTGGCGACCGCCGATCCGGCCGCGCTGGAGGCGACGCTGGCCGGCTTCGAGGCCGAGGCCCGCGCGGCGCTGGACGCCGACGGGTTCGCGGGCGAGGCGGTCGAGTTGCGGCGCTTCGCCGAGCTGCGCTACGCCGGGCAGTCCTGGCGCCTGGAGGTCCCGCTTCCGTCCGCGCCGGTCGACGGCCCCGTGTTGGCCGGTGCGGCCCGCGCCTTCCACGCCGAGCACGAGCGGCTGTACGGCTATGCGGTGCCCGAGGAGCCCGTCGAGCTCGTGACGCTCGGGTTGCGTGCGATCGGGCGGATCCTGAAGCCGCGCCTGGCGCCGGTCGAGCCGGGCGGGCGCTCGCCCGAGGCGGCTCGCCGCGACGTCCGGCCGGTGTTCGTCGAGGAGCGCGGCGACTTCGTCGACTGCGCCGTCTACGACCGCTACGCGTTGCGGGCCGGCAACGTGGTCGCCGGCCCGGCGATCGTCGAGGAGCTGGACTCGAGCACGGTGATCGGGGACGGCTACCGTGCGACCGTCGTCGAGCACGGGAGCCTGCTGATCGAGCCCGCCGCATGAGCGGGCCGCGCTTGGCGATCGGACGCGACCTGCGCACCGATGCGTTGACCCGTCCCACCGAGGCGATGTGGGCGGCGATGCGTGCCTGCGAGCCGGGCTGGGCGACGTTCGGCGAGGACCCGACGGTGCGCGCGCTCGAGGAGCGCGCAGCCGCGCTCAGCGGCAAGGAGGCCGCGCTGCTCGTACCGACCGGCGCCAGCGCCAACCTCCTCGCGCTCATGGCCCACACCTGCCGCGGCGACGGCTTGATCGCGGAGCGCTCACATCACGTGGTGCGCTCCGAGCACGCCTCGCTCGCCTACGTCTGCGGCCTGCTGCTGCGGACGCTCGACGGGCGCGGGGGTCATCTCGACCCGGTCGCCCTGGAGGCGCTGCTGGACGAGCGCCCCGCGGGCCGCGAGCAGCCGGCGCGCCTGCTGTGGCTGGAGAGCACGCATGGCGCCGCGGGCGGGATCGCCGTCGGGCCCGAGGAGATCGACGCGCTCGCCGCGACCGCCCGGCGCCGCGGCCTGGCCGTCCACGTCGACGGCGCCCGCGCACTGCACACCTGCGCGGCGCTCGGCGTGTCGCTCGCCCAGCTGACGCGATCGGCTGACTCGCTCATGCTCAACCTCAACAAGGGCCTCGGAGCGCCGGCCGGCGCGGTGCTGTGCGCGAGCGCCGACACGATCGCGGCCGCACGCGAGGGCCTCGGCCGGCTCGGGCTCGCCAGCCTGCACCAGGCGGGGATCCTGGCCGCGGCCGGCCTGCTCGCGCTCGACGAGGCGCACCGGCTCGGCGACGACCACGCCACCGCGCGGCTCCTCGCCGACCGCCTCGCCGCCGTCCACGGCGTGCGCGTGGACCCGGCCCAGGTCGAGACGAACATCGTGCTGGTGGAGTCGACGGGGCGCACGCCCGCCGGACCGGCGCTGGTGGCGGCGCTGGCCGAGCACGGCGTCGGCGTCTACCCGCACACCGACCGCTGCGTGCGGCTCGTCACCCACCGCCACGTGACCGCCGCCGACGTGGACGCGGTCGTCGCGGCCTTCGCGGCGGTGGCGGCGCCATGAGCGCGGCGAGGCGAGCGCTCGCGCCGACGACGAGAGGAGGAAGGGCATGAGCAGGGACACGGATCGCGTCGCCCTGGTGACCGGGGCCGGGTCGGGCATCGGGCGGGCGACGGCCATCGAGCTGGCCGAGCGCGGCCTGCGGATCGTGGCGGTCGACCGCGACGCGGGCGCCGTCGCGGCGCTGGCCGCGGAGCTGCCCGCCTGCGTCGGCATCGCCGCCGACGTGACCGACGCCGCCTCCGTCGATGCGGCCGTCGCGCAGGCCGGGCCGATCGACGTGCTCGCGAACGTCGCGGGCATCGGCTCGACCGACACGATCGTCGACACGCCGCCCGAGGTCTGGGACGCGGTCTTCGCCGTCAACGTCACGGGCGTCTTCCACACCTGCCGCGCGGTCCTGCCGGGCATGATCGAGCGCGGGTCGGGCGCGATCGTCAACGTCGCGTCGGTGGCCGGCCTGGTGGGCCTGCGGCGGCGCGCGGCGTACTGCGCCTCCAAGGGCGCGGTGATCGCGTTGACGAAGGCGATGGCGATCGACCACGTCGGCGACGGCATCCGCGTGAACTGCGTCTGCCCGGGCACCGTCGAGACCCCGTGGGTGCAACGCCTGCTCGGCGCGGCCGCCGACCCGGACGCCACGCGCACGGCGCTGATCGCCCGCCAGCCGATGGGTCGCCTCGGCCGCGCGGAGGAGGTGGCCAAGGCGATCGCCTACCTGGCCAGCGATGACGCGGCGTTCGTCACCGGCACCGAGCTGGTCATCGACGGCGGGCTCGTCGCCGGCTGACGGGCGCGCGCCACTAGCGTGCGACCGCGATGTCGGCCGCGCCGCGCAACCTCGTCAACCTGAAGTCGGTCGCCAAGGGCTACGCGGCCCGGTCGATCCTGGACGACGTCACGCTCGGCGTCGCCGCCGGCGACCGCATCGGGATCGTCGGGCGCAACGGCGACGGCAAGTCCACGCTGCTGCGGCTGATCGCCGGCGCCGAGACGCCGGACGCCGGCGCCGTCACGCGCGCGAACGGCCTCGACCTCGCGCTCCTGGGCCAGGCCGACGAGCTCGACGGCGCCCGGACGATCCGCGAGGAGCTCGTCGGCGGCCGGGCCGACCACGAGTGGGCGGGCGACGCGCGCTTTCGCGCCGTGCTCGACGGCCTGCTGGGCGGGGTCGAGCTGCGCCGCTTCCCCGACGGGCTCGACACCGCGATCGCGCCGCTCTCGGGCGGGGAGCGCCGGCGCATCGCGCTCGCGCGGATGCTCCTGGGCAGCCCCGAGCTGCTCCTGCTCGACGAGCCGACCAACCACCTCGACGTCGAGGGCGTCGACTGGCTCGCGCGCCATCTCGCCGCGCGCCGGGGGACGCTGGTCGTCATCACCCACGACCGCTGGTTCCTCGACGCGGTCTGCACGACGACCTGGGAGGTCGCCGACGGCGCGGTCCAGCAGTACGACGGCGGCTACGCGGCCTACGTCCTCGCGCGGGCCGAGCGCGACCGCCAGGAGGCCGCGCGCGACGCCCGCCGCCGCCAGCTGCTGCGCAAGGAGCTGGCCTGGCTGCGCCGCGGCCCGCCGGCGCGCACCTCCAAGCCGAAGTTCCGCATCGAGGCGGCCAACGCGCTCATCGCCGACGAGCCGCCGGCCCGCGACGGCGTCGAGCTGCTGCGGTTCGCGACCGCGCGGCTGGGCGACAAGGTGCTCGAGGCCGTCGACGTCTCCGTGGTCTTCGGCGACCAGCCGCTGCTGCGGAGGGTCACGTGGCGGTTGGGCCCGGGCAACCGGGTCGGGCTGGTCGGCGTCAACGGCTCGGGCAAGACGACGCTCGTCAACGTCCTCGACGGGTCGCTCGCGCCGACCGCGGGCACCATCGACCGCGGCGCGACCGTCCGCCTCGCCCACCTCTCCCAGGACGCCGTCGAGCTGCCCGGGCACCTGCGCGTGCTCGAGGCGCTGGAGGAGGTTCGCGGCCGCCTCCGCACGAGCGACGGGCAGGAGCTGACGGCGGGCATGCTCTGCGAGCGCTTCGGCTTCCGCGGCGAGAAGGCCCGCACGCTGGTCCGCGATCTCTCCGGCGGCGAGCGGCGCCGGCTGCAGCTCATGCGGCTGCTCATGGGGGAGCCCAACGTCCTGCTGCTCGACGAGCCCACCAACGACCTCGACATCGACACGCTCACCGCCCTGGAGGACCTCCTGGACGGCTGGCCCGGCACGCTCGTCGTCGTCAGCCACGACCGCTACTTCGTCGAGCGCGTCTGCGACGACGTCTACGCGCTCGACCGCGGCGGCGGCATCCGCCACCTGCCCGGCGGGATCGACCAGTACCTGCGGCTGCGGGCGGGCGGCGGGGACGCGGGCGCCGAGACGGCTCCCACCGCCTCCGCGTCGAACGGCACGCCGCCGCCGGGCGCCGTCCTGCGCGCCGCGCGCAAAGAGGTCCAGCGGCTGGAGCGCGCGCTGGAGAAGCTCGAGGCGCGGGAGGCTGCGCTCCACGAGGCGATGGCGGCCAGCGCCACCGACCACGCGCGGCTGCGCGAGCTGACCGGCGAGCTCCAGGCACTGCGCGCCGAGTGCGCGGAGCTCGAGTCCGCGTGGCTGGAGACCGCGGCGGTCCTCGAGGCCTGAGCCGCTCGGCGCGCCCGTCGCCTACGCTGGCGCCATGCCCGATCCCGACATCGCGTTCGCCGATCTGCGCCGCGACAGCTCCGAGCGCTTCCAGTCGCTGCGCCGCGAGCTGGGCGTCCAGTCCTTCGGCATGAACCTCATCGTCCTGCAGCCCCGCGAGCGCGGGCGGATCCACGCCCATGAGCGCCAAGAGGAGGTCTACCTCGTGCTGGAGGGCCAGCTCACCCTGCTCGTCGACGGCGTCGAGCATCGGGTGGCCGCCGACCGGGCCGTCCGGGTCGGGCCAGCCGCGCGGCGCCAGCTCGTCAACGCGGGGGCCGACCGCCTCGTCCTGCTCGCCCTCGGCGGAGCGGGCGAGCACATCGGCCGCGACGGCCGAGCCTGGGAGACCTGGGAGGAGGCCGGGCCGGGCCGGCCGCCGCAGGAGGTCCCGCTGCCCGCCGACCTGCCGGCGGGCTGACGCCCGGTCACGCCGAGCGCCAGGCGATCGTCAGCCCGATCGTCCCGACGAGGGAGCGCGCGCTGGCGTCCACGCGCCGGCGGCGGCCGTGCGCGCCGCGTAGTCGCGGAAGTCGCGCGGCTCGCGTCCCAAGGCCCGCCGGACGCCGTCGGTCACCCGCGCGTTGCGGCCGTCGAGCACCTCCGTGAAGAGGTAGGCGGTGAGCCCGACGATGTCCTCGGGCACCCCGTCCTGTCGCATCGCCGCCGTGTAGTCGTCGATCGACACGGTCGCGAACGCGATCGGCCGGCCGGTCGCGCGCGCGATCTCGCCGATCGCCTCGTCGAAGCGCAGCAGCCGCGGGCCGGTCAGCTCGTAGAGCTCGCCGGCGTGGCGATCGTCGGTCAGCGCGGCGACCGCGACGTCGGCGACGTCGTCGGCGTCGACGAACGGCTCGCCGACGTCGCCGACCGGCAGGGCGACCTCGCCGCCGCCGACCGGCTCGGCCAGGAAGCTCTCGCTGAAGTTCTGCGCGAACCAGCTGCAGCGCACGACGGTCCAGTCCGCGCCCGACGCCTGCACGGCCTGCTCGGCGCGCTGCGCCTCGGGCTCGCCGCGGCCGGAGACCAGCACGAGCCGCCGCACGCCGCTGCGGACGGCGAGGTCGGCGAACGCGCCGACCGTCTCCGCCGCGCCCGGCGCGGCGAGGTCGGGGAAGAACGAGACGTACGCGGCGCGGGCACCGCGCAGCGCGGGCTCCCAGGTCGAGCGGTCGTCCCAGTCGAAGGGCGGCTGCGCGGAGCGCGACCCGGCGCGGGTCGGCACGCCGAGCGCGTCGAGGCGCTCGCGGACGCGGCGACCGGTCTTGCCGGTGGCGCCGAGCACGAGGACGGAGGAGGAGGCGGTGGTTGGCATGACACGCAGTCAACGCCGCCGTGCTGAGACTGTCCATGGCTCCTGCGCGCAATCTCATGTGTGAGCGTCTAAGATCGTCGGCATGGATGCCGTCGCCGGTCTCCTCGACGGGCCGCGCGCCCGCGGCGCCTTCCTCCTGCGCTCGACGATGGATCCGCCCTGGTCGCTGCGGGTCCAGGACGAGGCGCCGCTGACGCTCGTCGCGATCGTGCGCGGTGCGGCCTGGATCATCCCGGAGGACCGCGCAGCGGTGCGCCTGGGCCGCGGCGACGTGGCGATCGTGCTCGGTCCGCAGCCGTACACCGTCGCCGACGACCCGGCGACGCGGCCCCAGGCGATCATCCATCCCGGCCAGCGCTGCACGACGCCGGACGGCGAGGACCTCGGACGGATGCAGGACCTCGGCGTGCGCCAGTGGGGCAACGCGCCCGACGGCGCGACGGTCCTGGTCACGGGCACCTACCACCTGGAGGGCGAGATCAGCCGGCGCCTCCTGCGCGCGCTGCCGCCGCTGCTCGTGCTGCGCGACGACGACTGGGACTCGCCGCTGGTGGGGCTGCTCGCCGACGAGATCGTCAAGGACGACCCGGGCCAGGAGGCGGTCCTGGATCGCCTGCTCGACCTGCTGCTCATCGCGGTGCTGCGCGCCTGGTTCGCGCGCCCGGAGGCCGAGGCGCCCGCCTGGTACCGAGCGTACGGCGACCCGATCGTCGGCCCGGCGCTGCGCGCGCTGCACCACGACCCGGCCCATCCCTGGACGGTCGCCTCGCTGGCCTCCGCCGCGGGCGTCTCGCGGGCCTCGCTGGCCCGCCGGTTCCACGACGTCGTGGGCGAGCCGCCGATGGCCTTCCTGACCGACTGGCGGATCGCACTGGCTGCCGACCTCCTGCTCGAGCCGGGCGCGACGGTCGGCTCCGTCGCGGCGCAGGTCGGCTACGGCAGCCCGTTCGCGCTGAGCACCGCGTTCAAGCGCGTGCGGGGGATCAGCCCGGCCGAGCACCGCGCGCGAGCGGCCGCGTGACGACCGCGACGCTCGGCATCGACCTGTCGTCGCAGCCGGCGAGCACGGCGGTGTGCGTGGTCGCGTGGGCCTCGGGCCGCGCGACCGTCCGCGCGCTCTGGCGCGGTGCCGACCCGGCGGGTGCGCCGCTGACGGACGCGACGCTCGTCGCCCTCATGCGCGGCGAAGTCGACGGGCTGCCGACGCCCGCGAAGGTGGCGATCGACGCGCCGCTCGGCTGGCCGGTCGACTTCGTGCGGGCGGTGGGCGATCCGGGCCGCTGGCCGGTGGCGATCGACGCGCCACGCGGGCGCCTCGAGCGCCGCGCGACGGATGCGTGGATCCATGCGCAGACCGGCAAGCTGCCGCTCAGCGTCAGCACCGATCGGATCGCCTATCCGGCGATGCGCGCGGCCGGCCTGCTCGCGCACTACGAGCGGGTGACGGGCGAGCCGGTCGACCGCGCGGGCGGCGTGGGCCGGGTCTGCGAGGCCTACCCCGATCCGTCGATCCGCCGGCTGGGCCTGTGGCCGCCGGACGTCGGCCCGCGGGCGAGCTACAAGGGGGCGGCGCACGCGGTCCGTGCGGCGATCGTGGCGCGGCTGGGCGAGTTGGCCCCGTGGCTGGCGCTCGCCGAGGCGGACCGGCGCGGGTGCGTCGAGCTCGACGACTGCTTGGACGCGCTGATCTGCGCCCTGGCCGCCCGCGCGGCGCAGCTCGGCCTGACCGCCGACCCGCCTGCCGAGCTGGCGCAGGAGGCGGCGACCGAGGGCTGGATCCGGCTGCCGGAGCCGGGGTCGCTCGCGCGGCTGGTGTGACGCCGGCCCCTATCCTGTCGCGCATGGCTGCGACCCGCGACATCGAGACCCGCGCCGACTGCGAGCAGCTCGTGCGCGCGTTCTACTCGCGGGCGCTGGTCGATCCGATGATCGGCTACCTCTTCACCGACGTCGCCAAGCTGGATCTCGAAGAGCACGTGCCGGTCATCGCGTCGTTCTGGGAGACGATCCTGCTCGGCGAGCGGTCCTACGGCGGCGGGGCCTTCGCGCCGCATGCGTCCCTGCACGTCCAGTCGCCGCTGCGCGCCGCGCACTTCGAGCGCTGGCTCGTCCTGTGGCGCACGACGGTCGACGAGCTGTTCGCCGGCGAGCGGGCCGAGCTGGCCAAGGAGCACGCCCTCCGCGTCGCGGCGGCCTTCCATCGGCGCCTGCAGTCGATGACGGCGTCCGCCGGCGAGGGCGGGTTCCAGGTCACGCTGCACGGGCCGGCCGCCGCGTAGACGGGCGGCGTCGGCTCGCCTAGCCCGCGGCCTTGATCAGGCCGATGGTGTGGCCCTCGGGATCCTGGAACAGCCCGATCTCCACCCCTTCCATGACCTGCTCGGGGCCCATCATCCGCGTTCCCCCGAGCCGCTCGGCCTCGGTCAGCGACGCCTCGACGTCCGGCACCTCGACGTACACCGTGACGTGGCCCGCGTACCCCTCGGGCCCGCCGGAGATGCCGCCGCCGATGCCGATCCCCTCGGCGTTCAGGTTCGCCTCCCGGGCGACCATGCCGTACTCCATGGGGTTCTGCGCGTCGATCTCCCATCCGAAGAGCGACGAGTAGTAGTCACGGAGGCGTCCGGCGTCCTTGCCGGCGATCTCGAAGTGCACGACTGGCGCGCCCATACGCTGCTCCTTTCCGCGCCGGCCGGACCGGCGCAACGGTTCGTGGGTCGTCAGGCTCCAGGCGGGCGGTAGTCGACGGAGCGCTTGGCCGCCGCGTCGACCTCCTCGGGCGTCACGAGCACGACGGTCCGCACCCGCGCGCCGCCCGCCGCGTTGACCGCGAGCGCGATCGCCGTGGCCGCCTCGTTGTCGGGCAGGTCGGCGATGACGAAGGCGTCGCGGTCGCCGAAGGCGAAGTAGAAGCACTCGAGCTCTCCGCCGAGCCCCTTGGCCGCGGCGCCCACGACGTCGCGCCGGCTGCTCCCGCCGCCGCTCTGGATGCCCTTGACACCTTCCTGCGTGTACGAGGCCTCGAACAGGTACTTGGGCATGGAGACCCTCCTCGCATCGGGGTGTCGTCCCACGATCCCACTGCGCGGCGCCCCGGGCAGGGGAGATCGTTGCCCCCTGCCCGGATCGAGGTGGGCCTACGCGGAGGGAGGCGTCTCGACGACGGCGATGTGGTTGCCGTCCGGGTCGCGCAGCATGAAGAGCAGCGGCGTGCCGGGGGACTGCATCGGCTCGGAGTCGAGGTCGATGCCGCCGATCGCGCTCAGGCGTGCGTGCTCAGCCCGGACGTCGGGGGTCTCGACGCCGATCCCGCCGCCGCCGGGCGAGCCCTGCATCGGCGGATTGAGGGCGAGCCGGGCCGTCGAGCCGGGCGGCGCCACCTCCAGCCAGCGGTACTCGTCGTTCTCGCCGAACGTCACGTCGGCGCGGACCTCGAAGCCCAGCTTCTCGGTGTAGAACGCGAGCGCCGCGTCCTGGTCGGCGACGGTGAACATCGCGACGCCGATGTTCGTGACGGTGGTGGGGGCCTGCTGGGAATCGCTCATGCCTGTTGGACCCGGCGGCCGGGCGGAACTCATCGGTGGAGATCACAGCGGATGGCGCAGCGCGGATTGCGCACGGGCCGGCGGCCACACCACGCGCCGTCGCCCGCCCTGCCACTGGACCGTCAGCACCTCGTGCCCGACCTGGCGCCCATGCCGATCGAGTCGGAAGCGGCCGTACAGCGTGGTGCAGTCCAAGGCGCGCGCGGCGGCCAGCAGCGCCGCGTCGTCGGCCCGCCCGGCCTCGCGCACGCAGCGGGCGGCGATCAGCCCGGCGGCGAACGCCTGCGCGGCGGGATAGGACGGGTCGGCGCCGGCGCGGCGGCGGTAGGCGTCGACGAACCACGCCGCCGGCGGCCCCTCGTCGGGCTCGGGGGCAGCCTCCGCCAGCCACTGCGCCGGCCCGAGCAGACCCTCGCGCGCGCTCCCCAAGCCGGCCAGCACCTCCTCGACGCCTGCGCCGACGAACCCGGCCGCTCGCCATCGGCCGGGCCCCAGGAGCCGCTGCGCGATCGCGAGCTCGTCCTCGAACGTCCCGGCGACGAGCAGGACGTCGCCCGGCGGTGGATCGGCCCCCGCCGCCAGCGGCGTCCAGCTGACGGTCATCCGCAGCCGCCGCGCCTCCTCGGCCGCGCCACCCGCCACGGCCAGGGCGAAGCCGCTTGCCGCATGGACGACACGGACCGTGCGCGCCGACGGATCGGCGGCGCGCACGACCCGCAACGCGCCGGCGAAGTACGTCCGCGCCGGTGCGAGCACCCCGATCACGTGCGCGGGGTCGTCGACCTCCGCGCCGCCGTGGTTGAAGACGACGCGCGACGTCGCGGCGGCCACCGCCCGCCCCGGCCCGCTCCCGTACGGTCCGAACAGGAGCTCGGGCTCGAGCGCCTCGGCTGCGCGGACGGCCGCGACGGGGTCGGGATGCGCGTCGAAGACCACCAGCTCGACGCCGTCGGCCCAGTCGGCCCACAGCGCGAGCGCGCTCGCGCCCGCTCGCCCGAACCCGCGGAGCGGGCCGGACAGCGGGGTCACGAGCGCCGCGCGCATCGCGGGCCTCAGATCAGCCCCTGGGCATGCATCGCGTCCGCGACGCGCGCGAATCCGGTGATGTTCGCCCCGGCGATGTAGTCGCCGGGCGCGCCGTACTCCGCCGCCGCGGCCTCGCAGGCCGCGTGGATGTCGCGCATGATCTCCACGAGGCGCTCCTCGGTGTGGATGAAGGTCCACGAGTCGCGCGACGCGTTCTGCTGCATCTCCAGCGCGCTCGTGGCCACGCCGCCCGCGTTGGCCGCCTTGCCCGGTCCGAACGCGACGCCCCCGGCGCGCAGCACCGCGACGGCCTCCGGCGTGCAGGGCATGTTGGCGCCCTCGGCGACGGCGAGGACGCCGCCGTCGACGAGCAGCTTCGCGTCGCGCCCGGTGAGCTCGTTCTGCGTCGCGCACGGGAGCGCGATGTGGCAGGGGACCTCCCACACGCTGCGATCGGGCACGAAGCGGACGTGGTCGCCGCGCCGGCGGGCGTACTCCGAGATCCGGGCGCGCTCGACCTCCTTGACCTGCTGCAGCAGCGCGATGTCGATGCCGCGCTCGTCGTGGACGTAGCCCGAGGAGTCCGAGCACGCGACGACCTTGGCCCCGAGCTGCTGCGCCTTCTCGGCGGCGTAGATGGCGACGTTGCCCGACCCGGAGACGATCACCTCGCGGCCGTCGAGCGAGGTGCCGCGCGCGCGGAGCATCTCCGCGACGAAGTAGACGCAGCCGTAGCCGGTCGCCTCCCGGCGCACGCGCGCGCCGCCCCACGCCAGGCCCTTGCCGGTGAGCACGCCGGACTCGTAGCGGTTGGTGATCCGCTTGTACTGGCCGAACAGGTAGCCGATCTCGCGCTCGCCGACGCCGATGTCGCCGGCCGGCACGTCCGTCTCGGCCCCGAGGTGGCGGTGCAGCTCGAGCATGAACGACTGGCAGAAGCGCATGACCTCGTTGGGCGAGCGGCCCTTGGGATCGAAGTCCGAGCCGCCCTTGGCCCCGCCGATCGGCATCCCGGTGAGCGCGTTCTTGAAGACCTGCTCGAACGCGAGGAACTTCACGATCCCGAGGTTGACCGAGGGGTGGAAGCGCAGCCCGCCCTTGTAAGGGCCGAGCGCGCTGTTGTACTCGACGCGGAAGCCGCGGTTGACGTGGACCTCGCCGCGGTCGTCGACCCATGGCACGCGGAAGATGATCTGCCGCTCGGGCTCGCAGATGCGCTCCAGCAGCTTGGCCTCGGTGTGCTCGGGATGCTTGGCCACGACCGGCCCGACGCTGAGCAGCACCTCGCGCACGGCCTGGTGGAACTCCGGCTCGCCCGGGTTGCGCCGGACGACGACGTCGAAGACCGGCTGCAGCTGCTCGTCCAGGTGGCCGCTCACAGCGCACCGCTCCGCGGGACGTCTTCACGAGGCGATCGGATGGGACATGAGGTCTCGTTCATGCCCCGCATGGTGGCGGTCGGGATTCGTCGTCTAGTCCGGCGAGGGCGCGGAGAGCCGGAAGACCGGATGGTCGGGCGCGATCCGCCGCAGCTCCTCGTCGGACGAGTCGGGCCCGACGCCGCCGAAGAACACGCCGACCTCCGCCTTCCAGCGCTTGAGGTACGGCCGCAGGATCGCCGGCTTGTCGTCGTCGGCGACCTCGGTGGCGGTGAACGGCTCGCTGCGACGGCCGAGCAGCAGCCGCCCCTCGCCGCTGGCGCGCAGGTTGCGCACCCAGTGCGTGTGGCCGCGGGGCGCGACGAGGTAGCGCGTCCCGTCGAGCGTCAGCAGGTTCACGGGCGTGCGGCGCGGCTGCCCGGAGGTGCGGCCGCGGACCTCGAGCACGCGGGAGCCCATGACGCTGATCCCAGCGCGGGTGAGACCGGCGACCGCGGGGTTGAAGACGTGCTGGGTGAACCAGCCGGGTCGACGGTAGGTGGCCATGCGCAACCGAGTATCCCGCGCGTTCCCGCTTGACACCAGCCTTGCGAAAAGGTTATAAGGCCTTGCAATGAGGGGTTTAGGGGAAATCCCCGCGGCGTCGGCCGCGGGCGGGGAGGCGCGTGTGCCTGTGCTCGACCTGACGGGGCGGCTCACCGACGACGAGGGCGTCCACTACCTGCCGGGGATGCAGGCGCTCCTGCGGCTGCCGCTGGAGCAGGCGCGACGCGATCGCGCCGCCGGGCTGCGGATCGGCGGCCTCGTCACCGGCTATCCGGGGTCGCCGATCTCCGGGCTGGACCTCCAGCTGGCCCGCAACAAGCGGCTGCTGGCCGAGCACGACGTCCGCCACGTCCCGGGCGGCAACGAGGAGCAGGCCGTGACGGCGCTGACCGGCACGCAGATGCTCGACGACTACCCGCACGAGCGCTACGACGGGGTCGCGGGCTTCTGGTACGGGAAGGGGCCGGGACTGGACCGGTCGGGCGACGCGCTGAAGCACGGGAACTTCGCCGGCACGAGCACGCACGGCTCGGTCGTCCTGCTGTCGGGTGAGGACCACGAGGCCAAGTCCTCGACGATGCCGTTCCAGCAGGACTACGCGTTCCAGTCGGCGGGGATCCCGATCCTCTACCCGGGGACGATCGCCGACGTCCGCCGCCTCGGGCTGCACGCGGTCGCGCTGTCGCGCTACAGCGGCTGCTGGGTCGCGCTGAAGCTCGTCAACCAGGTCTGCGACGCCGGCCAGACCGTGGACCTCGGCCGCCCGGTCGAGATCGTGGTCCCCGAGCTGGAGCTCGACGGCCGGCCGTTCGCCAAGCGGACGGACTTCTCGTTCTACCCCGGCAAGAACATCGAGCACGAGCGTCATCTCTACGACGAGCGCCATCTCGCGGTCTTGGCGTATGCACGGGCCAATGGACTCGACCGGGTGCTCGCGCGCGGCGAGCGCGATCGCGTCGGCATCGTGACGGCGGGCAAGTCGACGGCCGACGTCCGCCAGGCGCTCGCCGACCTCGGCATGCCGCTGGGGCGGCTGGCGGAGTCGGGCGTGCGGCTGCTGGACGTCGGGCTGCTGTACCCGCTCGACGAGGAGCTGGTCCGCGCGTTCGCGGCCGGACTGGAGCGGGTGGTCGTGGTCGAGGAGAAGCGCGGCGTGCTCGAGAGCGCGGTGCGCGCGGCGCTGCAGCCACTGGGCGAGCGCATCGAGGTCGTCGGCAAGCGCGACGGCGACGGCCGGCCACTCTTCCCGGTCCAGGGTGGGATGGACGCCGACGTCGTCGCCGACGGGCTCGCCCGCGTGCTCGACGTCCGCGACGCGTCGCGCATCGAGGAGCTCGCCGCGATCCGCGCGCGGGTCTACGACACGACCGGCGGCCGCACGCCGAACTTCTGCTCCGGCTGCCCGCACAGCACGTCCACGGTCCTCGCCGAGGGCCAGCTGGCGTGGGGCGCGCCCGGGTGCGGCGCGTTCAACTCGGTCATCGAGCAGCCCGAGCGCCACATCGACACGATGACCCAGTACGGCGGCGAGGGCCTCTCGTGGATCGGCCTCGCCCCGTTCACCGAGCGCGAGCACATCGTCCAGCACGTCGGCGACGGCTCGATCTACCACTCCAGCTTCCTCAACATCCGCTTCGCCGTCGCGACCGGCGCGCGGATCACGTTCAAGGTCCTCTTCAACGGGGCGGTCGCCAACACCGGCGCGCAGGCGGCGGTCGGCAACCGCGGCGTCGCGGCGCTCACCCGCGGCCTGGCCGCCGAGGGCGTCGAGCGGATGGTCGTCGTCACGAAGGAGCCGGCGCGCTACGAGCGCGAGCAGCTCGGCGCGGGCACGACGATCCGACCGGCCTCCGAGCTGGTGGCGGTCGCCCGCGAGCTCGAGGCCCACGACGGCGTCACGGTGATGATCTACGACGAGTCGTGCGCCAACGAGCGGCGGCGGCGCCAGAAGCGCGGGCTGCTGCCGGCACCGACCGAGCATCTGTTCATCGACGAGCGGGTCTGCGAGGGCTGCGGCGACTGCGGTGCCAAGAGCAACTGCATGTCGCTGCAGCGCGTCGAGACCGAGTTCGGGACCAAGACGCAGATCGACGCGTCGTCCTGCAACGACGACGACTCCTGCCTGCGCGGCGATTGCCCGTCGTTCGTGAGCGTGGAGATGCGCGAAGGGACAGGGCTACGCCGTCCGCAGCCGCCGCGGGTCGACGTCGCCGCGCTGGCGCCGCCGCCGGCCCGCGCGCTGGACACCCCGTTCCACCTCTACCTGCCGGGCGTCGGCGGCACCGGCGTCATCACGTTGAACGCCGTGCTCGCCGTCGCGGCCCAGCTCGACGGGCTGGAGAGCCGCTCCTACGACCAGACCGGGGCGGCGCAGAAGTGGGGCTCGGTGCTGTCGAGCCTCATCCTCGCCCCGCCCGGGACGCAGGACGTCGCCGGCAAGGTCGGCGTCGGGCGCGCCGACCTCCTCCTTGCGCTGGACGAGGTCACCGCGTGCGCGCCGCCGAACCTCGACCGCTGCGACCCGCAGCGCACGGTTGCGGTCCTCAACACCGACCTCTTCCCGACCGGCGAGATGGTCCGTGACATCACCCACGCCGTCGACGTCGACGCGCTGCGCGCGACGCTGCGCCGCTGGACGCGTGACGACGCGGTGGAGGTGCCGGCGCGGTTGCTGGCCGAGCGCCTGTTCGGCGACACGATGCTCACGAACGTGATCGTCGTCGGGGCGGCGTATCAGACCGGGCACCTCCCGATCTCCGCCGACGCGATCGAGGCGGCGATCCGCCTCAACGGCGTTGCCGCCGAGGACAACGTGGCGGCGTTCCGGGTCGGGCGCCAATGGGTCGCCGACCCGAGCGCGCTGCTCGACCGCCTCGCGCCGCCGGCGCCGAGCGCCGACGAGGAGATCGCCGCCCGCGCCGCGCGGCTGGGGCGTCGCGGTGCCGCCTACCGCGAGCTGCTGGCGCGCTGCGGCACGCTCGACGAGGAGACGCGCCGGCTGCTGGCCATCCGCGTGGCCGAGCTCGTCGACTACCAGTCGATCGGCTACGCGAGCGCCTACGTCGACACCGTCCTGGAGGCCGCGGCGCACGAGGCGAGCGCCGGCGCGTCCGAGGGCCAGGTCGCGGCGGCGGTCGCCCGCAACCTCCACAAGCTCATGGCCTACAAGGACGAGTACGAGGTCGCTCGGCTGTTCCTGCGCCCGGAGCTGCAGGAGGCGCTGGCGGAGCGCTTCGAGGACCCGGCGCGCGTGCGCTACCACCTCCACCCGCCGCTGCTTCGGCGCCTCGGGCGCACCGAGAAGATCGAGGTCTCGGGCGGGGTGGCGCGGGCGGCGTTCGGCGTCCTGAAGGCCAGCCGCCGGGTGCGCGGGACGAAGCTCGACCCGTTCGGCTACCAGGCCGTCCGGCGCGAGGAGCGCGAGCTGGTCGCCTGGTACGTCGATGTCGTGCGGCGGGCCACCGCCGCCTTGAGCGACCGCACGCTCCCGCTCGTCGTCGAGCTGCTGGAGCTGCCCGACGGCATCCGCGGCTACGAGGAGGTCAAGTCGCGCAGCGCCGCCCGGGCGCGGCTGCGGGCCAAGGCGCTGCTCGCGCGGCTCGAGGGCGCAGAGCCCGCGCTCGACGTCCAGATGGTGCGACCGGGGAGGGAGACGCGATGAGCCTTGCCGCGATCGCCCAGGCGATCCGCGATCGGCAGCGGTCGGCGACGGAGGTCGCGACCGAGTGCCTGCGCCGGATCGAGGCGACGGACGCCGAGCTGCACGCGTTCATCGCCGTCGACGGCGAGCGCGTGCTGGAGGCGGCCGCCGCCGCGGACGCCCGGCGGGCCGCAGGCGGGGACCTGCCGCCGCTGCTCGGCGTGCCGATCGCGATCAAGGACAACCTCGCGACGGCTGACCTGCCGACGACCGGCGGGACGCGGCTGTTGCGGGACTACCGGCCGACCGAGGACGCCGACGTCGTCCGGGCGATCAAGGCCGCGGGCGCGATCGTCCTGGGCAAGACGAACCTCCACGAGGCCGCGTTCGGGATCACCTCGAAGAACCCGCACTACGGCGTCGTCGGCAACCCGGTCGCCCCGGGCTGCATCGCCGGCGGCTCGAGCGGCGGGACGAGCGCCGCGGTCGCCGCCGAGATGGCGCCGGCCGGCATCGGGACCGACACCGGTGGCTCGGTCCGCGTGCCCGCGGCGCTGTGCGGCGGCGTGGGCCTGCGCCCGACGACGGGCCGCGTCGGCACCGGCGGCCTCATGTCGCTGTCGTGGACGTGCGACGCGATCGGACCGATGACCCGCTCGGTCGCCGACGCTGCGCTGCTGTTCGCGGCGATGGCGGGCGCGGCACGGGGCGGCGCCGCCGGCGGCGGGCGCGGCCCGGCGGCGGACTCCGCGGCCTGCGGCGCTCCCTCCGCGGCCGGCCTGCGCGTCGGCGTCCTCGGCGGCTTCCTCGCCGAGAGCGACCCCGCGACGGCCAGCGCCTTCACGGCGTTCGTCGCGCGCCTCGAAGCCGCCGGCGCGCATGTCGACGAGCTGCTGCTCGACGGCGCCGAGGCCGCGATGCCGGCGCTCTTCGACGTCGTCCTGCCCGAGTCGTGGATCCAGCTCCAGGAGGTGCTCGACGCCGCGCGGCCGGGCGCCCGGCTGGCGGACTGTCTCGACGAGCTCGGCCCCGACGTGCGTGCCGCCGTGGCGAGCGAGGGCGGGCCGCAGGCGGCGCCCGTCAGCGCCCAGCGCTACCTCGGCGCGCTGCGCACGACGCGGCCCGCCCTGCAGGCGGCGGCCGCCGACGCGTTCGACCGCTGCGACGTGCTGCTGACCCCGACGACCCCGGCGCCCGCGGTGCGCCTCGAGGAGGACCCGGAGATGACGTTCAACGGTGCCCGCGTGCCGACGTTCCAGACGTTCATCCGCAACTGCTGCGTGGCGAGCTTCGCGGACCTGCCGGCGATCTCGATCCCGATCGGCGCCAGCGCCGACGGGCGGCCGATCGGCGCCCAGCTCATCGGACCGCACGGGGCGGACGAGCGGCTGCTCGCCGTCGCCGCCGCATGCGAGGAGGTGGCGGCGTGAGGATCGCGATCGTCGGAGCCGGCGGCGGCATCGGCTCGTCGGTCGCCTACACGCTCGCGCTGCTGGGCGTGGGGACCGAGCTGATCCTCGTCGACCGCGACGACGCGGTGCTCACCACCCAGGTCATGGACCTCGAGCAGCTGCGGGTGAACGTGCGGCCGTTCGCGGTGCGCCGCGGGACGCTGGACGAGATCGCCGGCGCCGACGTCGTGGCCGTCAGTGCCTCCGTGCCCGCCCGCAAGGACCTGCCGCGGATGGACTACCTCACGGCGAACCTGCGGATCTTCGACGAGGTCGCCGACGCGCTCGAGCCCGACTGGCCCGGCGTTCTCGTCGTGGCCACCAACCCGGTCGATCCGCTGGTGACCCACCTCCAGCGCCGGACCGGGATCGATCGGCGGCGGATCGTCGGCTACACGATCAACGACTCGCTGCGGCTGCGCTACGGGATCGCCCAGGCGCTGGAGCTCACGCCCGATCGCGTCACCGCGTGGGTCGTCGGCGAGCACGGCGACCGCTGCGTCCCGTTGTTCAGCCGCGTCTGCATCGACGGCGACCCGGTCGACCTCTCGCCCGCGGTGCGCGCCGACGCGCTGCGCTACCTCCTCGACTGGTACCCGTCGTGGGTCTCGCTCGGCGTCACGCGGACCTCGACGTGGACCTCGGGCCACGGGATCGCGCGGATGATCCAGGCGATCGTCGCGGGCTCGCACGCGACCTGGCCGGCGTCGTTCGTCCCCGGCGGGGAGTACGGCGTGAGCGGCGTCGCGATCGGCCTGCCGGTCGAGCTCGGCCCCGGCGGCGTCGAGCGGGTGCGGCGCTGGGAGCTGCCGCCCGACGAGCTCGAGGCGCTGCGATCGGCGGCGCGGTACGTCGACGAGTCCCTGCGCGGAGCGAACGCGCACGTCACCAAGGAGTCCATGTGAGCACGCAGGTCGACGTCTCGGCGATGCGGGAGCTGATCGCCGCCCACAACGAGAAGCTCGCGGCCGAGCCCCCGGCGATCCCGTTCTCGGCGCAGGAGTACCGCGACCGGCTGACCGCGGTCCGCGCCGCGATGACCAGGCAGGGGCTCGACGTGCTGGTCGTCATGGCGCCGGACAACATGTGCTACCTGCACGGCTACGCGTCGCGCTGGTACCACGGCCACTCCCCGACGGTGTGGCCGTCGGTCGCCGCGACGGTCGTCCACGCCGACAGCGACGAGCTCGTGCACTTCGACTCGATCGGCGAGCGCGGCCTGCTGCAGTCGACGTCGATCGCCCGCGACATCCAGTTCTTCCCGGTCTACGACGACCACGACGCGGTCCTCGCGAAGTTCGTCGGCGAGCTGCGGGCGCGCAGGTGGCTGCCCGGCCGCGTCGGCCTGGAGCTCTGGAGCCACGTCCCCAACCGGGCGGTCAGCGAGCGGATCGAGCACGCGCTCACGCAGGCCGGCGGCACGGTCGTGGACGCGACGTCGATCCTGCGCACGATCCGCGCGATCAAGTCGCCGCAGGAGCTCGCGTACCTCGAGGAGGGCGCGCGCATCGCCGACCTCGCCCTCGAGCGGGTCCGCGAGATCCTGCGCCCCGGCCTCACCGAGCTCGAGGTGTGGGGCGAGATGATGCATGCGATCGCCAAGGCGGGCGGCGAGCCGTCGGCGATCCACGAGCTCGTCCGCGTCGGCAGCATCGAGGAAGGGCACGCGATCGCGTCGCGGCGCACGATCGCGCCGGGCGACTACGTCGTCGTCGACCCGTGCGGCGTCGTCAACCGCTACCACGCCAACACGTCGCGAACGTTCTACCTCGGCGAGCCGCCCGCGGCGGCGATGGAGCTGACGCGGATCGCGGGGGCGGCGTTCGACGTGCTGTGCGACGTGGCCAAGGACGGCACGCCGGTCGACGAGGTCAACCGGACGCTGCGGGAGTTCTACGTCGACGCGGGCATCTGGGACCTGCGCGCGTGGGTCGGCGGCTACGAGCTGGGCCTGAGCTTCCCGCCCGACTGGGTCGGTGAGTTCGTCTTCACCGTCGAGGACGAGGGCGCGGAGGGCGTCTTCGAGGCGGGGATGGTCACGAACTTCGAGTCGATCTTCCATCTGCCGGTGCTGGACACCGTGATCTACGGGACGGACGGCGCCCGCGCGCTGTCGCGCCTGCCCCGCGAGCTCATCCCGGTGCCATGCTGAGCGCGCGCCCCGTCACGCTGATCGGCGTCCCCTACCACCTGGGGCAGCGCGACGTGTCGATGGGCCGCGGTCCCCGCGTCCTGCTCGCCGACGACCGCTTGCCCGCGCGGCTGCGGTCGCTCGGCCTCGACGTCGAGGTGCGCTGGGTCGACGCCGACGAGCCGCAGCCCGGCGACCAGCTCGTCCCCGGCGACCAGATGTCGCGCCACCTCGTGCACAATCGCCACGTCGCGCGGCTGGTGGCCGAGGCGCGCGCCCACGGTCGCACGCCGATCCTGTCGTCGGGCAACTGCAACTCGTCGATCGGGGTGGTCAGCGGCCTGGCCGACGACGGGCTGGGGATGGTGTGGCTCGACGCCCATCCGGACGCCAGCACGCCCGACACCTCGCTCTCGGGCCTCTTCGACGGCATGCCGGTGGCGACGATCGCCGGGCGCTGCTGGCAGGCGTGGGCGGCCCAGATCCCGGGGTTCCGGCCGATCGCGCCGGAGCGGATGGTCATGGTCGGCATGCACGACCTCGACGTCCCGGCGGCCGAGCAGGCGATCGTCGGGCAGCCCGAGCCCATCGGCGCCGTGGTCGGGCGTGCGGCGATCGACGCCGACGGCTTCGAAGAGGCGCTATCGGGCGCGCTCGACCGCCTCGCGGCCGCCGGCGTTCGCCGCGTCTACCTGCACGTCGACACCGACGTGCTCGACCACGACGAGGGGCGGGCCTCGCACTACACGGCGCCGGGCGGCCTGCCGGCAGCGCACGTCCGGCGCGCGATCGAGCTGGTCAACGAGCGCTTCGACGTGCTCGCCACCACCTTCTCCGCGTACGACCCCGACGTCGATCCGCGCATGGCGGACCTCGTCACCGGGCTCGCGGAGACCGCGGTGCGCAGCACGCAGCGCTCACGTCAGGAGGAGGAGAGGAAGCCATGACCCAGCGTCAACCACGCTGGCGACGCGTGATCGCGGCGGGCACGCTGCCGCTGCTCGTCGCCGGGGTCGCCGCCTGCGGCGGCGGCGACACGAACACGACGACCGCGGCCGGCGGCGCCGCGACGGCCGGCTCCGATGCCGCGCCCGGCGTGGCCGCCGCCCAGCAGGAGCTCGACGCCCTGTACAAGGGGACGTTCCGCTCGCCGCCGACCAGCGGCCCCAAGCCGGTCGCCGGCAAGAAGGTGTGGCTGCTGTCCTGCGGTCAGGCGGTCGCCACCTGCGCGTCGGTGATCGACGGCGCCGCGGCGGCGGCGAAGTCGATCGGCTGGAAGCCCACGGTCTTCGACACCAAGAGCGACCCGAACCTCGCGGCCAACGGCGTGCGCCAGGCGATCGCCGCCAAGGCCGACGGGATCTTCGTCATGGCGGTCGACTGCACCCTCTTCAAGGAGCCGCTCGCCGAGGCCAAGCGGGCCGGCGTCGTCGTCATGGCGGCCGAGTCCTACGACTGCAGCCAGAGCGATCGGAGCCAGCCGACGCTGTTCAGCGGCCAGGTCACCTACACCGAGGGCGAGTACCCGCAGTACATCTTCGACTACGGCGCCGCGCAGGCGACCTGGATCATCGCGAAGACCGAGGGCAAGGGCGAGGTCATCAACTTCGCCGACGACGAGATCCAGGCGGTCAAGCGCTTCAACGAGGGCTTCGTCGACAAGATGAAGAGCTGCCCGGACTGCAAGGTCGACGCGGTCCCGTTCAAGCTGGCCGACATCGGGACGAGCCTGCAGCAGAAGGCCGAGCAGGCGCTGCTGAAGTACCCGAACGCGGACGCGCTGCAGGTGCCGACGGACGCCGCGATCACCGGCGGCGTGGCCGCGGCCCTGCAGGCCTCCGGCCGCGCGCAGCAGCTCCTCGTGATCGGCGCGGAGGGACAGCCGGCCAACATGGCGATGGTCCGCGCGGGGCGCGGGCAGAACGCCGGCGTCGGCCAGCCGCTGGCCTGGGAGGGCTACGCGGGGATCGACGGCCTCAACCGTCTGTTCTCGGGCTCCAAGCCGAAGAACTCGGGGATCGGACTGCAGGTCTACGACACCGACCACAACGCCGGGACCAGCGGCGGCTACCGGGCGCCGATCGACTACCAGGCCGTCTACGAGAAGTCCTGGGGGATCGCCCGATGACCGTCGCGGAGCCGAGCGGCGCCCGCGTGGCGTGCGTCCTGCGGGCGACCGGGATCTCGAAGCGCTTCGGATCCACGCGCGCGCTGCGGCAGGTGTCGCTCGAGCTCCGCGCCGGGGAGATCCACGCGCTGGTCGGCGGCAACGGCTCGGGCAAGTCGACCCTGATCAAGGTGCTCGCCGGCGTCCATCCCGCCGACGAGGGCGACCTGGAGGTCGCCGGCGCGCGCTTCGACGCGCGTTCGTTCTCGCCCCAGCAGGCGCACGACGCCGGGCTGCGGTTCGTCCACCAGCAGCCGTCGGTGTTCGACGAGCTGACGGTCGCGGAGAACCTCGCGGCGGGCGCGGGGTTCGCGCGCACCCGCATCGGGCGGATCCGCTGGCGCGAGGTCGACGCCCGCGCCGCCGCCGTCCTCGAGCGCTTCGAGATCCCGCTGCATCCGCGGGCGCCGATGCGCGCGCTCAGCCCGGCGCTGCGGATGATGGTCGCGATCGCGCGGGCGCTGCAGGACCAGGACGAGCTCAGCGGCGGTGTGCTGGTGCTCGACGAGGCGACCGCGGCGCTCACCGCGCCGGAGGTCGAGGTCCTCCTCGACGCCCTGCGCCGCTACGCCCGTGCCGGCCGGACGATCGTGGTCGTGACGCATCGCATCGACGAGCTGACCGGCTTCGCCGATCGGCTCACGGCGCTGCGCGACGGCCGGGTCGTCGCGACGGCCGACGCCGCGCGGCTCGACCACGACGAGATCGTCGACCTGATCTGCGGGCCGGCGACGCTCGACGAGGCCGAGCCGCCGGCCGAGCGGCGTCGCGTGCGCGCGGGCTCGCCGGCGCTGCGGGTCGCCGACCTCCACGTCGGGCGCGTGGCCGGCGTGAGCTTCGACGCCTACCCGGGGGAGATCCTCGGCGTCGCGGGCTCGGTCGGCTCGGGGCGCACCACGCTGCTGACGACGATCTTCGGGCAGCGCCGGGCGCAGGCCGGGACGATCCGCCTCGACGGCGCCGAGCTGGACGCGGGATCGCCCCATCGCGCGGTCGAGCGCGGGATCGCCTACCTGCCGGAGGATCGCGGGCGGCTCGCGGCGTTTCCGGACATGACGGTCGGCGAGAACCTGTCGGCGGCGGTCGTCGGGACGTACTGGAAGGGGCTGCGCCTGCGCCATCGCGACGAGCGTCGCGCCGCCGACGACCTCGTCGACCGCTTCCGGATCCGCACGGCCGGCAGCGGAGCGTTGCTGGGCACCCTGTCGGGCGGCAACCAGCAGAAGGTCATGCTCGCGCGCTGGATGCGGCGCGAGCCGCGCGTGCTGATGCTGGACGACCCGACCCAGGGCGTGGACGTCGGAGCGCGGCGCGAGATCTACCGGCTGATCCGCCACGCGTCGGCGTCGGGGGCCGTCGTGCTGCTGGTCTCGTCGGACTTCGAGGAGCTGGCGGAGCTCGCCGACCGGGTGCTCGTGCTCGTCAACGGGCGCCTGACGAGGAGCTACGAGGACGGCGCGAGTGCGGAGCAGCTGCACCGCGCGGCGCTGTCGGGAACGGGGGAGCGATGACCACGATGGAGACGACCGACGAACCGGTCGCCGGCGAGGTGCGCGCGACGCGCTCCAGGACGGGCGCCGTCGTCCAGCGAGCGTTGGAGAGCTACGGCCTGCTGCTGATCACCGTCGGCCTGGCGATCTTCTTCTGCGTGCTGCCGGCGACGAGCGAGACCTTCCCGACGACGGCGAACCTGCAGACGATCCTCGGCAACCAGTCGGTGGCGGCGATCGCCGCGCTGGCGGCGCTGATCCCGCTGGTGATCCGCGAGTTCGACCTGTCGATCGGCGCGAACCTCGGGCTGGCCAGCGTGTTCTGCGTCTCGGCGCTGGCCGCCGGGTGGCCGCCGCTGCTCGCGCTGCTGCTCGGCGTCGGGCTCAGCGTGGGCGTCGGGGTCCTCAACAGCGTGCTGGTGACGCGGATGAAGATCAACGCGGTGATCGCGACGCTCGGCGTGGCCACCGCGCTGCACGGCGTCGTGGTGTGGAAGACGGAGGGCAACGCGCTCGTGCAGGGCATCCCGTCGTCGTGGACGAGCTTCGGCGGGGGCCTCTTCCTCGGGATCCCCAACACGACGTGGGTGCTCGCGAGCGTCGTCGTGCTCGTCTACTTCGTGCTGCAGCACACGCCGCTGGGCCGCTACCTGTACATGATCGGCTCCAACCGCGAGGCCGCCCAGCTCGTCGGCCTGCGGGTCCGGGTGTGCACCGCGTTCGCGTTCGTGAGCGCCGGGCTGCTGGCCGGGCTGGCCGGGATCCTGCAGGTCGCCCGCAGCGGCAGCGCGAGCGCGGCGGTAGGGGAGCAGTTCACGCTGCCGGCGCTGGCCGCGGCGTTCCTCAGCGCCGCCGCGATCCGGCCCGGGCGCTTCAACACCGGCGGCGTGCTGGTGGCGATCGCGTTCCTCGCGACGCTGAACGGCGGGCTGAACCTCGCCGGCGCAGCGACCTACGTCAGCGACATCGTCAACGGCGTCGCGCTCGTCGCCGGCGTCGGCCTGGCCGGACTGCTCGCGCGCCAGCGCGGCCAGTCGCAGGACGTGGCGATGACGGCGGGCTGGTGAGGGACGTGGGAGCCGGGGCAGTCGACGAGATCGCGTTCCTCGAGGCGGTCGAAGCGCTCGCGCTGCTGCGGCGCCGCGCGCTGTCGCCGGTCGAGCTCCTCGACGCGGTCATCGCCCGGGTCGAGCGCGACGGCGCCGCGGTCAACGCGCTGACGCACGTCCGCTTCGAGGAGGCGCGGGACGCCGCGCGGCTCGCCGAGCGGCGCTACGCGGGCAAGGGCGACCCGCCGCGGGCGCTCGAGGGGCTGCCGGTCGCCGTCAAGGACGAGGTGCCGATCGCCGGCATGCCGTGGACCGAGGGGTCGCTCGTCTACGCCGATCGGGTCGCGACGATCACCGGCCCGCTGGCGCAGCGCGTCCTGGACGCCGGCGGGATCGTCCACGCGCGGACGACCACGCCGGAGTTCTGCGCGGCCGGGTTCACGCACTCGGCGCTGTGGGGCGTGACGCGCAACCCGTGGAACCTGGAGCTGGCCGCGGGCGGGTCGTCGGGCGGCTCGGCCGCCGCGCTGGCGGCCGGGTTCACGACCCTCGCCACGGGCTCCGACATCGGCGGCTCGATCCGCGTCCCGGCCTCGACCTGCGGCGTGGTCGGCTATCGCCCGCCGTTCGGCCGCGTGCCGGAGCTGCCGCCGCTGAACCTCGACCACTACAACCAGAACGGCCCGATGGGGCGCTCCGTCCGCGACGTGGCGCTGCTGGGCAACGTCATCGCGGGGCCGCATCCGGCCGACATCGCGACCCTGCGGCCCAAGCTGGAGCTGCCGCTGGAGCTGGGGGACGTCGGCGGCATGCGCGTCGGCGTCTGCGTCGAGCTGGGCGGCTTCGTCATCGATGACGACGTGCGCGCGAACACGCTCGCCGCCGCCGCGGCGCTGGGCGAGTGCGACGTGGACGTCGTCGAGGTCGAGCTCCCGTGGCGGCCCGAGACCACGCGCGAGCTGGCGTTCGCCCACTACGGGCTCGTCGCCGGACCGCTCCTGCAGCGCGAGATCGACGCCCATCCGGAGCTCGTCTGCGACTACGTCGTCGCGTTCGCGCGCCAGGCGGCGGCCGCCGCGGAGCGGATCCCGGCGCCGGACGCGTTCGCGCGCGAGGGGGAGCTCTACGCGCAGCTCGCGCTCGTGCTCGAGCGCTGCGACGCGCTCGTCTGTCCGACCATGGGGGTGGCCGGGCTCCCTGCCGGCGACTCGTTCGTCGGCACGCCGCCGTCGATCGACGGCGTTCGGCTCGACGACTACATGGACGCCTTCCTGACGCTCGGCTTCAGCGTCACCGGACGCTGCCCGGTCATGGCGGTGCCCAGCGGCGTGGATCGCGACGGCGTGCCGACCGGCGTCCAGATCGTCGGCCGCACGTTCGACGATCGCACCGTGCACGAGATCGCCGCCGCGCTGCAGCTCGCCCGACCATGGGCCTACGCTCCACCGCCGACCGTGCAGGCCAGATGACCGATCAGCGTCCGACCGAGATCCCCGACCTCCTGACCCCGAAGTTCGAGCCGATCGAGCAGCTACGGGCCCACGAGCACGTGGCCGAGCAGCTGCGCCGGCAGATCAACCTCCACCTGATCCCGGCGGGCGACGCGCTCCCACCCGAGCGCGACCTGTCGGCGATGTTCGGCGTCGGGCGCGCCACGGTGCAGGCGGCGGTGCGGCTGCTGGAGGCCGATCGTCTCGTGCGGACCCGGCGCGGCCGCAACGGCGGGACGTTCGTGCTCGAGCCGTCCGATGAGCTCACGCGGGAGTACCTGCTCGTCCGCGTCCGGCGCGATCGGTCGCGCATCGAGCAGGCGATGACGTTCCGGGCGTTCGTCGAGCGGCTCTCGGCGGCCCAGGCGGCGAAGGTCCGCAACGACGAGGAGCTCGCGCAGATCCGCATGGCCTGCGACCAGGTCGGGCGGGCGGACTCGGTGCTGCAGTTCCTCGCCCGCGACTCGATCCTCCACCTGGTGATCGCCCATGCCACGCACAACGCGTTCCTGTGCGACGCGGTCGAGCAGGTCCGCGTGGTGCTCAACGAGGCGGTGACGCTGCTGAGCTTCGACGCGGACCTCTGGCGCGACACGCGGGCCGAGCACGAGGCGGTCGTCGAGGCGATCGAGGCCCAGGACGAGCGGCGGGCCGAGGAGGCGATGGGCCACCACCTCGACGTGACCGAGCAGCGGGTGCTGACCCTCCTGAGCAGCCTCTGAGGCGTCAGGCGCGGGTGCGCGAGCTCGTGGGGCCGTCCGTGGGCGGGGTGACCCGGCGGCCCCGGCGTCGGGGGCGTGCCGCGGGCTCCTCGCCGGGCCAGTGGCCGTGGCGGTCGAAGAACGCGCGCGCGTCCTCCTCCTCGTGACGGTCGCGATCGCCCTTGATGCCGAAGCGCACGAGGACGTTGAGGATCCAGATCGCGATGCCGGCCCCGACGATGTGGGCCGAGCCCTCCGCGGTGGTCGTGCTCGGGTTCACCGCCCACAGCAGCACCCCGATGGCGACGACGATCGCCGGGAGCCAGATGCGGACGAAGTTCAGGAAGTTCATGGTCAGCTCCGTAGAGCGTGGAGATGGGTTTGCCTCTCATGATGGCGACCTTGGCGCGACGCGGCCGGGGAGGGCGCCCGAGGTCGGGGTAGGGAAAGCCCGAAGGCGGTAGCGTGGCGGCGTGGCTGCGCTGCGCGTCCTGCTCGCCGAGGACCAGGTCCTCTTGCGCCGTGGCATCGCGCGGCTGCTCGAGGACGCGGGGATGGAGGTCGTCGGGCAGACGTCCGATGCGGTCGACCTGCTGCGCAAAGCGCGGGCGCACCGGCCCGACGTGGCGATCGTCGACGTCCAAATGCCGCCGGACCGCACCGACGACGGCCTGCGCGCGGCGATCGAGATCCGCCGGGAGCTGCCGGGCACCGCGGTCCTGGTGCTGTCGCAGTTCCTCGAGCAGGAGTACGTCCTCGAGCTGATCGCCGACGACGCCGGCGGGGTCGGCTACCTGCTGAAGGACCGGGTCATCGACGTCGAGGCGTTCGTCGAGGCGATCCAGCGGGTCGCGCGCGGGGGCTCGGCGCTGGACCCGGCCGTCGTCGGACTGCTCGTCGGGCGCCGCCGTCCCGACGACCCGCTCGACCGGTTGACGCCGCGCGAGCGCGAGGTGCTGGGGCTCATGGCCGAGGGCAAGTCCAATCGCGGCATCGCCGACGCGCTCGGCATCGGCTCCGCGGCCGTCGAGAAGCACGCGACGGGCATCTTCCAGAAGCTCGGGCTGGGCGGCGAGCCGGGCGAGCACCGGCGGGTGATGGCGGTGCTCACCGTGCTGCGGGCCTCATAAGGGCAGCTCCGCCCGCACGCGGGTCCCGCCGCCCGGCGGGCTGTCGACCGTGCACGTTCCCCCGACCGCGCCGACCCGGTCGCGCAGGCCGTGGAGGCCGCTGCCGCGCGCCGGGTCCGCGCCGCCGCGACCGTCGTCCTCGACGGCGACGACGAGCCGGTCGCCGTCGCGCGCGACGTCCACGCGGATCCCGGCCGCCGCGGCGTGCTTGGCGGCGTTCGCCAGGCCCTCGGCGACCACGAAGTAGGCGGTGGCCTCGATCGCGGGCGGGAACCGCTGCTCGGCGACGGACGTCGCGACCGGGATCGGGCTGCGCGCCACCAGCGCGTCGATCGCGGCCCGCAGTCCGCGGCTGGTCAGGATCGCCGGATGGATCCCCGCCGCCAGGTCGCGCAGCTCCTCGATCGCGCGGCGGGTCTCGTCCAGCGCCTCGGTCAGCAGCGCGCGGGCCTGCGCGGGATCGTCGTCGAGGTGGCCGAGCGCGAGCCGGATGCCGAGCCCGACGTGCACGAGGCGCGGCTGCGCGCCGTCGTGGAGGTCGCGTCCCAGGCGGTGCCGCTCGGCGTCCGCGGCGGCGACGATCCGCGCGCGCGACGCCTGCAGCTCCTCGGCCCGCGCCCGCTCGGCTTCCGAGCGCAGGAGCGCCGCCGCGGCCGCCTGCCGCACGGTGATGTCGCGGAAGACCACGACGGCGCCGCGCCCGGCCGGCGTGGGCACCGGCGCCGACGAGTACGCGACCGGCACGAGCGAGCCGTCCGCCCGCACGAACCAGTCCTCCTCGACCCGCACGGTCTCGCCGGTCGTGCGCGGCCGCAGCAGCGGGCACTCGGCCTCCGGGTAGGCGCTCCCGTCGGGCCGGGTGCGATGGATCGTCGCGTGGCTGGGCTGTCCGAGCAGCTCCTCCTCGGCGCCGTAGCCGAGCACCGCGAGCCCCGCCGGGTTCACGAACCGCACGCGCCCTTCGTGATCGACGAGGTAGATCGCGTCGGCGACGCTGGCGATCAGCGCCTGGAGCAGGTCGGGCGGGGCGGAGGGGAGGCGGGCGTCGAGCCGGGGGTCGGGACCGTCGGTCACCCGAGCATCATGCACCTGGGGCAACGGTGAAGCGCGCGACGAGCTCCTCCAGCCGCCGGGCGCTGCCGGCCAGCTCCTGGGCCGACGCGGCGATCTGCTGCGTCGAGGCGCTCGTCTGCTGGGTCGAGGCGGACACCTGCTCGGTCGACGCCGACGACTGCTCCGCCACGGCCGCGACCTCGCTCGTCGCGGTCGCGATCTGGCCGATGCGCTCGCCGACGTTGGCCACCGCCTCGGTGATCTCGGCGAACGCCTCGCGGGCCTGCTCGACGATGTCCGCGCCGTCATCGGAGCGGCGCACCCCCTCCTCGACCGCCTCGCTGACGGCCGCCGGGGACGTGCGGACGGCGATCATCGCCTCCGACGCCTGCGCGGCCGCCGCCGCACCCTCGCCGGCCCGCCCGCATGCCTGCTCGGGCGACCTGGTCGGTCTCCTCCGCGCCGGCGCGCGTGCCGTCGACCATCCGCACCTGGCGCTCGGCGCCCTGCGCCACGTCGCCGACGGCGCTGGCGATCTCCGACACCGCGCGACCCGCCTCCTCCGAGGTCGAGGCGATCTGCTGGGAAGCGGTCGCTACGGTGCCCCCGTGTGGCGGACCTCGCCGATCATCTCGCCCAGCGCGGCGCGGGAGTCGTTGTAGGCCACGACCGACGATCCCGCGCGTGATCAGGAACGCGATGAGCGCGGCGGCCGCGACGGCGATCGCGAGCAGGATCGACGTGATCGCCCGCGCCGACGCGAAGGGTCGCGTCGTCGACCAGGCCGACGCTCGCCACGACGTCGTCGTTGATCTTCGCGCTGTCGTGCAGCGCAGCCATCCTCGAGATCGCCACGACGGCGAGGACGATCACCAACGCGAGGCGCTCGGGTCGCCGGGTCGGCTTCAGGCCGCGCGCCGCGCCAGCGCCTCCCGGAGGACGCGCGCGACGGCATCCGCGCACGGACGAGGCGCGGCACAGAGCTCCTCGAGCGTCGCGGTGCGAGCGCGCAGCGTGCTCGCGTCCTGCCGCGGTGCGGACATCGCATCGCTCAGCAGCTCCCACGGCGGGGCCGTGAGCAGGAGGCCGCCGGCCACGAGCGTCCCCGCGGCCCGGCGCGCCTGGGCCAGGCCCACGAGCTTGCGGCCGTCGCTGGTCACCAGCTCGTGCGGCGCCGTGGTGCCGAAGCACGCCCAGGCGACGCCCGCGGCCGCATCGTCGCCGTCGCCCGCCCGGCGCGCCCCGCAGCGCCGCCCGGCGCACGCCGCGATCGCGTCGAGGTACGCGTTCGCCACGACGGCGAACGCGGATCGCACCGTGCGGCCGTGCGGGTGGTCGCGGGGCAGCAGGACCGAGCACGACAGCATCCAGCGGCCCGTCAGGACCGCAGCGCCGCCGGTCTCACGTGCGAGGACGGCGCAGCGGCTGCGTGCGCGGACCTCGTCGATGCGGCGACGCTGGCCGCGGCTCAGCACGATCGCCGTGTCCGCGTACAGCCACACCGCGACCTTCGGCCGGACGACCGGTCCGGCGAGGGCGTCCGCGTTCCAGCGCTGCTCGTCGGCGGCCGCGACCCGCACGCGACCTCGCGTCACAGCGTCGACGGTTCTTGGAGACGCTCTGCCAGCGCATAGAGGAACCGCCCCGCGGGAGCGCCGTCGACGGCGCGATGGTCGAACACGACCGTCGCCGTCATCATCGGCGCGCGACCGAGCTCGCCGTCGACGATGGCGGGACGCTCGGCGACCGCGCCGATCCCGACGATCGCAGCCTGCGGGGCGTTCAGGATCGGCGTGAACCACGCGATCCCGGTGGCGCCGAGGGTGCTGAGCGTCACGGTGCCGCCCAGCATCGCCGATGTCCCCAGCTCGTTGCGGCGGGCGCGCTGCGCGAGCTCGCCGGCCTCGCGAGCGATCTCCAGGACGGACTTCTGCGCGGCATCCCGGATCACCGGGACCATGACGCCGTCGCCGACGTCGACCGCCAGCCCGAGGTGGACCGCGTCGTGGAGCACGACGCCCGCGTCGTCCACGTGCGCGTTGAGGCGCGGATGGTCGCCCAGCGTCAGCGCGATCGCCCGGGCGACCACGTGCGTGACGGTCGGGCGAACGCCGTCCGGCGCCTCGGCGCGCAGCCGGGCGACGAGCCCCAGCGTTCGTCGCATGTCGACGTCGACGCCCGCCGCGACCCGCGGCGCCTGCCACGCCGCCGAGGTGGCGCGCGCGACGCCGCCCCGCAGGCCGGCGAACGGGATCCGCTCGGTCGCCGCCACGTCAGGCCACCGCGGCGCGGCGCAGGGTCGCGAGCACGGCGTCGCGACCGCACGTGCTGCCGGCCTCGACCAGGATCGCCGTGACCTCGCCGTCTGCCGGCGCGACGATGTCGAACGTGGTCTTGACCACGATCAGCACCCCGAGCGGCTGCCCTTGGCTGACGCGGTCGCCCACCGCGACGCCCCAGCTCTCCACCAGCGCATCGACGTCGTCGGAGACGTCCTCCCAGGCGTCGGCCGGGCTGCGGACTTCCACCTCCGGCTCGCTCACGTCGAGACCTCCCGCCGGGTCGAGGCCGCTCACGCGGCGACCTTCGCCGCGACCAGATCGCGCGCAGCCTCGACGATGTCGGCGACCTGGGGGATGGCGCGCTGCTCGAGCGGGCGGCTGTAGGGGATCGGGACGTCGGGCACCGCGAGGCGGCGGATCGGGGCGTGGAGCTGGATCCGGTCGAGGCGCTCGGCGACGAGCGCGGCGATCTCACCGGTCAGGCCGAAGCTGAGGTAGTCCTCGTCGGCGATCAGCAGCCGGCCGGTGCGACCCACCGACGCCAGGATGGCGTCGACGTCGAGCGGGACGAGCGTGCGCAGGTCGAGGATCTCGGCCTCGATGCCCGATGTCGCCAGCTCCTCGGCGGCGAGCACGGACTTGTGGACCATCTGGCTGAGCGTGACGATCGTCACGTCGCCGCCGGGCCGCACGACGTTCGACCGACCGAACGGGATCGTGTACGGCTCCTCGGGGACCTCGACCGTGCTGCCCTCGAAGTACGACATCCACGGCAGCCCCATGATCCCCTTGTGGAAGCAGTAGAGGACGGGGTTGTCGTCGCGGATCGCTGCGATCAGCAGTCCCTTGGCGTCATAGGCGTTGGACGGCACGACCACCTTGATCCCGGGCACGTGCGCGAACAGCGAGTACAGGCACTGGGAGTGCTGCGCGCCGTCCGAGTACCCACCCCCGATCGCCGTCGTGATGACGACCGGGAGCCGCACGTTGCCATTGGCCATGTACGTGTTCTTGGCCAGGTGGTTGTAGATCTGGTCCATGCACACGCCGAAGAAGTCGATGAACATCAGCTCGGCGATCGGTCGCAGGCCCTCGGCCGCCGCCCCGAGCGCGGCGCCGATGAACGCGGCCTCGCTGATCGGCGTGTCCATCACGCGCTCGGGGCCGAACTCGGCGAGCAGCCCGCCGGTCGCGCCGAAGATGCCGCCGTACTCGCCGATGTCCTCGCCCATCACGAAGACCCGGGGGTCGCGCCGCAGCTCCTGGGCCGTGGCCTGGGCGATGGCCTGCGCCATCGTCAGGCGTGTCGAGGGGGTGGGATCGCTCATGATGCTGTCTCCATGCACGGTGGGTCCGGGCCTCACACGAAGACGTTCGTGAGGGCGTCGGCCGGGTCGGGATATGGGCTCTCGCGCGCGAACCGGTAGGCGTCGGCGACGCGCGCCCTGGCGTCGGCGCGGCGCTGCTCGTCCTGCCCGTCGCCGCTGAGCCGGCGCTGGCGCAGCCGCGTCTCGAAGGCCGGGAGCGGATCCAGCTCGCGCAGCCGCTGGACCTCCTCCTTGGCTCGGTAGACCTCGCCGTCGCCCTGGAAGTGGCCGAGCAGGCGGTCGGTCTTGACCTCGATGATCGTGGGCCCGTCCCCGCGACGCGCCCGCTGCACGGCCTCCTCCATGACCGCGGCGACGGGCAGCGGATCGTTGGTCAGCACGTCGAAGCCCGGGACGCCGTACGCCGCGCCGCGCGCGGCGTTGGAGCGAACCGCCGTCGAAGCCGACTTCTTGACCGAGATCGCCAGCCCGTTGTCCTCGACCAGGAAGATGACGGGCAGCTTCCACAGCGCCGCCAGGTTCAGCGACTCGTGGAACGTGCCCTGGTTGGCGGCGCCCTCGCCCAGGACGGCGACGGCGACGCTGTCGCGTCCCTGCTTGCGAGCCGCGAGCGCGGCGCCGCAGGCGGGCGGCATGCTCGCGCCTTCGATGCCGCTGCAGCTGAACTTCTGCTCGGGCGCGAACAGGTGCATGTGGCCGCCCTTGCCGGCGCTGAGACCAGCGGCCTTGCCGAAGATCTCGGCCGCCATGGCTTCGAGCGGCACGCCCTTGGCGATCGCGAAGTGGTGAGGTCGGTGCGTGCCCACGACGGTGTCGTCGGCGCGCAGGTGCACGCACGCGCCGACCGCGACGGGCTCCTGCCCGGCGGCGAGGTGCATCTCGCCCGGGACCGGCCCGGCCCCGATGTCGAACGCCAACCCGGCTTGGATCTTCGGCGGGAGCTTGTCCTCGAGGTAGATGTCGACCATCTGCTCCTCGAACTCCCGGATGACGAGCATCGTCTCGTACATCCAGATCATCTGCGCGTCCGTCAAGGCCATCGCACTGTCTCCTCTCACCACGGTGCCGCGAGAGCCTTCCGGCGTCGGCGCCCACGGAGAAGGGTGCTGTTCCCGAAAATCGACCTGCGCGTTTGGACTTCGCACGATGCAGACGTCGGGGCACAGCGGTCACCCTTCACCGACCAAGGAGGAGCACGTGACCTATCGTGATCTCGACGTCGTCCGGCGCCTGCTGGAGACCGGCCGCTCGCCGGACCTCGCCTTCCCGCGCGCGGAGTACGAGCGGCGGGTGGCCGCCACGCGCACGCGCATGGCCGCCGCCGGCATCGACCCGCTCGTCCTGACGAACGTCTCGAACATCGCCTACCTGACCGGGTACGACACCGGCGTCCCCTCGGCGCACGTCGCGCTGCTCGTGCCGCCTGACGGCCCACTGCGGTTCCACTGCGCCGACCTCGAGGCGTCGGCGATGCTGGACACCGGCACCGTCACCGAGATCGAGCTGTACGCGTACTACGACACGCCGGTGCCGGCGACCGCGATCGCCCGCCGCATCCGCGAGCTGGGCCATGGCGCGAGCGCGATCGGCCTGGAGCTGACCTGGGCCAACACCCTCAACAGCAGCGCGCTCGACGTCCGCAGCTACACGACGCTGCGGGCGGAGCTGCCGGCGGCGACGATCGTCGACGCCACGCAGCTGGTCCTCGACGAGCGCCTGATCAAGTCCGACGCCGAGATCGCCCACATGCGCCGGGCCGCGACCTATACGGCGGCGGCGATGGAGGCCGGCATCCGCGCCGTCGCGGACGGCGTCCGCGAGCACGAGATCGCCGCCGCGACGTACGCGGCGATGGTCGCGGCCGGCAGCGAGAACCCCGCGCTGGACCCGCTGATCGTCGGAGGCGAGCGACTGGGCTGGGCCCCGCACCTGGCGTTCCGCCGCGGGCGGATCGCGCGCGGCCAGAGCCTCTACCTCGAGCTGAGCGGAACGCACCTGCGCTACAACGCGCCGCTCGCGCGGAGCGCGTCGGTGGGGCCGGCGTCCAAGACGATCGCGCTCCTCAGCGAGCGCGCGATCGCCGCGGTCGAGCTCCTGCACGCGAGCATCGCGCCCGGCCGCAGCGCCCACGACGTCGCCGTCGAGGTCCGCGACTCGGGGCTGCTGGCGGTCGACGGCGCGGGCAACTCCGGCACCTACGGCTACTCCGTCGGGCTGGCGTTCAAGCCCGTCTGGACCGAATGCCCGTTCTACCTCGCTCCGGGCAACGATCGCGAGCTGCGGCCGGGGATGACCTTCCACACGCCGATCTCGCTGTACGTCCCGGGACGCGCGGCGGTGTTGTTCAGCGAGACCGTCCTCGTGACCGAGACCGGCTGCGAGCCGCTCACGACCGGGACCCCGCTCGCGCTCGTGTGCGCGTGACGCCGGCGTCCGCACCATCCGTTGGTGGAAGTCCGGCGCGTGTCATGCGCCTTTCGTGCAACACACGGTGGCGGCCGCGACACGTCGCTGGAACGATGCCGCCCAACAGCCGAGACGAAGGGAACGACATCGTCACCGAACACCCTCAGCCAGCCGGGCTCCCCGGCGTCGATGCGAGTGTGAATCCAGACGGCGCACCGGTCGCGATCGGTGGCGCGGTCGCCGAGCCCGGGGCGTCCGGGGTCGAGGCGGTCGGCGTCACCCACCACTACGACGGGCAGGGCGTGCTGCACGAGCTCTCGCTCGCCGTCGAGCAGGGGACCTTCTGCACGCTGCTGGGGCCCAGCGGCTCGGGCAAGACCACGCTGCTGCGGATCTTCGCCGGCCTGCTCACGCCTTCGCAGGGCCGGATCCGGATCAGCGGCCGCGACGTGACGGACGTCGCCGTCCAGCAGCGGTCGATCGGCTTCGTCTTCCAGCACTACGCGCTGTTCCCGCACCTGACCGTCGCCGACAACATCGCCTATCCGCTGAAGGTCCGCGGCTATGGCAGGTCCGAGCGCAAGCGGATGGTCGACGAGATGATCGCGTTCGCCGACCTCGGCGGGCTCGCCCGCCGGCATCCGGGCCAGCTCAGCGGCGGGCAGCAGCAGCGCGTGGCGATCGCGCGGGCGCTGGTCTTCCAACCCGAGGTCCTGCTGCTCGACGAGCCCCTCGGCGCCTTGGACCGTCGCCTGCGCCAGCAGCTCGGAGCCGAGCTGCGCCGCATCCAGAAGGAGACGGCCACGACCGCCATCTACGTGACCCACGACCAGGAGGAGGCGCTCCTGCTCTCCGACACGGTGGCGGTCATGGACGGCGGCGTCATCCGCCAGATGGGGGCGCCGGTCGACCTCTACGCACGGCCCGCCGACCGCTTCGTCGCGACGTTCCTGGGCGATACGAACCTCCTGAGCGGCACCGTCGACGCGGTGCTGCCCAGCGGGGCGCGGATGGTCTGCCAAGGCGTGACGATCGAGTGCACCGGCGGCGCCGGGTCGCCGGTCGGCGAGCAGCGGTGGCTCAGCGTTCGCCCCGAGGACGTCGAGGTCCTCGCGGCCGAAGCGTCCAGCGACCTGGCGGCCCCGAGCGGCTGGCACGAGGTGCTCGGCCCCGCGGTCGTCACGGACTGCGTCTTCCTCGGCGGACGGTTCCGGGCGCGCCTGCGCCTCGCGGACGGCGCCGAGCTCGTGGCGGAGCTGCCCGGCGCGGCACCGGTGCCCGCCGTCGGCGATGACGTGCTCATCGGCTGGCGGCGCGGCTCGCCGGTCGTGATCGGCGACTGACCGCCTGCCAGGACACGATCGAACGGAGGAGCGATCCCGATGGAGCAGCGTACGACCCCAGCGGGGCGGCGTCGCAGGCGGTGGAGCCTGCTGGCCGCCGCCGGCTGCATCGCCGTGCTCGCCGCTTGCGGCAGCAGCGACGACGACGGAGGCACGCAGAGCGCGGCGGCCACGCAGGCCGCAGCGACGACCGGCGCCTCGAGCCCGTTCGAGGGCCTCGACGGCACGATCACCTGGTACGAGACGGCCGGCGGCAACCCGACGAAGATGCGCAAGTCCGTCGTCTTCCCCGCCTTCACCGATCTGACGGGCGTCGAGGTCCGCCAGGACTACAACGGCGACGCCGCGAAGCTGAACGCCGCGATGGAGGCCGGCGGCAAGCTGCCGTGGGACGTCATCGAGTTCCCCGGCGTCGGCGACTTCCTCAACGCCCGCGACAAGGGCTACCTGGCCAAGCTCGACCCGAAGATCGTGCCTCTCGACCAGCTCGAGCCCGGGTCCTACGACGAGTACGGCATCCGCGCGGAGCGCTACGGCATCGTGCTGGCGTGGAACACGGACGTCTGGCCCAAGGACGGCAAGCACCCGACCTCGATCAAGGACATCTACAACACCGAGGAGTTCCCCGGGAAGCGCTGCATGTTCCAGTACCCGGCGTTCGGCGGCACGCTGGAGTCGGCGCTGCTGGCCGACGGCGTCCCCCGCGAGGAGCTGTACCCGCTGGACACGAAGCGGGCCTACGCGAAGCTCGACACGATCAAGGACGACATCGTCTGGTACGAGCGTGACGCGCCGAAGCTGCTGGTCGGCGGCGAGTGCGACATGGCCATCGCCTGGAGCGGGCAGATCTACAACGCCGTCGAGAAGGACGGCGCGCCGCTGGCGATCAGCTGGGACGACGGCCTCTACGCCGAGGGCGTGTTCGCCATCCCGAAGGACACCCCCAACATGGCGGCCGCGCAGGCGATGCTCGCCTTCCTCATCACCGACGAGGAGACCCAGCGGCAGTTCGTCGAGGCCACCGCGTATCCGATGGCGATCAAGGGGCGGTCGTATCCCGCCGACCTCGAGCCCTGGCTGGCCCTGGGCGACAACCTCGCGACCGTCGTCCCCGAGAACGCCGAGTACTACCAGAAGCACTTGGCCGACCTGTCGGACGAGTTCTTCGCCTGGTCGGGATCGTGAGCATGAGCCAAGCAGCAGCATCCCTCTCGGACCCCGCGCTCGGCGCGCAGCTCCAGGCTTGGCAGACGCTCCCGCCGGAGTGGTACACCAGCCGTGAGATCCACGACGCCGAGCAGCGGCAGATCTTCCAGCGCGCGTGGCAGTACGCCGGCCACGCGTCGCTGGTGCAGCAGCCCGGCGACTACTTCACGGCCCAGGCCGGCGAGGTCCCCGTCGTCGTCACGCGCGATCGCGACGGCGAGCTGCACGCGTTCCTCAACGTCTGCCGCCACCGGGCGTTCGTCGTCGCGGAGGGGCACGGCAACCGCCGCGCCCTGCGCTGCGGCTACCACGGCTGGAGCTACGGCCTGGACGGCGCGCTGATCGGCGCGCCGCACTCGGACTCCGATCCGGACTTCGACCGGTGTCGGCTGGGCCTGATCCCGATCCAGGTCGAGATCCTCGGGCCGTTCGTGTTCGTCAACCCCGATCGCGACGCCGGTCCGCTGCGCGAGCTCACCGGCAACCTGCTGGAGCGGCTGGCGGCGCGCGGGTGGGAGGCCGAGGCGTTCGGCCCGCGGGTCACCCGCGTCATCGACATCGACTGCAACTGGAAGCTGATGATCGAGAACGACGAGTGCTACCACTGCGCCGTCCTGCATCCGGTCATCGCCAGCACGCTGGACACGCGGCCGGACTCGATGAGCGTCACCTGCCACCACGAGCGCTTCTGGGACTTCTGCGCGCCCCGCAAGGGCGAGGCGGCCGGCGCCCTGGGCGACGACGACGTGTACTTCGCCAACTACTTCCTGTGGCCGAACTTCTGGCTCGTCACCCGCCGCGACGGCTACACGTACACCGGCGTCACGCTGCCGCTCGGTCCCGACCGGGCCCGGCTCGTCACCGAGTACTGGTTCCCGCACGGGGAGTCGCAGGACAGCATCGAGGAGTCCATCGAGCTGGCCGAGAGCATCCTGCAGGAGGACTTCGACGTGCTGGTGCGCATCCAGCGCAACCACCGGTCGGGGATGGCCGGGCTCGGACGGCTCAACAAGGAGATGGAGGGCCTCGTGCGATCCTTCGAGCGCGAGGTCCACCGCGCCGTGACCGCCGGGTGACCGACATGTCGGCGCTGCCCGCACCGGCCGTCCGGCAGGTCCCGCGCCGTTGGAGGGCGCCGAAGGTCGGCACGCGCGCCGTCCAGGCGGCGATGCTCCTGCCGGTCGTCGCGCTGCTGGTGCTGTGCTTCCTGTGGCCGCTGCTGGAGATCCTCCTGCGCAGCCTCAACGAGGAGGGACGCGCGACCTACAGCCTCGCCGCGCTCGATCTCGGCCACTACGTCGACGTCGTGCGCGAGGACGCGATCCGGCGCGTCGTCGCGCAGACGTTCCTCGTCGGGGGGCTGGCGACCGTGCTGACGACGGCGCTGGCCTTCCCGACGGCGTACCTGCTGACGCGGCTGTCCACCCGGCTGGCAGCGGCGCTGCTGCTGCTGATCCTGCTGCCCTTCTGGGTGTCGATCGTCGTGCGCCTGTTCTCGTTGACGGCCGTGCTCGGCCGCAACGGCATCGTCAACAGCACGCTCGAGAGCCTGGGCCTGGGCGGCCCGCACGCGTTGCTGTTCAACACGACGGCGACGGTCATCGGCATGGTCGCCTACCTGCTGCCCTACATGATCCTGCTCCTCTACGCGGGGCTGTCGGGGATCGACACGTCGCTCCTGACCGCCGCCCGGACGCTCGGCGCCTCGCGGCGCCAGGCGTTCCTCGGGGTCTACGTGCCGCTGGCCCGGTCTTCCGTGGTCAGCAGCGTCCTGCTCGTGCTCGTCCTCGCGCTGGGGTTCTTCCTGACCCCAGCGATCCTGGGCGGCCCCAAGAACGTCACCGCACCGATCTACATCCAGTCGCAGATCGACAACTACGACTGGGGGACCGCGAGCGCCGTCGGGATCCTGCTGCTGCTCGTGACCGTGGCCGGCTACGTCGCGGCGATGCGCCTCGGCGGGAACCTCGTCGCGGCGGGGAGCGGCGGCAAGGGCAGCATCGCGGCCGAGCGGCTGCGGCTCGGGCCCGGGAGCGTGCTGCTCTGGGCGATCACCGGGCTCGTCCTCGTGTTCCTGCTGGCGCCGCTGCTGGTCATCGTCCGCTCGTCGCTGGACGAGGGCCGTCTGCTCGTGTGGCCGCCGGAGGGGTTCACGACGAAGTGGTACGCGGCGGCCTTCGACGACCCCGTGTGGACGGACGCGATCGGCAAGAGCCTGGTCGTGGCCCTGGCCACGGCGGCGATCGCGACCGTCGCGGGCCTCCTGCTCGCTCGGCGGGCGCAGCGCCTGCGCTCGGGCCGGCAGCGCGCCGTGCTCGAGGCCGCCGTGTTCGCCCCGCTCGTGGTGCCGATCATCCTGCTGTCGGTCGGGCTGTTCTCCGTGCAGACGCGGTTGCAGCTCGTGGGGACCGACCTCGGGCTCATCCTCGGCCACTGCGTCATCGCGATCCCGGTCGCGTTCGCGGTGCTGGCCAACGCGCTGGCCAAGCGCGACCCGGCCCACGAGGCGGCGGCATGGACGCTGGGCGCGTCGCGGATGCGCGCGTTCTGGACCGTCGTGATCCCGCCGATCCTGCCCAGCCTCGTCGGGGCGTTCGTGATCGCGTTCGTCACCTCGTGGGACGAGGCGGTGATCGCGCTGTTCTTGTCGGGGATCGAGAAGACGCTCCCCGTCACGATCTTCGCCGCGCTGGAGCAGGGGGGCGACCCGACGCTCGCCGCGGTCTCGACGATGCTGATCGCGCTCGTGGTCGTCGCGACCGCGGTCGGCCTGGCCGCCCGCGCCGGGTGGCGGTGGCTGCGCGGACCCGATCCCGGCGCCGAGCCCTCCGCGTAGACGACATCCGAGAGAGCAACCTCGAAAGGGGCGAGATGCCTGACGGCAAGACGTACCGCATCGTCAACAAGGAAGTCATCCGGCTGGGCCAGGAGGAGCTGCTCGACCAGCTGTTCCGGGAGTGGATCTACCCGGACCTCCTGGAGGTCGCGCCCGAGCTGATGGCCAGCGCCCACACGTACCGTCCGGTCGGGGGCGGACAGGGGAACGTCGTGTACTTCACGGCCGAGGTCGGCGCCGCCGAGGTGATCGACTACAGCACCTACGTCTGGCAGACGATGCTGAAGGCGCGCAGCGCGGCGGAGGTCGAGGAGCGCTACGAGCAGTTCCACGCGTGCGTCGAGTCGATCGAGCGGCTGTCGCTCGTCGAGGTCATGACGCCCGACAACCCGGGCATCAAGCGCGGCTAGCGCCATGGCGAGCCCTCTTGTCGCGCGTCACGCGCGCCTGGCCCATGAGCCGTCGCCGCCGTTCCCGCCCGCGGAGTACGCCCACCGGCTGCGGGCGGTCCGAGCGCGCATGGACGAGGCGGGGATCGACGTCCTGCTCAGCTCCAACGCGGCGAACATCGCCTACCTCACCGGCTACGACACCGCCATGCCCACCGGCTACGCGGTGCTGATCCTGCCGGCGACCGGCGCGCCGACGCTGCACTGCTCCGAGCTGGAGGCGCCGTGCATGCTCTACACGGGCAACGTCGCGGACGTGCGGGCGTACGCCTGGTATGCGCCCGGCGACGCCGCCACCCAGCTCGCCGCGCTGCTGGCGGACGGCGGCTACGGCGGGCGGGCGGTCGGCGTCGAGATGGGCAACGCCGACACGTTCTCCTGCGGTGCGCTCGACGCGCGCAGCTTCCGGACGCTCGAGCGGCAGCTGCGCGGCTCGCGGCTCGTCGACGCGACGGACCTCGTGCTCGAGGCGCGCCTCGTCAAGAGCGAGCTCGAGCTGCAGCACATGCGGACCGCCGGGGCGTACACCTGGGCCGGCATCCGAGCCGGGATCGAGACGATCGCCGCCGGGGTGACCGACAACGATGTGATCGCCGCCGTCTACCACGGGCTCGTGAGCGCCGGCAGCGAGAGTCCCTCGATCGACCCGATGATCATGGCCGGCGAGCGCAGCGGGTGGATGCCCCACCAGGCGTTTCGCCGCCACCGCCTCGCGGAGGGCGACGCCATCTACTTCGAGGTGAGCGGGGTCCACCACCGCTACAACGCCCCGGCGCAGCGATCGGCGGTGATCGGGGCGCCCTCCGACGACGTCCGGAGGCTGGCCGAGGCTTCGCTCGCCGCCGTGGACGCGCTGCTGGAGGCGATCGCTCCCGGACGCACCGGCCACGAGATCGCCCAGCTGGTCGCGGCGACCACCGCGTCGGTGCCTGATGCCTGCCGGGGCGGGGCCTACGGCTACTCGATCGGGCTCGGGATGAAGCCGACCTGGACCGAGGCGGCGGTGTACATCGCCGAGGGCGCCCATCGCCCCTTGGAGGTCGGGATGACGTTCCACCTGCCCAACAGCCGCTGGATCCCCGGGCGCTGCGGCGTCGGGTTCAGCGAGAGCGTGGTCGTCACCGAGCGCGGGTGCGAGTGCCTCACGCCGGGCGAGCAGCGCCAGCTCGTCTCGTGCTGAGGCTTGGAGTTGGCTCAACGGCCCGTCGTGGGTTTTGGGCGTTGCGCAATGGCCAAGCGGACCGGCGTCGTCGAAGCTGATGATCATCTCAGCACCACGTGACACCCGGACGCTTCGCGTCGGTCTCGCCCAGCTCGCGCCGGCCGCGCGCGACCTCGCCGCCAACGTCGCGCGCGTGGTCGCGACGATCGACGAGCATCCCGGCGACGACCTCCTGGTCTTCCCCGAGCTGTTCCTGAGCGGCCTCCCGGGCGACGGCTACGACGACCTCGCCGTGGCGGTCGACGGGCCCGAGGTCGGCGCGCTGTGCGCCGCGGCGGCGCGCCGGGGCACGGCCGTCCTCGTCGGCGCGCCCGTGCGCGGCGAGCACGGGATCCGCAACGTCGCGTTGGCGATCGGCGCGGACGGGGCGATCGCCGGGGCCTACGCCAAGACCCACCTCTGGAGCACCGAGGGTGACCGGGTCGTCGCCGGGCGCGCGATCGCGCCGATCGCGCTGGGCGGCGTCCGCGTCGGTGCGATGGTCTGCTTCGACGTCGAGTTCCCGGAGGTCGCGCGCGTGCTCGCGCTCTCGGGGGCCGAGCTGCTGATCACGATCGCCGCCAACATGGAGCCGTTCGGCCTCGACCACGCGACGTTCGTGCGGGCGCGGGCGCTGGAGAGCAACCGCGCCCACGTCTACGTCAACCGGGTCGGCACCGAGAACGGCAAGCGCTACGTGGGGGAGAGCTGCGTCGTCGCCGCCGACGGGACGACGCTGGCGTGCGCGCCGGCGGGCGAGGCGATCGTCCACGTGGACGTCCCGCTGGGGGACACGCGCGGCGATCCGCGCCTCGCGTATCCGGCCCTCCGGCGGCCCGAGCTGTACGGCGCGCTGACCGCGCCCGACGAATCAACGAGGAGCAACCTGTGCGCTTTCCCGCGACCCATGGCGTGAGCATCAAGCAGTCCCTCGAGCAGGGGTGGGCGATCCCCTCGTCCTGGTACTACGACGCCGAGATCTTCGAGGCCGAGCAGCGCAACATCTTCGCCGTCGGCTGGCACTACGTCTGCCGGGCCGACCAGCTGGCGGAGGTCGGCAGCTACGTCGCGACGGTCGCCGCCGGGATCCCGGTCGTGGTGGTCCGCGACAAGGAAGGCGCGCTGCGCGCGTTCTTGAACATCTGCCCCCACCGTGCCCACGAGGTGGCCCAGGGCGAGGGCCGGCGGCAGACCCTGCAATGCCCCTACCACGCGTGGACGTTCGATCTCGACGGATCGCTGCGCGCTGCGCCACGGTCGGAGTGCGAGGCCGACTTCGACCCGTCCGAGGTCAGCCTGCTGCCCGCGGCGGTCGCGCAGTGGGGGCCGCTCGTCTTCGTCAACGCGGCCGAGGATCCGGTGCCCTTCGAGGAGGCGTTCGAGGGGTTGCCCCGGCGGGCCGAGGAGATGCACCTCGCCTTCGAGGAGTACGAGTTCTTCGAGCGGCGCGGCTACGACATCGCGTGCAACTGGAAGGTGTTCCTCGACAACGCGACCGAGTGCTACCACTGCGAGCCGGTGCACCGCGGCTTCGCCGATCGCTTCTCGACGGTGACCGAGGACTTCAAGGCGAACCTCGTGGCCGGCGAGCGGTCGTTCTCCTACAGCATCCCGTTCCGCGACCCGGCGTTGCGCAACGGCGACGACTTCCAGCTGTACTTCGGGTGGCCGTCGTTCCTGATCCTCGCCGAGAGGGACCGCTTCTACTGGGCCACGCGCTTCGACGCGGTCTCGCCCACCGAGACGCGCGTGGTCGAGGACTTCTTCTTCCACCGCTCCATCCCGGTGGAGGACCGCGCGGCCGAGCTGGAGCTGATGTCGGAGGCGATCCAGGAGGACGTCGACGTCAACGAGTCGGTCCAGCGCGGGCTCAACACCAACCGGCTGCCGCAGGCGCGGTTCTTCCTGCACGAGGAGAGCCTGCTCGGCCACGTCCAGTCGTCGTACTACGACGCGCTGCAGCGGGCGTGACGTACGTCATCACGCAGGCGTGCGTCGGGACGAAGGACGCCAGCTGCACGGCGGTCTGCCCGGTCGACTGCATCCACCCGTCGCCGGACGAGCCCGCGTTCTCGTCGGTCGACCAGCTGTTCATCGATCCCGAGGGCTGCATCGACTGCGACGCGTGCGTCGCCGAGTGCCCCGTGGGGGCGATCATGCCGGCGTCCGAGGTCCCCGACGAGCTCCGGGCCGACGTCGAGCGCAACGCGCAGTGGTTCCGCGACGTGGCGGCGTGAGCGCCGGCTAGGGCAGCAACGACCGGTCGGTGAGCGCGTCGACGGGCACGGAGAGGTCGAGCGCCGCGGCCGCCGTCACGTGGCGGTACATGTCCAGCGCGGTCATGCCGAACCGGTGCTGGGCGACGTGCATCGACAGGCCGTCCATGAGGGCGACGAGGCGGACCGCGACGTCGCGGGGCGATCCGTTGGGGGCGAACGCGCCCGCCTCGACGCCGTCGGCGATGATCGTCTCGAAGTCGGCGAGCCAGTCGCCCCAGCCCGCCGCCGCGAGTTCGTTGAGCCGGGCGTTGCGCGTTCCCACGGCGTTGAGCTCGATCCACATCGTGTAGAGCGCCACCGCCGGCATGTGCAGTCCGACCGCGGTCCGCAGGAGCGCCCGCAGCTTGGACGTCGGGTCCGATTCGGCCTCGATCGCGGCGGTCCATGCGACCTTGGACTGGTCGAGGAAGCGCTGGAACGTGGCGGCGATGAGGTCGTCGCGCGAGCGGAAGTAGTGCTGGATCATGCCCGCCGAGACGTTGGCCTCGTCGGCGACGTCGATGATCCGCGTGCGTTCGACGCCGTTGCGCGCCATGACCCGCCGCGCGGCGTCGGTGATCTGCTCGCGGCGCCGTTCGTTCAGCTCGGCGTTGGCGTTCCTGGGGCGTTGCTCGACGGTCACAGGAGGCTTTCTGCTGGGGGTCACATCTTGCCGTGGCAAGTCCAATAAGTTCATGATATTGTAGTTGCACCGATGACGACCGCCCCGTTGCTTCTGGGGGATCTGCTGGACGATCCACTCCTCGGCTTGGAGCTCGTGTGCGGGGATGAGCGGCAGGCGCGGGGGCGTCCGCTGCTCGGCGCTCACGCGATCGAGCTGCAGCATCCGGGCCGGTGGGTGGAGCCGGACTGGCTCGTGTGCACGACGGGGGTGCTGATCCACGACCAGCCCGCGGCGCAGCGGGCGCTGATCCGCGAGCTGAGCCAGCTGGGGGCGGCGGCGCTGGGGTTCGGCGTCGGCGTAGCCGTCGACGCGGTGCCGGACGCGATGCTCGACGAAGCCGCGGCCCTGGGCTTCCCGGTCGTGACGATCCCGGAGTCCCTGCGCTTCCACGACCTCATCGCGCAGGTGACCTGCGCGGTCCACGACGGGGAGTCGTCGCTCACGCATCGGATGCAGGCCGTGCAGCGGTACCTCTTCGACGCGGTCGGCTCCGACGATCCGCGCCGCGAGCTCCTCGCGCGCCTGGCGGAGGTCACCGAGTCCTCAGCGGCGCTGCTCGGGGAGGACGGGGCGCCGCTGCTCGTCGTGGGGTCGATCCCCATCCAGGAGCTGGCGTCCACGCTCGTCGCCCGGCGCCGGCACGTCCACGAGCTGTGCGTCGTGGGGTGCGTGGGCTTCGCCGCTCCGGTCGCGTCGACGGACCGCGCCGCGGGGTCATGGCTCGTCGTGACCCGCCGGGCCGCGACGCCGCATCGCCTGACCAAGTCCGCGCTCCACAGCGCACTGGCGATCCTCGGCAGCATGGACTCCCTCGATCGCGCCCGTCGCCGGTGCGATCGGGTCACGCGGGAAGGCGTGCTGCAGATGCTGCTCTCGGCGAGCAACGACGTCCTCGAGCACGTCGCGCGCGTGCAGGCGGCATCGCTCGGCGTCGAGCTCCGCGCGGGGCCCGTGGTCGTCGCGCTCGAGCCGCGCCGCCTCGCGGCGACCTCCGCTGCCGAGCTGCTGGCGATCATGCAGGCCGGGTTCGAGGAGGCCGGGGTCGCCTACCTCGCGACGACCTACCAGCGCGGGGCGTGGGGGCTCGTCGCCGGATCGGTGGAGTGCTCGCGCCAGGTCGCCGAGCTGATGCTCGCCAAGGACCCGGGTCTCGTCGGGGGGATCGGTCGCGCGGTCCGTGCGAGCTCCGAACTGCATGGCTCGCTGCTGGAGGCCCAGCTCGCGGTGGATCGCGCGCGGCTCGGCGCCGGGCCCCAGCTGCGCGACGCCTCCGACCTGCGCCTCAGCACGATGCTGCTCAGCGGCGTCGACCACCGGGAGCTCCAGCGGCAGGTCGCCCAGATGCTGGACCCGATCTCGGCCCACGAGCCGCTGCTGTCGACGCTGGCGACCTACTTCGCCTGCAACATGAGCGTCCGCGAGGCGTCGCGACGCCTGCACCTGCACCCGAACTCGCTGCGCTACCGGCTGACGCGGATCGAGGGCCTGCTCGGACGCTCGCTGCGCGAGCCGTCGACCATCGCGGACCTCCATCTGGCGTTCACCGTCCGCTCGTCGGACGTGTCGCTGCCGCAGGGCATCGCCGCCTGAGCGGGCGGGGCAACGCATCAATCCAGTTTGATGTATTGTGTCGGGCGTGAGCGCCACGGCGCGACACGGCGACAGCGCACCGCCGCGGTTCCTGCGGCTCGCGGGGCACCCGCTGCGGTGGCGGTTGCTGCGCGAGCTGGCGCACAGCGATCGGCGCGTCGGTGAGCTGTGCGAGCTGGCCGGACAGCGCCAGAGCCTGGTCTCCTACCACCTGCGCCAGCTGCGCGACGGAGGCCTCGTCTTGGTGCGCCGCAGCGCCGCCGACGGCCGCGACACCTACTACGCGCTCGATCTGACCCGCTGCGGCGAGCTGCTTTCGAGCGCCGGCGGCGCGTTGCACCCGGGCCTGGCGTCGACGTCCCGTCCACGCGCCGGGCGCGAGCGCGGCTGCGCGCTCGCGCGCGTGCTCTTCCTGTGCACGGGCAACAGCGCCCGGTCGCAGATGGCCGAGGCGCTCGCCGAGCAGCTGTCCGGCGGCGCGGTGAGCGCGGCCAGCGCGGGCAGCCATCCCAAGCCGCTGCATCCCAACGCGGTGCGCGTGATGCGCGAGCGCGGCATCGACATCGCCGGGCGTCGGTCCAAGCATCTGAGCGAGCTCGCCGGGCAGCGCTTCGACTCCGTGATCAGCCTGTGCGATCGCGTGCGCGAGGTCTGCCCGGAGTTTCCCGGCGGACCGGAGCTGATCCACTGGAGCATCCCCGACCCGGCGCGCGAGCCCGGAAGCGACGAGGAGACGCTGCCCGCGTTCGAGCGCACCGCCGCGGAGCTGTGCACCCGCATCGGCTTCCTGATCGAGGCGATCGAACCGACCACCACGACCTGCGAGGTGACCGAACGTGTCTGACGATCTGGTGAGCGTCCGCTACATGGTCGACGACGTCGAGAACGCCGTCGCCTTCTACACCACCCACTTCGGCTTCACGCTGCGCTCCAGCGCCGCCCCCGCGTTCGCCGACGTCGTGCGCGGCAACCTGCGCCTGCTGCTGAGCGGGCCGGCGAGCTCGGCCGGGCGCCCGATGCCCGACGGCCGCACGCCGGGGCCCGGAGGCTGGAACCGCATCCACTTCATCGTCGACGACATCGCCGCGGAGGTCGAGCGGCTGCGGTCCGCCGGCCTGACGTTCCGCAACGACGTCGTCAGCGGCCCGGGCGGCCAGCAGATCCTGCTCGAGGACCCCGCTGGCAACCCGATCGAGCTGTTCCAGCCGGCGGGTGGGTAGTCCATGAAGAGGGGCCCCGCCGTCGCGGGGCCCCTCTCGTGCGTGCGCCTGAGACGCGTCGTCAGCCGTCGCAGATCGCCTTGTCGAGGACGGTGCGGCCGGAGGGCTCGCTGGCATCGGACGAGACCGTGTTGGTCACGATCGATGCGTGGCGCCCGTTGTCGCCGACCAACGTCTCGGTGAAGTACCCCGGCGTGGCGCCGTTGTGGCCCCAGGCCGGGCCGCAGGAGAGGTTGGTCTTGTAGATCCCGAGCCCGTAGCCGTCCTTGATGCCGGGGTACGTGGTGCGCATCAGATTCAGCGCGGCGGCGGAGACGACCTGGCCGTTGAAGAGCGCGCGGTAGAAGGTGACCGAGTCGTCGAGGGTCGAGATGATCGCGCCCGCTGGCCCGCCGAGCGAGGGCTCGAACAGGTTGGAGATGTCGATCCACGCCGTGATCGGCGGGAGCGTGCCGCCCACATAGCCGTGGACGGCGGGCGCGCCGATCGACTTGTCGCCGGAGGCGGGATAGCGCGTCTCGGTCAGGCCGAGCGGCGTGATGATCCGGTTGGTGATCGCGGCGCGGATCGTCTGGCCGGTGACGTGCTCGATCAGCATCCCCAACAGGATGTAGTTGGTGTTGCTGTAGCCGATCGAGGTCCCCGGCGCGAACACCGGGGCGTGTGACAGCGCGGCGCTCACCAGATCCGCCATCCGGTAGGTCCCGTCGAGTCGCGGCGGCGGAGGGTTGTCCATGTAGTCGGGGATGCCGCTGCGGTGTTGCAGGAGCTGGCGGACGGTGATCACGTTGCCGTCGTAGGGCGGCGTCAGGACGCCGGGGAGATACTGCTCGACCGGTGCGTCGAGGTCGACCGCGTCTTCGTCGACGAGTTGCAGGACCACGGCGGCGGTGTAGGTCTTGGTCTCGCTGCCGATCCGGAAGTGTTCGTCGGGGCCGATCGGGGTGGTCGTGTAGATGTTGCGGACGCCGCTGTGCAGCGTCCACCGAGTCGTCTGATCGCCGCCCATGACCGCGGCTCCGGGGCCTCCGCTGTGCGCCTGCCAGGCCGAGAGCGCCGCTTGCGTGCTCTCATGCGCCGCTTGGGCCGGACGCGGCGCCATGGCGACCAACCCGGTGAAGAGCGCGAGCGCCATTGCCAGCACGGCCGCTCGCCGATGCCGCGACGACACGGGAGTCCTCGGAAGCGGGGGACGGTCAGCCGAACTGGGACGGTTTGAAGCAGGCGGCGCAAGCGCCGCCGCTGCGGGAGGACGCATAGGAACCTCTCTCCTTCTTCGGGGACCCGACCGCTGGCTCGGGATGCGGGACGTATAGCCGCCGAGCGGCCGAGGGTCAAGCGATGAAACGTTTCCGCAATGGTTCACGGAACCGTTTCCGCGAACGGTCCCAGCAAGGGTGCGCGCTCGGCTCGTGAGACGCACCGTCATTTGTCACGAGCTCTGCCACGGGGGCGCCACGGCTCGCACAACGGGACGGCGGCCGCCTCGCGTCGTGACGACGCGGCCAGCGAAGCGGCGCCGCGTCTTCGGCGACGGCGGCGTCCTAGCCGTCGCCGGCGGCAATGAAGACCTAAGGCGACGCCCGGCCGTCGTCCGTAGAGATGCCACCCGCCCCCGAACGACCGCAGTCCTCAACGTGGCGCATCTGAACGAGCGAGAGCCTGAGCGCGAATACGCAGCGTAGCGGCGCCGCGAGAACTCGGCCTCGAGGCGCTCACGATGCACGAGCTCACGAACTCGGGCCGCGGGCGTACGGGGCGCGCGCCCGGGAACTCGTCGGCGACGGGCCCGCGTTCCTGTCCTTCGACATCGACTTTCTCGACCCCGGCTTTGCGCCCGGCACCGGGACGCCGGAGATCGGCGGCCCTCGACCGCCGAGGCGATGCGGTACCTGCGGGCGCTCACCGGCATCGACTTCCGCGGGCTTGGACTGCGTCGAGGTCACGCCGACACACGACCCGACGCAGATCACGCCGTGGGTCGCCGCGAGCTCCTGCGACGAGATGCTGTCGCTCCTGGTGCTGAGCTCACCCGAGCGGCAGGCTGACGCCGGCACACGCCCGGAGGCCCGCCGGCGATCCAGAACATTTGGACGTCGTTACATGGCGACCATGAGCGAGTGGAGAGGGGATCCTGCAGGCGCTCGTGACCGGGCCGGTCGGCGAGATGAACGACATCCAGCTCGCGCCCGGAGTCGTGGCCGAGCTGGAGGCGCTCGGGCCGGAGGTGATGGAGGAGCTGGGCAAGACCGGGCTGCTGTTTGCCACAGAGCCGTCCTGACGAACGCGCATGGGCTTACGCGCCCAGCTCAGTTGGTCCCGATCAAATGAAGCCGGGGCCGCTGCGGGCCGGGCTCGTAGAGCTGGTCGCGAACCGCGATCCAGGCCTCCAGCGCCTGCTCGACCTCGAGGGGGATGGGCAGGCGCCGCCACTGGTCGCCCTTGCCGAGGACGGCCAGCCAGGGGCGTGAGCCGTCGGCGCGCGCGAGCCGAATGGAGCCGTGGCGCGGCAGAGCGCGGACCTCGTCGGCACGCAGTCCCATCTCGCCGAGCAACAGCACCATCCTCGACCTCGGCGCCGGCGCGCCGGGCGAGCGCCGCCGCCTCCAGGCCGCCCTGGCCGCCGTCGACGACGATCACGCGGCGGCCGCGGTAGGGCGCGTAGTCCTCGCGCTCGATCGTGAACGAGACGCCGTCGCCCATCGCGCCGGGCGAACGGCGGCGGCGCGTACGGGAACGGCGTCACGCCGACAGCGAGGTCTCCTCCCCGTCCGAGCGCAGGCGCATGTCGGGGGCATGCGCGTGCGCCAGGTCTGCATCGGCTCGCCGAACGCGCGGACGCGGCGGTCGGCGAGATGTGCGGCCACCGACAGGCCGAACGGCCCCGCCCCGATCACGGCGGCGTCGAGCTGCTGCGCCATCGTGGAGGGGTGCCTACCCGCCGTGACGGCAGCGCAGCGCATCGGGGCTGCGAGCCCGCAGGCCGAGCGCCTCGGCCACCGCGACGTGCAGGTCGAGCAGCGCTGCGACGCCCCCGGGCGACCGACGCCCGAATCCGCACTCGGTGCTCACGCCGAAGCCGTCGACGACGCGCTGGGCGGCGTGCGCTCGGCGCAGGGCGCCCTCGACGCCGTCGGAGGCGTGGATGAGTCCGAGGTAGAGCTCGGTGTCGGCGACGAGCTCCAGGCTCCGCAGCGGCGCGAAGTAGCGGTCGTCGTCGCGGTCGACCGGAACCGGCATGTGGAGCCAGGTGAGTGGACGGCGGATGACCGCGGCGACCGCGTTCGCCATCTCGGTCAGGACGCCGAGGTCGTCGGGCTGCACGAAGTGGGCATGGCCGAAGTCGCCGTAGCAGAGGTGGACGCCGACCTCGACGTCGTCGGGCACGGCGTCGACCGCGCGGGCGATGCGCGCGACGACCCCCTCGCGGACGTCGGGGAAGTAGGCCGGGAAGTGGCCGCACCAGAGTCCGACCTCGCAGCAGACGTCCCACTGGATCGCCAGCTCGTCGTGGGGCACGGCGTCGCAGATCTCGGCCAGCTCACGCAGGACCTGGCGCTCGAACGCCGGCTCGATCACGGCCCGCGAGCCCTCGGAGACCAGCGCCAGCGCCGGTGAGCAGGGCGTCGCGATGCCGACCTGCAGCCGGACGTCCGCGGCGATGGCGCCGCTCCGCTTGAGCGCGGCGAACGTGCGGTAGGACTCCAGCGCGACGTCGCTGATGCCGATGCGCGCGAGCACCGGCGTGTCGCTCGGCCCCGACCACACCGCCTGCTGGTGCGGCGTGTAGTGGCCCTCGGGCGGATCGGTGAACGTGATCCCCGGCGTGCGCTCGAACGCCGGGATCATCCATCCCATCCAGCGCAGGCGGGGACCCGTCTCGCCGTCGGGCAGGCGCCGGACGAGGCCGTCGAGCGTCGCTGCGCAGGTCCGCAGGACGGTCTCGGCGCTCTCCAGCGGGACGCTGCCCACGAGGTGGATCGGCGCCGCGGCGGCGTGCGCGCGGGCGGCCGCTGTGCTGTGGCTGGCTCTCATCTGTTCCCTCCGGATCAGTCGTGTGCGAACGCCTCGTCGACCCAGTCGGCTCGCACCGACGGGTTGACCTTCGCGTCGATCAACAGCGGTCCCTCGTGGCGCTCGAGCCACGCCGCGACGGGCGCGAGGTCCGCGACGGCGCGGACGGTGATCCCGTTGGCCCCGGCGGCGCGCGCGAGCGCGGCGAAGTCCGTGTCCGGGAAGCGCACCAGGTCGGTGGCATGCCCGAGCGGTCCGAAGTGATGCACCTCGGCTCCGTAGGCGGCGTCGTCGTAGACGACGATGAGCAGCCTGAGCCGCTCTCGGGCCGCGGTCTCGAGGTCCGAGAGCGCCATCAGCGTGCCTCCGTCGCCCAACGCGGCGACGGTGAGGCGATCGGGACGGGCGGTGGCGGCCCCGATCGCCGCTCCGAGTCCCTGGCCGATGCCCTGGAACGCCTGCGGGAACACGAAGCCCTGCTCGTCGGGCACCGAGAGGTACATCGACGGGTAGCCGAGGAAGTGCCCGCCGTCGGTCGCGACCGTCCGCTGCTCCGGCAGCAGGTCGTCGAGCGCGATCGTCAGCGTGCGGGGATCGATCGTGTCGGCGGTTCCCTCGTCCTCGTAGGGCTCGTCGCGCCATCTCCGGCGCGCCGCGGCGGTCGCCAGGTCCTCCGCGCGGAATCCGTCGCACGCCACGCCCCGGGCGACCAGCTCGCCCACCAGCGCCCGTGCGGTCTCGTCGGCGTCGCCCACCACGCCGACGTCGGCTCGGCACAGGGCTCCCAGGGCCTCCGCGTCCAGGTCGACCTGGGCGATGCGCGCACCCTCGGAGAAGCGGTGGCCGTTGTGGGTCGTCCAGTGGTTGAGCGAGGCGCCGAACGCGAGGATCAGGTCCGCACGGCCGAGCACCTCCGCACCGAGCGGGGACGAGAACCCGCCGCAGATGCCGATCGCCTGCGGGTGACCCGCGAAGAGGCCGTGCGCGACGCCCGTGGTCGCGAGCGCCGCCCCGATCCGGTCGGCGAGCAGCTCGAGCGATCGGCGCGCCCGCGCCAGCACCGCTCCGCGCCCGGCCACGATGGCGGGGCGCTCGGCGGCCTGCACCAGATCGGCGAGCTCGCGGACGGCGGCCGGTGCGGGCGCCGGCCGCCGCAGCGGTGGGCGCCGGTCGCCCCCGAGCTCGGCGCCGGCGAGCGACACGACGTCCGTCGGGACGAGCAGCACGACCGGTCGACGCTCGACCTGCGTCCGCCGCAGCGCACGAGCCGCATCCTCGCCGGCGCTCGCGACCGAGCGGATGCGCTCGACCAGCGCCCCGGTCTCGCGCGCGATCGCCGCCTGGTCGATGAGGAAGTTCGACCAGAGCGTCGCGGCGGGCGTGTCCGCGGCCAGCAGCAGCAGCGGCGTGCGGCTCTTCGCGGCCTCGGTGAGGTGCGTGACCGTGTTGGTGAAGCCCGGTCCCTGGTGCACGGTCACGACGGCGACGCGCCCGCTGGCACGCGCGAACCCGTCGGCCATCGACGTCGCGTTGCTCTCGTGCCGGGCCGCGACGAACCTGGCGCCCGCGTCGCGCAGCGCGTTGGCGAGGACGAGGTTGCCGCTGCCGATCAAGCCGAACACCGTGTCCACGCCCCCGGCGACGAGCGTGCGCGCGATCGCCTCACCGACGAGCATCCGGCTCCGTTGCGTCGAAGGTCCGCTCACGGCTGCCGCGGCACGAGGGCGAGGACGCGGGCGGGGCTTCCGGTCCCGCCCGGGATGCGCAGGGGCGAGGCGACGATGACCGATCCGGTGACCGGCAAGCGGTCGACGTTGGCCAGCTGCGCGAGGCCGTACTTGTCGTGCCCGAGGAGGTAGTGGTGCGCCGGCGCCGGCGGCTCGAAGGCCATGGCGAGCCCGGCATCGATCCCGAGCGTCTCGACGCCGACGCCGAGGATGCCCGTCTCCTGCGCCAGCCAGCGCGCGCACTCGCCGTCGAAGCCGGGCGTGCGCTGCTGGCCCGAGGCGTCGTTGAGGTAGGCGCGGGCGTCGTGGATGCGGTCCGACCATCCGGTCCGCAGCACCAGCCATGCGCCGTCCAGCGACGCGCCGTGCTCGGCGGCGACGGCCCGGACGTCCTCGGCGGTCAGGAGGTACTCCGGGTCCTGCGCGCACGCGTCGACGCGGTCGACGACGAGCGCCGGACCGACCAGGCGGGCCGCGGGCACGGACGAGACATCGTGGCCGTCACGGCCGGTGACCCAGTGGGTGGGGGCGTCGAAGTGCGTCCCGACGTGCTCGCCGATCTCGAGCCAGCCCCAGGCCCATGCCGGCCCACGCTCGTCGTACCGGCTGAGCTCGTGATATGTCATCCCAGGCTGGTTGGGGAGCCCGAGGTCCGGCGGAAGCTGGAAGTACGGGACGTTCCCGCCGAGCGGGTGCGTGAGGTCCACCACCTCGACGCTTCCGTCGTGAAGCCCGTCGACCAGGGCCCCGAGCGGGGAGGACGACGTGGTGCGCTGATCCAAGCCCATCGATCTCTCCTTGGGTCCTCGGTGGTGCCCGTCGCTCATCGGGCGAGGAAGCCGCCGTCGGCCACGAGGTGCGCGCCGGTGATGAACGACGACTCGTCGCCGGCGAGGAAGGCGATCGCCGCCGCGACCTCGTCGGGTCGCCCGACCCGCCCGAGCGGCGTCAGGTCCGCGCCGACCGTGGCGAAGATCCGCTCCTCCTCCTCGGCGCTCAGCTCCGGCAGCGCGTGTCGGAGCTGGAGCGTCCTCGTCGCGCCCGGGGCGACGGCGTTGACCCGGATCCCGTCGCCGGCGTAGCGCGTCGCGAGCGACCGCGTCAGCTGCAGCGCTCCGGCCTTCGTCACGTTGTAGACGACGGTGCTCGTCCCGGCGAACTCCTGGCCGACGAACGACGAGATCGACGCGAGGTTGACGATCGCGCCGCGCCCCTGGGCGACCATCGTCGGGATCACCGCCCGAGAGCACAGGAACATGCTCGTGAGGTTCGCGGCGACGACCCGGTCCCAGTCCTCGCGGCTGACGTCGGTGATGTCGCGCACGAAGTGCACGCCGGCGTTGTTGACGAGCACGTCGATCCTGCCCATCGCCTTCGCGGCGTCCACCAGGCGCCCGACGACGGCGTCGTCGGAGACGTCGCCGGCGACCTGCTCGTGCCCGGCTCCGTCGAGCGTGGCGACGACGGTGGCGAGGTCGTCGGCCCGCAGGTCGTTCACCACGACCCGCGCGCCCTCGGCCGCGAAGCGGCGCGCGGTCGCGGCTCCGATCCCGTTGCCGGCGCCGGTCACGATCGCGACGCGGTCCTGCAGCATGAGCGTCATGGCCGCCGGTCTCCGGGCCGCTACGCCGCGGCCGGCTCGGCGGCGGGCTGCTTCATCCGCAGCGTCGGCGCCTGGAGCGGGTCGAGGCCCATCGCCAGCAGGCCGATCATCTCGGCGGAGGCGTCCGAGTTGGGCGGCATGATCGCCGCCGTCGCGCCGTCGCGGAGCTTCACCTCGAGCCCCTGGTCGCGGAACAGGGCGTGGATCCCGCCGGCGACCGTGACGGCGGCGACGATCCGCTGCATCGTCTCGCCGACGAGCAGCTTGCCCTGCACCCAGCGTTGGAACGCCTCGAGGCTGGGCCCGTTGGCGTCGGACTCCCAGGCGGCGCGGTAGATCGCGCCGCGGGTGGCCTCGACGTCGGCGACCATGCGCCCGACCCGCATGCTGATGCTGGGGTGGTAGCCCATCTCCTGCTCGAAGCCCTTGGCCGTGCGGGTGCCGAGGAACTGCTTGGCCCAGTCGACGATGCCCAGCGCGACGCCGAGATAGCAGGCGACGTAGCCGCCGAACGCGAAGCTCGCCTCCTCCATGACGAACGAGGAGAGGAAGTCCTCGGTCTCGTAGAGCACGAGGTCGGCGGGGACGCGAGCGCCGTCGTACGTCACCTGGTTGCTGCGCGTCGCGCGCATGCCGTGGGTGTCCCAGACGTCCTGGACCGTGATGCCGTCCTGGCGGCACGGAACCAGCAGGGCGACGGCGTGCTGGGGGTTGGCGATGCCCTCGGGGTGCGCGTAGAGGTAGCAGTAGTCGGCGGCTTCGAAGATCGAGGCGAAGAGCTTGCGACCGTGCAGCACCCAAGCGCCGTCGTCGTCGCGGCGCGCCTCGAGCGCCGGCGCGAAGCTGGCCGGCAGCAGGCTCGACGTCGTGGGCTCCGAGACCGAGGTGCACAGGAGCCGCCCCTCCTCCACGACGAGGCCGGCGACGTGGCGCTTGACGTCGGGCGAGATCTCCGCGTGGCGCTGCAGGATGCCGCCGGTCGCGTTGATGTGCATGTTGAACCCGAGCGCCGTCGCGGCGTCGCGGGCGGCGATCTCCTGCGCGGCGACCACCCACTCGAGGGCGCCACCGCCCATGCCGCCCCACACCTTGGGCACCACGAGGCCGAACAGGCCGGCCTCGCGCAGCCGCTCGAAGTTCTCGACGGGGATCGAGCGCTCGGCGTCGTGCGCGAGGGTGCGCTGGTCGAAGTCCGACGCCACCTCGCGGCACAGGTCGCGCAACCGCTGCTGCTCGGGCGTGAGGTCGAAGTCGATGGGCATCGGTCCTCCTTGGAACGCCGACGGATCGAAGTGACACTTCCAGTAAGTCGCCGGCACTGTCGCACACTCGGTGTCACCCGTTCGGGTGTGTCGCACACCGGCCCGGTCCTGTCATGACGAGCACCCTTTCGAGTGGTTGTCGCGCACTTCGCGATCGACGTACGGTCGTCGCGACGCCGCCAAGCGGGCTCGTCGACAACGGAGGTTCCCATGGTGGAGCAGTACATGGCTGTTGCACTGCAGCCGGAGTTCAGGGGTGTGACGCGCAGGTCGGAGATCCGTCAGAACATCGAGCACATCGGCGGGCTCATCAGCGCCGCCGTCGTGCTCTGCGAGATCGACCTCCCGGTGCGCCTCATCGCCCTTCCCGAGGGCGCGCTGCAGGGGTTCAACGACGAGGTCTTCGACTGGGACCACGAGCGCTACGTGGACGAGGTGGCGATCGACATCCCCGGCCCCGAGACGCAGCTGCTGGGGGAGAAGGCGCGCGAGGTGGGGGCGTACATCATCGCCCAGGCGAAGGCACGCCATCCGGAGTTCCCGCGCAACTTCTTCAACTGCGCCTTCATCATCGATCCTCAGGGCGAGGTCATTCACCGCAGCCACAAGCTGCAGCTGTTCGCGCGCGAGCACTCGACGGTGCCGCACGACGTGTGGGATCGCTGGGTCGAGCTCTACGGGGACGGGCTCGATGCGTTCTATCCGGTGACCGAGACGGCGATCGGCCGCATCGGCACGATGGTGTGCATGGAGGGCAGCTACCCGGAGACGGCCCGCGGCCTCGCGATGAACGGCGCCGAGATCATCTACCGGCCGAGCTTCCCCGAGCCGTACGTCTCCAACGGGCTGTGGGAAGTGCAGAACCGCAGCCGCGCGCTGGACAACACCTGCTATCTGATCGCGCCCAACGTCGGCCCCTATCGCCTCACGCCGGACATGGACAACGGCTTCGACATCAGCTCGGGCCACTCCATGCTCGTCGACTACCAGGGGCGCGTCATCGCCAACCGGCGGGCGGGCGGGATCGGCTACGCCGGAGCGATCGTCGACATCGAGGCGCTGCGCCAGTACCGCAGCCGCTCCCTGTGGGGCAACTGGCTCAAGGATCTGCGCACCGAGCAGTACCGCTGCATCTACCGCGAGACGATCTTCAAGCCGAACATGTACCTCGACGCGCCGCACAAGAACCGGCATGCCGAGATGGACGAGATCAACCGCGGCCAGATCGAGCACCTGATCGAGCGGGGGATCTGGACGCCGCCCGTCGACGCGGGCGTGCGCACGTCGTAGGCGCTGCTCCCGCGAAGCCCCGAACAGAAGGACGTGACATGAACGCCCTGGACCATGACCATGGCGCGCTGCTGCTCGTCGGCAGCATCGCGCGCCCCGACGACGGCTGGGACGTGGCCGACGTCTTCGTCAACAGCGCGCAGACCGTCGGCCGCTACGTGTCGATGCTGCCCGACGGCGAGCTCGGCGACCGCTCGACCTGGATCAGCTACGTCGCCAAGCGCGCCTATGCGGGACACCCCGACCTCCAGCTCGTCGCGGGCGGGGAAGGGTTCCCGGCGCGCAGCTACGACGCGCAGCCCCGGTACGCCCCGCGGCCGGGCGTCGACGAGATCCGCCTCGAGGCCAACCTGTACGCCGACGAGGCGATCCGCTCCTACCAGGTGTTCCGCCGGCTGCGCGACGAGGGCGTCGTGCCGGCCGGCGTGCGCTTCCTCGTCGCCCTGCCGCTGACCGAGAGCGCGACCCGGCCGTTCGCCGCCAGCCCCGAGGCCTTCGAGGTCCTGTGGCGCGCCTACCGCGACGCGATGGCGCGCGAGATCGTGGAGATCGTCGCGGCGATCCCGCCGGCCGACCTCGCCCTGCAGTGGGACATGGCGCGCGAGACGGCGGCCGTGGAGGGCGTCGAGTTCCACTTCCCCGACGCCGCCCTGCCGACGCTCCCGCACGACCCGGTCGAGCGTTGCGCGCACGCGCTCGCGGAGCTCGCCCCGGCGATCCCGGCCGCGGCGTGGCTCGGGCTCCACGTCTGCTACGGGTCGTTGCAGCACCGTGACGGTCAGACCCCCGACGACGCGCACTACGTGCCGATCCGCGACCTCGGCGTCGCCGTCGACATCCTCAACGCGGGCGTGCGCGCCTGCGGGCGGCGCGTGGAGTTCGTGCACATGCCGGTGCAGCTGGCGCGCGCGGACGACGACTTCTACGCGCCCCTGCAGCGCTTGGACGTCGACGGCGCGCGGGTGTACCTGGGCCTCATCGACCCCAGTGACGGGGTCGAAGGTGCCCTGCGGCGGATCGACGTCGCGCGGCGCCATCTCGCGTCGTTCGGCGTGGCGACGCCGTGCGGGTGGGGCCGCCGGCCCGCGAGCGAGCGGATCGAGGACCTGCTCGAGCTGAACCGCGCCGTCGCCGAGGCGACCGCCGAGCCCGCGGGACTCAGCCGGTGAGCGGCGCCCCGCCGCCGCGGACGCTGGCGCGCCTGTCGCATCTCGCGCTGGTGACGCCGGACGTCGCCGCCGTCACCCGCTTCTACCAGGACGTCATGGGCCTGCGGGTCCAGGAGCAGCTGGACGGCGGCAGCGTGCGCCTCGGATTCGGCGCGGGCCATCACGTGCTCGAGCTGCAGCCGGGCACCCAGCGCCTGGACCACTTCGCGCTGGAGATCCCCGACGACGGCGAGCGCGAGCGGGTGATCGCCGCCGTCGAGCGCCACGGCGCCTCCTGCACCCAGCCGACGGTCGCGGGCGACCATCCCGAGTGCGTCTCGCTGATCGACCCCGACGGGAACCGCATCGAGCTGCACGGCCGCGTCGATCGCTCCGGCGAGGGCTCGGGCGGTGCCCTGCGCCCGGATCGCGTCCAGCACCTCGCGCTGTCGACCCGGTCGCCGCGGACGATGGTCGACTTCTACGAGTCCGTGCTGGGCTTTCGCGTCTCCGACCGGATGGGCGGCGACGCGTTCGCCTGGCTGCGCTGCGGCCATGAGCACCACACCGTCGCGATCGTCGAGCGCGCGACCGACCCGGGGCTCGACCACTATTCCTACGACGTCCCGGATTGGGCCGCGTTCAAGCGCTGGGGCGACCACTTGGCACGCCACGACGTGCCGCTGCTCTGGGGTCCGGGCCGCCACGGGCCCGGCAACAACCTGTTCGTGATGTTCGCCGACGCGGGCGGGTTCCTCGTCGAGCTCTCGGCCGAGATGACCACGTACTGGGACGACCGGGCCGACGTGCCGTGCGGCGACTGGGAGCACAGCGGCAGGTCCGTCAGCCTCTGGGGCGCGTGGCCCAGCTTCCGCCAGACCTGACCGCGGGGAGGACGTCACATGCGATTCGCGAGCTGTGCGCAGGGAGACCGGCGCTTCGCCGGCGTCGTCGACGGCGACGCCGTCCTGCCGATCGAGGGCCTCACCGAGCTGGGGGCCGACGCCGACCTGCTGGCCGATCCGCCGCTGACCGGCGAGCGGATCCCGCTCGAGGCCGTCCGGCTGCGGCCGGTCGTGCCGAACCCGTCGAAGGCGCTGTGCGTCGGGCTGAACTACTACGCGCACATCGAGGAGTGCCGGCAGGCGACGCCGAGCTACCCGGTCTGGTTCACGAAGTTCTCCGCGTCCCTGGCCGGTCCCTACGACGTCCTCCCCAAGCCGCCGGAGTCGTCGCGCATGGACTACGAGGGGGAGCTCGCGGTGGTCGTCGGCCGCCACGGGCGGCGGGTGCGCCGCGAGGACGCGATGGACCACGTCGCCGGCTTCGCCGTCGCCAACGACGTCACGATGCGCGACTTCCAGGAGCGGACGCATCAGTGGCTGCAGGGCAAGGCGTGGGAGCGCTCGTCGCCGGTCGGGCCGCATCTGGTGACGCCCGACGACGTCGGCGACCCCGGCGACCTCCGCATCCACGTGACCGTGAACGGGCAGACGCGCCAGGACGCGACCACGGCGCTCATGATCTTCGACGTGCCGACGCTGGTGGCGTGCGCGTCGGAGTTCGTCACCCTGGCGCCCGGCGACCTGATCCTCACCGGGACGCCGAGCGGGGTCGGGGATCGCCGCGACCCGCCGGTCTACCTGAGCCCCGGCGACCGGGTGCGAGTGGAGGTCGAGCGCGTCGGCGTCATCGAGAACGCCGTCGGGGCGGGGTGATGGACCGTCGCCCCGAGGCGGCGGACCCGGTCACCGCCGAGATCTACGCGCGCAGCGGCATCGGCGCCCGCTCGGGCTTCGGCCAGCGGCCGGCGCTCCTCGTCGTCGACCTCCAGCGCGGCTTCACGGAGGCGGGCTCCGGCGTCGGGGGCGGCTTGGACGCCGTCGTGGCGGCGGTGGCGGAGCTGCTGCCCTCCGCGCGCGAGACCGGCGTGCCGATCGCGTACACCGCGGTCGGCTTCCAGCTCGGTGAGCAGGCCGCGCTTCCGTGGCTGCGCAAGATGCCCGGCTTGCGCGTGCTGGTCGACGGCACCCGCTGGTGCGAGATCGACCCGCGCGTCGCGCCCGCGCCCGGCGAGCCGATCTGGGTCAAGCGCGCGCCGTCGGCGTTCTGGGGCACGCCCGCGCTGGCGTACCTGCTCGCGCACCGGGTCGACACGCTCGTGGTGACCGGCTGCGTGACCAGCGGATGCGTGCGGGCGACGGCCGTGGACGCCGTCTCCGCCGGGTTTCGCGTCGTCGTCGCGCGCGAGTGCGTCGGTGACCGCGCGCCCGGCCCGCACGCCGCCAACCTCCTCGACATCGACGCGAAGTACGGCGACGTCGTCGCGCTCGACGAGGTGATCGCGCGCCTGCGCCGCCGCGCTACGCGGTAGGTGGCGTGCGCGCGTCGTGCGCGAGGCGCGCCTGCGCCCAGGCCGCGACCTGCGCGCGGTTCGTCGTGCCGAGCTTGCGGTTGATGCGCTTGAGGTGGTCCTTGATGGTGTTGACCGACAGGTTGAGCGCGTCGCCGATCCGCTCGTTCGTGTAGCCCTGCGCGACGAGGTTGGCGATCACCTGCTCGCGCGGCGCGAGGGTCGTCGTGACGGTCGGCTCGCTGCACGCTGGGTGGAAGAGCGAGAGGAAGAGATCGCCGGGCTCGACGCGGCTGGTCCGCACGCGGTAGCCGGCGTCGGCACCATCCTGCCGCGTCGCCAGCCTGCCGTCGGAGCAGACCCCCGTCGCGGCCAGCGCCTGGACGTTTGCGCGCACGGCGTCCGCGTACTCCGGCCACAACGCGGGGTTCGCGCGGTAGGACACGAGCAGCAGGTCGGCGGCGTGGTTGACGTGCACGAGCGCCGCCGAGGCGGTCGTGACGACGGCCGGGATCGCGAGGTGCTCGAGCAGCGAGCCGCACAGCTTGCGCGTCCGCTCGAGCTCGCCCTCCACGATGATGTGGCGCAGCTGACGGGCGACGCGATGATGCAGCAGCTCCGCAGCTTGGAGGTCGCGCGCCGCGAAGGCGCGCTTGCCGGGCCCGCGGGTGAAGTGCAGCGTCGACTGCAGCACGTCGGAGACCATCACGGGCGCCTGCATGCAGCGCTCGAAGCCCCAGTCGTGCAGGAACCGGCAGATCGGCTGCTGCATCCAGGCCCGCCGGTCGAACAGCAGGCCGTCGTGCACGGGCTCGCGCCGGCGCGTCATGCACGTGAAGAGGGCGTCGTTGTGCCGGCCGAACGCCTCGTACTCCTCGACGAACCCGCGCGGGACGTTCAGCGTCCGCACGGACAGCTTGCGCCGCCCCGCGTCCAGCCAGGTGATGCCGTACGCATCCGCGTGGACGAGCCGGCGCGCGGCTTCGATGATCGCGCGCTCGAGCTCCGCCATGGTCCTCGACGCGTCGATCTCCTCGAAGGCGGGATGGGGGTGTGGCGACGTGGACATCACCCGCGGTCGTCTGGGCGCCGTATCACCTCGACGCCGGTGAACGCTAGTCGCGTGGCGAGCCGGGCGCAACGCCCTGGTCGACCCGCGTGGAGGGAACTCTCGCAGGTCGGTCCACACCCGTTCGGGTGATCCGCCGGGGCCGGCTCGCGGCGCGTGCGGGACCGCGGCGGCTCCACCTGTTCGGGCGGTTGCCCCGGTCGGCGCGACGGGCCTACGGTGCCCGCCATGTCGAGGCCACCGCAACCGCACGAGCGTGGCGATGCGTGAGGTCGACGCCGTCGTGATCGGCAGCGGCCACAACGGGCTCGTCGCCGCCGCGTATCTCGCTCGGGCGGGATGGAGCGTCGAGGTGCTCGAGCGCAACGCCGAGCTCGGCGGTGCCGTGGCGACCGAGGAGCTCACGCTGCCCGGCTTCCGCCATGACACGTTCTCGAGCTGGCATCCGCTGTTCCTGGCGTCGGCGACGTACCGCGAGCTGGGCGACGAGCTCGCCGCGCGCGGCCTCGCCTACGTGAACACCGAGCTGCCCGGGGCGACCGTGCGGGACGGCGGCGAACCGGTGCTGCTGCATCGCGATCCGCGCGCGACGGAGGCGGGCTTCGGCGCGGTGGACGCCCGGGCGCACCGCGCCGAGCTCGAGCGGTTCCTCGGGATCGCCGATCTCGTCGGCGCGCTGACCGAGACCGAGCTGCACAGCCGCCACGCCGTCCGCCTGGCGGCGCGCCTCGTGCGCCGGCTGGGGAGGGCCGGCACGAGCCAGATGGCGCAGGACCTCGTCGCGAGCGCTCGGGCGTGGCTGCACGCCCGGTTCGCCGGCGATGCGCCGGCGATCCTGTATGCGCCCTGGATCCTCCACACCGGGCTGTCGCCCGACGACGCGGGGGGCGCCCTGCAGCTGCTCGGGCTGGTCACCGGCCTGCACATGGGCGGGGCGCCCCTGGTCCGCGGCGGCGCCGACGGGTTCACGCATGCCTTCCGGCGCCTCATCGAGGACCATGGCGGGACCGTTCGGACCGGCGCGGACGTCACCGGGATCGTCGTGTCGCGTGGAGCTGCCACCGGCGTGGTGGTCTCAGGACAGGAGCGCGTGGCGGCGCGCCGCGCCGTCGTCGCGAACGTGACCCCCTCGCAGCTCTACGGCCGTCTGCTGCCCGCCGAGGCGGTGCCGGCCGAGGTCCGCCGGCAGGCGTCGCGCTACCGCTACGGGCGGGCGGGCATGCAGATCCACGTCGCCCTCTCCGAGCCGCTCTCGTGGCGGGATCGGCAACTGGCACAGGCGGCGATCGTCCACGTCGCCGACAGCCTCGACGACGTCCGGCTGGCCTGCGTGCAGGCGAGCGCAGGCCTGCTGCCGGCGCGGCCGACGGTCGCCTGCGGCCAGCCGACCGCCCTCGACCCCAGCCGCGCGCCCGACGGCCGCGCCATCCTGTGGATCCAGCTGCAGGAGGTGCCGCGGCGCGTCCGCGGCGACGCCGCCGGCGAGCTCGGCGCCGGCTCGGGCGAGTGGACCGCCGAGCTGGCCGAGGCGTATGCCGACCGCGTGCTGGATCGCGTCGCCGAGCACGTCACGAACCTCACCGCCGCGGTGCTCGCCCGCCGCGTCCTCTCGCCCGCCGACCTGGAGCGGCGCAACCCGAACCTCGTCGGCGGCGATCCGTACGGCGGTTCCACGACGCTCGACCAGGGCCATCTGTGGCGGCCCCTGCGCTCGGCCGGATCGCACGCGACGCCGGTGCCGCGGCTCTTCCAGTGCGGCGCGAGCACTCATCCGGGGCCCGGGCTCAACGCCGCCTCGGGGCGGATCGTGGCGCGTTCGCTGCTCGCAGGTGACGCGCGTCGGCGACCGGGGATCGGCAGGCGGCGGCGATGAGCGGGCTCGAGCTGACCGGGGACGTGCGGGCCGACGAGCCGCCGGCGGACGTCGGCGGAGGCACGCACGGCTTCGTCGCGGCCGGGATCCGCAAGGCGTACGGGCCGGTCGTCGCGCTCGACGGCGTCGACCTCGTCGTGGCGCCGGGCGAGGTCGTCGCCCTCGCCGGGGAGAACGGCTCGGGCAAGTCGACGCTGGTCAAGATCCTCGCGGGCGTGGTCCGGCCGGACGCGGGGACCCTGCGCGTCGCCGGCCGCGCGATGGCCTTCGCCTCGCCCCGGCAGGCGCTCGACGCCGGCATCGCGCTCGTGTCCCAGGAGCCGACCGCCGTCCCGAGCATGAGCGTGGCCGAGAACGTCCTGCTGCGGGACATCCGATGGGCGCGAGGGCGCTATCGGCGACGTCGGCAGCTCGCGGCCGCGGTGCCCCTGCTGGCGGCGGTCGGCCTCGACGTCGACCCCTCCGCGCGGTTCGACTCGCTCGGCACCGGCGAGCAGGAGATGGCCGAGGTCGCCAAGGCGCTCGCCGCCCGACCACGCCTCCTCTTGCTCGACGAGGCGACGAGCCGGCTGCCGGACCCCGAGCGCCTGTTCGCCGTCGTGGAGCGTCTGCGGTGCGACGGCGTCTCCACGATCCTGATCACCCACCGGCTCGCGGAGATCCGGCGCCTGGCCGATCGCGCCGTGGTGCTGCGCGACGGCCGTCTCGTCGGCGAGCTCGACCGCACGGAGATCACCGACGAGCGGCTGAGCACGATGATGGTCGGCCGCGACCTCGGCGGGTTCTTCCGGCGCAGCCGGCGGGCGCCGGCGGCGCCGAGGCTCCGCGTCGACGGGCTCGTCGTGGACGGTGAACGGCGCCCGCTGTCGCTCGCGGTGCGCCGCGGGGAGATCGTCGGGCTCGCCGGGCTCATGGGAGCGGGGCGGACGCGGCTCATCGAGACGATCGCCGGCGTGCGGACCTACCGGCACGGCCGCGTGCTGCTCGACGAGCGGCCCGTGCCACGCGCGTCGATCCGCGCTGCGCTCGCCGCGGGGATCGGCCTCGTGCCCGAGGATCGGATGAGCCAGGGCATCGTGCCCGGCGCCCGCATCAGCGACAACATCGCGCTCGGACCCGCCGCGATGCTGGGCATCGCCTCCCGGTCGCAGGACCGCGACCGGGCTGCGGCGGCGATGCGCCAGCTGAAGATCCGCGCCGCGGGCGTGGGCGCGCCGCTGCGGTCGCTGTCGGGCGGCAACCAGCAGAAGGTGGTGCTGGCGCGCGCGTTGTCGCGCGAGCCCCGGCTGCTGCTGCTCGACGAGCCGACGCGGGGCATCGACGTCGGCGCGAAGAACGAGATCTACGGCGTGCTCGACGAGCTGCTCGGGCAGGGGCTGGCGGTGCTGATGGCCTCCTCGGACATGCTCGAGCTCCTCGGCTTGTGCGACCGCATCCTCGTGCTGCACGAGGGCGAGATCACCGGCGAGCTCGCCCACGAGGAGGCCACCGAAGAACGGATCGCGCTGCTCAGCGCGGGCGGAGGACCCACGAACGATGGCGATTAGCTCACCGTCACAGCTGTTGACGAACACCCCTGTCGCACGGCGCGTGCGCGAGAGCGTCCTGCGCTATCTCGGCGTGCTCGTCGCGCTCGCCCTCCTGCTGATCTGGCTGACGAGCACCAACAGCCAGTTCGCCACCTCCGGCAACGTGCTCAACATCCTCGAGACGAACGCCTCGCTGCTGATCGTGTCCGTGGGGTTGACGTTCGTCATGCTCGTCGGGGGCTTCGACCTCTCGCTCGGCGGCCTCGTGGCGCTGACGGCGGTCACGCTGGCCTCGCTGCTGGAGGGCGGCACGCCGACCGCGCTGGCGATCCCGCTCGTGCTGGGAGGCGCGCTCGCGGCGGGCACCGCGCTCAACGGCCTGCTCATCGCCCGGCTCGGGCTCTCGTTCTTCGTGGTCACGCTGGGCACGGCGTCGGTGTTCCGAGGCGTCGCGCTGATCCAGACCGAGGGCTCGACGATCCAGCTCTACGACCAGGAGCTGCTGCGGACCATCGGCTCCGGACGCGTCGCCGGGATCCCGTGGCCGGTGGTGATCGCGCTCGGGATCCTGGTCGCGGCGATCGTGGTGCTGCGCTACACGAACTTCGGTCGGATGGTGTACGCCGTCGGCGGGAACCCGGAGGCGGCGCGCCTGGCCGGCGTCAACGTCGTCGCCGTGCGCATGAGCGCCTACGCGATCGCGGCGCTCCTGGCCGGGGTGGCGGGCGTGATCGACGCCGGCCGGCTCGCGTCGGCGTCGCCCACGATCGCCACGGGCGTCGAGCTGACGGCGGCGGCGGCGGTGATGGTCGGCGGAACGAGCCTGCTGGGCGGCGTCGGCAGCCTGTTCGGCACGCTCCTGGGCGTGCTCTTCATCGGCGCGCTCTCCAACGGCCTGACGCTCGCCGGCATCTCGAGCTTCTGGCAGGGCGTGATCTCGGGGACGGTGCTGATCCTGGCCGTCCTCTTCGACCGGCTCCGGCCGGTCCCGTCGTAAGACCAACGAGGAGGGGAGGGTGACATGAGCTATCGGACGATGGCCCTCGTGCTGTGCGTGCTCGGCCTCGCCAGCGCGACCGTGGCGGCCGGGTGCGGAGACAGCGAGCAGGCCGGGGTGGCGACGTCCGCCACGGCCGCTGCCGGCAGCGATGACCCGCAGATGACGATCGGGGAGTCGGTGCCGCAGTTGGGCGATCCGCAGTTGAAGACGACCCACGACGCGCTCGTGGCGCAGTCGGAGCGGTACGGCAACAAGGTCGTGACCGTCGACGCCAACGGGGATCCGAACAAGCAGCTCGCCGACGTCCAATCGCTGATCCAGCAGGACGTCGACGCGCTCGTCGTGTTCCCGATCGTCCCGGAGGCGATGCGCGGGGCGTTCGACGCCGCGCGGAAGGCCGGGATCCCGCTCATCGTGCGCCAGACGTCGACCGGTGGGCCGTACTTCACGAACCTGACGAGCGACCTGCGGGCGATGGGCGCCGGCCTGGCCGACGTCCTGGCCGACCAGCTCGAGCCGGGCGCGAAGGTCGCGGCGATCACGGGCCCGAAGACGGCCGACGTGTTCCGCGAGCGCGACGCGGCCTTCGTCGCGCAGGCCCGCGCGCGTGGGTTGGACGTCGTCGCCACCGCGAGCAACGACAAGGTCCTGCCGGAGGAGTCGGCGGCGATCGTGCAGAGCTGGAAGCAGAAGTACGGCTCGAGCCTGAAGGGGCTGTACGACACGGTGGCCGCGCTGGCGGCCGCTGACGTGGCGGCCCTGGACGCGTCGTTCCGGCCGCTCGTGGTGACCTACGGCGGGGCGGACGCGAACAACATCGACGCGCTGAAGCGCGGCCGGTTCTTCGCGATGTCGGACGGCAACGACGTCGTCGTCGGCAAGGCCGAGGCCTGGGCGGCGAACATGGCGGCGCGGAAGCTCGGCGAGCTGCCGGAGACCGTGTACTACCCGAACCCGATCCTCGACGCGTCGAACGTCGACGACGTGCCCGCCCAAGCGCAGCAGCTCGAGCAGCCGATGGAGTTCAGCGTGCGCCAGCGCGGTGGGAAGGCGGTGCTCGAGGTGCGAGAGTAGCTCTCGCCTCGCCACGTCACGCCCAACGAAAAGCCCCGCATGTGCGGGGCTTTTCTGCGAAGCGGCTGAAGGGAACGCCTAAGCCCGCTGCGAGCGCAAGGCGAACCAGGCTGCAGCCGAGTTCAACTTCCGCGTCGGAGGCCACGGGATGCGAAGCGACCGGCGAGCATGGTGTCGGTGCTCCGCGACCGAGTGGGTGGATCGTGCGCGACAGGGCCGATCCGAAGTCCGGCGAGCTTGCCGCCATTCGTCCCGTGTGTCAACGGCGACGAAAGGGCTCGTCGACTCAGGCGCGCCGTTCACAGCCGCTACGGCGCGCGCCCGGGCCAGGCCTGCCATCACATCGCCCGGGACCCGCCAGCAGCGGCCTGAGCGCCTAGGACGGGACTCCAGGACCGCCGGGCTCGGCGCTCCAAGGTCGGGGCCGACGGTCGACAGCTCCCAGCGCCTCCCCTGCTCGTCGGGAGTGGCCGCGAGCCGTCCTTCGTCTGGAAGCCGCGCTTGAACTCGGGGACGCCGTTGCTGCTGACCCACATGCATCGGAATCGGATCTAGTCGCTTGGCTTCTGCCCGTCCCTGTCTCCTTGGGCGATTCCTCGTTTGCCACGCGGTTTGCCACGCGCGGGCCGGGACCCTGGAGCATCGCCTGGTCGAAGAACGACGAAGCCCCGCCGTAGCGGGGCTTCGTCTCTATGCGCCGGAGAGGACTCGAACCTCCACCCAGTTGCCTGGACAAGGCCCTCAACCTTGCGCGTCTACCAATTCCGCCACCGGCGCGAGGGCGCAGCGAGGATAGCGACATTGCTTCCGTCCAGCCTGCTCGCTACCGTAGCGAACACATGTTCCCCTCTGACCACCACCCGCAGTGAGGAGCGGCACGGCCATGGACCTCACCAAGCGCCAGCAGGAGATCTTCGACTTCATCAAGCAGTACTCGGCCAAGTACGGGTACCCGCCGACGGTGCGCGACATCGGCAAGGCGGTCGGGCTGGCCTCGTCGTCGACGGTGCATGCGCATCTCGCCAACCTCGAGAAGGTGGGGCTGCTGCGGCGCGATCCGTCCAAGCCGCGCGCGATCGAGCTGCTCGATCGCGCGGTGGACAGCGTCAAGAGCCTGGTCAGCCCGGCCGGCGGGCTGCCGTTGGTCGGCTCGGTGGCCGCCGGCCAGCCGATCCTGGCCGAGGAGAACATCGAGGACCACATCGCGGTCCCGCCGGAGGCCGGCGGCGATCACGGCGAGTTCGTCTTGACCGTCCGCGGCGAGTCGATGGTCAACGCGGGGATGCTCGACGGCGACAAGGTCGTGGTGCATCGCCAGGAGACCGCGTCGGATGGCGAGATCGTCGTCGCGCTCGTGGGGGAGGAGGCGACCGTCAAGCGCTTCTACCGCGAGGCGGACCACATTCGACTGCAACCGGAGAACGATCACATGGAGCCCATTCGCACGCGCGAGGCGCAGATCATCGGGAAGGTCGTCGGCTTGTTGAGGATCGTCCAATGACCCTCACGCTCCTCGACGCGATCGAGCGGCCGGCGATCCTCGGGCCCGATCGTGACGACCACGGTTGCGGCGACGATCGAGCCCCCTGCTCGGCGGGCGGGGCGCCCACGCTCGACGACCTCCTCACCGGCGCGTGGGACGCGCTGACCGCGGGGCGGACCGCCGCCTGCCCCGTCTGCTCGGGCCCGCTCGAGCCCCGCTACGGCGCCGGCCCGACGCCGGTCGGCGGCCGCTGCACGCGCTGCGGCAGCGAGCTGTCGTAGCCCGCGGCGCCGCCGCGGGCGTCCACGCTCCGCCCGCCGCTCGGTCGCTCCGGCCCGCGCTCGGTCACGCCGGCCCGCGCTCCGCCGCTCCCGCTCGCGGCCGGCCGATCTGCTTCCGCCCGCGGGCTTGGCGGCGCGCTGCGGCGCGCCCCGCGACAGCGGGCTTGCGTCCCTTGCCCATCCCGCTCGCGCGTCGCTAGATTGATCCTGCAGGCCAGGCAACCGCGGAGGTGCAAGGCCTTCGAGGAAAGTCCGGACATCACAGGGCAGGGTGGTTGCGAAGCAACCCGGGGAAACCCGCGGGAAAGTGCCACAGAAATGACACCGCCTACGTCCGGGGCTGCAGCTGCGTCCCGGGCCGGCAAGGGTGAAATGGTGCGGTAAGAGCGCACCGGCGTCGCGGTGACGCGGCGGCCAGGCAAACCCCACCCGATGCAAGGCCAAGCAGGACCGTTCGCAGGCTGCCCGCCGAGGTCCAGGTCGGCCGCTCAGATGGATGGTTGCCCACGACAGAATCCGGCTTATCGACCTGCTACGGAAAAGCCCCGCTCCGGCGGGGCTTTTCTACGTCTGCGAAGCGTTCTCGGTCGTGAGCGGCCGGGCTGACCCGGCGGCCGCGCCGGCCCGCGGCCGCGCTCGACCCGGCGACCGAGCGCCTATTGCTTGCGGGCGATCGCCTCGGCCAGCTCCCCCTTGGACATCCGCGAGCGACCGCGCACGCCGAGGTCCCGCGCCCGTTGGTACAGCTCCTCCTTGGAGTTGCCCTCGACGTCCACGCCGCCGTAGCTCTTGCCGCGACCCTCGCGGGCGCGCGGGTTCTTCGCACGCGGATCCGAGGGCCCCTTGCCGTCCTTGGGCTCCCAATGGTCGCCGCGCTTCTCGAAGCTGTGCTTCAGCGCGGCGTAGGCGGCGCGGTGGGCCCGCGCTCCCTCGCCGTACGTCTCGACGGCGCTGTCATGGGCCTTGGCGAACGTCCGCTGGGCCTTGGCCGGCGAGCGCCGGAGGGGCGCCGGGAGCTCTTCCTGCTTGGGCTTGCCGCTGGAAGTGGTCTTGGGCATGGGTCGTCCTCCTCGAAGTGAGACGCTCTCAGCCGCCACTGCGGTGCGGCGGCTGCGGCGCCGTGGCGGGGTTGCGCGAGAACCGCGACGGGGTCTTCGGCTCCTCCGCCCGCGCGCGGACCTCGTCCGGATCGCTGGCGGGCGAGTGCTTCGGCGGCGACCCTGCGGTGTGCAGGAGATTGTCGACGCGCTTGACGCCGTCGACGCGCTCGGCGGCCGCGCCGAGCTCCTTCACCTGCTCCGGGCGCGTGACCTCGCCGCGCAGCTCGACGACGCCATGGTGGACGTTGACGCTCACCGAGCCCTTCGGCGCGTCGGCCGGACGGAAGATCTCCGTCTCGACCTTGCGAACGAGCGTCGCGTCGTCGTACTCGCGATGGCGATGGGAGACCGCGGCGCCGGTGCGGCGGACGAAGCCGCGGCCGCGGCTGGCGGCGTAGCCCGCCTGACGCTCGGCCTGCTCGAGGCGGCGTCGCCCGAGGCCCGTCGCGCGATCGCGCAGCTGGTGGCGGCGCTGCTTGCCGCGCTCGCGGTCGAGGAAGTACGCCAGCACCGCGCCGGTCGCCCCGGCGATGATCGCCGCGACGACGGTCATCGCCCACGGCGCCCGCCGGCGGCGTCCGCGCACCACCCGGATCGTCGGCGCTTTCCTGGAGATGGCTTGGATCGTGCGCATAGCTCCTACTGCCCAACGTGTCGCCGCTCGACACCGCCACAGCGGCCAGTCTTGCCACCTCGTCCGTCGAGCCGCGACACTGAGGTCCGACGAACGAACCTCGAGGTCGGAGGAGAGACGGGATGTCGCGCATCGTGCTGCTGATCGGAACCCGCAAGGGCTGCTTCCTGCTCGAGAGCGACGGCGATCGTCGCGCCTGGAGCCAGCGCGGGCCGTTCTGCGACGCCTGGCCGATCTATCACGCGATCCACGATCCGGCGGCCGGCACGATCTACGCGGCCGCGGCGAGCGAGTGGCACGGCGCTGGCGTGTGGCGCAGCGACGATCTCGGGGAGAGCTGGGAGCTGTCGAGCGAGGGTCTGACCTACGACGCCGACGACGGCCGCGGCCTGAAGCTCTCGAAGGTCTCCGGATTGACCGCGGCGCACGGCCGCCTGCTCGCCGGCGCGGAGGCGGCCGGCATCTTCGAGAGCCGCGACGGCGGTCGCAGCTGGGCGCTGCTCAGCACGCTCGACGGGCAACCCGGCCGCGACGCCTGGAACGACCCGGCCAACCAGCCGCCCGGCCACCTCGGCCTGCCCGCGATCCTGCCCCATCCGGACGATCCGGCGCGCTTGTGGGCCGTCGTGCAGGGGTTCGGCATCTTCGAGACGACCGACGACGGCGCCACGTGGACCCCGCGCAACCACGGTCTGCGCGCCGACTGGCCGATCGAGGATCCCGAAGTCGGCTACTGCGTCCACAAGCTCGTGATGTCGCCGGTGGACCACGACCGCCTCTACCAGCAGAACCACTGCGGGATGCATCGCAGCGACGACGCGGGCCGCTCCTGGATCGAGATCACCGAAGGACTGCCGAGCGACTTCGGCTTCGCCGCCGCCGCCCACCCGCACGACCGCGACGCCTTCTACGTGATCCCGCTGGACGGCGGCCACGGGCGCTGCATGCCCGACGGCCACGCCGCGGTCTGGCGCACCCGCGACGCCGGCGCCAGCTGGCAGCGCCTCGACCGCGGCCTGCCGCAGCGCGACGCCTTCGTCGGCGTCCTGCGCGAGGGCATGGCGATCGACGCGCTCGACCCGGCCGGCCTCTACTTCGGCACCAGCACCGGCCAGGTCTTCGCCAGCGCCGACGAGGGCGACACCTGGAGCGAGATCGCCAGCTACCTGCCCGCGATCGCTTCGGTCGAGGTCGCGGTGCTGGACTGATGGCCGACGTCCATCTCCCGCCGACGCTGCCGTCGTTGTTCGTCGACCTCCCGCGCCAGCTGGAGGTCGACGCGGCGACGGTGAACGACGCCATCGACCGCCTCGACGAGCGCTGGCCGGGCCTGCGCGATCGCCTCTGTGAGCCGGGGCCGGCGCTGCGCCGCCACATCCGCGTCTACGTCGACCAGGAGCGCGGCACGTTGGACACCCGCCTCGGACCCGGCTCGCGCGTGGACGTGATCGCCGCGATCAGCGGCGGCTGAGCCCTCGGCGCGTCAGCCCGCCTCGCGCGCCCAGATGTCCGAGCACTCCTGGCAGACCGCCCGCGGAACCACCCCGGCCCGCATCCCCAGCGCGAAGATCCGGCATCCGAGGCAGAGCCCGAAGGCCGCCTCCAGGAACGCCGCGGCGGCCAGCGCTCCGGTCACGACCCACGCCGCCGTCGGCGCGTCGAAGGCGAACGCGAGCAGCGCCGCGGTCAGCGAGAACGCCAGGCCGATCGCCTGGGCGAACCGCTTCGGCGGTCCCGGCGTGAGCCGCGGCGGCCCGAGCCGCGGGGCGACGACGCGCGTCGCCAAGAGCCCGAGCGGCGAGAGACGCGGCCCGGCGGCCACGCGCGCCGCGAACCCGTAGAGGAGCGCCAGCAGCAGCCAGCGCCACCCGGTCGCGATCGCGGCGACGCTCATCGCCACGACGCCGGCGGCCACGGTGCGCGCGGCCAGCTCGTTGACCGGGTTGGGGAAGCGGAACATCGTCCGTCTACGATAGCCAACCGATCCGGTGGGCTTTCACCGTCGCGGCGCCCGCCATAGGATCGCGCCCCTCCGATGCGGTTCGGCATCTTCTACGAGCACCAGCTCCCACGCCCGTGGGGCCCCGACGCCGAGCGCCGGCTGCTGGCCGACGCGCTCGAGCAGGTCGAGGTCGCCGACCGCGTCGGCATCGACACGGTCTGGGCGGTCGAGCACCACTTCCTCGAGGAGTACAGCCACTCCAGCGCCTCCGACGTCTTCCTCGCCGCGGCCAGCCAGCGCGCGCCGCGCATCCGCCTCGGGTTCGGGATCCTGCCGCTGCCGCCCGGCTACGAGCACCCGGCCCGCCGCGCCGAGACGGTGGCGATGCTCGACCTCGTCTCCGGCGGTCGCGTCGAGCTCGGGACCGGGGAGACCTCGTCGGGGGCCGAGCTGGCCGGCTTCGGCGTCGACCGCCGGACGAAGCGCGAGCAGTGGGAGGAGGCGATCGACGTCCTCACGCGGATGCTCGTCGAGGAGCCGTTCGCCGGCTGGGACGGGCGCTTCGTCTCGATGCCGCCACGCAACGTCGTCCCCAAGCCGGTGCAGCGGCCCCATCCGCCACTGTGGGTCGCCTGCTCGCGGCGCGACACGATCCGGCTCGCCGCCCGGCGGGGGATCGGCGCGCTGAGCTTCTCGTTCGTCGAGCCGGAGGAGGCGAAGGAGTGGGTCGACGAGTACCACGCGATCCTCGCCTCCGAGCAGTGCGTTCCTGCGGGCTTCGCGGTCAATCCGCAGGTCGCGGTCGTCCTGCCGATGATGCTCCACGACGACGAGGCCGAGGCGATCGAGCGCGGCATCGACGGCGCCCATTTCTTCGGCTACTCGCTCGCCCACTACTACCTCTTCGGCGACCACCGTCCGGGGCGGACGAGCATCTGGGACGAGTTCCAGCGCCGCCGCCAGGAGGCCGGGTTCGCGCGCAGCGTCATTCGGCCCGACAAGGCGCCGCTCGGGGTGAAGGTCCTCCAGCAGGGGCTGGGCTCGCTGCGCGGCGCGATCGGCACGCCCGAGCAGGTGGCCGAGCTGGTAGAGCGTTACGAGCGCGCGGGGGTCGACCAGGTCATCTTCGTGCTGCAGGCCGGCAACAACCGCCACGAGCACATCGTCGAGTCGCTGGAGCTGTTCGGTGAGCGCGTGCTCCCGCGCTTCGCCGCCGGCCGCGAGGAGCGCGAGGCCGAGCGGGCGGCGCGGCTGGCGCCGGTCGTGGCCGCGGCGCTGGCGCGGCGCGCGCCCGCGCGGACGAGCGGGGTCGACCACGTGATCGCGCCGATGGACTCGGGGCCGCCGGCGCGCCGCGGCGCCGCCCCTTGGTGGACGGAGCGCGGTGCCCCGCGTGGTCGTCGCTCGTCCGTCGCGGGACTCGTGCGCGGCGTGCGTCGCGACGGTCGCTCGCTGGCGGCGGGCGCGGCGGCGCGCGGGGAAGCGGCCTTCCGCGCCTTCGTGCGCGGCACCCGCGACGACCGTTTGGAGCGCACCGCCGGCTCCGACCTCGGCCTGCGCGCGCTGTTCGCCGCGATGACGCGGCGCTTCCGGCCCGATCGAGCGGAGGGCTTCACGGGGGCGATCCTCTACGACCTGCGCACCGCCGACGGCGCCGCGAAGCCGTGGACGGTGACGGTGGGGAACGGTCGGGCGGTCGCGCGGCCGGGGCGCGTCGGCGCTCCCAGCCTGACGCTGCGGATGACGGTGGTCGACTTCCTGCGTCTCGCCGCGGGTGATCTCGACCCGGGCAAGGCGCTGATGACCGGTCGCCTCGAGCTCGCGGGCGATGCGACGGTCGCGCTGCGCCTGGGCGAGATGTTCGGGGCGGCGCCGGCGACGTAGCGGCCGGCCCCGCGGAAGGCGAGGCCGGCCGCTCGACGCCGCAGGCCGCTAGCGAACCGTGATGGCCTGGGCCATGCCCAGCATCGAGTGCGGCTTGTTGCGGCTGTGCTTGTCGGCGTAGGCGCAGACCAGCAGGTACTGGCCGGGCGTGAGCTTCGGCTGGACGATGTTCGTCGTCCCGGAGGAGACCAGGCCGACGAGCTGGCTCGGCATCCCGGTGAGCTTGATCTTGCCGAACTTGCCCTGCTTGGCGAGCTTGACCGCCTGCGCGATCGGCTGACCCTTGACCCGGGCGAGGACGAGCTCGTGCAGCTGGCGTCCCTCGTTGACGACCTTGATCCCGGCGCCGGCCGTCATCTGCTTGGGCGCGACGAAGCGGAAGTCGCGCAGCTGCACCGTCGCCCCGGACGCGGGCTCCTCGGCGACGGTGGCGACGTCGCGCACCCCGAACCCGCCGACCCACGTGTTCGACTTCTTGCCGAAGGTGACGACGGCGTACTGGCCGGGCGTGAGGTTCACGGTCGTGACGTAGGGCTGGCGCGGGCTCGTGCTGCCGCCGACGATCCACTTGCCCCACGAGCCGAGCTGGTCGGGCGCGAGCTCGTCGATCGTGTTGGCGAAGATGCCGGTGTCCTTGCCTTCGTTGAGGGCGACGATGCCGAAGTCGGAGGCCTTGTCGGCCTTGACGGTGATCGTCGTCCAGCCGCTGCCGTTCAAGCCCTCGATGCCGGAGCGTCCGGCGTTGATGGTGAGCGTGGCCTGCTGGGTCGGCGCGGCGCCGGCGACGGGCGCACCGAGCGCCAGGGCCGCGCCGGCGGCCGCGAGGATCTTCGTGATGGTTCGCATGGGCGCGACGCTACGAGCGAGCGGCGGGGCGCCGCATCGGGGAGTTCCCTAGTCCTCGTCTTGCCAGCCCAGGGAAGGGATGCGAACATGTGTTCGCATGAGCGTCGTCTGCGTGTCCTTGCCTCGCTTCGCCCTCGCGGTCGCCGCGGGCGGTCGCGCGGCGCTGCTGCGCGAGCCCGCCGCCCTGGCGCCGGAGCCGGGACGCGAGCAACGCATCGGCGAGGTCTCGCTGGCGGCCGAGGCGTTCGGCGTGCGCGAGGGGATGCGGCTGGGGGAGGCGCTCGCCCGCTGCCAGCGGTTGGCGCTCATCCCGCCGGACCCCATGGGCGCCGGCGACGCCTGGGAGCGCGTGATCGCGCGGCTGGAGTCGATCGGGGCGGGCGTCGAGTCCGAGCGCATCGGGCTGGCCTGCTTCGACGCCGCGGGCCTGCGTCGCCTGCACGGCGGCACGCTCGACGCGACGTTGGCGGCCACCCGCCGTGCGCTCGACGGCCGCCCGATCCGGCTGGGCGCCGGACCGTCGCGCTTCACGGCGCTGGCCGCGGCCCAGCGCGCGCGGCCGCGGCGGGCGGAGGTCGTGGACGGTGACGCGGCGGCGTGGCTGGCGGGCGAGCCGGTGAGCCTGCTGGGGCTGCGACCCGTCACCGCGGAGCTGCCCGAGCCGCTCGAACGGCTGGGGCTCGGCACGCTCGGCGCCGTGGCCCGGCTGAGCCGGGCGCATCTGGCCGATCGCTTCGGATCGGCGGGGCTGGCCGCGCATGCGCTGGTGCGCGGGCGCGACGAGTCGCCGCTGCGGGCGCGGCTCGCGGGGGAGACGCTGGAGGAGGCGCTCGACCTGCCGGAGGCGGGCTCGGGCACGCAGCTCGAGCGGGCGCTGGCGCTGCTCGTCGACCGGCTGCTGGCCCGACGCGAGCGGCGCGGGCGGACGCTGCGGGCGGTGGCGCTGGCTGCTCGGCTGGTGGAGGGCGGGACCTGGCGCGAGCGGGTCGTCTTCCGCGAGCCGCTGGCCGATCCGCTGCGCATGCGGCTCGCGCTGGGTCGACGGCTGGTGCTGCTGCCCGCACCGGCGGAGACCCTGCGGCTGAGCGCCGAGCGCTTCGGTCCCGCCGGCGGCGACCAGCGCCCGCTGCTGGAGGACTCCGCCGAGTACCGCCTCGAGCGCCTGCGCGAGGCGGTGCACCAGGCCCGGGCCGCTGCGGGCCCGGAGGCGGCGCTGCGCGTCCTCGAAGTGGATCCGAGGTCTCGCATCCCGGAGCGCCGCGCGGTGCTGACCCCGTTCGAGGCATGAGGGCGGCGCCGCCAGCTCCGTCCGGCGCCCGGTTCGCGTCCGCCGCTCGGTTCACGGTCCGGTCGGCGTCTGCCGCTTCGTCCGCGTCTGCCGCTTCGTCCGCGTCTGCCGCTTCGTCCGCGTCTGCCGCTTCGTCCG